>NZ_PJCT01000001.1:0-1618304 GCF_002837495.1 Bacillus sp. SN32 | reverse complement strand
TACTGGATGAATGTTGTTTCGAAATCTTGTAGCCGTACATACACCATTTACGACACTAGGTGTTGAATTGAGAATCCTTGCAAATTCCCTGCAAAGTTGAGATGGCTCCATGCCCATTTCTTCCACTGAATATCTCCTCCTGAATAAATTTACTACTTACTATAAACATATGTGGAAATGGAAAAAATGTAACACGGCATGAGTCTATACAGGGGAAATCCACTTCTTATTTAATCCTCTAAAAACAAAATTAGTAGCCGAATGGTATGGTTTTCTTACATGGAAATATGTAGTGTGGCGTCAATGACACGTCTCTAACTGTCTGGCAACGAAAACACTACCTATTTGTACCCCCATACAAGAATCATTTATTGTAAACGTTAATAAGCAAATGTGGTTTTTAGGCTTTGGAATATAAAACAAAATTTCTCTTATTGAGGATCTTGTGGAGCGTAGAAGATAAATGCCTAAAATTAATTTCGAATAAATCTATAAAAATCGTCTGTAATAAAACTTTTCATAAAAAAGAATTGATGATAATGCCCATTTCGCCAAATCTACCACCTCTTGTTTCTTGAAGAACCTGGGTCTGCGAATCTAACGATAATGATAGTCGCGGTCTATTTTAAGGGGTTGTTCGTATCTAGGATAGCAGGCTTGAGCCAAATATGCTTTTATTTGTCCATGGCCTTTTTCGGTTGCTGTAAAGAGTGGTCAATGATGTATCGTTTGCTCAATCATGGTTAAGTTAACTTCGTCAAGTTAATCAACCTGTCTGCTGCTGATCGTCTAGAAAACACTGGAAAGAGCTTTAATATGACGGTATAAAATCCTTTGAGTAACAGAAAATTAATGGAAAAAGGTTCGCTGAAAGGAGGAGCAATATGATGGAGAAAAAAATTGAAAACAAAACATCCTTGGTTTGGAAAATGGCGATTGCATCTGCTGTTTCTTGGGAAGTGGCAAAACTAGTGGGCTCTGAACACCCATATTTAGCACCTCTATCCGTTATATTATGTTTGCAAACGACCATAGATAAGTCAATTCGATTTTCTCTTCATCGTATTGTGGGAACTGCCATTGGGGTCATTTTAACAGCCTACCTTGTTAGTCACCTACATATGAATGGTTGGATATTAGGCCTATTAATGTTAGGTGGGACCTACATTGCAAAGTGGTTAAGATTAGATGAAACGGTTTTACATCAGGTAGCCCTCACCATTTTATTAGTATTCACGTTTGAACGAAACTCTAAAGATTATGCAATGGATCGAATAATCGATACGATGATCGGCGTCATCATCGCCATTTTGGTTCATATGTTCTTTTTTCCGCCAAACTATACAAAAAAGGCAGCGGAATCTTTTCAGAAATTAGCTCATCAGCTTTCTGACATACTTTTAGAACTTTCCAAATGGGTTCAATCTGAGTGGGGACAAGGAAAGGGGGACTTAGTGGAGTATAAAATGAACAATCTCCTACAGGAGTTACATACGACAAAAGAAATGTTACAAACGGCTTCTCAGAGCTTAAAATTCAACCCATTCAGTAAAAAGCATAAAATCATTCTTTCAAGATATCAAATACAGATGCAAAAGATGAATGCGGGATATGAGTATATATCAAATATAGTGAAAACATTAAAAGAATGGTAAAAGAAGGGGCTTTATCTTCAAGCGACAAAATGGAGTTGGGCAATGATTTAAAAATGTTAAGTGAATTTTTTGATGATTTTAAAGGAATACAACAGGGTGAAATAAACAACTGGAAACAGAACGAACAGAAAATGCTATTGGAATCTCTCCGTTCAAAAATGCTGTTGTACCCACCGCCTAATCATAAGGTCTATAAAGACTCTTTTTTTTTAGAAACCATTAAATTGCTGAAAAACTTATAATATTTTTTCGGAAAAAGAATATGGATATACAGATGTAGATGTAATGAGGTAAAAGCGGGGGAGTAAAATGGATGATATCCACCGAATTTTGGATGTAGTCGCCGATTCTAAGAATGCTATGGTATTGGCTACCATAATTAAAGTAGAGGGGTCCGCTTATAAAAAAGAAGGGGCCTCCATGTTGATTTTAGGGGACAAAACAAGAGTTGGAATGTTATCTGCCGGTTGTTTAGAAGAAGATCTTGTTGAAAGGGCAGAGCGAGTTTGGGCTACAGGAGAGCCCTTGATTGTTTATTTTGATATGAGTGAGGAGGACGATTTATCCTGGGGACAGGGAGTTGGCTGTCATGGTGTTTTGACGGTTTTACTCGAGCCTGTAAAAGGGGAATTAGAAAAAAATCTTAGGATAGTAAAGAAATGCTTAGATGTAAAAAAGTCTGTTACTCGAATGAAACGATTCACTAAAAACTTAGAGTCAAGGGAAGATATGTATATCGTTGAAGATGGCAGAGTGTTTGGAACTGGGGATGTTAAGGAACTAGGCTATATTCAAAAACTGAGAAATAAGAAACCCCTTTATGATATGGAAAAGGGAATCAAAAGGGATGAACATACGTCTGATTTATTTTTTATCCATCAGATGGTTCCAAAACCTTGTTTATATATCTTTGGAGCAGGGGAAGATGCTAAGCCATTAGTTTCTTTGGCAGCTGATATAGGCTTTCATGTCACAGTGATTGACTGGCGTCCTGCTTTATGTCATAGCGACCATTTTCCTAAAGCCAACGATTTGATTGTAGGAGTACTGGAAGAAGTAATGGAGGGTCTGAGCATTACACAAAGGGATTTTATAGTCATTATGACACACAGCTTTCAAAAAGATCAGATCATTTTACATAAATTTAAAAATATGGATGTGTTTTATAAAGGTGTATTAGGCCCTAGGAGGCGTACGGAACGGCTATTAGGCGGGGCAGAGATTCCAGAAGATATTCATTCCCCCATTGGGCTTCCCATTGGGGCACAAGGCCCTGAGGAAATTGCGATAAGTATTGTTGGCGAGATGATTAAAAAAATGCGAAAACAAAGGTCTACCTCATGAAAACAGTAGCTATTTATCTGGCAGCTGGTACAAGCAGACGTATGGGGACGGATAAGCGAAGTTTACTTCTTAATGGAGTCTCCCTAGGAAGTCTGGCTCTTAAAAATGCCTTATTATCTAAACTAGATCATATTTTCGTTATCACTAGAAAGGGAGATTCACTCCATTGGCTTTCGGCATTTTTCTTTTTAAATCCAATGTCAAATAAGTGGAGTCAGGTGGAATGTGAGCAAGCGGATAAGGGACAAAGCCGCTCCATACAATGTGGTTTAAAAAGAGCATTAGAGAATGAGGCTGATGCCGTTATCATTATCCTTGCAGATCAGCCATTTGTCACCACAGATATTATCAATACGTTAATTGATTCCTACCAAAGGGAGCACCACTATTCATTTATAGCTGCTGAAAATCAACATCTTCCTATGCCCCCTATCTTATTGTCAAATCAATGTTTTCCAGTATTACATCAGTTAAAGGGAGATCAAGGCGCTCGGTATGTCATCCGTGAAAGTATGATAAATACGGGAAAAATGATCAACTTTCAAGACCCTTTGCTTTTTTATGACGTAGATACAGTTGAAGACTACACTTTACTACTGAATAAATTCGGGGAGTGAATGAGTTGGAGTATATCGGGAAAAGTGTTATTCGAAAAGAGGCCCTTGAAAAAGTGACAGGAACGGCGAAATATACAAATGATTTTGAAGAAACTGGTACATTACACGCAAAAATGTTGATTAGTCCATATGCTCATGCCAATATTGCTTGTATTGACTTTTCAGAAGCTTGGAAGATTCCTGGAGTGAGAGCGATATTGGGCGATGAACCTTTTCCGCTTGTAGGTGAAGAAATTAAAGACAGGTCGCCGATTGCTTATAAAAAAGTCAGATACCATGGTGAGCCAGTTGCTGTTGTTGTTGCGGAAAATCCAATCATAGCTAAAAAGGCAGTGTGTGCCATCAAAGTGTCCTATGAACCTCTTCCCGTCGTCAATTCCCCCCGTGGAGCCTTCCAGAAGAATGCTCCCCTCGTCCATGAACATTTGGACCGCTATGAGAAGAAGGAAGGTGTATACCCAGTTCCGAAGACAAATATCGCAAATCTAAATAAAATTAGAAAAGGAAACATTGAAGAAGGGTTTAGGGAAAGTGATGTGGTAGCAGAGTTTCAAATTTCCTTTAATCCTTCTGATCACGCTGCTATGGAAACAAGATGCTCGATTGCTGAAATACGAGCGGATGGGGAGATTATCATTACCACATCCTCTCAAGCTCCTTTTGCCATTAAAAAATTAATGGAGTGGTATTTTGGAATTGAACCTGGAAAGGTAATCGTCAAAACACCTTTAGTAGGAGGGGCGTACGGGGGAAAAGCAGCAGTTCAGTTAGAGGTTATTGCATATTTGGCATCAAAAGCAGTTGGAGGCCAGCCCGTAAAATTATTTAATTCGAGAGAAGAGGATATGATCACATCTCCTGTTCATATAGGATTGGATGCTATTGTAAAATTAGGAGCAACAAAAGATGGAATCTTAAAGGCGGCAGACATTCAATTTTTATTTGATGGCGGAGCATACTCCGATAAAGGAGTTGACGTCAGCCGAGCTGGAGCGGTTGATTGTACGGGTCCATACGCAATCGACCATATATGGTGTGATTCATATTGTATGTATACGAATCATCCATATCCCAGTGCATTTAGAGGCTATAGTCATGCTGAAGTTTTATTTGCCTTTGAGCGAACGATGGATGTATTGGCGGAAAAGCTAAACATGGATCCATTGGAACTCCGCTATAAAAATGCCATTCGTCCTGGTGATACTACACCTACTCAAGTTCTTCTCAATTCAAGCACGGTCGGAAATGTACCAAAATGTATTGAAAGATTGAAGGAATTAATGAATTGGGATGAGGGGCAGAGAATTGAAATCGATGATCGGAAGATACGGGCAAAGGGAATGAGCTGCATTTGGAAAACCTCGACATTTGATACAAATGCAACATCTGGGGTTATTTTAACCTTTAATTCTGATGGAAGCATTAATTTGATGTCGGGGATAGTGGAAATAGGAACAGGGACAAAAACAGTATTAGCCCAAATCTTAGCGGAACGAATGAAAATGGATATAAGTAAAATTCACGTAAAAATGCTTGTAGATACACAAACAACACCTGAGCATTGGAAAACTGTAGGAAGCAGAGGAACTTTAATGGGAGGAAGAGCCGTATTAAATGCGGCGGAAGAAGCCATTCGAAAGCTTAAGGAAGTGGCATCATGTGTTTTAAGAGTTCCTGTCGAGGAATTAGAAGTGGCTGATGGAAAGGTTTATTTTTTAGATAATCCTAATGTAAATGTTGAAATAAAAGACATTGCTTACGGATATACATTTCCTAATGGAAATACCATTGGCGGCCAAATTATTGCGAGCGGCAACTACACATTAACCCGGATGACGAATTTAGACCGAGAAACAGGAAAAGGAAAGCCGGGTCCCGAGTGGGCTGTAGGTGCTCAGGGAATTGAAGTTGAGTTAGATAAACGGGATTATACGTATCGAATTACAAAAGCCTATTCTGTTGTGGATATAGGAACTGTATTGAATGAAAAAGCTGCAAGGGGCCAAGTAATGGGGGCGATGAGTATGGGAATTGCATTTGGAGGAAGAGAAACCTTTGTATTTGATCCATATGGAAGAGTATTAAATCCTCAACTTAGAACATACAGACCCCTTCACTATGGAGAGCAGCCTGAATATATCATTGAATTTATCGAAACTCCGCATATTATAGCGCCTTATGGGGCACGTGGCGGCGGGGAACATGGACTGTTGGGGATGCCAGCAGCATTAGGAAATTGCCTTTCTGCTGCTTTAGGTGTCCAATTGAATCATCTTCCTCTTATTCCTGAACGATTATGGAGGACGCAAGAGGGGTGGAAAGATGATACCGTTTGATTTTGAATACTTTAAACCGAAGACAATTCAAGAAACAACCAATCTATTTCACTCTCTTGCGGCCGAAAAGAGAACACCTTTGTATTATTCTGGCGGCACAGAAATTATAACGTTAGGAAGGTTGAATCTCATATATACGGATGCAGTTATAGATATTAATGCACTTCCGGAATTTCAAACCATCCGCTTTTATGAAAATGATCTGGTGATCGGAGCGGGCGTGTCATTAACAAAACTGGAGGAAGAAAATCCATTTCCGCTATTAAGTAAAACAGTCAGTGAAATTGCGGATCGGACGACTCGAAATAAAATCAGCCTGGGCGGAAACATTTGCGGGGGCATCTATTACCGTGAGGCCGTGCTGCCGTTGCTGATTTCTGATAGTTTGATAGGGATTGCAGGGAGAGCGGGGATTCATTACCGCCCCATAAATAAAGTATTTAACAAGGAAATACAATTGCAAAAAGGAGATTTTCTATTTCAAATCCTTATCGATCGAACGTACGTTGACTTGCCATTTGTCAGTATCAAAAGAAGACAGCAGTGGAATGTCGGGTATCCATTGGTGACAGTCTGTGCGCTGAAAAAAGATGATGAGATCAGAATGGCCTTCAGCGGCGTATGTCCCTTTCCGTTTCGTTCTGCTGAAATGGAGGCTGTGCTTAACGATAAAAGCCGATCAGCAGAAGAAAGAGTACGCAGGTCTTTACAGTATGTACCCAAACCCGTTCTTGATGATGCGGAAGGATCAAGTGAATATCGAATATTTGTCCTGCAACATGCAATCTTGGATGCCTTACATGAATTAGAAGGAGGCCCAAATGCCTAATCATATTACATTAAAAATAAATGGTAAGAAAAGACAGATTACCGTCAGACCAGCCGATACTTTGTTATATGCCCTTCGTCTTCGTCTTGGATTAACCGGTTCAAAGCCAGGCTGCTTAAATGGTGATTGTGGCGCCTGTACGGTATTAATAGATGGGGTACCGATGAAATCCTGTTTAATGCTTGCAGTCGAAGGGGGAGGAAAGGACATTACCACAATTGAAGGACTTATCAATACGCCGATTCAAAAGGCTTTTATTGAAAAATTTGCGTTTCAATGTGGTTATTGTACACCGGGTTTTCTCATGAATTGCCATGCTTTAGTGAATACTGAGCCGAATGCAAGTGATGAAACGATCAAAAATTGGCTGGAGTCCAATATTTGCAGATGTACGGGTTATAGGGAGATTGAAGAAGCGGTTAAATCGGTTTTACATACAGGGAAAGGGGCTCATTAGCTCGTTTATCTTGCGATTGTACGGAGAACTATAATACATTTGATTTGTGCTTGTAGATATCTACCATCTAACCTCAATTGTTTTGAACTATGAATCATTAACTTCTACAAGTTCTTAAATCCAATCTTTAGACTGCAGTTTGTTAAGTTTTCTAGAGAGAGGAATGTTTTGTTTACCTCTAGTTAGAGGATTTATGTTAAAGAGCTGTGATTTGCAAGTTAAATTGGCGTCAGGGAGATGGTTATATGACAACATATCACATTGGAGTTTTACATGGAGATGGAATCGGCCCGGAAATTGTGAAAGCAACAACCTTGGTATTGGAGGCTGCAGCTCAAAAAGCAGATGTGTCCTTGGAATTAATTGATTTACCTATGGGATGGGATGCAATAAAAAAATATAATGATCCGATGCCTGATTTTGTGAAAGAAGAATTAGAGAAGTGTCATGGCTGGATTTTAGGCCCGCATGATTCTGCTGCATATCCAGAGGAACACAAAGAAAAACGTAATCCGAGTGGAGAACTTCGTCACCATTTTGACCTTTATGCCAATATAAGGCCAGCAAAGACTATACCTGGAATTAAAAGCATAGCAGGAGAAGCTGATTTGGTTATTTATCGTGAAAATACTGAAGGGTTCTATGCTGACAGAAATATGTATATTGGTGTAGGGGAATGGAAAATTACTCCAGAGGTGGCTGTATCAACAGGGGTTTTTACTAAAAAAGCGATTGCACGTATCGCGCATGCAGCATTTCAAGGTGCGATGGATCGCCGTAAGAAAGTTACCATCGTCCACAAAGCGAATGTAATAAGACTTGGATCGGGTCTCTTTTTGAATACGTGCCGTGAAGTTGCAGAGCAATACCCGGAAGTAGAAGTAGATGATTATCATATTGATGCGATGGCGGCACATTTAGTTCGTCGTGCACAAGATTTTGATGTTATCGTGACGGAAAATATGTTTGGGGATATTCTGTCAGATTTAACAGGGGAATTAGTTGGCAGCTTAGGGCTTGCACCGTCAATTAATTCAAACGCAAAGCAGGCAATGGCACAGGCTGCTCACGGTTCGGCACCTGATATTGCAGGGAAAAACATCGCAAACCCTATTGGAATTATGCTTTCTACCGCTATGTTGTTTAAATGGCTCAATACTCAATATCGCGATAAAAAGCTGAAAGAAGTTGCGGAATTAATGGAAGATTCTCTCTTTGGAACTGTTAAGGCTGGAATCAAAACAGGAGATCTTGGAGGTCAATCTTCAACACTAGAGTTTGCAGAATTAATTGCAGAGCGGATCAGCCTTTAAGGTGAAAAAATAAGACTTTAGCAAGGGATGTGTAGTTACGATCAAAACACCAATGATTTGAGACGAAATGGTGTTTTTTAATCATTAGGACAAACAGTTATTACATAGCACTACCGAGTTAGAGGAGTAAACCATGAGTTTGCTCCTCTTTTTTAATGCTAACGATGTATATGGGGAAGATTAAAGGAATGATCGGAATTTTTAAAAAATACTTTGATGTTTCAATGTAAAAAATATATATTCATATATATGTTGTATCAGGTTAGAATGCTCAATAACAGATTTGAAATAATACATACGCATTAATGGACTTCATTGAGGAGCAGATTTATATGGGGCACAATCATAGCCAAAATCCTACAGAATGACCGCCATCATCATTAAATTTTTTATTTGAGTGAGAGATCAACTAGCATTTTGCATAATATATCTTGAAGGAATTGTTACTTATCTAAAGAAAATATGTTGAAACAGAAATGTATAAGCGAGGTTCAGCGTTGCTTCAAGGCGTAGGAAATGATGCTGAATACATTGTAAAACAAATGAACGGTGAATAAACGAAGCAGAGCAGTAACTCACATGTTTACTGCTCTATTTTATTGTGAATAAGGGTAGCGAAGTGGAGATGAGCCTTCTCTTTTATTTAAGAAGTTAGAATATAGAAAGAGAAAAATCACTTTAAGCCATACTCGTATTTTTATGTTCAACAATGGTCTTAAGGAGGCTGCGCATTGAATTTGTCAGGTACGCATCTTTATGGCGTATAAAGATTGTGGAGATACAGCTGTCTTTCTCAGGCAATGGGTGGCAATAAACCTTACCTTGTGCAGCTAGATGCATAACAGCAGATTCCGGTACCACTGTTATACCGAGTCCAAGTGCAACACTATTTAAGATTGTCTCTAGGATGTTAAATTCCATCATTCTGTTTGGGAGCACACCTTCATCTTTGAGCCATTGTTCAAGCCTAGACCGATACCCGCACCCCTGGTTAAAAACAAGAATCGGAGTCGTTGAAAAATCCTCTATATTAAACGTTTTGTTACTGGTTACAAGAGTAAGTTTTTCAGTATAAACATCATACTGTTCCAGAATAGAATGTTTCAAAGGGCCTGAAATAAAAGCTCCGTCTAATTCGTGATTCATGACCTTTTTAATAAGTTCCTCTGTTAGACCAGCCTGCAATGATAAATCCACATTAGGATACTTTTTATAATAGGAAGCTATGATGGTCGGCAGTATCCTCACTGTTTCCACTGTACCGATTTTTAATATTCCAGACGGTATTTCAGTATCTAGAAAGACTTGCTCCAGTTCTTCAACATCTTTCAAAATTTTTTTAACGTATTCAATCATTTTTCGGCCCTCTGGGCTTAGTGAAACCCCTTTTTTATGGCGATTGAAAAGAGGTGTTTTGAGCTCATTCTCTAATTGCTTAATCCGCGCAGTTACATTAGATTGTACATAATTTAACTCTTTTGCAGCACCGGTAATACTCTTGTGATGGGCTACGCATTTGAAAATTTGTAAGTCTCGCAGTTCCATGAAGATCCCCCCTTCATTAAAGTATCATTATTAATGATGTTTTTCATCACTTTTGTTCATTTTACTTGATGCTTACTTCTTTTTATAATTCTCATTGTAATTTTAAAGAAAAGGAGGGGAATTCAATGAAAAAAGGTCAATTATTCATTGGTGCCCTTACATGTTTAGTAGCAAGTATGTCTTGGGGCGCGATGTTTCCAGTTGCAGATCATGCATTAGAATTTATTGATCCGTTTTATTTTTCATTTATTCGCTACGGTGTGGTAACGATTATGTTAGTGATTTTATTATTGGTGAGAGAAGGAAAAAAATCATTTCATTTAGAGGGTAAAGCAAAATGGATCATTTTATTTGGGATGATGGCGTTTACTATATACAATGTTCTTATTTTTTTAGGTCAAAGGTTGATGGGGAAGTCTGGAATTATGACAGCATCCATTGCCGAGGCACTCATGCCAATGCTTTCAATTGTTATTCTATGGGGATATAAACATGTGAAACCTAAAAAATACACAATGATCAGTATATTGATTGCCTTTTTGGGGGCTTCGATGGTCATAACCAAAGGTAATATAAGTTTCTTTTTTTCATTAGGGGATCATCTATTCTCGCTACTCTTTATATTAATTGGTGTTTTAGGATGGGTTGTCTACACAATGGGGGGACAGTTATTCCAAGAGTGGTCCACACTTCGTTATTCAACATTGACATGTTTATTCGGCACAGCTATAACAGGAATCATGACAGCTATACTTACCGCGCAAGGTTACGTGTCGGTACCGAGTATTAAAGTGATTGCAGCAATTAAGTATGATTTTTTATTTATGATTACTTTACCAGGTATCATAGCCCTCCTTGGTTGGAACTATGGCATTAAAATCCTATCATCCATTAATGGGATTTTATTTATTAACTTTGTCCCCATTACTACATTGTTAATCATGGTGATCAAAGGATATAACATAACTGCATTTGATATAGTAGGAACACTGTTTGTCATTATTGGACTCATTTTAAATAACATATATCAGCGTAAGGAAGATTATAAGCAGGTATTACAAAAAGAAAAAACAAATTTGACTATCAGTTAGACGGTGGGGGATTTAAAATGTTTGAAGGTTTATTGTTTTTCATTTCAGCTGGAATTGTCTGTGAACTTGCTGCAATTAATAGAAATGGCCGCAAAAATATAAAGCAACAGGCGGAATTGATTCAAATTTTAAAAGAAAACCTTAATAAAGACATTAAATAAATCAAGACGGTTGGATATTATTGAAACACACCAGAAAATTCAGGTGTGTTTTTATTTTGCTTTCTATTTTAAGTCTTAAAACGTCACCAATCGCTAGTTGAATACTATGGGAACCACTCTCCATACGGAAAAAGATGATTATTTACATCATTCAGAGTTGATTTTAGGTTCTTTTGAACTTATAATGTTATATATACTGTTTTTTGTTTATTCAGAAAAAAAGGATGTTATAAAAATAAAAGAAAATATTTACATCGGAGGTGTACGCCTTACTAGGTAAGGCAAATCATTGACAACCATTAACCTTATAATCTTTACTCTTTTAATTGTCTTAACAGCATTTTTTGTTGCGACTGAATTTGCGATAGTAAAGATCAGGTCATCAAAAATTGACCAACTCATATTAGAGGGAAAAAAAGGTGCCGTATCAGCCAAAAAGGTCATTACTCATTTGGACGAATATTTGTCAGCTTGTCAATTAGGGATCACGGTTACAGCGTTGGGAATTGGCTGGGTTGGAGAATCGACTTTTGAAGTGATTCTGCACCCCTTATTTGCTCATTTTCATGTAAGTGAAACAGTCTCACATGTATTGATCTTAGTGATTGCTTTTGTGATGGCGACTTTTTTGCATGTTGTAGTTGGAGAGCTTGCTCCTAAAACACTCGCTATCCAAAAAGCGGAAACCATCACTCTTTTGACTGCAAAGCCAATTATTTGGTTTTACCGCATCCTGTTCCCTTTTATATGGTTTTTAAATGGTTCAGCCCGGTTTATAGTAGGACTCTTCGGTTTGAAACCTGCATCAGAACATGAACTTGCTCATTCTGAAGAAGAACTGCGCATCTTACTATCTGAAAGCTATAAGAGCGGTGAAATCAATAAAAATGAGTTGAAATATGTAAATAATATTTTTGAATTTGATGAAAGAATCGCCAAAGAAATTATGATTCCGAGAAGAGAGATCGTAGCGATTTCTAGTGAGGATTCTTATGAAACTATTGTTAAGACCATTAAGACAGAGAGCTATACAAGGTACCCAGTCCTAAATGGAGATAAAGATTCAATCATTGGTTTTATCAATGCTAAAGAATTCTTGTCAGCTTATATTGACACAGACCAGAAGATAAAAGAGAATTTCAAGTTAGAAAATCATATCAATCCTGTTATCCGTGTTATTGAATCCGTTCCAATTCATGATTTATTGGTAAAAATGCAAAAAGAGCGAACACATATCGCTATTCTTGTGGATGAATATGGCGGCACTTCAGGTTTAGTCACTGCTGAAGATATTCTTGAAGAAATTGTTGGGGAAATCAGAGATGAATTTGATAAAGATGAAGTGCCTGATATTAGAAAAGTAAATGATAATCACTATATCTTAAATTCGAAAGTGCTCATTGAGGATGTAAATGATTTATTGGGAACGACGTTAGCAAGTGACGAAGTGGATACAATAGGCGGCTGGTTTATGACTCAACAAATAGACGCTGCAGTTGGGTCCGTTATAGAAGCCGATGGGTATATTTTTAAAGTGCACAAAACAGTTGGCCGGCATATTAATTATTTAGAAATTGTCCGGAAAAAAGAATAACATTTGGATAAAACACATGAGATTTTGACTAATAAGATGCTTAAAGCCTGAGATGAAATTTTCATCCAGGCTTTTTTAAACAATGATCTTCCAGTTTAAGTAGGTAATCATTATCGAAGTTAAAACGTTACTCAGCAAACAAGGAGGCTTGGATATCTATAGCTCTTTTACCATTACCTTCTCACCATTAAAGTCGAGTTCACCATTAAATCGAAAACCAAACCTTTGATAAAGGCGTATAGCATGAATATTATTTTCAAATATACTTAAATAAATTCTCTTACATTTATATAGCTCAGCAAGGTGCTGAATGAGGGCTTTAAGCATTTTCTTCCCTAATCCTTTTCCCTGATAGCGTTCGTCAATAAAAAATCGGTCAAGCCAGACTCGTCCGTTTTTATTATCTTCATCATACTCGGGAAACAATCCATACATTGCAAAACCGACTAGATCTCCTTCATAGTAAAGCCCGACAGGTTTATAATAGTGACATTCTTTTGCATCTTCTAAACATACTTTTGTAGATTCAATATATGATAATTGATTCTGGCTGACATGTAGATCAAGAATTGCAGCACGATTATCATCAGTTACTGCTTTTATTTTTATACTCATACTACATTCTCCTTTTTTCTTATCCCGGTATCCTGATATTGCCAAAACTCAGCTTAAACTATATTCACGTCAAGCAACATGTAGCCTATCATATTAAGTACCTTTTCTTATTGTGCCTAACCAGAGGCATTCCCTGCATCCAAATGACTTGACTTTATAGAGGCTGAATTAATTCAAAGCTGTAGCATCATTCTTTTTTTCTTTCCAAACCATTGTAAGGCCAAGGCCGACAATCATAACGAAACCTGCAAAAAGGAAAGGATAATGAATGTTAAGATCAAATAGTATACCGCCTAAAGCAGGTCCAAATATATTTCCCAGGCTGGTGTATGTGGAGTTCATGCCTGCTACGAAACCCTGCTGGTTACCGGCCATATTGGATAAATGAGCGGTTAAGGCCGGACGTAGCAAATCGAACGCCAGAAAAATAAAACAAGTTACAAGCAAAACAGTTAAAAATCCTGACATAACAGTAGACACGAAAGCCAAGATCGCACCGGTTATTAAGCACAGCTGAATCATTCTTTTCTCTCCAAGTTTGTTGACCAATTTCCCGAATAGTAAAACTTGAATAACTACCGCAACAATGGAACTAATCGTAATAATGGTTGCAATATCTTTTGGTGTGAAGCCAAATTTATGATCAGAAAACAAGCTGAATACCGTTTCATAAGCTGATAAACCAAAAGCCATTACAAAGACGATAATAAATGCAATGAAATAGACAGGATGAATGGATCTTTTCAAGTCTTTAATGAAATTTGATTCCTTTGTATGAGATGAGAGTTGATGGCGTTCTTCTATCGACAATGACTCTTTTAGTATAAAAACGGAAGTGACAGCTGCTATTAACGCGATGGCGGAGGCGAAGAAAAACGGCATGCGGATGCCAAAGCCGGCAATAAATCCTCCCGCACCAGGCCCAATAATAAAGCCGGTGCTAATTGCAGCAGAAACATACCCCATAGCCTTTGACCTTTCCTTTAGGGTTGTAATATCAGCTACATATGCTGTTACCGCGGGCATGATAAAAGCCGCACTTACACCACCCAATATCCTCGAAAAATAAAATATTGAAACATGGGTCCCTAATCCGAAAATCAACTCAGATAAACTGAATATAAGCAACCCGAGAATAATCATTTTTTTTCTCCCGAAACGGTCAACCCACCTACCTGCAAAAGGTGAAGTAATTAACTGAGAAATGGCAAAAGCCGCAACAAGATAACCCATTGTGCTGCCAGATAAATGCATGATTTTCATAAAAGAAGGCATAACTGGAATGATTAAACCGATACCAAGAAATGCTACGAAGATGTTGCTTAATAGTATAATGAATATCGTTTTTTGCTCATTTATTGATTTTTTCATCTGAATTCCCCTTTTACTCAATTGAACCCTTTTTACCTATCCTTTTCGCTTGAAGCTTTTTTCAAGTACAATCAAATCATAAGGTATATGGTTACCGTATAGTCAAGGAGGTTTTTATGAGCGAAGATGTTAAGAAGTATTTCACAACAGGGGAGTTTTCGAAGCTCTGCCGTGTAAAAAAACAAACCTTATTTCATTATGATGAGATTGGTCTTTTCTCGCCGGAAATAAAAAAAGAAAATGGATATAGATATTATTCCTATCATCAATTTGAGATTTTTCAAGTCATCAGTCTATTTAAAGAGCTTGGGGTTCCATTAAAAGAAATAAAGTGTCTAATAAAAGGAAAAACACCAGATAAGATCCTGCATGTTCTAAAAGAAAAGTCTATTGAGATTGATAAAAAAATAAATGAGCTTAAGCAGTTGCAAACGATCTTACAAACAAAAGTGGCGCTTACTGAACAAGCACTTGAGACTGATTTTTCCTCAATTTCTTTTGAATATTTAAATGAAGAAACATTCATGTTAAGCCGAAAAACATTAAACTTACCGGAACGAAAATATGTGGCAGCCATTTCAGAACTCATTCATGAAGTTCAGCAAAATGAATTAGATGAAGGATATCCGATAGGCGGAATCTTTGCACGGGAACAAATCTTAGAAAAAGACTTCTACAATTACAGTTACTTTTATATAAAAGTAAAAAATGGGGGAGAGAACATAAATTATCATGTACGACCAAAAGGCCTGTATGCAGTTGGATATGAAATAGGCGGAAATACTGAAGAGGCGTACCGGAGAATCATTGAGTTCATTGAAAAGAATGGAATGCAAATAGGGGAAAATGCATATGAGGAATATATGCTGGATGAGATGGTAGTTGACGGGTATGAAAATACATATGCAAAAATCCTCCTTCAAGTTAAAGAGGTGTAAGATTATCAAAAGAATATAAACTGGTTTACTAAAAGCGAGCCCACATACAGGTGACGGTACAAACGGCACTGGGAACCGCAAGTCTATCGGCGTTGAAATATGCTATAACGATTCAGGAGGCGCTAAATACTACGCTGCTGAAAAGCTGGCCATCAAGGCGCATCCAAAGGGATAAATCTAAAAGAGCTGGGATAGGGGGGACAAACAACAGAATTCCGTATACTCTGTTGTTGTGCTATGTAAATGTTCAAAAGCCATTTAGGATCGTCGACCTTTGATAATCCATCATATAAAAGTGTCATTCGATGTCTTGTTAACAAAGGCTAGTGAAATTCAACATCCAGAAAACGATTACAAGGTCGGTGATAAATTATTCATCCGTGAATCAAACGGTGATCGAACATTCATTTTTGTGTTTAATATGAGTTTTCTTGATTTAGCACACTCCCTTAATAAATGCATAGGATACTATCACAAAAATTTATAATTGTGGGGATCAAAAAATGTACTATAACCCTTTTTCGCCTCAATGTTATTATTATGTGACTGTACCGATGTATAATGATGGAAGATCTGTTTATTGGACTATTCCAAATGAGATGGAGAACGTACACAGAGGTGCCGATTTGCGCTCTTCATATGAAGATAGAAACCTTCTTTTGAAGGATTATGGACCAAAACCATTTGTTGTAAATATCAATAGGGCCACAAAACAAAACAATACGTTCCGTACTGCTTTATGGACAGGAAAGCATTTTCAAGTTACTTTGATGAGTCTTGGTATTGGAGAAGACATTGGTTTGGAAATCCATCCTAACGTTGACCAGTTCTTACGGATTGAGCAGGGGCGTGGGATCGTCAAAATGGGAAAGAGCAAAGATCATTTGAACTTTCAAAGAAATGTTTATGATGATTCTGCCATTGTTGTACCTGCCGGCACTTGGCATAACGTGATTAATACAGGTAATACGCCATTAAAACTTTACTCCATTTATGCTCCTCCTAACCATCCATTTGGTACAGTTCATAAAACCAAAGCAGATGCAGTGGCTGCGGAAGATTAGCATAGTTATTCGCAGAATCACATCCAGCATGAAACATGGGGAACCAGTACCTAAGAATTGTTTTTATGCAAATGAAACCCAATGTAATATCCAAGCAGTCTTGTGCTAATTTTAAAAGTAATTGATAAAATAAAGTCGATTTAAAATAAAATCGGCTTATTTCTTTATTCAAGTTACTTTTAGCAGAATTGGCATTATCGAAATGTAAGTATTTTTTCAATTCGCGGATATTGAAATGAATCTATCAGCTCAAAGAAAGTGACTTTCACACTTGACTATATACCTATGGGGGTATATTATAGTTTTGTGAATAACAAAGAGTTAATAAGGTGGTGTAAGTAGTATCAATTATTTAGTTATTGCATTCCTGCTTATTTTTGTGATTATCATTGCAACGTATAGACGTTATTATCCTATAACCGGAATCTCTTGTATCCATAAAGATAAATTAAAGGCTATAGACATGACAATATTAGATATTCGCCATTATAACGATGTACCCAATTTTTCGGATGATATTATTTTAAACATCCCATATGCGTATCTAAAACGTTTTTATTTAGAGATTCCACGTGATAAAATACACATAATAGCTCGTGATCGGGTGGAATTAAATTTAGGAGTGCGTTTTCTAAAGCGCAAAGGTATCCATGTAAACAGTTATGAACTGGCAACATGTAAATGTAAAAATAAATGAAAGAAAGGATTTCATTGATATATGGAGTATGATCAAAAGATAAAAAACCGCTTACGACGGATTGAAGGACAAATTAAAGGTGTATTGACTATGATGGAACAAGGAAAAGATTGTAGAGAGGTTGTGACTCAATTAGCAGCTTCCCGTAATGCGATCGATCGAGCGATGGGTTTAATTGTGAGCACAAACCTTGAACATTGTGTTCGTGAAAGTTTAGAAAAAGGCGAAGACACACAAAATTTAGTAAAAGAAGCAGTCGACTTATTGGTAAAGAGCCGATAAAAATTCATCAACCTAAGGTTGACGAATTTTTATATGCGTTATATTATACCCCTGCCGGTATTTAAAGAGTTGAATAATAGCAGATCTTTCGAAAAAATTTTTTGACTTCAATATACCCATGGGGGTAATTAGTTAGGAGAATAAACATGACAGAACAAACAAAACGCACAACAATTGTTTTATTTAGCGGGGATTATGATAAAGCAATGGCAGCCTATATTATTGCAAATGGTGCAGCTGCCTACGATCATGAAGTGACGATCTTCCATACTTTTTGGGGATTAAACGCTTTACGTAAAGAAGAGCTGATTCCAGTGAAAAAAGGATTTCTTGAAAAAATGTTTGGAAAGATGATGCCTCGTGGTGCTGATAAGATGGGTTTATCTAAAATGAACTTTGCAGGTATGGGCCCTAAAATGATTAAAAATGTGATGAAAAAGCATAATGTACTTACTTTACCTCAGTTGATTGAGATGGCTCAAGAACAGGGGGTAAAGCTCGTAGCTTGTACGATGACAATGGATCTTCTTGGTTTACAGGAAAAAGAACTATTAGATGATATCGACTATGCTGGTGTAGCAGCCTATTTGGCTGATGCTGAGGAAGGCAGTGTCAACTTATTTATCTAATGTTACTCATTGCTAAGCGGAATGAGAAGTTTAAAGGCAAGTAAAATATTGAAGAAACAAGGATTTAAAAAGATCACAAATATAAAAGGGGGTATGAATACATGGTATTAACTTCTAGGGAGAAACTTTTTGTATATTTATATACCCCCACCCCTATATGAGAAAAGGAGGAAAAAATGATGAAAGCAAATATTGTACTAGACGCTAAAGGTTTGGCGTGTCCAATGCCTATCGTAAAAACGAAGAAGAGAATGAAGGATTTAAAAGCTGGTGAAGTATTGGAAATTCATGCGACAGATAAAGGTTCTACAGCAGATCTGGCAGCATGGGCAAAAAGTACAGGCCATGAATATCTAGGTACTGAAGCAGAGGGAGAAATACTTCGTCATTTTCTTCGAAAAGGAGGAGAGCATTCATCAGAAAATGCATCTTCAATTCCTGAGATTTCATTAGAAGCTTTCAAACAGAAAGTGGATAGTGACGAGTCTCTTAACATTTTAGATGTACGAGAGATAGAGGAGTATGAAAAAGCTCATATCCCTGGAGTTGTGCATATCCCTCTTGGTGAAGTGGAAAAGCGCTCTAACGAATTAAACGAAAATGATGAAATTTATATTATCTGCCATTCGGGAAGAAGAAGTGAAATGGCGGCCCGCACTATGAAAAAACAAGGTTTTAAAAAGGTTATTAATGTTGTTCCCGGTATGCGGGATTGGACAGGTAAAACAGAATAAACAAAAAGGATGATGAACAGATAAGTACAAGAGCAGCGATTATTGCGGCAAATGGTGGTCTGTTTGACGCTTATAAAGTATTTAATATTGCGACTGCGGCAGCAGCAAGTGATCAAGAAGTATCTATCTTCTTTACATTCGAGGGATTAAACCTGATCCATAAGCATTCCCATCAACATTTAGAAATGCCGAAAGGAAAAGAACACTTCGCAGAAGGTTGTAAGAAAGCAAATGTGCCTTCTATTCTTAACTGATTGAAATGGGAGTTGCATGAATTGGTTGTCAAATAACGATGGACGTTATGGGTTTAACAAAAGATGATTTTATGGAAGGAATCGAAGTAGGCGGGGCTGTTACCTTTTTAGATTTTACTAAAGATGCTGATGTATCCTTAACATTTTAGTCCCGCTAAAAGATTCGATATAGGAGGTATTGAAACATGACCGTAAAGGCAATGACCCCAAAAGAAGTGACAAAAAAAATCTTTAACAAAGAACCTTTATTTATTTTGGATGTGCGTAATGAAAATGATTTTAACGATTGGAAGATTGAAGGACATGACTTTGACCATTTAAATATACCGTATTTCGATCTTTTAGATGGCGTAGAAGATATCTTGGAGAAAATTCCTTCTGATAAAGAAGTGCTGGTCGTTTGTGCAAAAGAAGGTTCATCCGTCATGGTATCCGAAATGCTATCTGAAGCAGGTCATTCTGTATCCTATCTTAAGGGTGGAATGAAAGCATGGAGCGAACATTTAGAGCCGGTAAAAGTCGGGGATTTAAAAGATGGCGGTGAGATGTATCAGTTTGTTCGAATCGGTAAAGGCTGCCTGTCATACATGGTCATTTCCAATGGTGAAGCAGCAATTATTGATGCGACACGTATGGTAGATTTCTTTATGGATTTTGCGAAGGAGAAGAGTGCAACGATTACTCACGTATTTGATACACATCTTCACGCGGACCATATTTCAGGCGGCAGAGTCATTGCTGAAAAAACAAAAGCAACCTACTGGTTACCGCCTAAAGATGCTGAAGAAGTGGTATTCGATTATCAGCCGTTGGAAGAAGGAAACGACATGATCATTGGAAATACAACGATTAAAATTCAACCGATTTATTCTCCGGGGCACACGATTGGGTCCACTTCTTTCATTGTCGATGATCTGTATCTTCTTTCAGGTGATATTTTGTTTATTGATTCAATTGGCAGACCAGACTTAGCCGGTATGGCAGAAGATTGGGTAGGAGATTTAAGAAAAACGCTTTATAGCCGTTACAAAGCGTTATCAAAGGATTTAATTGTATTACCAGCACACTTTATGATCATTGACGAGCTAAATGAGGATGGAAGTGTTGGTAAAAAACTAAGTACATTATTTAGCGAGAACCATGGTTTGAACATTGCGGATGAAACAGAATTTAGACACCTAGTAACAGATCATTTGCCTCCGCAACCAAATGCATACCAAGAGATTCGAGAAACAAACATGGGGAAAATCAGCCCAGATGAAGAAAAACAGCGTGAAATGGAGATTGGTCCAAACCGCTGTGCAATACGGTAACACAAGTTTCTATTAAAAAGAGGAGAGATGAACATGAAATCAGATAAAGTATTAGACGCAAAAGGCCTGGCATGCCCAATGCCAATCGTCAGGACAAAAAAAGCGATGAATGAACTGGAATCAGGTCAAATATTAGAAGTGCATGCAACAGATAAGGGAGCTAAAAGTGATCTTGCAGCTTGGTCTAAATCAGGCGGGCATGACCTTTTAGAGCAAACTGATGAAGGTGATGTATTGAAATTCTGGATTAAAAAAGGCTAATAATGTGAAAGGGTATCGAATAAAAAGATACCCTTTTCCTTTGAAAGGAGGAAACCAAAGTGGATATTGCCTTTATCACAACTCTTTTCATTATAGGGTTTATTGGTGCCTTTATTTCCGGAATGATTGGTATTGGCGGAGCAGTTATTAATTATCCAATGCTATTGTACATTCCTTCTTTAGTGGGAGTGATGTCATTAACTGCCCATGAAGTTTCAGGAATAGGGGCTATTCAAGTTTTCTTTGCGACACTCGGCGGTGTTTGGGCTTATCGTAAGAGTGGTCTTCTAAATAAAGCATTAATTATTTACATGGGAAGCAGCATCCTTTTAGGGAGTGTATTGGGGAGTTACTTTTCTCATTACATATCTGAAAAAGGAATTAACTTTATATACGGAATTCTGGCTATTTTAGCAGTTATTTTAATGTTGATACCTAAAAAAGGACAAGAACATAGCGAAGACAAAGAAGTGATATTTAATAAATGGTTGGCTTCGTCCCTAGCGTTAATCATAGGTGGTGTATCAGGTATTTTAGGAGCTGGCGGCGCCTTTATCCTGGTCCCCATTATGTTATCGATTTTAAATATTCCTGTTAGAATCACAGTCGCTTCATCTCTTGCGATTACATTTCTTTCATCTATTGGCGCAACAGTTGGAAAAGTAATTACTGGCCAGGTTCTTTTTGTACCAGCTCTGGTTCTTATGATTGCTAGTTTAATTGCTTCTCCTATTGGTGCATCAGTTGGGCAAAAAGTAAATACAAAATTCCTGCAATGGATTTTAGCGCTATTAATAGGTGCGACAGCTATTAAAATTTGGTTAGAGCTTCTTTGATATGAGTCAGCTGGTAAAATGAAAGATTAAAAGATTCATCACTCGTTGGTTTCTTATTAATGTTATAACACTTGCTCACGTTCAATAAATGTTTCAAGTGCTTGATGAAATTCTTTTTGATAAAGGTGACTTGGACAAGTCTTGACTATAGTACTATGAAGATAACTAGAGAAAAATTAGAAAAACAACAGATTTGGATATATGGTATATCTCTTATTTTCGTAGGAGATACCAGGAGTAGCATCAGCCATTTTATTTAGACCAATGTTAGTTCCCATCGCCATCATTGCACCGGGGTTTTGGTACTTAAAATGGATGAATTTTTAGCGCTTTTGTTTAAAATAACCAAGTACCATAAACAGTCGTTTTTAGAACTTGCTAATTGAATGTATCTGATTGAAAAAATTACAGTTGACCTTAAAACCAATATCCGATATATTGGTTTTATGAAAAAAGATATTATTAAACCCATTAAACGTACGTCATTAAGAGATGAAGTATATCTAACTTTGAAAAAAGCAATTGTTACATTAGAGCTGCAACCGGAGCAACGCTTAAATGACAAAGAGTTAGCAGAAGAATTCGGAATTAGCCGTACTCCGGTTAGAGAGGCTCTAAAACGTCTTGAAGATGAAGGACTGGTTGAATCTATTCCTGGTTCAGTGACTCGCGTTGCACCATTAAATCTTGAGGAGGCAAAACACGCATTTACTGTGGTAGCAGCTTTACATTCATTAGCAGCTCGTTTAGCAGTACCATTACTCAAAGAGGCAGATATTCAAGAATTAGAGTTCAGTAATAAAGCCTTACTACTATCTATTGAGAAAAAAGATATTATAAAAGCAATTGAAGCCGATGAGCTATTCCACAATGTTTTTCTAGATGTGGCGGGAAATCCTGAAATCATTCGCGCGCTAGAACGAAGTATATCTAAGATTCAACGCCTTGAAATTTCTCAGTTCACTTCTATGAATGGTTTGAAATCAGTAGAACAACATCAGCACATTATAGAAGCATGCAAAAATAAAGATAAAGAAACAACAGCACATCTTGTAGAACAAAACTGGTTAAGTCTGGGGGAATTACTGACTTATGAGACAGATTGAGGTGAGAAATTTACGGCCTATTTTTTTAGGTATATGTGCTGCTTTCTTTTTTGCTTTCACATTTATATTGAATCGAGCAATGGAATTATCAGGTGGTAGCTGGATATGGAGTGCCTCATTACGATTTGTTTTCATGCTTCCATTTCTTTTACTTCTTGTTATGAGTAGGAAAAAATTAAAAGTATTATTACAAGTTATGAGAGAGAATTTAAGAGCATGGTTTTTATGGAGTTTCGTAGGTTTCGGTCTATTTTACGCTCCATTATGCTTTGCCGCTGTACATGCACCAGGATGGATAATTGCTGGGACATGGCAAATTACTATTATATCAGGATCATTGTTAGCTCCTCTTTTTATTCAAACCATTGAAACACCAGATGGAATTCTTAAGAAAAGAGGAAAAATCCCAATGAAAGGTATGGGTATGTCATTAATTATTCTTCTTGGTATTTTCTTCATGCAAATGGAACAAGCAAAATCGCTTGCTGTAAAAGATATTTTGTTAGGTATTATCCCTGTTATTGTAGCATCTTTCGCTTACCCGCTCGGGAATCGTAAGATGATGGAGGTTTGTGGAAATCGTCTAGATGCTTATCAACGTGTCCTTGGAATGACATTAGCTAGCTTACCATTTTGGTTTTTACTATCCTTGTATGGTCTTTTTACGGAAGGATTGCCTAGTAAAGAGCAAACTATGCAATCTATTTTAGTTGCTATTTGTTCGGGTGTAATTGCAACTATCTTATTTTTTAAAGCGACTGATATGGTTAAAGGAGATATGCAGAAACTTGCAACTGTTGAAGCAACACAATCCATGGAGGTACTTTTTGCTGTTATCGGAGAACTAATTTTATTACATTCTTCATTTCCTTCTATTTTATCTTGGTGTGGTATGTTTGTAATAATGCTAGGAATGATAGCACATAGTTATGTTTCCCATAAAGGTGAAACGGCGCATAACCCAAATATTAGTGCTTAATTGATATTTTAAAATGTATAGTATGAACCCTTTTCTAGTTAGTATAGGTAATTTTATTACTTTTAAGTAGAAGGATACGACAAAAACCGATGTCCCGCACATATAGGAACATCGGTTTTTTCTTTATGAAATGAAATTTTGCTTTAGCATACGAAATTCGGTTATTTTTGGTGCTTCCCCATTGACATCCAATTCAAAAATGTTCACCTTCACTGCTTGTTCAATTAGAGGAAGTGATTCCTCTTTAAGGGAGATCACTTTTTCTTATTCGACTAAGCAGCAGTTTAGCGGAAGAAGGAGAAAAATCAGTTGACTTACTTGAATACTAAATAGGTGTAAAAAGTGGTTATTAATACGAAGGATTGAAAAAAGAAGAATACGCAGCTGATTCACTTGCTCTTGTTGGGGGCAAGTGTTGACAATCCTATTACTGGTTTAATTAAAGAAGGAGTATAAAACCTGTATCAATGATGTTACTAGATATCTACGACACAGGTTTTATATTTAGCTAACTAATATTCTTATATATCTAACATTACATTTTTTTATTATGCAATAGTTCACTCTATTTCTGCTTTCAATTTTTCGAACCACTCTAAATTAATCAAGTGATGTGAACGGGAATTTTCGTTCATACGGCGAAAGTAATTGATTGTGCCGGGAATTTCTTGAGTAATGGACAGATATTCATCAAGGAGCTCGATTCGAGCTTTAGTCTGATCGATTTGTGATTGGATCAGATCCAGTAATTTATTTTTGTCGAATTCATCGGCAAAGAGTAACGCCCCATAAAATTGCAGGTTCACATATTCCGATTTGGTGCCGTATTTGATCATTAATTTTTCGAATTCTGCCCTTCCCGATTCTGTGACTTTAAAGTTACGGATTTCACGCCCGCTGGTTGAGGGTTTCTGCTGAATCTGTTCAATAAAACACTTTTCTTCAAGTTGCTGCAGATTGTAATAAAAAGAACCTTTCGTGAAGTTAACAATGTATTTGTAATGACGTTTTTCCATTAAGGCCAGAAGTTCATAGCCGTGAGCTCCGGGGTTTTGGATTAGCAAGCCAAGGATAAGTAAGGGAATCATGGTTTCATCATCTTCGCCATCCGCGCCTCAAATTCCGCGTACGTGATTTTACCGGAAGCTAAATCCATACTATGAAGATAAATCTGTTCTGTTTTAGAATAGTCACCATTCACTTTCAGTGATTGCTCCTCTCCCGAAATGGGTTTCAGGATATGGTGATTTTTCGAAAAAGCCTCGAAATAGCGGTAACCGAATTTGCGTTGTGAAGCTGCGTCTAAATGAGGATTCGCAGTCAAACCTACTGCAGTAACAAAATAACAATTCTGTTGTTCATTAGCAAAACGCAGCAATTGTTCAATTAACCTGTCGAAATTCAGTCGCGTGCTGTCCAAAACCGGTCTTCCCAAGAAAGTCACCAAGCCCTCCAATAATCAACGGTACCTCATCAAGCTCCAACTCGTTTCTTAGCGTCTCGATGATAAGAGTTAATTTCTCGTAATAAGTTTCATGTAGCGAACGATAACTGTCACTCTCACCTTGGTGCCAAAGGATTCCACAAATTTGACTGGATCGGAGGGCGAAGCGGGCTTCGGACAAAGCATGCTGAAAAAGGGTGCCTTCCGGATGCCAGTCATTCAATGAACTGCCACCTTCAGCACAAGGGATCAAGCCAATTTCTTCATCGGGATGAGCTTTCGACCATGCATCTGCAAAAGATGCCGCCAGGCCAACACCGGAAACCGGACGGTCGTAATTAATCGGCTCTGTCATCATCTGCCACTGTCCATTGCGCAGCATTTTTATTTTTTCATTATAGATAGGGTCTACTTCATTCAAAAATCCACGGCCCGCCATATTCGACTGCCCCAACATAAAAAAAGACTTTATCATCTAATTTTTCACTTCTTTACATCAATATTTTAGTCTAATTAGACTATAGTCAATTCAGTTTGTCTTGTAAAGTTTTAATAAGGTTTTACTTTTATTATTAGTATGTATGAAAAACAAACTAACATTGAACATTTGGTTGATGTATTTGAGAAATAGCAAGTTCTTTTGCTTTTTCTTATCCAACTATCGAGGGCTTTAGTTCAATAACGATCTTCCACAATCGGGCGCGATTATTGAACAAAAATTAAAGGAGTGATACATATTAGTCATGTATAATATGTATCACTCCTTATTTTTTATGGCTTTTTTTGATTTAGGTCTTGATAAACAATGAAAAAACAACACAAACCCTGTCATGTAAGGGTTCCTATGAGGTTCAAAATCATTTTTCATAGGAAATACGTTCAATGATGGGGGTGTATCCCAAATGAAATGGATTGTTAAAAAGGGAGGGCTATGTTGAAGGGGTTAAATATCAATAAAAAATTATTAAAAAGGTTAACGATTGTACCAATTTTATTCATTTGTTATGTTTTATTTTTAAATCCTGAAGTTATACTTGAAGAGCAATGTCCTAATAAGCCTTACAGTTTAACAATCGTAAAGCACGGGACAGGTATATTCGATAAGAAAATTGTTTTAATATATTACAAGATCAACGGAAAAACAGTAGCTGTTGGAAATTTGGTGTTTTTTGAGAATTTGGGCAGGGATATAGATGTTACTTGGGATACGAACACTGATGATGGAACTTGGTGGATAGATAAAAGTGTACATTTAACCATGACTTATGCTAAAAATTTTAAGGGGGATTTAGACAAGAAAGATATTGATTTTGATTACGGTACTGCCCAATAATAATGAAGTAAAATAGGAATATACACTAAAAGAACCGCCAGTCGCGGTTCTTTTGTGTTTAGATTTAAACTGATCTAGGAGAGGTTTTCCGGAATCGCAAAGGCTGAAGGAGTAAGTTTGGCAAACCTCCAGAAATGAAATAACATTAAGGATCCGCATAAAATTATAGTTGGCCAACAGTTGAAACTAAAAGGATCCAGTTCATCCCGCAGCATTAAACGAGCGGCAAAAAGACATAATATCCGTTTCTTTCGGAATTATGAAAGTGACAAGCCCGATGACGAAAGGAACGAATGTCAGACAAGTTCAAAATGCTCTGGCTGTACTTTATTTCTATCCGGACAAAGGTGCGAAGAATAACGGTATGGACGGCGTATACAGTCCGAAAACAGCAAACGCGGTCAAATTGGTTCCAATCAGTTAACGGGCTATCTCTTGACGGTATTTATGGACCGGATAAGAAAGCTAAACTTGAAGCATTATTGAAATAACAACTCTCTTTTTTAAAAGGGAGGCATTTTATTTATTTTTGAAGAGTGCATTATTTACCGAATTTAAAGACATAATGAAAAAAAATAGTAATCTAGTATGGAAATTCAGTAAGCTCTAAAATAGATGTTGATATCTATTCCAACTCTGTGGTATTTAATTGTTGTCAATATTCTTAAAAGGAGTTGGATTAATGAACAAATTTTTCTTGGCTCTCTTTTTATCTGTAATCACTTCTGTTAGCACGGTTTCAACAGCAAATGCAGCTGTAATCGATCATGATAAAGTTGTGGGTTTTAGAGAGGTGGTGCCTACCACTGTTACTCAAAAAGCGGCGAAACGTTTTCAACCATATCTAAAGGTTTATAGCGGTTGTGTGCCTTTTCCTGCAGTAGATGCGCAGGGTAATACAAGTGGTGGTTTAGAGCCGACTGGAGCACCTGAAGGACATTGCAGCAAAAATACTGGACAAGTATATTCACGTTCTGCTTGGTACAATGGGGTTTGGGCAATTATGTATTCTTGGTATTTTCCTAAAGATGAAGCCTCTCCAAGCTTAGGTCACAGACATGACTGGGAAGGAATCGTTGTATGGATTGATAATCCAGCAATTCAAAATCCAAAGGTTTTATCAATTGCATATTCTGGACATGGAAAATTCACAAATGTAGCACCAAGCGGAACCAACATGAAAGATGGTGCTCATCCTTTGATTGCCTATGATAGCACGTGGCCACTTAACCACGAATTGATGATGAGCGATCGTGTTGTAGGTGGAACTCAACCGTTAATCGGTTGGGATGATTTAACTCCTGCCGCAAGGAATGCATTAAATACAGTAGATTTCGGTAAAGCAAATGTTCCTTTAAATAATAGTAATTTCACCAACAATTTAAAGAAAGCTTGGTTTAAATAAAAATTCATAATTCCAAATTGAGAAGAGTCCTTACTTAAAGAAGGGCTCTTTTTTCTCATTACTTCAAGACGGTATTTATGGACCAAAAACAAAAGCAAAACTTAAATTTCAAATAAAAGAGAAGCCCTTCTCTTTATGAGAAGGGTTTCCACATATTTAATATGGTTTCTTAAATTTTGCTTTCTGCGAATTCTGTCTTAGTTTTTTGTTATTTACTTAAAATCAACTAGAGACAAAGTTCATTCTATTCAAGTTTGTTCATTAACTCTGTGAATGAATCACAAACATAGCTAATGGAACTTTCCTTATCTTCATAAGCGATCTCATGATCCCAAAATACAATAGAAGGACTACTGAGTCCTTTTCTAAAATCGAAGCAGATTTCATTGCCAAACACGTCATCGGCAATCGATATTACTTTATCTGGAATTCTGCCGTCTCGATAACGATTAGAAACGTTTACTATATATGACTCGCTTTCTTTATGGAAGCTATGTAAGTATCAGAATGCAATTTCTTCCCTATCTTCAAGATCAAAAGTTTCAGGAGAGGGGGTAGCGCCGAATAGATTTTGACATATTCTAAATAATCTTTTGGGAACTTTACTTGTAATGTGTCTTCTACTTCATTAATTTCCTTGTTACTAACAGGTTGCTCTCCGAAATCCCATTCAATCATATGAAATCTCCGCCTCGATATGTAAAACCCTTCTTTATGTAAGAAGGGTTTTAATTTTATTCAGCCTTTAAATATGTCCGGAATTTTATCTCGCCATATTAATAGCAATTCTCTAAATTGATCGGTTTCAATTGAGTTTTCAGAGGGTTCTTCTATCCTAAAAGAGTTTTCAACAATTGTCACATCTTTCTTGATGAGAACACTTGTAGCATTTAACTCAATCTCAAAATCTTCATATTTCCCTTCTGAAACCTTCTCAATGTAATCTATATACTCGTTGGTCTGTTCTTCTGTAGCGATGTTTTCAATGAAATCAGAGAAAATACTGATTTCTTCTGGCAATACTGTTCCTAAATCACCAAATGGATTTTCTTCAAATTTATATGAATACTTCATATGTTATTTCACCTTAAATATTATTATTTATATAACGGATAAGCAGTTTTATTTATACCTTAATATCATACTTTTCCTTAATTCTTTTCATGTAGTTCTCTACCTCGGGTTTATTTTCTGGGTGTCGTTCTACATATTGACCAACAATTTCATTTAAATATTTATAGAAATTTTCGTAATCTAATATGACTTCTTCATCTTCCTCGACTGCTGGGTAATCGAAATAAAAAGCTATACCCTCATCTCCAAAATAATCTTCTTCCCACTCTTCGTAGTCATCAGCAAATACACACCAGACATTCTCTATACCATAACCCTCTCCGTTGGAGAATTTCTCTAAAATGCGTAAAAAACGTTCATCACCCATAACTTGAAAAAAATAGTTAATTAAGTCTTTGTTTTTATTATCCATTTCACTTTCACTCCGAATTATTTAATCATTTAAGGTAGGGAAAAAATTTGTTATTTCTCCAGTAGCTTCATCGATATAACCTTCAAACTTGAGACCATTTTTAGCGTATCCAGTTACTTTTCTCCCGACTACTTCTCCATTTTTCATTGCTTCTTCTCCCCACTGCAACATTTGTTCGTTTGAGACCTTCTCGGGATCATAAACTGTCTTTGGAGTACGGACTTTTTTTAGTTCTCCAGGTTTGATATTTCCTTCTCTATCTAATGCAGGTAAACCATATTCAATTTCATAGATACCATCAATTGTGGGGTGTTCTCTTTTTGAAATTATACAACTCTCTAAATCCCAACCTTTATCAATAAATGCCTTTTCAAAATTCTGTAGATTGTGACCGCCGACAATTCCTTTATTTTTCTTTCTAACTATATCTTCTACCTCAACTAAATGGGTATCATATCCTTGCCTAAAAGTAACATTTATTTTGTGAAAAGCATTATTTTTTTCTTCTTCAATTATACTTTTTAACAGTGGTGTGTTTTTAACGTTATGAGTATTCTCAATATCTTGTGCAATTCCTACAAGTGCAGGTTCATATCTGTTTTTAAAAAAGGGATTAATAAGGTTGTTTCCTTTTGTAATTCCTTTATTCACATGAGAAGCGGCTGTTCCACCTTCCACCACTTTACCTACTTTTGATAGCTTAGTAGTGGTTTGCACTGCAGCACCTGCACCTTTTGGACCAACGATATTACCGACCGCATAACTGATATAATGTGCTCTTGAGTATGCATCGCCATTTATCATTTTATCATTCCATGAATCAACGATGTTTGTCCAAATTATTTTAGGGTAGGAGGGGACACTTAAGACTGTTGTAATTGTTTTTGCAAGTTTTAGTTCCATAGGGAGCTGTGAAAATTCCCATGCGCCTACAACCAAGTCCTTGATGCCATATATCGTATCATCAATCGCATCGTTAAGCCCATCATTAACCCCATCGATGATATCCAATGCCGTTTTACCTGCATTGATTACACTTTCACCGACGGACTTCAGCTGTTTTGCTTGTTCTAGCTGCACCACATACTGTAACTGTGCAGGTTCAAGGTTCTCATACCCGATCTTCTTCGCAATTTCTAAATACTCATCCGGATCTGAGACACCATTCGCAAGCTTTTTCTTTAAATCTTTTATCTCGCGTTCCTTCGCTTCCTCTTTCTTAATCGTCAAATAAGCCTCTGTACGCTTTTCAATATCGCCTTTTTTCTTATGTATGTCGCTTTCACGGTATGCCTTGGCGTTGTAGTGGATGGGCGTAGCGTTTTTGCCTTTGCCCGTTGCTTCTTGGAGCTTTTGGAAGTCTGACTTGATGAATTGTTCATTTGGTTCTGACATAGCATATTCTGTCAGTAAATCTTCGTCAAGGTCACCTAGTTTTTCAATTGTTTTTTTGCGTTTATCATTGGCATCTGCAAGCTCATCCTTGAAGGTTTCTGTTGAAAACAAGTCGAGCGGGAGGATGTCGTCGATATCGTTTAGAATATCTTTCATGGCTTTTTTCTGTTCAGACATGATGGACTTTGATTTTTTATGGGCGTTAGCCAGTTCATGTTCTAAAAAAGATTCTTCAATATAAGCATCAGAGAGACCTTTGTCCTCGACAGCCCCGGCAATGCTATTAAAAAACGCGATCTTCATGTCAATGTAGTCGATCCATTGATCAGTTACACCAACATGATCGTGATAGAATGCTTTAATGTTATTAGCGCCTTTACCTGAGAATTCGCTGTCGTCAAGTTCAGCAACGCTTTGTAAAGCTTTTCTCAAGTTGACCATTTGCGTCCTTAGTTCTTTATATTCTTTGGCGCGGTCTGTAGCTTCAGACATAAGTGTTTTAGCTTCAAAGACTTTCATAATCATACCCTTTCATTTAATCATATAACAAAATATTACCATGGAAGAATGATGAAACTAAGTGTTATGTGGATCAAAGGGTGGAAATGAATCATTCGATCTGTGTCTTTTGATCTAGTTTTTGGGGTTTGACCAGCTTTTGTGAAATGCTTTTCATGGCTAAAATAAGAAAAAGCCGTTATGAAACGGCTAAAGGGAATTAGAACTAACGTTGTTTATCGAATCAAACAAGGAATTCATGAGTAGGTGCGAGAGTTACATTCCGGGATGCTTCCTTCATTTCGCCATTAGATATAGATCCGAAAAAGGCAAGTCCAATTAAAACGGCGGATAAACTGATAAACAATTTAGATTTCATACATGCATTCCCCTTTCGATATTTGCTTTTGAGCATATACCATCTTCTTGAAACAGATGATACTATCCTCTATTTTTCCATTATAATCGAAAAGGTTGCCTCCTAACAATGCCAGCTCTTCCAGATAAGGGTATCCTTTGCCATTCTCTAAACGAGAAAAAATGTTGAGGAGTTTAGGTGTATCACCATTTCTTATATAAAGAACGTCTAATGCTTCAAATAAGTTCATAAAAAGTTCGTCTTTAAAATCTACAGCACTTCTAATTCCTTTGCGGAAGCAATCCATTGCTTGTTCTTTTTTGCCTTGTTTAAAATAAATCAACGCTAGGTCATGATAGGCCTGTGGAAGTACGTCAGAGTTTATTTTTCTGTATTGAACCAAGGCTTGTTCGATGTAACGTGCAGCCTTATTTAGGTTGTCCATTTTGTGATAGCAGTTGCCGAGATTGAAAAATGCAGTGGCATAGATGTGAATATTTTTACTTTTAAGCAGCTCGGCACCTTTTAAAGCTTCTTGAAGGTGGGGGAGAGCTTTTTCATGGTTTTCAAGGTCATCGTAGTTACCGGCAATGACAAAATGGCACTGAATACGCCGAACAGAATAAAGTTCATGTTTTTTATAGATGTTGTATGATAGTTCAGCGTAGTGCATTGAGATATGAGTCATTTTCATATGATAATAGACTTCGGATAACTTAAAATAAAACTCAGCTTTTTCAATCTTGTCGGAGATCGTTGGAATTTTGCGTTCAGCTTTTTTGTAATATGTAATGGCCTTTGTGTATTTACCGTTTCTAAACTCATACATCCCGCGGAAGAAGTTATAATAATATGCCCGCATATTGTCTAGTTTTTTCTTATGTCCTTCGATTTTCTTTAAATATTCTGAAAATTTCCATTCGGTTTTCATCGGATGGCAGCGTGTATTCCAACATGATTTTATGGCGAAAGGCCATTAATTGATAATAAATAAGCAAGTCTTGATCTTCTTCCATAACCTCTATATCACGTTCTATTTCTGCCTTTAACATTTCAGCATCAGTAACGTTGAATTTTTGTATATGCCTATGCCATTCATTAATTTTCATTCCTACTTCAGCTGATGTGATTGATATCAAGATATTCACCCTTCCCTTAACTCTACTAGTAATGTAAATATTAACAAGTTTTTGTTCGCAGAAAAAGGCAATAGGGCACCGCAATTTAAATTTTCGGTGAGACCGCAATAACTTTTTTATTACAACTACTTGTTGAGTGCCTTATCTTCTTGTTTTAGAGTGATTCAATTTCACTAGAGTACCTATTACATGGCATCAAATACAAGTCAATGAAGGTGCACCTCCATCAAATTCACAATTAGTCGCAAGTTTCTTAGTGAAAATTTAAAAAGGAGAGATTGATAATTGCCGGATCCTATTAACAACAGTGATATTGGGTAGTGTATTATCTTTTAGTAACTCTATTTATCAGGATGTTATAGCACCAATACAATTAGCTGCTGACATAGTTGGGGCCTAACTATAGAAAAAGAGTGAGCTTGAAGTAATACTCACTCTTTTTTTAGAATTAACATTCCTAAAACAGCCAAAAATACAACAAACCTTGGATAGCCTACGTGTAATCGGAAATGAAGCTGCTGGAGCATCCCCCGAGGTTATTTAAGTACTATTTTATAATTTCTCTCTTAAAAAGCAGCGAGCGACATTTAATCACTTTCATTAGTGAAAAGAGTACGAGCTGTTTGGATAAAGACATCTGTTGCTTTGGATATATCTTTCATATCTGGAACAGCTATACCGATTTCTCTAAACGTGTTTGGCTTTAATTCACGAAAAACGACATTTTCCGGTAGTGATAGAATATTTTTTTTCGTTGTGATTGTAATACCTAATCCTTCTTGTACCATACATAATGCTGTGTCTATATAATCAATGACAAACCGTACTTTAGGCTTCAAATTAAAATCTTTAAATAAAGAGTGAATTTGTACCTCATAACCGCCTCTTCCAATTATTATATCCTCATCTTGTAAGTCGGGAATACCTATTGTTTCTTTCCGATATAATGGATGACTCGAGTGCATAATGACAATCAATTGATCTTTCATTAAGGGCACGATATCAAAATCTTCTACAGGAGGAATAATCATTCCTACATCAACAGATTTAGAACGTAACCATTCTTTGACTTGGTCTACACTTCCTTCCGAAATCTTGACTTCAAGACCAGGATACTTATCTTCCATTGTCCGTATAATTTTGGGAATAAACCTAGTGCATGCAGTTGGGTAAGCTCCAATATGAACCTTGCCTATTTCTAATCCTTGTTCAGCTGCAATTAATTCATCTACTTTCTGTAATTCACCCAGGATATTTCTAAAAATAATTAAGACACGCTCTCCTATATCAGTAAAAAACAACCCGTTCTTCTTATTTCTCTTAATTAACTTCGTCCCTAATTCCGATTCAATCGTTGCTACGGCACGACTTACTGCAGGTTGAGTCATGTGTAATTCCTCACCGGCTTTTGTGAAACTTCCTGTTTCAGATATCTTAACAATCAGTTGAATTTGTGATCTATTCATAACGTTTTTGTTATCTCCTATATGATTAATATGCATTTTATTTATATTAGAACTTAATGTACCATAAAAGAAAATGAAACTTCAAGAAATACTCCGAGACAATTTGTATGGTTAATCATAATGGATCATTTCTATTTACACTTAACCAGCTGCAAATCGTTCTTTGAATTTGAAATTTAAATATAAAGTGATAGGAGGATCACGATGAAAAATATTTTAGTGATTAATGCACATGAATATCATGAGATGGCCAAAGGACAATTAAATCAAACGTTAACAGAAAGAATGGTAGACAAACTAAGCCCATTTTATAATGTCAAAACCACAATTGTTGAAAAAAACTATGACATAAAAGAGGAACAGGAAAAATTTAAATGGGCTGATATTATTATCATTCAAACACCTGTTTATTGGTATAACTATCCTGCTGGATTTAAGAAGTATATTGATACTGTATATGAACACGGGGTTTTTTATCGAGGTACAGACACCTATGGTGCAGGAGGCTTACTAGAAGGGCGCCAATACATGCTTTCTGTTACATGGGGTGCAGGTGAAGAGGTCTTTAATAATCCGATTGATCAACCTTTTTTTGAGGGGAAGGGAGTAGACGAAGTACTCATTGCAATGCATAAAACGCAGCAATTTATAGGATTGAAACCATTGAAAACACTTTCAAATCATTCAGCTCTCCAGCCTGATATTGAAAAAATACTTGAGTATACTGATAAACATTTAGAAGAGGTATTCTCTTTATCCTAAAATGATTGAATATCCGTATTTGATATGTATTCCAAATCATTTCGATTGAAAAGATTCCTAGGTTTTGACTAATGACTCTAATCTTAAAAAGGAGACAAGTATGATGAATACTAGTGAAAAAAGAAGATCGGGATTTTGCTCGCAATGCGTTTCAAAATGTGGGGTTATATCCATTACGGAAAATGATCAGTTAGTAAAGGTGATTCCAGATAAAAATCATCCGAATGGGGGAATCTGCCCAAAAGGAGCAGCAGCTCCTCAAATAGTCAATCATCCTGATCGTATTCTTTTCCCTTTAAAAAGAACTAACCCAAAGGGAAAAGAACCGATATGGGAAAGAATCACATGGGAAGAAGCCATACAAACCATTACTGATAAGTTAAAACAGATCAGTTCTGAAACAGGGGCAGAATCGGTATCATACACTTTTCCAACTGTTGGTGCGAGCGGAAGTTTTAACTGGGGGCCATATCTGCAGCGCTTGATGAATCTTTACGGCACTCCCAACTATATTTCCCATACAAATGTCTGCCAATGGGCAAGGGATGAGGGATCAAAATACACGTATGGTGTTGGATTACCTCAACCCGACTTTGAACATGCTAATTTAATATTGATATGGGGACACAATCCAGCAGATACGAATCTTCAGACATGGAAAAGGCTCATGGGAGCGAAAAAAAGAGGGAGCAAACTAGTAGTAATTGATCCACGTAGAACAACGACAGCTGCATCGGCAGATTTATGGATTGCTCCGAATCATGGAACTGATATTGCCTTAATATTAGGTTGTATTCATTTTTTACTTGAGAATAATTCATTTGATCATAAATTTCTACTTAATTGGACCAATGCCCCTTTCTTAGTGGATAAGCAAACGGGGAAGTTCCTTCGACCGGAAAATCATCGTCCATATGAATTTTTAGCTCTTGATAAGAATCAGAAGCCATATAAAATTGATACCCGAGAAGATCCCCAAACATGGTCAGAAAATATTTTACTTACAGGTGAATATACAAATGAAAGCGTTTCTTCAGAAACCGTATTTTCTCAATTATTGAAAAGAGTCTCTTCTTTCACGATAGAAAATGTGGAAAAAATAACGGGTGTTTCATATGAAAAATTAATGGAGCTTGGGGAATTATTATGCGGTGTAGATCCGATATCTTATTATTCATGGAATGGCTTAGAACAGCATGTAAATAGTTCATCAACCAATCGAGCATTATGTATCCTTTATAGTCTGACTGGTTATTTTGATAGGCAGGGAGGAAATATTATCCTTCCATCATTACCAGTTAATCTAATTAAAGATCAAAATTTTATAACGCGTTCACAACAACAGAAGCGTTTAGGAATAGAGAAGAGGCCCCTAGGTGCTCCGAAAATTTCTGCAACAGGGTATGATTTTGCTAATGCTGTATTGAACGAAACACCTTACCTTATACGAGCGTTATTAAGTTTTGGGAGTAATATGGTCACACAAAACCCAGGAACCGGAAAAATGATTGAGGCCTTAAAAAAACTAGAATTTCATGTCCATGTCGACATGTTTCATAGCCCTATGACAAGGTTTGCAGATATTGTATTACCTGCTGCACATGCATGGGAGTCACCAAGTCTGTTGGCTGGTTTTGAAGGGAGTTTACAAACGGTTCAACATATTCAATACAAACCTGCACTGTCAAAGGCCCCTGGGGAAACTCGTCCTGACCTGCAAATCATAATGGATCTGGCATTAGAATTGGGTTATGAAGATGATTTTTGGAATGGGGATATTGAAGCAGCGTTTAATTACTATCTTGAACCTTTGAATTTAACATTAGATCAACTTCGTTCTCAGCCCGCAGGGATATCAATCCCCTTACAAGTGAAATATTGTAAATATAGTGAAAAGCTGAATGGAATAGTCAGTGGCTTTTCCACCCCAACGCGGAAGTTGGAGATTTATTCCGAGTTTTTGTTACAGCATGGGTATGATCCACTGCCCCAATTTGAAAAACCATTAACTGTTCCACATTATCAGGATAAATCAAATGATTTTCCGTTAGTTCTTTCTTCATTTAAATTAAAATCTTATTGTCATAGCCAGCATCGAAACATTGCTAAACTAAGGAAAATGCATCCTGATCCTTTTGTTGAGATTCACCCAGAAACAGCTCAAATGTATAAATTAAATGATGGTGAATGGATTCAATTGGTATCTCCTAATGGTAGAATCAAGGCTGTCACTCGAATTACACAGAGTATACCCGTGGGTACGGTATATACTCAAGCAGGATGGTGGGATAAGTGTGATGAGCTAGAGTTATTAGGATTTGATCCATTTTCAGCTGAAGGTGCAAACGTGAATCAATTGGTAGGTATAGAGCAGTTGGATCCCATGTCAGGTTCCGAACCCTTAAAATCATATCGTTGCCAGATTTATAAGATATCATAGATTAATTCTTTACAAATTAAGTATTAAAGATAAGTGATAGAACACATTTAAAGACATAACATTGAAGCTGATGGCTCCTTAGAGTTGGAGAAATCAGCTTTTGTTTTTCCAATAAACGTATTATCATGGGTTTTATGTCAAAATGCTGGTGTTACCCCAGACTTATGACTTTTTTAAAATCAGCCGTAATATGACCAAAGTAAATGCAACATCTTTCGGGGCAAAAATAAGTCAAGAATCATTGCTCATCTAATTCAGGATCATATTGATAAACCCTGCACATGATGTTGTATGAGCAATGAAGAGTCCCCGTTCTTCCATCATTTCAGCCAAGTACGAAAACTAAGATTGTACGCAGGTTATCATGTGTAGCTCCTCACCGTATTTTGTAAAACTTCCCATTTCGGATATCTGAACAATAAGTTGAATTTGTGTTTTACATATCAATTTTGTTATCCGTCATATAATTAATATGCATTTTATTTATGTGTGAACTTCATGTACCATTAGAGAGAATTAAACTTCAAGAAATTAATCGGAGGTAACAAGTATGATCAATCGTAATAGATTATTTCTATTTGCACTTATACTAGCTGCATTTAATCTGAGACCGGGTATCACTTCAGTTAGCCCAGTTCTACACGGAATAACGGAGGAACTAAGCATGAGTTCGATGTCAGCGAGTTTACTCACGTCTATTCCTTTAATATGTTTTGGTTTTTGTTCATTATTTGCTGGTCGTTTGGCCAATCGCTATCAATCAGAGAAAATTATCACATTCTTTATCGCCTGTATAGGTATTGCAACGTTTCTGCGTTTCTTTTCAAATTCCTCAATATACCTATTAATAACGGCTTTGTTTATTGGTGCAGGAATTGGGATTGTCAGCCCTCTGCTCTCTGGCTTCATTAAAAGTTACTTTCCAGAGAATGCTGCATCCATGATAGGCATATATTCTACGTCAATGGTCGTTGGTGCATCTATTTCTATTGGGCTGACGACACCGCTTCAACACATGCTAAATGATTCATGGAAAAACGGATTAGCCTTTTGGAGTATTTTTGCTTTAGTCGCTCTTCCACTTTGGTTTATGGTCACAAAACACGCTCATCATCACACCAATCAATCGTCAAAAAAGAGTCGTGCATCTTTACCATTAAAAAATAAAGAGGCCTGGTTATTAACTTCTTTTGTAGGGCTTGTAACTCTTTTATTTTATTGTTTTGCAGCTTGGCTGCCAGCAATTGTAGAGGAAAAAGGAGAAACTGCGGCATTTGGTGGACTTATCGGTACAATATCTATGCTTGCACAGCTGCCGGCTACTCTTTTATTGCCTAGTCTCTTAAAGGTCATGCCAAGCAGAAGATTTTGGATTACATTCCTCACCCTCAGCGTGATGATTGGTTTATCCCTGTTATGTTTTACAAACGTAACACCTATTGTTGCAAGCATATGTTTAGGAATTGGCAGCGGTGGTCTTGTTTCACTCACTTTATTATTACCAATAGATAAGACAACTTCACCTATAGAAGCAAGCACTTGGTCAGCAATGACTCAAGCCATTGGATATATGATTGGTGCAGTGGGGCCATTTATCATCGGTTTTCTTCATGATTATTTAGGAAGTTTTGTTCCGACATTATATCTTCTTATCACCTTAGGTTTGATTATTATCTTACTAGGTTGGAAACTTACGAAACAAGCTACCTCTTTAGAAATGGGGGTACCAGTGGAATAAAAACAAATTGATGGTCATCATTTTGTTCGGTCGGGAAATGAGCCTGAAGAAACTAGGTCATTGGATTTTAATATCTAACCTTGGATCAAAGGCTCTCTGGCGACAAAAGCATTGCTTGTTCAAATAGAGTTTAATTAAGCTATCTCGGACAAAAGAGGTGAAAATCATGACAACAAATGAAAAAATGAGTACACAAAGCAAAGTCATTCTCTTCATTTTAATTTTAGGGAATTTTCTATGCCTAATCAGTGAAACTGTAATGAATGTGGCATTGCCCAGCATCATTTCAACAATGCACGTTACAACAAGCACTGCACAATGGCTATCAACTGGCTATATGCTTATCATCGGAATATCCGTACCGGTATCAGCCTTTTTAATTCAACGGTTTACACTAAGGCAACTGTTTATCACAGCGATGTGTTTATATGTGATTGGTTCATTGATTGGTTATATTACGCCATTCTTCTCTTTGCTTTTTATTGGCCGTATGATTCAAGCATTGGGAACAGGTATTGTTTTACCATTAGTCATGAGTACAATGTTAACACTTGTACCGGTAAGTATACGCGGAACTGTGATGGGGATTTTCAACGTAGCGATTTTATTTGCTCCAGCGATCGGACCTGTAATTTCTGGTTTGATTATTCAATATTATTCATGGCGAATCGTTTTCTTAGGTCTTTTGATTGCAGCGGTGCTCATTTTGATAATAGCTTTCTTTAAACTTTGCAATGTGTCTGAAACATCTAAACCGACGATTCACGTTCCATCAGTGGTTCTTTCGACAGTTGGATTTGGCGGAGTTGTTTATGGATTTAGTACAGCTGGTGAAGCATCTGGATGGGGAAACCCAATAGTATGGATTACGTTTGCTGTTGGGGTGCTAGCTCTTGCTTTATTTGTCAGACAACAAACGAAGCTTACGTCACCTATGATCAGCATGAAACCATTTACGTCATCAGTTTTTTCAAGAGCGATGTTTCTGATGTTTCTCATTATGATGATTCAGTTCTCGATGATGCTTATTTTACCTCTTTACTTTCAAACAGCTGCCGGCTTGACACCATTAGAAACGGGATTTCTTATGCTGCCTGGCGGAATCACGCTGGCACTTACAGCAATGATTGGCGGAAGATTGTTTGATAAGGTTGGTTTTAAACCACTGCTAATCATTGGTTTAATTCTTTTAATGATCGTTTTATGTTTATTCACTCAGATTTCAAACGAAACAACTACGACAACAGCTGCCATTCTTTATGCAGCATTTACAATTGGAGTAGGGTTGAGTATAGGGCCGGTGATGACTCTAGGACTAAATCAAGTTCCTAAACAGCTGCATGCCCATGGATCAGCAATTTCTAATACCATTAACCAAGTTTCTGGTGCAATCGGTCCGGCTCTTTATACAAGTATTATGGCAGTCGCTTCTCAGTATTATATTCAACATTCAAACGAAGCCAATAAAACTGTGTTGAACATACAAAGTATGACCCAAGGTGTTCATGCAGTTTATTATGTAGCGATTGTCTTTGCGGTTGTCTCTTTCATTTTAGCCCTTACTTTAAAGAAAAAAGACCAATATTCTGAAACAGGTAATGAATGATTTATCTTAAGGTTAAATATTGATAAGACCAAAAAAGAAAGGTCATTTATAGTATTAGAAAATAAAGGAGGATGTTTAATGGTGCAATTAAAGGATAGTTTCTTTTCAAGATTAGAGATAGAACCAAAGAAAATAGTTAAATTCGAAGACCTACCTAGTATACTTAGCTCTTTTGCTAAAAGTGTTCCTTTTGAAAATATAGATGTCATCTATAAAAACCATAAAGAGATTTCAAAAGAAAACCTTCAAAAAAAACTTTTAGACAATCATCGAGGCGGATTATGTTACGAGATAAACCCTCTTTTATACTACTTCCTTAAAGATTGTGGATTCAATGTACAATTAGTATCAGCAACGATATATGATCATTCGTCAGAGAGTTGGGCCCTTGATAATACACATGTAGCTATACTCTTAACTTATAATCATATCATGTATCTAATTGATTCAGGATTTGCTTCATTTCTTCCACTTTCACCGGTTCCTTTTACAGGTGAGGCTGTACAAACTAAAGTTAGAGATTATCGTGTGAGAAAGTTGCTTACCGAAAAAGGATCATATGTTTTTGAAATGAAAGAAAAAGATATATTAAAAAATAAGGAATGGAAACTAGGGTATGCATTTAGACTTAACGAGATTTCGATAACAGAGTTAAATGAGATGCAAGAAACCATTATAGAAAATGAAAAATCACCATTTAATAAAGCTCTTCTCGCTGTGAAACTTGTAGAAAACGGACATATTACTTTAACACAAGACAAATTCATCCAAATTAAAAATGGTAAAAAAACTAAGGAGGTTATTAATCAAGACCAGTATATAAAGATATTGAATGAACAATTCAATATTAGCATTAAATTATAATTAAAAGTTTTTATTTTCTGAGTGAATTAAAATAGGAGGGGAAATGGACTTATGAATGTACTAATGATTAATTTTCCAGGTGAGGGGCACATTAATCCAACTCTTGGTATCGTTAAAGCATTAATTAATCGGGGAGATTCGGTTCATTACGTAACAACAGAAGAATTTAAGGAGCGAATTGAAGGTTTGGGTGCGAAGACGTATCTTCATCCAAATTACCTTAAGGGACGAACACCTCAAAACACTAGTATTCATGAATTTTTGCAAGTCCATTTAAGGATTTCCTTTGATATTTTGACTATCGTTCGAGAACTGGCTGATTCCATATCATTTGATTATGTGTATCATGATACGTTCGGTGCGGGATTATTAGTCAAAGATTATTTAAACATCCCGTCTATCTCTTCATCATCGTCTTTTGTTATACCCCAAGAACAATTCTTAGAAATTATAAAAAGTAGCACTACTTCCTTAAATCCATCTTCGGAAGTTGAGAAGGAAAATGAAGCTTTAACAGAGCAAATTGAGCATAGTTTCGGTGTTAAGATAAAGAACCCTTTTCAATTTCTAGTGAATACTGCTGATTTGAATATCGTCTATACAAGTAGAGAGTTTCAGCCAGGTGGAGAACATATAAACGATTCATATATCTTTATTGGACCCTCGATCACGAAACGTATGCAAACAAATGACTTCCCATTAGAAGAATTAAAAGGTCAGAAAGTTCTTTATATTTCAATGGGTACCCTTCTACTGGGGGGGGAACCTTTTTTCAAAACCTGTGTGGAGGCTTTCAGGGAATTCAAAGGGAAGGTTATTCTTTCGGTAGGGAAGAATACCAATATATCCAAACTAGGGTCTTTTCCAGAGAACTTCATTGTTCGTAATTACATACCGCAGCTGGAAGTTTTACAGCATACGGACGTCTTTATTACGCACGGGGGAATGAATAGCACGAGTGAGGCTCTCTATTATGAAGTGCCCCTTGTCGTCATCCCCCAAGCAAATGATCAGCCAATGATCGCCAATCGGTTAGAAGAGCTTCAAGCCGGATATAGGATTGATCCACATGAAGTCAGTGTAAAAAATCTGCAAGAAGCTGTGCAACTCATATTATCCACTCCTTCATACCGTGAAAATGTCAAAATGATAAGTAAAAGCTTTAAAGAATCAGGAGGAGAAAAGAAAGCTTTAAAAGCGATAGATGAGTATTTGGCAAATAAAGTTTGATTTCTCTCTCGACAGATTCTGTTATAAAGGATTCTTCGACGTCTGTATCTAAAGCTGGCATCTTCTAGAGTACCGGAGATACTAGTAAGGAAAGCGAATTTCATTTCAATTAAAATCAAACATTGATCAGCGACACCAACTTACCTGAATATGCAATCCTGCGATATGGAATGCTTTAAGGACTTGGTACGCGGGTGATGTTACTGAAATGATGAGTATTTTTGAAAACACACAAGAAATTTATGGTGTGTTTTTTTTTGCTTTCATTTCTAGGATCTATGACGTGCCATCAACAACAGTAATTTAATACTATATCGAATCTATTTGAGGAAACTGATTGATGATATATTGCTTGAAGTTTTCAGTGACAGGTGATAGGTGCTTCCCTTTAATCCAAGAGAGACCTACTGTACGCTCAAACCTTGGCCAACTAATCCGAACCTTTGCGATATTCGTTTGGTCTAAGCCTTTAAAATCAGGGAGAATTGAAACACCAAGACCCGCTGCAACAAAACCTGCGATTGTTGTAGCTTCTTCACCTTCAAATACAATGTTTGGGGTAATATTAACTTGCTCAAAAATATCATCTATTGTCACTCGAAGGGCGAAACCTTCTTTCATTAAAACAAAAGGCTCATTAGCTATTTCGTTTAACGTAATATCCTCACGAGTAGCTAACACATGTTTTTTTGGCAAAAATAAAAAAAGCTCCTCCTTCCATAAGGGTTTCCACATTATATTTGATTCGACTGGAAAAGAAGCAAGTAGGCAGAGATCAAGCTCACCTGATTTTAGTTTATCTAAAAGCAAATTAGAGTGAGACTGGTTTAGTTGAAATTGAACTTTTGGGTAATTATCTTTAAACGTTCCAATTAAATTTGGAACTATTGTTGTACCCAGGGTGTGTAAAAAGCCTAAAGACACTTCACCTTGATCCGGTTTTAAAAGAGATTGAATTTCTTCCTTTCCTTCTGTATATTCTCGAATCATGGAATCAACCCTCTTGAGGAATATTTCCCCATATTTATTTAATTTAATGGACCGGCCTTGTCTATCAAAAAGCGGAACACCTAAGTGATTTTCTAATCTAACAATAGATCGAGAAAGTGCTGGCTGTGTAATTGATAACGTTTCAGCAGCTTTGGTTACATGCTGTATACGAGCAAGAGTTTGAAAGTACTCTAATTGTTCCCATTCCATAAAAAAACCTCTCTTCTTATAAATCATTACATAAAAGAATTGAAATCATATTTATTATGCATTATACATCATGATTTATTAGTGTTAAGCTAAATTTAGCAGCAAAATAAATAAATTTTTATATGAATTTTAAGCTATTTTCGTGTTCAGAAGGAGGACTATTTTAATGAACTATCGAATTGAAAAAGATACTTTTGGAGAAATAAAGGTGCCTGCTGATAAGTTTTGGGGAGCGCAAACACAACGTAGTAAAGAGAACTTCAAAATAGGTTCTGAAAAAATGCCAAAACGTATTGTTAAAGCTTTTGCTATATTGAAGCGCAGTACAGCTATTGCTAATAATCGTTTAGGGAATTTGGATAGTGAAAAAACAGAGGTTATTACCGCAGTTTGTGATGAAATTCTTGAAGGCAAATATGATGATAATTTTCCACTCGTTGTTTGGCAGACGGGAAGCGGAACACAAAGCAATATGAATGTTAACGAAGTTATAGCAAACCTTGCAACATCTTTATTAAAAGAGAAAGGCTCTGTCCAAACCATACATCCAAATGATGATGTGAACCGCAGTCAAAGTTCAAATGACACTTTCCCAACAGCGATGCATGTTGCAGGTGTATTAGCTATCTATGAACAATTAGTTCCTGCACTTGATCAACTTCGGAACACATTAGATGAAAAAGCAAAAAAATTCAATGACATTGTAAAAATAGGTCGTACACATCTTCAAGATGCTACACCTCTCACGCTTGGACAAGAAATTAGCGGTTGGGTATATATGATTAATCGTTCGAAAGAAATGATATTGGAAGCAACTGATAAGATGCGTGAGCTTGCTATCGGGGGTACGGCTGTAGGGACAGGCATTAATGCACATCCACAGTTTGGAGAAGTTGTCTCAGAGGAGATCTCGAAGTTTACAGGCCAACAGTTTAAAAGTTCACCAAATAAGTTTCATGCCTTAACTAGTCATGATGAAATAACGTATGTACATGGTGCTATGAAAGCATTAGCTGCTGACTTAATGAAAATCGCGAATGATGTTAGATGGCTTGCAAGCGGTCCTCGCTGTGGTATCGGGGAAATTTCAATCCCGGCAAATGAGCCAGGTAGCTCCATTATGCCCGGTAAAGTTAACCCTACGCAATGTGAAGCCCTTACCATGATTGCGGCTCAAATTATGGGGAATGATGCAACTATTGGTTTTGCTTCAAGTCAGGGTAACTTTGAACTAAATGTATTTAAACCAGTTATTATCTATAACTTCCTTCAATCCGTGCAGTTATTGAGTGATGGAATAAAATCATTCCATGATCATTGTGCGGTTGGTATTGAACCTAATAAGAAAACCATTAAAGAAAATCTTTCCGGATCTTTGATGCTTGTCACAGCATTGAATCCTTATATCGGATATGAAAATGCTGCAAAAATTGCTAAGTTTGCTCATAAAGAAGGCTTGACGTTAAAAGAGGCTGCTGTGCAACTTAAATTGCTAACGGAAGAACAATTTGATGAGATGGTTAAACCAGAAGATATGGTGAAACCAAACATTTAAATCGTTTAAGGTGAAAACTAGTTACTGATCTGTAACTAGTTTTTTCTTTTTTTACACTCATTGAAAATCACCTCATTAGGCAAACACTTATTACATAGCATTACCCAAGGGGTGATGCATTTTATGAAGGTAATAATCATCGAGGGAGCGCAAGCTGACAAATGCATGAACGATTGCTATCATTATTTAATAAAACTTTATAGGCAGGAGATCCAGGGTGATGGCAATATATGTAAGGGTATCGACCGAGGAACAAGCGATCAAGGGATCGAGCATCGACAGCCAAATCGAGGCCTGCATAAAGAAAGCAAGGACTAAGGATGTGCTGAAGTATGCTGACGAAGGATTTTCTGGTGAGCTTTTTAGAACGTCCGGCTTTGAATCGCTTGAGGGAGGATGCAAGCAAGGGACTTATAAGTCAAGTCATTTGTTATGATCCTGACCGTCTTTCTCGGAGAGCTTATCAGCTATGAAAAAAATGATTTTCATAACTCTTTCAAATAGAGAAAGCCGGAATATGAGATCCGGCCTCTTCTGCATTATTTCCCCTTCGCCTTCTTCCGCTTTTCCTTCTCAGCCCGATAAAACTCATGAAACATCTTCATCAGCGCCCTCTTTTCAATCCGCGATACATAGCTGCGCGAGATCCCGAGCTCTTTGGCAATCTCACGCTGCGTTTTTTCTTTCTTCAAATCAAGCCCAAACCGCCCGACTATCACTTCCTTCTCACGGTCATCTAGAATGTCAATGTATTGTTTCACTTTTTCAAGCTCCATATTGAGCTGGATCGTATCAATCACATCTTCGTTTTCGGATTTCAAAACGTCAATCAGGCTTATTTCATTCCCTTCCTTATCCTGCCCGATCGGATCGTGAAGGGAGACGTCTTTTTTTGTTTTTTTCAATGCGCGCAAATGCATGAGGATTTCATTTTCAATACACCTCGCTGCATACGTCGCCAGCTTTGTCCCTTTTCCAGCGGAATAGCTTTCAATTCCTTTAATAAGCCCGATCGTTCCGATGGAGATTAAGTCCTCTGCATCCTCACCTGTATTTTCGAACTTTTTCACAATATGGGCGACCAAGCGAAGATTATGCTCAATCAGCATGTTTCTGGCATGTTCATCCCCTTTAGCCATGAGCTCTAAGTATTTTTTTTCTTCGCTGCTTGAGAGCGGTTGTGGAAAGGCATTGTTTTTCACGTAAGATACTAAAAAGACAAGCTCTTTAACAACAAAGCCGAGCGCTGCGAAAACACCTGTCACCATCGTCACCTCCACAAAAGTATGTAGGCAAAAGCCTATATGTAAATGTATGTGACCGGGAGGCTGTCTGTGTCTGTACCGGGAAATTTCTCGCGGGGGAGTCAGGCTTTTGTAAGCAGCATACTAACTTCAAATGTTAAAAATAATCTTCATCAAGCGCCCATACATTGAAATGAACAAAGGTATGGGGGGATGGGAATGAAAAAATGGATGGCAGGCCTGTTTCTTGCTGCTGCAGTTCTTCTTTGTTTAATGGTTCCGCAACAGATCCAAGGCGCATCTTCGTATGACAAAGTGCTATATTTTCCGCTGTCTCGTTATCCGGAAACCGGCAGTCATATTAGAGATGCGATTGCAGAGGGACATCCAGATATTTGTACCATTGACAGAGATGGAGCAGACAAAAGGCGAGAGGAATCTTTAAAGGGAATCCCGACCAAGCCGGGCTATGACCGGGATGAGTGGCCGATGGCGGTCTGCGAGGAAGGCGGCGCAGGGGCTGATGTCCGATATGTGACGCCTTCTGATAATCGCGGCGCCGGCTCGTGGGTAGGGAATCAAATGAGCAGCTATCCTGACGGTACCAGAGTGCTGTTTATTGTGCAGTAGTAAAGAAGAGGCTCTTTCTTGAGCCTCTGTTGTTACAATCCTTCGCCGTGCTGAATTTTCGGGGGATAGGTTTCTGCTTTTCGCCAATATTGGCGTGTGCCTTCGTCCCGTACAACGATGCCCAGCTGTGCCAGTTCGAGACGGAATTCTTCAATATCGTCTTTTTCTTCGTCCTGCAGCGTTTTATGACGAGCTTTTAATAAGGCATGGGCGCCTTGCGATAGGTCTGGTGCATCAGGAATCCATCGGCGAAATTGATCTTTAAACGGATCACCATCTGTTGCCCATTCGTAATGATGCTGTCTAAAGGCCTTCTCAACGTTTACTGGTTTTTCATCAATTTCTTCCCGTACCAATTCATATCCGGCTGTTCCCAGGAGGACAAGCCGTTTGTGATCCATAAATACAAGAGCGATGTCATCGGAATGAATTGTTTGCACTTTTTTTCCTTTGATGAATTCCACTGTGTGATCTGTAATTTTGACAGACAGCAGCATTGCAATAACAGAATGAGCGAACCAAATCCCCGCACACATACCGAGAAGAGCAGTGATAAATGCAGCTGTAGATCCCTGAAAAGAGGTAATGAGCCGAAGAGGTCCTTCAAGAGGGACCCAGGGGAGGGATAATGCCCATTTCGCAATCTGCGGAATAAAATACCCGATTGCAAAACCGATGATTGCAAGTGCAGCGTATAAAAAGAATACAGCGGTTTTCGTAACTCCAATAAGAGTATGAGGTTGATTCTGCAACATGTCACCTTCTTTTTACTGAAAATATCGAATTCCTTCCCATATTTTAACTTAAACTGATGGTAAATCAAGGATAAAGCGATAATTATGGATATAAAGAGATTCAGTAATAGAACTGGCAGGCGCCGTCGGTCATGAAAAATAAAATTTACATGCGCAGACGATGTAAGCCCCATTTGTTTTCTGCGTATCACAATACAATCCAAAGGGAACATAAAGAGTAAAGGCTTTTTAGACAATCAGGAGGAACAGATATGAAAATCGGATTAATCGGCTTAGGGAAAATGGGCATAAACATAGGAAAGCAATTCATTGACCGCAATCATCAAGCGGTAGGATATGATGTAAATCAAGCGGCTGTTGATGAACTGAAAGCATACGGGGCTGAGGGGACAACGAATCTTAAAGAGTTAATTTCTTTATTAGACCCGCCGCGTATCCTATGGGTTATGGTACCGCATGGCATTGTCGATGCTGTTTTGCGTGATGTATCACCTTTATTAAGTAAAGGCGATATGATTATCGAAGCTGGAAACTCTCATTATAAAGAATCAATTCGCCGCTACAATCAAATGAAAGAAGCGGGTATCCAATATCTCGATGCCGGAACGTCGGGCGGAATGGAAGGCGCACGGCATGGAGCCTGTTTTATGGTGGGGGGCGATCATGAAGCATGGGAGATTGTGGAGCCGCTTTTTCGTGATACCGCCGTCGAAAATGGTTATCTATACGCTGGTGAAGCGGGAAGCGGACATTTTTTAAAAATGATCCATAATGGAATTGAGTATGGAATGATGGCCGCGATTGGTGAAGGATTCGAAGTGCTTGAAAACAGCCAATTTGATTTTGACTACGAGAAGGTTGCCAGAGTGTGGAATCATGGTTCTGTCATTCGTTCTTGGCTTATGGGACTGACTGAGCGAGCTTTCTCTAAGGATGCGAAACTGGATCAGATCAAGGGCATTATGCATTCCTCAGGTGAAGGAAAATGGACCGTGGAAACCGCGCTTGATCTGCAGACGGCAACGCCGGTCATCTCCATGTCACTGATGATGAGATACCGTTCTTTAACGGACGATACGTTTACAGGAAAGGTTGTCGCTGCGCTTCGAAATGAATTTGGAGGCCATGCGACAGAAAAAAAGTAAGGGGGCCAACAAGCCTCCTTATTTTTTTGGCACCTTTAGAAGGTGAGGGAACTTTTTATAAATGACCAGCATGATGATCAGAATATATGTACCGTAAATGCTGATAGACAATAATTTATTGCTGGTGAAATTGGCACCTGCAATAGTGACAACAACAATATTGGGGATTTTCCCTATTAAAGACGCAAAGAAAAAAACATGCCAGCGAACCTGGCTCAGCCCGCAGATCACGTTCATTACAAGTGAAGGTATGACAGGTATCAGCCTTCCTAATAAAACAGCGGTAAAAGCGTTTTTGTTGAAGGAAGCCTCGTAGCTTTGTATGGCAGGATAGGCCTGAACTTTTTTTCTGGCCCAATCTCTAAAACTGTACCTGGCGAGAAAAAACAGCAATATTGTACCAAGCATTGAGCCGGTCAGTGTAATCCAAATTCCATTTGCAGTCCCGAACACTGCGCCATTTAAAGCAGCAATCAAAGCAAACGGCACTATTGGGAAAAAAACATCGGCAGCAATCAGCAGCATACTAAATAAAACGGAAAACATCCCTCCTGCTTTGATTGCATCAAGCCAAGCTTCTTTCTGAAAAAAACCGACTGCAATGATAGCAATAATCACAAGTATACCTATTACTTTTTTTAACATGTCTATGGTCACTCCCAACTTAGGTGATGTCAGGAGCCAAAACCTCCGTCATCTAAATTAGTATAACTGGTGCCATTTCAGCGGTTCAACTGAAAACCAGGTTGAGAACACAATTCTTTTTTACCTCATAAAAAAGGCTGTCCATCTCTCTGTTTTCTGCATTCTTAATAATAGGGAGGGATAGAAATGGTAACCATAAAAAAGGATTTTATACCGGTATCAAATGATAATCGTCCTGGCTATGCGATGACGCCTGCTTATATTACGGTGCATAATACAGCGAATACAGCAAAAGGCGCTGATGCGAAAATGCACGCCAATTTTGTAAAAAACCCGAGCACATCCGAAAGCTGGCATTTTACAGTTGACGATTCAGTCATTTATCAGCATCTCCCGATAGATGAAAACGGTTGGCATGCGGGAGACGGTACAAACGGCACAGGAAACCGCAAATCGATCGGGATTGAAATCTGCGAAAATGCTGATGGCGATTTTGAAAAAGCAACATCAAATGCCCAGTGGCTGATCAGAAAGCTGATGAAGGAAAACAATATTCCGTTAAATCGTGTTGTTCCCCACAAAAAATGGTCTGGGAAAGAATGTCCGCGGAAACTCTTGAACCACTGGAACTCTTTTATAAACGGAATTTCTTCCTCGGATACACCTCCAAAAGAACCTTCACCATCATATCCTCTGCCGTCTGGGGTTATAAAGCTCACTTCGCCTTATCGAAAGGGCACAAACATTCTCCAGCTGCAAAAGGCTTTAGCTGCACTTCACTTTTACCCTGATAAGGGAGCCAAAAACAATGGCATAGATGGAGTTTACGGACCGAAAACAGCGAATGCCGTCAAGCGTTTTCAGCTCATGAACGGATTAACTGCAGACGGGATTTATGGGCCAAAAACAAAGGCCAAGCTTAAATCGAAGTTAAAGTAAATGCAGGATTTAACGGATAACCTGTTTCCAGTGCGGATTCAGGTTATTTTCTTTTCTTTGGTTTGTGTGTTTTTCAGATTGGAAAGAAGGGAATTTTAAAAAATCATCAGCTGCGCCGCAATGAAAGCAGAATGATATTCACTGAGGGGGACACGTTAACTATAGGAAAAAACAGTGATAGCGAAAAACTCTTCATTGAACGAAGAGAAACAGAGGTATAACATTAAGGTGAGGCTTTTGGGGGTGTAAAGATGAAACATTTTATCATCCTTTTCCTTCTGCTGTTCGTTACAGCAGGATGCGAGGGAAGGGGATACGAAGACGTTGTAGCATTTGGTGACAGCAATACGCGTGGCTCTAATTGGGATTATCGCGATTATCCAAAAGCACAGCAGTGGGTCAATATATTAAAAACAGCTGAGCGCGGTAACCTTGATATACTCAATGCGGGAATCGGTGGACAGACGACAGAGGATGCCCGTCTCCGATTTCAGACAGATGTGCTGGATCAAAAACCGAAGTATTTGTTTATTATGTTCGGCACCAATGACGCTGCCATACTGACTGAGGGGAAACCGAGAGTGTCGAAGCAGCGTTTTAGAGAAAATCTGGTTTATTTTATTGAAGAAAGCAGAAAACACGGAATCAAGCCTATCTTAATGACGTGTATCCCAATTATAGAAGGTAATGGGAAGCATCATTTGTTTTACTATTCCAGATATCAAGCAGCTGCTTTTGAACCAAAAGGCGGAGCAAGGAAATGGCACAACTCATATAACGATATTACAAGAGATGTGTCGAAGCGCCTGGATGTCCCTCTTGTAGATAACTGGAAGCATTTTATAGAAGCAGACGGCGGAAAAGCAACTGATGAAGCGCTTATCCAATCTGGTCTTATAGATCCTTCTGGAAATCATATGACACCTAAAGGGGCAAGGATCGTATATGAAGGAATACAAGATGGGCAGATCCTGCAGCGTTGAGCCGGACAACCGCCTAGTCCGATTTATTTCTCCTACATAGGCTGTTATAAAACCTTATTAAGGAGGCGCTTCACATGTATGGCGCAGGCAGAGCATATGGATACGCTTTTATTGTTGTTTTAGTTGTTGTTCTCCTGGTTGTGGGCGGCATATACTGGTTAGCATAATAACCGGCCCTTTAAAACACCTCTTTTTAGGGGTGTTTTTTGCTGAAAATAGTAGTAAAGCGCGCAGCCAAAGTGATATAATATCAGTCATCTGAGTAAAAAAAGGAAATACGCCCGGAAAAAATAGACAAATTCCTATTAAGAAGATACGGAAATAATATGTCCGAGCGATCTTCTTTTTATTTCGTTTTCAATTAACTCGATAAAGTCACGGTTTAAATTCATTTCGGTGGCTTTGAAATAAGATTCTATTAGTAATTCATCAGACAGTTTTCTCATGCTAGGAACCCAATTAATGGGAGAGGCACCTCCTTAAAAGTTGGAATCATTCATGATTTTAACGCATACAATGATAAGTTGCGTTCATCTGAGGTTGAAGTTATCTTTAATCTACCATGAAATGCATATAAGAACAATCGTTCTGTTATCCACACCAAAAAGTGGATAACTTGTGAGTATCGTGTTTATAATTTGTCTAAAGAGTGATGTAATAAGAGTGGATAGTGTGTGTAAATTTATCCACACCTGGTGAAGAAACCCAATTTTTGTCGAAATTTTTTTGCTCAGTTTTTCTTTAGGCGCAAGTTCGATTTTTTTCGACAATCATTTTGAAAGAAAGAAAAAGGGAAGGGTGCGGGTTTTGTTAAAAAAGTTTTTTTTACCTGACGAGTTTGTAAAAAATATTTTTCATATTACACCTGAGAAATTAAAGGAACGAAATGTAAAAGGAATTATTACTGACCTGGATAATACGCTTGTTGAATGGGACAGGCCGAACGCGACGCCGCGATTGATCGAGTGGTTTGAAGAAATGAAGGAACACGGCATTAAAGTGACAATTGTCTCTAATAATAACGAAAGAAGAGTGAAACTTTTCTCAGAACCGCTTGGAATCCCATTCATCTATAAAGCAAGAAAACCGATGGGTAAAGCCTTTAATAGAGCAGTGCGCAATATGGAGCTGAAAAAAGAGGACTGCGTTGTCATCGGAGACCAGCTGCTGACCGATGTGCTCGGGGGAAACCGAAACGGCTACCATACGATTTTGGTCGTGCCAGTCGCTTCCTCTGACGGATTCGTTACGCGCTTTAACCGCCAGGTCGAACGCAGAATACTGAGTGCTCTCAAACGAAAAGGGCACATTCAGTGGGAGGAGTAGAAAATGGAAAAGTTTGTTTGTATCGGGTGCGGAGTTACGATCCAAACCGAGGACAAAACAGGTTTGGGGTACGCGCCGCCTGCATCGCTTACGAAAGAAAATGTGATTTGCCAGCGTTGCTTCAGACTGAAAAACTATAATGAAATACAAGATGTCTCCTTAACTGATGATGATTTTTTGAACATTCTTCACGGTATTGGAGAAACGGACTCTCTTGTCGTAAAAATTGTTGATATTTTTGATTTTAACGGCAGCTGGATTAATGGGCTGCAGCGCTTGGTGGGGGGAAACCCTATCTTATTAGTTGGCAATAAAGCGGATATTTTGCCTAAGTCACTGAAAAGAGAGCGTCTGATCCAATGGATGAAGCGTGAAGCGAAAGAGCTTGGCTTAAAACCGGTTGACGTATTTTTGGTCAGTGCGGGACGCGGCCAGGGAATCAGAGAAGTAATTGACGCGATTGAGCATTACCGCAACGGAAAAGACGTCTATGTTGTCGGATGTACAAATGTAGGAAAGTCAACCTTTATTAACCGGATTATTAAAGAAGTGTCAGGTGAAGAAGATATTATTACAACATCCCAATTTCCTGGCACAACCCTTGATGCGATTGAAATCCCGCTGGATGACGGTTCATCGCTGTATGATACACCGGGAATTATCAACAACCATCAAATGGCGCATTATGTCAATAAAAATGATCTGAAAATATTATCTCCTAAAAAGGAGCTGAAGCCTCGCACATTCCAGCTTAATGATCAGCAAACACTGTATTTTGGCGGACTTGCAAGGTTTGATTATGTGTCTGGGGAAAGATCTCCTTTTATTTGCTATATGCCGAATGAGCTGATGATTCATAGAACAAAACTTGAAAATGCAGACGCGCTTTATGAAAAGCATGCAGGGGAATTGCTCACACCTCCGGGTAAAGATGAAATGGATGAGTTTCCGGAATTGGTCGCCCATACGTTTACGATAAAAGACAAAAAGACAGATATCGTTTTCTCTGGGTTAGGCTGGGTTACTGTCCATGACGCCGATAAAAAGGTAACTGCATACGCGCCAAAAGGCGTTCATGTATTTGTTCGGCGTTCATTAATTTAAGAAAAGGGGAGAGGAGTATGAAAAAGCTGTACGGGGTTATCGGAAATCCGATTGGCCATTCTATGTCACCTGATATTCATAACGCATCATTGAAAGACCTCGGGCTTGACGGACATTATCATGCCTTCAAGGTAGAAGAGAATGATCTGGAGGATGCGGTAAAAGGAATAAGAGCTCTAGGCGTAGAAGGAATCAATGTGACTGTTCCGCACAAGGTTTCCATTATGGATTATCTGGATCATATTGATGAGAGTGCAAAAGTGATCGGTGCCGTAAACACGGTCAGAAGAGAGGGAGATAAGCTTGTCGGATACAATACCGATGGGGAAGGCTTCGTGAAGTCATTAAAGAAGGTATTAGACAAGCCCATCTCTGAACTGTCATTCTTAATGATCGGCGCTGGCGGAGCGGCGAGAGCCATTTTTACAACAATTGTCCGAAATACCCCGAAAAAATTTGACATTTGCAACCGGACGTTAGAAAAAGCAAAGCGGCTTACAGAAGCTACTCCCTCGTTTCACAATAAAGAAGTATTAAGCATAAAAGAAGCAGAAGAACGTCTTGAGCAGTATGATGTTATCATCCATACAACGTCTGTGGGCATGTATCCGAACGTGGACGATGTGCCGCTTTCATTACAGCGTGCCGCGAGCAGTGCCGTCGTATGTGATATCGTGTATAATCCAATACAGACGGCCCTTTTAAAGGAAGCAAGCCAAAAAGGCTTGAAAACACTCGATGGTGTGGGCATGTTTGTTGAACAGGCAGCATTGTCTTTCCAATTGTGGACTGGACAAGAGCCTGATATTGAAAAAATGAGATCCATTGTAATAGGAAAATTAGGAGGAACAGAATGTTAACAGGTAAACAAAAACGTTTTTTGCGTTCAAAAGCGCATCATTTAATGCCGATTTTTCAAGTAGGTAAAGGCGGAGTAAACGACAACATGATTAAACAAATTGCTGAGGCGCTTGAAGCGAGAGAGCTCATTAAAGTCAGCGTGCTTCAGAATTGCGAAGAGGATAAAAACGATGTAGCGGAAGCTCTTGTAAAAGGAAGCCGCTCTCAATTGGTGCAGACAATCGGCAATACGATTGTGTTATATAAGGAATCAAAGGAAAATAAACAAATCGAGCTTCCTTAAAGGTGGTTGAAATGAAGAAAATCGGAATTTTCGGAGGCACGTTTGACCCTCCGCATAATGGTCACCTCTTAATGGCGAATGAGGTGCTGTACCAGGCAGGGCTTGATGAAATTTGGTTTATGCCTAATCAAATTCCGCCGCATAAACAGAACGAAGACTATACCGACAGCTTTCATCGCGTGGAAATGCTAAAGCTTGCAATTCAATCTAATACGTCCTTTAAGCTGGAGCTTGTTGAAATGGAAAGAGAAGGACCGTCATATACCTTTGATACCGTTTCTTTACTGAAGCAGCGTTATCCAAATGATCAGCTGTTCTTTATTATCGGTGCTGATATGATTGAATATTTGCCGAAATGGTATAAGCTGGACGAGCTGCTGAACCTCATTCAATTTATTGGAGTAAAGCGCCCCGGTTTTCATGTTGAAACCCCTTATCCGCTTCTCTTTGCAGACGTTCCGGAATTTGAGGTATCATCAACTATGATAAGGGAACGGTTTAAAAGCAAGAAGCCCACTGACTACTTAATCCCTGATAAAGTGAAGAAGTATGTAGAGGAGAATGGTTTATATGAATCGTGAGGAGGCACTTGCATGCGTGAAGCAGCAATTGACCGAACACCGATATATCCATACGGTTGGCGTGATGAACACGGCGATCGAACTTGCGGAGCGTTTTGGAGCCGATTCTAAAAAAGCGGAAACAGCGGCAATCTTTCATGATTACGCCAAATTCCGCCCGAAAGAAGAAATGAAACAAATTATTGCGCGAGAAAAAATGCCTGCGCATTTATTGGATCATAATCCGGAGCTCTGGCACGCTCCGGTCGGCGCTTATTTGGTCCAAAGAGAGGCAGGGGTTCAAGATGAAGACATTCTTGACGCCATTAGGTATCATACCTCAGGGCGCCCCGGCATGACACTTTTAGAAAAAGTCATTTACGTTGCTGATTACATTGAGCCAAATCGGGCATTTCCCGGTGTCGATGAGGTGCGTAAGCTTGCTGAGACAGATTTGAATCAAGCGCTGATTCAGTCCATTAAAAATACAATGGTTTTTCTTATGAAAAAAAATCAACCGGTTTTTCCAGACACATTTTTAACGTATAACTGGCTTGTGTCTGGCAGCTGAACAGGAGGAATTTGTGAATGAACCAAAAGTCCATTTTAAAGATCGCAGCTGCGGCTTGCGACGATAAACGGGCAGAGGATATTTTAGCACTGGATATGGAAGGTATTTCTCTGGTTGCTGATTATTTTCTGATCTGCCACGGAAATTCAGATAAACAGGTACAGGCGATTGCCCGTGAAATCAAGGATCAGGCTGATGAAAACGGCATTCAAGTCAAAAAGATGGAAGGCTTTGATGAAGCAAGATGGGTTCTCGTTGATCTAGGCGATGTGATTGTCCATGTCTTCCACAAGGATGAAAGAAGCTACTACAACCTTGAAAAGCTGTGGGGAGACGCTCCGCTCGCAGATCTTGATCTTGGAATGAATCAATGATTTATCAAGGCTTTGCAAGCGTGTATGACGAGTTAATGTCACACGCTCCTTACGATCAATGGACAGAATGGATTGAAGCATCTCTCCCGGAAAAAGGCCGTATTCTCGATCTAGCATGCGGCACGGGGGAAATCTCCATCCGGCTTGCCGAAAAAGGCTTCGAGGTTACAGGCATCGATCTCAGCGAAGAGATGCTTTCTTTCGCCCAGCAAAAGGTATCGAGTAGCCAGCCTATTTTATTTCTTCAGCAGGATATGAGAGAGATTACCGGCTTTGACGGTCAGTTTGACGCTGTTGTGATATGCTGTGACTCATTAAATTATTTAAAAACAAAAAATGATGTGATCGAAACCTTTAAAAGTGTATTTCGGGTATTAAAGCCTGAAGGCATTTTGCTGTTTGATGTCCATTCATCTTATAAAATTGCGGAAGTCTTTCCGGATAGCACATTTGCTGACCAGGACGAAGATATCAGCTATATCTGGCAGAGCTTTGCCGGAAGTGGCGAGCTTTCTGTCATTCATGATATGTCGTTTTTTGTGTGGAACGGAGAAGCGTATGATCGTTTTGATGAGACACACGAGCAAAGAACGTTCCCAGTGGAAGAATACGAAGAAATGCTTAAGAACTGCGGCTTTCAGCTCCATCGCGTGACAGCTGATTTTACGGATACCGAGCCATCAGCACAATCAGAACGCCTATTTTTCAAGGCGCAGAAATCAAAAACCATCGTTTCCTAAAACGATGGTTTTTTAAAATGCTTTTTTATGCTTTTGCAGTACAGACGAAAGTATGACATACTCGCCTACACATGAAACTGCTTTTTCACTGCGGAAATATCCTCCTCGTACTTCATATGAGTATTTTGAAATACCCGGTGAAACATATCCTGCACACCGCTTTCCAGCGCTTTAATGCCTTCTCCTGTTACACCGCCTTTAACGCAAACCTTTTCCTGTAATGCAGGCAGGGTATACAATTCGGTTTCTAACAGTTTTCCCATTCCGACAAGCATTTCCTTACACATCAAAATCGCGTCCTGTTTAGACACCGATGTTTCCGAAACAGCTGCATCTATAAACCGCTGAATCAGATAGCTCATAAAAGCAGGGCCGCAGCTTACGATGTCTGATGCAACCCTTGTGATGTCACTTTCAATTTGCAGCGGATGAGAGATATGCTGCATCAGCTCATTGATTTTCGCTTTTGCAGATTCGCTGCAGCTTGTGCCGAAAGTGACGAGAGAAACACCTGCCAGCGCTCTGTTCGTAATACTTGGGATCACTCGCGCCACTTGACACGGCACATATTGTTCGAGCTGTTCGGTTTGAACGGGGCTAGTAATTGAAATGAGAATATGATCTTTTCTTAAATAAGGTAACGCTCTTGCCAGTAAAGGATATATATCAAGCGGCTTAACACAAATAAAAATCATCTCGTTCTCAGAAACGAGCTTTTCGAGACTTTCGGTAACGTTTATGCTGTTGTAGCGGTTTTTTATGTGTAACGCTTTTTCAATTGTGCGGTTTGTGATTGTTATGTTTGAGGGATCGGCTGCTTTTGATTCAATAAATGATTCGATAAGGATCGTACCCATATTTCCTGTGCCGATAAAGCCTATCTTCAATGGTTTCCCCTCCTTTGAGCTATTATCCTCTAAACCATATGTGTTATGAAAATAAAATATGACGAAAGCGGGGAACATGCACGATGAATTGGTTGAAGCAGCATAAGAAAGCAATTATTTTAGCGGCTTCTGCGGCTGTTTTCACAGCGATTATGATCTTTCTGGCCACAGGGAAAAATAAAGAGCCGGTGAAGCAAGCTGTACCAACAGAGACAGAAAATACAGTGGTAAAGCAGGAAGCAAACAACGACGAGTCAAACGAAACAATTGTGATAGACATCAAAGGTGCTGTTCAGCATCCTGGCGTTTATGAAATGCGAACAGGGGACAGAGTATCTCAGGCAATTGAGAAAGCGGGCGGGACCAGTGAACAAGCAGACGAAGCGCAAGTAAATTTGGCGGAGATTCTGCAGGACGGGACAGTGGTGTACATCCCGAAAAAGGGAGAGGAAACAGCAGTGCAGCAAGGTGGTGGTGGAGGGTCTGTCCAAAGCGATGGAGGGAAGGGAGCGCTGGTGAATATCAATACAGCAACCTTAGAGGAGTTACAAGGCATCTCAGGGGTGGGGCCATCCAAAGCTGAAGCTATTATTGCATACCGGGAAGAAAACGGTCGTTTCCAAACAATTGAAGATATCACTAAGGTTTCAGGAATAGGTGAAAAGTCATTTGAGAAAATAAAGTCTTCCATTACAGTAAAGTGATTTGACGGTCATGCATTATGATAGGTAAACTAAAGGTCAGGCAATACAACATTTGGAGGGAACAACGTGGAACGAATTTCATGGAATCAATACTTTATGGCTCAAAGCCATTTATTGGCGCTGCGCAGCACATGTCCGAGATTATCTGTCGGCGCTACTATAGTCAGAGACAAACGCATGATAGCAGGAGGCTACAACGGGTCAATCGCGGGCGGCGTACATTGTGCAGATGAAGGATGCTTAATGATAGATGATCATTGTGCAAGAACGATTCACGCTGAAATGAATGCGATTCTTCAATGTTCTAAGTTTGGGGTGCCGACTGATGGAGCGGAGATTTATGTGACGCATTATCCGTGCATTCAATGCTGCAAATCTATTATTCAAGCTGGTATCAAAACGGTTTATTATGCTGAGGATTACAAAACACATCCGTATGCGCAGGAATTATTTGAACAGGCGGGTGTAACTGTTGAACAGGTTGAACTCGATGAAATGATCGTTGATCTGAAAAACAGAGAAAAGCTTTCATTTGTAGCGGGTCTTATAGGGAAATTGGCCGATGCCGGTTTAGCGGAGGAAGAATTGAAAAAGATACATGAACAGGCGAATACACTTTTCACGAGCTACGTGTGATGAATGCGTAATTCGCGTTTGTTATTGCCTATGGCGGCAGCTTCGGCAACGGTTGGAATTACTGCCGCCGCTTATTTCCCCGCTATTTTTCTATTCATCCTCTTTCTCCTCATCATTTTAATCAAAACGAGGCACGCTTTTCTCATTATTGTTTGTTTCTTCTCTTTTATATTGTTTTTTGTACTGTATGCAGTCACAGATTCTCAGAATGTCTCTTCCTATCGGCAGGGGACCTATCAATTCAAGGCAGTGATTGACACTATTCCCAAAATTGACGGCGACCGTATGTCTATGATGGTTAAGACACCTGATAAGGAAAAATGGGCTGCTGCGTATCGCATTCAGTCTGCTGGTGAAAAAGAACAGCTGTTATACATAGAACCAGGAATGTCATGTGAATTGACTGGTACATTGGAAGAACCGAAACACGCAACTGTGCCGGGTGCATTTGATTATAACGAGTATCTCTATCGGCAGCATATTCATTGGAACTACTCTGTCACGTCTATCCAAAACTGCAGCGAACCTGAAAATTTCAAGTACAAGGTGCTCAGTTTGAGAAAACATATCATATCATTCACAAACAGCCTTCTGCCTCCTGATTCGGCAGGGATTGTACAGGCACTTACAGTTGGTGACAGATTTTATGTGGAGGATGAAGTGCTTACCGCGTATCAAAAGCTTGGTGTTGTCCATCTCTTGGCAATATCAGGACTCCATGTGGGGATTTTGACAGCAGGTTTGTTTTATATCATGATCCGCCTTGGTATAACAAGAGAGAAGGCGTCAATTCTGTTGCTGTTATTTCTGCCGTTCTATGTGATGTTGACCGGCGCTGCTCCTTCAGTGCTACGCGCCGCTCTCATGTCGGGTGTTTACTTAGCTGGAAGTCTTGTCAAATGGCGTGTCCACTCTGCAACTGCAATTTGCCTTTCATACATCGTCCTTCTGCTCTTCAATCCTTATCATCTCTTTGAAGCCGGTTTTCAGCTATCGTTCGCCGTCAGTTTTTCTTTAATTCTATCCTCTTCTATTTTTCAGCAGGTTAAAACCTCCTTGGGACAGCTGACAATTGTATCACTCATCGCTCAGCTGGGCTCGCTTCCGATTCTCCTGTATCATTTTCATCAGTTTTCTATAATTAGCGTACCGATGAATATGTTGATGGTACCATTTTATACCTTCTGTATTTTGCCGGGAGCTGTAGCAGGTGTTCTTCTATTAAGTCTTTCCGCTTCGTTTGGGAGATTGTTTTTCAGCTGGTTTGATTTATTGATAAGCTGGACCAATAGGTTAATCACAAAAATTGCAGATGTTGATGTGTTCACGATTATGATCGCACATCCTGCACCTGTTTTGCTTTTTTTATTCACGGTCACGATCATCCTATTGCTTATGGCGATTGAAAAACGCTCCTTGTCGCAGTTGATAGTAACCGGCGGCATTTGCTGCACAGTGCTGTTTCTGCTCTTTATATATCCGTGTCTTAGTTCCGAAGGAGAAGTGGATATGATAGATATTGGACAGGGTGACAGCATGTTTGTAGGTGCTCCGCATCAGCGGGGTCGTGTCTTAATTGATACCGGCGGCACTTTGTCTTACTCGTCAGAGCCTTGGCGTGAAAAACAGCATCCGTTTTCACTGGGGGAAAAGGTGCTGATTCCGTTTTTAACTGCTAAGGGAATCAAACAGCTTGACGCTTTAATTCTGACGCACGCTGACCAAGATCATATCGGAGAGGCGGAGACTCTGCTGAAGCATCATAAAGTAAAGCGCCTCGTGATTCCGAAAGGGTTCGTTTCTGAACCTAAAGATGAGAAAGTGCTGCAGACAGCCAGAGAAGAGGGAGTGACAATTGAAGAGGTGAAGCGAGGCGATGTATTGCAAATAAAGGATTTGCAGTTCCATGTACTGTCACCTGAAGCACCTGATCCTGCAAGCAAAAATAATTCCTCTCTCGTTCTGTGGATGGAGACGGGCGTTCTGAGCTGGATCTTGACGGGTGATCTGGAGAAAGAAGGGGAACAGGAGGTGATGGACGTGTTTCCAAATATTAAAGCAGATGTCTTAAAGGTGGGGCACCATGGGAGCAAAGGCTCTACTGGTGAAGAATTCATCCAACAGCTTCAGCCGAAAACGGCCATTATCTCAGCCGGGAAAAACAATCGGTACCATCATCCTCATCAAGAAGTTCTGCAACTATTACAGAGACATTCTATCCGTGTGCTGCGAACAGATCAAAACGGAACGATCCAATATAGATACAAAAACAGAGTTGGAACCTTTTCTGTCTATCCTCCATATGATACATCAGATATAACAGAGACGAACTAAAAAAGACTGCCGAGAAATCAGCAGCCCGGGCAGTCGCTGTTATGAACCAACTAGGTGAATAACCGTTGCCATGACAAACAAGAAGGCGAAAAATCCGAAGGACACAACAAAACCAACAGCTGAATCTACAGCATCATTTCGTTTGCTTTGAACGTTTTTTTCAAAATCATTCAACTTTATCCCTCCTGACTGACTTAAGTATAATGGAATTGTTTTGAAAAATCTAGAAGCTAAGGTAACGTTTTCTGTTCTGGTGATTATCGCCTTTTTACAAGCTGTCCCGGGGGCTTGCGAACAGGCGTTTAATATAAATGGGGAAGCAGCAGTCAGGCTTCCTCTTTACTATTTTGCAAACTCAATTTAGGATAGAAGGGGATGATGAAAGAGAGGAAGTCGTACAACAATGGTATTTGATGTGTGGAAAAGCCTGAAAAAAGGAGAGGTCCATCCAGTTTATTGTTTATACGGAAAAGAGACATATCTGCTGCAAGAAACCGTCAGCAGGATCAGACAGACGGTCGTTGATCAGGAGACAAAGGATTTCAATCTGTCCGTTTTTGATCTGGAAGAGGACCCGCTGGATCAAGCGATTGCAGATGCTGAAACGTTTCCGTTTATGGGGGAGCGGCGTCTTGTCATTGTGAAAAATCCATATTTTTTAACAGGTGAAAAGAAAAAAGAAAAAATTGAGCACAACGTCAGTGCGCTTGAATCATATATACAATCACCTGCGCCTTACACAGTCTTTGTCCTGCTTGCTCCGTATGAAAAGCTTGATGAGCGGAAAAAGCTGACGAAAGCGTTAAAGAAGCACGCGTTTATGATGGAGGCGAAGGAATTAAACGCAAAGGAAACGACAGACTTTACTGTCAACCTTGCAAAAACAGAGCAGAAAACAATCGGCACGGAAGCGGCGGAGCATTTGGTTCTGCTTGTGAACGGGCATTTGTCATCGATTTTTCAGGAGATTCAAAAGCTCTGCACGTTTATTGGAGATCGTGAAGAAATTACGCTGGATGATGTGAAAATGCTTGTTGCTAGAAGCCTTGAACAAAATATTTTTGAGCTGATCAATAAAATCGTCAACCGAAAACGAACTGAGAGTCTGCAAATTTTTTATGATTTGCTTAAACAAAATGAAGAACCGATCAAAATTATGGCGCTTATTTCGAATCAGTTCCGGCTGATTCTGCAGACAAAGTACTTCGCGGAACAGGGATACGGACAAAAACAAATCGCTTCTAATCTAAAAGTTCACCCATTTCGGGTAAAGCTGGCGATGGATCAAGCAAGGCTTTTTTCAGAGGAGGAGCTCCGTTCAATTATTGAACAGCTTGCTGTCATGGACTATGAGATGAAAACCGGGAAAAAGGACAAGCAGCTCCTGCTCGAACTGTTCCTTTTACAGCTGTTAAAAAGAAATGAAAAAAACGATCCCCATTATTGAGGATCGTTTTTATATTATGCAGAAAGTCCGTTCACTTTTTTCGCTAGTCTTGATTTGTATCGAGCTGCGGTATTTTTGTGTACAAGACCTGTTTTCACTGCTTTATCAATACGTTTAGCTGCTTCAGTAAGAGCAGTTTTCGCTTTGTCAGCTTCGTTGTTGGCAACAGAAGCTTCAACTTGTTTGATTGCAGTACGCATAGCAGATTTGATTGTCGCGTTATGAACGCGGCGTTCGTTGTTTGTTTTTGTACGTTTAATCGCTGATTTAATGTTTGGCATGTGTTTCACCTCCTAAGATACAACCTGTAGCACAGTGTCTTAAGGTTAAATCTTCTTCACAATAGAACAAATTGTATTCTATCAAACACACCTTTAGATTGCAATATAAATGTAAAGTATTTTTCATTGAAGGTTCTCTTTTTAGCATGATTCATTCAGCAAATGGCAACAATATAGGTACTTAATGTGAAGGAGGCCCCTGTATGAAAAAGAGTGAGCTGGATGTGAATCAGTATTTGATACGTACCGATTTGGCAGTGGAAACGAAGGAAGCAATGGCCAATCAGCAGGCTGTGCCGACAAAAGAAATTAAAGGCTTTATTGAAAAAGAGCGTGATCACGGCGGCATTAAAATCCGCACAGTTGATGTTACAAAGGAAGGCGCAGAGCTTTCGGGAAAAAAAGAAGGGCGCTATTTAACGCTTGAAGCACAGGGAATCAGGGAGAATGATTCGGAAATGCAGGAGAAGGTCTCTGCTGTCTTTGCAGAGGAATTCTCAGCTTTTCTTGAAAACCTTAATATCTCAAAAGATGCGAGCTGTTTGATCGTTGGGCTCGGCAACTGGAACGTGACACCTGACGCGCTTGGACCGATGGCAGTAGAAAATCTGTTGGTAACAAGGCACTTGTTTAAGCTTCAGCCGGAAAACGTACAGGAGGGTTACAGGCCTGTCAGTGCATTTGCACCGGGTGTAATGGGGATAACAGGAATCGAAACAAGTGACATTATTAAAGGTGTGATTGAGCAATCGAAGCCTGATTTTGTCATCGCCATTGATGCGTTGGCGGCGCGGGCGGTGGAAAGGGTCAACACAACCATTCAAATATCGGATACAGGCATTCACCCGGGATCTGGAGTGGGGAATAAACGAAAAGATTTAAGCAAAGACACGCTTGGTGTTCCGGTGATTGCTATCGGTGTTCCGACAGTAGTTGATGCCGTGACAATTGCCAGTGACACGGTGGACTACATATTAAAACATTTTGGCAGAGAAATGAAGGATAACAGGCCAGCAAGATCGCTTGTTCCGGCAGGCATGACGTTTGGGAAAAAGAAAGTGCTCACTGAAGAAGATCTTCCCGATCAAAAGCAGCGCCAATCGTTCCTAGGTATTGTCGGAACCCTTCAAGAGGATGAAAAACGGCAGCTCATTCACGAGGTGCTTTCGCCTTTAGGGCACAACTTAATGGTTACGCCGAAGGAAGTCGATTCATTTATCGACGATATGGCAAATGTTTTAGCGAACGGATTAAACACAGCGCTTCATGAAAAAGTGTCACAAGAAAACAAAGGCTCCTACAATCACTAAACAGTTCTACTTCCTCTAGCTTGTTCATAGAGTAATTACTAGACAAGCGCTGGAGGGATTCAATGAGAAATAAACGCAGAAACAGACAAATTGTTGTTGCGGTAAATGGAGGGAAAGCGGTAAAAGCCATCTTTCTATTTATCGTAAGCCTTATCGTGATTTTTGTTCTATCCGGTGTGCTGACGTCTCTCCGGCCGGAACTTAGGCCGTCGTCTGACTCTTTTTATGGGATAGCTGAAGAATTGCCGGGTGACGTGTTTGCACATTTGCTGCGGATGGAAAACCATTATTTCGCTTCTGACCTCTCTCAAACAGACAGCTCATTTCATCTTTCTCGTCTTTCTTTAAAGCTGGCGACGAGCATTAACCTCGAAGATCCACGGAGCTTTCTCGGCCGGGAGCTGCCGGGGTTTGCACAATTTGATACCGAGATTTTGTTAGCTGGACAAGGGACCGATTATACGAATATGCCTGCGGAATCGCCGCCGCCGTCTAAGGTGATGGAGGAAGAAAGGGAAGCGAATTTGGCAGAGATTGAAAAACAGCAAACGCAATCAGATAATGCGCAAAAAGATCCGCCCAAACAAACAACAGGTGATAAAAAGGTCGTGTTTATCTATCACACGCACAATACGGAATCATATCTCCCTCTATTAAAAGGCGAGACCGATCCTGACATGGCGCGCCATTCTAAAGCCAACGTCACGCTTGTAGGAGATATGTTCGGACAAGCGCTTGAATCCCAGGGAATCGGAGCCACAGTGAATAAAACCGATATACAGTCAAAATTGAATAAAAAAGGCTTAAACTATGCCAGGTCCTATGATGAATCAAGGCCGGTTGTGAAAGACGCCCTCGCTTCAAACAAAAATCTGCAATATATCATTGACATCCACAGAGACTCACGGCGCAAAAAAGACACAACCGCAACGATTAAAGGAAAAAGCTATGCCAGGGTAGCCTTTGTCGTCGGGAAAAAAAGCAAAAACTTCGAAGAAAACTATAAAATTGCGAGTGAGCTTCATAAACTGATGGAGAAAAAATACCCCGGACTTAGCACAGGTGTCTTTTCCAAAGGCTCGCCAGGCGATAATGGTGTTTACAATCAGGATTTAACCGATAGAGCGCTTTTGCTCGAATTTGGCGGAGTAGATAATAATCTCGAAGAGCTGCAGCGTGCGGCTAACGCGGCCGCGGACGTATTCAGCGAAATGTACTGGGATGCTGAAAAGGTCAACGCAGCGAGCGGGGAGACGAAAAAACAATAAGAAATAGGTGGTTGATTTGATTGCATACTTTGGAAAATGCTTACTGCTTGTCACGATCATGTTTTTAGGCGTACTGTTCGGCATGCAGCAGGCAAACAACGGGATGCTGAGTATGAAAGGCTATCATGACCCTTCACTGAAGGGGGCGTTTACGCTCACCGACGGAAAAGATAATGAAAAAGAAGCCTCAATCCTAGGAGAAACAGTCACGGCAAAAGATTTAGAAGAAAAACAAAAAGAGCTGGAAAAGGTGGAGACATTCAATATGTTTTCAAAAGCCGGAAAAGCGCTTTCGAACACCGTAACCAATACTGCCCAGTCAATGTATGAATGGATACGGGATATGAATCAATAAGTACGTGAAAGAGAAAAGCAGCCCAGATATGATAGGGAACTTTTCTCTTTCTTGTTTTACATTGAATCTTTACAATCCTATTGATATAATCTAAGCTAGTGTATTTTGCGTTTAATAGTAGGAGTGATAGATTGTGACAGATAAAGAAAAGCGTTTAGAGAGGCAATCGAGAATACGGAATTTCTCTATCATTGCCCATATTGACCACGGAAAATCGACCTTAGCGGATCGTATTTTAGAAAAAACGTCGGCAATCACTCAACGAGAAATGAAAGAACAATTGCTCGATTCTATGGATCTTGAACGTGAGCGGGGCATAACCATTAAATTAAACTCTGTTCAGCTTAAATATAAAGCAAAAGACGGAGAAGAATATATCTTTCATCTAATCGATACGCCGGGACACGTCGACTTCACATATGAAGTATCCCGAAGCCTTGCTGCCTGTGAGGGAGCGATTCTTGTCGTAGATGCAGCCCAGGGGATTGAAGCGCAGACGCTCGCCAATGTCTACTTAGCGCTTGACAACGATCTTGAAATCCTTCCGGTCATCAATAAAATCGACCTTCCGAGCGCCGAGCCTGAACGTGTGCGCCAAGAGGTAGAAGACGTTATCGGCCTTGATGCATCAGAAGCCGTGCTTGCTTCAGCAAAAGCCGGTATTGGGATTGAGGAGATTTTAGAACAAATCGTAGAAAAGGTGCCAGCTCCGACCGGAGATCCGGAGGCGCCGCTCAAAGCGCTGATCTTCGACTCGCTTTATGACGCCTACCGCGGTGTCGTGGCTTATATCAGAGTCGTTGAAGGAACGGTAAAGCCGGGACAAAAAATCAAAATGATGGCAACCGGCAAAGAATTCGAAGTAACAGAGGTAGGCGTGTTCACGCCGAAAGCAACTCCGACAAATGAACTGACGGTCGGTGATGTAGGCTTCCTGACTGCCTCAATCAAAAATGTCGGTGACACACGTGTCGGTGATACAATAACGAGCGCTGCTAATCCTGCAGAAGAAGCGCTGCCGGGATACCGCAAGCTAAACCCGATGGTGTACTGTGGTTTGTATCCGATTGATACAGCGAAGTATAATGATTTAAGGGAAGCTCTTGAAAAGCTTGAGCTGAATGATTCCTCCCTTCAATATGAAGCGGAAACTTCGCAAGCGCTTGGATTCGGGTTCCGCTGCGGATTTTTAGGCATGCTTCACATGGAGATCATTCAGGAGCGAATTGAGCGTGAGTTCAACATCGACCTGATTACTACAGCGCCAAGCGTTATCTATGACGTGTACATGACAGACGGCGAAAAGGTCGTTGTCGACAACCCGTCTAACATGCCGGATCCTCAAAAGATCGAACGGGTTGAGGAGCCATACGTAAAAGCGACGATGATGGTGCCGAATGACTATGTCGGCGCTGTAATGGAGCTTTGCCAAGGAAAACGAGGCAATTTCATTGATATGCAGTATTTAGACGCAAACCGTGTCAGCATCATTTATGATATGCCATTAGCGGAAATCGTATATGAGTTTTTTGACCAGCTGAAATCAAGCACTAAAGGCTATGCGTCCTTTGATTATGAACTGATCGGCTACAAACCGTCCAAGCTTGTGAAAATGGACATTATGCTGAATGGTGAAAAAATCGATGCCCTTTCCTTTATCGTGCATCGAGATTACGCATATGAACGCGGAAAAGTGATCGTTGAAAAACTGAAAGAACTCATTCCGCGCCAGCAGTTTGAAGTTCCGATACAAGCCGCAATCGGCCAGAAAATCGTGGCCCGCTCCACCATAAAAGCAATGCGTAAAAACGTATTGGCTAAATGTTACGGAGGGGACATCTCGCGTAAACGGAAACTTCTTGAAAAACAAAAAGAAGGAAAACGCCGTATGAAGCAGGTCGGCTCAGTTGAAGTGCCGCAAGAAGCATTTATGGCAGTTCTGAAAATGGACGACAGTCCGAAAAAACAATAGAAGCCGCCGCAGTCTTGTACTGCGGCTTCTTTCTGTAAAGAAGGTGAATCCGTTGAAATCAGCTTATATCCATATCCCATTTTGTGAGCATATTTGCCACTACTGCGATTTCAATAAATATTTTATTCAAAGTCAGCCAGTCGACGAGTATTTAAACGCACTCGAACAGGAAATGATAAATACAATAGCAAAAACTGGGCAGCCTGATCTCAAAACAATCTTTATCGGAGGAGGCACGCCGACCTCCCTGTCTGAGGAACAGCTCAAAAAGCTGATGGACATGATCAACCGCGTACTGAAGCCCTCAAGCGACTTATCGGAATTTGCGGTTGAAGCGAATCCGGACGACTTGTCCGCAGAGAAATTAAAAATATTAAAAGAAGCAGGCGTAAATCGCCTCAGCTTTGGTGTGCAAACGTTCGAAGACGATCTGTTAGAAAAAATCGGCCGAGTGCACAAGCAAAAAGATGTATTCACCTCTTTTGAAAGAGCGCGGGAAATCGGTTTTGAGAATATCAGTCTTGATCTCATGTTCGGGCTTCCGGGGCAAACCCTCAAGCATCTGGAACATTCTATAAACACTGCTTTATCATTGGGTGCCGAGCATTATTCCGTTTACTCCCTTATTGTAGAACCGAAAACGGTATTTTATAATTTGATGCAAAAAGGGCGGCTTCATCTTCCGCCGCAGGAGCAGGAAGCTGAAATGTATGAAATGGTGATGAGCCAGATGGAAGCTCACGGCATCCATCAATATGAAATCAGCAACTTTGCTAAGGCAGGCATGGAATCTAAGCACAATCTAACGTATTGGAGCAACGAACAATATTTCGGTTTCGGAGCTGGCGCTCACGGATATATCGGCGGCACACGAACAGTGAACGTCGGACCTGTTAAGCATTACATTGACCTGATAGCTGAAAAGGGTTTTCCGTACAGAGATACACATGAAGTGACAACAGAAGAACAGATTGAGGAAGAAATGTTTTTAGGTTTGAGAAAAACAGCCGGTGTCAGCAAAAAACGATTCGCAGAAAAATACGGCCGTTCCCTGGATGGACTTTTCCCAAGCGTGTTAAAAGACCTCGCTGAAAAAGGGCTGATTCACAATTCGGAGTCTGCCGTTTATTTGACTCATCAAGGGAAATTATTAGGCAATGAAGTTTTTGGCGCTTTTTTGGGTGAGTTATAATTGACATTTTTCTTGTGGTTTGATACTTTTGTTATAGAATTAGCACTCGCTTATTGAGAGTGCTAACAGAGGTGATGATGATGTTAACAAATCGTCAGCTGCTGATCCTTCAGGTTATAATCAACGATTTTATTAAATCGGCACAGCCGGTGGGATCAAGAACTCTTTCGAAAAAAGATGAAATCACATTTAGCTCTGCAACAATAAGAAACGAGATGGCTGACTTGGAGGAATTGGGCTTTATTGAAAAAACCCATTCATCCTCAGGACGTGTTCCGTCAGAAAAAGGGTATCGGTACTATGTTGACCATTTGCTGTCACCCGTCAAACTGACGAAAAGCGACCTGGACCAAATCCACTCGATCTTCAAAGAGAAAATTTTCGAGCTGGAGAAGACAGTTCAAAAATCAGCGCAAATTTTGTCCGATCTGACGAATTACACATCCATCGTACTCGGGCCGAAGCTGAGTGAGAATTACCTTAAACAGATTCAAATCATTCCGATTCAGCCTGATATGGCGGTAGCGATTCTCGTTACCAATACGGGGCATGTGGAAAACAAAACGATTAACTTTCCGACCAAAATGGATCTGTCTGATATTGAAAAACTGGTAAATATACTGAACGACCGTTTAAGCGGCGTTCCAATGGATGAACTGAATGAGCGCATATTTAAAGAAGTTGTCATGTACCTAAGACAGCACATTAAAAACTATGACAATATACTCGACGCGCTTCGTTCAACCTTTCATTCCACAAATCACGTTGAAAAGTTGTTTTTTGGCGGGAAAATCAATATGCTGAACCAGCCTGAGTTCCATGATATCACCCGAGTTCGGTCGCTCCTTTCATTAATTGAGAAAGAACAGGATGTTTTAAAGCTGGTTCAATCCCCGCACACGGGAATTTCGATTAAAATCGGAAAAGAAAACGACTATGAAGAGATGGAAAATTGCAGTCTGATTACGGCTTCTTATTCCGTAGACCAGAAGCAGATCGGCTCAATTGCGATTATCGGCCCGACCCGCATGAATTATTCCAGGGTTGTCAGCCTGCTTCAGCATGTGACTTCAGACTTGTCAAAAGCATTAACAAGTCTGTATGATGAATAAGGGAATTTTGGCAAATTTTATCGAAGGGCAGCACCTGTCCTTCTCCTTACACTTTGAGGGAGGTGAACACAATGTCAGAAGAAAAACAAACCGTTGAACAAAACGAAACAGAAGAGCAAGAAATCATTGAAGAACAAGCTGCCGCTGATGAACAGCAGGAAGAAACAAATGAAAGCGAACTTCTTCAAAACCAAATTAACGAATTGCAAGGTTTGCTTGAGGAAAAAGAAAACAAACTTTTGCGTGTTCAAGCAGACTTTGAAAACTATAAACGACGCAGCCGTTTAGAGATGGAAGCGTCCCAAAAATACCGTTCTCAAAATATCGTGACTGATTTGCTGCCGGCTCTTGACAGCTTTGAACGAGCGCTTCAGGTTGAAGCCGACAATGAACAGACGAAAAGTTTGCTCCAGGGAATGGAAATGGTCCACCGTCAGCTCGTAGAAGCCTTGAAAAAAGAAGGCGTCGAAGCCATCGAAGCTGTAGGGCAGGAATTTGATCCTAATCTGCACCAAGCTGTTATGCAGGCTGAAGACGAAAACTACGGCTCCAACATTGTTGTTGAGGAAATGCAAAAAGGCTATAAGCTGAAGGATCGCGTCATTCGCCCTTCCATGGTCAAAGTGAATCAATAATTACATAGCAGGAGGTTATTCAAGTGAGTAAAGTTATCGGAATCGACTTAGGAACAACAAACTCATGTGTGGCAGTGCTTGAAGGCGGCGAGCCTAAAGTTATTGCTAACGCTGAAGGAAACCGCACAACGCCATCAGTTGTTGCGTTTAAAAACGGCGAACGTCAAGTAGGGGAAGTGGCTAAACGCCAATCTATTACAAACCCTAACACAATTATGTCAGTCAAACGTCATATGGGTACTGATTATAAAGTTGAAATTGAAGGAAAGGATTACACTCCACAAGAAGTGTCTGCTATCATCCTTCAACACCTTAAATCATACGCTGAAAGCTATCTTGGCGAAACAGTATCAAAAGCAGTTATCACAGTTCCTGCATACTTTAACGATGCTGAGCGTCAAGCAACAAAAGACGCTGGTAAAATTGCAGGTCTTGAAGTAGAACGTATCATCAACGAGCCGACTGCAGCAGCGCTTGCATACGGACTTGATAAAACAGACGAAGATCAAACGATCCTAGTATACGACCTTGGCGGCGGTACATTCGATGTTTCCATCCTTGAGCTTGGCGACGGTGTATTCGAAGTTCGTTCAACTGCCGGCGACAACCGTCTGGGCGGGGACGATTTTGACCAAGTTATCATCGATCATCTTGTGTCTGAATTCAAAAAAGAAAACGGCATTGATTTATCAAAAGACAAAATGGCGCTTCAGCGTTTGAAAGACGCAGCTGAAAAAGCGAAAAAAGATCTTTCCGGCGTATCTTCTACGCAAATTTCTTTACCGTTTATCACAGCTGGAGAAGCAGGACCGCTTCACCTTGAACTTACATTAACTCGTGCTAAATTCGAAGAGCTTTCTTCTCATTTAGTAGAGCGCACAATGGGTCCTGTCCGTCAAGCGCTTCAAGATGCAGGACTTTCTGCAAGTGAAATCGACAAAGTCATCCTTGTCGGCGGATCAACTCGTATCCCTGCCGTACAAGAAGCAATCAAAAAAGAAACTGGAAAAGAAGCGCATAAAGGCGTAAACCCGGATGAAGTTGTAGCGCTTGGTGCTGCGATTCAGGGCGGCGTTATCACAGGTGACGTAAAAGATGTTGTTCTGCTTGACGTTACACCGCTTTCTCTCGGTATCGAAACAATGGGCGGCGTGTTTACAAAACTGATCGACCGCAACACGACGATCCCGACAAGCAAATCTCAAGTGTTCTCAACTGCTGCTGATAACCAAACAGCTGTTGATATCCATGTTCTTCAAGGTGAGCGCCCAATGTCTGCCGACAACAAAACACTCGGCCGCTTCCAGCTTACTGATATCCCGCCAGCACCGCGCGGCGTGCCTCAAATCGAAGTTTCTTTCGATATTGACAAAAACGGTATCGTAAACGTAAGAGCAAAAGACTTAGGCACAGGGAAAGAACAAAACATTACAATTAAATCTTCTTCAGGTCTTTCAGATGAAGAGATCGAACGCATGGTTAAAGAAGCGGAAGAAAATGCTGACGCTGATGCGAAGAAAAAAGAAGAAATCGAAGTCCGCAACGAAGCAGATCAGCTTGTTTTCCAAACTGAGAAAACATTAAAAGATCTTGAAGGCAAAGTGGATGAAGAACAAGTGAAAAAAGCCAACGATGCCAAAGACGCTTTAAAAGCAGCAATTGAGAAAAACGAATTTGAAGAGATCAAAGCGAAAAAAGATGAGCTTCAAACAATCGTTCAAGAGCTTTCTATGAAGCTTTATGAAGAAGCTGCTAAAGCACAGCAAGCTCAAGGCGGAGCAAACGCTGAAGGCAAAGCGGATGACAACGTTGTCGACGCTGAATACGAAGAAGTAAACGACGACCAAAACAAAAAATAAGTTCTTTTTAGTGTCAGCCCCGCTTCCGGAGCTGACCGAAAAGAACACATTTCATAATCTGATTCAATGATTAGAAAGTCAAAGTCAGGCATCTCTTGGCTTTGACTTTTTTTCTTGCCCGGGATAAAAGGAATTGAAAAATCATAATTCAAAATGATACAATCTAATTTATGTGAGAAATTCGGGAGAGTGAAGCGAGATGAGTAAGCGTGATTACTATGAAGTGCTGGGAGTAAGTAAGAGCGCTTCAAAGGATGAAATTAAAAAAGCTTATCGGAAGCTGTCAAAAAAATATCATCCTGATATTAACAAAGAAGCCGGATCAGATGAAAAATTTAAAGAGGTAAAAGAAGCGTACGAAACGCTGTCAGATGACCAAAAACGTGCGCATTACGATCAATTTGGTCACACTGATCCTAACCAAGGCTTCGGCGGCGGAGGTTTTGGCGGCGGCGATTTCGGCGGTTTTGGTTTCGATGATATTTTCTCAAGTATTTTCGGCGGAGGCACAAGACGGAGAGATCCAAATGCTCCGCGCCAGGGTGCTGATTTACAGTATACGATGACCCTGTCGTTTGAGGATGCGGCTTTCGGTAAAGAAACAACCATCGAAATTCCCCGCGAGGAAACGTGCGAAACATGTAAAGGCTCAGGTGCGAAACCTGGAACAAATCCAGAAACATGCTCCCACTGCGGAGGCTCCGGCCAGTTAAACGTGGAGCAAAATACACCGTTTGGAAAAGTCGTTAACAGACGGGTCTGCCACCACTGTGAAGGTACAGGCAAAATCATTAAAAACAAATGTGCGGACTGCGGCGGCAAAGGAAAAATCAAAAAACGCAAGAAAATCAATGTGACAATTCCAGCCGGTGTAGATGACGGGCAGCAGCTTCGTCTCTCGGGACAGGGTGAACCAGGAATAAACGGCGGCCCTGCTGGGGATTTATTTGTCGTGTTCCATGTACGCGCACACGAGTTCTTCGAGCGTGACGGCGATGATATTTACTGTGAAATGCCGTTAACGTTTGCTCAGGCTGCTCTTGGAGATGAGGTAGAAGTGCCGACGCTGCATGGAAAAGTGAAATTGAAAATTCCGGCCGGTACACAAACAGGAACGAAATTCAGATTAAGAGGCAAAGGCGTTCAAAATGTCAGAGGCTATGGACAGGGTGACCAGCATATCGTCGTCCGCGTCGTTACGCCGACAAATCTGACTGATAAACAAAAAGACATTATCCGCGAATTTGCCGAAGTCAGCGGAAACCTGCCTGACGAACAGGAAATGAGTTTCTTTGACAAGGTAAAACGCGCGTTTAAAGGCGATTAATTATTGGATGAGGAGTTGGTAGTTTTGAAATGGTCCGAATTAAGCATTCACACAACACATGAAGCGGTCGAACCTATCTCAAATATATTGCATGAAGCTGGTGCAAGTGGGGTTGTGATAGAGGACCCGCTTGATTTAATTAAAGAACGTGAGAATGTGTACGGGGAAATCTACCAGCTCGACCCCAATGATTACCCAGATGAGGGTGTCATTGTCAAAGCATATCTGCCGGTTAACAGTTTTCTGGGCGAAACTGTAGACGGCATTAAAGAAACGATTAATAATCTCCTTCTTTACAATATTGATTTGGGCAGAAACCACATCACTATTTCTGAAGTAAATGAAGAAGAGTGGGCGACTGCCTGGAAAAAGTATTATCATCCTGTGAAAATTTCTGAAAAGTTTACAATTGTGCCGACGTGGGAGGAATATACGCCGGTCCATACTGATGAACTGATTATTGAAATGGATCCGGGAATGGCTTTCGGCACAGGGACACATCCGACAACCGTACTCTGCATTCAGGCGCTTGAACGCTTTGTGCAAAAGGGTGATAAGGTGATTGATGTCGGCACTGGTTCGGGAATTTTAAGTATTGCGGCTGCAATGCTTGAGGCTGAATCGGTTCATGCCTACGATCTTGATCCCGTGGCTGTAGAAAGTGCACGCCTTAATCTCAAGCTGAACAAAGTCAGCGATATTGCTCAAGTGAAGCAAAACAATTTGTTAGACGGGATTGAAGGGGAACATGATGTGATTGTGGCCAACATTTTGGCTGAAGTCATTCTTCGCTTTACTTCACAAGCGTACAGCCTGTTAAAAGAAGGCGGCCACTTTATTACGTCAGGAATCATCGGTCATAAAAAACAAGAAGTAAAAGAAGCACTGGAACAAGCTGGCTTTACCATTGTAGAAATCCTTTCAATGGAAGATTGGGTCAGCATTATTGCGAAAAAATAACAGTTAGTAGGTGTCACAGCGTATGCAACGATATTTTATCGAGCTCACGAAGCAGCAAATAGAGGAAGCGCCGGCTTTTTTGATTACTGGCGAAGATGTTCATCATATTGTGAACGTGATGAGAATGAATGAGGGAGACCAGATTATCTGCTGCTCTCAAGACGGCTTCGAGGCAAAATGTGAACTTCAATCTGTTTCCAAAGATAAAGTGTCCTGCCTTGTGATAGAATGGACGAATGAAAACAGAGAGCTTCCGATAAAGGTCTATATTGCGAGCGGCCTTCCGAAAGGAGATAAGCTTGAATGGATTATCCAAAAGGGGACTGAGCTCGGAGCTCATGCCTTTATTCCTTTCCAAGCCGCGCGTTCTGTTGTCAAGCTGGATGACAAAAAGGCAAAGAAAAAGCGGGAAAGATGGACGAAAATTGCGAAGGAAGCGGCTGAGCAATCGTACCGTAACGAAGTGCCGCGAGTGATGGATGTCCATTCTTTTCAGCAGCTTCTTCAAAGGATGCAGGATTTCGATAAATGTGTCGTTGCATACGAGGAGTCATCGAAGCAAGGGGAAATAAGCGCATTCAGCGCGATTGTAAGCAGCCTTCCGAAAGGATCATCTCTATTGATCGTATTTGGTCCCGAAGGCGGTTTAACAGAAGCGGAGGTTGAACGGCTCACAGAGCAAGACGGTGTGACGTGCGGCCTTGGACCGAGAATTTTAAGGACAGAAACCGCTCCGCTATACGCGTTGAGTGCGATTTCTTATCAAACAGAGTTATTAAGAGGTGATCAGTAATGGCAACTGTTGCTTTCCATACGCTTGGCTGTAAAGTCAACCATTATGAAACAGAAGCAATCTGGCAGCTTTTCAAAGAAGCGGGCTATGAAAGAAGAGACTTTGAACAAACAGCTGATGTATATGTCATTAATACATGTACGGTTACAAATACGGGAGATAAAAAAAGCCGCCAAGTGATCAGACGCGCCATTCGTCAAAATCCTGACGGTGTCATCTGTGTCACAGGCTGCTACGCGCAAACCTCACCTGCTGAGATTATGGCGATCCCCGGTGTCGACATTGTAGTCGGAACACAGGACCGTGAAAAAATGCTTGGCTACATTGACCAATACCGAGAAGAACGCCAGCCGATTAATGGCGTCAGCAACATCATGAAAGCAAGAGTATACGAAGAGCTTGATGTGCCTGCTTTCACGGACCGCACAAGAGCGTCATTGAAAATACAGGAGGGCTGCAATAATTTCTGCACATTCTGTATCATTCCGTGGGCGAGAGGCCTGCTCCGCTCCCGCGATCCTGAAGAAGTCATTAAACAAGCGCAGCAGCTTGTTGATGCCGGATATAAGGAAATTGTTCTTACGGGTATTCATACAGGCGGCTACGGCGAAGATATGAAAGATTACAACTTCGCGAAGCTTTTGAGCGAATTAGACACCCGTGTGGAAGGCGTGAAACGGATCAGAATTTCTTCAATCGAAGCCAGCCAAATCACTGACGAAGTGATCGAGGTCTTAGACCGCTCAGATAAGATAGTGAATCATCTGCATATTCCTATCCAATCCGGATCAAACACAGTGCTTAAACGGATGAGACGCAAATATACAATGGAATTCTTTGCAGACCGTTTAAATAAATTGAAAAAAGCACTGCCAGGCTTAGCTGTTACTTCTGATGTCATCGTCGGGTTCCCTGGAGAAACAGAAGAAGAATTTATGGAAACCTATAACTTTATTAAAGAACATAAATTCTCTGAACTGCATGTTTTCCCTTACAGTAAGCGTACAGGAACACCAGCTGCGCGAATGGAAGACCAAGTGGATGAAAACGTGAAAAACGAACGTGTGCACCGCCTGATTGCTCTTTCTGACCAGCTTGCAAAAGAATACGCTTCTCAGTATGAAAATGAAGTGCTTGAGATTATCCCTGAGGAAGCGTTTAAGGAAATAGAAGAAGAAAATATGTTTGTCGGTTACACAGACAATTATATGAAGGTTGTTTTCAAAGGTACGGAAGATATGATCGGCAAAATCGTAAAAGTCAAAATCCTAAAAGCAGGTTATCCTTACAATGAAGGACAGTTTGTCCGTGTGGTTGAGGATGAAATAACTGAACACATGCGTTTGTCTTCTTAACCTGAAAAATCGGTGCATTAAAATGTACCGGTTTTTTTATTTAGCCGGGATAAGAAGGTGAATTAATCGGTAAAACAAGTTTGTAAGTGGAAGGAATAAAAGAGCTGTTACTACATTAAATAAAAGGCTGAAATGAGCAATCCTTTGGGCGGGATCGGGTGATAACTGCTCTACAAAGCCGGTCGCTGCGGTCAGAAAAGGCAATACTAGAGCCACCCCTAGCACGTTAAATACCACATGCGCATACGCTGTCTGTTTCGCCGCATATCCCCCGGATACAGCAGCCATGACAGCTGTAATGCATGTCCCGATATTTGATCCGAGTACGACGCTCATCGCCTGTGTCAGTCCGATAATCCCTTCATTCATAAAACTCATCAAAATGCCGATACAGACAGAACTGGAGTGAATGATGGCAGTTAACACCATCCCGATGAGCAAAGCGGACCAGTTTGAATCGTTAACATGGTATAGAACGTCGGCTCCCGTTTTCAGCTTTGTCAGCGGCCCGGCAAGATGGCTGAATCCGCTGATGCAAAAGAAGATGATGCCCAGTCCAAGGAAGCTTGTTCCCAGCTGTTTCAAAGGATACCTGCCAGTCAGAAAAAACAATAAACCTCCTATTAAAAGAACCCAAATCAAAATATCCATTTTGATAGCAATAAATTCAGTTGTAAAAGTAGAGCCAACATTCGTCCCCAGAATCATTGGTATCGTCCGCTTAAAAGAAAGAACGCCCGCACTTACAAAGCCGATGACAATGACCATAAAAGCTGAACTGCTCTGAAGTATTCCCGTAAATACAATGCTGATAAGAAACGCTTTTAACGGATGGTCCGTAAATAAAAGCAAACGTTCTTCAATTTTTGAGTACGCCATAGAAATTAAGCCTTTTCGAAGCATGTTCATGCCTGCGAGAAAGAATAATATAAGAGCAGTAAAGCTAATCAGAATTAACATCCTATTCACCAACCCCTTTCTATCATTATATAGACAGGCAGTCGCACTCATGACGGAAAAGTGAACTCACTTAGTTGACCTGACTGATGGCTTATATTATAATGTCAAAGTACATGTTTATATGTGTAACTTAAAGGTAGTCGATTGGTGTATTCGGAGGGAGGGAAAGAGAATGTCAAAAACGGTCGTTAGAAAAAACGAATCGCTTGAAGATGCTCTTCGTCGCTTCAAACGCAGTGTATCAAAGACAGGTACTTTGCAAGAAGCAAGAAAGCGTGAATTTTATGAAAAACCTAGCGTAAAGCGCAAGAAAAAGTCTGAAGCTGCTAGAAAACGCAAATTCTAAAAGAGGGTGGATTTATGAGTCTTCTTGAGCGTCTCAACCAGGATATGAAGCTGTATATGAAAAACCGTGAGAAAGACAAACTGACTGTCGTTCGAATGGTTAAGGCTTCACTTCAAAATGAAGCAATTAAGCTTAAGAAAGACAGTTTGACCGAGGATGAGGAACTCACTGTCCTTTCTCGTGAACTTAAGCAACGTAAAGACTCCCTCCAGGAATTTTCAAACGCTAATCGTTTAGATTTAGTAGATAAAGTTCAAAAAGAGCTGGACATTTTAGAAGTTTATTTACCTGAGCAGCTGTCAGAAGAAGAGCTGCGTACAATCGTAAATGAAACCATCGCGGAGGTCGGTGCGAGCTCAAAAGCGGACATGGGCAAAGTGATGGGGGCAATTATGCCTAAAGTAAAAGGTAAAGCTGACGGAAGTTTAATTAATAAGCTTGTGAGCAGTCAACTGTCTTAAATGGCAAAGAAAAGGACATCTTTCTAAGAGAGATGTCTTTTTTTATACATAAAAAAATGAAACCTTTGATACATTTGTTACGTATGAAGAGAAGGCACTTATTATAAAAGGAAGGAGGGATACACCGCCCTTGCTTCAAATCAAAGGATTCCGTGCTGCTCTTTTGAGTATATTTTTGCTTTCTTTATTAGGCGTACAACTGAATGCAAAAGCAGAAAAACAAACTGTTTATGTGATTCCGGTTGAAAAAAATGTCGAACAGGGTCTCGCTTCGTTTTTGTCCCGTTCGTTACAAGACGCAAAGGATGCACATGCAGACCATATTATTCTTGATATCAATACCCCGGGGGGATTGGTCAAATCTGCTATTGATATGGCCGATTTGATAACCGAAAGCGAGATCCCCGTAACTGCATATGTCAACAAACGCGCGTTGTCTGCTGGTGCATATATTGCACTGCAAGCAGATCACATTTATATGGCGCCTGGCGGAAAAATGGGAGCCGCCGCGATTGTTGATGGTCAAGGCAATGCCGCTGACCAAAAAGCTCAATCACTTTGGCTGGCAGAGATGGAAGATGCCGCAGTGAAAAATAACCGCGATCCAAAATATGCGCTCGCAATGGCTGACCCGGATATAGATGCTAAGGAAGTCGGCGCGCCTAAAGGAGATCTGCTGACACTTAACGCAGACAAGGCAATTGAGATAGGCTATTCAGAAGGCACTGCTGACAATTTATCCACGCTCGTAAAGAAGCTTGGGTTCGAAAAAGCGCAGATCAGCTACGCAAAGGAGAGTTTTGCGGAAAAGACGGCAAGATGGCTGACGAATCCGGTCATTGTCCCTATTCTGCTGACAATCGCATTTTTAGGTCTGACGGTGGAGCTTTTTTCCCCGGGTGTCGGCCTCCCTGGAACGGCTGGACTCATTGCGTTATTGCTGTTCTTTTACGGGCATCTTGCAGCAGGCCTTGCCGGGTATGAGACGGTTCTCCTCTTTATAGCAGGGGTGATCCTCATCCTGCTTGAGATTTTTCTTCCCGGAGGAATCATTGGATTACTGGGCTTGGGAGCGATTATTGCGAGCCTGTTTTTAGCCGCGGGGAGCTTCACTGTCATGGCGGTTTCTCTCTTGATCGCCTCAGCTGTTTCGATTACAGCTTTTATTTTACTGACAAGGGTGTTGGGAAAGCGTATGAAATTCTTTAAGAAATTGATATTAAATGATTCTACAAACACGGAGAGCGGCTACGTTTCAAATCAAACGCGCACGGACTTAATGGGAAAAGTGGGTATAACCTTTACACCGCTGCGTCCTTCCGGAACCGTGATTATTGATGATGAACGCCTTGACGTTGTATCGGAGGGATCGTTTACAGAAAAAGATAAAAAAGTAAAAGTGATTAAAGTAGAAGGCTCACGCATTGTCGTGAGAGAAATTTAAATAGAAACGAGGAGAAGTTATATGGATCCGTCAACACTTATGATTCTGGCAATTGTCGCAGTAGCGATCATTGTTTTGGCAGTATTTTTTACATTTGTGCCTGTAATGCTTTGGATTTCAGCTTTGGCAGCCGGAGTGAAAATCAGCATTTTCACTCTAGTTGGGATGAGGCTTCGCCGTGTCATTCCGAATCGGGTTGTTAACCCGCTGATTAAAGCCCATAAAGCGGGACTTAATGTTGGAACAAACCAGCTTGAAAGCCACTACCTGGCCGGAGGTAATGTTGACAGAGTCGTCAACGCGCTTATCGCCGCTCAGCGAGCTAACATTGAACTCACATTCGAGCGCTGTGCTGCCATTGATCTTGCAGGCCGGGACGTGTTGGAAGCTGTTCAAATGAGCGTTAATCCTAAGGTGATTGAAACACCGTTCATTGCCGGTGTCGCAATGGACGGGATTGAAGTGAAAGCGAAAGCGAGAATCACAGTAAGAGCGAATATCGAGCGCCTCGTCGGGGGAGCAGGAGAAGAAACCATTGTAGCTCGTGTAGGTGAGGGGATCGTTTCTACAATCGGTTCATCTGGCAATCATAAAAAAGTGCTTGAAAACCCTGACATGATTTCTCAGACAGTCCTTGGAAAAGGATTGGACTCAGGAACTGCGTTTGAAATTCTCTCAATTGATATTGCAGATGTAGATATCGGCAAAAACATCGGTGCAATTTTACAAACCGATCAGGCTGAGGCTGATAAAAACATCGCGCAGGCAAAAGCGGAAGAACGACGTGCGATGGCTGTCGCTCAAGAACAGGAAATGCGTGCCCGCGTAGAAGAAATGCGCGCGAAAGTGGTAGAAGCCGAGGCGGAAGTGCCGCTTGCGATGGCAGAAGCTTTGCGTGAAGGGAATATTGGCGTCATGGATTACATGAATATCAAGAACATCGATGCTGACACAGAAATGCGTGATTCATTCGGGAAGCTGACGAAAGACCCTTCGGATGAAGACCGCAAATCATAATCTCTCTAAGAAGGGAGAACGCTGATGGAAGATTTACTGACCAATCCGCTTATTATTGCAGCGATCATCGGAATCATTTCTGCGATTTTCGGCAAAAAGAGCAAAGAAGAAAAGCAAAACAGCCAAAAAAGAAAAAAACCTCAACACGTGCAATCTGCTTCTCCTCAAAAGAAGCAGTCAAAAGAAGATGCCCCTGCACCTATCCCTAACCGTATGGAACAGGCAAGACGGGAAGCGGAAGAAAGACGCAGGGAAACAGCAAGAAACCTGAAAGGGCTGGAACGAGATCTTGCTGCTGCAAAACAAAAAACAGTATACACAAAACAAAAAATGCTTCAGGTGAATAAAGACACCGTCGTACAGGGGATCGTTCTAGGAGAGGTGTTCGGGCCTCCACGGGCGAAAAAACCTCACCGTACGATGCGCTCGGCCCGTAAAAATTAAAGTGTTAGAACCTCCTTTCAAATCATACATATGAGATGAAAGGGGGTTCTTTTTGTATGGGGCAAAGAAAGAATCGTATGAAAGCTTGGCTGACAAGAGCATTGGAAATTCCCCCGGACGTTATGATGGATCTGCCGAGGATTACAATGGTTGGCAGACTTCATATCTACATAGAAAACCACAGAGGTCTTTTGCTTTTCAGTGAGAATGAAGTGAGGCTGATGCTGAAGCAGGGCCAGTGCATCATATCTGGTAAAAATTTTGTCATCAAGGCGATTCTTCCGGAAGAGATACTTTTGGAGGGTACGATTGATGTCGTTCGATATGTTGAGTCATAAAGCCGAGGGGGAAATGTTGTGAAAAATAAATGGCTGTCTTTTTTTTCGGGTAAGGTCCAGCTTGAATTGACGGGAAGAGGGATTGAGCGGCTCCTTAATGAATGCACAAGACAGGGGATTCCGGTCTTTCATGTCAAAAAAAAGAAAGAAGCCGTATCGTTATATATACAGCTTCAGGATGTACATGCCTTTCGGCGGGTGAGAAGTAAATTTAAATGTAAAGCCCGATTTATCAATCGGAAGGGTTTTCCCTTCCTGTTGCTGAAATCAAAGCTGAATATAGGGTTTACGATCGGTTTTGCGATTTTTTTCATCCTTTTGTTTTTGCTGTCCAATATGGTGTGGAAAATTGATGTGACAGGCGCTAAGCCTGAAACAGAACATCAAATGAGGCAGCATCTTAATGAAATCGGCGTCAAAAAGGGCCGTCTGCAGTTTTTAATGATGTCGCCCGAAAAAATACAGAAATCATTAACCAATGGAATAGACAATATCACTTGGGTCGGAGTTGATCTGAAGGGGACGACCATTCACATGAAAGTTGTGGAGAAAAATGAGCCCGAAAAAGAAAAGTATGTTAGCCCGCGCAATATTGTCGCCAAAAAGAAAGCAACCATTACGAGAATGTTTGTGCAAAAAGGACAGCCCATGGCTGCCATACACGATCATGTTGAAAAGGGGCAGCTGCTTGTTTCGGGACTGATCGGCAGCGAAGACCATCAGCAGGAAGTCGCCTCAAAAGCAGAAATTTACGGAGAAACCTGGTATAGATCAGAAGTGACAGTCCCGCTTGAAACATTATTTAACGTCTATACGGGCAAAGTAAGGACAAAGCACAAGCTTTCTTTTGGCTCGTTGGCAATCCCGATCTGGGGGATGACGTTTAAAAAAGAGGAATTGAAGCATCCAAAAACAGAACAAGAAAAGCATTCGCTTCATTTTCTCGGATTTAAGCTCCCTGTATCCTATGTCAAAGAGCAAACGAGAGAAAGTGAAGAGGCTTTGCGAAAATATACGAAAGAAGAAGCAGTTCAAGAAGGCATTAAATTGGGTAAACAGGATGTAGAGGATAAAATAGGCGAAAACGGCGAGGTGAAAAGTGAAAAAGTTTTGCACCAGACTGTTGAGAATGGTAAAGTAAAGTTGATTATTCTCTACCAAGTTATAGAAGATATCGTTCAAACCACACCTATTGTCAGGGAGACTGAAGAATGACAGAACATTTACTTGCGATGAATCAAAAACTGAAAAACCCGGACGAGGCGCTTTCACTCTTCGGGAACCAAGATTCTTTTTTGAAATTGATGGAGAAAGATCTGAATGTAAATATCATTACGCGCGGCGAGACGATTTATGTTTCAGGCGATGATGAATCGTTTCAGATTGCAGACAGGCTGCTGGGATCGCTCCTCGCTTTAATTCGCAAGGGGATAGAGATCTCTGAACGTGATGTGATTTACGCCATCAAAATGGCAAAGAAGAATGAACTTGAATACTTTGAAAGCATGTATGAAGAAGAAATTACAAAAAACGCAAAAGGCAAATCAATCCGTGTAAAAACAATGGGACAGCGGGAATACGTGGCCGCTATGAAGCGGAATGACCTTGTATTCGGCATTGGTCCGGCGGGAACCGGGAAAACGTACCTGGCTGTCGTAAAAGCAGTCCATGCTTTAAAAAACGGACATATCAAAAAAATCATTTTAACAAGACCTGCCGTGGAAGCTGGTGAAAGCCTTGGTTTTCTCCCAGGTGACCTAAAAGAAAAAGTAGATCCTTATTTGCGCCCGCTGTATGACGCTCTCCATGATGTGCTTGGGGCAGATCATACAGAACGTTTGATGGAAAGAGGCATCATTGAAATTGCTCCGCTCGCATATATGAGGGGACGGACGCTCGATGATGCTTATGTTATACTTGATGAAGCACAGAATACCACGCCTGCTCAAATGAAAATGTTTTTGACGAGACTGGGTTTTGGCTCTAAAATGATCATTACAGGTGACGTTAGCCAAATTGATCTGCCGAAAGGCGTCAAATCGGGACTTGCAGTAGCGAAGGAGATGCTGAAAGGAATAGACGGCATTTCTATGATTGAGCTAGACCAGACAGACGTGGTCAGACATCCGCTTGTTGCGAAAATAATTGAAGCATACGATAAGCAAAATTAATGCTGAATGACCCGATCGCGCGTTATCGGGTCATTTTTATGATTGCTTATAGGCTTGATGTTTCAAGAGGAGGTTCTTGTGTTGAAAAAGAAGGCTAAGACCAAAAGCAGCTCAAAAAAATGGAGCAGTTTTAAAAATGCCCGCTCCATGCATGTACTGCTGTATCTTCTGCTGGCTGCCATTATGTTTGCTTTGCTCTTTGTACATGTTAAGCCGGAAACACTTGATTTAGACCTGTTTTCAGTCAGCGACAAGACCATTTACGCTCCGGCAACCGTAGAAGATCAAAAAGCCACAGAGGAAAAAAAGCAAGCCGCTGAGGACGCGGTTGAAGATCAATATACATTAAAAAAAGAATATACAGACAATCGGATTGACCTTGTATCATCAATATTCGACAGTATCAGTGAAGTGAAAAAATCATCGGAAGAAGGCAGTAAATCACCATCGGAAAAATCAATGGTCAAATCTGTAAAGGACAAATTGACATCAGATGTGAATGATTCTATATCGGAGGATTCCATCAAGACATTGCTGAAAGCAGACAGTGAAGACTTTTCTTTTGTCAGAGATACGGTCATTACCGCAGTAAATACGGTCATGAGCAGTGAAATCCCTTCGGATAAACTATCTGATGCAAAAGATAAGGTAGAAAAAGAGCTAAAGAGCAATTCTATTCCGTCTAAATACTTGGGAGCCGCGACAGAAATCGGGCGTTTTGCTATTATTCCGAATTACGTCTTCGATCCGAAAGCAACAGAGGCAAAACGGCAGGAAGCTTCAGACAATGTCCAGCAGGTTCAAATCAAACAGGGGCAAGTGCTCGTGGAAGAAAATGACCTCATTGATCGGGAAGTGTACAGGAAACTTGAGCTGACCGGGTTATTAAATAACTCAAATCTCTTTAAACCGATCAGCGGGCTATTGATTATGATCGGACTTTTCATTGCAACACTTGTATATTATTTTGAAAAACAGAAACAAAATCTGAAGTTTAAAAACCAATCCATTCTGTTATTCTCGATTATCACAACACTTTTGCTTGTGATAATGGAGGTTGTCAGTTTGTTTCAGAAGATGGAGTATAATAATATCGGCTATCTGGTCCCCATTGCGGCCGGCGCCATCTTAATCAAACTGCTGATGAATGAACGCATTGCCATTTTGGGAAGTATCATTCTTGCGATTTGCGGAAGTATGATGTTTAATCAGGGTGTGACAGGAACATTCAATTATGTCATAGGGATTTATTATTTGATCAGCGGCATTTCAGGTGTATTATTTTTAGGAAAACACAATGCAAGATCAAAGATTTTGCAGACCGGACTTTTCGTGGCGTTTATTAATATGGTTGTCGTTCTATCCTTATTATTGATCCAGAACACTGCGCTGTCGGGTCTTGAAATCGGCACGTTAATGCTCATGGGGGTTGTGTCGGGGTTTGCTTCATCTGTATTAATCATCGGCCTGATGCCGTTTTTTGAGACGGGCTTTGGCATTTTATCCACCATGAGACTGCTCGAGCTGTCTAATCCTAACCATCCGCTATTGCGCAAAATACTGACAGAAACACCAGGTACATATCATCACAGTGTAATGGTTGCCAATTTATCAGAGGCAGCCTGTGAAGCGGTTGGGGCTAATGGTTTGCTTGCAAGAGTCGGCGCATATTATCACGATCTCGGAAAAACAAAGCGACCGCAATATTTTATTGAAAACCAAATGAATATTGACAATCCGCATGACAAGCTGTCACCTCAGTTGAGTAAAAATATTATTATCTCGCATACGACAGACGGTGCGAATATGCTGAGAAGCTATAAATTTCCGAAAGAGCTTGTCGATATTGCTGAGCAGCATCATGGAACCTCGCTTTTAAAGTTTTTTTACTATAAAGCGAAGGAAAAAGGCGACCAGATTACAGAGGAAGAGTTCCGTTATCCGGGGCCGAAGCCGCAGTCAAAGGAAGCCGCAATTATATCAGTGGCCGACAGTGTTGAAGCGGCCGTCAGATCCATGCATAATCCAAATCCTGAACGAATTGAAAAGCTTGTCCGGGGTATTATATCCGATAAGCTTCAGGACGGACAGTTCAGTGAATGCGATTTGACATTTAAAGAGCTGGATACAATCGCAAAAACGCTCTGTGCAACATTAAAAGGAATTTTCCACTCCCGGATTGAATATCCGGAGGCTACTAAGAAGGTGAAATAGATGAGTTTACTGATTGATATCGTTGATGAAACAGGAAGCGTCTCAGAAGAGATGCTCAAAGAAGTAGAAAATCTGCTTCAATTTGCCGCTGAGCGTGAAGGCGTTCAGGATCAGGCTGAAGTTTCTGTCACGATTGTTTCCAATGATGACATACATCAGATTAACAAAGAATACCGGGGAAAGGATGCTCCGACAGATGTCATCTCATTTGCTCTTGAAGAAGAGGGAGAAGGCGAGGTCGAAATCGTGGGCGCCGAAATGCCTCCGGTTTTAGGTGATATTATCATCAGTGCCGATCGCACAAGAGAGCAGGCAGAGGAGTATAATCATTCTTTTAAAAGAGAGCTCGGATTTCTAGCTGTACACGGATTTCTGCACCTTTTAGGATATGACCATATGACGAAAGAGGAAGAAGAGGAGATGTTTACTAAGCAAAAGGAATTGCTGGACGCTTATGGACTCAAAAGATCATAGAAATGAGCTGAAGCGGTTCTTCAAAAGCTTCGTGCATGCAGGCCGGGGCATCTGGGAAACAGCGCGGACGGAGCGGAATTTCCAATTTCATGCCGCAGCCGCCTGCGCTGTTCTCATTTGCGGCTTCCTTGTAGAGCTCAGCATGATTGAGTGGATGATTATATTCCTTTTGATAGGCGGTATGTTTTCGCTTGAGCTTTTAAATACAGCCATTGAACATACGGTTGATTTAATAACTGACAAACATCACCCTCTTGCTAAAGCGGCCAAGGACGCTGCCGCCGGGGCTGTTTGCGTTTTTGCCGTGATTTCGTGTATCATTGGTTTACTTATTTTTTTGCCAAAGCTGTAATGGCTGAAAATTCTTACATTTATTTTACATTTTTAGAAATGGGCGTGAAAAAAAGCGCGCGATTATGTAAAATATAAAGTGATAGCGGTACCATTATAGGTAAGAGAGGAATGTACACATGAACAGACAAGAATTAATAACAGAAGCTTTAAAAGCGCGTGATATGGCATATGCGCCGTATTCCAAATTCCAAGTAGGAGCCGCTCTTCTTACCAAGGATGGAAAAGTGTACAGAGGCTGCAACATTGAGAACGCGGCATACAGCATGTGCAATTGCGCCGAGCGTACTGCTTTATTTAAAGCTGTTTCTGAAGGGGATACAGAGTTTCAGATGCTGGCCGTTGCGGCTGACACCCCTGGACCGGTATCTCCGTGCGGAGCCTGCCGCCAGGTGATTTCTGAGCTTTGCACAAAAGACGTTATTGTCGTACTGACTAATTTACAAGGACAAATAAAAGAAATGACTGTGGAAGAATTATTGCCAGGCGCATTTTCATCGGAGGATTTACATGACGAACGAAAGCTTTAAATCAGGATTTGTATCCATTATTGGAAGACCAAACGTAGGAAAATCTACATTTTTGAACAGAGTCATTGGACAAAAAATCGCGATCATGAGCGATAAGCCCCAAACGACGAGAAACAAGGTGCAAGGAGTACTGACGACAGGCACATCACAAACCATTTTTATTGACACACCAGGGATTCATAAACCTAAGCATAAGCTTGGGGACTTTATGATGAAAGTGGCGCAAAATACATTAAAAGAAGTCGATTTGATCTTGTTTATGATCAATGCTGAGGAAGGCTACGGGAAGGGCGACGAATTCATCATTGAGAAATTGGAGAAGATGTCTACGCCTGTATTCTTAATCGTAAACAAAATTGATAAAATTCATCCCGACCAATTGCTTCTGCTAATTGACGAATACCGCAAACGTTATCCTTTTAAGGAAATTGTTCCGATTTCTGCTTTAGAAGGAAATAACATCGAAACATTGCTTGCTCAGGTTGAAGCGTATTTGCCGGAAGGGCCGCAATTCTATCCGAGTGACCAGGTAACTGACCACCCTGAACGATTTATCATTTCTGAATTAATCAGGGAAAAGGTGCTGCATTTGACGAGAGAAGAAATCCCGCACAGCATTGCGGTGGCCATCGAATCCATCAAAGGGCAAGACAACGGTTCTGTGCACGTAGCGGCAACGATTGTGGTCGAGCGGGATTCCCAGAAAGGCATCGTGATCGGTAAAAAAGGAAGCCTTCTAAAAGAGGTTGGAAAAAGAGCGAGAGCGGATATTGAAGCACTGTTGGGCTCCCGTGTCTACCTTGAATTGTGGGTGAAAGTGCAGAAAGACTGGCGTAATAAAATGTCCCAGCTTCGCGATTTTGGCTTTAAAGAGGACGAATATTAATCTCTTGCTGTGTGTGTCATTATCTCACAGGAACAGGGATACATTAGCAAATTTTGTTTAACATGAAATGGAGGACATCTGGTCAAGATAAAGGTAAGAATTTGGAGTTTAGGTAAGCTAGTTTAACTACAGAAAGGTGGGTTTCTTGTGTTGAATTTTACCTGGAACGTATTTTCTCAAACAGGAAATGTTGATACGTATCTTCTTTTTAAAGAACTGGAAAAAGAGAACATGGAAAGACCCGAAGAACTAGAAGATGAGCTAGCCCGATTTGATTATCCAATTTTATAAACCTCTTGGCCGCTCCTGCTTGAGGAAGGTGCGGAAATGCTGATAAAATGTGAAGGAATCGTTCTTCGCACAAATGATTACGGAGAGACGAATAAAATCGTAACTTTACTGACAAGAGAACACGGAAAAATAGGTGTTATGGCACGAGGCGCCAAAAAACCGAACAGCCGTTTATCAGCAGTCAGCCAGCCCTTTTTGTATGGTTCTTTCTTAATGCAAAAAACATCGGGCCTCGGAACGCTTCAGCAGGGGGAAATGATCCTCAGCATGAGAGGCATCAGGGAAGACTTGTTTTTAACAGCATATGCTGCCTATATTGCTGAGTTAGTCGACAGAGGCACAGAAGAAAAAAAGTCAAATCCTTATTTATTTGAATTCATATTAGAATCATTAAAACAGCTGAATGAAGGAACAGATCCGGATGTTATCACCTTCATTGTTCAAATGAAGATGCTCGGTGTCATGGGCCTGTATCCTGAGCTGAATCATTGTGTACATTGTAAAAGCCAAGACGGAACCTTTCATTTTTCTGTTCGTGATAATGGTTTTATATGCCACCGCTGTTTTGAAAAAGATCCTTACAGGATACCGATTAAACCGCAAACGGCAAGGCTGTTAAGACTCTTCTACTATTTTGATCTGTCGAGACTCGGCAATGTGTCCTTAAAAGAGGAAACAAAAGCTGAATTAAAGCAAGTGATTGATTTATATTACGAAGAATATTCGGGATTGTATTTAAAATCAAAGCGCTTTTTAGATCAAATGGAAAGCATGAAGCATCTTATGGGTGAAAACAAAAGTTGACATTTGGTCCATCTTTTTATATGATCATTTATTATAAAATATGTTGCAGTGAGAGAAAGAAGTACTTGCGTTTACCTCATGAAAGCGACCTTAGGGCGGTGTAAGCTAAGGATGAGCACGCAACGAAAGGCATTCTTGAGCAATTTTAAAAAAAGAGGCTGGGATTTTGTTCTCAGCAACTAGGGTGGAACCGCGGGAGAACTCTCGTCCCTATGTTTGCGGCTGGCAAGCATAGAGACGGGAGTTTTTTGGTTGCTGCCGCAGTCAACTTATGAAAGAAAAGTGGAGGTGCTTGAAATGAATATTCAAGACATGATTCTAACCTTGCAAAAGCATTGGTCCAGTCAGGGCTGTGTGCTTATGCAGGCTTACGATGTAGAAAAAGGAGCCGGCACGATGAGCCCGTATACATTTTTGCGCAGTATCGGCCCTGAGCCGTGGAAAGTGGCTTATGTAGAGCCTTCCAGACGTCCTGCAGACGGCCGCTACGGGGAGAACCCGAACAGACTGTATCAGCATCATCAGTTCCAGGTCATTATTAAACCGTCTCCTGATAACATTCAAGAGCTGTATTTGGATTCCTTGCGTGCTCTTGGAATTGATCCGCTTGAGCACGATATTCGCTTTGTTGAAGACAACTGGGAGAATCCGTCTTTAGGCTGCGCGGGTCTAGGCTGGGAAGTTTGGCTTGACGGAATGGAAATAACACAATTTACGTATTTCCAGCAGGTCGGGGGATTAGAGTGTAAACCCGTTTCTGTAGAGATTACGTATGGAATTGAGCGTCTCGCGTCTTATATCCAGGATAAAGAAAACGTGTTTGACTTGGAGTGGACGTCAGGGTTTACAGTAAAAGATTTATTCATGATGGCTGAATATGAGCATTCTGTTTATACGTTTGAAACATCAGACGTCGATATGCTGTTCCAATTGTTCAGCACATACGAAAAAGAAGCGATCAAGCAAATGGATAACGGACTTGTTCATCCAGCATATGACTATGTGCTGAAATGTTCGCACACCTTCAATCTGCTTGATGCCAAAGGTGCGATCTCTGTTACCGAGCGGACGGGCTATATCGCAAGAGTGCGGAATTTAGCTAGAAAAGTAGCAAAAACCTATTATGAGGAACGAGAAAAACTAGGGTTCCCAATGCTTAAAGGGGAGGGTTCTTCTCATGAGTAAACAGGATTTACTTTTAGAGATCGGATTAGAGGAAATGCCGGCGCGCTTTTTGAATGAAAGCATGGTTCAGCTTGGCGACAAGCTGACAGGCTGGCTTAAAGAAAAAAATATTACTCACGGTGAAGTGAAACTCTTCAATACACCGAGACGTCTTGCTGTGTTCGTTAAGGATGTCGCAGAAAAGCAGGATGATATAAAAGAAGAAGCAAAAGGGCCTGCGAAAAAAATTGCCCTTGATGCGGACGGGAACTGGACAAAAGCGGCAATCGGCTTTTCAAAAGGCCAAGGCGCGAATGTGGAAGACCTGTATATCAAAGAAGTAAAAGGCATAGAGTATGTATTCGTGCAAAAATTCCAAGCCGGCCAAGAAACGAAGTCGCTTCTGCCAGAATTGAGCGGTTTAATTACAAGCTTGCATTTCCCGAAAAACATGCGCTGGGGAAATGAAGATTTGCGTTATATCCGACCGATCAAATGGATTGTCGCATTATTTGGACAGGATGTCATTCCATTTTCGATCACAAACGTTGAGTCTGGACGGACAACACAGGGACACCGTTTCCTCGGACATGAAGTGTCAATTGAATCACCTTCAGCTTATGAAGAGCAGCTGAAAGAACAGCATGTTATTGCTGATCCTAGCGTCCGAAAGCAAATGATTCAATCTCAGCTGGAAACAATGGCTGCTGAAAACAATTGGAGCATTCCAGTTGACGAAGACCTTCTTGATGAAGTGAATCATTTAGTAGAATACCCGACAGCTCTTTACGGTTCATTTGAATCCGAGTTTCTGTCAATTCCTGAAGAAGTGCTTGTCACGACAATGAAAGAGCATCAGCGCTACTTCCCTGTCAAAGACAAAAACGGTGACCTGCTGCCTCACTTTATCACAGTCCGAAACGGCAACAGCCACGCGATTGAAAATGTGGCCCGAGGCAATGAAAAAGTGCTGCGCGCACGTTTATCTGATGCGTCATTCTTCTACAAGGAAGATCAGAAACTAAACATTGATGCAAATGTGAAGAAGCTTGAAAATATCGTTTTCCATGAAGAGCTTGGTTCTCTTGCTGATAAGGTTAGAAGAGTCACATCAATCGCAGAGAAACTTGCCGTTCGTCTTCAGGCTGATGAAGATACATTAAAACATGTGAAGCGGGCTGCTGAAATATCTAAATTCGACCTTGTGACACATATGATATATGAATTCCCTGAACTTCAAGGAATTATGGGCGAAAAGTATGCGAGAATGCTTGGCGAAGATGAAGCTGTGGCGGCGGCAGTCAATGAACATTATATGCCTAGATCAGCGGGCGGAGAAACGCCTTCTACTTTCACCGGAGCTGTTGTAGCAATGGCGGATAAGCTTGACACAATCGCTTCATTCTTCTCTATCGGCGTAATTCCGACCGGTTCCCAGGACCCTTACGGACTGCGCCGCCAAGCAAGCGGTATTGTTGCGATTCTTCTTGACCGCAACTGGGGAATTTCATTTGAAGAGCTGCTTACTTTCGTACAAACCGATAAAGAAAATGAACTGCTGGATTTCTTCACTCAGCGCTTGAAATATGTCTTGAATGCTGAACAAATCAGACATGATGTCATTGACGCCGTGCTGGAAAGCTCTGAGCTTGAGCCGTACTCTGCGCTGCATAAAGCACAAGTACTGGAGCAAAAGCTTGGTGCACCTGGCTTTAAGGAAACAGCCGAAGCGTTAGGCCGAGTGATCTCTATCAGCAAAAAAGGAGTCCGCGGAGACATTCAGCCTGATCTGTTTGAAAATGAATACGAAGCAAAACTGTTTGATGCCTACCAAACAGCGAAGCAAAATCTGCAGGAAAACTTCAGCAAAAAAGATTATGAGGCGGCGCTTGCTTCACTTGCAGCCTTAAAAGAACCGATCGATGCTTACTTCGATCATACAATGGTTATAGCGGATAATGAGGCATTAAAGGCAAATCGATTAGCGCAAATGGTAAGCTTGGCGGATGAGATCAAGTCCTTTGCGAATATGAATGCCCTTATTGTAAAATAAAGAGAGAAAAGGCGGTTGCTGTGTGATCGGTAATCGTCTTTTCCCCATTTATATGTTTTTTGTTTGATTACAAGATATTTACGTTATAATATGGATTATTATTTCTTTACATAGCTATGAAGTGAAAAGGTGGTGAGTACGATCGAACTAAATAAACGGCAAGAACATATTTTGCAGATTGTAAAAGAAAACGGGCCGATTACAGGGGAGCATATTGCAGAAAAGCTGAACCTAACCAGGGCGACATTGCGCCCGGATTTAGCCATACTCACCATGTCAGGATTCCTCGAGGCGCGCCCGAGAGTCGGTTATTTCTATACGGGAAAAACCGGCACGCAGCTTTTGGCGGATAAACTCAAAAAGCTTCAGGTGAAAGACTTTCAATCTATCCCCGTAGTGATTCACGAAAACGTTTCTGTGTACGATGCGATTTGCACCATGTTTTTAGAAGATGTAGGTACTCTGTTTGTGGTGGACCGCGATGCTGTTTTAGTCGGGGTGCTTTCACGAAAAGACTTGCTCAGAGCGAGCATTGGCCAGCAGGAGCTTACATCGGTCCCTGTTCACATCATCATGACAAGGATGCCGAACATTACGGTGTGCAGACGCGAGGATTATGTGATGGACATTGCAAAGCACTTAATAGAAAAACAAATTGATGCACTGCCTGTCATCAAAGACACCGATAAAGGCTTTGAAGTGATCGGCAGAGTGACAAAAACAAATATGACCAAAATACTTGTCAGTTTATCTGAAAATGAAATCCTATAAGATTGCAAACTAACGGGGGGATAATATGAATAACCGCATCATCTATGTTGTATCGGATTCCGTCGGTGAAACGGCTGAATTGGTAGTAAAAGCAGCACTCAGCCAATTTAACGGATCGGCGGATGATACTCATGTAAGAAGAATTCCTTATGTTGAAGATATAGGCACTATCAATGAAGTGATTTCACTTGCAAAGGCAGACGGCGGCATTATCTGTTTTACACTCGTGGTGCCGGAAATCAGAGAATATTTGATAGCCGAAGCGGAAAAAGCAAATGTTTTATATTATGATATTATCGGCCCGTTGATTGATAAAATGGAAACAGCCTACGGTTTAACAGCGAAATACGAACCGGGGCGGGTGCGCCAGCTTGATGAAGATTATTTCAAAAAAGTGGAGGCCATCGAGTTTGCAGTTAAATACGATGATGGACGTGATCCAAGAGGGATTTTAAAAGCTGATATCGTTTTGATCGGCGTTTCAAGAACGTCTAAAACACCGCTGTCTCAATATCTCGCACACAAACGCCTGAAGGTTGCCAATGTTCCGATTGTACCGGAGGTTGATCCGCCGGAAGAACTCTTTAACGTTGATCCGAAAAAATGCATCGGTTTAAAGATTAGCCCTGATAAACTGAATCATATCAGAAAAGAACGTTTAAAATCACTCGGGCTTAATGATAAAGCGATTTATGCAAATATCAACAGAATCAAAGAGGAACTCGAGTATTTCGAAAAGATTGTGGATCGGATCGGCTGCCAGGTTGTTGATGTTTCAAATAAAGCGGTTGAGGAAACAGCAAATATTATCCATCATCTCAAAACAAAAAACATATAACTCAGGACGCTCTATCCTGGGTTTTTGGCTGTGCCAAAAGGGAATAATGAAAAACAATAGCATCTTTGTGAAGTTTGTATTATAATAAAAAATTGTGATAAAATGATTAATTTTAGGTTTAAGGATCGTGTGATACGAATAAACTATTATGGGTAAGATGTCAAGAATTTCTCCCGGAAATTTTTCGACAAATTCCTATACATCCACAATAATAAAGGATGTGCGATTTTGCTTGCTTTTATGCAGGAGTTTAATGGAGGGATGGAGAATTACTCTTCTTAATGAACAAGAAAAGACGATTTTTGTCGATGCTGATGCTTGTCCGGTAAAAGATGAAATTTTACAAACAGCATCCGAGTATGAAGTTCAAGTTCTTTTTGTCGCTTCATTTGAACATTATCAGCTTTCCAGAAGCAATGAAGAAAAATGGAAGTATGTTGATCCTCATAAAGAAGCTGCTGATTTATATATCGCAAATCACGTGAAACCGGGAGATATTGTTGTGACGCAGGACATCGGATTAGCATCTCTGCTGTTGAACAGAAATGTCTCAGTTATGTCGGAAAGAGGTCGTCTTTATAAAGAAGACACGATTGATTTTGCTCTAGAGGGCCGTCATTTTTCCGGCAAACAAAGAAGAAAAGGCGTATATGCCAAAGGGCCTAAAAAATTGAATAAAGAAGATCGAGAACGATTTATTACACTGCTGCAAAAAATCCTGTCGAACGATGAAGGGATTTTGCACTAAAGCATCGAATAATGTACGACGGAGTGTTATAAGATGGGAAATCGGATACCAGATGAAATTGTGGATCAGGTGCAAAAGTCGGCAGATATCGTTGAAGTCATAGGTGATTATGTTCAATTAAAGAAGCAAGGCCGAAACTACTTTGGACTCTGTCCTTTTCATGGAGAAAGCACACCTTCGTTTTCCGTATCGCCCGACAAACAGATTTTTCATTGCTTTGGCTGCGGAGCGGGCGGCAATGTTTTCTCTTTTTTAAGGCAGATGGAAGGCTACTCATTTGCCGAGTCGGTTTCTCACCTTGCTGACAAATACCAAATTGATTTTCCAGATGATATAACAGTCCATTCCGGAGCCCGGCCAGAGTCTTCTGGAGAACAAAAAATGGCTGAGGCACATGAGCTCCTGAAGAAATTTTACCATCATTTGTTAATAAATACAAAAGAAGGTCAAGAGGCACTGGATTATCTGCTTTCTAGGGGCTTTACGAAAGAGCTGATTGATGAATTTCAGATTGGCTATGCTCTTGATTCTTGGGACTTTATCACGAAATTCCTTGTAAAGAGGGGATTTAGTGAGGCACAAATGGAAAAAGCGGGTCTCCTGATCAGACGCGAAGACGGAAGCGGATATTTCGACCGCTTCAGAAACCGTGTCATGTTTCCTATCCATGATCATCACGGGGCTGTTGTTGCTTTCTCAGGCAGGGCTCTTGGCAGCCAGCAGCCTAAGTATATGAACAGTCCTGAAACCCCGCTCTTTCATAAAAGTAAACTGCTTTACAATTTTTATAAGGCCCGCCTTCATATCAGAAAGCAGGAAAGAGCAGTCTTATTTGAAGGGTTTGCTGATGTCATATCGGCCGTAAGCTCGGGTGTAAAAGAAAGCATAGCCACGATGGGAACATCGCTTACAGATGATCATGTCAAGATCCTGAGAAGAAACGTCGAAGAAATCATTCTTTGCTATGACTCTGATAAAGCCGGTTATGAAGCCACCTTAAAAGCTTCGGAGCTTCTGCAAAAAAAAGGCTGCAAAGTCAGAGTTGCAATGATTCCTGACGGATTGGACCCTGATGATTACATCAAAAAATTCGGCGGGGAAAAATTTAAAAACGACATTATTGACGCCAGTGTCACCGTAATGGCGTTCAAAATGCAATATTTCCGAAAAGGAAAGAACCTGTCCGATGAAGGCGACCGACTAGCTTACATTAAAGACGTACTGAAAGAAATCAGCACGCTTTCAGGGTCTCTAGAGCAGGAAGTCTATGTAAAGCAGCTTGCTTCAGAGTTTTCGCTTTCAGAGGAGTCTTTAACTGAGCAGCTGTCTGTTTTCAGCAAGCAAAACAAACCTGCTGACAATAGCGGTGAAACAAAAACGCGGCGAGCGCATCTGACGACAAAAGCAAGGCAAAAACGTTTGCGTCCGGCGTATGAAAATGCAGAAAGGCTGTTACTCGCTCACATGCTTCGAGATCGGAGCGTCATCAAAAAAGTGATTGACCGGGTAGGGTTTCAATTTAATATTGATGAGCACCGGGCATTAGCTGCCTATCTTTATGCTTTTTATGAAGAGGGAGCCGAGCTGACGCCTCAGCATCTGATGGCCAGGGTGACGGATGATCATATAAGCCAGCTCTTGTCTGATATATTAATGCTTCAGGTTAGTCAAGAGCTTAGCGAAGCCGAGTTATCAGATTATGTAAAAAAAGTGTTGAATCAAAGAAATTGGTCAATGATAAAAGAAAAAGAGGCGGAAAGAGCCGAAGCCGAAAGGCAAAAAGATTTTTTAAGAGCTGCTTCTCTGGCTCAAGAAATCGTTACATTGAACCGATCTTTAAAATAACTGGAGAACTGATGAGGAGCATTTATTGGCAATGATTCCTTGCGGAGGAGCAAATAGATCGCTTAACCTCATCATGAATTGTCATTTCATTATTCGCACATTGTTAAAGGCAGTTCACATAGAAAACGCCTGAATGGACCGAATAAGAATCATACCGCTTATAGAATTCGTTGCAAGCTTTGGAAGGAGGGATCCATAATGGCTGATAAACAAACCCACGAGACAGAATTAACATTCGACCAAGTAAAAGAGCAATTAACAGAGTCTGGTAAAAAACGTGGCGTTTTGACATATGAAGAAATTGCTGAGCGTATGTCCAGCTTTGAAATTGAATCAGACCAAATGGATGAGTATTATGAATTTTTAGGTGAACAAGGTGTTGAATTAATTAGTGAGAATGAAGAAACAGAAGATCCTAATATTCAGCAGCTTGCCAAAGCCGAAGAAGAATTTGACCTTAATGACCTAAGTGTACCGCCTGGCGTTAAAATCAATGACCCAGTTCGTATGTATTTAAAGGAAATCGGTCGGGTTAACCTTCTTTCTGCAAAAGAAGAAATCGCCTACGCTCAAAAGATTGAAGAAGGTGACGAAGAATCTAAACGCAGATTGGCTGAAGCGAACCTGCGGCTTGTTGTCAGTATCGCAAAACGGTATGTCGGACGCGGTATGCTGTTCCTTGATCTGATCCAGGAAGGAAACATGGGCCTGATGAAAGCCGTTGAAAAATTTGATTATCGCAAAGGTTATAAATTCAGTACGTATGCTACGTGGTGGATCAGACAGGCGATTACACGCGCCATTGCCGATCAGGCGAGAACGATCCGGATTCCCGTTCATATGGTTGAAACCATTAATAAATTAATCCGTGTGCAGCGTCAATTACTGCAAGACTTAGGCAGAGAACCAACACCTGAAGAAATTGCGGAAGATATGGATTTAACGCCTGAAAAAGTACGCGAAATCTTAAAGATTGCTCAAGAGCCGGTATCGCTGGAAACACCGATCGGTGAAGAGGATGACTCGCACCTTGGTGATTTCATTGAAGACCAAGAAGCAACTTCACCTTCTGACCACGCCGCATACGAGCTATTGAAAGAGCAGCTGGAAGATGTGCTTGATACGTTAACTGATCGTGAAGAAAATGTATTGCGTCTTCGATTCGGTCTTGATGACGGCCGTACAAGAACATTAGAAGAGGTCGGCAAAGTATTTGGAGTAACGAGAGAGCGTATTCGACAAATCGAAGCCAAAGCGTTGCGGAAACTAAGACATCCTAGCAGAAGTAAACGTTTGAAAGATTTCCTCGAATAAGATGGAACGGGTCTTGATGATCCGTTCTTCTTTTTTAAAAAGATATATGGATAATATGCCTTTATTTTACTGAAAAATGATGTCATTTGCAAATGAACATTGTGATGAAAAATTTCAAAATCTAATTCCATATTTTCTATTGTAAGCGTATACAATACATTATACAATAGAATAAAAAGGATATTAGAGATTTAGGCATGTTTCAATTCAATTTTGTATAAAGTGTGAATAAAAAACTTTTGTATAGCAATCCATTTACTTTTTGTAAAAATAAGTTAGAATTAGAAGTGTTTACATAGGGGGAAGGATCAAAAAGGGGGAAGGGAAATGAAATGGAACCCGCTTATTCCATTTTTGCTGATCGCTGTTTTAGGAATTGGTCTAACTTTCTTTTTATCAGTAAAAGGACTTGATGACTCTCGGGAGATTGCAAGCGGAGGAGAAAGCAAATCTGCTGAAAAGAAAGATGCAAACGCTTCACCAGAAGAAATTTACAAGGCAAACTGCATCGCATGCCACGGTGAAAATTATGAAGGTGTTTCGGGTCCTAGCTTAAAAGGTGTAGGGGATAAGAAAGATGTCGCTGAAATTAAAACAAAGATCGAAAAAGGCGGTAATGGAATGCCTTCCGGTCTTGTTCCGGCCGATAAGCTGGATGATATGGCAGAGTGGGTGTCAAAAATTAAATAAAAGAACCATTTTTCTCTTTATACATTCACAGGCCGCCGAGATGTTCTCGACAGCCTTTTATTTTTGACTGCCGCGTGCAGACTCGCATCAAAAGAAATAATCTCAAAATCATTTGCTTCAGCTTGGATTCCGGGCTGATTTTTTATATGATAGTAAAGGAAAAAATGATTGAGAAAAGTTGTGATGACAAGTGAACGAATTAAAATTATCTAAACGATTGCAAACAGTAGCGGAGTACATACCGAATGGAGCGGTGATGGCCGATATCGGCTCTGATCACGCATACCTTCCTTGTTATGCGGTGCTGAATCATAAAGCCAGCGGGGCGATTGCCGGAGAAATCACAGATGGCCCATTTTTGTCTGCAAAGCGGCAGGTTGAAAAATCAGGCTTAAACTCGCACATTTCTGTAAGGCAGGGAGACGGACTGGAAGTGATTAAAAAAGGTGAAGCTGATGCCATTACGATTGCCGGAATGGGCGGGGCTTTGATCGCTCACATTTTAGAAGCGGGCAAAGACAAATTAACGGGGAAAGAACGGTTCATTTTACAGCCGAATATTCATGCTGTTCATATCAGGGAGTGGCTTTATAAAGAAGGATATGCGCTGATAGATGAGGTAATCCTTGAAGAGGACGGAAAGTGCTATGAGGTGCTGGTAGCCGAAGCGGGAGACAGGGATGCGGCTTATGACGGTATTTCTTTATCAGCCGGGATGCTTGTCGGCCCTTTCTTGGCAAAAGAAAAAAATGCTGTCTTTTTGAAAAAGTGGACACAAGAGCTTCAGCACACTCAAAGCATTTATGAACAGATCAGCCAAGCGGCGGATACAGAGCAAAACAAACAAAAATTAAAGGAGCTCGCCGATCGAATGGAGCTGTTAAAGGAGGTAATCGATCATGGCTAAAAGTGTAAATGGGCAGCAGATCATCCAGCTGTTTGAACAATTTTCCCCGAAAGCCTATGCGGTTGAAGGAGATAAAATCGGCCTGCAAATCGGCACTTTAAACAAACCAATTAAAAATGTGATGGTTACACTTGATGTGTTAGAGAGCGTCATCGATGAAGCGATTGAAAAAGAGGTTGACTTGATTATTGCACACCATCCACCAATTTTCCGGCCGCTAAAGCATATTTCAACAGATCAGCCTGCCGGAAGGTTAATTGAAAAGTGTTTGAAGCATGATATTGCTGTTTATGCAGCTCATACAAATTTAGACGTTGCGGACGGCGGTGTGAATGATTTGCTTGCTGAAGCATTAGAGCTGAGTGAGACGGAAGTGCTGGTGCCTACTTATACGGATCCTCTGAAAAAGCTGGCAGTATACGTGCCGAAGGAATATGAAGAGCAGGTCAGAGCCGCGCTCGGAAATGCGGGGGCTGGCCATATCGGTGAATACAGCCATTGCGCGTTTTCATCTGAAGGAATCGGCAGTTTTATACCATTAGACGGAGCTAAGCCTTTTATCGGTGAAGTGGGAGAGCTTGAGCTTGTTCATGAAGTAAGGCTTGAGACTGTATTTCCTAAAAGCGTCGAAAAAGCTGTTATCAATGCAATGATAAAAAGCCATCCATATGAAGAAGTCGCTTACGATATCTATCCTATCGAACAGACTCCCGCCGAAAAAGGGCTCGGCCGTGTCGGAACCCTTAAAAATGAGATGACGCTCAAGGAATTCGCTTTATTTGTGAAAGACAAGCTTGACGTCAATGGTGTCAGAATGGTGGGGGATGCTGACAGCATGGTGAAAAAAGTAGCTGTTCTTGGCGGAGATGGAAACAAGTATATTCATCATGCAAAACGAAAGGGAGCCGATGTTTACGTCACAGGAGATTTATACTTCCATGTGGCCCATGATGCGATGATGCTTGGCCTAAATGTGGTTGATCCGGGCCATTACGCGGAAAAAATCATGAAAGAAGGCGTCACGAGAAAACTGACATCAATGTGTAATGATAAAAAGTTTGGCGTGAATATCTTTGTTTCTGAAACAGATACAAATCCATTTACATTTCTATAAAAAAACTGAGGCTTTTACAGCCTCAGTTTTTTGCTTTTACTTTTGGAAGTATTTTTTTGAGCGGTATATTATGTTCAGTTGTCCAAGTTGATGGATCTTCGTGATCAAACTGCTCTAAAAAGCGAATGACTTCTTTTGTGATCGGCGTCGGTGTTGAAGCTCCCGCTGTAACTGCAACGGTATTAACGCCTTTCAGCCATTCGAGCTTCAATTCGCTTAAGTCACCGATCCGGTATGCTTTTGTCCCGGCTATTTCTTCTGACACTTGAGCAAGCCTATTTGAATTGTTGCTTTTCGGGTCTCCGACAACGATTGTTAAGTCCGCTTTTTTTGCCTGCTCTGATACAGCTTCCTGCCGCACTTGAGTAGCGAGGCAAATCTCTTGGTGATATTCGACATGAGGATATTTTTCTTTGACAAGCTCCATAATGTCGTGAACATCCCATTGAGACATTGTTGTTTGATTCGTCACGATTAACTTCTCTGCTTGGATATCAAGGTTCTTTACATCTTCTTCTGTTTCAACTAAGTGAACGATCTCCGGCGCTACGCCAACGGCTCCCTCAGGCTCTGGATGCCCTTTTTTGCCGATATAGATCACGTGATATCCTTTTTCTTTCATCTCTAAGATTAGATTATGAGTTTTCGTCACATCCGGACATGTAGCATCAATTGCGACTAACCCTTTTTCTTCTGCGATTCTTCTGACTTCGGGAGAAACACCGTGCGCAGTGAAAATGACAGTTCCTTTGTCAACCTGCTTTAAGATGTCCAGACGGTTAGAGCCGTCCAATGTAAAAATCCCTTCCTCTTCAAACGCATCAGTGACGTGTTTATTATGAACAATCATCCCGAGTATATAGATGGGTCTTGGCAAGCTTTTATCTAGTGACGCATTTTTGGCAATGACCATAGCATCAACAACACCATAGCAATAGCCGCGCGGTGAAATTTTAATTACGTCCATTTTCGGTTGTCCTCCAATACTGAAGTGAGTAAAGGCAATATAAAAAGCCGTAATCAAACGGCTCTATTCTTGCATTCTTCTGATCTCATTATAGCCAATCTCACTTCAGATATCAAAGAATGTTATATATATAATCTCGGTTTTGAACTGCCTGATGTTCTTTTCGGAGCAGGAGAGGCAGCTTCCTTTTTCTTCGGGGCAGACGTTTTTGATTCTTGTTCTTTATTGTCAGTTGTTTTAGATTTCTTTGGGAGAGAAGAACTTTTTGGTTTTGATTTTTTGTTCCCATCTGAGGTTTTTGTTTCAGTCTCTTTCTCTTTTTCTGATGATTCTTCTGAAACGGATTGTTTTTCACTTTCCTCATTGGCCTCTGTCTCAGTATCATCACTTTTACTTAATTGGCTGTACAGCTTCATCATTGCTGGCAGATTGCGGACTAATGGGCCGTACTGCTGGATCATAGGGGTGACTTGCTGCGCCATGCCGAGTACTTTTTGCACATTTCCAAGCATACTGGATAATGATGCAGGATTGGCGATATTTTGAATGCCTTGCAGGCCAGCACCTCCGCTCGCTGCTGCACCTGCTCCTGGAATTCCAGGAACTCCGGCGCTGCCAGCGCCTCCTCCGCCGGGTAGGAACCTTGACAGCATTCCTTTTAAGCCTCCGCCTGCACCTGCACCATTTCTCGCTCCGGCATTTGCCTGAGGAAGAAATTGTCCGGCTTGCTGAAAACCTTGCTGCTGTGCTCCAAATGAAGGTCCTCGCATATTAGGCGGTCTTCTGCCCGCCATTCGCTGATTTGGCATGGGGCGGGGCGGTCCGGGCTGTGGGTAATTTCTCATTGGCTGCTGCGGTGAAAACATACTTGTACCTCCTTTCAGCTCTCTCTGCTATTAGAATATGCATGGGCTGCGGTATTTGCTTTACATAACTGAATAAAACAAACGCCTTGCAAACGTGGTGTTTTTAAGCAAAATCGGGTATAATGTGATGATGGACACATAATGTGCCGCTTTAAGGAGCTGGGAAAAATGAAAGAAACGAAATTTGAACTTTATGAATTGAAACCATTTATTATAGATGCAGTACATCGCCTTGGTTTTTACGAACCGACTGATATCCAGAAAAGGCTGATTCCTGCAGTGTTAAAAAAAGAAAGCGTCATCGGCCAGTCTCAGACGGGTACTGGAAAGACTCACGCTTATTTACTGCCTTTATTAAACAAAATCGATCCTGCTAAGGATGTCGTTCAGGTAGTCATTACGGCTCCGACAAGAGAGCTTGCCAACCAGATTTATCAGGAAGCGCTTAAAATCACACAGGGTGAGGAAGGCAGTCAGATTCGCTCGAAATGTTTTATCGGAGGCACTGATAAACAAAAATCAATTGATAAATTGAAAATACAGCCGCATCTTGTTGTTGGTACACCCGGACGGATTGCTGACTTAATCAAAGAACAGGCGTTAAGTGTTCATAAAGCGGAATCTCTTGTTATTGATGAAGCGGATTTAATGCTGGACATGGGATTCCTTGCAGATGTAGATTACATCGGTTCCCGCATGCCTGAGGATCTGCAAATGCTTGTGTTCTCAGCGACCATACCGGAAAAGCTGAAACCATTTTTGAAGAAATACATGGAAAATCCGAAATACGCCCATGTGGAGCCAAAACAGGTGACTGCTGCGAAAATCGAGCATATCCTCATTCCTTCGAAACATCGTGACAAGGACAAGCTCCTTTTTGACATCATGTCGCATCTGAATCCATACCTGGGGATTGTGTTTGCTAACACGAAAAATACGGCTGACCATATTGCCCAGTATCTGACTGGCAAAGGCATGAAAATCGGCTTGCTGCACGGCGGATTAACACCACGTGAGCGGAAAAAAGTCATGAAGCAGATTAATGATTTGGAATTCACTTATGTCATTGCAACTGACCTTGCCGCAAGAGGTATTGATATTAAAGGTGTCAGCCATGTTATCAACTATGAGCTGCCGGATGATCTCGATTTCTATGTTCACCGTGTGGGCAGAACGGCTCGTGCCGGCTCATCAGGACAAGCGATGACCATTTATGAGCTTACTGATGAGGATGCATTAGTAAGACTTGAAAAAATGGGCATCGAATTTGATTACTTAGAGCTTGAAAAGGGCGAATGGAAAAAAGGCGATGACCGTCAGCGCCGCAAAAAGCGTAAAAAAACGCCGAATGAAGCGGATGAAATTGCTCATCGTCTCGTGAAAAAGCCGAAGAAGGTTAAGCCTGGGTATAAAAAGAAAATGAGCTATGAGATGGAGAAAATCAAGAAAAAACAGAGAAGAAACCAATCTAAGAAAAGAAAGTAGGGGAACCTGTTGCTGAGAATAGGCTCACACGTCTCTATGAGCGGAAAACATATGCTTCTGGCTGCAAGCCAGGAAGCAGTCTCTTATGGGGCGAATACGTTTATGATCTATACAGGCGCACCGCAAAATACGCGCCGAAAGAAAATTGAAGACTTAAATATAGAAGCAGGCCGGGCACATATGCAAGAAAACGGCATTGACGAGATTATCGTACACGCGCCTTATATTATTAATATTGGCAACACGACAAATCCGTCCACTTTTGAGCTGGGTGTTGATTTTCTTCGTTCTGAAATTGAACGGACAGCGGCCATCGGAGCGAAGCAAATTGTCCTTCATCCTGGCGCTCACGTAGGGGCAGGAGCTGAAGCCGGCATCAAAAAAATTATTGAAGGCTTAAATGAAGTGATTGATCCGAATCAAAATGTCCAGATTGCATTAGAAACAATGGCTGGAAAAGGATCAGAATGCGGCAGAAGCTTTGAGGAGCTTGCACAGATTATCGAAGGCGTTACACACAATGAGCAGCTGTCAGTGTGCTTTGACACGTGCCATACACATGATGCCGGGTATAACATTGTCGAAGACTTTGACGGAGTGCTAAATGAGTTCGATAAAATCATTGGCATTGACCGTATTAAAGTGCTTCATATCAATGACAGCAAAAATGTCAAAGGTGCGAGAAAAGACCGCCATGAAAATATTGGCTTTGGTGAAATAGGTTTTGACGCACTGCAATATGTTGTTCACCATGAGCAGTTAAAAGACATTCCAAAAATTCTTGAAACACCATATGTCGGTGAAGATAAAAAGAACAAAAAACCGCCATACCGTTTTGAGATTGAAATGCTGAAAGAAAAACAATTTGATGATACATTGCTCGAAAAGATTTTACAGCAATAAAAAATGGGGGATAACACCCCCATTTTTTAGCTTGTAAATTGTTTGAATAGTTCATTAACTGTTTGAGCTGTTTCTTTCGATGTAATCGTCTCTACTTGTTTCAACAGCCGCATTCGTTCACTCTCATTAAAGATGTTTACATTTTTCCCGTATAACAAGTTCGCTACTTCAACGGCCTGCGATCTTGTTAAGCTGATTCCGTATTGTTTTGAGTACTTCAGCAAATCATCAGCAGTAGCCTGATTAAGCCGCTGTAAAATAATTCTTTGAAATAAAATCATCGGTCATTCCACCTCCAGACTTAATGTATGGGCAAATCAGTAAAATGTGTCAGTGTTTAATGGTAAAATAGATTTATAATGTATTTAAAATAGTTATTGCAGGAAAGGAGATTTTATGACCCCAACAAAACAACATAAGAAAGAAACATTTACCCATTTTATTTTCAGGGTCTTTATGATTCTGGTAGGTGCTGCATCTGCGGCTGTAAGTATCGAATTATTTTTAATCCCCAATGATTTTATTGATGGCGGGATTATCGGTGTATCACTTATTTTAGACCACCTCTTTATGTCAAACCCCTTTCTGAATTTCGCTTTTTTCGTTGTCATATTAAATATTCCTTTTATGATCTTCGGATATAAATATATCGGTAAGACCTTTCTAGTCTCTACGTTTATAGGGATTGTCGGGCTTGCCGTTATTGAATCCTCACTTCACCATGTAGAAGCCATTACAACCCAGCCTATTTTGGCTACTGTGTTCGGAGGTCTTTTACTCGGCTTTGGCGTCGGGCTTGTTATTCGAAACGGAGGTTCAATGGATGGTACAGAAATTCTCGGTATTTTGCTGACCAAAAAACTCCCGTTTTCAGTAGGTGAGTTCGTTATGTTCATCAATGTGTTCATCTTCATTTGGGCAGTTTTTGTGTTCGGTCCTGAGCAAGCGATGTACTCATTCATGACTTATTATATTGCGATGAAAACGATTGATGCTGTGATCCAAGGGCTTGATGAAACAAAAGCTGTCATTATTGTGTCTGAGCAGTATGATGAGATTTCCGACGCGATTTTGCACCGTCTCGGTCGGGGCACAACGAAGCTGAAGGGGAAAGGTGGATATACGGACGAAGAAAAAGACGTAATTTACGCGGTTGTCACAAGGCTGGAAGTGACAAAGCTCAAATCGATCGTGTTTGAAGTTGATCAAAATGCATTCATAACAATTATGAATACTCATGAAACGAGAGGCGGAAAATTCAAAAACGCAATCCACTAGGCTTTCATTTACTTTTATTCATTTTATGGGTATAATTTTATCTGCGGTAAAGAAAATGGCTTGCTGGACAGACAGCTGCCATTTTCTTTTTCATACATGTGATACGTTCTTAAGCAAAGCGAAAAGGGGGACCCTTCATGAACGTCCAAGAAGCGCTGAACCTATTAAAAGAAAACGGATATAAATATACAAACAAACGGGAGGATATGCTACAGCTTTTTGCTGATTCAGACAGATATCTTACCGCTAAAAACGTACTGTCTGCACTGAATGATGATTATCCAGGCTTAAGCTTTGATACAATCTACAGAAATCTTTCTTTATATGAAGAACTTGGGATTTTGGAAACAACTGAGCTGTCCGGTGAAAAGCTCTTCCGATTTAAGTGTTCATTCACCCATCACCACCATCATTTTATTTGTCTTGCCTGCGGCAAAACAAAGGAAATTGAATCATGTCCGATGGACAAGCTTTGTGATGATTTGGATGGCTATCAGGTCAGCGGGCATAAATTTGAGATTTATGGCACATGCCCTGATTGTACAGCGGAAAACCAAGAATACACTACTGCGTAAAATGCGTATATATGAAAAAGGGGCCCGGTTTGGGCTCCTTTTTCAGTTATTGACGCGTATTAAGTGATGCTTGTTGTTGTTCATCCATTGAACGGCTTCTAGCCAGTTGTTTACTCTGATGATGTTTGAATCAATCGGAAGCTGATTATAAGGGGAATTGAACAAAATCACCGGTATCCCGGCTTCTTTCGCAATCATCATGGCGTTCCCGTGATGATCCTCAAAAAACAGGTCGATGTTATGATTCTTGACCGCTTCAACTTTGTGATGACCCCCAACAAGTTCGATGTGGTCATAATGAATGTTTTGTCTGTCAAACCATTCATAGGTAATATCAGTTAAATGAGTCCGTCTCGCTGTAATATAAATAAGCTTGTGCTCCTCTTTGAGACGATCAAGAGACTGTTTCGCATGCTGTGCAAGCAATGCTTCCTTATATATGATCGCTTCATTTTGATTCATCCAATCCCAAAATTCTTCCTGGGTAATGTTTAACAGCTTTGTTAAATCATAATCCGTCATATCGTTTAATGAAATGGAAAGATTAAACGAACGGTTCAAATAAGGGACGAATGTATCCTGAGCCGTGATTGTGCCGTCAATATCTATTCCTAAGCGTAACATGCCCACACTCCTTCAGTTTCATCCCTTCAAGTGTAACATAAACAATTGACATTAACAGAAAAGTTTAGCAAACATGAATCAGGCAAAATGGATCAAACTATAAAAGCTCCTTTAATAAAACAGAAGGGGGAATTGAAGGTGGCAAACGATTACGAAAAGCGTGATAACAACAGTTACTATGTTGATCATGGATCTGAAGGGACAAATATTACCCGCGACAATGACGGTTTTTTTGAGGAAACAGCTGCTGAAATCGCAGAGCCTTATCGTGCTGCTGACCGCAGTAATGACCAAGACAATGATCGCAGCGGCGGCAATGTCAATGAAGGACGGGGAATAGGGTACATCGCTTTAGCCTTGTCCATCATTTCATTGTTTGTACTGCCTGTTTTATTGGGAGCTGCCGGTATTATTGTCGGCTATATCGCAAGAAGAAGAGGTGCTCAAGGCCTTGGAGCCTGGGCAATGGGTATCGGTGTCGTTTCATTAGTGCTTGGAATATTTATTATTCCATTTTTCTAACACAAAAAAGCTTGACGGGTTCCCGTCAAGCTTTTTGTGTTTCTTCTTTTAATTTTGCTTTTTCAGCTTCAAGTTTTGCGTAGTGTTCCTCAGCAAGAATGTCAATTTCTTTTTTGAGTTCTTCTACCATCGTTTCCTCTGGAACCTTACGGACAATTTTCCCTTTCCGGAACAGCAGTCCTTCACCGCGTGCGCCGGCGATTCCGATATCAGCTTCTCTCGCTTCACCAGGTCCGTTTACAGCGCAGCCGAGAACAGCAACTTTAATCGGCGCTTTTATCTTAGAAATATACTCTTCCACTTCATTGGCAATGCTGATTAGATCAATTTCAATACGGCCGCAAGTCGGGCATGAGATGAGCGTGGCAGCATTGGAGGCTAAGCCGAAAGATTTCAGAAGCTCCCTTGCTACTTTTACCTCTTCTACAGGGTCTGCGCTTAGTGAAATGCGCATGGTGTTCCCGATGCCTTTGCTTAAAATGGCGCCGAGTCCTGCTGCGCTCTTTACTGTGCCGGCAAACAGCGTTCCTGACTCGGTGATCCCAAGGTGAAGCGGGTAGTCAAACGCTTTCGCTGCTTTTTCATAAGCCTCGATTGCAAGGTTCACGTCAGAGGCCTTCATGCTGACAATAATATCGTGAAAATCAAGATCCTCAAGAATTTTAATGTGATGAAGTGCGCTTTCTACCATTCCATCGGCAGTCGGATAACCGTATTTTTCTAAAATCCGTTTTTCCAATGAACCGGCGTTTACTCCGATTCTGATCGGAATGCCTTTGTCTTTGGCCGCTTTAACAACCGCTTCAACTTTTTCGCGCCGGCCGATATTGCCGGGGTTGATTCGGATTTTATCTGCGCCGCCTTCAATGGCTTTCAACGCAAGTTTATAATCGAAATGTATGTCAACAACGAGAGGAATGGAAATGCGCTTTTTAATATCCGCAATGGCGTTTGCCGCCCGTTCATCCGGACATGCTACCCGAACGATTTGGCATCCGGCTTCAGCCAAACGGTTAATTTCCGCAACCGTTGCTTCTACATCATGTGTTTTTGTTGTTGTCATGCTTTGGATGACAACTTCATTGTTGCCGCCTATTGTTAAAGGTCCCACTTTGACGGGACGCGTTTTTGTACGATGTGTGATTTCACTCACTTGCAATCGCTCCTTAATTGTAGTTGCCGCTTCTAGATATAACAATTCTAGTATGGTTTATGTGAATTTATTTTACAAATTACATTGTAACAGTGTCTTCGCCGAACTGACAAGAAATTAACGTTAAATTAAGGGTAGACCGGGAATTTATACGCTGTTCCGGCTTGAATGGCGTTAGCTTTCACATTTGGATTCAGTGCTTCAAAATCCTTTACAATGTCATCCGGAGAACCTGCTGATCCGACTATCGACATAACCGTATCACCCGGCTTTACCTTCACCGTTTTATAAGCCGGTTCTTGTACAGCCGTTTTTGCTGATGCTTCATAGACAGGGAGGTCCTGAATGGGTATGGTTCCAATTTTAAGGTCATAAAAAAGAATAAAAAGTATAAAAACAATGCTGCATACTAAGGTGAGACGCTTCATCGCTTTTCCTCCCGTATACGAAATTTTATACCATAGTATGCTTGTCCATTTCGATTCATGACAAAAGAAAAGAGACTGCGAATGCAGCCTCGGTTTATACAGCAGCTTTTTTGGACGGAATCTCTTTTAAAACGAGAAACAGGATGACAAAATTGACAAACCAGTTCAGCAAAAATTCACTTGGTACGGTTGCTTCTAATGCCCGCATGATTGTAAAGAATACAGTTGAAAGGGTGATGGAATAAGCAGAAAGCTTCCAGAGCTGATGATAGGATAAATGTTTTTTCTGCGAATTCTTAATGATTAACCCGATAAGCGCTAAAAACGATACTTCAATAAATTTTCCCGCTGCTGTTACGAGAAAAATAAGAGCTGAGAGAACAGTTACAATCATCGCTTTATTTTGGTTTAACCCTGCAATGACATCTTTTTTCTGTAACTCTGACGGCATCATTGAGTAAGACATTTCTTGGGCTTGTCCGTCAATGGCCAAAACAAATTTGTTCTGAAGGATGCCGATCGCGTTTTGCTTTGCTTCAATTTGTTCAGTGCCATAGGAGTCTGTCGGATCGAACACGATGACGAAACCATTTGCCTGAGATTCCGTGGCTTTTTTCTCATCCGTTTGAAGTTTGCCGTTTGAAATTGTGAAATCAGGGAAATCTTTGTTTAAAACAGTTTTAAAGCCGTTCATTGATTTTACGGTCCCTGTACTTACATAATAAGCGGTAGGGATTGCAAACAGGACAGAGAGCAAAAATACATAAAGAATCGCTTTTCCGATTCCTTGAAATCTTGTTTTTGCAATATCACGGGGAGAGTATGTACTTTTAATGAAAAGCTGAAACACATTCACTATCTTCACTTCCTAGCTAAACTAATATATGTTGCTTATTGTATCGTTGCATGCGTGTGAATACAAGGAAGACATGAAGAAGACAGAGTAAAATGGGAGGATGGAAGCTATGGATATGTTGTATTGGCTGTTAATTGCAGCGGTTTTTATCATTGCCTTTATCGGGCTGGTGTATCCTGTTATTCCGAGCGTAGTATTTATTGTTGCCGGATTTGTATTGTACGGATTTTTATTTTCATTCAGTCCGTATTCTTATATGTTCTGGCTTGTTGAGGCAGTTTTTGCCGCAGTATTATTCGCAGCAGATTACGTGTCGAATCTGCTTGGAGTAAAAAGGTTCGGAGGAAGCAAAGCTGCCATATGGGGAAGCACGATCGGTTTATTAATCGGGCCTTTTGTCATTCCGGTTGCAGGGATCATATTGGGTCCGTTTATCGGGGCTGTTTGCGCAGAACTTATCGTCCATCAGAAGGACTTAAAGTCAGCGTTTAAAATTGGCCTCGGCTCACTCATTGGTTTTTTAACAGGGGTTATTGCAAAGGGTATCATACAGCTTTTGATGATCGGATATTTTTTATGGACGGTCCTATAAGAAATGCTGGCGGCAGGTTTAATGGTGCCGATTATCGGTTAAAGTGAAATATGTCCGCTGAAATGAGCCAAATCGTGAGCTTTTTCATTGATTACAAAGCATTCTTTTGTTACATTGAATGAAGAAAGGCTCGCTGTGAAGCGGCATTTCAGTACATATATACTAAGGAGGAATTATCATGGCTTACGAACTTCCAGAATTACCTTATGCGTACGATGCTTTAGAACCGCATATCGACAAGGAAACTATGACTATTCACCATACGAAACACCACAACACATACGTGACAAATTTAAACAAAGCGGTTGAAGGAAACACTGCTCTTGCCAACAAATCAGTTGAAGAGCTTGTTGCAGATCTTGATTCTGTTCCTGAAAACATCCGCACTGCAGTCCGCAACAACGGCGGCGGACACGCAAACCACAAATTATTCTGGACACTTTTATCTCCGAACGGCGGAGGCGAACCGACTGGCGCGCTTGCTGAAGAGATCAACAGTGTATTTGGAAGCTTTGACAAATTCAAAGAGCAATTCGCAGCAGCAGCAGCTGGACGCTTCGGTTCTGGCTGGGCATGGCTTGTTGTGAACAACGGTAAACTTGAAATCACAAGCACGCCAAACCAAGATTCTCCGCTTTCAGAAGGCAAAACGCCTATCTTAGGTCTTGACGTTTGGGAGCATGCTTACTACCTTAACTATCAAAACCGCCGCCCTGATTACATTTCAGCTTTCTGGAATGTTGTAAACTGGGACGAAGTGGCTCGTCTATACAGCGAAGCAAAATAATGGCACAAACAAGGTCCTCATTATGGGGCCTTGTTTTTTTATGTCTTCTTTTTACATATCTCGGTTTGAGTGAGACAGACTAAGGGATAGTAAAGGGGAGTCAGTAATGAGCAAACTAAAAAAAGTGATAGGCGATGTAGACGTAAACAAAGGGTTACTCTTTCTGCTGACCATTGGCGGGCTTTACTCGCTGGGAATTGCACTGTCCAATACATTTGTTAATGTGTATCTTTGGAAGCAGTCAGGGAAATTTATTGATTTGGCGATATATAATTTATCCATTGTGACAATGCAGCCGATAACCTTTTATTTGGCTGGACGGTTAGCCAAAAAAATAGACAGGGTATTCATTTTAAGGTTCGGCGTCATTTTTTTAGCTGCCTTTTATTTAAGTGTGCTTTTAGCCGGAGAAACGGCGGCCAGCCGCCTCGTGCTAATCGGCGCGGTGCTCGGAGTGGGCTATGGCTTTTATTGGCTAGCGTTTAACGTGCTGACCTTTGAAATAACAGAGCCGGATACGCGAGACTTTTTCAACGGGTTTATGGGCATTCTGTCTTCCTCTGCAGGAATGATCGGCCCGATTGTAGCCGGATTCGTGATCTCAAGGCTTGAAAATAATACGGGTTATACAGTGATTTTCAGTCTCTCCCTCAGTTTATTTGCCCTGGCTGTCGTGATGAGCTTTTTCTTAAAACGGAGAGAATCAAAGGGCCGTTTTATGCTGAGCAAAGTATTTGGAGAGCGCCATAGCAATATGAATTGGCGGAGAATTACGAATGCGCATTTTTTTCAGGGTTTGAGAGAAGGGATTTTTGTCTTTTTAATCAGTGTGTTTGTATTTATTGAGACAAACAGCGAACTTGCTCTCGGTACATTCGGTCTTGTCAATTCAGCTGTTTCCTTCTTTGCCTACTACTTTGCATCCAGGCTGATTAAGAAAAAGGCGAGAAAAAAATCGATTTTGCTGGGCGGACTTATTTTGTATGGCGCGCTGTTTTTGATTCTGTTCCATATGAGCTTTTCGACATTATTAACGTATGGCGTTTTTATTGCCATCGGCTATCCTCTGTTGCTTGTGCCATATGTATCACTTACATATGATGTGATAGGGCGCGCGAGGCATGCCAGAAAAGCAAGAATTGAATATATCGTGCTTAGAGAAATGTTCTTGAATGCCGGCAGAATTGTTTCCATTTTGTGCTTTCTCCTGATCGTGGCCCTTCTGAAAGAGGATGTGGGAATTCCTTTGTCACTTGCGATATTGGGTATAGGACATCCTTTGATTTATTACTTTGTCAAGGATATCCGTTTTAAGGAGAAAGAAGGGGAAAATGAAACCATGGAAGAAGACGGCCAAAAACGGGTAACAGAACCGACCCTGTTAAAAGGCGAGAGATAATTTTTTTGCCAAAAAGGGGTTATCTGTAGAAAAAAGTCGAAAAAACCTTTAAAATGAAAACTGGCACTCTTACTTGAGTGTCTTTTCTTTCTGTAAATAGAAAAGGTGATGTTATGAGGAGAAATAAACCAAAAAAGCAAAATCATAAAGAGAAAAAGAAGTCGCTTCCGATCCGGCTGAATATTTTATTTTTAGCTGCCTTTGTTATATTTACCTGGATTATTGTGGAACTGGGCATCAAGCAGATCGTGCAAGGCGATGATTACAAAAACCAAGCGAATAAGCAGGAACAAAGTGAAGTCAGCTCAGCGGTACCACGCGGGAAAATTTATGATCGAAACTTTAATGCCATTGTGACAAATAAGGCTTTAAATGCAATCACATACACGAGATCTAAATCGACCACGCAAGAACAGCGCTTAAAGATCGCAAAAAAGCTGTCTGACATGATCAAAGTCGATACAAAAAAAGTAACAGAACGGGATAAAAAAGATTATTGGATTTTGACTAGACCGAAAGAAGCAAAAAAGCTCATTAGCTCTAAAGAAAGACAGCAGGTTGAAGACAAAAAAATATCCGATGACGATTTATACCAGCTTCAGCTAAAACGGATTACTGATAAGCAGTTGAATGAATTGACGGATAAAGATATGCAGATCCTCGCTATCAAAAGACAGATGGATTCGGGCTATGCATTGACCCCTCAATATATCAAAAACGAAGATGTATCAGCGAAGGAAATGGCAGTGGTAAGTGAACATTTAGACGAACTGCCAGGTGTTGATGTCACGTCCGATTGGGAACGTGAATATCCGTATAAAAACCTTCTTCGCTCAGTGCTCGGAAGTGTTTCCAGCTCTAATGAAGGATTGCCGTCCAACTTGCTCGAGCATTACCTGTCGCTTGGCTACAGCCGAAATGACAGGGTCGGAAAAAGTTATCTGGAATACCAATATGAAAGCCTTCTGCAGGGCCAAAAAGCCAAAGTCGAAAATATCACAGATTCAAACGGCAATGTCACGGGAACAAAAACGGTATCTGAAGGCAAAGCCGGTAAGGATCTCGTGCTTACGATTGACATTGATTTGCAAAAAGAAGTGGAAAAAATCATTGAGAAGAACCTCAAATCTGCTAAAGCAAGACCAAGCACGCAATTGTTAGACCGGGCATTCGTTGTGATGATGGACCCAAGAAACGGTGAAGTGCTTTCAATGGCGGGCAAGCAGATTAAACAAGAAAATGGGAAATATAAAATTGATGATTACGCTTTAGGTACAATGACGTCATCTTACGCCATGGGTTCAGCGGTCAAAGGCGCAACAGTCTTGACAGGCCTTCAAACCGGAGCCATCAATCTGAATACAGTTTTTCAGGATGAACCATTGTATATCGGCAGTCAGGATAAACGCGGTAAAAAGTCATGGACTAACTTAGGACCGGTCAATATTCAAAGAGCCTTAGAGCAGTCTTCCAACGTATTTATGTTTAAAACTGCGATCGCGCTCGGAAAAGGTGAATATAAACCGCACCAGGCTTTACCGATTGATACGACGGCCTTTGATACTTTCCGTAATTACTTCAGCCAATTTGGACTGGGTGTCAAAACTGGAATTGATCTTCCGAATGAAATGACAGGCTATAAAGGAACAGACAGATTGACGGGATTCTTGCTTGACTATGCGATCGGCCAATACGACACGTATACACCGCTGGAACTTGCGCAATACGTATCAACGATTGCAAACGGCGGATATCGCTTAAAGCCTCAGCTTGTAAAGGAAGTCAGAGAACCTGATGCTAAAAGAGGGATCGGTGCTGTCGTACAATCCGTTCAGCCGGAAGTGCTGAATAAAATCGACATGAAGAGTGAATATATTAAAGAGGTTCAGGCCGGATTCAGACGGGTGATGACAAAAGGGACAGCTGCCAGTCAATTTGCTTCAGCGTCATATCAGCCTGCCGGTAAAACAGGAACAGCACAATCGTTCTATGATGGACCTGATAAATCAAAAACAGGAACATCGACTTATAATACGACACTTGTTGCCTATGCACCGGCTGATAATCCTGAGATTGCGATCTCTGTAGTAGTCCCTTGGGCTTATATTGATTACAGCGCTAAATATACCATTACAAACGAAATCGGCAGGGAAGTAATGGATAAATATTTTGAGCTGAAATCGAAGCAGGACAAAGAAGATACTCAGCAAAAGAATAAAAACAAAATCGAAGAAAATGCAGAAAACACAACGTCTTCTGATAACTAAAAAGAAACGCTCACATGATGTGGGCGTTTTTTTTATACAAAAAAACGCACGGATTTACAAAACCTTAACATTCGGTTCAAACCCTTTTTACATAGAACCTTTACTCTATACGTGTAGGACAAATTACACATTATACGCAGGGGGAATTCAGGAAATGAAAAAAAACAAATTGGTGCTTATGCTTCTGATGGCTGCTTTTATGATGATTGCAGCTGCATGCGGAAATGCAGGAGAAAGTAAAAAATCGAATAGCGATTCTGCAAAAGGAGAAGAAAAGGCATCAGGTTCTTTAACCATTTCTGGTTCATCGGCTATGCAGCCACTAGTACTTGCAGCCGCGGAAAAATTTATGGAAGAAAACCCTGATGCTGATATACAGGTACAAGCTGGCGGTTCTGGAACAGGGCTTTCTCAAGTCTCTGAAGGAGCTGTTCAGATCGGGAATTCAGACGTTTTTGCTGAAGAAAAAGAAGGCATCGATGCAAAAGCGCTTGTCGATCATCAAGTCGCTGTAGTTGGTATGGCAGCAGCTGTAAACCCTGATGCTGGTGTGAAGGATATTTCAAAAGATGAATTGAAAAAAATCTTCACTGGCAAAATCAAAAACTGGAAAGAGCTCGGCGGCAAAGACCAAAAGATTACACTTGTAAACCGTCCTGATTCTTCTGGCACACGTGCTACATTTGTGAAATATGCGCTTGACGGAGCGGAGCCTGCAGAAGGCATTACTGAAGATTCCTCCAACACGGTGAAAAAGATCATTGCTGATACTCCGGGAGCGATTGGATATCTTGCATTCTCATATTTAACAGATGACAAAGTAACTGCTCTATCTATTGACGGTGTTAAACCTGAAGCGAAAAATGTAGCAACTGGCGAGTATCCGATCTGGGCTTATCAGCATTCTTATACAAAAGGTGAAGCGACAGGTTTAGCTAAAGAATTTCTTGATTATCTAAAGAGTGAAGACATTCAAAAAAGCATTGTTACTGACCAAGGCTACATTCCGGTTACTGATATGAAAGTGACACGCGATGCCAACGGGAAGCAAAGCTGATCTTAATAAAAAGAGGAGTGCGGGGACAACCGTTTCTCCTCTTAACACATTCATAGGAGTGTAAAACAATGATAAACAATAGAGAAAATATGTCTGTGAGCGAGCGTTTAATCAGCTCAAGGCAAAATCGGCAATTGGATGAAGTTCGGGGAAGAATGATTGTGACAGCATGTGCGCTGATTATGATTGCGGCATCTGTTGCGATCACCATTTTCCTCGGCGTGAAGGGGCTGCAATCTTTTCTTGTAAATGGTGTAAGCCCAATTGAATTCTTAACGAGCTTAAATTGGAATCCTACAGATACTGATCCGAAATACGGAGTGCTGCCATTTATTTTTGGCTCATTTGCAGTAACGATTCTTTCTGCTCTAATCGCTGCGCCGCTTGGCATTGCAGGTGCGATTTTTATGACAGAGATTGCCCCGAATTGGGGAAAGAAAGTGCTGCAGCCGGTGATTGAGCTTTTAGTCGGTATTCCATCTGTTGTTTATGGATTCATAGGTCTTACAGTATTGGTGCCGTTTATCGCCCAGTTCAAATCGAGCGGAACAGGGCACAGTTTATTGGCGGGAACGATTGTCCTTTCCGTCATGATTCTGCCGACGATCACATCGATTTCTGCTGATGCAATGGCTTCTCTTCCGAAGAGTTTACGAGAGGGTTCTTACGCGCTTGGTGCGACAAGATGGCAGACGATCAGAAAAGTACTTGTGCCTGCAGCTTTTCCAACATTGATGACAGCTGTTGTGTTAGGCATGGCTCGGGCGTTCGGTGAAGCTTTGGCTGTTCAGATGGTCATTGGAAATACAAGAGTATTGCCGGAAAGCCTGTTTGATACTGCGGGAACGCTGACAACGATCATCACGCTGAATATGGGCCACACCACATACGGAAGTGTTGAAAACAATACGCTGTGGTCAATGGGGCTTGTGCTTCTGGTGATGTCATTCTTGTTCATCCTGCTTATTCGCTACTTGTCATCTAGGAGGAAAGTGTAATGAACCGCAAAATAACAGATAAACTGGCGACCGGAATGTTTGGTTTGTGTGCAGCCATTATCGCTGCCATTTTAGTAGGTTTGTTTTCCTATATTATTATAAACGGTGTTTCTCAGCTCAGTTTTCAATTTATTACAACAAAATCGAGCGCCATTGCAGCTGGAGGAGGCATACGAGATCAGCTGTTTAACTCCTTTTATATTTTGTTTATTACAATGCTGATTACAATCCCGCTCGGTGTGGGCGGCGGGGTCTTCATGGCTGAATACGCGCCTAATAACAAAGTAACTGACTTCATCAGAACATGTATAGAGGTGCTTTCATCTCTTCCGTCTATTGTCATTGGAATGTTTGGATTATTGATGTTTGTCAACTTAACAGGCTGGGGATATACGATCATAGGCGGAGCGCTTGCGTTAACTGTTTTTAACCTTCCTGTCATGGTGCGTGTGACAGAAGACGCGATCCGTTCAGTCCCTAAAGATCTGAAGGATGCATCTCTCGCTTTAGGTGTATCACGCTGGCATACCGTAAAAACGGTTTTAATTCCAAGTGCGATTCCTTCTATTATCACAGGAGCAATTTTAGCGTCAGGAAGGGTGTTCGGGGAAGCGGCCGCATTATTATTTACGGCAGGCCTGACAACACCGCGTCTTAATTTTACGGAGTGGAACCCGTTTTCGGAAACATCACCGCTTAATATTTTCAGGCCCGCTGAAACACTTGCGGTCCACATTTGGAACGTCAATACACAAGGAATGATTCCGGATGCTGAAGCGATTGCAAACGGTGGTTCTGCCGTGCTGGTGATTTCTGTTCTTGTGTTTAATCTCGCAGCGAGATGGCTTGGCACGATGATATACAAAAAGCTTACGGCAAATTAGAACGGAAAGAGGCGAAAAACATGTCTGAACAAATGGTAAAAGAAAAACCTGAGCGAGCTGTTATTGTTCCGAAGCAGAACCACGTGCTTGAGGTCAAAGATCTGTCTATTTTTTACGGAAATAAACAAGCCGTTCATCATGTAAACATGGATATTGAAAAAAATGCGGTGACTGCTTTAATTGGGCCGTCGGGATGCGGAAAATCTACTTTTTTGAGAAATATTAACCGAATGAATGATTTAATTCCATCTGCAAGAGCGGAAGGTGAAATCCTTTATGAAGGATTAAATATATTGGGCGGCAATATTAACGTTGTCAGCTTGAGAAGAGAAATCGGAATGGTTTTTCAAAAACCGAATCCATTTCCGAAATCGATCTATGCGAATATCACACATGCATTGAAATATGCCGGAGAGCGGAATAAAGCTGTTTTGGATGAAATTGTGGAAGAAAGTTTAACAAAAGCAGCGCTCTGGGATGAGGTGAAGGATCGTTTACATTCATCCGCACTCTCGTTATCCGGCGGCCAGCAGCAGCGTTTATGCATCGCGAGAACGCTTGCGATGAAGCCGGCTGTTCTTCTGCTTGATGAACCAGCTTCAGCGCTTGATCCGATTTCAAATGCAAAAATAGAGGAATTAATTACAGGATTGAAAAGAGAATACTCAATTATTATTGTCACGCACAATATGCAGCAGGCTCTGCGGGTTTCTGACCGGACGGCATTCTTTTTAAACGGCGAGCTTGTAGAATACGGACAGACCGAACAGATTTTCACGAGTCCGAAAAAGCAAAAGACAGAGGATTATATTAACGGGAAATTCGGATAGGAGGGCGGCAATGAGTATTGCTACCGAAGCTGTAATGAAACAGGAAGTCTATCAAGTCAATGGAATGAACTTATGGTATGGACAGCATCATGCTTTAAAAAATATCAATTTGAGCATTTATGAAAATGAGGTTACGGCGATTATCGGGCCATCCGGATGCGGGAAATCGACCTTTATCAAGACATTGAATTTAATGATTCAAATGACGCCGAATGTAAAGCTTGCAGGTGAGCTGAACTATAATGGCAGCAACATTTTAAAGGATAAAGTGGACATCGTGGATTTGCGAAAAAATATCGGAATGGTATTCCAAAAAGGGAATCCGTTTCCGCAATCTATTTTTGATAATGTGGCTTACGGACCGAGAGTCCACGGCACCAAAAATAAGAAGAAGCTTCAGGAAATTGTGGAAAAGTCATTAAAAGACGTGGCGTTATGGGATGAGGTGAAGGATCGATTGCATACGTCCGCTCTTTCGCTGTCAGGGGGCCAGCAGCAGCGTCTTTGCATCGCCAGAGCACTTGCGACCAATCCTGATATTTTGCTGATGGATGAACCGACATCTGCACTAGATCCAATCTCAACGAGAAAAATTGAAGAACTCATTCTAGAGCTGAAAAATAAATACACAATTGTCATTGTCACGCATAACATGCAGCAGGCAGCAAGGATTTCTGATCAAACCGCCTTTTTCTACATGGGCGAGCTTGTTGAATGCGACAATACGAATAAAATGTTCTCTAACCCGAAGGACCAAAGAACGCTCGATTACATTTCAGGAAAGTTTGGATGAAAAAAACAGGCTGAGTCAGCCTGTTTTTTTATCGTGTTAACGTTTTTACGATTTTTTTGAAACTCATGTCTGATTTTACTTTAAACTCGCCGGCACGAATTTCTTTGTGATAGCCGGCATCAATGACGTAGTCATTAAAGTCTTGAGCCGAGGAGATAATGCCCTCTTTTTCAAGAATAGCAGATACATCCGCCGTGCTCATGCCGTCTTTAATGGTGAGCTTGTAGGTTTTGACTTTGTCTGATTTCGTGTCTGAGCCGCTGTCATTGTTTAAGGATTTCTCTTTTGAATCGAGAAGTTTTTGATATTCATCACGGTTGACAGAAACCAATTTTTTAGAATCAAGATAATTGTTCACGTCTTGTTCGGTTACTGTTTTATTTTCTTTTACAGCAGCGGCCTGGTCTTCGTCAGTCAGATAAAAAACAGCTGCAAGAACGGCTGTCGCTAAAATGATGCCGCCAGCAAATGCCTGAATGCCCCGTTTTGTCATACGAGCACCTTCTCATTATCCTTGATAATCGTATTCACGTCTTCCACTGATACATGCTCAGCTTTAGCAATCGCTTCAGCTGACATACCGTTATTATATTTAGAAAGTATTTGTTTAGCGATTTTTTGATTGATGTCGCTCTGCTTTGATTTGCGAATGACAAGGTTTGTTTCCAGTAATTCTTCCTCAAGCACTGTCATTTTCTTTTTGAGCTTGTAAATTTCCTGCATCGCAGAAAGCTGCAGTGTTTCGAGCTCCTGTTCTACATCTTTCATCGGGTCTCTTTGAGAATATGAGAATGCAATTAGCGCTATACTGACGATAAACAACGCAATAATAGCAATTTCCACGTTTCATCACCTTCTATTCTTTTTTTATCCTTCTTTTTTATACCATAAAACCAATAGTTTCTAAAGGAATTCGCGAAAAAAACGAGATTTTGTCGAGAAATCTTTCTTTGCTTCTTCTTTATGTAATGGTTTAATAGGAACACGAAGTGAACGATTGGAAAGGAGAATGTTAGGAGTCCATGGATAAACACCCATTTCCCTATAATATACGACATAAGCTTTCCTTTTTTAGGGACACATTCGACATGATCATTCAAAACGCTCACACCCTGACCGTAAGCTGGGAAATCTCAGAAGAAACAATGCGGCTGGCTGAAGCGGTCCTTTTCGAAAAAACGCAGGATATGATAAAAGAATTGCGCATTGTCATCAAAAGAAAAGACATTGAAGCTGTCAGTACAAAACGCACAACGTATGATAAAGGCGAATGGACGATTAGACAGGCGGCTGGTGATGCTGTATATCGGGCTGAATACAGAATTGTGAATTCAATGAATGTCTCTCTCAAGCTTGCCGATACAGACGACATCTACCTTGATGAAAATGGGATTCGTCATATAAACAGTTTTCAGATTGAAGAAGCGCACACCAGTTGGGAGGCGCAATTTTCTGCATACACCTGTTATGAGAGAGGGGAAAAAGAACGGTGAACATTCTCATGCTTTCACCCGAACATCCCGATGAGCCGAAAAGCGGGCTCGGTGTCCATTTAAACCGCCTCATTTCCTATTTAAAACCTCAAATCAACATTACGGTTTGTACTCCGAGCGGGCAGCTGTTTTCGTATGCGAAGTTTGAAGATTACATAGCTGATGCTAACTTTACAATGGTTCGCCATGTGTTATCACACAATAAACGCTTTGATCTGATTCATGCCCATGATGACACAACTGCCCCTGCCGCCCAGTATTTGAAACAACGGCTTGGCCTTCCGCTTGCTGCGACAATCCACGGTCTTGAAAGAGAAAGGAAGAAGGTGTGCCGAGAAGCCCCACACCCTTACAGGCTCAAGACCGAACGGCTCCTTATAGAGTCCGCTGATGCTTTGATCGTATTAAGCACATTTATGAAGCGGTCTCTTGATAAGGCGTCACATAAAAAATTAACCGTTATCCCGAGCCCTGCATCTATGGAGGAAGAGAAGGGGAAAATACCAAGAAGCATGAATAGAAGATTCCTCTTTTCATATGGAAGGTTTGTTCCGGAAAAAGGATTTTCGCAGCTGTTAAAGGTGTTTGCCATCTTGAAGCAGCGTCAGCCAGACCTCTATCTAGTGCTGGCTGGGGAGGGGCCGTCTCTGTCCTGCTATGAGAAATTGGCTGCGGCATATAACCTGAAGGATCGCGTCATGTTCCTGCCGTTTCTCAATAGGAAAGACATCAGAACGTTACTGTCTCACTGTGAAATGGCTGTTTTCCCTAGTACTTATGAACCGTTTGGGCTTGCCGCGCAAGAAAGCATGGAACAAGGTGTGCTGACTGTCGTTTCTCAGTCGGGTGGTTTTTGTGATTATGCCGTTCATGACAAAACGGCAATCATCGCTGATTTTACGCTCGTACAGGAAGCGGCTGATCTGCTGGACAGCTTTTTAAAAGACTGGGAGAAAGCCCGCCGGATAAAAGAAGCTGGCAGACAACAAGTGTTCAAGCTCCACCATCCCCGACTCATTATGTCATCATATTTGCAGCTTTATGAGCGTATCTTCAATAATTCAGCAATTCATTGAAAAACAGCCTAGCATTCCGTCCATTATAGTGGTATTATATATAAGTCTGAATAAGTAAATGATTTTAGTTTGGAGGGAAAATAATGCGCGTTAATATTACTTTGGCTTGCACTGAATGTGGTGAGCGTAACTATATTTCTAAAAAGAACAAACGCAACAATCCAGACCGCGTTGAATTTAAAAAATATTGCCCACGTGATAAAAAATCTACGTTACACCGTGAAACAAAATAACAGCTTTGCTGTTTGAGGTGTAAGAAAAAAGCCAGAGCTTTGAAAAAGGTTCTGGCTTTTTTTCTATTCCGAGGGGGGATGAGAGATGAAATCACAATTAAGAAAAAAGACGCTGGAGGCACTGTCTGCTTTATCAAATGAAGATCTGCTTCAAAAAACGGAACGTATGTATAAGTACTTGTTTTCTCTGCCGGAGTGGCAAAATGCCTGCACCATTGCGGTCACCATCTCCAGAGGATTAGAGATACCGACGCGTCCTGTCATTGAGCAGGCTTGGGAAGAAGGGAAACAAGTTTGCATCCCAAAATGCCATCCGGACACGAAGAAAATGCAATTTCGGACATATCAGACTGATGATCAGCTTGAAACCGTTTACGCCGGACTGCTCGAGCCGGTAATTGAAAAAACAAAAGAAGTAAACCCATCACAAATTGACTTGGTGATCGTTCCAGGTGTTTGTTTTGATGTTAACGGGTTTAGGGTCGGCTTTGGAGGCGGCTATTATGATCGCTATTTAAGTGCATATGAAGGGAAGACCGTCTCTTTGCTTTTGGAGTGCCAGTTGTTTGCGCACGTACCCAGTCTGCCGCATGACATCCCGGTACATAAGCTGATAACAGAGGATCGGATCATTTCTTGTTTTTCATAACTTTCCTGTCCCTGATTCGAGAATAAATAAGGCAGAATAACAAACCCTATTGGCAGGAGGGATATAATGAAAAAACTTTTGATATATGCCATTTTCGCTGTTTCTGCCGTCATGTTTTATCAAAATCGCTACCGTCTTATGAATACTGTACTCAGCCAGCCAGGAATCAGGCGGTCTTTTATCCATTTGTTTTTAAGAATTCCATTTATCCGCAATAAGTTTATACAACAAGCTTTCTAAAATCCCGTGAAAAACGGGATTTTTTGCTTTCAGTAGGCGTTTCGGAGCGCCAGCTGTTATAATGAAAAAAAACTATTGGAGCGGTAAACATGTTTTTGCTGGAGTATACATATTGGAAAATTGCGGCGCACCTGGTGAATAGCGGGTATGGCGTCATACAAGCCGGTGAGTCAGATGAAATATGGCTGGAAGCGCCGGACAAGTCCTCTCATGATCTAGTTCGTCTTTATAAGCACGATCTTGATTTCCGTCAAGAAATGGTTAGAGACATCGAAGAGCAGGCCGAACGAGTAGAACGAGTCAGGCATCAATTGGGCAGACGAAGGATGAAGCTGCTGAATGTGTTTTTTTCAACGGAAGCCCCTGTTGATGACTGGGAAGAGATTGCAAAAAAAATGTTTGAGAAGGGAACTGTGTCAGTTGAGCCGGCGATCGTTAGAGGAACGATGCTTCGAGATGATCTTCAAGCGGTTTTTCCATCATTTCGTACAGAAGATTGTACAGAGGAACACGCTTCGTTTGAAGACGCGCAAATGGCGCGAGAACGCTTCCTTTCGCTAGTGCTGAAACAAGAAGAACAGAGAAAAACTGAAGCGGCGGTTTTTCAAAACGGAAAACCGATTTTTACATATTTATTTATTGCGCTTCAGATCCTGATGTTTTTCTTGCTCGAAATAAACGGAGGCAGCACTAATACGGAGACGCTGGTCGCTTTTGGAGCAAAGGAAAACAGCCTGATTGCACAAGGAGAATGGTGGCGGCTTCTGACACCGATTGTGCTTCACATCGGCATAGCGCATTTAGCCTTTAATACGCTGGCTTTATGGTCGGTTGGTACAGCGGTTGAGCGGATGTATGGATCGGGGAGATTTTTGCTGATTTATCTGGCTGCTGGCATTACGGGTTCGATTGCGAGTTTTGTGTTCAGCCCGTATCCTTCGGCAGGGGCATCAGGAGCCATATTCGGATGCTTAGGCGCATTACTGTATGTTGCTTTGTCTAATCGAAAAATGTTTTTAAGAACCATAGGAACCAATATTATTGTCATTATTATCATCAATCTGGGCTTTGGTTTTGCGGTTTCGAATATTGATAATTCAGGACATATCGGCGGCTTGATTGGCGGCTTTTTCGCTGCAGCAGCACTGGGGTTGCCTAAAGCCGGAGCCTTTGGAAAAAGATTGTTGTCAGCGGTTTTGCTGATTGTCTTGGCTGTTGGATTTTTATATTACGGATTGCATTCACCTTCACACCAGGAGTCAGCGCTGATTCAGCAGGCAAGCGAGCTGTATCAGGAAGGAAAGTATGAAGAAGTAACAGAATTGCTGAACGGAGAAGCAGCGCAAAAAGATGCCTCTGCCGATCTTTTGAAAATTCTTGCTGTATCTGATATTAAAATCGGCGAATATGATCAGGCGGTTTTCCATTTGGAACGAGCAGTGAAAAAAGAACCTAAAGACCATGCCGCATATTACTATTTAGCCTTATTGTATGCGGAAAAAAATGAGCTTGTACAAGCAGAAAAGGCCATCAGGTTGGCTTTAAAATTGGAGCCGAAGGAGCAGCGCTACAAGGAGCTGCAGCAACAAATTGAAAACAATAAAGAATCATAAAGGTGGAATATGGAAAGGGAGCTGGCTTTTTTGTCAGCGTTTTCTTCTTGACTGACCGCTTCCTTATGAATACGCTTATGATAGTTAAGTTCAAGAAATGGTGAGGAAAATGAATACATTTTATGATGTGCAGCAGCTGTTAAAAACGTTTGGCCACATTGTTTATTTTGGAGACAGAGAGCTTGAAATTGAGTTTATGCTGGATGAATTAAAGGAATTATACATGAACCACATGATTGAAAAGGAGCAGTGGGCCAGAGCGGCAGCTGTCCTTCGAAAAGAATTAGAACAAACAAAAAACGGAAGAGATTTTTATAAAGGCTAAGGTGATAAAAATGGACGAGATATGGTTTGCAGGCATTGACCTGGGAGGAACGACGATTAAACTCGCTTTTATTAATCAATATGGCGAAATTCAGCATAAGTGGGAAGTTCCGACTGATAAAACCGGCGACACGATTACTGTCGCAATTGCAAAAACAATCGACAGCAAGCTGGATGAGCTGCAAAAACCGAAGCACATCATCAAATACATCGGAATGGGTGCACCAGGCCCTGTAGATATGGCGGCAGGAGTTGTTTATGAAACAGTAAATCTAGGGTGGAAAAATTATGCTTTGAAAAACCATCTGGAGACAGAAACCGGCATCCCAGCTGTTATAGAAAATGACGCGAATATTGCTGCGCTCGGGGAAATGTGGAAGGGAGCGGGTGATGGCGCAAAAGACGTCATTCTCGTGACGCTTGGCACAGGAGTTGGCGGCGGCATCATTGCAAATGGTGAAATTGTACATGGCATAAATGGCGCCGGCGGAGAAATCGGCCATATTTGCAGCATCCCTGAAGGCGGAGCGCCCTGCAACTGCGGCAAAACGGGCTGTATCGAAACAATTGCGTCAGCAACCGGAATTGTAAGAATTGCAAAAGAAAAAATAGCAAATGCTAAAAAGACGACACGTTTAAAAGCAACCGAACAATTGTCAGCGCGGGATGTGTTTGAAGCGGCGGGTGAAAATGATGAAATTGCCCTTGAGGTGGTTGATTATGTAGCCAAGCATCTTGGTTTGGTGCTCGGAAATTTGGCAAGCTCGCTTAATCCGTCCAAAATCGTTCTTGGCGGCGGCGTATCGAGAGCCGGAGAACTGCTGAGATCAAAAGTTGAGAAAACATTCCGCAAATGCGCGTTTCCGCGGGCAGCCCAAGCTGCTGATATTTCAATCGCAGCACTTGGAAATGATGCCGGCGTTATCGGAGGCGCTTGGATCGCTAAAAATGAATGGCTTAAACATCAAAATTGTTAAAATTGTGTAAATGAAATTGATTTTTTGTTGTGCTCAGGTTAAGATTTAATTTGATGTGTTAATGAGAATGTTGGGAATAGACTGATTTTTTTGAGCGTGCTGCATAGGAGGTTGAAATGCGAAAAACGTTTTTTTCGAAGATTTCATTTATGCTGATTGCCATTTTATTGATGTGGCTGAAAACGTATGCTGTTTACAAAACCAGTTTTCATATTAAAATCGACAATCTAACACAGGAATTTATTCTGTTTATCAACCCATTGAGTTTTTTGTTGCTTATTTTTGGCCTCAGCCTGTTTTTAAAAGGCAAAAACAGAAATCGCTACATTATCGCGATGAGCTGTCTTGTCACGTTTGTATTGCTGGCAAATATGGTTTTTTACCGTTTTTACAATGATTTCTTAACAATCCCTGTTCTTTTTCAAACGAGCAATATGGGGGATCTCGGAAGCAGCATCGGAACACTTCTTGAGCCGACAGACCTCCTATTAGCTGTAGATATTGCGGTTTTAATATGGCTTCACATCCGGCAAAAAGCTTTTCAATCGGACATTCCCTCAACGAAAAATGAACGGGCGGCTTATTTTTTGTTCGTTGCTTCTGTTTATTTCTTCAACCTGGGCTTGTCTGAGGCGGAAAGACCTCAGCTATTGACACGCTCATTTGACAGAGAAATGCTTGTTAAAAACATTAGCCTGTTTAATTTTCATATTTACGATGGCGTTCTTCAGTCAAAGCAATCTGCACAGAGAGCGTTGGCAGACAGCAACAGCCTGACGGAAATTGAAAACTACGTAACCGCTAATGCGAAGGATGCCAACAAACGCTTATTCGGCGCTGCAAAAGGAAGGAACGTCATTCTCGTATCCTTAGAGTCGACGCAAAGCTTCGTGATTAATGAAAAATTGAATGGAGAAGAAATCACGCCTTTTCTGAATGACTTTATAAAACAGAGCTACAACTTTAATAATGTTTACCACCAAACAGGCCAGGGGAAAACCTCGGATTCTGAATTTATCGTGGACAATTCACTGTATCCGCTTGGACGAGGTGCCGTGTTTTTTACGAATGCGGGCAATCAATATATGGCCGCTCCAGAAATTTTGAAAAACAGCGGATACTATTCAGCGGTGCTCCACGCTAATAATAAGAGCTTTTGGAATCGTGATTTAATGTACGACTCATTTGGATATGATTCGTTTTTTGATATTAACTCGTATGATGTAACTGACGAAAATTCAGTCGGCTGGGGACTGAAGGATAAAGAATTTTTTGAGCAGTCTTCAGAGCTGATGAAAAATCTGCCTCAGCCGTTTTACTCGAGGCTGATTACACTGACGAACCACTTCCCTTTTGATCTTGATGAAGAGGATCAATTGATTGATGAATATGATTCAAGCAGCCAGACGCTAAATAAATATTTTCCGACAGTGCGTTATCAGGATGAGGCGCTGAAACGGTTTATCGAAAAGCTGAAGGAAGACGGATTATACGACAACTCTGTAATTGTATTGTACGGTGACCATTATGGTATATCAGAAAACCATAATGAAGCGATGGGGCAGTTTTTAGGAAAAGAAATAACTCCATTTGAAGAGGTACAGCTCCAAAAAGTGCCGCTGGTCATTCATATTCCGGGTATTACTGATAAAAAGCCGCAAACCATTGAAACAGTAGGCGGGCAGATTGATATCAGGCCGACGCTGATGAATCTTTTAGGGATTGATACGAAAGATCAAATTCAATTCGGCAACGATCTGCTTTCAGACGAAAAACTGGACTTTACGGTGCTTCGGGACGGGAGTTTTATCACAGATCAGGTTGTTTATACAGACGGTGCGTGTTATGACAAAGAGACGGGAAAACCGTTAGAAGAGACAAAACAATGTGAAGCATTTGCTGATAAAGCAAAACAGGAGCTATCACTTTCTGATGAAATCATTTATGGGGATTTGTTGCGATTTTATGATCAGAAAAGGCTGGACAATTCGTCAAAACGGAAAGAAAAACAAATGCTTGATCAGGCATCGTAATCACAATGTCTCCCGCGTCAAAGTGAGCGGGAGGCTTTCTTTTTTTTAATACGCTGTCATATAGTAACAAAAAAGGGGGATGATGATGGCGTTTATTACGGTGAAACCTGAGATCAAGAACAATTTGGCCAGAGTGGCGAAAGAACTGAAGATAGACGAGGAATTGCTTAAAAGTGCAAATCGCTCCGCACAAAAACATCAATTGTATTGCCCTGGTTATGTGATAGAGGAGCATAGCGGCAAAGAGCTTCAAACCATTCAGGACATAAAGCGCTTTTTACAGCCTCGGCAGCTGAAACTTTCTGATAGCTGGATTGAGCAAGAGAAAATCTATGATGATTCAGCTGTTGAAAAGGAAATAAAGAAGATTATTGATGTTTTTCCGTTTGTCTCATGCCGGGAAATTGGCCGTTCTGTACTCGGCAGGCCTATCTGGGAGCTGAAGGCTGGTGGGGAGCATGCCGTAAAAAAGGTCCATATGAACGCGTCATTTCATGCGAATGAGTGGATTACAACGTCTGTCCTGCTAAAATGGTTTAAGGAATACTGTATGTCATTATGCTGCAATTCGTCTTTCTTTGGCTTTTCTCCCATGAAGCTGTTTAACAGCACATCCTTATCCCTCGTTCCTCTTGTCAATCCGGATGGCGTTGATCTTGTTTTAAACGGATCAGAAGTCATGGGAGCCAGAAGAGATGAGCTCGAAAGGCTAAATGAACATCGTCCGAATTTTAATGAATGGAAGGCGAATATAAACGGGGTTGATTTAAATAAACAATTTCCATCATTATGGGAAATTGAAAAATACCGAAAACCGACAGCACCCAGCTACCGCGATTTTCCGGGAATCTCTCCGCTTACGGAGCCGGAATCCATTGCGATGTACCGGCTGATCACGGAGAATCCGCCTGACAGACTGCTGGCTCTTCATACTCAAGGAGAAGAAATTTATTGGGGCTATAAAGGCCTTGAGCCTGAGGAATCTGCTGCCGTCATAAAAGAGTTTGAGGAGTTAAGCGGGAACATTTATAAGGGAGTAAGGGATATAGACAGCTATGCTGGATTTCGTGATTGGTTTATTCACCATTATTTTAAGGAAGGATATACGGTGGAACTTGGAAAAGGCCAAAATCCTTTGCCGTTTCAGCAGTTTTCACACATATATAACGCCACAAGCGGCATCTTGTGGAGGGCGTTATTTTTTTATGAATAACTGAAACTTTTTCTTTTTTCTGCCGAAGCAAATATGAGAGAATAAAGATGATCGGAGGGGAATGCTGATGAGATCAGTTTGTTTTATTCTGCTGGCGGTATTGCTGTTTAGTTTATCGGCATGCGAACCATCTCATCAGCAGCAAAAACAGGCATCGGCGGCAAAAGATGAGAAAAAAGACATCATACCGCTTTCCACGGAAAAAGCGGATGGGGCGGAAGGCTGGCTGAATAACAGCACAATATTATATACTGCGTCTAATCCGACAAAAACAGAGCTTTTTGCGTACCGCATCTTTACAGGCAAAGCGAAAAAGCTCTATCAAACGGATGGTCAAATCGTTGATGTTCAAATCAATGCGAGGGAGCAGATGATTCTGCTGCAAATCACACATAGCCAAAAGACGGCAGTAGTTTTGCTTAATGCAGAAGGGGAGACGCTTTACGAAAAAGATTACGAAACGTATGAGCTGGAGGCTGCTTGGAATCATTATGATCCTTATCAAATGATGGTGACGGAATTCAATGAAAACTGGGATTTCCATACATATCAGGTGAATGCTAAAAAAGACGAATCTTTCTTAAGCCCGGTACAGGTTCCGTTCATTCATTGGACATCCAAAAATACATTTGATTATGTAAAAGAGGGAAGAGACGATAAAACAGGGCCTTTATATACGTTCGATACAGCTTCTAAGACGGAACAGAAGCTTGAGGATGACGTTCTATTCTTCGATTCTTTCCATAAAATGAGTTTTACTGTCAAATCAGCTTCCGGAGGAAAAGGGACGTATCAGTTTAAAACGCCGCAATCAACATCACCTGTTACAGCGAAATGGCCGCTCCAAGCGAAATATACAAGTTTGGCTCCAATGGAGTATGACTATGATGAAGCAGGAGGCCTGTTTTATACATTCAAACAAAGCGGCGATGCATATAAGCTCGCAGCAGTCAATGTAGCATCGGGAGAGACAAAAGATCTTGTGTCTCTGCGGGAAATGGAGCCGATTCAAATATCTCCGAACGGGAAATATGCGTTATACGGCTTTCATTTTGAGCAAATTATTTTATTGAAATCACATGAAACGAAGCAACTCATCATTGATCAAAAGGAGATGAAATAACGATGGCTATCGCAGATGTAACCATTATCCCAATCGGTACTGAAACACCCAGTGTCAGTGCTTACGTAGCCGATGTGCAAAAGATATTAGAAGGATATCAAGCAGAAGGGAAAATCAAATATCAGCTGACACCGATGAATACGCTGATCGAGGGAGAACTCAGTGACCTTTTTGCAGTCATTCAGGCAATTCACGAAGCGCCATTTCAAAAAGGGTTGCACAGAGTGGCAACGAATATCCGCATCGATGACAGGCGTGACAAAAAAACGACGCTTGAGAGCAAAATAGAAAGTGTCAATAAACATTTACAGCCATAAAAATAAACCTGTATCCGATCGGATACAGGTTTTAATGTGCGGTTGGATACCCGCTGTTTATTACGGTCATCACGGTAAACCATCCAAAGACAAATAAGGTGGCACCGGCTAATAAAAACCCGAGTATATTTTTATTTCTAACAGAACGCAAGACTCCCCATAAAGCGAAAAGAGCGACAAGGCCGAAAATCACGACAAGTAACATAACACAGCCCCCTTTACATTGAAAAACCTGCAATTCTTTCCAGTATTATTCTACCTGTTTTTTATAGGTTTGTCGATAGCGTTTTCATTGCGATTGTTTGAATCTTTTTTTAAAAACCCTCATAATAAGAGCATAAAAAAGAAAGAGGTGATAATAGTGAAATGGAGACGAATGCCAGTAGGGCCGATTCAAGCGAACGCATATTTTCTCATCAGTGATGATCAATGCCTGATTTTTGATCCGGGCGGCGAGGGACATAAAATCAATCAATACATAAAAGAAAAAGGGCTGACGCCTTTAGCCATTTTGCTTACACATGCCCATTTTGACCATATTGGGGCGCTTGATGAAGTGAGAGAAAAATGGGATATCCCTGTTTACCTGCATCAAAATGAAAAAAATTGGCTTACGGACGCTTCTTTAAACGGTTCCGGCATGCTGCGAGGGATAGAAATCACAGCTAAACCTGCAGATCATTTAATTGAAGGTGACGGTGAGTTGAATATCGGGCCGTTTCATTTGGAAACATTATTTACGCCGGGGCATTCACCAGGCAGTGTGTCTTACTACGTGAAAGATGCAGACTTGGTCATTTCCGGAGATGTTTTGTTCCAAGGCGGTATAGGACGTACGGATTTAATAGGCGGCGATCAAGAGACACTGCTGACGTCCATTCATGAAAAACTGCTTACGCTTCCGGAACACACGCTGGTGTTAAGCGGCCATGGACCTGAAACAGACGTACTGACTGAGCAGGACCAAAATCCGTTTTTAAATGGGTTTTCATTGTAAAAAAAGAGACAAACCGATAAGGTTTGTCTCTTTCTGCATTTAATGGCCTCCGCCGCCGGGCACCATAATAAAAATTGAGTAATATGTAAAGCCGGCGAAGAAAATTGTTAAATAAGCGCCAAAAATATAAATATACATGCGTTCGGTTAAGTTCAAATACGATAGAAACACAAATAAGATCGTCTGTCCAAAAAATAAAAGGGAAGCATCTTTCATATCACCTAAATAAAACATGACTGCAAAAATTCCCGTCCAAAATCCTAACACCCGGAACATGCGATTCATTTTTATCCCCTCCCGAGAGTCCCTCTGACTGTTATTATAATAGATCACACCTAGAAATGTAAACATTTTCATTATTAATATACAAATGGAATTTGTCCCTTTGATTGTGTTTTCTATTGTATGAATGTTTTTTAAAAAATAATCCGAAAAAAGTTCTGTAAATGGTTTAAATGAAAAATGATCCGGGTAGTTATTCTACAAAGAGATGGTTAACTGAGGAGGAAAAAACGAATGGAACAACAATTAACTTTTTACTCATATCCAAGCTGCACGTCATGCCGAAAAACAAAACATTGGCTTAAAGCACATCAAATTGAATTTAACGAACGGCACTTATTCAGAGAAACCCCGACAAGAGAAGAATTAAAGTACATTTTATCATTAACGACAGAAGGAATTGATGAAATTTTGGCGACAAGAAGCCAGACTTTCAAAAATTTAAATTTAAACATTGAAGAAATGACGGTAAATGAGGTGCTGGAACTTTTAATCGAGAAGCCTAAGCTTTTGCGACGCCCGATTCTAGTGGACAACAAAAAGCTGGTGATTGGTTATAACCCGGGAGAACTGTTGAAGTTATCAAAGAAGAAAACGGTTCATCAATCTGCATGATGAAAAACCGAAGATCCGCTGATTTATACGAATCAGCTTATCTTCGGTTTTTCACCTGTTCAGAAACTGGGCTAGCTGGATTCGAACCAACGATCACGGAGTCAAAGTCCATTGCCTTACCGCTTGGCTATAGCCCATTGAATGTAAACATAGTATGTGTAAAGGCAGATGCGTTATACATATAAAGCATAATTTTTCAAAAACAGGAGGTAACTCATTAAGATGATAGCTCTTGATCAGCACTTAACAGAGCACAAAGAAGATATCACGCAACAATGGCTGGAAGTTTGTACGTCAAAAGGCAGCTGGTTGTATTCAGCGAAAGATCAGCAAAAACTAGAACAAAAGTTAAAAGACCAGCATGAATTATTGGTGACCATCGTAGCAAAATCCCTTAGAAAAGAAGACGTAGAGGATGAGCTCAACCGGTGGTCTCTTCAATGCGCCAGAGACCGTGCCGTTCATGAAGTGACGGTAACAGAAAGTGTCGGCCAGTTTAACACCTTCAGGCACATCATGTTTGAATGGATTCAGAAATTCAGCGAAGCTTCTTCCCAAGACATCAGCATTCAGGATTTTTATGAGTGGAGCCGGATCTTGAATCAAAACATTGATGAGATCATAGAAGTGTTTACGGAAGAATATCACCAGGTGACCATGATACAATTAAACGCGCAAAAAGAAATGATTAATGAATTAAGTGCGCCGATTATGCCGATTACTGATGGAATTGGGATTCTTCCGCTTGTCGGTGAAATTGATACGTACAGAGCGAGGACGATTTTGGAGTCTGTGCTGGAGCAGTGCTCAGCGTTAAAGCTCTCGTATTTATTTTTAGATATTTCGGGCGTTCCTATCGTTGATACCATGGTAGCCTATCAAATTTTTAAAGTGATTGACAGCACCAAATTGCTCGGCATTGAGACGATTATTTCAGGAATCAGGCCGGAAATTGCCCAAACTGTCGTGAAGCTGGGTCTGGATTTTTCGAATGTGAAAACCGAGCAAAGTCTTGCTAAAGCCCTGGCCAATAAAGGGTTTAAAATAAAAGAGTGTTGATGCCTTTGCCATGTTTATCTTGAAAGATAGCAGCTGAACAGCCTTTCACGGGCTATTCAGCTTTTTTAACTTCTATAAATAAAATGTGATGGCTGTTGATGTCTTTTACCTTAAAAGAGTAGCCATCATATTCTATGGTACTTTCAGGCTCAGCGTCTATGTTTTGTGTCAAAAACCAGCCGCCCAAGGTGTCTACTTCTGCGTCTGACAAATCGGTTCCAAGCAGGCTGTTAACATCGCTGATTAATAATTTTGCATTTAACAAGTAATGATCCTTTCCAAGTTCGCGGATATGAGGCACTTCATCCGCATCAAATTCATCACGGATTTCTCCTACAATTTCCTCGATAATATCTTCGACAGTGACCAAACCGGACGTCCCGCCATATTCATCTATGAGGATCGCCATATGAGTGCGTTCCTTTTGCATTTTCAGCAGTAGTTTATAAATAGGAATCGTCTCAATGACATGCATAACGGGCTGTACGAAAGGTTCAATTTGATGCTTCTTGATTGAAAAATCTTTCGTCAGCATGGAAAACAGCACTTCTTTCATATTAATCACGCCAATGACGTTATCTTTATCCTCTCTTATAACCGGGTACCGTGTATATTTTGTTTGCTTGACTGTTTCCTGAAGATTTGAAATGGAGTCTTCATCTAGTGACAAACTAACCATTTCATTTCGCGGCACCATAATTTCCTTTGCCATTCGTTTATCAAAGGTGAAGATATTATTCATGTACTTTAATTCACTTTTTCTGATCTCGCCGCTTTTATAGCTTTCAGCCAATAGGACCCGAAGTTCTTCCTCTGTATAAGCCAGCTCATGCTCTGATGCCGGCTTCAGCCCAAACACTCCTGTAATCAATCGGGCAGAGTGGTTCAACAGCCAAATGAATGGAAACATGATCTTATAAAACCAAATAAGCGGTTTAGCGAACAACAAGGTAATGCTTTCTGCTTTTTGAATGGCGAAACTCTTTGGCGCCAGTTCCCCAATAACGACATTTAAATACGTAACCGCTAAAAATGCGATGACGAGTGAAAGCAGGTGGGTAAGCGATTCATTTAAGCCTGCTTTATGAAAAAGCGGTCGAAGCAGAGTTTGCACAGTCGGTTCCCCAAGCCATCCCAGTCCTAAAGCTGCGACTGTGATGCCCAGCTGACAGGCTGATAAATATTCATCAAGGTGAGTGATGACATGCTTTGCCGCTTTAGCACCTTTCTTTCCTTTTGCGACAAGCTGATCAATTTTGGACCGCCGCACTTTTACGATTGAAAATTCTACGGCAACAAAAAATCCTGTTAACAAAATGAGAATAGCGACTGCTAGTAAATTGACAAATTCCAAAACAACTGCCTTCTCCAAGGAAGGCATGCACCTCCCTTTTCCGATGTCTTTCTACATTCCATACCACCTGAAAATGCTCATAAAACATGTGTGGAAGCGGCAGACTGGTTTAGTGACGCGGTTATTGGGCAATTAAAGAATAAAGAACAAAAGTTTGGAGGATCTTGACATGAAGGCACATACAGGAAAGGATTGGTTTTGGTACCAAATGGGGCCTCAAGAAAGAAGTAAGGCAAGAGATCTAATCCATTTTTCTCACTGGCCTCAGTGTGAAAAGTGGTTTGAAAATAACCACCACGTTAATTTTTTGCGGGTAGATACAACTGAAACGGAAAATGAAGCGGTATTTGGGTCGATTGTTTATGATCAGGGGCTTGGTGAAGAAAAAGACCATACTGTTTTTCACTTTTATATCACCAGACAATATTTTTTTACAATCAACTTTGACTTTTCGATTTTGAGAGAGATTAAAGGCAAAGAAGTTGTCCGGCAAATGGAACGAGCGGACAATGCGATAGAGGGGTTTTTAATTCTGCTCGGCGAACTAATGAATGCGTATTTAATCGGTGTTGATGAATTTGAAGTAAAGCTGAGAAAGCTCAGATGGCAGATTAAAGACGACAATAGCAAAAGCATTTTAAACCGCGTCCATCTCCTGCGCCATGAACTGATGATTTGGAAAAATTTGATACTAAGCGCTAAAAAAATTGAAATGGCGTTGAAAGAAACCTTTTTACCTCAAAATGAAGAGAAAAAGGATTATCAGCGGACACAACTGAAGATTGACAGGGGATTTACATACATCAGCGAATTTGAAGGGGAGCTTAACAATCTGCTGCATTCAGAGGAAGTCATTACCTCACATAGGGGGAATGAAATTGTAAAAGCACTGACCATTTTCACGACGCTTTTTACGCCGATTACAGCTCTGGGTGCCTTATGGGGGATGAACTTTTCAGTGATGCCGGAACTGAATTGGAAATACGGATATCTCTTTTCTCTCTTATTGATTGTCACATCTACAGTTCTGATCTATCTCTATTTGAGAAAAAAAGGCTGGACGGGAGATATGCTGCAGGAGCGGAAGAAGAAAAAGAAACCTCGAAAAAGGCGGACTCTATAGGATGTTTCATATTTTGTGCAGCGTGCCCCGCTTTTTCACCAGACATATCAGGGTGACCGGATACGATGACAGAGCATCAAATCCGCAGTTTATCGATTCTTGAAAATGACCAAATGACCGGTATTGTTGCATTAGGCGACCTTTCCGTTGAAAAAGATACTGGTCAAAAAGCGAAAACAGCATAATGAAAATGGAATCAAGCAGGCATGGTGACCATGTCTGCTTTTTTATTATTGGGAAAATTATAATGAAAGGGGCACATTCAGTTGGAAGTTTTTTTTCTTGCGAGAAAGAATTGGTTTTTCAGCATATAACGTCTCACAAAATCACGTTTTTCCTGTTTGATTACCGCTCCTTCTTTTTCTACAATATGCGTTGAAAGGAGAGGGAATCAAATTGGATTCAATAGAAAAGTTAAGCAAAAACTTGATTGAAGAGGCATATCTAACAAAGGCTTCTGATATTCACATCGTGCCGAGGGAGCGGGACGCTATCATTCATTTTCGGGTCGATCATGCCTTGCTGAAAAAAAGGGACATGAAAAAAGAAGAGTGCGTAAGGCTGATTTCACATTTTAAATTTCTTTCAGCAATGGATATAGGTGAAAGGCGAAAGCCGCAAAACGGTTCGCTTACGCTAAAGCTGAAAGAGGGAAATGTTCATTTAAGAATGTCAACGCTGCCCACAATTAATGAAGAAAGCCTCGTGATCAGAGTGATGCCCCAATACAATATCCCTTCGATTGATAAATTGTCGCTATTTCCGAAGACAGGAGCCACATTACTCTCGTTTTTAAAACATTCCCATGGCATGCTCATTTTTACCGGGCCAACTGGTTCAGGAAAGACTACCACATTATACTCTCTCGTTCAATATGCAAAAAAACACTTTAATCGAAATATTGTCACATTAGAGGACCCTGTTGAAACAAGGGACGAAGATGTTCTTCAGGTTCAGGTGAATGAAAAAGCCGGTGTAACTTATTCCGCAGGTCTGAAAGCAATTTTGCGCCATGATCCCGATATGATTATTTTAGGTGAGATCAGAGACGCGGAAACAGCTGAAATTGCGGTGCGGGCAGCGATGACGGGACATCTGGTACTGACGAGCCTTCATACGAGAGACGCAAAGGGCGCAATTTACAGACTGCTTGAATTCGGTATCAATATGAATGAAATTGAACAGACTGTCATTGCAATAGCGGCTCAGCGCTTGGTTGATTTGGCTTGCCCGTTTTGTGAAAACGGATGTTCATCAGTGTATTGTCGCCAGTCACGAAATACCAGGAGAGCTAGCGTTTATGAGCTTCTTTACGGGAAAAATCTTCAGCAATGTATCCAGGAGGCAAAAGGAAATCATGCAAATTACCAATATCAAACGCTTCGTCAAATTATCAGGAAAGGAATTGCGCTCGGCTATTTAACGACAAACAACTATGACCGGTGGGTTTATCATGAAAAAGATTAGAAAAGTCTGGTCGTTAAAGGATCAAGCGAGGTTATTAAAGCGGCTCGGTGAAATGACTGCGGGCGGATATACGCTTCTGGATGGATTACGCCTGATGGAACTTCAGATGAATAAGAGGCAGGCGGCTGACTTGACTGATACGGTCACTTGTTTGAGGGAAGGGGCTCCGTTTTATCAAGTACTAAAGAGTTTGTCATTTCATAAGGAAGCCGTAGGTATTTGTTATTTTGCTGAAACACATGGTGAACTGCCTGCTTCCATGATCCAGAGCGGAGAGCTGCTGGAACGAAAAATTGCACAGGCAGACCAGCTGAAAAGAGTGTTGCGCTATCCGCTTTTCCTCATTTTTACGGTCGCTGTCATGTTTTATATGTTACAGTCCATCATCATTCCTCAGTTTTCTGGTATCTATCAATCGATGAATATGGAAACCTCACGTTCAACCGATATGCTTTTTGCTTTTTTCCAGCATATTGATTTTGTGATCATTTTGCTGGCTCTTTTTACAGCAGGTATCGGGATTTATTATTGGCTTGTGTTTAAGAAAAAATCACCTGTCCGGCAAATGCTGATTTGTGTCAGGATTCCTTTGGTTGGAAAGCTTGTCAAGCTGTTTAACAGTTACTTTTTTTCTTTGCAGCTAAGCAGCCTTTTAAAATCAGGCCTCTCAATTTATGACAGCCTTAATGCATTTAAATATCAAACGTTTCTCCCTTTCTACCGCTGCGAGGCTGAACAATTGATTGAACGGCTAAAAGCCGGTGAGTCAATTGAAGCCGCTATTTGTGGAAGCCCTTTTTATGAAACTGATTTTTCAAAAGTCATATCTCACGGCCAGCTGAGCGGCCGATTGGATCGAGAGCTTTTCACATACAGCCAGTTCATATTGCAGCGGCTGGAACACAAGGCGCAAAAATGGACAGGCATCCTTCAGCCGATGATTTATGGATTTGTTGCTGCAATGATCTTACTTGTGTATTTATCTATGCTCTTGCCTATGTATCAGATGATGAATCAAATGTGAAAGGAAGAGGCTGATGAATGAGAAAGGATTTACACTTGTTGAAATGTTAATTGTGCTCTTTATTATTTCGATCTTGCTTTTAATTACGATACCGAACGTCACGAAACATAATCAAACCATTCAAAAAAAGGGCTGTGAAGGCCTACAAAACATGGTTAAGGCACAAATAACTGCATTTGCGCTTGATCATGAAGGACAAACTCCGAGCCTTGCCGATTTACAGTCAGAGGGCTATGTGAAAAAGGATGCTGTCTGTCCAAATGGGAAGCGCATTATCATCACCGGCGGAGAAGTTAAGGTTGAACATTAAATTAAACGAGGAGGAGGGGTTTACCCTTTTAGAAAGTTTGCTTGTGTTAAGCCTTGCCTCTATCCTCCTGGTTGCCGTCTTCACTACACTTCCTCCTGCTTATGACAATACAGCTGTCCGACAGGCAGCAAGGCAGCTGAAAAATGATATTATGCTCACACAGCAGACTGCTATTTCCCGTCAACAAAGAACAAAAATTCTCTTTCATAAAAAAGAATATCAATTAGTCATTGGTGATACGGTTATTGAACGTCCGTATGCAACGGGACTTTCTATAGAACTGCTGACATTAAAAGACCGTTTGGAATTTAATGAGAAAGGGCACCCGAATGCAGGCGGAAAAATACGAGTAAAAGGCCATGCCGTTTATGACATAACAGTTTATCTAGGGAGCGGGAGAGTCAATGTGGAGAGAAAATAAAGGTTTTTCTACAATAGAAACAATGTCTGCGCTAAGCCTGTGGCTGTTTGTGCTGCTGACAGTCGTCCCCTTGTGGGACAAGCTGATAGCTGATGAAAAAATGGCGGAATCACGAGAAATCGGCTATCAGATGATGAATGAGAGCATTAGCAAATATGTCATGAGTGGTGAAGGAGCCGCGTCAAAAACGTTTACAAAGAACAATCATATCTATGCAATGAAGTGGGAGGAGGAGGGCGAATATCAAAACGTATGTATCAAAGCCGCAGCTTATAAGGAAAAATCATTTTGCCTCAGCATCCTGCAGACAGAATGGCTACACGCTTCTTAACGTATTATTTTCGCTCTCAGTCTTTTTGCTCATATCAGGATCGTTAGCTGCGATTTTCCATCTGTTTTTGTCTCGACAGCAGGAACATGACGGTTTCACACAGCAAGAATGGATGATTTCGGTAGAACAGATGATGAATGAATGCAAGGAGTCACAGGCAGTTAAGACAGCCGAGCATGGGAGCGTGTTAATCTGCACCAATCTTTCCGGGCAGGACATCCGTTTCGAAATTTATCATTCAATGATAAGAAAAAGAGTGGATGGCAAAGGGCATGTTCCGATTTTAGATCATATTACTGCCATGAAAGCTGATATTAAAAATGGTGTTGTTTTGCTGAAAATTGAGAGTGAGGACCAAAAAGTGTATCAAACTGCTTTTCCAGTCTATTCGTATTTAGGAGGGGGGTGAATGTATCGTACAAGAGGGTTTATTTATCCAGCTGTTCTTTTTGTGTCAGCGCTTGTGCTGTTAATCGTGAACTTTGCTGCTTCTCAATATATTTCACGCTGCATGTTTGAGAAGGAAACAAAAGAGTTATACATAGGAGAGAATTTGCTTCAAAATGGGGTGCTTCTTTCGATTCGGCATGTTCTAGAGGAACGGAAAGGCCAGGAGGGTACGCAGCAATTTCCATATGGACGGGTTTCTTATTACATTCATGATACATCGATAAAAGAGCAAAAAGAAATCAACTTAAGAGTGTCAACGGAGTCGGGAACAGAAAGAACTGCACAGATCGTGTTTGATCAAAAACAGAAAAAACTGCTGAGATGGACAGAATAAAACAGTGTAAAGGGTATAAAAAAAGTCATGTGAGACAACACTTCATAATAATTGAATAATGAGGTGATCACGTGAAAACGAATGATTATGTTAAATATATGACGCAGCAATTTGTCAAATATATAGATACTCCGAGAGATGAGCGAAAAGAACGTAAAGAGGTGCGGAAAGAAACAAAAACGCCTGTTTCCCAGCAGTGGTTCGGTATTTTACCCTATGGCTTCCGGCTTTGGCTGAAACGGAAAAAATAACCGCAAATAAACGAGTAAGGTCCTTCAAAAAATGGAGGACCTTATTGATATTCTTCTAATATGGCAATTTTATTGACCTTTTGGCTATAAGGATCAAATGAAATCGTCACAAAAACGCCGAATTCTTTTGACCCTTCCCTCAGAGTTAAATGGTATTGCTTCACTGCTTCATCTTTTCTTTTACGGTCCCATACTTTTTGTTTGAACAGTACCTGTGCGAGCGGGTACCTTTTTTTTGCTTCTTTTACAGCAATCTCTTCCCATTTGGACATGTGGCGGGCGGTTATAAGCGGTGTTTCTTCTGCGTGAGCGGCTGTGGTGCCAAAGACGAGAAGAGATAGACAAATCACACATTGTTTGATCATCATGCTGTCACCCTTTCTTTGTTTATTATTACCAAATAATAATGGAATATGCATTTAAATTCTCACATAACAATCCCAAAAATTTCAAAAAAATTGAAAAATTGAGCAATAGTGAGCAAGACTTTGTAATATGATGAAAACATTCTTTTAAACGAACGAAATGAGCGATTTCGGTGTTTTTAAATCTATAAATCGTTGATTATACTCTATTTGTGAAGTTCTTTAAAGAGAACGATTGTCATATCAAGTTACAGTGTTTTACAGGAGGGTAAGATATGTTTCGATTGTTTCACAATCAGCAAAATGCGAAGACGAAACTGAAAGTTCTGCTTATCTTTCAGCTTTCAGTCATTTTCAGTCTGACTGCCGCACTATGCTTACAATTTTCCGATGATACAAGCGCTGCTTTTCATGATATTGAAACATTTGATGTCTCACTTCAAACGTGTAAAGACTTTCAGCATACAGATAAAAACTGCCATTATGATAAACGCTGGGATCAAAGTGATTTGCACATATCAGATCAAACGGATACGAAAGGCACTGTATGCTCACCTTTCGCCTTATTTGCTGTGCTCGAAAATACAGGTGAGAAACTTAAGAAATCAAAGTGGAAGTGGGAGCTTCATAAGCTTGAAAATGCCCGCAAACCGTTAAAGGATGGGAACGTGATCGAAAAAGGATTTGTCTCCAATCAAATTGGCGATTCACTTTATAAAATTGAGACGAAGAAAAAAATGAAACCCGGCATTTATGCATTTAAAGTATATAAACCGGCAGGCTACCCGGCAAACGGCAGTACATTTGAGTGGTCGGAGCCTATGAGGCTTGCAAAATGCGATGAAAAACCGACAGTCCCTAAAAAAGAAACAAAGCCGGACGTCAAAAAGGAGAATGAAACAACACAAAAAGATATACAGGAAAAAACAATGAAAGAAGAAACATCTCAAGAAGCTGTAACCAAAGAAAAAGAAACTCAATCAGACCAGAAGGAAAGCGGGGAAGAGGATGAAAAAAGCAATGAAGCTGATCAGTAATATTTTATACGTGATCATCTTTACTCTTATTATTGTGCTGACACTTGTCGTGATTTCAACACGTTCATCCGGGGGAGAGCCGGCAGTGTTTGGGTATACGCTGAAATCAGTTCTGTCAGGTTCGATGGAGCCGGAGTTCAATACAGGTTCCTTAATATTGGTCAAAGAAATCACTGATGTGAAAGAGCTCCAAAAAGGTGACGTTATTACATTTATGCAGGATGCAAATACGGCGGTCACCCACAGAATTGTTGACATAACAAAGCAAGGAGACCATTTGTTATTTAAAACAAAAGGTGATAATAATGCAGCAGCTGATTCAGCGCCTGTATCGGACGAAAATGTTCGCGCGCAATACACAGGTTTTCAGCTTCCATATGCCGGCTATATGCTTCATTTTGCCAGTCAGCCGATTGGAACGGCTGTATTATTGATTGTTCCCGGCGTGATGCTGTTAGTTTACGCTTTTGTGACGATCAGCAGCGCCATTAGAGAAATTGAAAGAAAGACAAAAGCCTTGGAAACAGATACAAAGGACAGCACCATGTCTACTTAACTTCAGTTGTAAACCTGGCAACAGGTTTCGATATAAAATCATTCAATAAAAGGGGAGTTTACCATGGGTATGAAAAAGAAATTGAGTTTAGGAGTTGCTTCTGCAGCACTAGGATTAGCTTTAGTTGGAGGAGGAACATGGGCAGCATTTAACGACATTAAATCAAAGGATGCTACTTTTGCATCAGGTACGCTTGATTTATCTGCTAAAGAGAATTCAGCGAGTGTGAACTTATCAAATCTAAAGCCGGGAGATAAGTTGACAAAGGATTTCCAATTTGAAAATAACGGATCACTTGCGATCAAAGAAGTTCTAATGGCGCTTAATTATGGAGATTTTAAAGCAAACGGCGGCAGCAATACATCTCCAGAAGATTTCCTCAGCCAGTTTGAAGTGACATTGTTGACAGTTGGAAAAGAGGGCGGCAATGGTTACCCGAAAAACATTATTTTAGATGATGCGAACCTTAAAGACTTGTATTTGATGTCTGCTAAAAATGATGTAGCGGCTACTGAAAAAATCAAAAAACAAATTGACCCTAAATTCTTAAATGCAAGCGGTAAAGTCAATGTAGCAACAATTGACGGTAAAACTGCTCCTGAATATGATGGTGTTCCAAAAACACCAACTGACTTCGATCAGGTTCAAATGCAAATCCAATTCAAAGATGATAAAACAAAAGATGAAAACGGGCTTATGGTTCAAAATAAATATCAAGGCAACTCCATTAAGCTTCAATTCTCGTTCGAAGCTACACAGTGGAACGGCTTGACAATCAAAAAGGACCATACTGATAAAGACGGTTATGTGAAAGAAAATGAAAAAGCGCACAGCGAGGATAAAAATTAATAACAGCAATAAAAAGAGACGGCCCAGTATTCATATACTGGGCCGTCTCGATGTTTATTGACAAAAGAGGAGTTAGTGCCTCTGCTCAGGCACTACTCCTCTTTTTGAGATTTTCTCCATTTTTGATAATCTAAAAATTCACGAAATTGTTTTTTCGATACCCCGGATGTCATCGCATCGCGAACCAATTTCTCCCATTCACTATCTAATTGACCATCGTATTCGGTTTCATGTTTCTCATCGAGCAAAGTATGAACCGAGACGTCCAGAACAGCGGAGACTTTTTCGAGAAATTGAATGGAGGGGTTCGTTTGTAGATTTCGTTCTATTGAGCTTAAATAAGACTTCGCTACCCCAGCTTTTTCAGCTAGTTCTGATAGTGAGTAGCCTTTTTCTTTACGGTATTGTTTAATACGCTGGCCAATCAATGTCATCACCTTCCTTGTGATATTATAGCACATTCAGAAAGGATTTACGGTATGACTTCTGGCTGCCGGACCAGGATGAGCAGACTTTTTGTTTAAAAGTAAATATTTTCGTATTTCTTCCGGGCTGATATTTGCCTCTTTGGCTTCCACCATTAATTCAACCCATTCTTGATCCAATTCAAAGTGCTCTTGTTTTGCATTTTTCATGCAGTTTCTCCTCCTAAAATACTTGTTTATGTATTTCAGCCAGTCCGGCCATGACTTATTGTATGCTTCATTAGTCTCTGGAAGTCATTTGCCATTAAATCGCCAGAATTTTTTTCCAATATACCTTTATTATAATCGTATTTTCTCAAAAAAAACGAGAATGATGTCGAATGGTAAAAAAGTTAGCTTGAAATATTATTTTGCAGATAAAACAATCCGCCATTTTCAATTTCAACTGATATCTTTGGTTGATACAAGGTTTTCAGCGCCTGTTTTTCTAGATGGTATTCTTCTGGTTTTTCTTCTATATGCTCGTAAAACTTATCAAGCAATGTCATATCATTCTTCCACCTGTTAACCGCCTGTTCCGCCCAGTCGGACGGCTCCTGCATAGCGGATTTGGAAATATAGTTTTCCATACGCTTAAGTCCGCTTTCTGGTTTAATCATAGGTGAAATGGTGAAGCAATAGTCACATATTTGAGACGTCAGTGAAAACTGGGTCAGCTTGCTTTGAAAATCTTCAATTATCGTTCCAGAGACTAGGTGAAGACCTAGTGACAATAACTTATCCTTTTTCATGTCGGACTGGTATGAAATCGTGACATTTATACCAAGCCAAGGCTGAAGTGGGACTTTAGCTCCGGCTGATTCAATTTTCTCATACATTCTGGTAAATCTCCCATTTTGTTTAACAGCTTTAAATATTTGAAAAAGACGCGGGGCCCCAAAATATATAAATTCACCATCTAGGTCTTTTGGCGCATTTTCTTTATCTGTAATAAAAGTGATTTTCATTGGATTCGGATCACCGCCTGTCTTCTCGCGCCAATGCCAGTAGAAAGGGCGGTTCATGATTTGTTTGTCCATTTCAACTGTAAGCTGCACTGTCATATAGCCTAAGCCTTGATCGACGATTTGGCAGCTGTTTGCTTGAAAAAAACGCAGCAGAAAATCGTGAACCTCTTGCTGTCTCACTAATAAAACCTCCTTACAGGCTAAGATCCTCTTTTTTCAGCAGGCAGCTGTTTTTTATAAGACAAAAATGAGGTTAAGTTATCCATTTTTATTTTCATTTCTTCTTCTGTTGCTGAGTGATACAAAATGTCATGAAGGTGCTCTTCAAAATTGTTCACTTGAATTTTCGTTAAAATATCATCAAGTTCACCGACCACTTTTTCAAACAAATGAATTTTTTCATATAAAAGCTTTAGAATATGCTCTTCCACCGTATGTTTTGTCGCCATGTTATAAATGTGCACGTCACGCTCCTGCCCGAGTCTGTGAATTCTTCCGATTCTTTGCTCAAGCCGCATCGGGTTCCATGGCAGGTCATAGTTGATCATGTGATTGCAAAATTGCAGGTTAATTCCCTCACCGCCTGCTTCAGTTGCAATAAGGACTTGGATTTTTCCGCGGAAAAGATCCTTCATCCAGTCTTTTTTTCCACGTTTAAATCCGCCTCTAAACGGCACAGAACTGATGCCGTTTTGCTGAAGAAACCACTGCAGATAAATCTGGGTTGCACGGTATTCTGTAAAAATGATGACCTTATCGTCGATCTTTTTGATCAAGTCAACAACTTGAAGCGCTTTAGAGTTTTGTGTCACTTGATTGATGCGATCTATCAAAACTGAAATCGTATCCTCATCAATGGCAGGTGCTTGTTTCTCTTTTTGATCAAGCATCTTTTTCAGCGTCATATATACCGCTTCTCTGCTCGAACAGCATTCTCTTTGCAAGGTCATAATCGAGAACATGTTGGCTGGTTTATTGATACTTTCCTTCAAGCGAGAAATTTCATCATAAAGCGCCTGCTCTGATGGAGAAAATTGAATCGGCACTGTTTCAACATGGCGCTGTTTCCAATTCAGCCCTGTATCATGCCGCCTGTTACGGATCATGACTTTATTCACAAGATCTTTTAAATGTTCATGCGCTTCTAAACTGGATTTCTTCTTGGCGAACTCCTCCTGAAAGTGATTCTGACTGCCTAAATGGCCGGGTTTTAATAAGGACACCAAATTGAAAATCTCTTCGATACGGTTCTGGATTGGCGTCGCGGTAAGAAGCAGGCAATATTTTTTTACGAGATTCCGGACAAATTCATAGTTCTTCGTTTTGCTATTTTTCAGTTTGTGTGCCTCATCAATAATGACAAGATCATATGGGATAGACAGAACGATTTCTCGATGGGGCGAGCGCTTCGCGGTGTCTATTGATGAGACGACAATATCGCATTGCTCCCACACATAGCTTTTCTTTTGTTCAACAGCCGGAATCAAAAATTTTTCCTGAAGCTCTTTGACCCATTGTGACACAAGGGAAGCGGGCACAAGGATCAAAATTTTTTTTGCTAACCCGCGAATCATATATTCTTTTAGAATCAGTCCAGCTTCAACCGTTTTTCCGAGACCAACCTCATCTGCTAAAATCGCTTTCCCGTTCATTTTTTCAACCACTTTTTGCGCCACTTCAAGCTGGTGGGGGAGCGGCGTAAAGGAAGGCAGATATAAAGGAGCCCGTAAGCCTTCAAAATCTGGAATTGCTAATGTTTTCTGGATTTCTGCAGAGAGCTTGTACAGTTCCCAGTTTGCCCAAGGGCCATCGTTTTTCAGTCTTTCAGCAAATTCTTCAGGCCATTTTGCATCGTAGATCATTTCTGTATTCATTGCTTTGAAACCGCCTTTCTAATTCTTCGATTCTTAAGATGAACAATATAAGAAAAATCTGCCCAAATTGCTGTTGCCCAGCATATAGTGATGATGGTAGGATATGAGTATGTATTTGATGTAAGATATTGCTATAGTATGTCCATAACAGCATGAAAATATGAGCGAATGACAGCAAGGGGAGAGACCTGACCGAAAACCTCGGGATACAGGCGCCGAAGGAGCAAACTGCGGAGTGAATCTCTCAGGCAAAAGAACTCTTGCTCGACGCAACTCTGGAGAGTGTTTGTGCGGATGCGCAAACCACCAAAGGGGACGTCTTTGCGTATGCAAAGTAAACTTTCAGGTGCCAGGACAGAGAACCTTCATTTTACATGAGGTGTTTCTCTGTCCTTTTTTGTATGTTTTTTAGCTGCGCCGTTGATAAAGGGGAGGAATTAGATGCTGAAAAGAACGCCGTTATTTGACCTGTATAAGGAATATGGAGGAAAAACGATTGATTTCGGAGGTTGGGAGCTTCCTGTTCAATTTTCTTCTATAAAAAAAGAACACGAGGCTGTCCGAACTGCAGCCGGTTTGTTTGATGTATCTCATATGGGAGAAGTCGAAGTGTCAGGGAACGACAGTCTGTCTTTTTTGCAAAGATTGATGACAAATGATGTTTCCGCGTTAACGCCAGGCCGTGCTCAATATACAGCGATGTGTTACCCGGATGGCGGAACCGTCGATGATTTGCTTATCTATCAAAAAGGAGAGAACCGCTATCTGCTTGTCATTAATGCTTCTAATATAGATAAAGACTTGGCTTGGATGAAAGAACATGCAGCAGGTGATGTGCAGATTGACAATCAGTCAGATCAAATCGCGCTCTTGGCTGTACAGGGACCGAAAGCAGAAGCGATCTTAAAAAATCTGACAGATGCAGATGTGTCTGCATTAAAGCCGTTTGCGTTTATTGATGAAGCCGATATCAGCGGCCGCAAAGCACTTATTTCACGCACTGGCTATACGGGAGAAGACGGGTATGAAATTTACTGCCGCAGTGATGATGCTATGCATATTTGGAAAAAAATCATCGATGCAGGGGATGCATACGGATTGATTCCATGCGGTCTCGGTGCACGTGATACACTCCGGTTTGAAGCGAAGCTCCCGCTCTACGGTCAGGAGCTGACCCGGGATATTACACCGATTGAAGCAGGTATAGGCTTTGCTGTAAAGCACAAAAAGGAGTCTGACTTTTTTGGTAAGTCAGTATTGAGTGAACAAAAAGAAAACGGAGCGAAGCGCAAACTTGTCGGTCTCGAAATGATTGAAAAAGGGATACCGCGGCACGGATATGAGGTTTTTCAAAATGGCAGGTTTGTCGGAAAGGTGACAACCGGCACGCAGTCACCGACATTAGGGAAAAACGTCGGCCTTGCCTTAATTGATTCGGAAACGAGTGAGATCGGGACTGTTGTAGATGTAGAGATTCGCAAAAAATTAGTGAAAGCAAAGGTTGTCAAAACACCATTTTATAAACGCTAATATTTTTTCTTGGAGAGAGGAGACAACACATGAAGCACCGTTATTTGCCCGCAACAGAAAAGGATAAACAGGAGATGCTTGCTACTATCGGCGTAAGCAGCATCGATGATTTATTTGCTGATATACCGGAAAACGTCAAATATAAAAAAGAGTATCAAATCAAAAAAGCGAAATCAGAAACAGAATTAATTAGAGAACTGACAAAGCTGGCCTCTAAAAATCGTGATACCGTACAATACGCTTCTTTCTTAGGAGCGGGTGTATATGACCACTATCAGCCTGTCATTGTGGATCATGTTATTTCGCGCTCTGAGTTTTATACCGCATATACGCCTTATCAGCCAGAGATTTCACAAGGAGAGCTCCAGGCTATTTTTGAATTCCAAACGATGATCTGTGAACTGACAGGCATGGATATCGCCAACTCCTCGATGTATGACGGCGGAACAGCCTTGGCAGAAGCAGCAATGCTTGCTTCAGGCCACACGAAAAAGAAAAAAATTGTTGTGTCAAAAACCGTGCATCCTGAATCGCGAGAGGTGCTGAAAACGTACGCAAAAGGTCAGTATATTGATGTTGTTGAAGTACCCGCTGCGGATGGCGTTACGGATCTTGATGCATTGCGCCAAACCGTTTGCGAGAACACAGCCGCAGTGATCGTTCAGTACCCGAATTTTTTCGGCCGGATCGAGCCGCTAAAGGATATTGAGCCTATCGCTCATCAAGGGAAATCCATGTTTATTGTTTCAGCCAACCCGCTGGCGCTAGGTCTTCTCACTCCGCCGGGCAAGTTTCAGTCTGATATCGTCGTCGGTGATGCGCAGCCTTTCGGCATTCCTTCAGCATACGGCGGCCCGCATTGCGGCTTTTTTGCCGTTACTAAAAAATTAATGAGAAAGGTGCCGGGCCGTCTCGTCGGACAAACGGAAGACGAAAACGGAAAAAGAGGCTTTGTGCTTACCCTGCAAGCCAGGGAGCAGCATATCCGCCGGGATAAAGCAACATCAAATATATGCTCCAACCAAGCTTTAAATGCGCTGGCAGCATCAGTGGCCATGACTGCTCTCGGAAAAAACGGCGTAAAAGAAATAGCCCGCCAAAATCTCTTAAAAGCCAACTATGCAAAGCAAGAAGCAAAAAAAGCAGGCCTTACCGTTATGTTTGACGGGCCGATGTTTAATGAATTTGTCATCAAACTGGATGAGCCGGTGAGAGCTGTGAACAGGCGTTTGCTGGCAAAAGGCATGATTGGCGGATATGATCTTGGGTTGACGTATCCGGAGCTGGACTGCCATATGCTGATTGCTGTAACGGAGCTGAGAACAAAAGAAGAAATTGACGCACTCATTCAGGAATTGGGGGATCGCCATGAGTAATCAGGACCAGGCACTTATTTTTGAACTTTCAAGAGAAGGCCGAATCGGCTATAGTCTGCCGGAGCTCGATGTACCGGAAATCGAATTGGAGGACCTCTTGTCAGACACCTATATTCGTGACGAAGACGCAGCGCTGCCGGAGGTTTCAGAGCTGGACATCATGCGCCATTATACAGCGCTGTCCAAACGCAATCACGGGGTGGATTCCGGTTTTTATCCTCTCGGTTCTTGCACGATGAAATACAATCCGAAAATCAATGAAAAAATCGCGCGTATACCTGGTTTTGCTGCGATTCATCCCCTTCAGGATGAAGACACGGTGCAAGGCGCATTAGAGCTTTTATATGATTTAAGCAAGCACCTTGAAGAAATAACGGGAATGGATGAGGTTACGCTTCAGCCTGCTGCCGGAGCGCACGGCGAATGGACGGGGCTGATGATGATCCGTGCCTATCATGAAGCTCGCGGGGATTTCAAGCGGACGAAGGTCATTGTCCCTGATTCCGCGCATGGGACGAATCCTGCATCAGCGACAGTAGCAGGCTTTGAAACCGTTACGGTGAAATCGAATGAAAAAGGGCTTGTTGATTTAGAGGATTTAAAAAGAGCAGTGAATGAAGAAACTGCAGCGCTTATGCTGACGAATCCGAACACGCTCGGCTTGTTTGAGGAGCAGATTACAGAGATGGCGGAAATTGTACACCAAGCGGGGGGGAAACTGTATTATGACGGCGCTAATTTAAATGCCGTTTTAAGCAAGGCGAGACCTGGTGATATGGGATTTGACGTGGTGCACCTCAACCTGCATAAAACATTCACAGGCCCTCATGGCGGCGGAGGCCCGGGCTCAGGCCCTGTCGGCGTAAAACAAGATCTGATTCCTTATTTGCCAAAGCCAGTTTTAGTCAAAAAAGAAGGGCGCTTTACGTTTGATTATGACCGCCCTCATGCGATCGGCCGTGTGAAGCCGTATTACGGCAACTTTGGCATTAATGTGAGAGCGTATACGTATATTCGCTCCATGGGGCCTGACGGATTAAAGGCTGTTACTGAGAACGCAGTGTTAAACGCCAATTATATGATGAGAAAACTCGCGCCTTATTACGATCTTCCGTTTGACCGCCATTGCAAGCATGAATTTGTATTATCAGGGAAGCGGCAGAAAAAGCTGGGAGTGCGTACGCTTGATATTGCAAAACGGCTGCTTGATTTCGGCTATCATCCGCCGACGATTTATTTCCCGCTTAATGTTGAAGAATGCATCATGATCGAGCCGACAGAGACCGAATCAAAGGAAACACTGGACGCGTTTATTGATGCTATGATTCAAATCGCAAAAGAAGCGGAGGAGAATCCGGAACTTGTTCAGGAGGCCCCGCATACAACGATTGTAAAAAGAATGGATGAAACAAAAGCGGCGAGACACCCGGTGCTCAGATACGAGGCGGAAGAAAGATAAATAAAAACAGCTGTCTACCAGACAGCTGTTTGCTTTATTTCTTCGCTTTAATCTTTCCGCCCCATTTTTTAAAGCCGCCTTTTAGGTTGTAAATCTCAGTGCAGCCGTTTTTGCGCAGGGTTTGTGCCGCGCGTCCGCTGCGGACACTGTTTTGGCAGTACAGGTAAACAGGCTTGTCCGTACGGATCTCATTTTTTCTCTGTTTCAGCTGGGAAAGCGGGATGTTGCGGGCGCCTAAAATATGTCCGCCCTCAAACTCATTTGGCTCACGAACATCAATAAGCTGCGCTTTGCGGTAACCCGCGCGGAATTCTTCTTCGGTAAGTGTTTTCATAATTCGCTGCTGATAGACATATGAAGCAATCATATAGATGATAAATGCAGCAAAAATAATCAAAACGATCATATTAGACAATGTGATTCTACTCCTTTAGCATATAAAATCAAAACCCTGCTTCATAAAACAAGGTCATAGAGCCGTTTTCGACAAATACTATTATAGTAAAGCACAGCGTGATTGTCATCTATAATGGAACTAAAATATTTTTCATTTTCCCGACAGTTTGATAAACTGATTCTATTAAAACGGTAAGGAAGGTCTTAAAATGCAAAAAGAAACTTGGCGGTTTATAGACTCAGGCAATGCAAGTCCTGCATTCAATATGGCGCTTGATGAAGCGCTTTTATATTGGCACAGCGAAAAGAAAATCCCCCCGGTTATCCGTTTTTACGGCTGGAATCCGGCGACACTTTCTGTAGGGTATTTTCAAAATATTAAAAAGGAAATCAATTTTGAAGCAGTACATAAATATAATCTCGGATTCGTCAGACGCCCGACCGGCGGGAGAGGTGTGCTGCACGATCAGGAACTGACATACAGCGTAATTGTTTCGGAAGAGCACCCCGAGATGCCGGCAACTGTTACTGAGGCTTACCGGGTTATTTCAGAAGGCATACTTCAAGGCTTTAGAAATCTCGGTCTGGACGCTTACTTTGCCATCCCGAGAACTGAAAAAGAAAAAGAAAGCTTAAAAAATCCGCGGTCATCTGTTTGTTTTGACGCGCCTTCATGGTATGAGCTAGTGGTTGAGGGGCGCAAGGTGGCGGGAAGCGCGCAAACGAGACAAAAAGGCGTGATTCTTCAGCATGGCTCCATTCTGCTTGATTTGGATGAGGATAAGCTGTTCGATCTGTTCTTATATCCGAGTGAAAGAGTAAGAGAACGGATGCAGCGCAATTTCAAAAATAAAGCGGTTGCCATTAATGAACTCACTGAAAAGCGGGTGACGATGGATGAGGCTCGTAAAGCCTTTAAAGAAGGATTTGAAACAGGTCTTAACATTCATTTGGAGCCATATGAACTTTCTCAGGAAGAGCTTGATTTTGTTCATCACTTGGCTGAAACAAAGTACGCTTCAGATGAATGGAATTATAAGCGGTAAACAGGGCTTTTGACCCGCGGAGCATCCTTGTTTTTTCAAGTTCATTAGTGTAAACTTGTAATGGTTTATAAAGTTAAGGTGCTTTTTGGGAGGGTTTCGATGACAACACCAAGTATGGAAGATTATATTGAACAGATTTATATGCTGATTGAAGAAAAAGGATATGCACGAGTTTCCGATATCGCGGAAGCATTGGCAGTCCATCCCTCCTCTGTAACAAAAATGGTTCAAAAACTAGATAAAGACGAATATTTAATTTATGAAAAATATCGCGGTCTCGTGTTAACGTCTAAAGGGAAAAAAATAGGCAAACGGCTGGTATACAGACATGAATTGCTTGAGCAGTTTTTAAGAATCATTGGTGTTGATGAAGAGAAAATATATAACGATGTCGAAGGAATCGAACATCATTTAAGCTGGAACAGCATTGATCGCATCGGGGATCTTGTTCAATATTTTGAAGAAGATGATGCCCGTAAAAAAGATCTGAAATCAATCCAAAAGAAAACAGAACATCATAATCAGTAAAAAGGCGGTCTCGAAGGAGGCCGTCTTTTTTGATACGCTGACGCCGCCCGTCATTCATTGGTCTATTTCTTCGCGTGTTTTCTTAAAATGGTAATAAACGATCGGATGGAGGGGGAGGGAATGAGATGTATATTGACGGTGTGTTTTCCGGCGGAGGAGTAAAAGGCATTGCGCTTGCAGGCGCTTATGAAGCGCTTGAGGAAAAAGGCTTCCGCTTTAAAAGGGTTGCGGGTACAAGCGCGGGCGCCATTATTGCCGCTTTCATTGCGTCAGGTTACACCAGTAAGGAAATCCACGCTTTAATTGAAGAAGTGGACGGAGAGAAATTGCTGGATCAGAGGTACTCTTTTCTCCCCTTAAAAATGCTCCAGTGGGTGTCCATCTACTGGCGTCTTGGATTATACAAAGGCGATACGATAGAAAAATGGATTGCTGATCTGTTAAGAGCGAAAGGCATAAGGGTTTTCGGCGATTTACAGAAAGGGTCTCTGCGCCTTATTGCTTCTGATCTGACAAACGGCACCATGATTGTTTTGCCGGACGATTTGGCCCGTTACGGGTTAAATCCAGATATGTTCCCGGTTGCCAGAGCGGTCAGAATGAGCTGCAGCATTCCGTATTTTTTTGAACCGATAAAATTAAAAACGGACACAGGCACCGCCACGGTTGTCGACGGAGGTGTGTTAAGCAATTTCCCTATCTGGCTGTTTTCAAAGGAAAGAAAGCGCCCTGTGATCGGTGTGACGCTTGCGCCGCGTGAAAGAGAGCGTCCGAAAAAAAATATCCGCAACGCTTTTGAACTGTTCGGCGCCCTGTTTGAAACGATGAAGGATGCCCATGACGCAAGGCACATTGCATCACGCTATGAACAAAATATCATTTTTCTCCCGGTTGATGGCGTAATGGCAACTGATTTTCATTTAACACAACAAAAAAAACTAGCCCTGATTGAGCTAGGTAAAAGACGGACAGAGCTGTTTTTAAAGCAGTGGACCTATTAAAAAAGCGCTCTGTTTTTCTTTTTATTTTTTTTCCCTTCTATAACAGTCAGCTGAGTCTGGCTTTTTTTCTTGAGAATCATCGGCTTAGGCTTGCTGGCGCTCGGAACGCTTCGCAGGTGGCTGACACGTCCCTTATGTCCGGCGCGGTGTTTTGCTTTTTGTTCTTTCATCCGGCGCCGCGATTGTTTCGCCGCTTTTTTGAAGGCTGCTCCTTCGCTGCCCGCATTTCGATTCATTACATATTTCACAATAAAATAAATAATGATACCTGCCACGATGACGGTTACCGCCATTTTTGCCATTTCTCCGGGATTGGTTACCAGCACATAGAGGAAACCGAACGCTCCCAGCGCAATTAATACAGCAATAATAGGTTGTACACGATGATTCATAACTGTCCACCTCCGAAAGTAATAGCAGGGCAACGGATTTTAGATGACGTTGTGAGAAGGCTTCTGATTTTGCTCAGACAATTCTTCGAGTCTGAGAAGTTCGTTAAAGCTTTCGATGGCAACTTCAACCTGGTCATCCTTAGGTTCCTTTGTGGTTAACAGCTGAAGCCAAAGTCCCGGGTACCCAAGTAATTTCAGACCGGGAATGTCACGCACTTTGTTTGTCAGCTGCAGAACTTCAAAGGATATACCAAGCACGACCGGTATCAGTGCGACACGATCTATAACACGCAGCCAAAGCGGATCTGTCGGAACAAGTAAATAAACAAACATGCCGACAATAATCGTAAATAAAATAAAGCTTGATCCGCAGCGGTAATGAAGCCGAGATTGGTTTTGGACATTCTCCACAGTAATTGGCAAATTCTGTTCATAACAGTTTATGACTTTATGTTCGGCTCCATGATATTGAAACACTCTTTTAATGAGCGGTGTCATGGACAAAAAATAGATGTAACCGAGCAGCAAAATCAACTTAAACAGGCTTTCAACCGCGATTTGCGCCGTGTCCGAGGAAAAAATCGGCCTTGTCAGTTCCGCTAAGAAAACTGGAACCAATGTGAATACGAATTTACTGAACAAAAATGATAGGACGCCTATAACTGCGAGGCTGAGATACATAGACAGCCCGGAGGATTTTTTTTCTTCCTGCTCAAGTGTCTCGTCTTCAGATGGATCGAGCCCGTAACGTTCGCTTGAAAAATTCAGATGCTTTGTGCCGTTTGCACTCGCTTCGATAATGGCCGCGATCCCCCGTAAAAACGGGATCTTTTTCACGATGTTCAGTTTCGGGTTGTGTTTGCGTGGAAGCTTAAAAAAGTCAATGCTTCCATCCGTTCTTTTGATGGCTGTAACGTAATGATGCTTTCCGCCAAACATAACGCCTTCCACAACAGCCTGCCCGCCGTAAGCGGGCGGAACTTTATGTTTTGACATATTATCAACCTGCCTATTTCTTTAGGATTGCTAACCATTTCCTTTCACTCTATTGTACAGGAAACAGCGCTAAACCTCTAGATTGACAGGCTGAAAAAATTGCCATAGCCTTGCTTTTTCTACATGCATTATACCCGTTATTTTCAAATTTTACTCGCAGCTGCCAAAAAGTGTGAGCTTTTTTATTGACATTTCATTTTTTGGGCACACTTTAACTGGAGGTGCCATGATGACTAGCGAAAAAGATACAGAACAAAATGAAGAATTGAATGAGAAGCAAAAGCCGCCTGTTTCAATGGCCGGCAGGGTGGCGGCAACAGGTTTTTGCGGAGGTGTACTTTGGAGTTTCGTTGCTTATATCGCATATTTGTTTCATTTTTCCGAAATCAGCCCGAATATGATATTGCAGCCGTTTGTGCTCGGAGAGTGGAAAAAACATGGGCTGGGAACGGTAATCAGCATCATTTTGATTGGAGTAATTTCAATTGGCGCAGCGTTTCTTTATTTTCTTCTATTGAAACGTTTAAAAACAATGTGGCCGGGTATTTTATACGGCTTGGTGCTTTGGCTGCTCGTGTTTTTTGTTTTTAATCCGATTTTTCCAGAAGTGCGCACGGTGACCGAACTGACATCAGATACAATTATTACGACCATTTGCATTTATTTGCTTTACGGGCTGTTTGTCGGGTATTCCATTTCATTTGAATACAATGAGCTGAATTCGGAAAAGCTTGCACGTGCGCTGGGAATGCATAGAGAATAGTGTATAATCCTTTTCCAGTATGATAAAATGTTCACGAGAAGTGAACATTTTTTACATGAGAAACCCTCGCGAAAAGGAGAGATTATGTGCCTCATTTTTTGATTTTGAACGGACCGAATGTTAACCGGATTGGGAAGCGTGAGCCTGAAGTATTCGGCCGCCAGACACTGACCGATATTGAAACAGATCTTTTTCAGTTTGCTGAAGCCTTACATATCCAGCTCACTTTCTTCCAGTCTAATCACGAAGGTGATTTGATAGATGCGATACATGAGGCTGAGGAGCAATACAGCGGGATTGTTCTGAACCCTGGCGCCTTGAGTCATTACAGTTATGCGATCAGGGATGCTGTTTCAAGCATCAGTCTTCCTGTGGTAGAGGTGCATTTATCAAACTTATACGCCAGGGAAGAATTCAGGCATCAGTCGGTTATCGCTCCTGTTGCGAAAGGGCAGATTGTCGGTCTTGGAGCTGAAGGCTACAAGCTTGCTGTTCGCTACTTATTAAGCCAGCAAGGGGGAGAATCAAGATGAAGCTAGAGAAATTAAGAAACCTGTTTGGACAGCTGGGAATTGACGGCATGCTGATTACAAGCAGCACGAATGTACGCTATATGACAGGGTTTACAGGTTCAGCGGGTTTGGCTGTTATATCGGGTGACAAAGCAGCGTTTATTACGGATTTTCGTTATACTGAGCAGGCGAAGGTTCAGGTAAAGGGTTTTGAGATCATTGAACATGGCGGCAGCTTGATTCAGACCACTGCCGACACTGTTGAATCGTTTGGCATCAAGCGTCTCGGCTTTGAACAGAACAGCATGACATATGGCACTTATGCTTCATACAGTGCCGTTATCAGTGATGCCGAATTAGTGCCTGTGGCTGAATCCGTGGAAAAGTTGCGCTTGATTAAGTCTAGTGAAGAGATTAAGATATTAGAGGAAGCTGCGAAGATTGCAGATGATGCCTTCAGACATATCTTGACGTTTATGAAACCCGGCATTTCTGAAATCGCTGTTGCCAATGAGCTGGAGTTTTATATGAGAAGCCAGGGAGCAGACAGCTCTTCTTTTGATATGATTGTCGCCTCAGGCCTTCGTTCAAGCCTTCCGCACGGTGTGGCCAGTGACAAACTGATTGAAAGCGGAGACCTTGTTACGCTTGATTTTGGCGCTTATTATAAAGGATATTGTTCTGATATTACCCGGACGGTCGCTGTAGGTCAGCCCAGTGATCAATTGAAGGAGATCTATCAGGTTGTATTTGATGCTCAGGCGCTTGGCGTCGCACATATTAAGCCGGGAATGACAGGAAAAGAGGCTGACGCCCTCACAAGGGATCATATTGCTGCAAAAGGCTACGGTGACTATTTCGGCCATTCAACCGGGCACGGGCTCGGCATGGAAGTTCATGAATCGCCGGGATTATCCGTCAGATCTTCAGCTATCCTTGAACCGGGTATGGTGGTCACAGTGGAGCCGGGCATTTACATACCAGAAACAGGCGGTGTCCGCATTGAAGATGACATCGTGATTACAGAAAACGGCAACCGGACAATCACCCATTCCCCAAAAGAACTTATTATTTTGTGATTGGAATATAGGAGGACATTAAACATGATTTCAGTTAACGATTTCCGTACAGGATTAACAATTGAAGTAGATGGCGGCATTTGGCGCGTCGTTGACTTCCAGCACGTAAAACCTGGAAAAGGTGCGGCATTTGTCCGCTCTAAACTCCGCAACCTTCGCACTGGCGCGATTCAGGAAAAAACATTCCGCGCTGGTGAAAAAGTAGCGAAAGCGCAAATCGAAACCAAAACAATGCAATATCTATATGCAAACGGAGATCAGCACGTATTTATGGATACTTCTTCTTATGAGCAGCTTGAACTGAGCGCAACTCAAATCGAAGAAGAATTAAAATACCTGCTAGAAAACATGTCTGTGCATATCATGATGTACCAGGATGAAACACTTGGTATCGAACTTCCAAACACAGTTGAGCTGAAAGTTGTTGAAACTGAACCTGGTATTAAAGGTGATACAGCGTCAGGCGGTACAAAACCTGCGAAAACTGAAACCGGGCTTGTTGTAAACGTGCCGTTCTTTGTGAATGAAGGCGACACACTTGTTGTCAATACATCAGACGGTTCTTACGTTTCAAGAGCATAGAAAGAAAAAAAGAAGTCTGTTCCCAAATGGGGGCAGGCTTTTTTTTGTGCCCAAAAACAGAATCTTTCTTTTATACGAAAATGACAAGACTACTTCAGCAAGCTAGAGCATATCATATAAAAAAATGGGAGGTTGGGAGAGTGCTATGAAATTTTTACTTGGAAATATCAATTCTACTGTTTTAACAATGGCGGGATTACGAGTTTTATCCTCTATGATTGAGCTGACGGCAGCAATTGTCATGCTTGTGACCAACGATGTCCGGAAGGCGGTTGTGGTTAACAGCATTCTCGCTATTGTCGGTCCGTTGATTTTTATCATTACGATGACTGTCGGAATCTACCAAATTGCCGGGCAGCTTTCGTATGCAAAGCTGATTCTGATTTTTACGGGTGTTGTCTTGATTTTGGCGGGTGTTCATAAATAAAGAGAGGCTTGTCATAAAGTCTGCCTCACATCATACATTTTAAAGAAGCCAATCGGTAGAAAGGAGGAGGCTCTGTTGAATGAAATCGCTGAGGTTCTCCCTGAATCCATGAAAAACGCCCTTTCTGAAATACCGGAACAACAATGGCTGGAAATCGAAGAAGTCAGAATTCGGATCAACCGCCCTGTTGAATTGATTCGAAGAGGACAACCTGTTTATTTGTCCTATGCGGGCACGGCCGAGGATGCCCATCTGATCCTGAGCCGGCTCAGCAACTATAGTATGTATACACTTGAAGAAGAGCTGAAGAAAGGGTATGTCACGATCAGAGGCGGCCACAGAGTCGGACTGGCGGGCAGAGTCATTACGGAAAACGGAGGTGTGAAAGGCCTCCGTGACATCGCATCTTTTAATATACGAATTGCCCGGCAAAAGCTGGGGATTGCGGAGCCGCTGCTTCCATACTTATATCAAAACAGCTGGCTGAATACGCTGATTATCGGACCGCCCCAAACAGGCAAAACAACACTTCTCCGGGACCTTGCGAGGCTCTCAAGCACCGGCAAAAAACCCATGCTGCCCGTTAAGACAGGAATCGTCGATGAACGGTCAGAAATTGCCGGATGTCTTCGCGGCATTCCGCAGCATCAATTTGGTCAGAGAATTGACGTGTTAGACGCCTGTCCAAAAGCTGAAGGGCTGATGATGATGATTCGATCCATGAGCCCTGAGGTGATGATTGTCGATGAAATCGGGCGTATGGAAGATACAGATGCACTTCTGGAGGCACTGCATGCCGGTGTTTCAGTAATCGTATCGGCGCATGGCTGGAGCATATCCGACCTGATGAAGCGGCCTTCATTGAAGCGTTTGTGGGAAGAAAGAGCCTTTGACCGCTATTTGGAATTATCAAGAGCAAAAGGGCCGGGCACAGTGAGCCAAATTTATGACAAAGACGGAAATGTGCTGTCTAGGACGACGGGCGTGAAAACATGCTGAAGCTGCTGGGCGCTGTATTCATTGTGGTAGCGACAACATGGACAGGTTTTGAGATGGCGAAGATTTATACAGAACGGCCGCGGCAAATCCGCCAGCTGCGTGCGGCGCTTCAATCCCTCGAGGCTGAAATCATGTACGGCCATACACCGCTTCATACTGCTTCACAGCAGATTGCCAAACAGCTCGCACAGCCTGTTTCAGCTCTTTTTTCCGCATTCAGTGATCAGCTGGACAAGGGAAGTGATTCCGCGAAAACGGCGTGGGAGCAAAGCTTAAAGAAGGTATGGGACACCCTGTCTCTGAAAAAAAGCGAATACGATGTGCTGAAGCAGTTTGGCGAGACGCTCGGGATTCATGATCGAATCTCTCAGCAAAAGCACATTAAGCTGGCGCTGACACATTTGGAAGCCGCGGAAGCGGATGCTGAGCAGGCGCAAGCGAAAAATGAAAAGATGATAAAAAGTTTGGGCTTTTTAGCGGGCTTGTTACTCATTCTTCTATTGATGTAAACGTGAGGGGAGCAAAAATAAAATGGGAGTAGACGTGAATGTCATATTTCAAATCGCCGGAGTGGGAATCGTGGTCGCATTTTTACACACGATATTGGATCAGATGGGCAAGAAAGAATACGCTCAGTGGGTGACGCTGTTAGGTTTTATCTATATTTTATTTATGGTCGCCACGATTGTAGATGACCTATTTAAAAAGATAAAAGCTGTGTTTTTATTCCAAGGATAGGGGGGCTTGCAGATTGACATTGTTCAAATTGTAGGTTTAGGGCTGATCGCCACCTTCCTTTCTTTAATCGTAAAAGAACAAAAGCCGACTTTTGCATTTTTAATCGTCGTTTTTGCCGGATGTGCCATTTTTCTTTATTTAGTAGACCAAATCTACGACATTATTCGAATGATAGAAAAAATTGCGATTAATGCAAATGTCAACATGGTCTATGTTGAAACCATTTTAAAGATTATCGGAATCGCCTATATTGCTGAATTCGGGGCGCAGCTCACAAAAGATGCCGGCCAAGGGGCCATCGCCTCGAAAATAGAATTGGCGGGAAAAATTTTAATTCTCGTTATGGCTGTGCCTATTTTAACCGTCATTATCGAAACGATTCTCGGACTTATACCTTCTATGTCATAACCGAAAGGAGGCGGTAGATTGAAGCGCTTTCAATGGGTTTTGCTTTTGGCCGTGCTGATTATAGCAGGCCGTGCAGAAATTGTACAAGCAGCTGGTAATGCAGAAAAAACGGAAGACCATGCTGAAACAGCTGAGCAATTAGCGGAAAGGACAGCAGCCTCGCTTGAAACAGATAAGATCGGGGAATTTTGGAATGACATTATGACAGAATACGGCGGACTGCTGCCGGAAAGCCAAAAAGGCAGCTTAATGGAGTTTATCAATGGCGATAAATCATTCTCACCGCAAGAATGGCTGAAAGCTCTCTTTTCTTATTTGTTTCATGAAGTGCTTGCCAACGGAAAGCTGCTGGGCACATTGATTTTGCTCACGATTTTTTGCGTCATTCTGCAGCTTCTGCAAAATGCTTTTCAGCAAAGCACCGTCAGTAAGGTCGCTTACTCAATTGTGTACATGGTGCTGATTATCCTTGCGCTTAATAGCTTTCATGTGGCAATTAACTATGCAACTGAGGCGATTCAGACGATGACCAGCTTTATCCTGGCGCTCATTCCGCTCCTCTTGGCGCTTTTGGCTTCCTCAGGCGGAGCTGTATCTGCTGCCTTCTTTCATCCTGTTATCCTCTTCCTGATGAACACGAGCGGTCTCTTGATTCAGAATATCGTCATGCCGCTGATTTTCTTATCAGCGATTCTGAGCATTGTCAGCACCATGACCGAACAATACAAAGTAACGCAGCTGGCTAACCTGCTCAGAAATATCGCCATCGGAGCGCTGGCTGTTTTTCTTACCATCTTTCTCGGCGTCATCTCTGTTCAGGGAGCCTCAGCTGCAGTGACAGACGGCATTACGCTCAGGACGGCTAAATTTATAACCGGAAATTTTATTCCTGTGCTTGGCCGAATGTTTACAGACGCAACAGATACAGTAATCAGCGCCTCTTTACTGCTGAAAAATACGGTAGGGATTCTCGGTGTCGCTATTTTGATCTGTATCGCGGCATTTCCGGCAATCAAAGTGCTTTCCCTCGCTTTTATTTATAAGCTGGCAGCCGCGATTCTTCAGCCGCTTGGAGGCGGACCCGTCATCACCTGCCTCGACGTCATCAGCAAAAGCGTCATTTATATTTTTGCAGCTCTCGCTATTGTGTCTCTCATGTTTTTTTTAAGCCTTACTGTCATAATCACAGCCGGAAACCTCACGATGATGATGAAATGAAGGAGGCAGGCGAATGAGTTTTTTAACGGAATGGCTTACCACTATCGTGTTGTTTATCCTATTTGCAATTGTGATTGATATGCTGCTGCCGAGCTCCAGCATGCAAAAGTACGCAAAAATGGTAGTCAGCCTGCTCTTGATTGTCGTCATGCTTACGCCGATTTTTAAACTTTTCAAGACAGACCCCGAAATCATCTTTGAATATCTCACAAAAAACGGGCAGTCAGAGTCTGCCGACATAAAAAATCAAATCAATTCAAAAAAAATAGAAATACAAGCTTCCCAGCGCGCATATATTCTAGAAGAAATGGCTGTCCAACTAAAAAAGAAAGCGGAGGAGAGATTCAGTCATGATGAATATAAAGTAGGCCGCATCAAACTCACGGCAGGAGAAAAGGTAGATTCAGAAGAGGATATTAAAACAATCAGCGTGTATATGGCCCCGTCTTCTGAAAAAACGGTCCAAACGGTCGCGCCGGTCCACATTGATACAGATCATGCATACGTAACGAAAGAAGCAGCCGAACAAAAAGAAGCCAAACAGATACAAACGCGGCTCGCGGACATTTGGGAAATCGGAAGTGAGAAAATTACGGTTCATATGGAAGGCGGGGAGAGTGTCGGCAATGAATAAAAACGGATTATGGAATGTATTGAAAAAGCAGTTTCTTCCGGGACAAACGAAGGACGGCGAAAAGCCGAAGCTGACCAAATATCATTACTTTCTATTCGTTTTTGTTCTCGGAGTTTCCTTTATGCTTGTCAGCCAGCTGTTTTCTTCACCTGAGAAAACTGAAAACGCCAAAACGATAACGGCCGTATCATCGCAACATTCCGCAGACAGCAAAGAGAAAACAGCCGAAGTGTTTAAAGCCTCAAAATCTGATAAACCTAAAGACTCGATCGATGACTATGAAAAAGAATACGAAAATCAGCTGAAAGAAATCCTTGAAACAATCATTGGTGTGGACGATGTCTCGGTTGTCGTGAATGTAGATGCAACGTCGCTGAAAGTATACGAAAAAAACAAATCAAACAAAAATACAACCACTGAAGAAACTGACAAAGAAGGCGGAACAAGAAGCGTTACAGACCAAACATCGGAGGAAGAAATCGTCATGATCAAAAACGGCGATAAAGAAACACCTGTCGTCGTCCAAACGAAAAAACCTGATATACGCGGTGTACTCGTTGTTGCTCAAGGAGTGGACAACGTTCAAATAAAACAAACCATTATCGAAGCGGTGACACGGGTCCTGGATGTTCCAAGCCACCGGGTTGCGGTTGCCCCTAAAAAAATAAAGGAGGATTCATAAATGCTTAAAAAACAAACCGTTTGGCTATTAACAATGCTTAGTCTTGTCGTGGTGTTAAGCGTCTACTATATCATGTCGCCGGAAAGCAAAAACGCCGTGCAGATGCAAAGTGAAAAAAGCGCGTCTGACAGCGGAGAGGTCGCAACTGAAAAAGCGCCTGCCAAGCAAGACACGAAAGAAAAAAGCGGTGCAGAAACTGAAAAAGGAAAAGAAGATGGAACAAAGGGAACGAAAGATTCATCAGCAGACAAGGAAACATCCGCTGAAGCCAGTGAAAAAGGAACTGTTGTTACGGAAACAGCCGATGATGATTTGTTTACAACGTACCGTCTTGATTTAGAAGATGCCAGAAGCAAAGAAAGAGAAGAGCTGAATGCCATTGTATCAAGCGATGATGCAACAGCCAAGGAGAAAAGCGAAGCATACGATAAAATGACGGCTCTCAGTGAAGTGGAAGGAACAGAAAAACAGCTGGAAACGCTGATTAAAACACAAGGTTACGAGGATGCGCTTGTTAATGCTGAAGGAGATAAAATCAATATTACAGTCAAATCAGACAAACACTCTAAATCGAAGGCGACAGCCATTATAGACCTTGTGGCAAAAGAAATCAAAACAATGAAAGATGTCGCTGTCACATTTGAACCCTCTAAATAAGAATGAGGGAAAAAAGCCCGCTAAACAAGCGGGCTTTTTGCGTTGCTGTCATATTAGAGTTGAATTCAAAAGTCCGCTCCTGTAAGATGAACATAGTATGTACTTTTAGTAGTAACCTATAAAAAAAGAAATTTCATACATAGGAGTGCGATTGAATGTTAAATATCAAAGAAATCCACGAGCTGATTAAAGCAATTGACGAGTCTACAATTGACGAATTCGTATATGAAAATGAAGGTGTATCCTTAAAACTGAAAAAACACGAAGCAGGCACGGTTCAAGTCATGCAGCAGGCACCGGCAGCACCTGTACAAGCACAGGCTCCGCAGGCAGTCCAGCCGCAAGCGCAGCAAGCAGCACCTGCCCAAGAAGCACCAAAGCAAGATGAGAATCTGCATAAAATCACTTCACCAATGGTAGGAACATTTTATGCTTCTTCATCACCGGAAGCTGGCCCGTATGTAACAGCCGGTTCAAAAGTAAATGAAAACACAGTTGTCTGCATTGTAGAAGCGATGAAGCTTTTCAACGAAATCGAAGCAGAAGTGAAAGGCGAAATCGTTGAAGTATTAGTAGAAAACGGCCAGCTGGTCGAATACGGACAACCTCTATTTCTTGTAAAAGCGGAGTAAGGAGACTTAACATGATTAAAAAGCTATTGATCGCCAACAGAGGAGAAATTGCTGTCAGAATCATCAGAGCCTGCAGAGAGCTCGGAATTGAGACTGTCGCTGTTTATTCAGAAGCTGATAAAGATGCCCTTCATGTTCAAATGGCCGATGAAGCTTTTTGTATCGGACCGAAAGCATCAAAAGACAGCTATTTAAACGTTACAAATATTGTGAGTGTTGCAAAGCTGACTGGCACGGACGCCATTCATCCGGGATACGGATTTTTAGCTGAAAATGCTGATTTCGCTGAATTATGTGAAGAAGTTAATGTCACGTTTGTCGGCCCGAGCGCTGACGCCATTTCAAAAATGGGAACAAAAGACGTTGCGCGGGAAACGATGAAACAGGCCGGCGTGCCAATCGTACCGGGTTCACAGGGAATTATAGAAAATGTGGAAGAAGCGGTTTCGCTTGCTAATGAAATTGGGTATCCTGTAATTATAAAAGCCACCGCAGGCGGAGGCGGAAAAGGAATTAGGGTTGCCCGCACTGAAGAGGAACTGATTAATGGCATTAAGATTACACAGCAGGAAGCGGCAACTGCATTTGGAAATCCAGGTGTATACATCGAAAAATACATAGAAGATTTTCGCCACGTTGAGATCCAAGTGCTTGCTGATAACTACGGAAATACGATCCATTTGGGCGAACGCGACTGCTCGATCCAAAGACGCCTGCAAAAGCTTTTGGAAGAATCACCATCTCCTGCCCTTGATTCAGAAATCAGGGAGCAAATGGGAGATGCAGCAGTAAAGGCTGCAAAAGCGGTTGGCTATACAGGTGCTGGAACAGTTGAATTTATCTATGACTACAATGAACAGCGCTATTACTTCATGGAAATGAACACGAGAATCCAGGTGGAGCACCCAGTCACAGAAATGGTGACGGGAACTGACCTGATCAAGGAACAAATCAAAGTGGCATCAGGAATGGAACTGAGCCTCAAGCAAGAAGATGTTGAATTTGAAGGTTGGGCCATCGAATGCCGAATCAACGCAGAAAACCCAAGTAAAAATTTCATGCCGTCACCTGGTGAAATTAAAATGTACCTGCCTCCTGGCGGTCTTGGTGTCCGTGTCGATTCAGCTGCGTACCCTGGCTATTCCATCCCACCGTACTATGACAGCATGATTGCAAAGGTAATCACATACGGAAAAACGAGGGATGAAGCGATCGCCCGCATGAAGCGCGCATTGAGCGAATTCGTCATCGAAGGCATTGAGACAACAATCCCTTTCCATTTAAAACTGCTTGAACACGAAACATTTGTGAGCGGAGAGTTTAATACGAAATTTTTAGAAACATATGATGTAATGGGCTCATAATTTTTACGGAGGTGAATTGAATGAAAGACAACAGCTTGCTTAAAATGGATCACGAAGATACGCATTTGGGTAAGGTTGAGATTGCACCGGAGGTCATTGAGGTCATTGCCGGCATTGCAGCATCAGAAGTTGATGGGGTTGCCGAAATGCGCGGAAACTTTGCGACAGGCGTCGTTGAGCGCTTTGGCAAAGTGAATCATGGCAAAGGTGTCAAAGTCGACCTGGCGGATGACGGAATTACGATCGATGTATACTGTGTCGTTACATTTGGCGTTTCGATTCCGAAAGTTGCAGCATCCGTTCAGGAAAACATTCGTCAAACCTTATTAAATATGACGTCTCTTTCGATTAACGAGATCAATATTCACATCGTCGGCATTCAATTTGACACAAAAGCCCAAGAAGTCCAAATCGACGAAGAAATGTAAATGGCTTAACACGAAACCAAGGGGAGGGCGGCCCTTTGGTTTTTTTACACGTTACCCTTTATTTCAAAGCATGAAGAAAGCCGGCTTACATAGCCGAGTTTCTTCATGAACGTGAAATCCGAATAATCATATTAAGGTGTGTGAAAATATTCGGCAATAGGGTAAAAAACCTTGATTTCAATATGCGGATACGAAAAAAATATGTTATGATCTCTTTGTGGCTTAACGACAAGCGGATAAAGAGGATCAAAGGAGAAAGAAAATGAAAAGAAGAACAGCAAGAGAAAAAGCTTTGCAGGCACTATTTCAAATTGATGTCAGCGATATTGCAGTGAATGAAGCCATAGAACACGCACTGGATGAAGAAAAAACAGATCCTTTCTTTGAACAGCTTGTACACGGGGTATTGGAACACCAAGACCAGCTGGATGAAATGATCTCCAAGCATCTGGTGAATTGGAAGCTCGATCGGATTGCCAATGTTGACCGTGCGATTTTGCGCCTGGCAGCATATGAAATGGCATATGCCGAAGACATTCCGGTGAATGTCTCCATGAACGAAGCGATTGAGCTGGCAAAACGGTTTGGTGATGACAAAGCGACAAAGTTTGTAAACGGGGTTCTTTCTAACATTAAATCTGATATTGAACAATCATAGGAGGAAAGAAAATGACTGCAACAATCATCGACGGAAAAGAAACGGCTAGAGAAAAACGCGAACAATTGGCAAAAGAGGTAGAAGAGCTTAAAAAGCAAGGCGTCACTCCCGGACTGGCGGTTATTTTGATTGGAGATGATCCTGCTTCTCACTCTTACGTGCGAGGAAAGAAAAAAGCGGCAGAAACAATGGGAATGAATTTCAAGCTCGATCAATTTGACAGCAGCCTCACAGAAGCTGAACTGCTTTCCATTATTGATCAATATAACCAAGACCCTGAGTTTCATGGCATTCTCGTTCAGCTTCCGCTCCCAGACCATATTTCTGAAAAAGCGGTGATCGAACGTATCTCCCCTGATAAAGATGTAGACGGTTTTCATCCGTTAAACGTAGGGAAAATGCTGCTTGGCGAAGATACGTTTCTTCCTTGCACGCCTCATGGAATTGTTGAGCTTTTGAAGAAAACCAATATTGACCTTTCCGGTAAAGAGGTTGTTGTAGTCGGCCGAAGCAACATTGTCGGCAAACCTGTCGGCCAGCTTTTATTAAATGAAAACGCGACGGTTACTTACTGTCATTCAAGAACAGAAAATATTACTGAACATACGAAAAAAGCGGACATCCTGGTGGTGGCAGTCGGCAGAGCCAACTTCATCAGTGCAGACCAGATCAAAGAGGGCGCTGTTGTCATTGACGTCGGCGTTAACCGTCTGGAAAACGGAAAGCTTTGCGGAGACGTTGAATTTGAAGGGGCAAAGGAAAAAGCGTCCTTCATCACGCCGGTTCCGGGCGGAGTAGGTCCGATGACCATCACGATGCTTGCGCATAATACTGTTAAATCTGCGAAACGTACGTTATCATAGATAATTGGAGATATTCACAGGCGAAATGTTTGCCCGCCTTGAATATGAGCACGATACCCGCTTCTTCAGGCTCCTAAAGCCAGGGCGGGTTTTCTTTAGTTATGGTGCAGGAATGCTTAGGAGAGGAGTTTTTAGACATGGGTGAAGCAGCGTATGTGACCGTCTCAGCGCTGACAAAGTATATAAAACGAAAATTCGATGTAGATCCTCACCTTGAAAATATTTGGATTAAAGGCGAATTGTCGAATGTAAAGATACACACACGAGGGCATATTTATTTCACTTTAAAAGACGAAAACGCAAGAATGCAGTCGGTGATGTTCGCGAGACAAAGCGAGCGTCTGCCTTTTAAACCTGAAAACGGAATGAAAGTGCTGGTAAGAGGCGGAATTTCCGTATATGAACCGAGCGGAAACTATCAATTATATGCCAAAGAAATGCAGCCTGACGGGGTTGGAGCGCTTTATTTAGCGTACGAAGAATTAAAAAAGAAGCTTGCCGGAGAAGGTTTATTTGACGACCGCTACAAAAAACAAATCCCCGCATTTCCAGCCACAATCGGGGTTGTGACATCTCCAACGGGTGCCGCTGTCAGAGACGTTATTACAACTCTAAAAAGAAGATATCCCCTTGTAAAAGTCATTGTTCTTCCAGCGCTCGTACAAGGTGAAAATGCGAGCAGATCCATCGTTACGCGCATTGAAGAGGCAAATGAAAAAGAGATTTGCGACGTATTAATTGTCGGGAGAGGCGGCGGTTCGATAGAAGAACTGTGGGCATTCAATGAAGAAATTGTAGCACGCGCCATCTCTGCTTCCAATATTCCGATTATATCGGCAGTCGGACATGAGACGGATTTTACGATCAGTGATTTTGTCGCCGATATCAGAGCCGCGACGCCGACAGGAGCAGCTGAGATTGCTGTGCCTCATACCACTGATTTAATCGAACGGACAAAAACAGCGGAAGTCAGAATGACAAGAGCAATGCAGCAGCATCTCGGCCAGAAAAAAGAACGGATCCAAACGCTGCAATCGTCTTATGCCTTTCGTTTTCCAAAGCGTTTGTATGCGCAAAAAGAGCAGCAGTTTGACCTCGCGTACCAGCAGTTTCAAGCACAGCTGACCGCTCTTTTAGATCGGAAAAGCAGACAGCTGGAGCGTGAAACGTACAGATTAGAGGCACTGCATCCTCATGAACAGCTGAAACAAGCGAGAACACGATACCAGGAACAAACAAATCAGCTGAGAAAAAATATGAATATCCAAATGAAGCAGCTGCATTCCCAATTTCAAACCGTTCTTGGCAAGCTGAATGCACTAAGCCCTCTTCAAGTGATGGAAAGAGGATACAGCTTGGCTTATAAAGAAGATAAACTCATTAAAAGTGTCAGTCAGATAGAAGAGCAGGACCGGCTTGAAGTCAAGCTGAAGGATGGCGTGCTGACCTGTGAAGTATTAGAAAAGAGAGGGGAAGAAAAATGACAGACGTGAAAAAAAATGAAAACATGACATTTGAAGAAGCGATGAAAGGGCTTGAGAGCATTGTATCAAAGCTTGAAGAGGGAGATGTGCCTCTGGAGCAAGCCATTAACTATTTCCAAGAAGGCATGGCTCTGTCAAAAATGTGCCATGAAAAGCTGCAAAAAGTCGAAAAGCAAATGGACTTCATTTTAAAAGAAGACGGCGAACTGGCACCTTTCAGTGTTCAGGAGGAAGACGAAGGTGACAAATAAATTAACGAGCTTTCTGGCGGACCGGAAAAAAACAATTGAAAATCAGCTTTCTGTCTATACTGAAAAGCTTGATATGCCGGACTCATTAAAGAAATCTATGCTGTATTCTCTAGAGGCCGGCGGAAAGCGGCTGCGGCCTCTGATTGTACTGGCTGTTTTAAACGCATATGGAAAAAGCGAAAAAGACGGCATTCCGGTGGGCTGTGCTGTCGAAATGATTCACACGTATTCGTTAATTCATGATGATCTTCCATGCATGGATGATGACGATTTGCGCCGCGGGAAGCCGACAAACCATAAAGTGTTTGGTGAAGCGACGGCAGTATTAGCGGGTGACGGGCTGCTCACAGAAAGCTTTAAGCTGATTACCTCCCACGTGTCAGACGAGGTGTCAGCAGAAAAGCGCCTGCGGCTTGTGAATGAACTGATTTCAGCGGCAGGCACCGAAGGCATGGTCGGGGGGCAAGTAGCTGATATGGAAGCGGAAAACCGACAAGTCACGCTTGAAGAGCTCGAATCCATTCATGAACGGAAAACTGCCAAGCTTCTTGGCTTTTGTGTAATCGCCGGCGCTATTTTGGCTGATGCGCCTGAGGAAGACATTGAAACACTGCGTACCTTCAGCAGCCACATTGGAATCGGATTTCAAATCAGAGACGATATTTTGGATTTAGAAGGCAGTGAAGAGAAAATCGGCAAACGTGTCGGCTCGGATACCACAAATGACAAATCGACATACCCGTCGCTTCTTTCATTGGAAGGGGCCAAACATAAATTGGATGTTCATATAAAAGAGGCGAAGCGATTGATCGGCGGACTCTCTCTTCAAAAAGACCTTTTATTTGAGCTTTGTGATTTAATTGCGGCAAGAGATCACTAAAACGATCCTAATTTGAAGCGGCTGCACGAGATATGGTAAAATGTAAGCAGTTTATATGAAAAATGAAAAGGAAAAGCGCGTTTGTCTTTTTTTATGTCTGAGATTATTGTCAGCTCGGCATGCAAAAGACATGTATCATTGCAGAAATTCATGCTGAAAGTGAGTTGATCCGCTTTGGATCTTTTATCAATACAGGACCCGTCGTTTTTAAAAAACATGTCCATTGATGAATTAGAGAAATTAAGTGATGAAATCCGTCAGTTTTTAATTACCAGTTTATCCGCTTCCGGCGGCCACATCGGCCCAAACTTAGGTGTCGTAGAGCTTACTGTTGCCCTGCATAAGGAATTTAACAGCCCGAAAGACAAATTTTTATGGGATGTAGGCCATCAGTCGTATGTCCATAAGCTGCTGACAGGACGCGGAAAAGAATTTGCGACGCTTCGCCAGTACAAAGGGCTTTGCGGATTTCCAAAGCGGAGTGAAAGCGAGCACGATGTTTGGGAAACCGGGCACAGCTCGACTTCTCTGTCAGGCGCGATGGGAATGGCAGCTGCCCGTGATATTAAAGGAACGGATGAATATATTATTCCGATCATTGGTGACGGCGCGCTGACCGGCGGTATGGCGCTCGAAGCCCTTAACCACATCGGCGACGAGAAAAAAGACATGATTGTCATTCTTAATGATAATGAAATGAGTATTGCGCCAAATGTCGGTGCCATTCACTCTATGCTCGGAAGGCTCCGCACTGCGGGGAAATACCAGTGGGTCAAAGATGAGCTTGAATACTTATTTAAAAAGATTCCGGCAGTTGGGGGCAAGCTTGCCGCCACGGCGGAACGGGTCAAAGACAGCCTGAAATACATGCTCGTCTCCGGAATGTTTTTCGAGGAGCTCGGTTTTACGTATTTGGGCCCGGTGGACGGACATTCTTATCATGAGCTGATTGAGAATCTTCAATACGCCAAAAAAACGAAAGGCCCTGTTCTTCTGCACGTCATTACGAAAAAAGGGAAGGGGTACAAACCGGCTGAGACCGATACGATTGGGACATGGCATGGTACCGGACCATATAAAATTAATACCGGTGACTTTGTAAAGCCGAAAGCCGCAGCTCCTTCGTGGAGCGGCCTTGTCAGCGGAACTGTGCAGCGAATGGCGCGCGAGGACGGACGCATTGTAGCCATTACGCCGGCTATGCCTGTCGGTTCAAAGCTTGAAGGTTTCGCAAAGGAATTCCCTGACCGGATGTTCGATGTAGGAATTGCTGAACAGCATGCCGCAACAATGGCTGCAGCTATGGCAATGCAGGGTATGAAGCCGTTTTTGGCGATTTACTCAACCTTCCTGCAAAGGGCATATGACCAAGTTGTTCATGACATCTGCCGCCAAAACGCCAATGTGTTTATTGGAATTGACCGTGCAGGACTCGTCGGCGCTGATGGAGAGACACATCAAGGCGTGTTTGATATTGCGTTTATGCGCCACATTCCAAACATGGTCTTAATGATGCCGAAAGACGAAAATGAAGGCCAGCACATGGTTCATACAGCACTTAGCTATGACGAAGGCCCGATAGCGATGCGTTTTCCGCGCGGAAACGGACTCGGCGTAAAAATGGATGAACAGTTGAAAACGATTCCGATCGGTACGTGGGAGGTGCTGCGTCCAGGGAACGATGCTGTCATTTTAACATTCGGCACAACAATCGAAATGGCGATTGAAGCAGCCGAAGAGCTGCAGAAAGAAGGCCTTTCCGTGCGCGTTGTGAATGCGCGTTTTATTAAGCCGATTGATGAAAAGATGATGAAGAGTATGCTAAAAGAAGGCTTGCCAATTTTAACAATTGAAGAAGCGGTCTTAGAAGGCGGTTTCGGAAGCTCGATTTTAGAATTCGCTCATGATCAAGGTGAATATCATACTCCGATCGACAGAATGGGTATACCTGATCGGTTTATTGAACACGGAAGCGTAACGGCGCTTCTTGAGGAAATTGGACTGACAAAACAGCAGGTGGCAAATCGTATTAGATTACTGATGCCGCCAAAGACACACAAAGGAATTGGATCATGACGTCAAAGAAAGAACGATTAGATGTATTATTAGTGGAAAGAGGGCTGGCGGAAACGCGTGAAAAAGCCAAAAGAGCCATTATGGCGGGGATCGTCTACTCAAACGAAAACCGCTTGGACAAGCCTGGAGAAAAAATTGACCGCGACCTTCCGTTAACCGTCAAAGGAAACCCGCTGAGATATGTGAGCAGGGGTGGCTTAAAGCTCGAAAAAGCGTTGAAAGAGTTTCCCGTCTCTGTCAAAGATAAAATTATGATTGATATTGGCTCCTCCACCGGCGGTTTTACGGACTGCGCTTTGCAAAATGGAGCTAAACAGTCATACGCTGTGGATGTAGGCTATAATCAGCTTGCGTGGAAGCTTAGACAGGATGAACGGGTCGTCGTGATGGAACGGACGAACTTTCGTTATGCAACACCGGCAGACTTTACAAAGGGCATGCCGGAGTTTGCCACAATTGATGTGTCCTTTATTTCACTGCGGCTCATCCTGCCTGTCCTAAGGACTTTGCTCGTACCGGGCAGCGACTGCATGGCTCTAGTTAAGCCTCAGTTTGAAGCGGGACGGGAATCCGTCGGCAAAAAAGGGATTGTCAGAGATCCTAAAGTGCATGCTGATGTACTCAAGCGAATGATCAGTTTTTCTGCCGCTGAAGGCTATATCTGTAAAGGCTTGTCATTTTCTCCAATCACGGGAGGAGACGGAAATATTGAGTTTCTCCTTCATTTGCATTGGCCGGGAGAGGGACAGGAAGGCCAGGAGCTGCCGGAAGAAGAGATCATGCGTGTTGTAGAAGAAGCACATAAGACGTTAAAAGAAAAAAAAGCAGATGTACCGGAATAATAGGGCGCTATTATTCCTTTTTTCTGCATTCATGTACAATGTGCAGAGAATCATATAACATAAAAGAACAGATAAGCTTGGAAATAGAGGTGCTTACATGAACAAAGGCCAGAGGCATATTAAAATCAGAGAGATCATTACAAGCAATGAAATCGAAACGCAGGATGAATTGGTCGACATGCTAAAGCAGGATGGATACAAAGTAACGCAAGCCACGGTATCACGGGATATTAAAGAACTTCACCTTGTAAAAGTGCCTACAAACAATGGTTCTTACAAATACAGTCTTCCGGCGGACCAGCGTTTCAATCCGCTGTCAAAGCTAAAGCGGGCATTGATGGACGCATTTGTGAAAATAGACTCAGCAAGCCATATGATTGTGCTGAAAACGATGCCGGGCAATGCCCAGGCAATCGGGGCGCTGATGGACAATTTGGACTGGGATGAAATGATGGGGACCATTTGCGGGGATGATACGATTTTAATTATTTGCCGGACTCCTGAAGATACAGAAGGCGTAAAAAACAGGCTCCTTGAACTGCTGTAACAGAAAATCTAACAAAGATAAGAGGTGTAATGCTGTTTGTTAGCTGAACTATCGATTAAAAACTTTGCCATTATTGAGGAACTGACGGTTTCTTTTGAACGCGGGCTTACGGTTTTAACAGGAGAAACCGGAGCCGGCAAATCCATCATCATAGATGCCATTTCTCTTTTAGTCGGAGGCCGCGGATCATCTGAATTTGTTAGATATGGGGAAGCAAAAGCCGAACTTGAAGGGCTGTTTCTGTTGGAGAGCGGCCATCCTGTTTTAGATGTATGCGCTGAGCAGGGAATCGACGTTTCAGACGAAATGATCGTCATGAGACGGGATATCAGCACGAGCGGGAAAAGCGTTTGCCGTGTCAATGGCAAGCTTGTCACGATTGCTTCACTAAGAGAGATCGGCAGGCTTTTATTAGATATTCACGGGCAGCACGATAACCAGCTGTTAATGGAAGACGAAAATCATCTCCAGCTTTTGGACAAGTTTGCCGGGGCCGAAGTGGAAAGCGCGCTCAAGACGTATCAGGAAGGGTACCAGCGGTATATGAAGCTGCTCAAAAAGCTTAAGCAGCTTTCTGAAAGCGAACAGGAAATGGCCCATCGCCTTGATCTTATTCAATTTCAGCTCGAAGAAATCGAATCGGCAAAGCTTGAGCTTAACGAAGATGAACAGCTCCAAGAAGAGCGCCAGCAAATTTCAAACTTTGAGAAGATATATGAATCGCTGCAAAATGCATATAACGCGCTTCGCAGTGAGCAGGGCGGATTGGACTGGGTCGGAATGGCATCAGCGCAGCTTGAAGATATATCTGATATTAACGAACCGCTAAAAAAACTGTCTGAAAGTGTTTCGAACTCCTACTATTTGCTTGAGGATGCCACATTTCAGATGAGAAATATGCTGGATGAGCTTGAATTTGATCCGGAACGCCTGAACTATATTGAGACGCGACTTAATGAAATCAAACAGCTGAAACGAAAATACGGTGCCACTGTTGAAGACATTTTGGAATATGCTTCTAAAATTGAAGAAGAGATTGACCAAATTGAAAACAGGGACAGCCACCTTCAAAGCTTGAAAAAGGAGCTTGACTCCGTCGGCAAAGATGTCGCAGTGGAAGCGGCAAATGTGTCACAAATCCGAAAAACATGGGCGAAAAAGCTGGCTGATGAGATTCATCGGGAATTAAAAAGCCTGTACATGGAAAAATCAACTTTTGATACGGAATTTAAGGTCAGAACAGCGTCACGCAATGAAGAGGCGCCGCTTGTAAACGGCCAGCCCGTTCAGCTGACTGAACAAGGGATTGACCTGGTGAAGTTTTTAATTTCAACCAATACAGGCGAGCCGCTGAAATCCCTTTCGAAAGTCGCTTCAGGTGGAGAGCTGTCACGGGTGATGCTTGCCATAAAAAGCATTTTTTCCTCACAACAGGATGTGACATCGATCATTTTTGATGAGGTTGATACCGGTGTAAGCGGCAGGGTCGCACAGGCAATTGCTGAGAAGATCCATAAGGTGTCAATAGGATCACAAGTGCTGTGCATTACACACCTGCCTCAGGTGGCTGCCATGGCCGATACGCATCTTTATATTGCGAAGGAGTTAAAAGACGGCAGAACGACGACACGTGTCAAGCCGCTCTCTAAGCAGGAAAAGGTAGCGGAAATCGGGCGCATGATTGCAGGTGTCGAAGTAACCGACTTAACGAAACGCCATGCGAAAGAACTTTTAAAACAAGCGGATCAAGTCAAAACAACTGGGTAAGCTGCGCGAGAAGCGCAGCTTATTTTTTTCGTGCACATCCATTCGTTCATCAGTATATCCAATGTTTTTCTTCATATGACAGTTATAAATAAGCCGTCAGAAGGCAAAATTAAATGATGTAGCAGCAAGTCATAAAGAAGGTGTGGGATAGGAGCGAGGAGAGTGAAGTAGTGAATGCCCGATAATATCAGAAAAGCAGTAGGTTTAATTCTCCTTGTTTCGTTATTAAGTGTAGGTTTATGCAAACCGCTAAAAGAATATTTACTGATTCCAACGCAAATGAGAGTATTTGAAACCCAAACACAAGCGATTGAAACGAGTTTATCGGTAAACGCTCAGACATCAGAATCCTCAGAAGCGTTTACAGTAAAGAAAGATCCGCATGAAATCAAGGTGACGGGCAAAAAATCAGGTGAGTCAGAATTAGTATATGATCTTGCCGGATTTCCAATTAAAAAAACAAAAGTGCATGTTCTTCCTGATTTAAAGGTTATACCTGGCGGACAATCAATCGGTGTAAAACTTCATTCCGTCGGTGTTCTTGTCGTCGGATTTCATCAAATCAATACAAGTGAAGGCAAAAAATCTCCGGGAGAAACGGCAGGAATTGAAGCGGGCGACATCATTATTGAGATGAATGGACAGAAAATTGAAAAAATGAATGATGTAGCCCCATTTATTCAAAAGGCTGGGAAAACTGGTGAATCTTTAGACTTACTGATCAAACGTGACAAACAGAAAATCAAAACGAAGCTGATCCCAGAAAAGGATGAAGGAGAAGGCAAATACAGAATCGGGTTATATATCAGAGATTCTGCTGCCGGCATCGGCACTATGACCTTTTATGAACCGAAAACAAAAAAATACGGAGCACTTGGCCACGTGATTTCCGATATGGACACAAAGAAACCAATTGTAGTGGAGAATGGAGAAATCGTTAAATCCACTGTAACATCAATTGAAAAAGGGACAGGCGGTAATCCGGGAGAAAAACTGGCGCGATTTTCCTCAGAACGCAAAACGATCGGGGATATTAACAGAAACAGCCCGTTTGGAATTTTTGGCACGCTGCATCAGCCGATTCAAAACAACATATCAGATCAAGCATTGCCGGTTGCGTTTTCTACCGAAGTCAAAAAAGGGCCGGCTGAAATTTTAACCGTTATTGATGATGACAAAGTAGAAAAATTCGATATTGAAATCGTCAGCACAACGCCGCAAAAATTCCCTGCGACAAAAGGAATGGTGTTGAAAATTACCGATCCAAGGCTGTTGAAAGAAACAGGAGGCATCGTACAGGGGATGAGCGGAAGCCCGATCATTCAAAATGGAAAAGTGATCGGTGCTGTCACCCATGTATTTGTAAATGACCCGACAAGCGGCTACGGTGTTCATATTGAATGGATGCTGTCAGAAGCAGGAATCGATATTTACGGAAAAGAAAAAGCAAGCTGACTGCCGGAGTTTCCGGCAGTTTTTTTATTTTGATCCCTCTTCACTTCTCAGAATACATACGGTAAAATATACAAAAGAAGATTTTTCGACAAATTCACGTTTCCTTGTTTGTCAAATTTCATTTTTAGTCGAAAAACAGAGAAAAACATAGAATAACAAAGATATGCCACTAATATTGGTGATTATGATTTTTTTAGAGGGTATATAGCGGTTTTGTCGAATGTAAACATGTAGCAAGGGTGAATCCTGTTAACTACATTTGGGGAGGAAGAAACGTGGAGAAAATTAAAGTTTGTGTTGCTGATGATAATCGAGAGCTGGTAAGCCTGTTAAGTGAATATATAGAAGGACAGGAAGACATGGAAGTGATCGGCGTTGCTTATAACGGACAGGAATGCCTGTCGCTGTTTAAAGAAAAAGATCCCGATGTGCTCGTATTAGATATTATTATGCCGCATTTAGACGGACTTGCGGTTTTAGAGAGGCTGAGGGAATCAGATCTGAAAAAACAGCCGAATGTCATTATGCTGACAGCCTTTGGACAGGAAGATGTCACGAAAAAGGCCGTCGATTTAGGCGCGTCCTACTTTATTCTCAAACCGTTTGATATGGAAAACCTTGTCGGCCATATCCGCCAGGTCAGCGGAAATGCCAGCAGTGTGACGCATCGTGCGCCATCATCGCAAAGCAGTATTATACGCAGCAGCCAGCCTGAACCAAAGAAGAAAAATCTCGACGCGAGCATCACAAGCATTATCCATGAAATCGGCGTCCCAGCCCATATTAAAGGCTATCTCTATCTGCGCGAAGCAATCTCAATGGTATACAATGACATCGAATTGCTCGGCAGCATTACAAAAGTCCTCTATCCGGACATCGCCAAAAAATTCAACACAACCGCAAGCCGTGTAGAAAGAGCGATCCGCCATGCAATTGAAGTGGCATGGAGCAGAGGAAACATTGATTCCATTTCCTCGCTGTTCGGCTATACTGTCAGCATGACAAAAGCTAAACCGACAAATTCGGAATTCATTGCAATGGTTGCGGATAAGCTGAGATTAGAACATAAGGCTTCTTAAACATGAGCTTATTAAGTGGTCATTAAATCAAACGTCTTTTATTTATTAGTTTGCGCTGATAAATAGGAGGCGTTTTGTTTTGGGGACATTTGTTAGTATGGGAGAAGAATATTAAGTATCCGCGTATAGTAAAGGATAGGTTTGAAAAGTAAGGAAAGCTAATGGCGTTATTACCTGCATTCTTGGTCCATTCATACATCTTATAGGATCACGAAGCATGATCGACTCTAGATGTGTCCGTTATAAAATGAAACCTTTCTCCTGCAAAATCGTAAGTAAGGCGTATTCATGTAAAAAGGAGACGTACGAATGAAAAAGAAAAAAGCAAGAAAGCGTGAGGGGTTTTTCCTGGATTTTCTTTTCGAAGTAGGTGGGGAGCTCTTTCTTTTGCTGTTTAGATGTGTACACAAACTATTTATATAAATGGAAAAAAGACTGCCGAATCGTTTCGGCAGTCTTTGCACATTAATCTTTATAAGGCACCCAGCCTGGCGTGTTCACAATTGCTTGCCATAGCGGTTCAGGCAAATGATATTTTTCTTTATCTGTGCCTTTGATCACTGTTTCGATTTGCTTTTCACGGCCTTCTTTTACTTTTACCGTCCAGTCAGGGTCAACTAGAATTTCGCGTCCCATAGCGACTAGCGGAATACCGTTTTCGATGACGGCAAGCGCGTCATCAGCGGAATGGATGGAACCGACGGCGATCAGCGGCACTTTGTTTCCGACACGTTCATTCAATAAGTCCATGCGTGTGCGAGTCGGATCTGCACCGCGGCGCGCTTTTGAGTTCACGTCCATCAGTGAGATATGAAGATAATCCAATTCTTTATCCCCTAAAGCATCAACAAGCGTATAAGTTTCAGTCATTGTCAATCCCGGTGTCTCAGGTTCTTCCGGAGACAGACGGTAGCCGACTAAGAACGCACCCTTCGCATGTTCTGAAGCGGCTTTTTTCACTTCATCGACAATAGCGAGCGGGAAGGCTAATCGTTTTTCATCGCTTCCTCCCCAGCGATCCGTGCGCTGATTGGTTTTCGGAGAATAAAACTGCTGAATTAAGTAGCCGTTTGCACCGTGAATTTCGACACCGTCAAAGCCGGCTTCAATGGCGCGTCTTGTCGCTTCTCCAAACGCCTTCACAATGTTTTCCACTTCTTCTTCTTTTAATGCGCGAGCAATTTGTTTGCCGTTATCAAACACGTCACTTGGCCCCACAACATCCTGTTGAGGAACGAGCTCAGACGGGCATTCGATGCCGCCGTGATGAATTTGCACAACGGCTTTAGCGCCTTGTGCCTGAATGGCTTGTGCTAACTTTTTTAAACCTGGAATGTTGGAATCGTCATGGATGGCCGGCTGCCCGGGGAATGCTTTTCCGTCCGGTGTAACATTTGCGCAGGCTGTAATCACCATTCCCATCTCTTTTGAACGGGGGATGATGTAGTCGAGCTCCGCTTCAGATATTGTACCGTCTTCATTAGAAGCGTAATGAGTCATTGGTGCTACTGCGATCCGGTTGTCGATTGTAACGCCGCTTTTAAACGTAAATGGTTCAAACAGTGGCTTATACTTAGGATTCATTTGATCATCTTCTTTCGTTTGGATTCGCACATATTCTAGCCTATATGTAAAAATTAATGCAATTGATCTGCTTTACTGACTGAATATCTTGAGTGCAGAGTGATGTTTTCTCCGCTCTTTTTCGGGGCCTTTGTAGCCGCCGCTTATTTGGTGGCCGATGGAGCATGTGATGACAGCTGCCGCCAGCAGCAGAACGAATTTTTTCATGGCTTTAACTTCTTTCAATAAAGTAAATATCCTTTAAAAGGTTACGCCTGGCTGACCCACCCGTCAAACGATTTGCTCACCCTATTCTCAAATTTTTAAAAATGAATAAAAAGTTGCTTCTTTCCGCTAATTTTTTCTAATTGGCGCCTCAATTAGAGCCATCCTCATAGACAAATCTGCTCGTTATCTTTCTAACAACAGGAAATGATCGGGTCGTATAGCCCTTTTGAAAATCATGGAACTTGCTCGCCTGCATTCGCGTTGTCTTTACAAATTCGCCATTCTGGTCAAAGATAAAAGCCAAACATCAGGAAGAGGTGGTCATGTGAAACAAACGGTTCTTTTGCTGTTTACTGCGCTCTTTCTTTCGGGGTGCAGTGTTGCAAGTGCGGATGACTCAGTGCCAAGGTTTACCGAAGAGGGAAAATACATTGGCTCGGCTGATCCTCATACGATTGCGGTGTCTCTTAATGGAGAAGAAACCATGATACAAGTTCCGAAGGATAAACGTGATGAATGTGAATCACTGCCAGATCAGACACATGTCCTGGTGAAATATACAAAGAAGGATAATGGAACTTTACAGCTGGAAGATATTCAGCTGCGAAAGAACTCGTCATAAAAAGACCGGAGGGAGTAAGTTGAGAATGTTATGGAGGAGCTTGGCGCTGTGCGGATTGGCTTTGACGCTCGCGCCTTGTGCACAGGCAGCAGAGCCGATAGAAGGGAAAACAGTGTATATTGATGCCGGACACGGCGGTGAAGACAGTGGAGCGGTCGGAAACGGGCTCTTTGAAAAGGATATTAATTTGGCTGTCTCAGAGCATGTGACAGACAAACTAAAAGAAGAGGGAGCCAATCCTGTTGCATCCCGGTCTGACGATCATTTTCTGACCTTGGAGGAAAGAGTGGCTAAGGCAAGTGCCAATCAGGCTGACCTTTTTGTCAGCATTCATGTGAATTCAGGGGTTGCTTCAGCTTCAGGAACAGAAACGTATTTTCAATCTGATTATGAAGGGGAGAACAGCCGGCGTCTGGCATCCGATATTCAGTCACAGCTCGTTTCATCCTTACAAACGAGAGACAGGGGCGTGAAAGAATCAGACTTTTACGTCATTACATATTCACAAATGCCAAGTGTGTTGGCGGAGCTTGGGTTTATCACGAACAGTTCTGATGCGGACAAGCTGGGAAGTGAAGAATACCAGCAAAAGGCCGCAGATGCGATTGTCAACGGCATTGATTCTTATTATGATCAGTAGATTGATACAGCCTTAATCCTAGAGTGGAGCCGACAAAATAAGTATAATGGAGAAAACTTTAGGGTTTGAGGTGAAACGATGACAAAGATTTTTGCCCACCGGGGGGCATCAGGTCAATTTCCCGAAAATACAATGCTTGCATTTGAAAAAGGAATTGAAGCCGGAGCGGATGGGATAGAGCTTGATGTACAGCTGACGAAAGACGGACGCATTGTTGTAATTCATGATGAAAGACTTAACCGTACGACATCACTTAAAGGATTCGTGAAGGATACAGCCTATGATGAGGTAAAGACTGCGAATGCGGCCGCTGGTCACGATCAAGCGTACAGCGATATAAAAGTGCCGCTGCTAGAAGATGTGCTCTCGTGGGCGGTAAAAAAGGATTTTCTCATCAACATTGAATTAAAAAACAGCTTGATCCGCTATGAGGGAATGGAAGAAAAAGTGCTGGAGGCAGTGAAGCGATTCAATGTAGAGGACAGAGTCATCCTATCCACCTTTAATCATGACAGCTTGGCGCTATGCGCCCGGCTTGCGCCGCATATCGAACGGGCAGTATTAACTTCAGATGTGCTTTATCAGGCAGATCGATATATCGCGTCTATTCCGGCTTCCGGCTATCACCCGAAGCTAAACAGCCCAGGGGTCACAGATGAAGTGCTGAAGAAAATGAGGAACAGTTCGATTAAGGTAAGGCCGTATACAGTCAATCGTCCGGAAGATATGAAGCGTCTCATTGAAGCGGGAGCAGACGGCATGTTTACCGACTTTCCAGAAAAGGCTGTGGCATTGCTGAAAAATGAATAGTTGTTAGAAGGAGGCTGTTTGACGCAGCCTTCTTTTTTCATTCATTCATGCCCGTTTCAAAGCATACATTCATAGAAGACAACTAGAAATTGTAAGCGCTGTCTATCTTCTGAATGAGGTGAAACCATGAGGAAAACAGTCATTGTAAGTGCTGCAAGAACGCCAATTGGCAAATTTGGCGGAGTATTGAAAGAGGTGAAAGCTGCTGAGCTTGGGGGCATTGTGATGAAGGAGGCGCTGCAACGGGCTGGAGTCTCTGGAGATGATGTAGAAGGAAACGTCATGGGCATGGTTGTCCAGGCCGGCTCAGGGCAGATACCTTCCCGTCAAGCTGCCCGTCTGGCGGGAATGCCTTGGAGTGTGCCGTCAGAAACACTGAATAAAGTCTGTGCTTCCGGCCTTCGCGCTGTCACTTTATGTGATCAAATGATTCGGGCGCAGGATGCGGACATACTTGTTGCGGGGGGAATGGAAAGCATGAGCAATATTCCGTATGCCGTTCCCGCCGGGCGCTGGGGAGCACGGATGGGGGACGGCGAGCTTAGGGACTTAATGGTGTATGACGGATTAACGTGCGCATTTGACGAGGTGCACATGGCCGTTCACGGAAATACAGCTGCCAAGGAATATGCAGTCTCACGAAGAGAGCAGGACGAATGGGCGTTGAGAAGTCATGCAAGGGCAGCTAAGGCAGCCGATGAAGGGAAGTTTCAGGATGAAATTGTTCCCGTCAACTGGATCGGCCGAAAAGGGAAACCAAACGTTGTTGATAAAGATGAAGCGATTCGCCGTGACACAAGTCTGGATCAGCTCGCGAAACTTGCTCCGATTTATACAAGTGACGGTTCTATCACAGCCGGCAATGCTCCCGGGGTCAATGACGGAGCCGGCGCGTTCGTGCTGATGTCTGAGGAAAAAGCTGCTGAGCTTGGCAAACGGCCTCTGGCTACAATTCTTGGTTTTTCAACTACGGGAATGCCAGCGCACGAGCTGGCGGCAGCGCCGGGGTTTGCCATTAACAAGCTCCTGAAAAAGAACGGTTTGACTGTCCAAGATATTGACTTGTTTGAAGTAAATGAAGCTTTTGCTTCAGTTGTTTTGACATGTGAAAAAATCGTAGGTTTTGATCTTGAAAAAGTAAATGTGAATGGCGGTGCGATCGCGCTCGGCCACCCGATCGGCGCGAGCGGGGCGAGAATTCTCATGACGCTTGTTTATGAATTAAAGCGCCGGGGAGGGGGTCTGGGCGTTGCCGCTATTTGCAGCGGGGCAGCACAGGGAGACGCCGTCTTAGTGCAGGTTCATTAAAACATGATGAAAAAGGGGATTTGAATGGAAATCAAACAAATCATGGTAGCTGGCGCAGGTCAGATGGGAAGCGGAATTGCTCAAACAGCCGCCGACGCGGGCTTTTATGTGCGGATGTATGATGTGAATCCAGAGGCCGCGGAGGCAGGATTGAAACGGCTGAAGAAACAGCTGGCCCGTGATGCTGAGAAAGGAAAAAGGACCGAGACGGAAGTGAAGAGCGTAATCAACCGCATTTCGATTTCTCAAACGCTTGAGGAGGCAGAGCATGCGGACATTGTGATTGAGGCTATCGCAGAAAACATGGCGGCAAAAACTGAGATGTTTAAAACACTTGATCGCATTTGCCCGCCTCATACGATTTTGTCCAGCAATACATCTTCCTTGCCTATTACAGAAATCGCTGCTGTAACAAACCGGCCTCAACGGGTTATTGGCATGCATTTTATGAATCCCGTTCCTGTAATGAAGCTGGTTGAAGTGATTCGCGGCTTAGCTACATCAGAAGAAACGGCCTTAGATGTTATGGCATTAGCGGAAAAGATGGGGAAAACAGCGGTAGAAGTCAATGATTTTCCTGGGTTTGTTTCCAACCGTGTGCTTCTTCCAATGATTAATGAAGCCATCTATTGCGTGTATGAGGGAGTGGCGAAGCCGGAGGCAATAGATGAAGTGATGAAGCTGGGCATGAATCATCCGATGGGTCCGCTTGCATTAGCGGATTTTATCGGACTGGATACGTGTTTATCAATTATGGAAGTCCTTCACTCAGGCCTTGGCGATTCCAAATACCGTCCTTGCCCGCTGCTCCGCAAGTATGTCAAAGCAGGCTGGCTTGGCAAAAAGAGCGGACGCGGTTTTTATGACTATGAGGAGAGGACTTCCTGAAGTCTATTCCATCCGGGGGTGGCCGAGTTGCATGTAACCCAAGAGCAAGTCATGATGCGAAAAATGGTGCGTGATTTTGCACGAAAAGAAATTGCTCCCGCTGCGGAAATCATGGAGAAAACGGACGAATTTCCCTTTCAGCTGATCAAAAAAATGGGTGAACACGGCCTGATGGGAATACCGGTGCCGGAACAATACGGCGGTGCCGGAGCGGACGTTGTTTCTTATATTTTGGCAATTCATGAGATTTCTAGAATCAGCGCGGCTGTCGGCGTGATTCTCTCCGTTCATACCTCAGTCGGCACAAATCCGATTCTGTATTTCGGCAACGAAGAACAGAAGATGAAATATATACCAAAGCTCGCGTCAGGAGACCATTTGGGCGCATTTGCACTAACGGAGCCTCACTCGGGGTCGGATGCCGGGAGCCTCCGCACAACAGCAATCAAAAAGAACGGCAAATATCTATTAAACGGATCGAAAATATTCATAACGAATGGCGGAGCAGCTGATATCTATATCACATTTGCTTTAACAGCTCCAGATCAAGGCAGGCACGGGATTTCGGCTTTTATTGTTGAAAAAAACACACCCGGTTTTACCGTTGGAAAAAAAGAAAGAAAGCTGGGGCTTTATGGCTCCAATACTACGGAACTGATTTTTGATAATGCAGAAGTGCCTGAAGCCAATTTGCTTGGCAAAGAGGGTGATGGCTTTCACATTGCGATGGCGAATTTAAATGTCGGCCGGATCGGCATTGCGGCACAGGCCCTTGGAATTGCAGAGGCGGCTCTTGAGCATGCCGTTAATTATGCGAAGCAGCGAGTGCAATTTGGAAGGCCGATTGCAGCCAATCAAGGCATATCATTTAAGCTGGCTGACATGGCGACTAGGGCAGAGGCGGCAAGGCATCTTGTCTACCACGCCGCAGACCTTCATAACCGCGGCCTAAATTGTGGAAAAGAAGCGTCTATGGCTAAACAATTTGCTTCCGATGCAGCCGTGAAGGCGGCGTTAGACGCCGTTCAAATTTATGGAGGATATGGCTATATGAAGGATTATCCGGTTGAGCGCTTGCTTCGCGATGCAAAGGTGACGCAAATCTATGAAGGGACGAATGAGATTCAAAGACTGATTATTTCCAAGTATTTGCTTGGCGGAACCTGATAGACAAAAAACGCAAAAACGGAGGTTGAGGATATGGAGGAGAAACAGCAATATTCTCCAGGGTTGGACGGTGTGATTGCGGCAGAAACTCATATTTCTTATCTTGACACCCAGTCCAGCCAGATTTTGATACGAGGCTATGATTTAATAGAACTTTCTGAAACAAAAAGCTATCTGGAGCTTGTCCATTTATTGCTGGAGGGCAGGCTGCCAGAAGAAAGTGAAATGGAGACGCTGGAACGTAAAATAAACAGTGCCTCAAGCCTGCCTGCTGATCATCTCCGTCTGCTTGAGCTGCTCCCTGAGGGCACTCATCCAATGGATAGCCTGCGTACCGGCCTGTCGGCACTTGCTGGCTATGATCGGCAAATTGATGATCGGTCTCCTTCCGCAAACAAAGAACGCGCCTATCAGCTTCTTGGGAAAATGCCTGCCCTCACTGCTGCCAGCTACAGGATTATTAATAAGAAAGAACCGATTCTTCCGCTTCAAACCCTATCCTATAGTGCGAATTTTCTCTACATGATGACAGGGAAATTGCCGTCTTCATTGGAAGAACAGATTTTTGACCGGTCGCTCGTCCTGTACAGTGAGCATGAGATGCCGAATTCAACCTTTGCGGCCAGGGTCATTGCATCTACACATTCAGATCTTTATGGGGCTTTGACTGGTGCTGTCGCTTCCCTGAAAGGGAATCTTCACGGAGGAGCAAACGAAGCTGTAATGTATTTGCTTTTGGAGGCAAAAACGACATCTGATTTTGAGCAGCTTCTGCAAACAAAACTGAAAAGAAAAGAAAAAATCATGGGCTTCGGCCACCGGGTGTATATGAAAAAAATGGACCCGAGAGCACTCATGATGAAAGAGGCACTGCAGCAATTATGCGATAAAGCCGGTGACCATCGTTTATATGAGATGTGCGAAGCGGGTGAGCGGCTGATGGAGAAGGAAAAAGGGCTTTACCCGAATTTGGATTACTATGCTGCCCCAGTGTATTGGATGCTCGGCATACCGATTCCTTTATATACGCCGATCTTTTTCAGCGCAAGAACGTCCGGTTTATGCGCCCATGTGATCGAACAGCATGCCAATAATCGGCTCTTCCGTCCCCGTGTCAGTTACATGGGCCCGCGATATCAAACAAAATCATGAAAGGAGCTGGTAGAATGCCGAAAACGGATCGTGTTATCGAAGAAATCACAGACTATGTGCTTGAAAAAGAGATTACAAGTGCCGAAGCGTATACAACAGCGGGGCATGTATTGCTGGATACCCTGGGCTGCGGGATCTTGGCGCTACGGTATCCGGAATGCACAAAGCTGCTTGGCCCGATTGTTCCAGGAACGACTGTGCCGAATGGAAGCAAAGTGCCGGGAACGTCATATGTTCTCGATCCTGTGAGGGCAGCGTTTAATATCGGCTGCATGATTCGCTGGCTCGATTACAACGATACGTGGCTGGCGGCGGAGTGGGGGCATCCATCCGATAACTTGGGAGGAATCCTTGCCGCTGCTGATTATGTATCAAGAGTGAGGCTGTCTGAAGGAAAAGAGCCGTTAACAGTACGCGACGTACTTGAGATGATGATCAAAGCACACGAGATCCAAGGTGTGCTGGCGTTAGAAAACAGCTTAAATCGAGTTGGCCTTGACCATGTGCTGTTTGTCAAAGTTGCGACTACTGCTGTTGCGGCAAAGCTTTTGGGCGGCGGAAGAGAAGAAATCAAAAATGCGCTTTCGAATGCATGGATTGACAATGCAGCATTGAGGACATACCGCCATTCACCGAATACGGGCTCACGCAAATCATGGGCGGCAGGAGATGCAACGAGCAGAGGTGTTCATTTGGCGCTGATGTCGTTAAAAGGGGAAATGGGTTATCCGACAGCCCTGAGTGCACCGGGTTGGGGGTTCCAAGACGTTTTATTCAATAAGAAAGAGATCAAGCTTGCCCGTCCGCTCGACGCTTATGTCATGGAAAATGTGTTATTTAAAGTGTCTTATCCTGCGGAATTTCACGCCCAGACAGCGGCGGAGTGCGCCGTCATTCTTCACCCGCAGGTAAAGAACCGGATTGACGAGATTGACCGTGTTGTCATCAGAACGCATGAATCCGCTATCCGAATCATTGATAAAAAAGGCCCGCTCCATAATCCGGCAGACCGTGATCACTGTCTCCAATACATTACAGCAATCGGTTTGCTTTTTGGTGATATCACCGCACAGCATTATGAAGCTGAAACAGCGAGTGATCCGAGAATAGATAAACTTCGTGATAAAATGGAAGTGACTGAAAATAAAACATATACCGAGGATTATTTGAAACCTGATAAACGTTCCATCTCAAATGCCGTTCAGGTTCATTTTAAAGACGGAACGAGCACGGAAATGGTGGAATGTGAGTTTCCCCTCGGCCATCGTTTTCGAAGAGAGGAAGCAGTGCCGAAACTGCTTGAAAAGTTTTCTGACAATCTCAAAACCCATTTTCCTGATAAACAGCACAAACACATTTATGAGCGCTGTACCAGCTATGAGACATTACAAACGATGCGCGTAAATGAATTCGTAGACATGTTCTGCATGTAAAAGGGGGATTTGTTTCATGTCGTGGATCGTCAATAAGCAATCGTCACAAGAGGAGCTTGCCGGGCGTTTCCGCAAGCTGATGTCAGCACCGGACATTCTTCAAATTCCCGGCGCCCATGACGGGATGGCCGCTTTGCTTGCGAAAGAAGCCGGTTTTTCTGCTATTTATTTGTCCGGTGCTGCCTATACAGCCAGCAGGGGGCTGCCTGATCTAGGGATCATCACATCGGCAGAGATAGCTGAACGGGCCAAAGATCTTGTGCGTGCAGCTGATCTGTCTCTGCTTGTGGATATCGATACGGGATTTGGCGGTGTCTTAAATGCCGCCCGAACAGCCCGGGAGATGCTTGAAGCCAGGGTAGCAGCCGTTCAAATAGAAGACCAGCAGCTCCCAAAAAAATGCGGACATTTAAATGGCAAACAGCTAGTTCCGATAAAGGAAATGGCGCAAAAAATAAAAGCCATTAAACAAGCGGCTCCCTCCCTTATTGTTGTTGCCCGTTCTGATGCCAGGGCGCAGGAAGGGCTTGATGCCGCAATAAAACGTTCAGAGGCTTACATTGAGGCGGGGGCGGACGCAATTTTCCCGGAAGCGCTACAGGCGGAGAATGAATTCCGCCAGTTTGCTGAGCGTATCTCCGTTCCGCTCCTTGCGAATATGACTGAATTTGGGAAAACGCCATATTATCGTGCCGATGAATTCGAAGATATGGGGTTTCACATGGTGATATATCCTGTCACCTCGCTTCGAGCGGCGGCAAAAGCTTATGAGCGGATGTTTGGTTTGATAAAGGAGCACGGCTCACAAAAAGAAGGACTTCATGATATGCAGACACGAAAAGAACTGTACGATACGATTTCTTATTATGACTATGAAGCGTTAGACAAAACGATTGCCAAGACCGTTTTGCCTGACGAATAATGCAACAAAAAAAAGCCGGAGCATTCTCCGGCTTTTTTGCAGCTATCGTTTTCTGAATCGCGGGCTGACTTGATTGCGTTTTCTGTCTCTGTATAAAATGAACCCGGCCAGCACATAGAGGCCGATCGCAAAAAAGATGAATCCTGACAACCCTTGGAGCCAAAGAGCTGAAAATGGCTTGATTGTATGGCCGAAAAGTGTATCTCTCATCAGTTTAATGCCTAAAGCAGAAATAGCCCCGGGGATGACTAATATTAAAAGCGCAAGAAGTCGGCTCATCTTCAGAAAACCCCTTTATCTTTTCATTTCCTTTATTGTCCAGCGGAAAAAATATTTTGTCAAGAGAAGAAAACGTGGTAACATAGGGTTGTGCAAATTATTGCAACGGAATAAATAGGTGTGCAAATTTTTTCATACAAAGGGGTATCGGGATGCAAAAGGTACTGATAGTAGGTGCCGGCAAAAGGGGAACGGCGTTATTACATATTCTGATTAAAACAGCCATCATAGATATCATTGCCGTAGTTGACAAAGACCCCGAGGCGCCGGGATTGAAAGAAGCAGAACAGTATGGGATTGCCGTTTCATCTGATTGGAAACCTTACATACAACAACAACCGGATATCGTCATTCATACCACCGGCGATCAAGCCGTGTTTGACGAGCTCCTTCAAAGAAAGCATGAAGATACCATTGTCATGCCGGGAAAAATGGCATACATCGTTTTTCAGCTGATGGAAGAAAAGCAGCACCTGATTCAAATGCTAAAAGAGCAAACCTATAAATATGACAGAATTTTTAATTCGACCCATGATGGAATGATTTTTATTGATATCAATGAAGAAATCATTCTCTTTAACCATATGGCCGAAAAAATGGTTGGGAAAAAACGTGAGGAAGTCATTGGGCGCCCAATAAAAGAAGTGATTCCGAGCACTAAGATGCCGCGGATCTTAAAAACAAGAGTGCCTGAATACAACCAGAAGCAGCTGTTAGGCGATCATTTGCAAATTGTGACTACAAGGCTGCCGATTATTGATGAAGGCGGACGTCTGCTCGGGGCTCTTTGTGTGTTTAAAGATATCACTGATGCGGTCGAGCTGGCAGAGGAAGTGACCAACTTAAAGCAGGTCCGTACGATGCTGGAGGCAATTATTCAATCCTCCGATGAGGCGATTTCTGTCGTTGATGAAAACGGCATCGGCCTGCTAATCAATAAAGCGTATACGAAAATGACGGGGCTTTCTGAAAAAGAAGTCATCGGCAAGCCTGCAAACACTGATATTTCCGAAGGCGAAAGCATGCATTTAAAGGTGCTTGAAACAAGACGTCCTGTTCGCGGTGTCAGAATGAAGGTCGGCCCGAATGAAAAAGAGGTCATCGTTAATGTAGCACCGGTGATTGTGGACGGGATTTTGAAAGGCAGCGTCGGCGTGATTCACGATGTTTCCGAAATTAAAATGCTGACAGCGGAGCTTAATCGCGCCAGACAAATTATTCGCACGCTTGAAGCGAAATACACGTTTGACGACATTATCGGCAAAAGCGAGCAAATGCTGGTTGCGCTTGAGCAGGCGAAGCTCGGTGCGAAAACACCGGCAACCATCTTGCTGCGCGGGGAATCAGGAACAGGAAAAGAACTGTTCGCCCATGCCATCCATAACGAAAGTGACCGGAAATACAATAAATTTATTCGCGTGAATTGTGCAGCCCTTTCTGAAAACCTGCTCGAATCAGAATTGTTCGGCTATGAGGATGGCGCGTTTTCAGGAGCGAAGCGCGGCGGTAAAAAGGGTTTATTTGAGGAAGCAAATAACGGCAGTATTTTCTTAGATGAAATCGGTGAGCTGACACAAAATATGCAGGCCAAATTGCTACGCGTCCTTCAAGAAAAGGAAATCGTCAGAGTGGGCGGCACGAAAGCGATCCCTGTCAACGTCAGAGTGATCGCGGCGACAAATGTAAATATTGAAAAGGCGATGGCGGACGGAACGTTCCGGGAAGACCTGTATTACCGGATCAACCGCTATCCGATCTCCATCCCGCCTTTGCGTCAGCGGTTGGAGGACATTGAAGCACTGAGCGTCAGACTTATCCAAAAGATCAACCGGGATTACGGCAGGAATGTAAAAGGGCTCTCACAGCAAGCCTTGCGCGCCTTATCTGCCTACCATTGGCCTGGGAATGTCCGGGAGCTTGAAAATGTCCTTGGACGAGCCATGATTTTTCTGAATCCGCATATGGAATGGATTGAAAAAGATCACTTGCCTGTATTCGAACTTGAGCAAAAAGAAAATGACACAGACCAGGGAACAGGTTTTGATTTTCCAGATATTGAAGGCGAAAAGCTGTCTGTCGCAGTAGAAAAATTTGAAGCACATTTGATCCAGCAAACGCTTGAAAAGCATCATTTTAACCGGACAAAAACAGCAAAAGCTCTCGGTGTCAGCATTCGGAACTTATATTACAAAATGGATAAATATGGCCTTGCAAATGAAGGCATGCAATAATTTGCAGAATAAACGCAAACATCTGCACGAATGTTTCAATATACCTGGTATGACAGCACCCTTAAGAGCTGGCATGGAACTTGCATAATAAAAGGCGGAGTCGAAACAAGAAAGGTGGTAACAGATGAAGCTGAAAGATTTAATCGGCAAAGCGTCGATACACAAAAATAAGACCATTGCGGTTGCTCATGCTGAGGATGAGGAAGTGATCCGGGCTGTAAAGCTGGCAGCCGAGCACCTATCTGCCCGTTTCTTGTTAACGGGCGACAGCACAAAACTGAACGAGCTGACATCATCCATGCAAGGGCATCAAGTGGAAATCGTCCATGCCGATACTCCTGAGGAATCGGCGAAATTAGCGGTTCGTGCTGTACATCATAAAACAGCAGACGTTTTAATGAAAGGCAATGTGCCGACTTCTGTTTTGCTTAAAGCGGTATTGAACAGACAGGAGGGGCTTCGGTCAGCAAGTGTCCTTTCTCACGTGGCTGTCTTCGATATACCGGATTTTGACCGGCTGATGTTTGTGACAGATTCGGCAATGAATATTGCTCCTTCGCTGGAAGAGCTCCGGCAGATTTTGCAAAATGCCGTTCATGTGGCCCATGCAGTGGGGAACAATATGCCAAAAGCAGCTGCCCTTGCAGCGGTCGAAACGGTGAACCCTAAAATGGAAGCGACCGTGAATGCAGCTGCTCTAGCTCAAATGTACAAAAGGGGCCAGATCAAAGGCTGCATTGTTGATGGACCGCTTGCTTTGGATAACGCAGTTTCACAAATTGCCGCGGCCCAGAAAAAAATTTCGGGAGACGTAGCGGGCAACGCTGATATCCTTCTCGTCCCAACAATTGAGGCCGGCAATATTTTATATAAATCACTGATTTATTTTGCCAAGGCCAGCGTGGCGGCTGTCATTACAGGAGCAAAAGCACCGATTGCCTTAACAAGCAGAGCGGACTCTGCTGAAAATAAACTGTATTCCATTGCGCTGGCAATATGCGCATCTGAAGAATACACACATTAGGAGGAACGAACATGGAACTTTTTAAATATATGGAGAAATACGATTACGAACAATTGGTATTCTGCCAGGATGAACAATCTGGATTAAAAGCGATTATCGCGATTCATGATACAACGCTTGGTCCGGCGCTTGGCGGAACGAGAATGTGGACATATGAAAATGAAGAAGCGGCAATTGAAGATGCGCTCAGATTGGCTAGAGGCATGACCTATAAGAACGCGGCGGCAGGCTTAAACCTTGGCGGCGGAAAAACAGTCATTATCGGCGATCCGCGCAAAGACAAAAATGAAGAAATGTTCCGCGCGTTTGGCCGCTATATTCAAGGGCTGAACGGCAGATACATCACGGCTGAAGATGTGGGCACAACGGTCGAGGATATGGATATCATTCATGATGAAACAGACTACGTTACAGGGATTTCTCCTGCTTTCGGCTCTTCTGGAAATCCGTCCCCAGTCACAGCGTACGGGGTGTACAGAGGAATGAAGGCAGCAGCTAAAGCTGCTTTCGGAACCGACTCTCTTGAAGGAAAAACCATTGCTGTACAGGGTGTTGGGAACGTAGCCTATAACCTTTGCCGCCACCTGCATGAAGAAGGAGCAAACTTAATCGTTACGGATATCAACAAACAATCTGTACAGCGTGCAGTTGAAGATTTTGGCGCCCGTGCGGTAGATCCTGATGATATTTATTCACAAGACTGCGATATTTATGCGCCGTGTGCCCTTGGTGCGACTATTAACGACGATACCATTAAACAGCTGAAGGCGAAAGTGATCGCAGGTGCGGCTAACAACCAATTAAAAGAGACACGCCATGGTGATCAAATTCACGAAATGGGCATCGTTTATGCACCGGATTACGTGATTAACGCGGGCGGTGTCATCAACGTGGCAGATGAGCTTTACGGCTATAATGCAGAACGTGCATTGAAAAAAGTTGAAGGCATTTACGGCAATATCGAGCGTGTACTAGAGATTTCTCAGCGTGACGGCATTCCTGCATATTTAGCGGCTGACCGCTTGGCAGAGGAACGTATTGAACGCATGCGCCGCTCAAGAAGCCAGTTTTTGCAAAACGGCCACAGTGTATTAAGCAGACGTTAAGAAATTGATCTGGAGGTTATGAAAGTGCTACATGACGAAAAACGCATTCTCACAATTAATCCAGGCTCAACTTCAACGAAAATCGGTGTTTTTCATAACGAAAGAAGCATTTTTGAAAAAACATTGAGACACAACATAGAAGAGCTGCAGCGATTTGACCGAATTATTGATCAGTATGAATTTCGTAAAAACCATATTCTCGAAACGCTTCATGAACAGGGAATCAATATTTCAAAGTTTGATGCAGTCTGCGCAAGAGGCGGCCTTCTCCGGCCAATTGAAGGCGGGACCTACGTAGTGAATGATGAGATGATTGAGGATTTGAAAAGCGGCTACGCCGGTCAGCATGCTTCTAATCTCGGCGGCATTATCGCGCGGGAAATCGCTGACGGCCTGAATATCCCTTCGTATATCGTCGACCCTGTTGTCGTAGACGAAATGTCAGTGCTTGCGAAAGTTTCAGGCATGCCTGAAATTGAACGGAAAAGCATTTTCCATGCGTTAAACCAAAAAGCTGTCGCTCGTAAAGCGGCAGCCTCTCTTGGCAAACGATATGAGAACATGAAAATGATTATTACCCATATGGGCGGAGGTATTACAATTGGCGTCCATGACCGCGGGCGAGTGGTGGATGTCAATAACGGCCTGCACGGCGAGGGACCATTCAGTCCTGAACGAGCAGGAACAGTGCCTGCGGGAGATCTTGTTGATCTATGTTTTTCAGGGGAATATACAAAAGAAGAAATCATGAAAAAGCTTGTTGGCACCGGCGGACTTTTAGGCTATCTCGGTACAAATGATGCAGTAAAAGTGGAACAGATGATTCAAGGGGGCGATGAAAAAGCCCGCTTCATTTATGATGCCATGGCATATCAGGTAGCAAAGGAAATCGGGGCAGCCAGCGCGGCGTTAAAAGGCGAAGTTGAAGCGATTGTGCTGACGGGAGGCCTTGCGTACGGAAAAAGTTTTGTTTCTGCTATCAGATCATACATAGATTGGATTTCAGACGTTTTAGTCTATCCGGGTGAAAATGAACTGCAGTCTCTTGCCCAAGGGGCGCTCAGAGTATTGCAGGGCGAAGAGCAATCCAAACAATATCGTATTGAATAGACAGACAGGAGTGAGTCACCATGGCAACTGAGTATGACGTAGTCATTCTGGGCGGCGGTACCGGCGGTTATGTTGCGGCCATCAGAGCCGCTCAGCTCGGCTTAAAAACAGCCGTTGTGGAAAAGGAAAAACTCGGGGGAACATGTCTGCATAAAGGCTGTATCCCGAGTAAAGCGCTGCTTAGAAGCGCAGAGGTATACCGGACAGCTCGTGAAGCCGATCAATTCGGAGTGGAAACGGCTGGCGTGTCCCTCAACTTTGAAAAAGTGCAGCAGCGTAAGCAAGCCGTTGTTGATAAGCTTGCAGCGGGTGTAAATCATTTAATGAAAAAAGGAAAAATTGACGTGTACACCGGATATGGACGTATCCTTGGACCGTCAATCTTCTCTCCGCTGCCGGGAACAATTTCTGTTGAGCGGGGAAATGGTGAAGAAAATGACATGCTGATACCGAAACAAGTGATCATTGCAACAGGATCAAGACCGAGAATGCTTCCGGGTCTTGAAGCGGACGGTAAGTCTGTACTGACTTCAGATGAGGCGCTCCAAATGGAGGAGCTGCCACAATCAATCATCATTGTCGGCGGAGGGGTTATCGGTATCGAATGGGCGTCTATGCTTCATGATTTTGGCGTGAAGGTAACGGTTATTGAATACGCGGATCGCATATTGCCGACTGAAGATCTAGAGATTTCAAAAGAAATGGAAAGTCTTCTTAAGAAAAAAGGCATCCAGTTCATAACAGGGGCAAAAGTGCTGCCTGACACAATGACAAAAACATCAGACGATATCAGCATACAAGCGGAAAAAGACGGAGAAACCGTTACCTACTCTGCTGAGAAAATGCTTGTTTCCATCGGCAGACAGGCAAATATCGAAGGCATCGGCCTAGAGAACACCGATATTGTTACTGAAAATGGCATGATTTCAGTCAATGAAAGCTGCCAAACGAAGGAATCTCATATTTATGCAATCGGAGACGTAATCGGTGGCCTGCAGTTAGCTCATGTTGCTTCACATGAGGGAATTATTGCTGTTGAGCATTTTGCAGGTCTCAATCCGCATCCGCTTGATCCGACGCTTGTGCCGAAGTGCATTTACTCAAGCCCTGAAGCTGCCAGTGTCGGCTTAACCGAAGACGAAGCAAAGGCGAACGGGCATAATGTCAAAATCGGCAAGTTCCCATTTATGGCGATTGGAAAAGCGCTTGTATACGGTGAAAGCGACGGTTTTGTCAAAATCGTGGCTGACCGAGATACAGATGATATTCTCGGCGTTCATATGATCGGCCCGCATGTCACCGACATGATTTCTGAAGCGGGTCTTGCCAAAGTGCTGGACGCAACGCCGTGGGAGGTCGGGCAAACGATTCACCCGCATCCAACGCTTTCTGAAGCAATTGGAGAAGCAGCGCTTGCCGCAGATGGCAAAGCCATTCATTTTTAAAAGCATAAAGGAGGGGCTTGAATGAGTACAAACCGACATCAAGCACTAGGGCTGACTGATCAGGAAGCCGTTGATATGTATAGAACCATGCTGTTAGCAAGAAAAATCGATGAAAGAATGTGGCTGTTAAACCGTTCTGGCAAAATTCCATTTGTAATCTCTTGTCAAGGACAGGAAGCAGCACAGGTAGGAGCGGCTTTCGCACTTGACCGTGAAATGGATTATGTATTGCCGTACTACAGAGACATGGGTGTCGTGCTCGCGTTTGGCATGACAGCAAAGGACTTAATGATGTCCGGGTTTGCAAAAGCAGCAGATCCGAACTCAGGAGGCCGCCAGATGCCGGGACATTTCGGACAAAAGAAAAACCGCATTGTGACGGGATCATCTCCGGTTACAACGCAAGTGCCGCACGCAGTCGGTATTGCGCTTGCGGGACGTATGGAGAAAAAGGATATCGCAGCCTTTGTTACATTTGGGGAAGGGTCTTCAAACCAAGGCGATTTCCATGAAGGGGCGAACTTTGCCGCTGTCCATAAGCTGCCGGTTATTTTCATGTGTGAAAACAACAAATACGCAATCTCAGTGCCTTACGATAAGCAAGTCGCATGTGAGAACATTTCCGACCGTGCCATAGGCTATGGGATGCCTGGCGTAACTGTGAATGGAAATGATCCGCTGGAAGTTTATCAAGCGGTTAAAGAAGCACGCGAAAGGGCACGCAGAGGAGAAGGCCCGACATTAATTGAAACGATTTCTTACCGCCTTACACCACATTCCAGTGATGACGATGACAGCAGCTACAGAGGCCGTGAAGAAGTAGAGGAAGCGAAAAAAAGTGATCCCCTGCTTACTTATCAAGCTTACTTAAAGGAAACAGGCCTGCTGTCCGATGAGATAGAACAAACCATGCTGGATGAAATTATGGCAATCGTAAATGAAGCGACGGATGAAGCGGAGAACGCCCCATATGCAGCTCCTGAGTCAGCGCTTGATTATGTGTATGCGAAGTAGGGAGGAAGAACAAATGTCAGTAATGTCATATATTGATGCAATCAATTTGGCGATGAAAGAAGAAATGGAACGAGATTCTCGCGTTTTCGTCCTTGGGGAAGATGTAGGAAGAAAAGGCGGTGTGTTTAAAGCGACATCCGGACTCTATGAAAAATTTGGGGAAGAGCGCGTTATGGATACGCCGCTTGCTGAATCTGCGATCGCAGGAGTCGGTATCGGAGCGGCAATGTACGGAATGAGACCGATTGCTGAAATGCAGTTTGCTGATTTCATTATGCCGGCAGTCAACCAAATTATTTCTGAAGCGGCTAAAATCCGCTACCGCAGCAACAATGACTGGAGCTGTCCGATTGTCGTCAGAGCGCCATACGGCGGAGGCGTGCACGGAGCCCTGTATCATTCTCAATCAGTCGAAGCAATTTTCGCCAACCAGCCCGGACTGAAAATTGTCATGCCATCAACACCATATGACGCGAAAGGGCTTTTAAAAGCCGCAGTTCGTGACGAAGACCCCGTGCTGTTTTTTGAGCACAAGCGGGCATACCGTCTGATAAAGGGCGAGGTTCCGGCTGATGATTATGTCCTGCCAATCGGCAAGGCGGACGTAAAAAGGGAAGGCGACGACATCACAGTGATCACATACGGTCTGTGTGTCCACTTCGCCTTACAAGCTGCAGAACGTCTCGAAAAAGATGGCATTTCAGCGCATGTGGTGGATTTAAGAACAGTTTACCCGCTTGATAAAGAAGCCATCATCGAAGCTGCGTCCAAAACTGGAAAGGTTCTTTTGGTCACAGAAGATACAAAAGAAGGCAGCATCATGAGCGAAGTAGCCGCAATTATATCCGAGCATTGTCTGTTCGACTTAGACGCGCCAATCAAACGGCTTGCAGGTCCTGATATTCCGGCTATGCCTTATGCGCCGACAATGGAAAAATACTTTATGGTCAATCCTGATAAAGTGGAAGCGGCGATGAGAGAATTAGCGGAGTTTTAAAGACGTAAGGGAGGATAAAATCATGGCAATTGAACAAATGACGATGCCGCAGCTTGGAGAAAGCGTAACAGAGGGGACGATCAGCAAATGGCTTGTCGCCCCCGGTGATAAAGTGAACAAATACGATCCAATCGCGGAAGTCATGACAGATAAGGTAAATGCAGAGGTTCCGTCTTCTTTTACTGGTACGATAACAGAGCTTGTGGGAGAAGAAGGCCAAACCTTGCAAGTCGGAGAAGTGATTTGCAAAATTGAAACAGAAGTCGCGAATCCGGCTGAACAAAAACAAGAACAGCCAGCTGCTTCAGAAGCCGCTGAGACGCCTGCTGCAAAAAGTGCCGAAGCAGCTGATCAGCCCAATAAAAAGCGCTACTCGCCAGCTGTACTCCGTTTGGCAGGAGAGCACGGCATTGATCTTGAACAAGTAACAGGAACAGGTGCCGGCGGGCGCATCACACGAAAAGATATTCAGCGCTTAATTGAAACAGGCGGCGCGCAAGAACAGAAGGCTGAGGAGCCGAAAACAGCAGCTCCTGCACCGAAGTCTGCATCAAAACCTGAGCCAAAAGAAGAGACGTCATATCCTGCGTCTGCAGCCGGTGATAAAGAAATCCCTGTCACAGGTGTAAGAAAAGCAATTGCTTCCAATATGAAGCGAAGCAAAACAGAAATTCCGCATGCTTGGACGATGATGGAAGTCGACGTCACAAATATGGTTGCATATCGCAACAGTATAAAAGATTCCTTTAAGAAGACAGAGGGCTTTAATTTAACGTTCTTCGCCTTTTTTGTAAAAGCGGTCGCTCAGGCGTTAAAAGAATTCCCGCAAATGAATAGCATGTGGGCGGGGGACAAAATTATTCAGAAGAAGGATATCAATATTTCAATTGCAGTTGCCACAGAGGATTCTTTATTTGTACCGGTGATTAAAAACGCTGATGAAAAAACAATTAAAGGCATTGCGAAAGACATTACCGGCCTAGCTAAAAAAGTAAGAGACGAAAAACTCACTGCAGATGACATGCAGGGAGGCACGTTTACCGTCAACAACACAGGTTCGTTCGGGTCTGTTCAGTCGATGGGCATTATCAACTACCCTCAGGCTGCGATTCTTCAAGTAGAATCCATCGTCAAACGCCCGGTTGTCATGGAGAATGGCATGATTGCTGTCAGAGACATGGTTAATCTGTGTCTGTCCTTAGATCACAGAGTGCTTGACGGTCTCGTGTGCGGACGATTCCTGGGACGTGTGAAACAAATTTTAGAATCGATTGACGAGAAGACATCTGTTTACTAAATAAGCAAAAAGAGCATTTTTTGAAGTTTTGTTTCAAAAAATGCTCTTTTTCTATGCTTTATTATTCAGCGATCCGTATTTTCATTTCGACTCGATATTCTTCTTGTTTTTTCGGGGAGTAATGAATCGGTATGATTAACTCGTATACATCACTGACAACTGTTAATTGGCGGTCTGCGATATATTTGATAAGCTTCTGTAAGTTGAGAAAATAATGTTCAGGCGAAAAATTATACGCGATACACGCATACCTCCCTTTAGGGATTGTTGTGATTTCCATATCCGGCGTAATTGATGAAATCTGTTTATTCGTCAATACAGGAGTGAAAATATGACGGTAAGTCATTTCATCAATGCTGGTGTAGGGCTGAAAAGAGAAAGTAGCGCCGTAGCTATTGTTCGTAAATCCATCTGCTGACTCGATAAATTTTTTTAATTTGCTGTAGGAGGCGTTGAGCACGTTTTCAGGCCCGATTCCTTCTGCCTCTGTCTGAATAATCCGTATTTCTTCTTCATCTAAAACAAAAACCTCACCGAGCGCGGGATATTCCATCTGCCGTTTCATCCGCTTTTTCACCAATGAAATGGTTTGCTCCAGTGCTGATAAAAAGTCTAATTTCTCCTTGATTTGCCTCTCCTGCTCGGTATAAAAAGCAAACAGTTCTTCCATCTCTAAGTCCTGTGCTTTTTTCATCTCTTCTAAAGGTGTGCCGATATATTTCAATGATTTGATCAAATCCAGATGAATGAGCTGAGAATCTGTATAATAGCGGTAGCTGGTATCCGGGTCGACGTAGGCTGGTTTAAATAAATCAATTTTATCGTAATAACGGAGCGCTTTTATCGACACGTTTGCCAGTTTTGATACTTCCCCAATTGAGTAATACGATTCCTTCATGCCATCACTCCTTCTATCATCAGTATAAAGAAGAAGCGCATTCTTTGCAGTACACAAAGAATGCGCTTCTTATCACGTGCTGGCTTTAAGATGTGCAGGCGCTTTCCAAGCAATGGTCAGTGCAATCCCTATGGCTAAGGTGACCGTTGCAAAGTAGAAAGGATAGTTTACATCTATATCGAACAGCATTCCGCCGATAATAGGCCCGAATACATTGCCGATACTTGTAAACATTGAATTCATACCGCCGGCAAACCCCTGTTCATTTCCCGCAATCTTTGACAGGTAAGTCGTTACCGCAGGCCGCATGAGATCAAATCCGACAAATACGGTGACTGTCACCAGCAGAATCGCAACATATGAATTTACCGTTGTCAGCAAGAATACCAGACTCGTCGAGAGAATTAAGCTGTACCGAATTAAATGGATTTCACCAAACCATCTTGTGAAGCGGTCGAATAAGACGACTTGCGTAATGGCGCCAACAATCGCTCCTCCTGTAATCATAATGGCAATGTCGCTGGCCGTAAAACCGAATTTATGATCCACGAATAATGCAAATAAAGATTCAAATGATGCTAAACCAAAAGACGAAATTAAGATAATGAGAAAAGCTATGAAATACATGGGGGCAAAAATCCGTTTAAAGCCTGTCTTCTGTCCTTTTATTTCCTGATTTTCAGGGTTTCGTTCCGGCTCGCGCAGCGTGAGGATTGATAAAATGGCTGCTAACAGTGCAAAAGCTGCCGCAAAGAAAAAAGGCAGCCGGGAATGGACTTCTGCTAAAAATCCCCCGATGCCGGGACCGATAATAAATCCTGTTGAAATAGCGGCTGACATATAACCGAGCGCTTTCGGCCGTGTTTTAATGGTCGTGATATCTGCGATAAAAGCCGTGACCCCAGGCATAATGAAGGCTGCGCTGATACCGCCCAGCATACGGGAGATAAATAACATCTCAACTGTTTTTCCAATGCCGAATAAAAACTCCGACACACTAAAGAACAATAGGCCGATCACGATCATGATCTTGCGCCCGAAGCGATCAACCCATCGTCCGGCTATTGGTGAGACAATGAGCTGTGTAATAGCGAAGCAGGCAACCATATAGCCGACCGCAGTCCCTGATAAATGCAATTCATTCATAATGGTCGGCGTTACTGGAATCACAAGCCCGATCCCCAAAAAAGCAATAAATAAATTGGTTAATAATATAGTTAAGGTAATATTTTTCTTCTCCATATGACTTCCCCTTTTTCAAGTGTGTATCCCTTATACTGTAAGACCTCCTCCTGGGGGAGAGTCAACGGATTTGCAAAATCTTTCTAAAGCCTTATGACAGTTATTCATTTGCGGGAACAAGCATGTCGATATGCTGCGGCAGGACCTGAATGACTGCGGGTGTATGTGTATAAACTTCTCCATCCATATCCGCCTTTTTGGCAGTGTCTGTTTCAATCTCGATACGGGAGGCCTGGACATAGGACAGCTCTCCGGTAAAACGATCAATTGAGCCCTGTTCCATGCTCATCAGCTCCCGCAGCGCGGTGAGGTTGGTGTTGCGGCATATGAGAACATCAAGTAAGCCGTCTTCAATACTGGCATCGGGCAGAGGAATTCGATTCGTTCCAATGTATTGGCCATTCATCACAAGCAGCATAACGGCTTCTTCTTTAATTTCTTCTCCATCAATTTTTAATGTCATCGGAAACGATGCAGCGGATGAGACGGTTCGCAAGGCACTTGTAAAATAGCTGATTTTTCCCAATAATGCTTTTTCCGTTTCGTTGATTTGATTCGACGTTTCTGCAATTAAGCCGATCCCCCAGAAATTCAAAAAATAACGGTCATTCATCTGACATACGTCTACGCTGGTTTTTTTTCCTGCCATAAGTGCTTCCGCGGCCTTTGCAAGATTTTGAGGGATGCCAAGCACTCTTGAAAAGTCGTTGCACGTGCCGCCGGGCAAAATTCCGACCGCGGGTTTTCTTTCTAGAGCGCTGATAGCATTTATGCATTGATGGATCGTGCCGTCGCCGCCGAGAATGAAGACGGTGTCGACAGAATCATCAATGGATTGGCAAAAATGATACGCATCATCCTTTTTCTTTGTCTGCTTAATAATCACCTCATCTAAATGGTGAGATAAAACCGGCACCACAGCACCAAGTGCTTTTTCTATATTTTTGTTGCCGGCATTTCCGTTATGAATCAGTAACGCTTTCCGGTGGCTCATATACAACTGCTCCTTTATTTTACTTCTGGTTATATAATCCCCTTTTTCTGTAAGCAGTAAACGAAGAGCAAAAAAAGTGCACGGCGAAGCAAAGTCATTTGCCGATATGGACGTTTCCTTGCTATCATAAGAACAGATGATGAAAAAGGAGAGGTCTTCATTGAACATGGACTTTAATTTATTTATGAATGATATTGTCCGCCAAGCGAGACAAGAAATAACAGCTGCCGGATACACCGAGCTTAAAACAGCCGAAGAGGTGGATGAGGCACTTACGAAAAAAGGAACGACGCTCGTCATGGTAAACTCTGTTTGCGGATGCGCCGGAGGAATTGCAAGACCGGCAGCCTACCATTCCGTTCACTATGATAAAAGACCTGATCAGCTCGTCACCGTTTTTGCCGGACAGGATAAAGAAGCGACAGCGCGTGCGCGTGACTATTTTGAAGGTTATCCGCCATCTTCTCCGTCCTTTGCGATTTTGAAAGACGGAAAGATCATGAAAATGGTAGAGCGCCATGAAATTGAAGGCCACGAGCCGATGGCTGTAGTGGCAAAGCTGCAGGAAGCCTTTGAAGAATATTGTGAAGAAGTATAAGACGAACAACCCGGATGCCCAAGCGGCCCGGGTTTTTTTGTGCATAAATTTCCAAGGGTATATGAATAAATATTAAGGGATTATTCAATCGGATTGTACAGTGATTTTATTTTTATCTAGTAATATCAAAAAGAGATCACTGGAAAGATAAGCTTGAAGATAATTTTTAAAAATAGTATTGCATAAAAATAAGAAACTGTTTAAAATACAAATTAACGAATAAATATTCAAATACACCAAAAGTAATGAATACGGGGGAAATGGATCATGAAAAAATGGCTCTTATTACTTGTAGCTGCCTGCATTACCTTTGCATTATCTGCTTGCAGCTCAAGCAATTCAGGTTCAGAAGGCGGCAAGAAAAAATTAATTATGGGTACTTCGGCGGATTACAAACCGTTTGAATATAAAGAAGGCGATAATATTGTCGGCTTTGATGTAGAGTTGGCAAAAGCTCTGGCAAAGAAGGCAGGCTATGAAATTGAAGTGCAGGATATGGACTTCAACAGCTTAATTACAGCGCTTAAATCAAAACAGGTGGATCTCGTTTTGTCAGGAATGACACCAACGCCTGAGCGTAAAAAACAAGTTGATTTTTCCGATGTGTATTACACAGCGAACCATATGATTGTCAGCAAAAAAGACAGCGGCATTCAATCTTTGAAAGACCTGAAAGGAAAAACAGTTGGCGTTCAGCTTGGCTCTATTCAGGAAGAGAAGGGGAAAGAGCTTTCTCCGGAATATGGTTTTAAAACAGAAGACCGCAACAGAATTTCTGATTTGGTGCAGGAAATCAAATCTGACCGCTTCGATGCCGCGATTATTGAAGACATTGTTGCAGAAGGGTATTTCAAATCAAATGATGACCTGCAAGGCTTTGTGATTCCTGATGCGAAAGCGGAAGAAGCCGGTTCAGCAATTGCTTTTAGAAAGGACAGTGAACTGACAGACAAATTCAATAAAGCGCTCAAGGAAATGGAAGATAACGGAGAGCTTGAGAAATTGAAGAAAAAATGGTTCACTGGCGAGAAGTAAAAAAGCGGCTCAACTTTTTCGTTGAGCCTTTTTATTGAATAGGAAATCTTTTTTCCTGTAAGAAAAGGAGACAAAGGCTATGAATTTGGATTTTTCAGCAACGATCCCCCAAATTCCTTTTATATTAGAAGGCTTGGCAATTACATTAAAAATTGTTGTTGTATCTGCTATTATCGGACTTATACTCGGTATTGTGCTAAGCTTATGCAAGATCAGCATATTCCGCCCGTTTATCTGGATCGCTGATTTTTATACATCAGTGTTCCGAGGCACGCCTTTAGTGCTGCAGCTTATGATTGTCTATTTTGGCCTTCCTCAGCTGCTCGGATTTCAAATTGACCAGTTTTGGGCTGCGGTTGTCGCATTGTCTTTGAATTCCGCCGCTTATGTATCGGAAATTATCAGAGCGGGAATCAATGCTATTGATAAAGGGCAAAAAGAAGCTGCTGTTGCACTCGGTGTCCCGTATGGAAAAATGATGAAGGATCTGCTGCTGCCGCAGGCCTTCAAAAATATATCACCTGCAATTGTGAATGAATTAATTACGTTAACAAAAGAATCGGCGATCGTCACCGTCATCGGGCTTGGTGATGTCATGAGACGCGCATATCAAGCTGGCGCCGCCACTTACAATTACCTTGAGCCGCTCATTATCGCGGGATTGATTTATTATGTGCTTGTCCTGATTTTAACGTTTATCGGCAAGGCTGTAGAAAGGAAGCTGAAATCCAATGATTAAGGTTGAAAAGCTGTCAAAATCATTTGGGAAACACGAAGTATTAAAAAACATTTCAACAACAATCGCTGAGGGTGAGGTTGTTGCCGTGATCGGTCCTTCAGGCTCAGGCAAATCAACGTTCCTACGCTGTTTAAACCTGTTGGAAAAGCCTAACGGCGGAACCATTACAATAAAAGACACAGAGATTACGAAGCCGAAAACCAACACATTAAAGGTCCGGGAAAACATCGGGATGGTTTTTCAGCATTTTCATCTCTTTCCGCACAAAACAGTTCTCGAAAACATCATGTACGCGCCTGTCAATGTGAAAAAAGAATCAAAACAGGCTGCACAGGAGAAAGCTGAGGACCTGCTCCGCAAAGTCGGTTTGTTTGAAAAGCGAAATGACTATCCAAACCGTTTGTCTGGCGGACAAAAACAGCGTGTCGCGATTGCCAGGGCTCTTGCGATGAATCCGGACATCATGCTGTTTGACGAGCCGACCTCCGCCCTTGATCCAGAGATGGTCAAAGAAGTGCTACAGGTGATGAAAGAGCTGGTCGAAACCGGCATGACCATGGTGATTGTCACACATGAAATGGGCTTCGCAAAAGAAGTGGCAGACCGTGTGCTGTTTATGGACCAAGGAATGATTGTCGAAGACGGCAATCCGAAGGAATTTTTTATGTCGCCAAAATCCAAAAGAGCGCAGGACTTTTTAGAGAAAATATTATAGAATATAAAAAAGAAGAAGGCTGGCCGCCTCTTCTTTTTTATTGAAGAAACAAATAGAAATGGAGTCCGACATGTTTAAAATTGGTTACCGCACAATAAAGACCGCGCTTGGAACAGCTTTGGCTATTTATATAAGCCAGTTATTGCATTTGCAAAACTTCGCATCAGCAGGAATCATCACCATTTTGTGCATACAAATCACACAAAAACGGTCGCTTCAGGCCTCATGGGCCCGCTTTGCGGCATGCTGTCTGGCAATTGTTTTTTCTTATCTCTTTTTCGAGCTTATTGGCTACCACCCGTTTGTGATCGGAGCGCTTCTTTTGATATTCATTCCGATAACGGTTCTGTTAAAAATTAACGAGGGTATCGTCACCAGTTCCGTTATTATCCTTCATTTATACATGTCCGGCGGCATTACGCTTGCTTTCATCTGGAATGAAGTTCAGCTGATTACGGTTGGCATCGGCGTCGCTCTATTGATGAACTTGTATATGCCTAGTCTTGATCGGAAACTGATTGCCTACCGCAAAAAGATAGAGGATAACTTTGCTGTCATTTTTGCAGAAATCGAACGGTATTTGTTAACTGGTGAGCAAGATTGGTCAGGAAAAGAAATTCCGGAAACGCACCAGCTCATTACGGAGGCTAAAAACCTGGCATATCGAGATGTGCAAAACCACATTTTGCGTTACGAAAATCTGCATTATCATTATTTTAAAATGAGAGAAAAGCAATTTGAAATTATCGAACGCCTTCTCCCTAAAGTGACATCGATCTCCATCACGGTAGATCAGGGAAAAATGATCGCTGAATTTATTCATGATTTGCGGGAGGCGATACACCCTGGGAATACAGCGTACAAATTTCTGAAAAGACTTGCTGACATGAGAAAAGAATTTGAGGAGATGCCGCTTCCGGCGACTAGAGAGGAATTTGAAGCGAGGGCCGCTCTCTTCCACCTTCTCGGCGAAATGGAACAATATTTAGTGATTAAAAGTTATTTTAAAGGAATAAAAGCGCAAAAATCACTCGGATGATTCGCATGAGCTCTTCCTTCATTGGTCAACCTAATGAAAAAGGAGGAGCTTATGCGTTTTTTCTTATGTTCGATTTTTATGATGATTTCACCGATTTGGCCTCTCGGCGAAAATCCGCTGCCGGGTGATCCATATGTTATTGTCAACAAGCGAACAAATGAACTTGCTGTTATCCTCGACAACAAAGTAGAAGGCGTGTATAGTGTGGCGACTGGAAAAACAGATGATTTGACGCCTGAAGGAGAGTTTTCGGTAACGGTAAAAGCGGAAAATCCTTACTACAGAAAGAAAAATATTGAAGGGGGATCTCCTGACAACCCGCTTGGGGCCAGATGGATCGGATTTGACGCGAAAGGAACGGACGGGCGGATTTATGGAATTCATGGGACAAACCGAGAGGAATCAGTAGGGAAATTTGTGTCTAACGGCTGTATACGTATGCATAACGATGAGGTCGTTCATTTGTTTCAAACGATACCAGTAGGAACGAGAGTGCTGATCACGGACGACAACCGCTCTTTTGAGGAGATTGCCATCGAGCATAAAGCTCTGATAAAAAAGCAGGATATTCCCATTGAATAAGGCGCCTGCTTTTTTATCGTTATAAAAACATGACGATTCCTGAGAGTACAGTTGAAAGAATAAAAACTCCCAAAATCACGATCAAAACGCTTTTCATCAGTTTTTGAGACATGATTTTCACTCCTTAAACAATCTGTCTATATTTTAGCGTGTTTTGAATGGGCGGACAAGCGATATCTATTAGCGAAAGCAGGGATGCAAATGAACAGGCTTGACCATATCGGGATAGCCGTTTTTTCGATAAAAGATGCAAGAAGCTTTTATGAAAATGTATTGGGGCTTGCATTTCTTCATCAAGAAACGGTTGAAGAGCAAAAGGTGAATGTTGCTTTTTTTCAAGCTGGTAGCGTCAAACTTGAGCTGATAGAGCCGTTGACAGCTGACAGCCCCGTCCGTTTATTTTTGGAGAAGAAAGGGCAGGGACTGCATCATATTGCGTTTTTGTGCAACGGCCTATCTGAACAGCTTCAAGCATTGTCTGACCGGCATGTTCAATTGATTGACAGGTATCCAAGACAGGGGGCGAACGGGAAAAAGATCGCGTTTATTTCCCCTCGGGAAACAAACGGTGTTCTTGTAGAGCTTTGTGAACCGAAAGGAGACCAACACAATGAACATGAATGAGCATATGGATCATTTATACACGAAACGCAAGCAGGCAGAAGAAGGCGGAGGACAGGAAAAGCTGGCTCAGCAGCGGCAAAAGGGCAAGCTCACTGCTCGGGAAAGGATCATATTTCTTCTAGATCAGGACAGCTTTATCGAATTACACCCCTTCATGGAAAGTCAAGTGTTAACAAGAGAACAGCGCATGTTAGGGGATGGGGTCGTGACAGGGTACGGCACAATTGACGGCCGCTCAGTTTATGTATTTGCGCAAGACTTCACAGTGTTCGGAGGGGCGCTTGGCGAAACCCATGCCAGGAAAATCTGCGCTTTGATGGATCTGGCAGCAAAAAATAAGGCGCCGATTATCGGGCTGAATGACTCAGGTGGTGCGAGAATTCAAGAGGGTGTGGTATCATTAGATGGATACGGTCACATATTTTACCGAAACGTCTTATATTCCGGAGTCATTCCGCAAATATCGGTTATTTTAGGGCCGTGCGCTGGAGGCGCTGTATATTCTCCGGCACTCACAGATTTTATATTTATGGCTGAACAGACCGGCCGGATGTTTATTACCGGCCCGAAGGTGATTGAAAAAGTGACAGGGGAACAGGTTGATGCGGAGAGCTTAGGCGGAGCGGGGATACATAATGCCGTCAGCGGAAACGCGCACTTTTCCGGACATACGGAGAAGGAGGTTCTGACAGGGGTGAGAAAACTGCTGTCTTATTTGCCGCTGAATGGCCGGACAACAGAGCCGAAGCCAGAGAAAGAGGCGTCCAGACCGTTATTAAACCGTCTTGTCCCTGCTGACACGACAAAGCCTTATGATGTTCGGAAGGTGATCAGGGAGCTGGCCGACCCGCAGTCTTTTTTTGAGATTCAGCCATTTTTTGCGAAGAACATTGTCATTGGGTTTGCAAGGCTGGGAGAAAAAGCAATCGGCATCGTGGCGAGCCAGCCGAAGCATCTGGCGGGAAGCCTGACGATTGACGCTGCTGATAAAGCAGCAAGGTTCATCCGTTTTTGTGACGCATTTGATATCCCGCTGTTGACTGTCGAAGATGTCCCGGGGTTTCTGCCGGGTATTCAGCAAGAGCACAACGGAATCATCAGGCATGGAGCAAAATTATTGTTTGCTTATGCTGAAGCGACTGTCCCAAAAGTCACACTCATCATTAGAAAAGCGTACGGCGGCGCCTATGTGGCCATGAACAGCAAAGCGATCGGAGCGGACCTTGTGTTTGCATGGCCGAATGCTGAAATCGCAGTGATGGGTCCAGAAGGTGCGGCATCGATTTTGTATGAAAAGGAAATCAAAGCTTCAGCTGACCCGCAAAAGACGAAACGCGAAAAAACAGCTGAATACAAAAAGCAAAACGCCGGCCCATACAAAGCGGCCGCTTGTGGAATGGTCGATGACATCATTTTGCCGGAAGAATCAAGGGGAAGACTGATTCAAGCTTTTCATATGCTTGCACATAAGACAGAAGAGAGACCGAAAAAAAAGCACGGTAACATACCGCTTTAATATGGAGGGACTTACAAATGGTGAATGAAAAACGCCTGCTGGAAGAATTTTTAGAGCTTGTCCAAATTGACTCAGAAACAAAGCACGAAGCTGAAATCTGCAAAGTGCTGAAACGAAAATTTTCTGATTTAGGTGTGGACGTTAAAGAAGACGATACAATGGATATCACGGGCCACGGAGCCGGTAACCTGATTTGCACGCTAAAAGGGACAAAACAAACAGATACGATCTATTTTACATCTCATATGGACACAGTTGTACCCGGAAACGGCGTAAAACCAGTTGTAGAGAACGGTTACGTCAAAACTGACGGCACGACGATTTTAGGCGCTGATGATAAAGCGGGGCTGGCTGCAATGTTTGAGGCGATTAAGGTGCTGAAAGAAGAAAACATTGAACACGGCACGATTGAATTCATCATCACAGTAGGGGAAGAATCGGGTCTGATCGGAGCGAAGGCTCTTGACCGTTCTATGATCACTGCATCCTACGGCTATGCTCTTGATTCAGACGGAAAAGTCGGAAATATTATTGTGGCCGCGCCGACACAGGCGAAGGTAAGAGCGGCAATTTTCGGGAAAACCGCGCACGCCGGGGTTGAACCTGAAAAAGGCATTTCAGCGATTACAATCGCTAGCAAAGCCATTTCAAAAATGCCATTGGGCCGTATCGATGAAGAAACAACAGCTAATATCGGCCGGTTTGAAGGCGGCACACAAACAAACATTGTGTGCGACGAAGTTCATATTCTTGCTGAAGCGCGCTCTTTAGTTCCTGAGAAAATGGAAGCTCAGGTTCAAAAAATGAAAGCTGCTTTTGAAGAGGCAGCTGCTGATATGGGCGGACGCGCAGAAGTCGAAATTGAGGTTATGTATCCGGGCTTTAAATATCAAGACGGCGACCAAGTTGTTGAAATCGCGAAAAAAGCGGCTGCTAAAATCGGACGTCCAAGCGAGCTGCAAACGAGCGGCGGCGGAAGCGACGCGAACGTAATCGCTGGTCATGGCATCCCGACGGTCAATCTTGCTGTCGGTTATGAGCAAATCCATACAAAAAATGAAAAAATGCCGATCGAAGAGCTCGTTAAAACGGCAGAAATGGTTGTTGCCATTATTGAAGAGGCGGCAAAATAAAAAAAGAAAACCCGAGTGCGATTTCCCGCATCGGGTTTTTTTAGCTCCATTTCCTAAGCGGCCAAAATAACACGTCCTGTTTTTTAGCGTAATGAAGCAAGGGGTCTGACTTTGGCAATGTAATGCCGTGAGCATCAGTCACCGTATTGACTGAAATTTCCGCTTCAGCGTTTTGCAGCAGCCATGGATGATGATGGATGTCTTCGTAATAGAGTTTGTTTTGATTGGTAGTATAGAGTCTATACCGTTCTGTCAGCCAGTAATCGAGCGAATCCTTTTCTGCTGTAAAAGGAGCTGAAATGGGCCGGTATGCGGCGTGGAATGCTGCTTCTTTGTCATCTTTCCGCTTGCTGACATAGTCAATGCCATCACCGTTTTTTTCGGCTTTCATATCCGCGTAAAAATAAGGCAGATGAAAGAATGTGCGAGCGCCAAGGACGGCCAGCCGATGATCGGCATCTAAGCTAAAAAAATAAATGCCGGGCTTGCCTTTATACGTGACATAGGTGCGGAGGTTAAGCTCAGGAAATGCACGCGCACCGGGAATGGCAGGAAGATAACGCGCCCTCAGGTTCGTGAGCATAAAGGGAAGCATGCTGATCCAAGCTTGCCCGTTATATGTATCTAATTCTAAAACGGACGGTACCAAAGCGCGAAGGATAGAAACATCAACAGGCCAGTGGGCAAATAAGACATCATTCCAGGTTTGTCTCATAATCCAGATTCCTTCAGGTACAGAAATATTTTTTTGCTGAAAGCGTTCCGTCAACGTACATGCTCCTTTCATATGGAGGTGAGTAAAGGTATTCCCGATCTCCTTCTTTTTAAACGGTACGGCTGTTTTTTTAGGATAGCCATTTCTGCTTCAGCCATGATAAACAAGACTGTTTGGTGCGGTATGCTTTGCAAGTAACAAAAAAACAACCCCGGCTTTTCGCGCGGGGTTGCTTTTTTATTTCACAGACTCAGTAAGAGCGGCTGTTTTTTTACTTTTATGATGCGTCATCTGAAGGACGATGTTTTGCACTGTCAAAAACAGTCCGCTTGTAAACCAGTACAGCGGAAGGGCTGCCGGAACATTAAGCGAGAAAATCGTCATCATCACAGGGAAGATGAACACCATCAATTTTGCGGATTGCTGTGCCGCAGGGTTTTGCGGGACAGCGGAATATTTCGCGCTCAGTTTTTGAGCGACATAGGCCTGGATAAAGTACATTGCTCCCGCGCTAAGAGACACGAGAATGTCAGATTGTCCTAAACTGAACCATAAAAACGAGTGTGACGCAATTTCAGGTGTAGAGCGAATCGCGTAATAAAACCCAATCACAATAGGAAACTGAATCAGCATTGGGAGGCATCCCATAGCAAGCGGATTGACGTTGTTCTCTTGATACAGCTTCATCATTTCCATTTGCAGCTCTTTTTGTTTTTCAGGGTCCTTCGTTTTTTTCAATTTGGCCTGAATGCTGTCAACCTGAGGTTTAATAACGGCCATTTTCTCTTGGAACACGCGCTGTTTTTTGAACTGATTAACAAACAAAGGCAGTACAACCATACGCACAATAATGGTTACGAGGATAATAGAGAGTCCGTATTCTCCGTGAAACAGCCCGGCAACACCCTTAAGCAGAGCGGAAAACGGTTCGATTAAATAATCGTGGAAAAAACCTACGTTGCTGAGGCCTCCCACCTGATTAGTCGCTGCAAATGCAGCATTGCCCGAGCATAATACGATCAAAAAGATACCCATAGCCAAAAGTTTTTGATATGTTTTTAACAATTTTGTTCTCCTCCTTTTTATAAATGCGGTTTATAAAAGAAGAGAACCGGCGTCTTCCTCATCGTTCACAGGCGAATTCATGCGGAAGACTTTACGTATCCAAGTTGTAATGCGATGATATATAATAATAAGAAAGTCTGTTCGGTTAATGTGAAAGACCGTCTGATGTTCATCTGTTCGTTTTGATTTCCATTGCTCGCCCGCACGGCACTCTCGTAAGAGAAATGCAATCCCGATTGCCGTTAGAGCAGGAAGAATAATTGTGAAAAAATCGACTAAGAATAAAACGTCATTTATCGATTCCACAAACATTGTCATCACATCCATTCAATAGCTTCATTTTACTATATGTACAAGCTGTTGTCTAATGACCGAAAAGGAGATTTGTTTATGCCGGGAAAGAGCCGAATTATTTTCCATATTGATATGAATAGCTTTTATGCGTCGGTTGAAATGGCATATGATCCGGCTCTCCGGGGAAAGCCGGTCGCAGTTGCCGGAAACGTAAAGGAGCGAAAGGGCATTGTGGTAACATGCAGCTACGAAGCAAGAGCGCGCGGCGTCAAAACAACGATGCCGGTTTGGCAAGCGAAGCGCCATTGCCCTGAGCTCATCGTTCTTCCGCCGAACTTTGACCGCTATAGAAACTCTTCACGAGCGATGTTTACCATTCTCCGTGAATATACTGACCTAGTAGAGCCTGTCTCCATCGACGAAGGCTATATGGACATGACCGATACACCATACAGCAGCCGCGCGCTAGAGACGGCAAAAGAAATCCAAAGCAGGCTGCAAAAAGAGCTGCTGCTCCCGTCAAGCATAGGGATCGCACCGAATAAATTTCTCGCTAAAATGGCGTCTGATATGAAAAAACCGCTTGGAATTACGATTTTAAGAAAGAGGCAAGTGCCTGATATCCTGTGGCCGCTTCCTGTTGGAGAGATGCACGGAGTCGGCAAAAAGACAGCGGAAAAACTGAAGGGACTCGGCATCCATACAATCGGAGAGCTAGCTGCAGCTGATGAACACTCCCTGAAACGCCTGCTTGGCATAAACGGTCCGCGCCTTAAAAATAAAGCAAATGGCATTCACCATGCGCCGGTTGACCCGGAGCGCATTTACGAATTTAAAAGCGTCGGCAACTCATCGACACTTTCCCATGATTCCAGTGATGAAGAAGAGCTGTTAGGCGTCTTTAGAAAGCTTGCTGCTTCTGTGAGTGCCCGTTTACAGCGCAAGGAAGTCATGGCTTCGAAGCTTTTTATTATGATTAGATATGCGGATTGGAAAACCATCACAAGAAGCACCACGCTGAGAAACCCGATTGATCAAAAAAATGACATTTTGAAAGAAGCGGAGCACCTCTTTTTTAAACACTGGAATAAAAATCCTGTCAGGCTGCTTGGCATTACCGGAACGGATTTAGTAGAAAAAGAGCAGGCCTATAAACAGCTCGATTTGTTCAGCTTTAATGAAGATGCGAAGGATGAGCCTATTCAGCAGATGATGGAAAAGCTGAATAAAAAGTACGGTACCAAACTGATCAGAAAAGGGGCAACGTTAAAAAAAGAGGAGAGCAAAACAAAGGGAACAAGCTTTAATAAAGATTTTTTTCATGATGAAAAGAAAAGCTGAATCGCTTGAAAAAAAGGGTGAATGTATGGTAATTTCTTTATTATAAATATCATTTTATTTTAATTTAAATTTTAAAATGATTAAACGTTTGCAGAAGGGACGTTAGAATATGTCAAAACAACAAATCGGCGTTATCGGACTTGCGGTCATGGGTAAAAATCTGGCTTTAAATATCGAAAGCCGGGGATTTTCTGTTTCTGTTTACAACAGATCAAGCAGTAAAACTGAGGAGTTTTTACAGGAGGCAAAAGGAAAAAATGTTGTTGGCACATACAGCATTGAAGAATTTGTCCAATCCTTGGAAACACCGCGCAAAATCTTATTAATGGTTAAAGCGGGAACTGCAACAGATGCGACAATTCAATCTCTTCTTCCTCATCTAGAGAAGGATGATATTTTAATTGACGGCGGTAATACATACTATAAAGATACACAGCGCCGTAACAAAGAACTCGCTGAAAGCGGCATTCATTTTATCGGAACAGGCGTTTCCGGCGGAGAAGAAGGGGCACTTAAAGGACCTTCTATCATGCCTGGCGGACAAAAAGAAGCACATGAGCTTGTAAAACCGATTCTTGAAGCCATTTCTGCAAAAGTTGACGGAGAACCTTGTACGACATATATCGGTCCGGACGGCGCCGGCCATTACGTAAAAATGGTGCACAACGGAATTGAATACGGAGATATGCAGCTGATTTCTGAATCATATTTCATTCTGAAACAGGTGCTGGGCCTTTCTGCTGATGAGCTTCATGAAGTTTTCGCTGAATGGAATAAAGGCGAGCTTGACAGCTACCTGATTGAGATTACGGCTGACATCTTTACAAAAAAAGACGAAGAGACAGGCAAGCCGCTTGTTGATGTGATTCTTGATAAAGCAGGGCAAAAAGGAACAGGAAAATGGACAAGCCAAAGCGCACTTGACTTAGGCGTTCCGCTTCCGATTATTACTGAATCTGTATTCGCACGTTTTATCTCAGCTATGAAGGAAGAGCGTGTGAAAGCGAGCGGACTTCTTTCAGGACCAGAAGTGAAGCCTGTTACAGAAAATAAAGAAGAGCTGATTGAAGCGGTCAGAAAAGCGTTGTTCATGAGTAAAATCTGCTCATACGCGCAAGGATTTGCCCAAATGAAAGCTGCTTCTGAAGAATACAACTGGGATCTGAAATATGGTGAAATCGCTATGATCTTCCGCGGTGGCTGCATCATTCGCGCGGCATTCCTTCAGAAGATCAAAGAAGCTTACGATCGCGAGCCTGAGCTTGACAACCTGCTTCTTGACAGCTATTTCAAGAATATTGTAGAAAGCTACCAAGGAGCGCTTCGCCAAGTGATTTCACTTGCAGTTGCCCAAGGTGTGCCGGTGCCATCATTCTCAAGCGCATTAGCCTACTATGACAGCTACCGCACAGCCGTACTGCCTGCAAACTTAATCCAAGCACAGCGCGACTACTTTGGCGCTCATACTTATGAGCGTACTGACAAAGAAGGCATCTTCCATACTGAATGGATGAAGTAATCAATAGAAACCCCCGAAGCTCTAGAGCTTTGGGGGTTTTGTTATTAAAAAGATTGTTATACCTTTGTGGCAACTGCAAAAAAGCCGAAAATGCTTACAAGCATTTTCGGCTTTTTTTTCTTATATATTCCACCAGTGTAAGCCGTCTTTCGCCAAAAGATCATCAGATTCTTTCGGTCCCATCGAGCCTGATTCGTAGTTAGGAGATAAGGTTTTGTTTGCTGCCCATGTTTCAGAAATAGAGTCGACAAAGCTCCAAGAAAGGGCAACTTCATCCCAGTGTGCAAAGTTTGTTGCATCGCCAAGAAGACAGTCGTGAATTAGTTTTTCATATGCTTCAGGGGTGTTCAACTCGTCATTGCAATTGCTGCAATAATCGAGTTTGATTGGCTGTGCGTGTGCTGCTCCGCCAAGCTTTTTAGCATTTAAGTAAAGCGTAATGCCTTCGTCAGGCTGAATATGAATGACAAGCAAGTTCGGATTCATGTTGTTTTCATTACCGTAGTACAGGTTCATCGGAATGTCCTTAAATTGAACGACAATTTTTGTGGACTTTTCTTTCATTCGTTTTCCGGTTCTGATGTAGAATGGAACACCAGCCCATCTGAAGTTGTCGATCAAGAGCTTGCCGGCAACAAAGGTTTCTGTATTGGAGTCAGGAGCGACATTATCTTCATCTGTATAAGCAGGAACCGGTACACCGTCAATTTCACCAGCTTGATATTGTCCGCGCACAAAGTATTCATCCACTTCGTCTTTTGCAATAGGACGAAGTGCTCTCAGCACCTTCACTTTTTCGCTGCGGATTTCTTCTGTGTTCAATTTGATAGGCGGCTCCATTGCAAGAAGGGCAACCATCTGCATAATATGGTTTTGCACCATGTCGCGAAGGGCGCCTGATTTTTCGTAATATCTTGCGCGGTCTTCAACGCCTAGTGATTCGCTAGATGTGATTTGAATGTTTGAAATGTAGCGGTTTGTCCAAAGCGGTTCGAAAATCGCATTGGCAAATCGAATCACTTCAATGTTCTGAACCATTTGTTTGCCTAGATAATGGTCGATTCTGTAAATTTGATCTTCCGTAAATGCTTCGCGGATTTCTTTATTCAATGCCTGTGCGCTTGGCAGATCATGGCCGAACGGTTTTTCGATGACAAGGCGGGACCAGCCGGTTGTAGCTGTTACACCCTCTGATTTTAATGTTTTTGCAATCGTTCCGAAGAATTCAGGAGCCATTGCCAAGTAGAACATTCTGTTGTTAGGAATTTGATATGTATCTTCCAGCTGGTTAAGCAATACGTTAAGCTCTTGATAAGAACCAGGGTTTGTCACGTCAAACGGGTGATAGTAAAAATGAGACGTGAAATCATCTATATGCTTATCTGCAGATGAGGAAATGGATGTTTTAACAGTTTGGCGAAGATCCTCATTAGACCAAGGTCTTCTTCCAACTCCTACCACTGCAAACTCTTCTCCGATTTGTCCGTTTTGATATAAACGGTGAATAGACGGATACAATTTTCGTTTTGCTAAATCTCCAGTTGCACCGAATATGACAATTACTGCTTTTGGTTGTTGGTTTGTTTTCACTAAAAGTACCTCACTTTATTCGAAGCTTTATTTTAGTACACCCCGTATATTTCCTTCATTTTAAATCTAAAATTCAACGAAAGCAAACATTTAAGCCCTTTTTTAAGCAGAATGCTGAAAAAATGTTTCTAGCACGAAAGGATTGTTCTTTTCAGAGGCAAGATTCACATTTTGCGCTTGATCCTGTATTCTTGTAGGTATCTGGTTCTAGTAGGAGGAAGGAAACGTGGAATTACTTTTTTTAGGGACGGGAGCCGGCATCCCCGCCAAGGCGAGAAATGTAACGTCGGTGGCATTAAAATTGCTTGAAGAAAGGCGTTCGGTATGGCTTTTTGACTGCGGGGAAGCCACACAGCATCAAATTTTACATACAACGATTAAACCTCGTAAAATAGAGAAAATCTTTATTACACACATGCACGGCGATCATGTATACGGACTTCCGGGGCTTCTGGGGAGCCGTTCCTTTCAAGGCGGAGAGGACGAGCTGACAGTGTACGGACCTAAAGGGATCAAGGCGTTTATTGAAACAAGCCTTGCCGTCACGAAGACCCATTTGACATATCGGCTTGCGATCCAGGAAATTGAAGAAGGAATCGTGTTTGAGGACGATCAGTTTATTGTCACAGCGGTATCTGTTATTCATGGAGTGGAAGCCTTTGGGTACCGTGTGCAGGAAAAAGACGTACCGGGTTCCTTGAAGGCTGATGTATTAAAAGAAATGAACATCCCGCCCGGACCTGTATATCAGAAAATCAAAAAAGGCGAAACGGTAACGCTTGAAGACGGACGAATCATCAATGGGAATGATTTTCTGGAGCCTCCCAAAAAGGGAAGATCTGTTGTGTTCTCCGGTGATACGAGAGTAAGTGACAAACTAAAAGAGCTTGCGAGGGATTGTGATGTGCTTGTTCATGAAGCAACCTTTGCTAAGGAAGACCGTAAACTTGCTTATGATTATTATCACAGTACAACGGAACAAGCGGCTGTAACAGCGAAAGAAGCAAGGGCGAAGCGGCTCATTTTAACCCATATCAGCGCAAGATACCAGGGAGATGCTTCTTTGGAGCTTCAAAAAGAAGCGGTTGACGTTTTCCCCAATAGCGTGGCGGCATATGATTTCTTAGAGGTAAATGTCCCGCGAGGCTGAAGGCGGAGCTCTTATTTGACAATTTGTGCTGATGTTGTATAATAAAACGTAATCATTACGCTTTATAAGGAGACGTTAATTATGAGAGTAAATGTTACTTTAGCCTGCACTGAAACGGGAGACCGAAATTACATCACAACAAAAAATAAACGCACCAATCCAGACCGTTTGGAGCTGAAAAAATATTCACCGCGTTTAAAGAAATATACCCTTCACCGTGAAACAAAATAATATAAAAGACCGGGAATCCCTTACGGCCCGGTCTTTTTTTTACGTTAATTGACTGCCTGGTAAAGAGGAGCGGCCTGCTGGCACGCTGCGCACCATACGTCATAAATAGCCAAGTGAACGATATGAGGTTCATCGTGATGGATGTTGTGGGAGCTGTTTTTAGCTTGAATCCAGCCGCTTTGGTTAGATAGAGACAATATGCTGCTGTGCAAGTTTTGCCACTCCTGTTCAGCAGCGAATTTCTCAGTCCGTTCTCCTGATGACAACACAAGGAGAGGCATGTTTCCTAAGTGGACTTGACGCTTTTTGAGCTCCTGCAGACTTTTTGAAAACTCTGAATGCGTGCCCTCAAGCATCTTTCTCGTATGTGATTTGTGCATTTCTTCGGGTATAAAGGTAAAGCTGGCGCAATCGCCTAAAGCTGGGTCAAGAAGGACCATGCCGATAATATCATACTTGTTTTTGCAGGCCCATAAACCGGTGATGACAGCTCCGTATGAGTGTGAAACAGCCAAATAAGGAGGTTTTACATCAGCTGCTTTAAGCAAACTCTCCAATTCTTTCACTTGTTGATCAGCTGTTCGTTTAGCTCTGCTTTGCCCGCTTTTTCCTATGCCTGCCCGATCATATGTGAAAATGCCAAATTCATCATCAATGTCCGCCATTAATGGTTTCCACGTCTCAGAAGAAGTACCATAGCCGGCCTCAAAGACAATCGTTACACCGCTTGATCCTTTCCGGTGCTGTGTATGAAACGCACATCCGTCAATTGTATATGTCTTTTCCATCCAAGCTGATTTCATTGGAGTCATCTCCTCTAATTGGTTCTACTAGGGAGACGGAGAACCTTAGCCGATCGTTTCTCTAAAAATAAAAAAAGAGATATCCTCTACAGGATATCTCTTATGGGCATTACCAGCCTCTTTCGTATTGGACAGGGGCCGGAATCTCTGTATTGAGCTGTTTCGCAGCAGTTCTTGCAAAGAATGGATCCCGCAAAAGCTCTCTGCCGATAAAGATGAGGTCAGCACGTCCGTTTTGCAGAATTTCTTCAGCCATTGAACCGTCTGTAATCATGCCGACGGCACCAGTAGCCATGTCCGCCTGTTCACGGATTTTCTCAGCGAAGCTGACCTGATAGCCAGGGAATACGTTAATGTCTGCGTGAACAAGGGCGCCTGAGCTGCAGTCAATTAAGTCAACACCCTGCTCCTTCATCCATTTTGCAAAACCGATGTGATCGGCAATGTCTAAGCCTTTATCAGTGTAGTCAGAAGCTGATACACGGACAAATAAAGGACCGTCCCATACTTGTTTGACTTCATCAATGATCTCTCTCAAGAAACGATAGCGGTTTTCAGGTGAGCCGCCGTATTCATCTGTGCGATGGTTGGAAAGCGGAGATAAAAATTCGTGAATTAAATATCCGTGCGCCGCATGAATTTCAATCACATCAAAGCCGGCTTCTTTTGCGCGGGCAGCCGCTTGCTTGAACTCCTGAACTGTTTCTTTTACTTTTTCTGCTGACATTTCTACAGGTGTTGCTGATTGTTCGTCAAACGCAATCGCCGATGGAGCGAAGATATCTCCTTCAAGCTCAGCTTTACGTCCGGCATGGGCAAGCTGAATGCCGATTTTTGAACCTTGTTCTTTGACCTGCTCAGTCAGTTTGGCAAAGCCTTCAATATGCTCGTCGCTCCAAATGCCTAAGTCTTGGTCAGTGATTCGTCCTTGAGGGTTAACCGCTGACGCCTCTACAATAATCAGTCCGACCTGGCCGATTGCGCGCGATATGTAATGTGCCATGTGGAACGGTGTCAATTTTCCGTCCTTTTCATGAGAAGAATACATGCACATTGGCGACATGACAATGCGGTTTTTTAACGTCATATCTTTAATTGTAATCGGTGTGAATAATTTTCTGGCCATTTCTTTCGCCTCCCGTAAGGTTTTTAGAGATTGATTATATCAAGTCATATCTTTCCCGTCATATAAACTGCTCAAAAGAACCGTTTTTGTCAAACATTTCTGTATAATAGACGAGAAATCAGTTTATTTTTCAGTATAGAAGCATTTTTATTCATAGGAGGGGCGGAATCAATGAATTGGCAGACGAAGGACGAATTGCTGGCACTTTTAACTTCTCTTGTGCAATACGAAAGCATCACCGGTTCAAAGGGCGAGGCAGCACTTGCAGAGTATCTTTATTTTATTTTGAAGGACAAGCCCTATTTTCAAAAGCACCCTGATGATGTAACACTTCATCCGATGGACGATGGCAGATCTTTTCTTACGGCTCTAGTCAAAAAGAAGAATGTCAAAAAGACAGTGCTTCTGCTGAGTCATTTTGATGTCGTTGACATAGAAGATTACGGCGAATTTAAACATATGGCTTGCAAGCCTGCTGAGCTTTTGAGCTCCTTTTTAGAGAAAAAAGAGCTGCTCCCGGAACGTGTGAGAAGAGATGCCGAAAGCGGAGACTGGCTGTTCGGAAGAGGGACGATGGATATGAAAGCGGGGCTTTGTGTTCAACTGTCGATGCTGGAGAGGGCAATGAACGGGCATTTTGAGGGCAATCTGCTGTTGATAACGGTTCCGGACGAGGAAGTGAATTCAAGAGGCATGATTGAAGCGGTTCCTGCATTGAAGGAAATGGAGAAAAAGCATGATATCACATTAACCGCTTGCCTGAATGCCGAACCGATGTTTGAAAAATTTCCCGGCGATCAGCAGCAATATTTTTATACAGGAAGCATTGGCAAGGTGCTTGCGGGTTTTTTCTGCAAGGGGATTGAGACACATGTTGGAGAGCCGTTTTCAGGCCTAAACGCAAATTTAATGGTATCTGAGATTAACCGTTTGCTTGAACTGAATGCTGATTATTGCGAAAAGGTTGATGGCGAGGTCGCTCCGCCGCCGGTAAACTTAATGCAAAAGGACTTGAAAGAGGCATATTCAGTCCAGACACCGCATACAGCTGTCACATTATTTAATGTGCTGTCAATGAAACGCTCAGCTAGTGAGATGCATCAGATGCTGCTTAAAACAGCAGAACAGGCGGCGGAGGAAATCATGTCGAACGTTCGGAAGAAAACACAGGATTTTCAACAATTTGAGCCATTTCAGCCGATTGAGCGGAACATCACTGTTTTGACATTTGATGAGCTGGTCTCGCGTGCAAAAAAGCGTGCGGGGATCTCGGAAACAGAGCGGGCTCTAAATTATGCCTTTGCTAACAGGGGGGAGCTTGGAGACAGGGATTTTTCGACGAAAATTGTTTCTGAGCTTGCTTCGCTTTGTAAGGAGGATGCGCCGCTCATTGTGCTTTTTTACAGCCCGCCGTTGTATCCGGCGGTTTCTTCGAAGGATGATCAATTGATCAGGAATACAGCTGATCAGCTTATGCAGTACGCGGCTGACCGATACGGCATTGCATTACGGGAGGTTCAGTATTTCCCCGGACTTTCGGACTTGAGTTATCTTCAGCTGGAAAAGCAGGAGGTTGATGCATACACAAGCAATATGCCGCTCTTTAACAGAGGATATTCATTGCCAAGCGGTAAAAATCAGGCTTTATATGTCCCGGTTTTAAATGTCGGTCCGGCTGGTAAAGACCCGCATAAATGGACGGAAAGATTGTATATGCCTTATTCCTTTGAAGTGCTTCCCGATTTGCTTTCATTTACGATCTCCGCGCTATTAAAGCAATCAGAATCTGCCGGCCAGCTGCTGCGGGAAAAATAAAAAACAGAAGGCACTGTGCCTTCTGTTTTTGTCTTACATCTAAGAATGTCTCTCTAAGGCGGCACCGGCAAACTGTTCTTTGATTTCTGCGCTCCGTTTAGCTGTTTCTTCAATACAGTGAATAATTGCTTCTTCAAAGCGGGAGTCCTGTAAAGCGCGAAGACCTGCCTCTGTAGTGCCTCCAGGACTAGTGATTTCTTTACGCAGCTTTTCCGGCTGTTTGCCGCTTTGAAGGAGCATATCTGTTGCCCCTGCCATTGTCTGCAAAATGAGTGCTTTTGCCGTTTCTTTATCTAATCCTACTTTTTGTGCCGCTTTTTCCATCGCCTCAATATAACGATACACGTAGGCCGGGCCGCTGCCTGCAATTGCAGTGACAGCGTCAAGATGCCGCTCCTCAACCAGTGTTGCATCACCGATTGTTTCCAATAGAGCTTTTGCGGCAATTATATCATTCTTGCTTGCTTCCGCGCTTACGGAAAATCCGGTTGCTGATTTTCTGATTGCCGCCGATGTATTAGGCATGACGCGAATGACCGGGAGCTTTCTGCCAAAATAATGCTGAATGGTCTCGATGGTAAGGCCTGCAAGTACTGAAATTACAAGCTGGTCCTTGATATACGGCCGGATGCTGTCGATGCTTTCCGCCGCGTCTTTCGGTTTGAAAGCGAGGATAATGATATCGGTGTGAGTGAAAAACTCATTTTTATCTCTGCATGGACGCACGCCGTACGTTTCCTTTAATTCAATCAGACGCTCGTCATTTGAGCGATTTGTAATATAGATGTGTTCTGGTTTTGTGATGCCGCTTTGCAAAATGCCGTTGATCATTGCTTCTGCCATTGACCCGGCGCCGACAAATCCTATCTTTTTCATTGATATCCTCCTTCTATCAGAACAACAAAAAAACCTTTTCATCACGTAAAGGACGAAAAGGTTCGCGGTACCACCCTCATTAGCACAAATTGTGCTCAGCTCAAATCCCGTAACGCGGGAAACGTTTAGGTTTTCCTAACCGCGACTTGAGGGCAGGTTCTACAAACAAGCGGGCCGCAACACCTTTCAGCCGGGGGGTATCGCTCTCTTAGGCCATTGCCTTGTATACTATTCCTCGTCATAGCGTTCCAATGGTTCTCGTTTTAGTTTGTTGTTCATTATGCAATGGCGGACAAGCTGATGTCAATAGCTTTTTCAAAAAGGTTTGTTCTCATTCAGCAATAATGACACAAGATCGAGAAAAAGCTAAAATATGAATAATGAATGAAGACAAGGAGCGAAAGGATGACAACTGAAGATGTAATTGCGATCCGCGTCCCGACGCCGTTTGCTGTCGGCGATGTTATCGTTTACCTCGTAAAAGGTGATGCACTGACACTTATTGATGCAGGACCGAATACAAAAGAGGCTGCCAGAGCCTTACAAGAGCAGCTTGCCGCTGTAAATGTGAAATTGTCAGATATCGAGCAGGTTGTACTGACTCACCATCATGCTGATCATGCAGGCTTGCTTGATGTCTTTTCAGATGAAATCGAAGTGATTGGGCATGCATTCAACGAACCTTATATCAGCCGAAATCAAGCCTTTATGGATTGGCAAAAACGTTTTTTTCAAAAGCTGCTGCCTGAATTAGGCGTTCCATTTGATACGGGGAAGGCGGAAAAGCTGATTCGATCAGCGTACGCATTTTCCTGTACGAGATCTCTGACAAAATCAATCAGAGAAGGTATGGGCATAGATGGGCTTGAGGGCTGGTCTGTGTTGGAGATGCCTGGACATGCTGAATCGCATATCGTTCTGTTCCATGAAAAAAGCGGAAGGATGCTTGGCGGCGATCTACTGCTGGCAAACAGCTCGTCTAATCCGATTTTGGAAGCGCCGAAAGCGGGAGACGTCAGGTCAAAGCCTTTAGTGGATTATCAGCGGTCATTGCGAAGGCTGTCTCAACTTGATCCAACAATCGTATTTCCTGGTCACGGCGAGCCTATCACCAGTGTACAAGCGCTGATTGAGAAGCGTTTTGACAAGCAGAGGAACAGGACGGAGGATGTGCGTCGCATGCTGGATGAAAAGCCGATGACCGCTTTTCAGGTCTGTCAGCAGCTTTTTCCTGCTGTATATGAAAAGGAATTGTTTTTAACGATGTCAGAAACGGCAGGTCACCTTGATGTGTTGGAGGCTGAAGAAGCCATCACGTCATATTGGGAAGGAAATACCGCATACTTTAAAACAATGAAGAGGTGAAATGGGTGAAACATATAGCGGGAAAAAGGATTTGGATAACCGGCGCTTCAGGAGGGCTTGGAGAAAGAATCGCATACTTATGCGCGGCTGAAGGAGCCCATGTCCTGCTGTCGGCTAGACGCGAGGATCGTTTGATAGAAATCAAAAGGAAAATAACCGAGGAATGGAGCGGACAGTGTGAGATTTTTCCTCTGGATGTCGGCCGCCTAGAGGATATCGCCCGGGTCCGCGATCAGATCGGCTCGATTGATGTACTGATTAACAATGCAGGCTTCGGTATATTTGAAACGGTTTTAGACTCTACATTGGATGACATGAAAGCGATGTTTGATGTGAATGTCTTCGGCCTGATCGCCTGTACAAAAGCGGTGCTTCCGCAAATGCTTGAGCAAAAAAAGGGCCATATCATCAATATCGCCTCTCAAGCGGGGAAAATCGCAACACCGAAGTCTAGCCTGTATTCCGCGACCAAACATGCCGTGTTAGGTTACTCAAACGCTTTGCGGATGGAGCTTTCGGGAACCGGCATTTATGTGACAACAGTCAACCCGGGACCGATTCAGACGGACTTTTTTTCCATTGCTGATAAAGGCGGGGACTACGCCAAAAATGTCGGCCGCTGGATGCTTGATCCTGATGACGTAGCAGCTCAAATTACAGCTGCAATTTTTACGAAAAAGCGGGAGATCAATCTTCCGCGTTTAATGAATGCCGGCACTAAGCTGTATCAGCTGTTTCCAGCTCTTGTAGAAAAGCTGGCAGGACGCGCGTTCATGAAAAAATAATGATGGAACTGCCTGTGGTGGAGTGGCTTGTTTCTCACGAGGCAGTTTTTGATAGTGGAAGGGAGAGATTGTTGAATGTCAGTTCATTCAGAAGTCCTTCATGCTCTGCTTAAAGATCCGTTTATACAGAAACTGATTGATGCAGAGCCTGTATTCTGGGCAAATTCAGGCAAGAAAGAGGGGCCATTACCCCGTGCAGATGAGTGGGCAACCGAGATAGCGGAAGCGGAAAAAAGAATGCGGCGGTTTGCACCTTACATTGCCGAGGTGTTTCCTGAGACGAAAGGCGCTAAAGGAATCATCGAGTCTCCGCTTTTTGAGGTTCAGCATATGAAGGAAAAGCTGGAAGCGGTATATCAGCAGCCATTTCCGGGAAGATGGCTTTTAAAGTGCGACCATGAGCTTCCGATTTCAGGATCGATTAAAGCGAGGGGCGGGATTTATGAAGTGTTAAAGCATGCTGAAAATCTCGCGCTTCAAGAAGGAATGCTTCAGGAAACCGATGATTACCGCATCTTACAGGAAGAGCGGTTTACCGGGTTTTTCTCCCGCTATTCGATTGCTGTCGGTTCGACAGGAAATCTGGGTTTAAGTATCGGCATCATCGGCGCGGCACTCGGCTTTCGCGTGACAGTGCATATGTCCGCCGATGCTAAGCAGTGGAAAAAGGATCTCCTCCGCCAAAAGGGAGTCACTGTTATGGAGTACGAAACAGATTACAGCGAAGCGGTGAACGAAGGGAGACGGCAGGCGGAACAAGATCCATTCTGTTATTTTATTGATGATGAACATTCTCGTCAGCTGTTCTTAGGATATGCTGTTGCTGCAAGCCGATTAAAAACACAACTTGACTGTATGAATATACAGCCGAGTCTTGAGACGCCTTTGTTTGTGTATCTGCCGTGCGGAGTCGGCGGAGGACCGGGCGGTGTAGCATTTGGGCTGAAGCTTCTATACGGAGATGATGTTCATGTGTTTTTCGCAGAACCAACTCATTCACCTTGTATGCTCTTAGGGCTTTATTCAGGACTTCACGAGAAGATCTCCGTCCAGGATATCGGCCTGGATAATCAGACGGCTGCTGACGGACTTGCCGTAGGGAGGCCGTCAGGATTTGTCGGCAAGCTGATTGAACCGCTTCTGAGCGGCTGTTATACGGTAGAGGACAATACGCTTTATACTTTGCTTCATATGCTGGCTGTATCTGAAGATAAATATTTAGAGCCCTCTGCTCTTGCCGGCATGTTCGGGCCGGTTCAGCTTTTTTCGACAGAAGAGGGAAGGCGCTATGGTCAGAAATATAAGATGGAACATGCCGTACATGTCGTCTGGGGAACGGGAGGAAGCATGGTTCCAAAAGATGAAATGGCTGCGTATAACCGAATTGGTGCTGATTTGCTAAAAAAACGAAATGAAAAATAAGCAGACAGTGAAAAGGTTTTCCGTTACAATCTTTGTAAGGGTTTTAACCTACAGAGAGTCAGGTGTAAACAGTGAAAAATAAAGAACTTAACCTACATACTTTATATACACAGCACAATCGGGCGTCTTGGTCTGGTTTTGGGGGGCATTTGTCGATTGCTGTATCTGAAGAAGAGGCAAAAGCTGTGGAAGGATTGAATGATTATCTATCTGTTGAAGAAGTGGAAACGATCTATATTCCGCTTGTTCGCTTGCTTCATTTACATGTCAAGTCTGCGGCTGAACGCAATAAGCATGTCAATGTTTTTTTGAAGCACCCACATTCAGCCAAAATTCCGTTTATTATCGGCATTGCCGGCAGTGTCGCAGTCGGAAAAAGCACGACGGCGCGGATCTTGCAGAAGCTGCTTTCGCGTTTGCCTGACCGTCCAAAAGTGAGCCTTATCACGACAGATGGTTTTTTATTTCCTACTGCCGAGCTGAAAAAGAAAAATATGATGTCTAGAAAAGGGTTTCCTGAAAGCTATGATGTAAAGGCGCTGCTCGAATTTTTGAATGACTTAAAATCAGGAAAGGACAGCGTAAAGGCCCCGGTGTATTCCCATCTAACCTATGACCGCGAGGAAGGTGTGTTCGAGGTTGTAGAACAGGCGGATATTGTGATTATTGAAGGCATTAATGTTCTTCAGTCGCCCACCTTGGAGGATGACCGGGAAAACCCGCGTATTTTTGTTTCCGATTTCTTTGATTTTTCGATTTATGTGGATGCGGAGGAAAGCCGGATTTTCACTTGGTATTTAGAGCGTTTTCGCCTGCTTCGGGAAACAGCTTTTCAAAATCCTGATTCATATTTTCATAAATTTAAAGACTTGTCCGATCAGGAGGCTGACGAGATGGCAGCCTCGATTTGGGAGAGTGTCAACCGGCCGAATTTATATGAAAATATTTTGCCGACTAAATTCAGGTCAGATCTCATTTTGCGTAAGGGAGACGGGCATAAGGTCGAGGAAGTGCTGGTAAGGAGGGTATGAAATTGTGCATCATATTGAACTGTATGTCTCTGATTTGGAGACGTCTAGGCGGTTTTGGGGCTGGTTCTTAAAAGAACTTGGTTATAAAGAGTATCAAAAATGGAGCTCAGGCATCAGCTGGAAGAAAGATCGTTTTTACCTAGTGATTGTGCAGGCGAAAGAGCCATTTCTAGAGCCGGAATACCATAGATGCCGAGTCGGTCTGAACCATCTCGCATTTCATGCTGAATCCAAGCTTCAAGTCGATCAGATGACTGAAAAACTGACGGCAAAAGGTTATCGTGTGTTGTACCGAGACAGGCATCCTTTTGCCGGAGGAGACGGGCATTATGCAGTCTATTGTGAGGATCCGGACCGGATTAAGGTAGAGCTCGTTGCCCCAAGCTGTTAATCGTGATCTTCGGACAGGCTGTTCAGCTTTTTCTCAATGCGATCCAGCTGCGCTTTTCGGTTTTTCGCATACTTGAAGCCTGTAACAGACGCAAAGATGACAGCGGCAAATATAATAAATACAAACAGCTGAAACATCACATCACCTATATTCATGTTCTTCACCTCATGTTTGCGGGAGAGTTTCATTCTCTTCCGTTTTTTATGTAAAGCGGCTTTTCCAGACGGGAATGGTGTTTTGTGGTCTCCATTTTCATTTGCCGATAGGCGAACCCTAAAAATGGCAGGCCGAGCAGGGTAATGCCGCTCAGGACAGAAAAAATATAAATCGGCCGGCCAGCGCCAAACAAGTCTATACATATCCCCCCGACCCAAGGGCCGATGACGTTTCCGAGCTGTGAAAAACCGATTGCCCCGAAATAAGTGCCTTTTAATCCTGGTTTTGCAATCTGGTCTACATACAAATCCATCATAGAGAATAAAAGAACTTCGCCGATTGTAAATGTGATGACAATCATTACAAGTGATGGAACACCGTGTGATGCGGTGAAAATGGCCATGCTGATGCTAACCATCACATTACCGAGCATCAGAGAACAAAGCGGCGAAAACCGTTTTGCAAAATGGACAATGGGAAATTGCGTCGCCAACACAACGATTGCGTTTAATGTCAGCATCAGCCCATACAGCTTCGTTCCATTGCCGATCAAGGGGTTCTGCGCCATATACTGAGGGAATGTGGAACTGAATTGTGAGTAGCCGAAGGTGCATAGCGTAATGCCGACCAAAGCAATGGTAAAAAGATAATCCTTTTGCGTGACCATAAACGCTTCCCGCACGCTCATATTTCGGGACTGGACTGGTGCTGATAAGGATGGATGTTTTTTAAATTGGAGGGCAAGCACAATTCCGTATAGTCCGTAAATGACTGCAGGCACCAAAAAGGGCGTAGTCGATTGCGATGAGCCGAAATATAGGCCAAGCACAGGTCCGAAGACAACGCCGGTATTAATAGCCGCATAGCGTAAATTAAAAACTAGCAGTCTCGTTTTTTCTTCTGTCATATCAGACAGCAAGGCCTTTGAAGCGGGCTCAAACAGTGATTTGCAAAGACCGTTTAATGCGTTAACTACAAAAAACACCCAGAGATGAGATGCCGCCGCAAAGCCTGCAAATACCAGCATCCATCCGAAAATCGATACAAGCATCATGTTTTTTCTGCCGAATTTATCTGAGATATATCCGCCGTAAAAGCTTGCGAGGATGCCGACTGATGAGCTCGCGGCGATGACCAGCCCTGCATAGGAAGCTGATGCGCCTTGGACGGCTGTCAAATAAATCGCTAAAAAAGGAATGCTCATCGATGTTGCCATTCTGCCGAAAATGGTTCCGATTATAATTGTCCAGCTGATCGGGTGGATATCTTTCCATTTCTTCATGAATTATATTCTCTCCTGTATGTAAGATCTTCCTCTATCATATATGAAAAAATTTCCTTCTCCAATAGATTATTCAAAATATTTCGTTATTAACATGTAGTATGCCTGATTGTATGGATGGCAATATACTATGCGTTGAGGATGCGTGTGGCTGCCGGAGTTTACATCTTGAAATTGAAGAAGGAAAATGACGGGATGTCCGATGAAAAGCAAAGCGATTGGTCAGTGAGGGTGTGTTAGTTTAAGCCGCCAGGACATAGATCATATCGGCAGTGAAACCGGCTATGAGATCAAGATGTAAGCTGAAAACCGATGGACCGCATGACAGAACAAGAGAGCACATCTCTTCGAAAAAGTGTATACGCGTGATCATGGACAGCTTATTCCGTTTTGCGCGAGCACTGAGGGGAATTTTATGCCAGGCCATATGAATCTATGGAGCGTGAGAAAATCCTGCTTTTTTCTGTGAGCCTGAAACTGTTTATTTGTTTCGGGCGGTGTTTTCAAAGGGAAGCCGCATCAGCGGCTGAACGAACTGACAGTCATGCGTTTAAGAGAACAGGCCTTGGTTTGTGACATAGTCATAAATGATATCTTCTATATGGGCATGCAAATCCTCATCTGGTTCTTCATTCCGTCTCTCTTGTAGAGCCGCTTTCAGGCTTTGTTTTTCATACGGGCTTAACGGATCTATGGCAACGTTTCTGCCGTATTGACGCAATGCCTGTCCCAGCATTTTTTCGACAAATTTCTCCATCATGACTCTCCTATCCTTATGCTTCGCTTTTATTCTACTAAAAGTTTTTCTTCTCTCAAACCCTTGGATCATATTTTCTGTCAGACAAGAATCATTTACCAGTATAAAACGAACATACTTTCGCATATAATGAAAAACGAACATAAGTTCTTTTTAGAGGTGTGTATGATGAAAGAAAAAGTGATTTTTCTCGTTGACATGCAATCGTTTTATGCATCTGTAGAGAAAGCGGAAAATCCATATTTGAAAAATAGGCCCGTCATTGTTTCGGGTGACCCTGAAAAAAGGGGCGGAGTCGTATTGGCTGCCTGCCCGCTGGCGAAACAAAAGGGTGTGGTGAATGCTTCACGGCTGTGGGAGGCGCAGGAAAAGTGTCCTGAGGCTGTTGTGCTCCGGCCGCGTATGCAACGGTATATTGATGTATCACTGCAAATTACGGCCATTCTCGAGGAGTATACAGACCTTGTGGAGCCTTATTCTATCGATGAACAGTTCATGGACATTACAGGCAGCCAGAAGCTGTTTGGGACGCCGATGGAGATCGCGAAAAGCATTCAGGGCAGAATCATGCGGGAGATCGGCGTTTATGCACGGGTCGGAATCGGCCCTAACAAAGCGCTGGCCAAAATTGCGTGTGACAATTTTGCCAAAAAGAATAAGAACGGTATTTTTACTTTAACGAAAGAAAATATGAAAACCGAAATGTGGCCGCTCCCGGTGGGCAGCATGTTTGGCGTCGGGAGCCGCATGAAGCATCATTTAAATCGAATGGGCATCAGCACGATCGGCGGGCTCGCGGCTTTTCCGCTCGATCTTTTAAAAAAGAAATGGGGCATTAACGGCCACGTGCTGTGGATGACGGCAAACGGAATCGACTATTCCCCTGTGTCAACTTCGTCTCTGGACGGGCAAAAGGCGATAGGCCATGGAATGACTCTCCCGAGAGACTACGAACACTTTGACAAAGAAATCAAGGTCGTATTGCTTGAGCTGAGTGAAGAGGTGTGCAGGCGAAGCCGAAACGCCGGGGTCATGGGGCAGACAGTGTCAGTGAGCTGCCGGGGTGCTGATTTTGATTGGCCGACGGGCTTCAACCGGCAAGTGAAGCTGGCAGAGCCGACTAATTCTACGCAGGATGTATATGAGGCTGTACGACGGCTGTTTCTTACATTTTGGGACGGGAAACCCGTCCGCCGCCTCGGTGTCAATCTGTCTCAGCTCTCATCTGATGACATATGGCAGCTCAATTTATTTCAGGATTATGCAAAGAAAATGAGCCTAGGCTATGTGATGGACGGCATTAAAAATCGATTCGGCGATACAGCAATCATCAGGGCGGCGTCACTGACAGCGGCAGGCCAGGCATTTGAACGCGCGGCTAAAATAGGGGGGCACTATAAATGAACGACCATTTAAAAAGGGGCAACCTGCTGTGGGAAGGGAGCAGGATGTTTCTGCCGGAACATAAGCAAAGCCTGCTGGAGAGAAAGCGGCTTAAACAGAAGCTGCAAAAGCCGATCCTTGACCCCGATAAGCTGGAAGAGCTGAATCAAACGCTTTGCGCCGCGATGGAGTTTGCTCAGGATATCACTGTCAGCTGCTTTCAGGACGGTGAGATTGTCCGCTGCACCGGGAAGATCTGCCGGTATGAAGAGTTTGAAAAAGCAGTATGGATAAAAGGAGACGAGAATCAGCTTTATAAGCTGAAACTTGATCAAGTGCTTGATATTGTGCTGTAAAGTCTCTCCTCCTGCTTGGGGGAGAAATAGGCATAAAATGATCAAACATTGTTCCCTCGGCAGTCTGGAAACGTATGATACAGGAAAGAAGGCATTTACAATTCCAGCCAGGCAAAATATAATTTTTATATTGTGAGAAAAAGAGCTGACATTCGTTTTGCCAGACGGAGGGAGATCAAATCGTAATGGATATTCGAACAATCACGTCTTCAGATTATGAAATGGTAACGTCTGTACTGAATGAATGGTGGGGCGGCAGACAGCTGAAAGAAAAATTGCCGAGACTATTTTTTGAGCATTTTCAGGACACAAGCTTTATTACATCCGAACATAACAGCATGACCGGATTTTTAATCGGATTTCAATCGCAATCGGATCCTGAAACGGCGTACATTCATTTTTCCGGTGTGCATCCAGATTTCAGAAAAATGCAAATTGGGAAACAATTGTATGATGTATTTATCGAAACAGTAAAACAAAGAGGCTGCACCCGGGTGAAGTGCGTCACTTCACCTGTGAATAAGGTATCAATCGCATATCACACAAAATTGGGGTTTGATATTGAAAAGGGCACCAAGACGGTAAATGGCATCTCAGTGTTTGCAAACTATGATGGCCCGGGCCAAGACAGGGTACTGTTTGTCAAAAACATATGAGGGGGAAATATAATGGATTTTTTATCAAAAACACCTGAGCCTCCTTACTATGCAGTCATTTTTTCTTCTGTCAAAAGCGAAAATGACACAGGATATGGAGAAACAGCGGAGCGGATGGTATCACTTGCGGCGGATCAGCCTGGATTTTTAGGCGTGGAAAGCGTACGTGAAGCGGATGGAAGGGGCATCACAGTTTCCTATTGGGACAGTATGGACGCAATTAACCATTGGAAGCATCACACTGAACATCAAGCGGCAAAAGAAAAAGGAAAAAGCGTTTGGTACGAGTCGTATGCAGTCCGCGTCGCAAAAATCGAAAGACAGCGGCTGTTTCAGGAGAACACGAATGATTGAATTTCTCCAGCGTAAGGAAGCCGCTATAGCGCGTGAGATTTTAGCCGTACAGATCCCCGCCTACATAAAGGAAACAGAGATTATCGGTTTTGACGGTATTCCCGCTTTACAAGAGAAGGTGAAGGATATTCAAGCATCCCATGAACGGTTTGCGGGATATCGGGAAAACGGCAAGCTGATCGGTGTCATTTCATATGAGAAAAACATGCATCATCTCACCATTTGCAGGCTTGTTGTACATCCTGACGGTTTCAGAAAAGGAATTGGACGAGCACTTCTGCAATTTGTCATTGATCATAATGAAGACGCTGAGAAAATCGAAGTAGTCACAGCCGAGAACAATATCCCGGCCGTGTCACTCTATACACAGGCCGGATTCCAAAAGGCAGAAACCGTCAAAGCAGCGCAGGGTCTATTGCTGTCGGTCTTTCATTTGTATCCGAAAAGAAAAGTTGAGGTCATTCTCTACAACGAAAAATGGGCAGAATGTTTCGATGAAGAAAAAGAACGGCTGAAGCTGGTGTTCGGGTCGGAGATTATCGCTGTTCATCACATCGGAAGCACATCGATACCGAACATGGCAGCGAAGCCAATCATTGATATGTTAATTGAAGTCAGAAGCATTGAAGTCGTGAGCCAATTTGATGAACAAATGAAGGCTAACGGCTATATACCAAAAGGTGAGAACGGCATAGCGGGCAGGCGTTATTTCCAAAAGGGCGGAAATAAACGCACTCATCATGTCCATATGTACGAACAGGGAAACCCTGCTATTGAAAGGCATCTGTTATTCAGAGATTATCTCAGAGCTCATCCAAACATAGCGAAGGAATACGCCGTTCTCAAAAAACGGCTGGCGGCCCAGCATCCTGACAGCATCAATCAGTACATACAAGGGAAAGATGAGTGGATCAAGACTGCAGAAGAAAATGCGAAGCGGTGGAAAAAAGGCAGAAACAATGCGAATGGCAGTGTTGTATGCTACAATAGCGAAAATGATGAAAACGGGGGTTTCACCTTATGAACATACATGTGACAGATGCAGCAAAACAGGCACTGCAGCAGGCGTTTGACGCCAACCCGGGAAAAAAAGTCCAGCTTCGTTACGATGCAGAAGGATGCGGCTGCGCTGTAAGCGGTGTCCCGACAATCTGGCTGGCAGAAGAATTAACGGGACAGTGCGAGCAGCTGGAAACGAACGGCATTCCGCTGTATATCCAATCGTCGCAAAAAGTGTTTTTTGACGATCAAATGACGATCGATTACAATGAAAAAGCCAAAACATTGGCGCTGAAAAGCCCGGCTGAAATGCTCAGCCCCAGAATGAGCATATTAGTAAAGTAGGAGACGCGAAACGTGGAACAAAAGCTGAAGGCAATGAAGAACACAGCACAAAATAAAACGTGGGTATCCTTCCTGAATCAAAACCATCCCTATACCTTGCTTCACTGGTCAATCGGAGGAGCAGAGTCCATCAAGAAAGATGTCTGGCTATTGCAGGATGAAATGACCTTCGAGACGCAGGAGTTTACAACGATAGATCTTGCGATTGAATGGATCAGAGAAAATATGGATGGCATTACCGACGTTCTGTAACATAAAAAAGCGGAAGAGCCGAAGAGGCCTTTCGCTTTTTTATTCTGTTGAATCATTCATGTTGTCTAAAAACTCCTGCACCATTTTTCGGTACGTGTCCCGATTTTTGGTATATGACATGGCGTGTTCACCGTTCTCGGCAATGTACAGCGCTTTCGGCCCGCGTTTCTTTTTATAAAGCCGCTCGGTTGAAGAAACAGGAATGTAGTCATCATCCTTACTGTGAATAAAGAGGACCGGCTTTTCGATTTTATCAATGACAGCAAGCGGAGATACTTCGCGTGCGCGATAGCCGCCCCTCAGCTTCAAAAAGAAGTCGGCGATAGGGAGCAGGGGCCAAGACGGGAGCCTGTATTCCGCTCTCAGCCGGTAGGCAAGCTGTTCATCAAAACATGCGAACGGACAATCGGCAATATAAAAATCAGCGCCATCGCTGCAGTGTGCACCAGCATAAAGCAGGGCGGTCACAGCTCCCATCGACTCACCGTGAATTCCGATCAATCCGTGATGATTTGTTTTGTTTTTGAGCCAGCTGACAACCTTATTGAGATCATCCTTTTCGTAAAACCCGTAGCTGGTCGTCTTTCCGCCGCTTTGGCCATGCCGGCGATGGTCATAAATGAGCACATTCCAGCCGAGATCTAGAAATAAATGCATATACTTAAGAGAATTCAGTACATTCATCGTCACCCCGTGGCAGATGATGATGGTATTTGGTGTGTCATGCGGTGCGACATGGTATCCTTTGATGTCGTACCCGTAAGCGGAGGGTATCACAAAAGCGGTTTTCTCCATTTGTTCAAATGATTCAAACACATCATGTCCGTTGTCTGTCTCTCTTTTGATAATGTCTTCATCCGTTTTTTTCTTGATGAATAGAATCATATTTGAAAAAACAATTCCGATTGCGATGACAGCTGTTACGAGAGCGCCAATGGCCAAAAGGATTTTCTTCAAAAGTCACAGCACCTTTCAACTAAATATAGGTAATTCGTGTTTGAAATCATTATACCTAAACACTGCTCCGCTGAGAAAGTGACCAGAAGAGAGTCTGCTTGTTCAGTGTATATGCTCCGTGATAAACTGTCTTCAAAACAAAACATGGGGGAAGTCTGAATGAAAAAACAAAAATCCGCTGACAAACACCAGCTAAAAGACGGCCTTCAATCCGATATCAAAGCAAAGCTTATGGAGATGAAGAGCCAATTGAAGGAAGAGGATGAAAAGAGGCAGGAAAGAGAAAAAGCAGAACAGATCAGAAAGAAAAAAGAGATCGAAAAAAATAAGAGCTTTGAAGAACTCCTAAATGAAAGCCAAATGGATTGGCATCAATATAAATAAACCAGCACCCGTACAGGTGCTGGTTTTTCTGCTATGAGCGATGAGCTTTGTAAATGTCTTGTTTCGTATGAGATTGGAGCGCTTTGATTTCCTCCTCGGTTAAACGCCGTGCATTTGCTGCCTGAATATTTTCCCGTAACTGCTCAATCTTACTGGCGCCTGTAATCACTGAAGCGACAGCCGGCTGTGCTAGCAGATACTGCAGCGACTTTTCTGTCATGGAAAGATCGGGAGCCACTTCCTCCATTGCCTTGCGGGCATTTGTCAGTTCCTCGAATGAATAGGACAAGTACCCGTTTTGTTTCATACTGTCTGAAGCTTGATCAAGCGGTTTTTCAGTTAAGAGCCCTTTGGCAACAGGACCTCTGGCGACTACGCTGATTTGATGTTCCTCTAAAAGCGGGAGCCATTCCTCAGGGCGTCTGTCAAACAGGCTGAATTGCATCATAATGCTGACGATGTTTGATTTTTTTACATATTCTTTAATCACATTCGGGCGGATGGAAGAAATGCCGTAGTAGCGGATGACACCTTCTTGTTTTAATTCCTCAAACGCTTCAATCGTTTCATCAATGTTGTCCTCTATCGTGCCGCCGTGGAGCTGATAAAGGTCGATATAATCTGTTTTCAGCCGTGTAAGGCTCTTTTTTACCGCCTCTTTTATGTAAGCTTTTGAAGGGTCCCAATACCAGCCCTCGCTTCCGTCATCCCAACGGTTTCCCGCTTTTGTTGCCAGAATAATATCCTGGCGTCTGTTTTGGATCGCATCACCGACAATTTCTTCATTGCGTCCCCGGTCATACAAATCCGCTGTGTCCAAATAGTTGATGCCGAGCTCGATCGCTTCATCCAGAATGGACAATGCTTTGTTTTTTTCAGTTCCAAGAGACATACAGCCGAGTCCGACTTCACTAATGTCTAAATCAGATGTACCCAATTTGCGCTTTCTCATGTGCACACTCCTTTTTTAGGCTTTGTATTGACCGTAATATAAAGGAGCTAAAGTTTCAACTTTTATGGCTTTGAGATCCAATCTTTCACATATTGAAATGTGCGTCCATACTCTTTTAACTTCGCCCGAATTTCCCATGCTTTTCCGACTAAGACAACACCTTTTGGCATGCGGTGCACTTTCACGAAGAAGCCCCCTTTTGCTCTAGTATGATAAAATGTATGGGGCATCATATAGAGACAGAACGGGAGATGAAGAAATGAAATCATTAGAAGAAAAAACAATTGCCAAAGAACAGATCTTTTCGGGTAAAGTCATTGATCTTTATGTCGAGGATGTAGAGCTGCCAAACGGCAAAGCCAGTAAACGTGAAATTGTGAAACACCCTGGAGCTGTAGCGGTACTAGCCGTCACAGATGAAGGGAAAATCATCATGGTCAAACAATTCCGTAAGCCGCTTGAGCGGACGATCGTTGAAATTCCGGCCGGTAAGCTTGAAAAAGGTGAGGAGCCGGAGTATACGGCACTTCGGGAACTTGAAGAGGAAACCGGTTATACAGCAAAAAAACTGACAAAAATAACTGCGTTTTATACATCACCCGGATTTGCAGATGAAATCGTTCACGTTTTTCTTGCTGAGGAGCTTTCAGTGCTTGAAGAAAAACGGGAGCTTGATGAGGACGAGTTTGTTGAAGTAATGGAGGTGACGCTTGAAGATGCGCTAAAGCTGGTTGAATTGCGTGAAGTATATGATGCTAAAACAGCCTACGCGATTCAGTATCTTCAGCTGAAAGAAGCGCTCCAAGCACAAAAATGAAAAAGATTTACGCGGATTTGCACATTCATATCGGCCGAACCTTTACAGGAAGGGCTGTCAAAATAACAGGCGCCAAAACATTAACGCTGGACAGAATTTTGGTTGAAGCCAGTGAACATAAAGGAATTGAACTCCTCGGCATTATCGACTGTCATTCTCCGGAAGTCATTCTAGAGCTTGAGGAAGGCATTTCATCTGGAAAATATCGCGAGCTTGACGGGGGAGGAATCCGTTATCGCAGCACGACTCTTTTATTGGGGAGCGAGCTGGAGATTTATGATGAAGCCTGCAGCGGACCGATCCATGTGCTCGTATTTATGCCGACGCTGGCTGCTATGAAACAGTTTTCAAACTGGCTGTCAGCCCGGCTGAAAAATATTCATTTAAGCTCGCAGCGGATTTATGAAACGGGCTTAAACCTGCAAAAAAAAGTGCAGGATATGGGCGGCCTGTTTATCCCCGCTCATATCTTTACGCCGCATAAAAGCTTATATGGAAAAGGGGTTAAATCAAGCTTAACTGAGGTTTTTGATCCATCTATGATAGACGCGGTGGAGCTTGGATTAAGCTGTGATACAGACATGGCATCACACGTATCGCAATTGAATCCGTATCCTTTTTTAACAAATTCTGATGCGCATTCGTTGGGGAAAATCGGCAGAGAATATAATGAACTATATGTGCAGTCAGCTGATTTTACTGAATTTGCTCTTGCATTAAAGGGACAAGATGACAGGAAAATTATCGCAAATTACGGCTTGGACCCGTTATTGGGGAAATATTATCAGACGGCTTGCGAAGCATGCGGAGAGCCTGCTGTAAGCGGGGAAACAGCGTGCGCGAATTGCGGAAATGCCAGATTTACCAAGGGAGTCAGCGAAAGGTTGCATGAATTGAGTGATCAGCTTGAAGTTCGCGTCCCGCGTCCGCGATATGTACATCAGATCCCGCTGCAATTTGTTCCGGGTGTAGGCCCGAAAACGCTGGACAAACTAAAAAAAGCCTTCGGAACAGAAATGGCTGTTCTTCACGAGGCTGCAGAAGAAGATTTGGCTCGCGTTGTCCCGCCGAAAACCGCGGCGCTTATCGTAAAAGCGAGATCCGGAAAACTGGAATTGAAAGCCGGAGGAGGAGGAACCTACGGTAAAATTAAACCGTGAGCTAAAGATTAACTCAGTTCCTCCTGTACTTTTCTTTTTGTGCGTATAAAGGTAATCAGCTGGATGATTTCATCTTCACTCAGCGGCTGGCCATCAACAGAAATGGTAAAGTCAAGGCTGCTCCACGTGGCCAATTCTATGGCCTGAGGAGCAGTCTGCTTTTGTTTCTCGCGGCCTAAAAGTTCATCGCAGGTTGTGTCAAAGAGGTCAGCCAGCATGGCGAGCGCTTCAAGTGAAGGCCGTCGGTAGCCTGACTCGTAGCCGGCATATGTGCTTTTTGCGATACCGAGAAGGTCAGCTGTATATTGAAGCGACCAATTTTTCTTTTTTCTCAATTCAGTTAAACGATCTAGATTCATGAACTTCCGCTCCTTTTTCACCTTGAGCTGATTATATCATATAGGTATTAGGAAGTGTACGCGAATTGAATAATAATGTCTTGCGTATTTTATTTTCCGTGTCTATAATTGCATTAAAAGTATGCGAAAAGCGAATACCTTCTCGCAACCCATCTTTAGATACAGTGAAGAGGTGCATGGTATGAAAAAATTATTGATGTTGACAACTGGGGGAACGATTGCTTCAGTTGAAGGGGAAAATGGGCTGGCTCCCGGAGTCAAGGCTGATGAATTACTAAGTTACGTATCAAAACTTGATAACGATTACACAATGGAAACTCAGTCGCTTATGAATATAGACAGCACCAATATGCAGCCTGAATACTGGGTGGAAATAGCGGAAGCCGTTAAGGAAAATTATGATGCCTATGACGGGTTTGTTATTACTCACGGTACAGATACAATGGCCTATACATCTGCCGCACTATCGTATATGCTGCAGCATGCCAAAAAGCCGATTGTCATCACCGGCTCGCAGATTCCGATCACGTTCCAAAAAACCGATGCCAAAAAAAATATTACAGATGCCATTCGATTTGCCTGTGAAGGCGTGGGCGGCGTTTATGTTGTGTTTGACGGCAGAGTCATTCAGGGAACGCGTGCGATCAAATTAAGAACGAAAAGCTACGACGCATTTGAAAGCATCAATTACCCATATATCGCTTTTATCAATGAAGACGGGATCGAATACAACAAACAAGTAACGGAACCTGAGAACGACACCTTCACAGTTGACACTTCACTATGTACAGATGTATGTCTGCTGAAGCTGCATCCAGGCTTAAAGCCCGAAATGTTTGATGCCCTGAAAAGCATGTACAAAGGAATTGTCATTGAGAGTTATGGCAGCGGAGGGGTGCCGTTTGAAGGCAGAGACATTTTGTCAAAAGTGAATGAGCTGATCGAAAGCGGCATTGTCGTGGTCATTACGACTCAATGTCTTGAAGAAGGCGAAGACATGAGCATTTACGAAGTTGGCCGCAGAGTCAACCAAGACTTAATTATCCGATCAAGAAATATGAACACAGAAGCAATTGTGCCAAAGTTGATGTGGGCACTAGGTCAGTCTTCGGATCTTCCTGTCGTCAAGAGAATTATGGAAACGCCGATAGCTGATGACGTTGTCCTGTAAAATGTAAAAACGATAACCAGCAAAGAGAAAGAAGGTTAAAGATTATGTTAAACGGCCAAAAAGAATATCGCGTGGAAAAAGACTTCCTTGGGGAAAAACAAATTGAGGCAGATGTTTATTACGGAATTCAGACGCTCCGTGCTTCTGAAAATTTCCCGATCACAGGATACAAAATCCATGAGGAAATGATTAACGCACTGGCGATTGTGAAAAAAGCTGCGGCTCTTGCCAACATGGACGTGAAACGGCTGTATGAAGGAATTGGCCAAGCTATCGTACAAGCCGCTGACGAGATTCTGGAAGGCAAGTGGCACGATCAGTTTATCGTCGATCCGATTCAGGGCGGTGCCGGAACTTCTATGAACATGAACGCGAATGAGGTTATCGGAAACCGGGCGCTTGAAATCATGGGCCATAAAAAGGGAGATTATATCCATTTAAGTCCAAACACACATGTGAACATGTCACAGTCTACGAACGATGTGTTCCCGACTGCTATTCATATTTCCACATTGAAGCTCTTGGAAAAACTGCTGAAAACAATGGAAGATATGCATAGTGTGTTTAAGCAAAAAGCACAGGAGTTTGACTCTGTTATTAAAATGGGCCGGACACACCTTCAAGATGCGGTTCCGATCCGTCTTGGACAGGAATTCGAAGCTTACAGCCGTGTTCTCGAGCGTGATATCAAACGAATCAAGCAATCGCGCCAGCACCTATATGAAGTCAACATGGGCGCAACTGCTGTTGGTACAGGGCTGAACGCTGATCCTGAATATATCAAACAGGTAGTAAAGCACCTTGCTGATATTAGCGGGCTTCCTCTTGTCGGCGCTGACCATCTTGTAGATGCGACACAAAATACAGATGCCTATACAGAGGTATCAGCTTCATTAAAAGTCTGCATGATGAACATGTCGAAGATCGCAAACGACCTGCGCTTAATGGCGTCGGGACCGCGCGCCGGACTTGCGGAAATTTCTCTGCCTGCACGTCAGCCGGGTTCATCTATTATGCCGGGGAAAGTCAATCCGGTTATGGCGGAGCTGATCAACCAAATTGCGTTCCAGGTGATCGGAAACGACAATACAATCTGCCTTGCTTCAGAAGCCGGCCAGCTTGAGTTGAACGTCATGGAGCCCGTGCTTGTCTTTAATTTGCTTCAATCCATCAGCATCATGAACAACGGCTTCCGTTCGTTCACTGACAACTGCTTAAAAGGCATTGAAGCCAACGAAAAGCGTATGAAGCAATACGTAGAAAAAAGCGCAGGCGTGATCACTGCAGTCAATCCGCATCTTGGATATGAAGCGGCTGCCAGAATTGCCCGGGAAGCGATTATGACAGGCCAATCAGTCCGTGACCTTTGCCTGCAGCATGATGTGCTGACTGAAGAAGAATTGGATATTATTTTAAATCCATATGAAATGACAAAACCAGGGATTGCAGGAAAAGAACTCTTAGAAAAATAAAATTTGAACAAAATGCAGCTTATTCATCTCCGAATAGTCGGATGAATAAGCTGTTTACAACATAGGGATGAGGAAGTATAGTATACGTGTTGCACTATATATTGAAAGCGTTTTAGCTTTTACATGAAGGGGGACTTCTTTTGAAGGATGTAAGATTGCCAACACTATTTGAAATTATTATTGTACTAGGAGTATTTTTAGCACTTGTTCTATCGTTTACAGTCTTTCTCGACTTGCCGATACAGCTGGCGCTTTTTGTTTCATGGTTTATTGCAATGCTTTTAGGTATAAGACTCGGTTATTCTTATAAAGATTTACAAAATGCGATTGTACATGGGATATCAAATGGCCTTGAAGCCGTACTGATTCTCGTTTCAGTTGGAGCGCTCATCGGAACATGGATTGCCGGAGGCGTTGTGCCGACTTTGATTTATTACGGACTGGAATTTATTCACCCAAGTATCTTTTTACTGGCAACGTTAATTATTTGTTCCATTATGTCTGTGGCAACAGGAACGTCATGGGGAACAGTCGGAACTGCCGGCATTGCCATGATCGCAATTGGAGAGGGTTTAGGCATTCCGCTTCCTCTTGTAGCGGGAGCTATTCTTTCAGGTGCTTATTTCGGGGACAAGCTGTCTCCGCTGTCTGACAGTACAGTTCTAGCTTCTTCATTATCAAAAGTCGATGTATTGGCTCACGTGAGAGCAATGCTTTATTTATCAATACCTGCTTATGTCATTACAGCTATACTCTTTACAGTTGTTGGATTTAGGTACGGCGGGAAAAATATTGATCTTGATAAAGTTGAATTCTTAAAATCATCTTTGCAAAACACGTTTGACATTCATATTTGGATGCTGATCCCGGCAGTTGTCGTCATAGTCTTATTGGCGATGAAAAAGCCATCTATGCCGGTTATCGTAATTGGCGCTTTACTCGGTGCAATCTGGGCTGTTGTTTTCCAAGGAATGGATATTGCCCATGCGATTGCAACTGCGTACAACGGCTTCTCTATTAAAACTGATGTTGAATTTTTGAACGGCTTGTTAAACCGCGGTGGAATTGTCGGTATGCTTGATTCTCTCGTCGTCATCATCTTTGGCCTTGGTTTTGGCGGTCTGCTTGAGAAACTCGGCGTGTTAAAAGTCATTGTTTCAACGTTTGAAAAGAAATTAACTTCAGCCGGCAATGTCACATTGTCTACACTGATCGTAGCGTTTTTAGCAAACATCTTCGGCTGTGCGATGTATGTATCCCTTATTTTGACTCCGAAAATTATGGAAGACAGCTATGATCGCTTACATCTGGACAGAAGAGTGTTATCACGTAACTCAGAGGTCGGGGGAACATTGACTTCGGGGATGGTTCCTTGGTCTGATAATGGGATTTACATGGCTGGTATTTTAGGTGTTTCTACCTTCTCTTATCTGCCGTTTATGTGGCTCAGTTTTGTAGCAATAGGTCTTGCAATTATCTATGGTTATACAGGAAAATTTATATGGTATACGAAAAACAATACAGTTAAAGCCGAAAAACTAGGCTAATAGGGGAGGATCACTGAATGATAGCGAAACACATGATTCGGACACTGATGATCGAAACGCCTTCGGTTCCCGGAAATCTTGGAAGGGTGGCTACGGCAATCGGCCTTCTGGGCGGGGATATTGGTGAAGTGGAGACGGTAAAAGTCGGACCCAATTACACAATGCGGAATATTACCGTTCAAGTGGAGAATGAAGAACAGCTTCAGGAAGTGATCGCGGCTGTACAGGCCCTCGGAGAAGGGATCAGGCTTCACACCGTATCTGATGAAGTCCTTTCAGCACATGAAGGCGGAAAAATCCAAATGAAAAGCAAAATGCCGATCCGTTCACTGGCAGAGCTGGGACGTGTCTACACACCAGGTGTTGCGGACGTGTGCCGACTGATCGAAAAAGAACCTGAAAAAGCTTCTATTTATACAACGATCAGCAATTCTGTTGCAATTGTAACGGATGGAACCGCAATTTTAGGCCTTGGGAATATCGGCTCTGTGGCTGGCATGCCTGTCATGGAAGGAAAGGCTGCTTTATTTGATCAGCTGGCGGGTATTAGCGGTATTCCGATACTGCTTGATACGAGTGATCCTGAAGAAATCATCAAAACAGTAAAACATATTTCTCCGGGCTTTAGCGGCATCCTTCTTGAGGATATCGGTTCGCCGCATTGTTTTGAAATCGAGGATCGCCTAAAAGAGGAGCTGAACATTCCTGTTATGCACGATGACCAGCATGGTACAGCTGTAGTGACGCTGGCAGCTGCCATTTCGGCATGCAGGAGTGCGGGAGTTGACCTGAAGGAAGCGAAAGTGGGGCAAATCGGCCTTGGCGCAGCAGGCGTGGCCATCTGCCGGATGTTCATGGCTTATGGTGTGAATGCTGTGTACGGAACAGACAAATCAGAGTCAGCAATGAACCGTCTCGAACAATACGGCGGACAGGCAGTTTCCAGTATTGAGGAGCTCATGGAAACATGTGATATTGTCATTGCTACAACGGGCGTTCCGGGTTTAATAAAACCGGCATTTGTACGTTCTGGTCAAGTGATTTTGGCTTTATCGAATCCGAAGCCGGAAATTGAACCGGAGGCCGCGCTGCAGGCTGGCGCCGCATATGCAGCTGACGGGCGTTCTGTTAATAATGTACTCGGTTTTCCGGGGATTTTTAGAGGAGCGCTTAACGCAAAAAGCACGGAGATTAATCATGATATGCTTGTCGCAGCAGCAGAGGCCATCGCAGCTTGCACTAAACAAGGTGATGTTGTCCCTCAGCCGCTTGATTCAAAAGTCCATCATGCGGTAGCAGCAGCTGTTGAGCATGCAGCTCTTACAGCAGTGAAATAAATGTAGCTAAACAGCACCTGGCATAGCAGGTGCTGTTTTTTTCTTATCAGTGTTCAATTTTGTTATCATTACTATGAAAATAAAAAAGGGAGTGATCACATGGCAAAAAGCCAAGCGAAAAAGAAGCGGGAGCATCGATTGAGAAACGGCGGACGTGACGTCTTATTATCAAGAGGCAGCACACCATCTTTTAGCACACATGAAAGAATGACAAAAAGCAAAAAAGAGATTTTGAATAAGCGGAAGCATAAGAATCCTTATGATCATACAGCAGTTGATGATAGGGATTTTTTTGTGCCCCAAAAAGCCGCCTAGCATTCGTCTCTATCGTTTCTTTTTGAAAAAGGGCATGTTTTTCTGTTTCTTTCATACAATCTATTAAATCAAATCACTAGAGCGGGCGGGAGGAAACGGTATGCGAAAAATCTCTTATAAGGACATGTTTCTCAGGCATGTTAAAGATCATCTCTCTCTTTATATATTTGTGTCAGTGCTGTTTTTCATGGGTGTCATCTTTGGCGCGATTATTGTCAACAGTATGACCATCAGCCAGAAAGAAGATTTATACTACTACTTAAGTCAATTTTTTGGACAGCTTTCGGATGGAAAACAGGCAAGTTCAGCTGATATGTTTGGGCAAAGTATCTTTCATAATGCAAAGTATTTAGGCCTGATGTGGATACTGGGAATTTCCGTCATTGGGATGCCGATTATTTTCATCATGATCTTTCTGAAAGGGATCGTCGTCGGCTTTACTGTCGGGTTTTTAGTCAATCAGATGGGAGTAAGCGGGTTTTTCCTATCATTTGTCTCCGTTTTACCGCAAAATGTGCTGCTGATTCCGGCTTATCTCATTATGGGCACATGTGCAATTGCGTTTTCTTTAAAGTTAATCAGACAGCTGTTCGTGAAACGAAGCCTCCATGACGCGCCGATTCAATGGTTCGGGCGGTATGCCTTTGTGCTGCTGGTCATTCTGTTTTTAGCGCTGATCTCATCTCTCTTTGAAGCATACTTATCTCCTGTTTTAATGGAAAAGCTTACATCTAGACTTTTTTAAAATTATTATTAAAAGAAAACCGTTTTATTTATCAGTTTATAATAATTATAGTTGGAACTCTGCGCGTATTTTGTTATAATGAGTCATGGAATGCGGCGTAGGAGGGAAAGACATGGAAAACCGTATTGATCGAATTAAGAAACAACTGCACTCATCCAGCTATAAACTTACGCCACAGCGTGAAGCGACAGTAAGAGTGCTGCTTGAAAACGAAGAAGACCATTTAAGCGCAGAAGATGTATACCTCCTCGTAAAAGAGAAATCTCCTGAGATCGGTCTCGCTACAGTATACCGTACGCTTGAATTATTAACTGAATTAAAAGTCGTAGATAAAATTAACTTTGGAGACGGTGTGTCCCGTTACGACCTTCGGAAAGAGGGCGCAGCTCACTTTCATCACCACTTGGTGTGCATGGAGTGCGGAGCCGTTGATGAAATTGAAGAAGATTTGCTTGAAGACGTGGAAGAAATCATTGAACGTGATTGGAAATTTAAGATTAAAGATCATAGATTGACGTTTCACGGCATTTGCCACCGCTGTAACGGAAAAGAAACTGAATAGACGGTGCCGAGCGCGAACCTTTTCTCATGGGGAAAGGGTTTTTTGCTGTTTCTATGTATAAAACCTTTCTGATTTGGCATATGGTTTATATAACTGGAACCATAGGGAAAGGATCGATTAGGACATGGGAAGATTCCTGAAAACAGCTGTCGATGCATTGAAAGTTTTCATCCTGTTTACCGGTTTTACCGGTTTGTTCTATTATGCTATGATATGGGTGAATCAAGAGTATGAAAACTATCATCGGTATGATAAACCGGAAGGCTCCGCTGTAAAAGTTGTTGAAATGGATCAGGATGAAAAAGGCGGATGGTTCGACCGGTTGATCTTTTTTTACCAAAACGGGGAGTAGATCAAGAGTGAAAGATCAAATAAAGGATTTCATCCACTACGTCATGGTAGAGAGAGGGCTCTCTCAAAATACGATCGTATCCTATGAACGTGACTTGAAAAGCTATTCTCTCTACTTAACAGAAACCCTTCATGTTACAGATTGGAATCACGTTACCCGCATACATATTATCCAATACTTAAAGCATTTGAAGGATTCGGGGAAATCCGGCAAGACATCGGCGCGGCATTTGGCATCCATTCGCTCTTTTCATCAATTTCTGCTCAGGGAAAAAGTAACGGATAAGGACCCTTCCGTTCATATCGAAACACAAAAGACGGAACGGGCGCTTCCGAAGGTGCTCGCACTCAATGAAGTCGAGCGATTATTGGACACGCCTAAGCTGACGAGCCCATTCGGCTATCGGGATAAAGCAATGCTGGAGCTGCTTTATGCGACAGGCATACGAGTCAGTGAAATGATTGAGTTGAAAACGGCAGATGTTCATTTATCTATGGGGTTTATCCGATGCTTTGGCAAAGGAAGAAAAGAACGGATTGTGCCAATTGGTGAAGCCGCCGCTTCCGCCATTGAGGAATATATGACAAAAGCCAGGGGAAAACTGTTAAAGAACAATGTGTCTGACGCCCTCTTTTTAAATCATCACGGCAAACAGATCAGCCGCCAGGGATTTTGGAAGAACCTGAAAAAAATCGCGTTGGAAGCCGGCATTAAGAAAGAGCTGACTCCGCATACGCTTAGGCATTCCTTTGCGACGCATCTGCTTGAGAACGGGGCAGATTTAAGAGCGGTGCAGGAAATGCTCGGTCATGCGGATATATCCACGACGCAAATTTATACGCATGTGACGAAAACAAGGCTGAAGGATGTGTACAAGCAGTTTCATCCGCGAGCATAGCCGCAGGTGGCTGCGGCTTTTTTGTTTAGAGCGACAGAAAATATTGAAGTTTCTCATTATTTCCAAATACATTGTCAACGGGAATGAAAACGGTTTATACTTGAGTTGTCAGACCTCTTAGCGATACAATAGACGTATAGAAAAAAAGGAGGCTTTCAAGATGCCTGCATACAAATATAATCGTGTGTTTTTAATTGTGATGGACTCAGTCGGAATCGGCGAAGCGCCGGATGCCGCTGACTTTAATGACGAAGGCGCTCATACGCTCGGTCATATTGCCGAGCATATGAACGGATTACATATGCCGAATATGGCAAAGCTCGGCCTTGGTCTTATCGAAGATATCAAAGGTGTAGAAAAAACAGAACATCCGCTTGCGTATTATGGAAAAATGCAAGAAGCGTCAAACGGAAAAGATACGATGACCGGCCATTGGGAGATTATGGGTTTATACATTGATAAACCATTTAAAGTGTTCCCGGAAGGCTTTCCTGATGAATTGCTTCAAGAGCTGGAAAAGAGATCTGGCCGCAAAATTATTGGAAACAAGCCGGCTTCCGGCACAGCGATTTTGGATGAGCTTGGCCAGGAGCACATGGAGACAGGGGCTTTAATTGTTTACACGTCTGCTGACTCTGTTCTGCAAATTGCCGCTCACGAAGAGGTTGTGCCGCTTGAGGAGCTGTATCGCATTTGCGAAACGGCGAGAGAGCTGACGCTTGATCCGAAATATATGGTTGGCCGCATTATTGCACGGCCGTTCGTCGGAGAGCGGGGTCAATTCAAACGGACGCCAAACCGCCATGACTATGCCCTTAAACCGTTTGATCGCACTGTCATGAATGAATTGAAAGACAGCGGCTTAGATGTGATTTCAATCGGTAAAATCTCTGATATTTACGACGGAGAAGGCATTACTTCTTCACGCAGAACGGTTTCCAATATGGACGGAATGGACAAGGTGATCGATACGCTGGGAGAAGACTTTACGGGTCTGAGCTTTGCGAACCTTGTTGATTTTGACGCGTTATTCGGACACCGCCGTGACCCTGAAGGCTACGGACGCGCGCTTGAAGAATTTGATGCGCGGCTTCCGGAAGTGTTTGAAAAAATGAGAGAAGACGATCTGTTAATTATTACAGCCGACCACGGCAATGATCCGATTCATCATGGGACTGACCATACACGCGAGTATGTGCCGATTCTCGCTTACAGCAAAAAACATAAGAAAGCGCAAATGCTGCCGCTTGCAGATACATTTGCTGATATTGGCGCAACGATCGCTGATAATTTCCAATCGAATAAACCGAAATACGGGAAAAGCTTTTTATCTTTATTACAATAGGGGGACTGTTTCTTGAAGGACAGAATTGAACGCGCAGCAGCTTTTATTAAACAAAACCTGCCGGAATCTCCGAAGATCGGCCTTATTTTAGGCTCAGGTCTTGGCATTTTGGCTGACGAAATCGAAAATCCGGTCAAGCTGAAATATGGAGACATACCTGAATTCCCGGTATCTACTGTTGAAGGGCATGCCGGACAGCTTGTGCTTGGCACTCTTGAAGGAGTTTCCGTCATTGCAATGCAGGGCCGCTTTCATTTTTATGAAGGCTACTCAATGGAGAAAGTCACATTCCCTGTACGCGTGATGAAAGCGCTCGGTGTGGAAGCGTTGATCGTGACAAATGCCGCAGGCGGTGTCAACACTGAATTTCGTGCGGGAGACTTAATGATTATTACCGATCATATCAACTTTATGGGAACAAACCCGTTAATCGGGCCAAACGAAGCTGATTTCGGCGCCAGATTTCCAGATATGTCTTCAGCCTATGACAAAGATCTGTCCAGCCTGGCTGAAAAGATTGCGAAAGACCTTAATATCCCAATTCAAAAAGGCGTGTACACTGCTGTGACAGGACCTTCTTACGAAACACCGGCAGAAGTCCGTTTCTTAAGAACGATGGGCTCTGATGCTGTCGGCATGTCTACTGTTCCTGAAGTCATTGTGGCGAATCATGCGGGAATGCGGGTTCTTGGCATTTCCTGCATCTCTAACGCGGCAGCCGGAATTCTGGATCAGCCTTTAAGTCACGATGAAGTTATGGAAGTGACCGAAAAAGTAAAAGCTGGATTCTTGAAGCTTGTTAAAGCGATCGTCGCTCAGTACGAATAAATATGAATCAATGCAGGACCAAAAGACAGCTGTGTCTGATATCACACAGCTGTCTTTTTTTATGCCCAAAATTCGAAACATTTTCCATCAGTGGCGTATAAAACCATCCCGCTTGGAAAAAATAAAAAGGATTATGAAATGGAGGGCTTTTGAGATGAAACGTCTTTTATCCACTTTGTTGATTGGTATAATGCTGCTTACATTTGCACCGTCTGCATTTGCAAAACAAGACGGAAAACGTACATCGGAGCTTGCTCATGAAGCGAAGTCTGCGGTGCTGATAGAACGTGACACAGGAAAAGTGCTTTACAACAAGAACAGCAATGAGAGACTGGCGCCTGCAAGCATGACGAAAATTATGACGATGCTTTTGATTATGGAAGCTTTAGATAAAGGCAAGATCAAAATGAGTGATAAGGTCCGTACAAGCGAGCATGCGGCGTCAATGGGCGGCTCACAGATCTTCCTTGAGCCCGGCGAAGAAATGACTGTCAAAGAAATGCTGAAGGGTATCGCAATCGCTTCGGGAAATGACGCTTCCGTAGCCATGGCTGAATTTATTTCCGGCTCTGAAGAAGAATTTGTTCAGAAAATGAACAAAAAAGCAAAAGAGCTGGGATTGAAAAATACATCCTTCAAAAACCCGACCGGATTGACCGAGGAAGGACATTACAGCTCTGCTTATGACATGGCAATCATGGCTAAGGAATTATTGAAATACGAATCAATTACGAAGTTTACCGGCACGTATGAAGATTACCTTCGTGAAAATACAGATAAAAAGTTTTGGCTTGTGAATACAAATCGCCTTATCAAATTTTATCCTGGTGTAGACGGCGTAAAAACAGGCTATACAGGCGAAGCGAAATATTGTCTGACTGCTTCGGCAAAAAAAGGAAACATGCGGGCCATAGCGGTTGTATTCGGAGCGAGCACGCCTAAAGAAAGAAACGCGCAAGTGACAAAAATGCTGGACTTCGCCTTTAGCCAGTATGAAACGCATCCTTTATATAAACGAAATGAAACAGTAGCAAAAGTAAAGGTCAAAAAAGGGAAACAAAAATTGATCGAACTCTCTACATCTGAGCCGATTTCAATATTGACGAAAAAAGGCGAGGATATGAACGATGTGAAAAAAGAAATCAAGATGAAGGACAATATTAGTGCTCCGATTCAAAAAGGCCAAGAGCTTGGCACTCTAGTTCTGAAAAAGGATGGAGAAGTACTCGCTGAAAGTCCTGTTGCTGCAAAAGAAGATATGAAGAAAGCCGGGTTTATCACATTCTTGAAGCGGACGATGGGAGACTGGACAAAATTTAAGTAATTATGCCGAATGACCACTAGTTTTGTCACGGTGAAGGAATTCATTCCGTCGAAATCGAAACACTCATTATCCGATCATATCAAGGAGGAATGAGCATGAGCCTTGGAATTGACATGAATGTCAAAGAATCTGTGCTTTGTATTCGATTAACAGGCGAACTCGATCACCATACGGCTGAAACCCTGAAGCAAAAAGTGACTCAATCATTGGAGAAGGATGATATTCGCCATATCGTGCTGAACTTGGAGGATCTTTCCTTTATGGACAGCTCGGGGCTTGGCGTTATTTTAGGAAGATACAAGCAAATTAAGCAAATTGGCGGGGAAATGGTCGTTTGCGCTATCTCTCCTGCGGTGAAGCGATTGTTTGATATGTCGGGTCTGTTTAAAATTATCCGATTTGAACAATCTGAACAGCAGGCGCTCCTGACACTGGGGGTGGCATCATGAAAAATGAAATGCACATTGAGTTTTCTGCCCTCAGTCAGAATGAATCGTTCGCCCGTGTGACAGTTGCTTCATTTATAGCTCAGCTGGACCCGACAATGGATGAACTGACTGAAATCAAAACAGTCGTGTCAGAGGCAGTCACAAATGCAATTATCCATGGATATGAAGAGAACTGTGAAGGGAAAGTTTACATTTCAGTGACGCTGGAAGATCATGTCGTATATATGACTATTCGTGATGAAGGCTTAGGCATTACAGATCTTGAAGAAGCCCGTCAGCCTCTATTTACGACTAAGCCTGAGCTTGAGCGCTCTGGAATGGGCTTTACCATTATGGAAAATTTCATGGATGATGTCAGTATCGATTCATCGCCTGAAATGGGAACAACGATTCGCTTAACAAAGCACTTATCAAAAAGCAAAGCGCTTTGTAATTAAGGAGATTTGTTATGGATGTGGAGGTTAAGAAAAACGGCAAAAACGCTCAGCTGAAGGATCATGAAGTAAAGGAATTAATCAAACAAAGCCAAAATGGCGACCAGCAGGCAAGAGACCTCCTCATAGAAAAAAACATGCGTCTTGTTTGGTCTGTCGTACAGCGGTTTTTAAACAGAGGATATGAGCCTGACGATCTCTTCCAGATCGGCTGCATCGGGCTGTTAAAATCTGTTGACAAATTTGATTTAACCTATGATGTGCGTTTTTCAACGTATGCAGTGCCGATGATTATCGGAGAAATCCAGCGATTTATCCGTGATGACGGAACTGTAAAGGTATCACGGTCATTAAAAGAGCTTGGAAACAAAATCCGGCGCGCGAAGGATGAGCTTTCGAAAACACTGGGAAGAGTGCCGACGGTGCAGGAGATCGCTGACCACTTGGAGATTGAAGCTGAGGATGTTGTACTGGCCCAAGAGGCGGTAAGGGCTCCATCTTCGATTCACGAAACCGTTTATGAAAATGACGGAGATCCGATTACCCTGCTCGATCAAATCGCTGACAACTCAGAAGAAAAATGGTTTGACAAAATTGCGCTGAAAGAAGCGATCAGCGATTTGGAGGAAAGGGAAAAATTAATCGTCTATCTCAGATATTATAAAGACCAGACACAGTCTGAGGTGGCTGAGCGGCTCGGGATCTCTCAGGTGCAGGTTTCCAGGCTTGAAAAGAAAATATTAAAACAGATCAAGGTTCAAATGGATCATACGGATGGCTAGTCTGCAGTGCAGGCTAGCTTTTTTATGTGCAAAAGCGTGGTAATTTATGGTCTTTTCGAGCGGATGAATGAGAACAAAATCGAACCACATACTACATATATAACCACCGAAAGATGGTGATCAATGATGGAACGACGAATATTTATCCGGCTTCGCCACCGGGTGCTGGCACATCCAGGGGATATTATTACCGTTGGAGATGCCGCGCAAATAGAAGGGCAGCTTCAGCTGAAAAAGAAACTTTCGGCTATGCCGCTTTATCAGGTGAGCGAAAAAGATAAAAATATCGTAATTCTGGATATCATACAAGTCCTCAGAGCCATTCATTTACAAGATCCGACACTTGATGTTCAAACCGTAGGCGGAGCAGAAACCATTGTTGAAATTCAATATCGAAAGCGAAATTTATCAACGGTTCTATTTATCGGTGTCTGGCTGCTTCTGTTTATTGGATCGTGTCTTGCCATCATGAACTTTCATGAGGATGTAAGCATGAGAGATGTTCATATCGCACTATATGAAATCATAACCGGAGAGAGAAATGACTATCCATATTTGCTTCAAATCCCATACAGCATCGGTTTGGGACTGGGGATGATCGTGTTTTTTAACCACATATTTAAAAAGCGCCTAAATGAAGAGCCCAGCCCGCTGGAGGTTGAGATGTTTAACTATCAGCTTGATCTCGATCAATATGTGGCCATGCATGAGAATCAAGAAACCATAAAGGATCTGCATGATCGTTAGTGTATTGTTCATTATTTTTGTCGGGCTCGGCGGAGGCATAACGGTGGGGGCGGGTTTCGTTGCTTTTTTAACCGTAATGGGAATCATTCCGCGGCTGATGCAGCTCACCAAAACAATGAGATTTGTTCAGGCTTATGAAGCGGCTGTTATTCTTGGCGCGGTTTGCGGGGGATGGGAGACGCTTCATATGAATCATCTTTATCTAACAAAATGGATAGCTGTGCCGGTCGGGCTTCTGGCAGGTTTGTTCGTCGGGATGCTAGCGGCTGCTCTTACAGAGGTTTTAAATGTCCTGCCGATTTTGGCAAAACGAATCGGGCTCAGAAGTAAAATCATTATTCTTTTAATGGCCATCGTGATTGGGAAAATCGCGGGATCCTTATTTCATTGGCTGTACTTTATTGACCATTCATAAGGAGGTTTCAAGATGACAAACATAAAAGAAAATTACAAATCAAAAGTGAAAACATATCAGCCTAAGCCGCCTTACGTCTGGAACTGTGTAAAAGCCTTTTTAGTGGGCGGACTGATTTGTGCAATCGGGCAAGGTCTGCAAAATTTTTATATCCATTTTTTTGATTTCAATGAAAAAACTGCGGGGAATCCAACAGCTGCAACGCTGATATTAATTTCTGCCCTGCTTACAGGGTTCGGCATCTATGACAGAATCGGACAATTCGCAGGCGCAGGTTCAGCCGTACCTGTCACAGGTTTTGCCAACAGTATGGCAAGCGCGGCTCTTGAATATAAAAGCGAAGGATTAGTGCTTGGAGTAGCGACAAATATGTTTAAACTGGCAGGAAATGTTATTGTTTTCGGAGTTGTAGCTGCATACATCGTTGGAATGATTCGGTTTGCTTTTGAGAAACTGATGTCATAGGAGGAGAAGAAAATGAAATTAACAGGAAAGCAAACCTGGGTATTTGAACATCCCATATTTGTCAACTCAGCGGGAACGGCAGCAGGACCAAAGGAAAAAGACGGACCGCTCGGCTCTTTATTTGATAAAACCTATGACGAAATGCATTGTAATCAAAAAAGCTGGGAAATGGCGGAACGGCAGCTGATGGAAGACGCTGTTAATGTTGCGCTTCAAAAAAACAATCTGACAAAAGATGATATTGACCTATTGCTGGCAGGCGACTTGCTGAACCAAAACGTGACGGCTAACTATGTGGCAAGACACTTGAAAATCCCATTTCTTTGTATGTTTGGCGCCTGTTCAACATCAATGGAAACAGTGGCTGTCGCATCAGCCTTAGTTGATGGCGGGTTTGCCAAAAGGGCACTCGCTGCCACCAGCAGTCACAATGCAACTGCGGAAAGACAGTTTCGCTATCCGACAGAATACGGAGGCCAAAAACCGGACACTGCTACCTCCACTGTAACCGGAAGCGGTGCAGTTGTCATCAGTCAGACACCGGGTGATATCCAAATCACAAGTGCGACTGTCGGAAAGGTTTCTGATTTAGGAATTACAGATCCTTTTGATATGGGATCGGCTATGGCTCCGGCTGCAGCTGATACGATTAAGCAGCACTTTAAAGATCTCAACCGGACAGCGGATGACTATGATCTAATCCTGACAGGTGACCTGTCAGGCGTCGGTTCTCCAATCGTAAAAGACATCTTAAAAGAAGATGGATATCCAGTCGGCACAAAGCATGATGATTGCGGGCTTCTGATTTACACTCCGGATCAGCAGGTCTTTGCCGGGGGGAGCGGCTGTGCTTGTTCAGCGGTTGTCACCTACTCTCATATTTTTAAGCAGCTGAGAGAAGGAAAATTAAACCGTGTATTTGTCGTGGCGACCGGGGCGCTGTTAAGCCCGACGATGATCCAGCAAAAAGAAACCATCCCGACTATCGCCCACGGGGTTGTATTTGAGCGTGCAGGAGGTGCATCTTAACATGGACTACCTTTTGGCTTTTGTATGCGGCGGGGCCATTTGTATCGTCGGCCAGCTGCTCTTGGATATTTTTAAATTGACGCCAGCTCATGTCATGACATCATTTGTTGTAATCGGTGCAATATTAGATGGTTTCGGCATTTACGATAAATTTATTGAATTTGCCGGAGGAGGCGCCACCGTTCCGATCGTCAGCTTCGGTCACAGTCTTCTGCACGGTGCTATGCATCAGGCGCATATACACGGATTTATAGGAATCGGCATGGGGATTTTTGAGCTGACCTCGGCCGGTATCTCAGCCGCTATTCTTTTCGCCTTTATCGTAGCTGTTATTTTCAAACCGAAAGGATAATGCTGACATGACGACAAAACGCAAGGTCATACTGGTAACAGACGGGGATGTTTATGCCGCTAAAACAATTGAATACGCCGCAAGCAAAGTGGGAGGTCGATGTATTTCACAATCAAAAGGGAATCCTTCCACCCGCAGCGGCGCCGAGCTTGTCAAGCTGATCGCCTCAGCACCGTATGATCCTGTATTTGTCATGTTTGACGACTCCGGCCTTCAAGGAGAGGGTCCGGGAGAAGCCGCTCTGACCTATGTCGCAACCCATCCGTCTATTGAAGTGCTCGGTGTGATTGCGGTCGCGTCAAAAACACATCAGGCTGAATGGACCAGGGTCGATGTAAGCATTGACCGCAATGGAGAAATAACTGAATACGGCGTCGATAAAGTCGGGGAAAGGGAATTTGATGACCACAGAATGAGTGGAGATACAGTCTATTGCCTTGATAAACTTGATCTCCCGCTTATTGTCGGTATCGGGGATATCGGCAAAATGGGCAGAAAAGACGATATCTCAAAAGGGTCGCCAATCACCATGAAAGCGGTCGAGTTTATTTTAGAAAGGAGCGGGTATCATGCCGGACCACAAGGAAGAGAAAATTCGGGTTTATCGGAATCCAGCTAAAAATGAAGAGTATTTCAAAAACCGTGTTGGGATGGGGACGAGCTATGATGTAGGTGTTCGCAAGCTCACGATTTTAGATAAAGAGATCCAGCTTTACTATCTAAATGGATTATGCGATACAGCCTATATTATTCATTTAATGAGAGAGCTTGTTGCCATTAACAATCGGAAAGAAGACCCTGATGAGCTGGTCGACATCGTCGAAAACAGGCTGCTTAACGCCCAGGTCGAAAAAGTAAAAACCTTGGATGAAACCACCGACCAAGTGCTGTCCGGGCTCGTCGCTGTCATTGTTGAAGGTGCAGGTTTCGCATTTATAATTGACGTCAGAAGCTATCCGGGCAGAAACCCGGAAGAACCTGATACGGAAAAGGTAGTCAGAGGAGCCAGAGACGGATTTGTTGAAAATATCGTCGTCAATACGGCCCTTCTCAGAAGGCGGATCAGAGACGAACGCCTTCGAGTCAAGATGACGAAAGTTGGTGAGCGGTCAAAGACGGATTTAAGCATTTGTTATATAGAAGATATAGCTGATCCGGATCTGGTTGAGATCGTAGAAAAAGAAATTGCATCCATTGATGTCGATGGATTAACAATGGCAGACAAAACTGTCGAGGAATTCATTGTTAATCAAAGCTATAATCCTTTTCCGCTCGTGCGCTATACAGAAAGACCGGATGTGGCCGCAAATCATGTTCTAGAAGGCCATGTTATCATTATAGTGGACACATCGCCGAGTGTAATCATTACCCCAACGACTTTATTTCACCATGTGCAGCATGCTGAAGAATATAGGCAGGCTCCTTCAGTCGGGACCTTTTTAAGATGGGTAAGATTTTTCGGTATTCTTGCTTCTACTTTATTTCTTCCGATCTGGTTTCTCTTTGTGCTTCAGCCTGATCTGCTTCCGGACAACATGAAATTTATCGGTTTAAATAAAGATACGCATATCCCGATCATCCTGCAGATATTTTTAGCTGACTTAGGAATCGAGTTTCTCAGAATGGCTGCCATTCACACACCGACGGCTTTATCGACAGCAATGGGTTTAATTGCCGCTGTTCTGATCGGGCAGATTGCGATTGAGGTCGGCCTTTTTTCGCCTGAGGTGATTCTGTACGTCTCACTTGCGGCGATTGGAACCTTTACGACGCCTAGTTATGAATTAAGCTTGGCAAACAAAATGAGCCGTCTTGTCCTCATGATACTCGTTGCCTTATTTCATATAAAAGGGCTCGTCATCGGATTTACAGTGCTAATTATTGCCATGGCAAGCATCAAATCCCTTCAGACACCGTACTTATGGCCGCTGATTCCCTTTAACGGAAAGGCGCTGTGGCAGGTTCTTGTCCGCACAGCGAAACCTGGCGCAAAAGTAAGACCCAGTATCGTTCACCCCAAAAATCGCTTAAGACAGCCTACCAATTCATAATCGCATTGAAACTGACTGAAGAGTATGATAATGTATGTCTTAATTATGAAGGGACAGTCCATAAAACTGTCCTTTCATCCATAAGCGGAGAAAGAGGGAATGACATTGTTCTTACACGGCACAAGCAGACAAAATCAACATGGTCATTTAGAAATCGGAGGTGTGGATGCTCTCTATTTAGCGGAGAAATATGGTACACCTCTTTACGTATATGATGTGGCTTTAATACGTGAGCGTGCTAAAAGCTTTAAGCAGGCGTTTATTTCTGCAGGGCTGAAAGCACAGGTGGCATATGCGAGCAAAGCATTCTCATCAGTCGCAATGATTCAGCTCGCTGAGGAAGAGGGACTTTCTTTAGATGTCGTATCCGGAGGAGAGCTATATACGGCTGTTGCGGCAGGCTTTCCGGCAGAACGCATCCACTTTCATGGAAACAATAAGAGCAGGGAAGAACTGCGTATGGCGCTTGAGCACCGCATCGGCTGTATTGTGGTGGATAATTTCTATGAAATTGCGCTTCTTGAAGACCTATGTAAAGAAACGGGTCACTCCATCGATGTTCTTCTTCGGATCACGCCCGGAGTAGAAGCGCATACGCATGACTACATTACAACGGGCCAGGAAGATTCAAAGTTTGGTTTCGACCTTCATAACGGACAAACTGAACGGGCCATCGAACAAGTATTACAATCGGAACACATTCAGCTGCTGGGTGTCCATTGCCATATCGGCTCGCAAATCTTTGATACTGCCGGTTTTGTGTTAGCAGCGGAAAAAATCTTCAAAAAACTAGACGAGTGGAGAGCTTCATATTCATTTGTATCCAAGGTGCTGAATCTTGGAGGAGGTTTCGGCATTCGTTATACGGAAGATGATGAACCGCTTCATGCCACTGAATACGTTGAAAAAATTATTGAAGCTGTGAAAGAAAATGCTTCCCGTTACGGTTTTGACATTCCGGAAATTTGGATCGAACCGGGCCGTTCTCTAGTGGGAGACGCAGGCACAACCCTTTATACGGTTGGCTCTCAAAAAGAAGTGCCGGGTGTCCGCCAATATGTGGCTGTAGACGGAGGCATGAACGACAATATTCGTCCTGCGCTTTACCAAGCTAAATATGAAGCTGCGGCAGCCAACAGGATCGGAGAAGCGCATGACAAAACGGTATCAATTGCCGGAAAGTGCTGTGAAAGCGGAGATATGCTGATTTGGGATATTGACCTGCCGGAAGTAAAAGAAGGCGATCTTCTTGCCGTTTTTTGTACAGGCGCTTATGGATACAGCATGGCCAACAATTATAACCGTATTCCGAGACCCGCCGTTGTATTTGTCGAAAACGGTGAGGCTCATTTAGTCGTGAAGCGAGAAACATACGAAGATATTGTAAAACTTGATCTGCCATTTAAAACGAGTGTAAAGCAATAAAAGAAAGCGCCGATTTTTCGGCGCTTTTCTTATTTGAATATAGATACAATCGCATTCCAGATAGATACGAAGAAATCAATGACTTTCTGGATGAAGTTTTTGCCTTCATCTGATTCTATGAATTTCGTAATCTTATCTTTCGCTTTATCTAGCTGGTCACTGACCTGTCCCCAGTCAATGTCAGCGTTTTTCATCTTATTGAATAGGGAGACAAGCTGGTTCTTTTGGCTGTCTGTAAGTGTGACGTTTAAATCAGAAGCTGCGTCGTCCACTTGTTTTTCGATGTCAGCTTTATTATCAGGCACCCCGTTTTTAGCAAACTCTTCTTTGATTTTTGCAATCAGGGCTGCCGCATTCTCGTTACCGATTTTGTCTCCAAGCTCTGATGTCGTGACAAGCTCTTGGTTGGCGACTTGCTTAACATCCTCCGAGATCGCTTCGTCAGAAGAAACTTCATAAGCCTTAATCAATCCAGTTAAAGCGGCAGTCCCGGATACTTCAAACGGTGCTGTAACATACACCTTCGCATCTTTAACACCGGCTGTCATCAGTGCATTCAGGTACATTTCATCTGTGATGCTGCTGATATTATGGGTCTCAACATTCAATCCGGAGCCTTTTTTGGCAATGGTGATTGACGATGAAGAAATCGCTCTCGATCCGATTTGCGCGTTCGATATATATTTTCCTAAATATTCATGTTCTTCCTTATTGGTCACGGTTACCGTTGTGGCATTATCAGGGACATTCATTTCATCAAGCACTTTTTGTTTGTCGGATTCTGACAAATCAGCACCAAGTGTTACAATGACATCTCCAACTGCGGCATCCGCGAGACTGACCTTCGGAAGCGTCAGCAGCAAAACGGCCGCTGCCAGCATTCCAATCCAAATTTTCTTCAAAGCAGTTTGACCTCCTTCAATTTCACAAGCAGCTGGATAGTGCTGCTTTGTGAGGACCTGAATCATGAAAAATACAGTTCCGTTAGGTTAGACGGAGATAAAGAGATTCAGGTTTCATTTTTATTTTTTAGTAAAGCCCGGGAGATTCGTTTTCCCCCGAAAGGTGTGGTATAATAGCCGCGACAAGGAGAGACAGGCTATAACCTATCATACATAATCTCCTTTGAAAATTAAAATAAAGAAAGTAGGCATACAATTGAAAACAGGTTACTTTTTATTAGAAGACGGGAACAAAATTGAATTTGAACTTTATCCTGAAGCTGCACCTGGAACTGTCGCAAACTTTGAAAAGCTTGCGAACGAAGGCTTTTATGACGGGCTTACATTCCACCGAGTGATTCCTGGCTTCGTCAGTCAAGGCGGCTGCCCGCACGGAACTGGTACTGGCGGCCCAGGATACACAATCAAATGTGAAACAGAAGGCAACCCGCATACACATGAGGCGGGCGCACTTTCTATGGCACATGCCGGAAAAGACACTGGCGGCAGCCAATTTTTCATCGTTCATGAGCCACAGCCTCATTTGAACGGTGTTCACACTGTATTTGGTAAAGTAACAAGCGGATTAGAATTCGCGAAAAACATGTCTAATGGCGATGTCATGAAAGAAGTTCGCGTAGAAGGCTAATCGGCAGGCAAAAGGCTTCCTCTTAGAGAGGAAGCTTTTTTTATTGGCCAAAAATGTTCAATAAAAAACCGCCGAGTGCTGATGGCGGTTGGTAAACCGGGTTTTTAAGGAAGGAGATTTCTCAATCCCCAAATAAATACATTAAAAAGTTTTGGTGACGTTCTGATCAGTAAATTGATGATTAATCATTTTAGCCTTGCTTACAAAGTTATTTTCAAAGACAATTCCTGTGTTTAAACCTCCGGAGCCAAACACAGATTTGGACAAAGTTAAAGGCCTGATCATAAAAGCGCCGCCTACGTTAATTACACTGTTCCCGGAAACGTTGTTTATATTAATAGGATAATCAATCATACTATCAAGTCTCCTTTCATATCATTCTATTTTTTATATGTATTAGTGCTAGAGTTGATTAGCGTAAACTTATCGGCAAAAATATTTAGGAGATGCCTGTTTTTATTGATTTATAAAAATGCTCGAAAAAAGCGCCTCCTTTATAGCTTCCGGAAGCCCAGCTACCTGTCTATTCTTTTAACTACTCTGAATGCGGCAGCTGCTTTTCTGGCGAATGTAATAGGATCATCCTGTGCTGACTCAAAGTGCATATACATTGCACACAGCTCACTAAATAACCAGTGGTTATGCAATGCAGTAATCGTCATACGCCGCATCCTAGTTCGGAGAGCAAAGAATTTACCTCTTTATGTACGAAACTAAGTGAAATACTTTATCATTGCGAACCTCAAACGGGAAAAATGGGGAATGGCCAAGGAATGAGGTAGGCAAACAAACACCTGACTCGGTGGCAGAACGAACTGCCCAAAATTTTGGCAAACTCCCTGCGTATTTTTTGTTTCTTCCCATTTCATGCTGTTGCTCCTCCTTGTCAAAAAAGAATGTATGAGTGACGAGTATAGGAGAGAAGATCCCGCCATAGACAATGTTGTTGGACGACTGAAGGTGAAATTGTGCTGATTATACAAAAAGTGGATTGGGAATGATAAAAGGACAAAAAAGTTTAAGGAGAAACACATGCAAGTTTTGACGGGGTTACTTGAACAGCATGGATATTCCGTCTTGTTTATTGTGTTAATGTTAGAGCTTCTAACTTTACTTGGACCGGGAGAGTTTCTGATGGGTTATGCCGGTGTTCTCGTGTTTCAAGAAAAGTTAAACTGGGTGCTAAGCATGTTAGCGGCCGGATTGGGGAGCTGTGCGGGAGTGAGCATGTCGTATTGGATCGGGTATAGACTGGGCCCAGCTGCAATTTCAGAAAGCTTTTGCGTCGAGAGGTGTTCTGTTAGCCATTATTGTTCTAACCTTTTTTTGGACAATATTCAGAGGGCGAGGTCGGAAAATTGAACTCTCTTTCTTATTTTTCCTAGTCGTTGGTGGAGAGCTTTATGAAGAGGGAATTAGACGGCTCTTTCATTCCCTTCATCCTGTTCACGCTCCCTTTGGAAAATCATGTATTATATCCATTCCCGAGCGAACAGACGTTAACGGCATTTGTCATTTTGGGTTTTTGTGCTTATCTTTTTGTTCGTCATTCTCACAAGGCGCGTCTGCAAACTGTTGCTTTTTTTTGTTGATTATCGTTTTATTCCTCATCGGGCTGATCGTGTGTACGCGTTAATGAGCAGTATCCGAGTGATGTTGCTGCGGGTTACGCCTTCGGCGGTGTTTGGCTGGGTTTAAATGTTTTGGCCATGGAGCTTTTCCGTTTCTCCAGAAGATTTACCAAGCTGAGAAACGAACCCAATTAGTATGTAATCAAAATTAAGTAAACTTTAAAGTAGTACGGGTCATTGGGATTGGTATTTTGTAGTAAAATAAATCAAACAAACGTGATGTAATGAAAAGGAGATCGTGATATGGACAACAAAGGCTGTATAAAATGCGGCAGTACTGAAGCCGGACAAAAAGAAATAGCCACAACCGGTACGGGATTATCAAAGCTGTTTGACGTGCAGCATAACCGATTTCTAGTGGTTTACTGTAAGAACTGCGGATATTCAGAATTTTATAATAAAGAGTCTTCAACTGCTGGGAATATATTGGATTTATTTTTTGGAGGCTGATCCATGTTTTCGAGCTTGAATGATTTTAAACATATTATGAAAGCAAAAAACGGAGTGCGGTTATCACCTGTGAAATAGGTTGCCGCAAACATTCCAGTAACCTTCATGACGTGAATTGTTTTGTCAAGTGCCATGGGTATCATGGACTGGGAGATCAATGGAATGCAGTAAATGAACAAACTGTTCGTAACCTCATGCCTTATATACGATTTAAAGATTTTGCATATGAGAACTCTCTTTCTTCTGAGTCCATCGCTTCTGAATTATGCGATTCATTTCTTTCAATATTTTCAGGCTTAGTTATGATCGACAAGAAAAAAATAGGCATGATGTGGGTAGAAGAGAAAGATTAACAGTTTGTAAAATCACTTCAAAGGTCCTAATGGGATTTTTTTTCGATTCGTGATAACATAAATTGAAGACCGTTGTTTATTGGAGGAAATCAGTTGAAATCAGAAAATGTTTCGAAGAAAAAAACAATATTAGAATGGGCAAAAGCAATTGTGATTGCTGTCGTTCTTGCTTTGCTCATTCGCAACTTTATTTTTGCGCCGTATGTCGTTGACGGTGAATCCATGGAACCTACACTTCACGATCGTGAAAGGGTCTTTGTCAATATGACAGTCAAATACATCGGCGAGTTTGATAGAGGAGACATCGTCGTGTTAAACGGAGATGATGTTCACTATGTCAAACGTATTATCGGCCTTCCCGGCGATACGGTTGAGATGAAAAATGACCAGCTCTATATCAACGGGAAAAAGGTGGACGAACCTTATTTGGCGGCTAATAAAAAGAGAGCGAAACAGGACGGTTTTGACCATTTGACCGATGATTTCGGCCCGGTTAAAGTGCCTGATAACAAGTATTTTGTGATGGGCGACAACCGTCGGAATTCAATGGACAGCCGTAACGGTCTTGGCCTCTTCACGAAAAAACAAATTGCGGGTACGTCAAAGTTTGTTTTCTACCCGTTTAACGAAATGCGCAAAACAAATTAGGATCAAGCAGTTTCCCATTGGGGCTGCTTTTTTTATATCTTTTTTACGGTCATCCCCTAAAAACAGAACATAAATTCGTATATCTATAGAAAAGAAATTTTTGCAGAAATGTGAAACATATTCCCGTTATGCATCGTTATATTAATAATTTACGAGAATTTACGGTTTTTTATTCATGAAAAAAAGGAATAACTCATATGTATGAATAGATTCATATTGGCTGGAGGTTTAGAAATGGGAAGAATAAAAACCAAGATTACCATTCTGTTAGTGCTTTTGCTTTTACTTGCAGGCGGTTATATGTACATAAATGATGTTGAGCTGAAGGATGTTCCGACAGCAATTGGACAAACCTTGTCCTCGGAAGAAGAGGAATACACCATCCAGGAATATAAAGTGACGAAAATTGACGGCTCAGAGTATCATGGAGTAGCAGAAAACGGAACGAAAATCATCTTCAACGGAAAAAAATTAAATCAGGATTTATCTGATATAAAAGAAGGTGACAAGATTAAGGCATACTTCAGCAAATCAAAGCGGATCGACGGATTAATCAAGGTTGCAAAAGTGAATGATTAACAAAACATCACCTTTCGGATCGAAGGGTGATGTTTTGTTTTTCTCAAATTGTAAGTTTATTTCATTGCGTACTTTAAAAAGGATCGCTATAATAGCCAATAAGGACAAATGAATAAAGATTGTATCCTTCGGGGCAGGGTGGAAATCCCGACCGGCGGTAGTAAAGCACATTTGCTTTAGAGCCCGTGACCCGTGTGCATAAGCACGCGGTGGATTCAGTTTAAGCTGAAGCCGACAGTGAAAGTCTGGATGGGAGAAGGATGATGAACCGCTATGCAAATGGTCAAAAATGCATAGTGTTATTTCCTATTGCGTAAAATACCTAAAGCCCCGAATTTTTTATAAATTCGGGGCTTTTTTGACGGTAAATAGCAAAAGAGGGGAGGGAAACAAATGGAAGAGTATTATATGAAGCTGGCATTAGATCTTGCGAAGCAGGGCGAAGGACAGACCGAATCCAATCCGCTCGTCGGTGCTGTTGTCGTAAAGGACGGACAAATTGTCGGAATGGGCGCCCATTTAAAATATGGTGAAGCTCATGCAGAAGTTCATGCCATCCATATGGCTGGAGCACATGCAGAGGGTGCCGACATTTACGTTACACTCGAACCGTGCAGCCATTACGGAAAAACACCGCCATGTGCAGAATTGATTATCAACTCTGGCATCAAAAGAGTGTTCGTGGCGATGAGAGATCCTAATCCGCTTGTGGCTGGAAGAGGGATCAGCATGATCAAAGAAGCCGGCATTGAGGTAAGGGAAGGCATCCTGGCAGACCAGGCGGAGAGGCTGAATGAAAAATTTCTGCACTTTATGAGGACAGGCCTTCCGTACGTCACGCTAAAAGCGGCTGCCAGCCTTGACGGCAAGATAGCTACCAGCACGGGTGACAGCAAATGGATCACGTCAGAGGCTGCAAGACAGGATGCTCAGCAATACAGGAAAACACACCAAAGCATTTTAGTCGGAGTTGGCACAGTGAACGCCGACAATCCGAGCTTAACCTGCAGACTGCCGAATGTAACAAAACAGCCGGTTCGGGTCATACTTGATACCGTACTCTCGATTCCTGAGGACGCTAAAGTGATTTGCGATCAAATAGCGCCGACATGGATTTTTACGACGGCACGCGCAGACGAGGAAAAGAAAAAACGGCTTTCAGCTTTCGGAGTGAACATATTTACACTTGAAACCGAGCGCATTCAAATTCCCGATGTTTTGAAGATCCTAGCGGAAGAAGGTATCATGTCGGTGTATGTGGAAGGCGGTTCAGCTGTTCACGGAAGCTTTGTCAAAGAAGGCTGTTTTCAAGAAATCATCTTCTATTTTGCCCCTAAACTAATCGGAGGAACGCATGCTCCCAGCTTAATCTCCGGTGAAGGTTTTCAATCAATGAAAGATGTCCCCTTATTACAATTCACTGATATAACCCAAATCGGCCGTGATATCAAACTGACGGCAAAACCGACAAAGGAATAGGATGGTGACCATGTTTACAGGAATTATCGAAGAAACAGGCACAATCGAATCCATGAAAAAAGCAGGGCATTCAATGGCCTTAACTATTAAATGCTCAAAGATTTTAGAGGATGTTCATCTTGGCGACAGCATTGCAGTGAACGGCATTTGTTTGACTGTCACTGATTTTACAAAAAATCAATTCACAGTGGATGTTATGCCTGAAACAGTCAAAGCTACGTCACTGAATGATTTAACAAAAGGAAGCAAAGTAAATCTGGAAAGAGCGATGGCGGCAAACGGCCGTTTCGGAGGCCATTTCGTCTCAGGCCATGTCGACGGAACTGCGGAAATCACACGAATTGAAGAGAAAAGCAACGCAGTTTACTATGATTTAAAAATGGACCCGTCATTAACAAAAACATTGGTTTTAAAGGGATCAATTACTGTGGATGGCGTGAGCTTAACCATATTCGGCCTGACAGAAGACACAGTGACGATCTCCTTAATACCGCATACGATCAGCGAAACGATTTTTTCAGAAAAAACGATCGGCTCTAAAGTGAATATCGAATGCGATATGATCGGAAAATATATGTATCGATTTTTGCATAAAGCCAATGAAAATAAGACCCAACAAACCATTACAAAAGCCTTCTTAAGCGAAAACGGCTTTTAGAGAGGAAGATTTGCATGTTTCATCCGATAGAAGAAGCACTGGACGCTTTAAAAAAAGGCGAAGTCATCATCGTTGTAGATGATGAAGACAGAGAAAATGAAGGAGACTTTGTGGCTCTTGCCGAGCATGCAACGCCGGAAGTCATTAACTTTATGGCGACACATGGGAGAGGACTGATCTGCACGCCGCTCAGTGAGGAAATCGCAGACAGGCTTGATCTTCACCCTATGGTTGAGCATAATACAGATTCTCACCACACTGCATTTACCGTAAGCATAGACCATCGTGAAACGAAGACAGGTATCAGCGCTCAAGAAAGATCTTTTACCGTTCAAGCATTGCTGGACAGCAAATCCGTGCCATCTGATTTTCAGCGTCCGGGGCACATTTTTCCGCTGATTGCGAAAAAAGGAGGTGTCCTGAAAAGAGCGGGCCATACAGAAGCTGCTGTTGATCTTGCTGAAGCTTGCGGATCTCCAGGAGCCGGCGTCATTTGTGAAATTATGAATGAAGACGGAACGATGGCGAGAGTGCCTGAGCTCATTGAAATTGCGAAAAAGCATCAATTAAAAATGATCACCATTAAGGATTTGATTCAATACCGTTACAATCTGACAACACTTGTCGAGCGTGAAGTTGACATTACGCTGCCTACTGATTTTGGGACATTTAAGGTTTATGGATACACAAATGAGGTAGATGGAAAAGAGCATGTCGCATTTGTGATGGGAGAGGTGCCGTTCGGAGAAGAACCGGTATTGGTCCGGGTGCATTCAGAATGTCTCACAGGTGACGTGTTTGGGTCTCATCGCTGTGACTGCGGACCGCAGCTGCACGCCGCGCTGAACCAAATTGCCGCAGAAGGCCGTGGAGTGCTTCTGTACTTGCGCCAAGAAGGACGAGGCATCGGTTTAATCAATAAATTAAAAGCTTATAAGCTTCAGGAACAAGGTTATGACACCGTAGAAGCCAATGAGGCGCTTGGATTCTTGCCGGATCTTCGCAACTATGGCATCGGAGCACAAATTTTACGCGACCTCGGTGTCCGGAATATGAAGCTTTTGACGAATAATCCGCGAAAAATCGCAGGCCTTGAAGGCTACGGACTCAGTATTTCAGAAAGAGTGCCGCTTCAAATGGAGGCGAAAGAACACAATAAAAAATATTTGCAAACCAAAATGAACAAGCTAGGTCATTTACTTCATTTCTAATCACAAATATCACAAAAAAGGATGGGAATCATATGAATATCATACAAGGAAATTTAGTTGGTACAGGTCTTAAAATCGGAATCGTAGTAGGAAGATTTAATGATTTTATTACGAGCAAGCTGCTGAGCGGAGCAGAAGATGCGCTGCTCAGACATGGCGTAGACACAAATGACATTGATGTGGCTTGGGTTCCAGGCGCATTTGAAATACCGTTTGCTGCGAAAAAAATGGCGGAAACAAAAAAATATGATGCTATTATCACATTGGGCACTGTCATCAGAGGCGCGACGACACATTACGATTATGTCTGCAATGAAGCTGCAAAAGGCATCGCGCAAGCAGCAAACACTACTGGTGTACCTGTCATCTTTGGAATTGTAACAACTGAAAACATCGAACAGGCTATCGAGCGTGCCGGCACAAAAGCGGGCAACAAAGGTGTAGATTGTGCTGTTTCTGCCATTGAAATGGCAAATTTAAACCGCTCATTTGAATAATTTGCTGAAAACAGTTTAAAAATATGGCGAAAATGATATAATGTGAGAAAACGGATCACCTATTCGTATCCGTTAATAGCAGACTGGACATTTTGGATATAGAGGGGTTTTTATGTTAATTCGTTATAAAAAATCGTTTGAAAAGATTGCGATGGGGCTTCTTTCGTTTATGCCGAATGAAAAAGACCTTAAGCAGCTTCAGCAGACAATTAAGGACTACGAAACGGATACAGACCGCCAGCTCTTTCTTTGGAAAGAGGACGAGGATATCGTCGGAGCAATCGGAGTCGAAAAAAAGGATTCTGAGGTTGAGATCCGGCATATCAGTGTGAATCCTTCTCATCGCCATCAAGGAATCGGAAAACAGATGATGGATGCTTTAAAGCATTTATTCAAAACGCAAGTACTGGTTCCAAATGAATTAACGCAGAGCTTTTTCGAACGTTGTCAAGGTCAGCAGGATCAAGACATTTCATACAATAATTAAGCAGAGGCTGTCATCAGCCTCTGCTTTAGTTTGATGACAAAATCCGAAAACAGTTTTGTTTTAGGTTTTTGTCATCCTTTCAGCGCGATTGAAAACCCTTGAAGTCTAGGAAAGCTGAGCATTGGATCGGAGCGAATGTTTTCATTCGTGAGCACCAACGCACAGGCTTGACAACGAATGCGAGGGTTTGTCGACACGCTGAGCAGAGGCTGTGATCAGTCTCTGCTTTTTTTTCTGCGTTCTATTTCTTTTTCACGTTCACGGATGACGTCAGTCCGATCCCGCAAACGGTGTTTGTCGATAAGAAATATGTTGCTGAGTGCACTGGGCTGCCCCCATGTATACTTTTTTTCCCTGCATTCGATCCTGCATGCTTCCTCCAGTTTCTCATCTTTGATTGGCAGCATAATGCTTTTATAGGCAGAGCCGGTTTCGATTTGTTCGTAAACCGATTGCATAAGCTCGAGCAAACGGCCATGATCGAGCCCTAAGTCTTCGACTGCCCGGTGTTCTGCTTTGAGAATTCGGATGCTGTTTGCCATCAGTCTTTTTGCCCCGGCTGTATTCTGCCTTCTGTGATGATATAAAGCAACTGCAAGCTGAATAAAGCCGACCCAATAGCGTTTTCGTTTCTTTGGCGGATCTTCCTTCCAATATTCTTCTAATATTTCATGGCATTCAAAATAATCCCGTGTCGCGTGAAACTCAACGAGATAATCTATATAAGCTTTCGGATACAAGGTGCTTCCTCCTTTAATGTGCTTTTAGTGTACCATAGAAGGGATAAAAGGAAAAAAGAACGCTCGGCCTCTATTGCTTCTTAGAAAGGAAAACCAGAAGCTAAGGCTTTTTCTCCCGCTTCAGCGCTCCGAGCAAACACCTCTCGTGTTTTGAATATTCTGTACAAACTTGTTCAAAACAGGAAATGAAATAGTATTGGACGAGAGCTTTTTGGTGGCTTATACTATAGGGTAGCCAGTTTTTCCGGCAATGAGAGTGATACTTGAAAATGGTGAGATGATGGAAGAATATCAAGTGAAAATTGATACGTTTGAGGGCCCATTGGACCTGCTGCTTCATTTAATCAATCGTCTTGAAATTGACATATATGATATACCTGTGGCGAAGATCACTGAACAATATTTATTATATGTACATACGATGCGTGTGCTTGAGCTCGATATGGCCAGCGAGTATTTGGTTATGGCTGCCACGCTGCTCAGCATTAAAAGCAGAATGCTGCTCCCGAAGCAAGAGGAGGAGCTTTTTGAAGATGAATTACTTGAAGAAGAAGATCCGCGGGAGGAACTGATTGAAAAGCTGATTGAGTATCGAAAATATAAAGATGCGGCGAAGGATTTAAAAGAACGGGAAGAAGAAAGACAAAAATCGTTCACGAAACCGCCGAGTGATTTGAGTGAATATGCAAAAGAAGTAAAACAGTCTGAGCAAAAGCTCTCTGTCACGGTCTATGATATGATCGGAGCTTTTCAAAAAGTGCTGAAACGCAAAAAAATAAACAGGCCGATGGAAACAACAATTACAAGACAGGACATACCAATCGAAGCCAGAATGAACGAAATCGTGCACAGCTTGAAATCTAGAGGAACGAGAATCAACTTTATGGATCTGTTTCCATATGAGCAAAAAGAACATTTAGTAGTGACCTTTCTAGCTGTTCTTGAGCTGATGAAAAATCAGCTGGTCCTCATTGAACAGGAGCACAATTTTTCAGATATTTACATTACGGGGAGTGAATCCATTCATGGGGCTTGATATCGTGAATTGGAAAGCTATTGTGGAAGCCCTTCTTTATGCGGCAGGCGATGAAGGGCTTACAAAAAAGCAGCTGTTAACAGTGCTTGAAATCGAAGAGCCTGAACTGAACACGATCATGGCGGATGTGGCGGACGAATACCGCGGAGATACACGAGGGATTGAACTTATTGAGTATGCAGATACGTACATGCTCTCTACCAAAAAAGACTTTGCGCCTTACTTGAAAAAACTGATTGAAGTGCCGTCAAAGGGCCTTTCTCAAGCATCTTTAGAAGTACTGGCCATTGTTTCATACAAACAGCCAATTACGAGAGCAGAAATTGAAGAAATCAGAGGAGTAAAATCAGAGCGGATTTTACACAGTCTTGTCGCGAAGGCGCTATTGTGTGAAGTAGGGCGTGCCGATGGTCCGGGGCGGGCCATTTTATACGGTACTACGCCGACTTTTCTTGAACAATTCGGTCTGAAAACGCTGGACGAGCTTCCGCCGCTGCCTGAAAATGCGGAAGAAGACGTTCTTCAAGAAGAAGCAGATTTATTTTTTGAAAACTTTAACCAAACCTTCGAAGATATAAAATAGAAGTTTAATGAATCGCGCTTTTTCATCATCATAAGATATAAGGAAGAAGCTATCATGAAAGAAGCAAAATGTGAGAGACAAATACATGAGGGGAAGATACCAAACGAAATGGGACATTCGATTGTGCGAGCGCAGACTCAAAAAACAGGCGAATTCTTATCAATGGTTGTCAATACCGTGAACGATTACCTAAATCAAACGACGCTTGAGTCCTTACAGGCTGAATTGCCTATTGAAAAAGGATACTGCTGTGATGTGCTGAGCACTCTGAGAAGAATGGCAGTATTTTGTGAAGGAGGCGCAGAAGCGTGCCGCCGTCTCCTGATGCAGGAGCCTTTTCAGGAAGCCAGAGCGGAAAAAACACTTTATAATGTGTATCACCAATGCATTGAAGAGTTCTTTATGCCGAAAAAAGACACGTGGTGTGAAAATAGCCGGGCGTCTTATACTGGGGTCAGCGCAATTGAGTTTTATCATGCTGTTCCTGCGTCGCTTGAGCAATTATTATTGCCGTTGAGCGCGGCCTTTCTGAAGATGAGGGAAGAGCTGGCTCATTACGAAGCGTCCGGATCAAGCATGGCGCCAATCAGATAACGTTTACTCTCCCTTTTTCAGGGAGAGTTTTTTTATGTTTGCTTCCAGAAATATAATTGTTATTCATAACTGATGGACATGCGCATAAACTTGTACAAACCACCACAAGGACGTGAGCAAACATGCGCATTTTCAAAAAGGCAGTATTCGTGATCATGATTTCTTTTCTTATTGCAACTGTAAATGTGAATACAGCACATGCTGCTATAGATGTCAGTGCAAAAAGCGCGATCATTATTGACGGTGCGTCAGGCAGAGTGTTATATGCCAAGGATGAGCATCAAAAAAGGCGGATCGCGAGCATCACAAAAATTATGACCGCCGTCCTCGCCATCGAATCCGGCAAAATGGATCAAACGGTGACGGTTTCGGCAAATGCTGTCAGAACAGAAGGCTCCGCCATTTATTTAACAGAAGGTCAAAAAGTGAAGCTAAAAGATCTTGTGTATGGCCTGATGCTAAGATCAGGAAACGACGCCGCTGTCGCGATTGCTGAGCATGTCGGTGGGAGCCTCGATGGGTTTGTTTATATGATGAATCAAAAAGCCGAGCAGCTTGGTATGAAAAACACCCGTTTTCAAAACCCGCACGGATTGGACGACCATGAAAATCATTATTCAACAGCCTATGACATGGCCATTTTAACTAAGTATGCTATGAAGCTGAAAGACTATCAAAAGATTTCAGGCACAAAAATATACAAAGCGGAAACGATGGAAAGCGTATGGAAAAACAAAAATAAACTGCTGACCATGCTATATCCGTACAGCACAGGAGGAAAAACAGGCTATACAAAACTTGCAAAACGGACACTGGTCTCTACGGCTTCAAAGGACAGCATTGACCTGATAGCCGTCACCATTAATGACCCTAATGATTGGGATGACCATATGAAGATGTTTAACTATGTGTTTAAGCATTATCAAACCTATTTAATTGCAAAAAAAGGGGATATTCCAAAGCTGAAAGGCACATTTTATGAATCGAAGGCTTTTATCAAACGTGATATCACCTATTTGCTGACTGAAGAGGAAAAAGAAGATGTGAAAATTAATACCACACTGCTCAAGCCGAAAAAAGCATGGGAAAAAGATGCCTCGAAAATCCCTGACATCGTAGGGCACATGGAGATCATGTTCAACGATGCAACCATCGCAAAAGTGCCGATCTATTATGAAAATGAGCGGCATCAAAAACCGAAGAAACAATTTTTTGAAACGTTTAAATCAATCTTTCTGAATGCGGCAGGCGGAGCAAAATGGTCAATATAATTTGGGTCAGTTTAACCGTGATCGGACTCGTTTTTGCGATGTGCAACGGAACTCTGCAAGATGTAAATGAAGCCGTGTTTAAGGGTGCGAAAGAAGCGATTACGATTTCATTTGGATTGATGAGCGTGCTTGTTTTCTGGCTTGGCTTAATGAAAATCGCCGAGCAGTCAGGGCTTTTGGATATTTTCAGCCGGATGTGCAGGCCTTTTATATCTAAACTGTTCCCTGATATACCGCCGGATCACCCGGCGATGGGCTATATTTTATCTAATCTTATGGCGAATTTCTTCGGCCTCGGAAATGCAGCAACTCCGCTTGGCATTAAAGCAATGGAACAAATGAAAAAGCTGAATGGAAACCGATCGGAAGCAAGCCGGTCGATGATTACTTTTTTAGCTGTTAATACGTCCTGCATCACACTCATCCCGACAACGGTGATCGCTGTCCGAATGGCTTATTCCTCCAAAACGCCGACAGATATCGTCGGGCCAAGCATTTTGGCAACGCTTATTTCCGGAATCGGTGCCATTATCATTGATCGGTATTTTTATTACCGCCGCAAAAAGAAGGGAAGGTGAGCGGATGGAAATCATCAACTGGCTGTCTTTAGCCATGATTCCAATCATTATTGCCGGAATTCTTCTTTATGGAACGATCAAAAAGGTTCCGACATATGAATCGTTTGTCGAAGGCGGAAAAGAGGGGATAGAAATCGCCTTTTCCATTATCCCCTATTTAGTCGGAATGCTTGTCGCTATAACTGTTTTCAGATCATCAGGCGCGCTTGATTTTATAATGGATCTTTTAAAACCGGCTTTCTCCGCTATCGGCATCCCTGCTGAAGTAGTGCCGCTTGCTCTGATCCGCCCGATCTCCGGTACGGCCGCACTCGGAATGACGACCGATTTAATTGCAGTATACGGGCCCGATTCCTTTATCGGCAGGCTGGCTTCCGTCATGCAGGGATCTACAGATACAACGCTTTACGTACTGACTGTGTATTTCGGAGCAGTCGGCATTAAAAAAATGGGTGATGCATTAAAGGTGGGACTTCTTGCAGATTTAATCGGCGTAGTTGCATCTATCATCATCGTTACGTTATTATTTGGGAGCGCCTGAAAACGGCGTTTTTTTTAGATTTGGCATAGGAATTTGAAAAAGCTTGTTTGTTAAGGTTGAAAAAAGTAAGATAATACTTGAGGTGAAAGACATGGAAAGACTGCAAAAAGTGATTGCTCATGCCGGAGTTGCGTCGCGCAGAAAGGCAGAAGAGCTGATTAAAGAAGGAAAAGTAAAGGTGAATGGCAAAGTAGTAACAGAGCTAGGTGTTAAGGTCACCGGTTCTGATCAGATTGAGGTAAACGGGTTAAAGGTTGAACGCGAAGAGCCGGTTTACTTTCTCTTATATAAACCAAGAGGCGTTATTTCCGCAGCGCAAGATGATAAAGGACGCAAAGTGGTGACAGACTTTTTTAAAAATATTCCGCAGCGCATTTATCCGATTGGGCGTCTGGACTATGATACGAGCGGTCTTTTGCTTTTAACCAATGACGGCGAATTCGCCAATAAGCTAATGCATCCTAAGTATGAAATAGACAAAACATACGTGGCGAAGGTGAAAGGAATCCCGCCTAAAGAGCTGCTCAGAAAGCTGGAGCGCGGAATTAGGCTGGAGGAAGGCAAAACAGCGCCTGCTAAAGCGAAGCTGCTGTCTTTGGATAAGAAAAAGCAGACAAGCATTATTCAGCTGACGATCCATGAGGGACGCAACAGACAGGTGCGCCGCATGTTTGAAGCGATCGGACATGAGGTAATCAAGCTGAAGCGTGAGGAATACGCGTTTTTAAACCTGCGAGGCCTGCACACGGGCGATGCCAGAGAGCTTACGCCTCACGAAGTAAAAAGGCTCAGAGCACTGGCGGATCACGGTAAAAACGCTTTCTAAATTTCACATAACCTTCAAAAAGTAAGAAATGTGAAATGAACGTGCAATGATATAATTGAATGGATCTGCAATAGGGGGAAGGGGGCAGTGGACAATGAAGAAAAAAAGGCGTTTATTCATTCGGACCGGCATCCTTCTCGTTTTAATCTGCGCACTCGGCTATACCATTTACAACGCTGTATTTGCCGGCAAAGAGAGTATATCCGAAGGGTCCGACGCACCGAATTTTGTCCTAGAGGATACGAATGGGAAACGTATCGAGCTCAGTGACTTAAAAGGGAAAGGTGTTTTTTTGAATTTCTGGGGTACATGGTGTGAACCGTGCAAAAAAGAGTTTCCTTATATGGCAAACCAATATAAGCATTTTAAAAGCCAAGGTGTTGAAATTGTCGCTGTAAATGTTGGGGAGTCAAAGATAGCAGTACATAATTTTATGAAATCCTACGGAGTCAATTTCCCGGTTGTTCTGGATACAGATCGCCAAGTGCTTGATGCCTATGACGTATCTCCACTTCCGACAACCTTTTTGATCAATCCGGAAGGAAAAGTTGTCAAGGTGGTGACCGGCACTATGACAGAAAGCATGATACACGATTATATGAATCTCATAAAACCCGGAGAGACTTCGGGATGAAGCAAGTCAAATGTGAATGCGGACATATAAACCCGGTCGGAACCGTTTTATGCGAATCGTGCGGAAGAGCTCTTCAGGAAACTCAACCTCCGCTCGCTGATATGAGATATGACGGAAGCGCAAGACGTTCGCAAACCTATAACAAAACGATCATCGACAAAATTTGGAATTTCTTTTCCTCGGTTAAGGTGGGAATATGGCTTATCGTCATAACCCTTGCCGCATCAGCGTTCGGCACCATTTTTCCCCAGGAAGCCTATCTGCCTCCGGGCGCACAGGCTGATACTTATTACAAGGAGCAGTACGGCACGTTTGGCCAGCTTTATTATTTGCTCGGGTTTCATCATTTATATGGTTCTTGGTGGTATTTGCTGCTCATTGCCTCGATCGGCATTTCACTCGTGATTTGCAGCCTTGATCGGGTCATTCCGTTGTACAGAGCGTTAAAAAACCAAGGCGTCAGAAGGAGCCCAGCTTTTTTAAGAAGGCAGCGCTTGTTCAGTGAAACAGTTACTGTACTGAACGGGGAATCGAAAGAAAAGATAGTTGCTCTATTAAAGAAAAAACATTATAGAATCAGAGAAAAAGAGGGCAGCATTCTTGCTGAAAAAGGACGCTTTTCCCGCTGGGGCCCGTATGTCAACCATATTGGATTGATCATCTTTTTGATTGGTGCGATGCTGAGATTTGTGCCTGGCATGTACGTCGATGAGACGCTTTGGGTCAGAGAAGGCGAAACCGCCGCAATTCCGGGTACAGACGGAAAATATTATTTGAAAAACAATCAATTCAGCGTAGAGACCTATAACAGCAAAACAGAAAAAAAGGTATTTGCAGATGCCATTGACAGAGTCGGGGACGGTAGAGTGGCAAAGAACTTTCAAACCGATGCCGTACTCTACAAGAGAGAAGGAAAAATTGTTTATGGCGAGAAGCCGAAGCTGAAAAAAGTAACAGAAGAAGACATCCGTGTCAATCAGCCGCTGCGTTTTGATTCTTTTTCCGTTTACCAGGTGGATTATAAAGAGAATCAGCTTGACCAAATGGTGTTCCAGCTGATTGATAAAAAAACAAAAAAATCCTTTGGGAGCCTGAAGATCAACCTTCTGGATCCAGATTCGGTCTATGATCTTGGCAACGGTTACAAAGTGGAAATCGCCAGCTACCTGCCAGACTTCTATTTTAATCAGGACGGAGAGCCGAGCACAAAAACAAAGATCCCTAACAATCCGGCTTTTGTCTTTAATATTATAACGCCGGACAAACCGAAAGGCGAAAAGAGCTTTGTCGCCATCCAAGAAACCATCGAAGGATCAGGCAATAATAAATACAAGCTGAAATTTGACCATGTCGAAACGAAAAACATTACTGGACTTACAGTCAGAAAGGATCTGACACTCTGGGTGCTTGCTGTCGGCGGAGCCATTTTTATGATCGGTGTCATTCAAGGTATGTACTGGCAGCATCGAAGAATTTGGCTGCACTCACAGGACGGCGCAGTTATGGTGGCAGGGCATACCAATAAAAACTGGTTTGGCCTGAAGAAGGATTTAGCATTTATACTGGCTGATTCCGGACTGACTGAACCGGCGGACCAAAAAGAATTAATCAAAACACAGAAATAGGCGAAAAGGGAGTGATGTCATGGCAGAGCTGAGCGGAAATTTTCTTTATGCGGCCTTTCTTGTGTATTTAATCGCTGTCCCAATCTTCGGCGGGGCCATACGCGGGAATAAAGATAAAAAGGGCAGGCCAAACCGATGGGCCAACATTGGAATCACCCTTTCTATTGTCGGTTTTTTCTGCCACCTTGGATATTTCATCACAAGGTGGGCTGCCAGCGGCCATGCGCCGGTCAGCAATATGTTTGAATTCACCACCGCTTTTGGCATGATGCTTGTTTTGGCGTTTATCATTCTTTATTTTCTCTATAGATTGCCTTCATTAGGCCTGTTTACGCTGTCAATTGCTTTATTGCTGATTGCCTACGCCAGCATGTTTCCGACAGATATCTCGCCTTTAATTCCTTCGCTCCAAAGTAACTGGCTGTATATTCACGTAACAACGGCCGCGCTTGGGCAAGCTATACTTGCCATCAGCTTTGTCGCTGGTGTCATCTTTCTTTTGAAGCATGTAGACCAGACAAAGCCAAGTAAAAAGACCTTCTGGCTTGAAGCGATTATGTTTATCCTGGTCACAACCGTCGCCTTTATTGCAATCACATCAGCATTTCGTCTTGCAGGCTATGAAGCGGAGTTTAACTGGGTGGACAAAAGTAAAGAAAAAAGCGTGATGGTGTACGAAATGCCCGCGCTTGTCGGTCCGCATCAGGGAGAGCTTTTGACCGAAGGAAGAATGGAACCGCTTGTTGATCTTCCCGCGCTTTTCTCAGGCAGAAAAGTGAACACTGTCATTTGGTCATTTGGAGCAGGTCTTGTGTTGTATGGGGCTCTCCGTCTGATCATCAGAAAAAGAATCAGCGCTCTATTACATCCGCTGGTGAAAAACGTCAATCTTGATCTGGTGGATGAGGTTGGGTACAGGGCAGTATCAATCGGATTTCCGATCTTTACACTCGGCGCGCTGATCTTTGCAATGATTTGGGCTCAGCTCGCGTGGACCAGATTTTGGGGCTGGGACCCTAAGGAAGTATGGGCGCTGATCACATTTTTGTTCTATGCCGCCTACTTGCATTTAAGACTGTCAAGAGGCTGGCACGGTGAGAAGTCAGCATGGCTGGCCGTAATCGGTTTTGCTATTATTATGTTTAATTTAATATTCGTAAATCTTGTGCTTGCCGGACTTCATTCTTATGCATAGTCCTTTGAAAGCGACACAGTTCTCAAACTTTCTCACGATTTGATAAAATGAAAGTAACAGAAGGAAAGCAGGGGGAAAACATGGACCAAACGAACGAAACAAAAATATTAGTAGTTGATGACGAAGCCAGAATTCGCCGCCTTTTAAGAATGTATCTTGAACGTGAAAATTATGCTATAGATGAAGCTGAAAATGGTGATGAAGCCATTGCCAAAGGGCTTGAAGCCAATTATGACTTAATTTTGCTTGATCTGATGATGCCGGGGACTGATGGAATTGAAGTGTGCCGGCAAATTCGTGAAAAAAAAGCGACACCCATTATCATGCTGACCGCAAAAGGAGAAGAAGCAAACCGGGTGCAGGGGTTTGAAGCGGGAACAGATGATTATATTGTTAAGCCGTTCAGCCCGAGAGAAGTCGTGCTGCGTGTGAAGGCCCTTTTGAGAAGAGCATCCCAAACCTCTTATTTCAATGCCAATACACCGACGAAAAATGTGCTCGTGTTTTCACATCTGTCCATAGACCATGACGCTCACCGCGTAACAGCTGATGGTACAGAGGTGAGCCTGACGCCAAAAGAGTATGAACTTCTATATTTCTTAGCGAAAACGCCTGACAAGGTGTATGATCGGGAAAAGCTTCTGAAAGAAGTGTGGCAATATGAGTTTTTTGGTGATTTACGGACAGTGGACACTCACGTCAAACGCTTGAGAGAGAAGCTGAACAAGGTATCTCCGGAAGCTGCGAAAAAAATTGTCACCGTATGGGGTGTAGGTTATAAATTTGAGGTCGGCGCTGAATGAAATTTTGGAAAAGCGTAGTAGGCAAGCTGTGGTTTACGATCCTTTCACTCGTCTTGATCGTATTGTTCATTTTAACGGTTCTTTTGCTGGAGTTTATTGAAAACTACCATGTGGAAGAAGCCGAGAATGATTTAACACAGCTTGCGAATAAAGTTGCTGTCATCCTAGAAAATCACGAGGACCAGGCACTGGCAAGGTCAATCACTTGGGAGCTCGCTGATAACTTAACAAGCATTGCCATCATCCAGGATGAGAAGAACCACTGGTATTCTCCGAATGATAAAAATCGCCTGTCGTCTATTACGGTTGAGCAAATACAGCATGACAAAGACTTAAATAAAGCTCTCAAAGACCATAAAAAAGTAAGCAAACGGACGGGACTGAGCGATACAGACACGGATAATGAACGCCTGATTGTAGGTGTCCCGTATGAAAAAGACGGAAAGAAAGGCATGGTCTTTTTATCCCAGTCTTTGCTTGCCGTTAAAGATACAACAAAACATACGACCCGCTATATTTTTCTTGCCGCTGGAATTGCGATTGTGCTGACCACATTTTTCGCATTCTTTTTATCAAGCAGGGTCACGTACCCTCTCCGAAAAATGAGAGAAGGCGCGCAGGATTTGGCGAAGGGCAAGTTCGATACAAAAATCCCGATTTTAACTCAGGATGAAATCGGTGAACTGGCAACCGCTTTTAATCAAATGGGCCGGCAGCTTAACTTTCATATCAATGCGCTCAATCAAGAAAAAGAGCAGCTTTCTAACATTTTGAGCAGTATGGCTGACGGGGTTATTACCATTAATATTGACGGTACGATTCTTGTGACCAACCCGCCGGCTGAACGTTTTCTTCAGGCTTGGTATTATGAACAGAACATGAATATCAAAGAAGGCGACAACCTTCCGCCTGAAGCAAAAGAGCTGTTTCAAAACGCTGTCAGCACTGAAAAAGAACAAATGATTGAGATGACGCTGCAAGGCAGATCATGGGTGCTTTTGATGTCGCCGCTTTATGCGGAATCGCATGTCAGAGGAGCGGTTGCCGTACTGCGTGACATGACAGAAGAACGCCGCCTTGATAAGCTGCGGGAGGACTTTATCGCAAATGTCAGTCATGAGCTGAGAACACCGATCTCCATGCTTCAGGGATACAGTGAAGCAATTGTCGATGACATTGCAAGCTCTGAAGAAGACCGGAAAGAAATTGCCCAAATCATTTATGACGAATCGCTCCGAATGGGCCGTTTAGTTAATGATTTGCTTGATTTAGCCCGAATGGAATCAGGCCATACAGGCTTACATTATGAAAAAATCAATGTGAATGAGTTTTTAGAAAAGATCATTCGGAAGTTTTCGGGTGTTGCGAAAGAAAAAAATATTGCTTTACATCATGACATTTCTCTTACAGAAGAGGAATTTCTGTTTGATGAAGACAAGATGGAGCAGGTATTTACCAATTTGATTGATAACGCGCTGCGACATACTTCAGCCGGCGGCAGTGTCTCCATTTCAGTCCATTCTGTGAAGGATGGATTGAAAATTGATATCAAAGACTCCGGGTCTGGCATACCGGAAGAAGATCTGCCATTTATCTTTGAGCGGTTTTATAAGGCAGATAAAGCGCGGACAAGGGGCAGAGCAGGAACCGGGTTAGGGCTGGCTATCGTTAAAAATATCGTGGAAGCCCACAACGGATCAATCACTGTGCACAGCCGAATAGATAAAGGAACAACATTTACTTTTTATATTCCGACAAAACGGTAAAATCGAGTCTGAATTTGCCGAAGAATCTTGTTCCATAAGAAACACCCGCTGACTGAGCGGGTGTTTTTTTAATAGCCAACATTAATAAAATTTAAGGATATGTTAATATAAATTCCCTTCCAAATTCCAGTTACTCGTAATATAGTTGTAATGTAACTTTTCAAGCTATTCATACGACAAAAAAGTGAACGGAGGGGTTTCAAATGGAAGAAACCTTTCAATTATTATATGATACATATCATCAAGATTTGTACCAATTTTTATTTTATATGGTAAAGGATAAAAACCAGACAGAAGACCTTCTTCAAGAGGTTTATATCCGGGTATTAAATTCTTATCATACGTTTGAAGGAAGAAGCAGTGAAAAAACATGGCTATTGTCTATCGCACGCCATGTTGCGATAGACTGGTTCCGTAAACAGCAAACAATCAGACAGCGTATACTCGGTACATTTGACTGGGATACACAGGATGTCAGGGATCAGCAATTGCTGCCGGACGAACTTGCGGTTCAACATGAAAATGTCCGGGAAATTTATGCTGCGCTTGATCAATGTACAATCGATCAAAGAGCTGTGATTATCTTGCGGTTTATTCAGGGATATTCAATACAGGAAACAGCCAAGGCTCTGCGCTTCTCGGAAAGCAAAGTAAAAACGACCCAACACAGAGGGCTCAAAGTACTTCGGAAACATATGGAGCTTTTGAGGGAGGAGCTAATGGATGATGAAGTCAGAATGGAACGAAGAACAGATAAAGGAGTTGTTAAGTCAACTTCCGGCAGTTAAAGACCATCGTTCGCCTCAGGATATTTACAAGCGGCTGACGATGGCAAAGCGTAAAAATAAGCCCGCTGTCAGGTGGATTGGCCCCGCGTGTGCCGCTGCAATTGCGGTTTATATCGCCTTCATTATTTCTCCTCATTTCTTTGATCAGGCACAGCCTCAACAAAAAGAAGCGTCCCAAGAGAACGCAGTAACGAAAACTGAGACAGAAGACAGCCCAAAAGTTGCATCATCCTTGGATCAGACATCGTTTGTCGTTCCTGAAAAGGAACAAGACAATTACATCACTGTAGCGGTTGCTGATGCCGATACATCTGCAATCATACCCGTCAGCATTCAAAAAACAAATGCAGACCAAACGATCCAGGATATGCTGTTTGAAAGTAGTGAATTGGGCATCCTTGATCATGCCATTACAATTCCAACCTTCATAGATGAAGTAGAAATAAAGGAAAAACCAAAGCAGAAGGAATTAAGTATACGAGTCCATCAGCCAGCTACGGCATTTTCTATAAAAGATGATACACTGTTAAAAAAATTGCTTAAAGAATCCTTAAAATGGAGTCCTTATGAAAAAGTCAAATTTTTATCGGATCAAAATGAGACTGGGGTTCGGATTGGCTCATATGGCACTTTTACGGAAATTTCGATTCCCAAACAGTCAAAACGATCCTACTACTTGTACCAAAATAAACAAGGACAAGACTTTCTCGTTCCGTCAAATAATTCTTTTGATACAGTAAAAGAAGCGATTAAGGAAATGGAATCGAGCAGCCAAGAAGATACGACACCTCTTATTCAAGCGGGTGCTGTCCAATCTGTAACGAAGAAACAGAAACACTTATATATCCGCTTTTCAAAGGAGTCAGAAGTTGATGATTCTATTGCCGGTATTTTAATGATTGAGGGACTACTTTTGACTGCAAAAGAGTTTGGCTTCACAGAAGTGACCTTTACGGAAACCAGAACGAAAAAAATCGGCAAATATGACATATCAGATGCAATTCCGGTGCCAGCTGCTCCAAATCCGATTTCCTTAAACTAAAAAGAGCCCTTTAAGGCTCTTTTTTAGTTGCTATTCATATAATAGAAATTTTCAAAAAAAAGTTGTACGTGTATAATAAAACAAGGTAAAGATTGAAAGGATTTGAGACGAGTGAACGTGTTAACGATTAAAGGAGTTTCCATCGGGGAAGGAATGCCGAAAATCATCATTCCGCTGATGGGAAAGACAGAAAAACAAATTCTGAATGAAGCAGAAGCAGTAAAATTACTGAATCCGGACATTGTTGAATGGAGAGTCGACGTATTTGAAAAAGCGAATGACAGAGAAGCGGTCACAAAGCTCATTTCTAAGCTTCGTAAATCTTTAGAAGACAAGCTATTTCTATTTACATTCAGAACCCACAAAGAGGGCGGGAGCCTGGAAATAGACGAAAGCTCCTATCTTGCTTTGCTGGAATCGGCAATCCAAACAAAAGAAATCGATCTGATTGACATCGAATTATTTACAGGAGATGCACATGTAAAATCGTTAGTATCGCTGGCGGAAGAAAACAACGTCTATGTGGTGATGTCAAATCATGACTTTGAAAAAACACCTTCAAAAGATGAGATTCTTTCAAGACTTCTGAAAATGCAGGATTTAGGGGCGCATATTCCAAAAATGGCTGTTATGCCGAATGATACTGGAGATCTCCTAACGCTGCTTGATGCGACGTATACAATGAAAACAAAATATGCAGACCGTCCCATTATTACAATGTCAATGGCTGCAACAGGGCTTATCAGCAGGCTGAGCGGTGAAGTTTTTGGATCGGCTTGTACTTTTGGCGCTGGAGAAGAGGCGTCCGCACCAGGTCAAATACCTGTTTCTGAGCTAAGGAGTGTCTTAGATATTTTGCATAAAAACACACGAGAATAGAACAATAAAAAAACTCAAGCTATATTAGCTTGAGTTTTTTTGATTATGGCAGATCAATGAGCTTCACAGACACAATATCAGGGACATTTGTTAGTTCTTTCACAATTTTATCTTCCAGATGTCTGTCAAAGGAAAGCATCATGATGGCTTCTCCGCCTTTTTCCTTACGGCCAACCTGCATGGTTGCAATGTTAATATCGTTATCCCCGAGAATACGTCCTACTCGGCCGATGACACCTGTTGTATCTTGATGCTGGATATACACCAAGTGACCTGTCGGATAAAAATCAATATTAAATCCATTGATCTCGACAATTCGTTCTCCGAAATGAGGAATATACGTAGCCGTTACAGTAAAGGTGCTGCGGTCTCCTGTCACTTTTACGCTGATGCAGTTATCGTATCCAGATTCAGAGGAGGAAATTTTTTCACTGAAGCTGATGCCGCGTTCTTTAGCGACACCCCCGGCATTGACCTCGTTAACAGTAGAGTCAACGCGCGGTTTTAAAAAGCCTGACAGAAGGGCTTTTGTAATGAACGATGTTTCAAGTTTAGCAATTGTGCCTTCATATTGAATGGCAACATCCTGTACTGGTTCTTTCATGCACTGTGATACAAGGCTGCCAATTTTTCCTGCAATTTGATGGTAGGGTTTAATTTTAGCAAATTCATCTTTTGTCATGGCAGGCAGGTTGATAGCTGACATGACAGGCAGGCCTTTTGCGAACTGCAGAACTTCTTCTGACACTTGGGCGGCGACATTGAGCTGTGCTTCTTTCGTTGATGCTCCCAAGTGAGGAGTGGCAATGACTAATGGATGATCAACAAGTTTGTTGTCAACTGGCGGTTCAACTTCGAAAACGTCAAGCGCTGCTCCCGCAACATGCCCGCTTTCCAAAGCTTCGAGAAGTGCTGCTTCATCGATAATTCCGCCTCGCGCACAGTTAATTAAGCGAACGCCTTTTTTTGTTTTTGCAATCGTTTCTTTATTCAATAAGCCTTTTGTTTCTTTTGTTAAAGGCGTGTGAACGGTAATGATATCCGCACTTTCAAGCACTTCTTCAAATGTACGGCTGTTTACGCCGATTTTTTTCGCTCTTTCTTCCGTTAAGAAAGGATCAAAAACGTGCACAGTCATACCGAATGCTCTCGCACGCTGTGCAATTTCACTTCCGATTCGGCCTAATCCTACAATACCAAGCGTTTTTCCATAAAGCTCTGAACCGACATAAGCTGTGCGGTTCCACTCTCTGGATTTCACTGAGATATTAGCCTGCGGAATGTGTCTCATTAAAGAAGAGATCATTGCAAATGTATGCTCAGCTGTCGAAATGGTGTTGCCGTTCGGAGCATTGATCACGATTACCCCGTGTTTCGTAGCCTCATCAATATCGATATTATCGACACCGACACCGGCTCTTCCGACAATTTTTAAAGAAGTCATTTTGTTAAAAAGGTCTTCTGTTACTTTTGTCGCACTTCGCACCAAAAGAGCATCAAAAGTATGTAATTCATCTTCTGCATCTGCTACGTTTTTTTGAACGATTTCAATAAAGTCTGATTCAATAAGTGGCTGTAAACCGTCGTTGCTCATTTTGTCTGAGACCAATACTCGAAACATCGTTAGATTTCCTCCTAAATTGACAAACTAAATATCTGATAATTTAACATATTCTCAAAAGAGTGTCAACGTGTATTGACGCAGTAAAGGATAAAAGTAAAGCCTAATAAATCAATGATCTGATAGCTTGCAGGTAATATATATAATTTGAAGCAATTCTCTATACAGCCAACCAGTTATCGTTTATAATGTAATTAAATTTCATATGATCAATCTTCGGGGCAGGGTGAAATTCCCTACCGGCGGTGATGAGCCAATGGCTCTAAGCCCGCGAGCTGTCTTTACAGCAGGATTCGGTGAGATTCCGGAGCCGACAGTACAGTCTGGATGGGAGAAGATGGAGGTTCATAAGCGTTTTGAAATTGAATTTTTCAAACGTTTCTTTGCCTAGCCTAATTTTCGAAACCCCGCTTTTATATATGAAGCGGTTTTTTTATTGGCTGGAAAAGAACCTTTCCGTTTTCGAGTAAGATGTGATCGAAAAGGAGAGAATGAAGTGAAAGTAAAAAAATTAGTTGTGGTCAGCATGCTGAGCAGCATTGCATTTGTTTTGATGCTGTTAAATTTCCCGTTTCCGGGTCTTCCGGATTATTTAAAAATCGATTTTAGCGACGTTCCCGCTATTATTGCCATTCTGATTTACGGACCTTTGGCGGGTATTGCCGTAGAAGCGATAAAAAATGTTCTTCAGTATATCATTCAGGGAAGCATGGCCGGAGTTCCTGTAGGGCAAATTGCGAATTTTATTGCAGGAACACTCTTTATATTACCGACTGCTTTCTTATTTAAAAAACTCAACTCAGCAAAGGGCTTTGCTGTCAGCCTGCTTTTGGGAACTGCAGCGATGACCATTTTAATGAGTATTTTAAATTATGTTCTGATTCTTCCGGCATACACATGGTTTTTACATTCACCGGCATTATCCGACAGCGCGCTAAAAACAGCAGTCGTCGCAGGTATCCTGCCGTTTAACATGATAAAAGGTATTGTAATTACGGTTGTATTCTCACTAATTTTTATCAAGCTTAAGCCATGGATTGAGCAGCAGCGAAGTGCACATATCCATTAACTAAAAAAGCTCCCGTTCGGGAGCTTTTTTGTTACTTCTATTCAAATTTAAGCGGGTCGCCTTCAAATGGCTCATCCGCCACTTTGATGGAATCAGTAGGGCATCCTTCAAATGCGTCAATCATATCTTCTTCCAGTACCTCAGGAACTTCGACAACACCTTTGTTTTCATCAAGCGTTACGAACGCGATGCCTTCATCATCGTAATCGTAAATGTCTGGTGCAGCAGCTCCGCAAGCGCCGCATGCAATACATGTATCTTTGTCTACGATTGTGTACTTTGCCATGAATAAAACCTCCCAGATTGTTCTTGGTGGAACAAATGGATCAATCTTTATATTTAATCAATTTAACACCTATTCCTCTTACTTATTGTAATGATGTTGCTGCCACATTTCAACAGAAAAATGATTGAGAATGCTTATCACATAAGGGGTTATCTACATAACATCCCCCTTAATGATGACTTTAAACGTCGATTTCTGTTTGAAATCTGTTAAAATAAAAAGAGCAAATCAACGATTTTTGTCAGGAAGAATGTAGGTGGATAGGTTGTCATTAAATTACTTCGATATTATGGTTCTCGATTGCCTTTGCAAAATAAACGGGGAACGGTCGGGAAGCGCTGTTTTTCACCTATTCAAAGGCAAGAGGTCGTCACAAACCATTCAAGATGCCGGCTTATTTCAGACTGCAAAATACTTTGGAATGGCGGCGCAATGTTCGAGAAGCGATATTTCTGCGTCGCTTGATAAGCTTGAAAAGCATTCATATCTCTCGCCAATGTCTGAAACAGATACATACAAAGTGACAGCCAGCGGCGCAGCAGTTTTAAGGCATGCCCTTAGCGAGCGGCCTTGGCCCGTTCATTGTCACGGCGCTCATTATCAGCAGGCTGCCGGTGTGCTTTGGAAAAGGCTTTCGCTGCTTGTGCAGGTCCTATCCCATAAACAGCAAGGGAGCAGGCAGTATATCCCTGTCACTAAGGATCATAAGACACTTCACTGGGTAAAGAAATACCTGTCCCGGCATACGGATCATATAGAGATGGCAAAAAGCCTTTTTGCCATGCTTGAGGCGCATTTAAAAAAGATTGAAAACAAAGCAGCGCAAATTTTTGTCTACTCCTTAACCGCGCACCATCGGATCGGTTATACGAGCAGGCAGCTTGCTGATACGCTGAAAGAAGATGAATGGTATGTCTATATCATGTTTTGGGCTTCGGTACATTATTTTATTCATTCTCTTCCGGAGTGTGAAGATGCTTTGTTAAAGGATCTCCTTTCTGATGTGCATTTAGATAATGCCCTGACAGAGTCGACGAGGAAAACATGGCAGATGGTCAAACAAGGGTTTCCGATACATCGAATTGCTGAAATCAGAAAGCTGAAAACAGCGACGATCGAAGACCACATTGTCGAGATTTCTCTCCATGAGCCTGCGTTTATGATTAATGACTATGTATCAGCAGAAGACCAGCTTCAAATCGCAGAGTTTGCCAAACGGATGCGGACGAATAAAATCAAACAAATTCGCGACGGGCTGGAACAGCGGTTCAGCTACTTTCAAATCAGACTGGCATTGACAAAGCAGGTGCAGCAATATGACTAAATTACAGCAAACGTTATATCAGTTTTTTGGTTTTACTTCCTTTAAAAAAGGGCAGCAGGACATTATTGAAAGCATACTCAGCGGGAAGGATACCATTGCAATGCTCCCGACTGGGGGAGGGAAATCGCTTTGCTACCAGCTGCCTGGTTATATGCTTGACGGCATGGTATTAATCGTTTCTCCACTGCTTTCTTTAATGGAGGATCAGGTGCAGCAGCTCAAAGCCCGGGGGGAAAAGCGTGCTGCAGCTTTGAACAGCATGCTTAACAGGCAGGAAAGACAATTTGTTTTAGAACATATTCATCGATATAAATTTTTGTACTTGTCTCCTGAAGCTTTACAGTCTCCATATGTATTGGAAAAATTGAAAAGCGTCCCGATCAGCCTATTTGTTATTGACGAAGCGCATTGTATTTCTGAATGGGGACACGACTTCAGGCCTGATTATTCAAAGCTCGGGCAGCTGAGAAAAAAACTTGGTCACCCGCCCGTTCTGGCATTGACCGCCACGGCTACAAAGGAAACGCTGCAAGATGTCATGAAACTGCTGGAGCTGCAGCATGCTGTACGCCATCTCAACTCAGTCAACCGCCCAAACATCGCACTGAGGGTTGAAAATGCGGCGGATACTGCCGAAAAAATAGATAGGGTCATTCAGCTGGTTGAAAACCTGCAAGGTCCGGGAATTGTTTATTGTCCGACACGGAAATGGGCTGAGGAATTAGCGGGTGAAATTAAAAGCAAAACGAGCAGCAGAGCCGACTTTTACCATGGCGGTTTGGAGTCAGGGGACAGGATTTTAATTCAGCAGCAGTTTATTCATAACCAGCTTGATGTGATATGTTGTACGAATGCGTTTGGAATGGGTGTCGATAAACCCGATATCAGATATGTGATTCATTTTCACCTCCCGCAGACGGCAGAAGCTTTTATGCAGGAAATCGGCAGAGCGGGCCGCGACGGAAAGCCGAGTGTCAGCATTTTGCTGCGGGCGCCAGGGGATTTTGAATTGCAGGAACAGATTATCCAGATGGAGAGTGTCACAGCTGAAGAAATCGCCGACGTGATCCGTGTGCTAGAGAAGACGGAGGAGCGGGATGAGAGAAGGCTGCGTGACGTATTACTTCAGTATGGCGTCGGAGAGACACAGGCCCGTATGATGATTCATCTCTTTATGCAGGGGAAAACATCAGTTGAACTGATGAAGAAAGAAATTTCATATCGCATGGAGCTGAAGCTGGAAAAAATGCACCGTGTATCATTTTTGCTTCAGCGTGACGGCTGTTTAAGGCAGGCACTATTAACCTACTTTGATGAATCATACGAGCCTGATGACGGAAACCTCCCGTGCTGTTCACATTGCGGTTTTGATTTATCCTTGTATGAACAAAAAGGGGAACGGAGTAAAATGGCGCCATTAGACAGCTGGAGTTCGGAATTGCACCGGATATTCAGCTTGCAGACTGTAGGTGAGCTGAACTGAAACAGCAAAAAGATTATATTCAGCATATGACTGACCGTGATATGCTGAAGCAGTTATATTTGACGCAGCTACTCATCATCTTTGCCGCTGCTGCGGCAGGACTGTTCTTTTTTGAGGATGTACGGGACGTATTAAAGCTCTGGGACATTCGCGATATGCGAATCATCTGGTATGGTGTTTCTATAGCTGTTATTGTTATTTTAGCCGATATGGCAGTAATGAAATGGTTTCCGTCTCATTTATATGATGACGGCGGAATCAATAAAAAAATATTCAGTAAGAGGTCAATCCCTCATATTATATTTTTAACGCTTCTGATTGCTTTCGCGGAAGAAATGTTATTCAGAGGAGTGCTGCAGACTCATATCGGTTTATGGGCGGCCAGCCTTATATTTGCCGCTCTGCACTTTCGGTATTTGTCAAAATGGCTGTTATTTATTATGGTGACAGCAATCAGCTTTTTGCTCGGTCTGATGTATGAATGGACCGGCAACTTATTTGTTCCGATGACGGCGCATTTTATCATTGATGCCGTGTTTGCCTGTCAGATTCGTTTTGAACATGTGAGGAGGGATAAACATGACGAACATGTCGAGAGTAGAGAGAAGAAAAGCCCAGAATCTTTATGAAGATCAAAACGCCGCATTGGCGGACGATTATGTCGATGATGGAGAAAGCCTTCCGACAAGACAATCTGTAAAAAATCAAAGAGAACAGAAAAAAAAGCAAGGCAAAACAAAAACGCCATTATTCACAGTACTCGCAGTAATATTTGTATTTGTGCCGGTTATCGTTTTAGTCACCTTATTTTATCTAAAGAGCCACCCGGATAATCATGACGATTATGAAGATGTTTTTATTGACAGCAGCCAAAGCAAATATGAGGTTGTCCCGAAATCAGAGGATAAAAACGATACCGCAGACACTAAAGAGACCGCACTGCAGAAGGAGTCAAAAAAAGAGCCTGAAGATTCCAAGCCAAAAGAGCCGGCAAAAACCGCTGATGATAAGAAACAGACTGCTGTAGCGGAAAAAGAAGACTCGGCAAATAAGGAGGAAGCAACCGCCGCGGCTGCTTCCTCTTCCCAATCAACAGTACAACAGCAAGAACAGCCGGCTGAGCCAGTTCAAAATGTGCCGAATCGCGTTGTCAAGCACACCGTCCAAAAGAAAGAAACGCTATACCGCATTTCCATGAAGTATTATAAAAGCCGGACAGGAGAAGAAAAAATTCGAGCGTATAATCATCTGAATGGAAATGATGTTTACACCGGACAAGTTTTGGACATCCCCTTAATGGATGAATAGGGTATTATTTTTATTTTACGTTCATATATTGTAGCAATGAAAATGGACAAGGTGTGAAGCGTATGGAATCCTTATGGAATCAGCTGGATCAGTTTACAGACGCGCCGACCAAACAGATGCTCCAAGCGCTGGTAAAACGAAAACAAAAATTCGAAAATTATGCAGCACAATGCCGCAGATGGCGATGGGCTTCACTTATCTGCCTAGGCTTATTATGTGTTATGATCATGATCAAAAGCCCGGAGCCTCAGCTTATACTTCAAGAAATACTTAGCCATACCTTTTATTTATTTTGGATGCTGGCAACCGCTTTTGCCTACTGCACTTCATATTATTTCAAGAAAAAGGAAGAAAAATCCGAGACTGATTTCCATAAACTGAGATGTGAAATTATTCAGAAAAGCACGGATCTCTGGCCGCAGCCTGATAAATGGAAGGCGAGAGAGTCTGTTTTTCACATGATGAAGCACAAATATGACATTAATCTATATTTTGAAAGTAAATAAAATGGGGCGTTTTCTCAAACGATAGAAACGTCTTTTTTTTATTGTCCGTCTTATTGATAAGTTCTAAAAAGAATGGAGAGTTTTTTATGAAGCTATCAGTGAAAATTGCCGGTGTACTAACTGTTGCGGCAGCGGCAATGACGGCAAAAATGTATGCAACAGCAAAAGGCAATCATTTGAAGACACATACGTTTCCTTTATCAAAGATGAAGGGCAAGCCGCCTCTGACAATCTTTTTTATTTCAGACATTCACAAACGTCTCATCGATCAAGACCTTTTAGAAAAAGCGCGAAGCCATGCCCCCCACTTGGTTATAATCGGCGGTGATTTAGCTGAGGGCGGGGTGCCCAGTGCGAGAATTGAGGAAAACATCAAAAGGCTCGTACATTTCGGGGTCCCTATCGTGTTTGTGTGGGGGAATAATGATTATGAAGTCAGGCAGCATAAGCTGTATTCCATATTTAAAGCGCACGGCGTCATCGCTCTGAGAAATGAGTCAGTCCCGTTTTCATACAATGGGCATACGATTGCGATTGCGGGGGTTGATGATATCAGGATGGAGATGGATCATTATGAGGAAGCCATCAAAGAACTTGATGAAAGCCAGCTGAATATTCTGGTTTGCCATAATCCGGAGATTCATGAACAAATCAATGAAGATGACGGTATTGATGTGATATTCAGCGGACATACCCATGGAGGCCAGATCAGGTTTGGAAAATTTGGCCCTTATGAACTGGGGAAAACAGGTATTGTTAAAAACGCGGCATATCTGATCAGCAACGGCTACGGCACGACAAAAGTGCCTCTTCGTTTAGGTGCTGAGCCTGAAACACACATTGTGACTCTTTGCGGGCCAGAATAACTTCTAAAAAGCAAAAATCCGTATGGCAATAAAAACTGCATTGTGCTTGTCTTACTAGTGAACTCAGTGTAAACTGATAACAATTAAGAACCTATGACTCATCATCTCATATAATGTGTTATATGATTTGTGTGCAAGTAGAGGCAGGAGGGAACGTTATGCGGCTTGAGCGTCTGAATTATAATAAGATCAAAATCTTTTTAACCCTCGATGATTTGACAGACCGGGGATTGACAAAAGAAGACCTCTGGAAGGACTCATTTAAAGTCCACCAGTTATTTAAAGATATGATGAATGAAGCAAATACAGAGCTCGGCTTTGAAGCGAATGGACCGATTGCAGTGGAAGTGTATTCTCTCCAAGCACAAGGGATGGTCGTGATTGTAACAAAGAACCAAGACGCCGATTCAGAAGACGATGAGTATGATGATGATTACATCGAAATGCAAGTCAAGCTTGATGAAAGCGCGGACATCATATATCAATTCCATTCCTTTGAAGATATCATTCAGCTTTCAGAAAGCTTACAGCGAATCGGTATCACAGGGGGAACTGTCTACCACTATGACGGGCAGTACTTTTTAAGCCTTGAAGATCTAGGGTCACATACGGCTGAAGGGGTTGTGGCGGTTCTGGCTGAATACGGCAATCCGACAACTTTAACGATTTATCGCCTGCAAGAGTATGGTAAGCTCATTATGGACGGTAATGCCGTAGAAACGATACAAACTCATTTTTCATAAGAATGCAACGGAAAACTGCTGATTTCAGCAGTTTTTTTTCTTTAAAAAACATGGAAAAACATAACGTTTATTCTATGCACAGATCATATGAAGGTGTATACTATTCTCTGAAAGGGAGCATGTGAGAAACAGAAGATTCTAGGAGGTTAACTCAAATGGCAGCCGATCGAAACACCGGTCATACAGAAGAGGACAAACTTGATGTATTAAAATCAACCCAAACCGTAATACATAAGGCTCTGGAAAAATTAGGATATCCCGAAGAGGTATACGAATTGTTAAAAGAGCCGATGAGATTATTAACGGTAAAAATACCTGTTCGTATGGACGACGGTTCAGTAAAGATTTTCACAGGATATCGTGCGCAGCACAATGACTCTGTCGGTCCAACGAAAGGCGGGATACGTTTTCACCCGAACGTAACAGAAAAAGAGGTGAAGGCGCTTTCAATTTGGATGAGTTTAAAATGCGGCATAATTGATCTTCCATATGGCGGTGGTAAAGGCGGAATTGTTTGTGATCCAAGGGATATGTCGTTTAGAGAGCTGGAGCGTCTGAGCAGAGGGTATGTCAGAGCGATCAGCCAAATTGTCGGCCCGACAAAAGACGTGCCGGCACCGGATGTATTTACAAACTCACAAATCATGGCTTGGATGATGGATGAGTATTCAAGAATTGATGAATTTAATTCGCCTGGATTTATTACAGGCAAACCGCTTGTGCTTGGCGGATCTCACGGGAGAGAATCTGCGACAGCAAAAGGTGTTACCATCTGTATTAAAGAAGCGGCTAAGAAGAGAGGCATCGATATTAAAGGTGCGCGTGTCGTTGTCCAAGGCTTCGGAAACGCGGGAAGCTATTTGGCAAAATTTATGCATGATGCGGGGGCAAAAGTTGTCGGCATCTCAGATGCGTATGGCGGACTTTATGATCCGGAAGGCCTTGATATCGATTATTTACTCGACCGACGCGACAGCTTCGGTACTGTAACAAAGCTTTTCAACGATACCATTACCAACCAAGAGCTGCTGGAGCTGGATTGTGATATTCTCGTTCCTGCTGCGATTGAAAATCAAATTACAGAAGAAAATGCCCATAATATCCGGGCTAAAATTGTCGTTGAAGCAGCGAACGGACCAACAACGCTTGAAGGAACAAAAATTCTTTCAGACCGGGACATTCTGCTTGTACCAGACGTGCTGGCAAGTGCCGGTGGCGTAACAGTTTCTTATTTTGAATGGGTTCAGAATAACCAAGGCTTCTACTGGAGTGAAGAAGAGGTAGAAGAAAAATTAGAAAAAATGATGGTCAAATCATTTAACAATATTTATGAAATGGCTAACAACCGAAGAATTGACATGAGGCTCGCTGCATATATGGTCGGCGTTCGCAAAATGGCTGAAGCTTCGCGTTTTAGAGGCTGGATATAAGTTGATGATTTGCATAAAAATAAAAAATCTCCTATGATAAAATAGGAGATTTTTTTATTCGGAAATAGAAAATATGAAGTGAAATGCCAATCGCAGGAGTTGACAGAAATGATTCAAGAAAAAGCAATTATTATAGGCGGAGGACCTTGCGGACTATCTGCTGCCATTCACCTAAAACAAATTGGCATTGATGCCCTCGTCATCGAAAAAGGCAATGTCGTTAACAGTATTTACAATTATCCGACGCATCAAACCTTTTTCAGCTCAAGTGAAAAGCTCGAAATCGGAGATGTGGCATTTATTACGGAAAACAGGAAGCCTGTCAGAATTCAGGCTTTATCGTATTACCGGGAAGTCGTCAAACGGAAAAACATCCGTGTTAACGCATTTGAAATGGTGCATAAAGTGACGAAAACGGAAAATAATACATTTGTTATTGAGACGTCAAAAGAGACCTACAAGACGCCATATTGTATCATCGCCACAGGCTATTATGATCATCCAAACTATATGGGCGTACCCGGTGAGGATTTGCCGAAAGTATTTCATTATTTTAAAGAAGGCCACCCGTATTTTGATAAAGATGTTGTTGTCATCGGCGGGAAAAATTCAAGCGTGGACGCCGCCCTTGAACTCGTGAAATCTGGGGCGCGTGTCACAGTTTTATATAGGGGCAATGAGTATTCTCCGAGCATTAAGCCGTGGATTCTGCCGGAATTTGAAGCTCTCGTCAGAAACGGTACAATCCGTATGGAATTTGGCGCTTGTGTCGAAAAAATCACCCAGAATGAAGTTGTGTTTCGCTCCGGAGAGAAAGAACTCATTACCATTAAAAATGATTTTGTATTTGCCATGACAGGCTATCATCCCGATCATCAATTTCTTGAAAAAATTGGTGTTGAAATTGATAAAGAAACAGGGCGTCCATTTTTCAACGAAGAAACGATGGAAACGAACGTTGAAGGTGTCTTTATTGCCGGTGTTATTGCTGCGGGAAACAATGCAAATGAAATATTTATTGAAAACGGCAGGTTTCACGGGGGGCATATCGCAGCGGAAATCGCCAAAAGAGAAAACCATTAAAGATGAGGAGCATATGATGCATTCGTATGCTCTTTTTGTTTTTTTAAGTGCAGACAGATGTAAAATTTTAAACAACATGGTAGGATAGACGTAGGAATATAAAGGAAAGAGGTTGCCTGATGTTTGCAATCATCTCTGCAGGAATTGCCCCCGGCATCGCGTTATTAAGTTATTTTTATTTAAAAGATCAGTATGATAATGAACCTGTACATATGGTGCTACGGTCGTTTTTTCTCGGGGTTGTTCTTGTATTTCCCATAATGTTTATCCAGTATGTACTTGAAAAAGAGAATGTAGGAGGCGGAAGCTTTTTCGTTTCTTTTTTATCTTCGGGGTTTTTGGAGGAATCATTAAAATGGTTTATACTGATGATCAGTGTTTACCCGCACGCCCACTTTGATGAGCATTATGACGGGATTGTGTACGGTACAAGTGTATCACTCGGTTTTGCAACCCTCGAAAATATTCTTTATTTAATTGGCCACGGCGTGGAGCATGCGTTTGTCAGGGCGCTGCTGCCTGTTTCATGCCATGCCTTGATTGGTGTTATAATGGGATTTTACCTTGGAAAAGCCCGTTTTTCCGCTGATAAGGCGCGTGTAAAGTGGCTTACTCTTTCTTTAGTTGTCCCATCCCTTTTGCATGGATCATATGATTTTATCCTAACAGCGCTTAGCAATTGGATATATTATATGCTTCCATTTATGGTATTTTTATGGTGGTTTGGTTTGCGTAAAGCGAAAAAAGCCCGTTCCGTTAATATGATGCAAGTATAGAAGCCGCACAGCAACCGTGCGGCTTTTTTGTGTGCAGTTTTTATGTTCTGAGGGATAACAAGGAAAGAGTGTATAAAAATAACCTCGTTACAGAAAATACGATTACACTTAAAAATTTGCAGTAGGAGGCTTGAAAAGATGAAGTCCAAAGGATCGATTATGGCATGTCTCATCCTTTTTTCCTTTACAATAACGACGTTTATTAATACTGAAACGATCTCTGCCTTTTCGAATCAGGTCATTCAAAGAGGGGCAACAGGGGATGATGTGGTCGAGCTTCAGGCGCGTCTTCAATACAACGGATATTATAACGGAAAAATTGACGGGGTTTATGGATGGGGGACGTACTGGGCAGTTCGAAATTTTCAGGATCAATTCGGATTAAAAGAGGTTGACGGCCTTGTAGGAGCTAAAACAAAGCAAACCTTAATATGTAAATCAAAATACTATCGTGAATATGTCATGGAACAGCTCAATAAAGGGAATACATTCACGCATTACGGAAAAATTCCGCTAAAGTATCAGACGAAACCATCAAAAGCAGCAACACAAAAGGCAAGACAACAAGCAGAAGCACGGCAGAAACAGCCTGCAGAAAAAACAACGCAGCAGCCTAAAGCGAATGCGAATAAACAGCAAAACAATACACCAGCAAAAGCAAGAAAACAGGATGCGGTAGCAGCGAACATGCCTGGTGGATTTTCCAACAACGATATCAGGCTGCTTGCTCAAGCGGTTTATGGCGAAGCCCGGGGCGAGCCGTACGAGGGGCAGGTTGCTATTGCAGCAGTCATTTTAAACCGTTTGAACAGCCCGTTATTTCCAAATTCAGTAGCGGGGGTTATTTTTGAGCCGCTTGCCTTCACAGCAGTAGCCGACGGACAAATTTACATGCAGCCGAATGAAACGGCACGAGAAGCAGTGCTGGATGCCATCAATGGCTGGGATCCATCAGAGGAAGCACTTTACTACTTTAATCCGGATACGGCTACAAGTCCGTGGATTTGGGGGCGTCCGCAGATTAAAAGAATCGGTAAACACATTTTCTGTGAGTAGCAGATATGAGAAAGCATAAAAAGAGGTGTGATAAATGATCAGAGGAATTTTAATCGCCGTGCTTGGTATTGCAATAGTCGGTACAGGCTACTGGGGATACAAAGAACACCAGGAAAAAGACGCAGTTCTTCTTCATGCTGAAAATAACTATCAGCGGGCGTTTCATGAGCTTACCTATCAGGTGGATCAGCTTCATGATAAAATCGGAACAACACTTGCCATGAACAGCCAAAAATCACTGTCGCCTGCATTGATCGATGTGTGGAGGATTACATCAGAAGCTCATAACAGCGTCAGTCAGCTGCCGCTTACATTAATGCCGTTTAATAAAACTGAAGAGCTATTATCAAAGATCGGCGATTTCAGCTATAAAACGTCAGTCAGAGATTTGGACCAAAAGCCGCTTGATAAAAACGAGTATACATCACTAAATAAGCTATATCAGCAGTCCGAAGATATACAAAATGAATTGCGCCATGTTCAGCACCTTGTCATGAGCAAAAACCTTCGCTGGATGGACGTAGAAATGGCCCTGGCTTCTGACGAAAAACAAAGTGATAATACGATTATCAACAGCTTTAAAACAGTCGAAAAAAATGTTGGTGCATTCTCCACTGGCACTGATCTTGGCCCGAGTTTCACCAGCACGAAAAAAGAAGAGAAAGGCTTCAGCCATCTGAAGGGAAAACAAATTTCCGAACAGGAAGCAAAACAAATTGCTGAGCGCTTTGCCCCAGATGACAATTATTCAATTAAAGTGGTAAAGAGCGGAAAAAAAACAAATCGCGATGTATATAGCATCAGCATGAAAGACCCAGACCATAAAGCAGTGATTTATATGGATATTACGAAGAAGGGCGGGCATCCGGTATACTTGATCCAAAACAGAGAAGTGAAAGATCAGAAAATCAGTTTAAATGACGGATCGAACCGAGCGCTTGCATTTTTAAAGAAAAACGGATTTGAAACAGATGATTTGGAAATTGATGAAAGTGCCCAATATGATAAAATCGGTGTATTTTCATATGTTCCTGTTGAAAATAAAGTCCGGATGTACCCCGAGGCAATTCGTATGAAAGTGGCCTTGGATGACGGTGAGGTTGTCGGCTTTTCAGCAAGAGACTTCCTCACATCTCATAGAAAAAGAACCATACCTAAGCCTGCAATTACTGAAGCAGAGGCAAAGTCTAAATTAAATAAAAATGTACAAGTGAGAGAAACAAGGCTCGCTTTGATTACAAATGAACTAGGTCAAGAAGTGTTATGTTACGAAATGCTTGGAACAATTGAAAATGACACATTCAGAATGTATATCAATGCCAAAGACGGATCGGAAGAAAAGGTTGAAAAACTAAAAAATGCAGAACCTATATATAAAGACCTATAAAAAACAGGAGGAAAGGACTAAATGTCTTTTCCTTTTTTTCATTACGTGCTTTAATAAAAACGTGAGTATATTGAATGCGAAAGAGTGAAGTCAATGATAGAGATTGGAGAAACTGTACTTTTAGAATATATAGAAGAAAATGAATTGAAAAAGCAAAAAGCAAGGCGGTCAGCATCGAAAACAATGAACTTTTGATCGCGTATCCTGTTGATGTAGTTACAGGGCGAACTGTGATTTTACATAACGATATGGAAGTAACGGTAGAGTTTGTGGGAAAAGACGAAGTTCCTTATCGCTTTATAAGCCGTATAAAAGGTAAAGTGAAGGACAAACTTCAAATGATCTGTCTTGAAGTGCCTCCACGTGAAAAAATGAAAAGAATCCAGCGCCGCCAATATGTAAGAACTGATGCGGTATTAGATGTGCAAATTCAGCCGGGAAATGAAGAAGAGATCCGCACACTATCTTATAACATCAGTGCAGGCGGCATCGCCGTGGTTTTAGCTGATGGCCTTTCTTTTCAATCGGGGGAATCATTGCGCCTGATCATCCGTCTTCCTGAAGAGGAACACACACGTCAAATAGAAACAGAAGCAGTTGTCAGACGAATCTTTAATGACCCCAAGTCAGAAAAACGAAAAATGACTTCAGAGTATTCAGAAATTGCAGCAGGTGACCAGCAGGCTTTGCTTCAATACTGCATCCGGCGCCAGTTAAATAAGAGAAGAAAGGCCCGAATGGAATAAACATCGGCAAACACTTCCATACTATTTGTAATGGAGGTGCTCCAATGAAAACATTTGAACGGCTGCTGATCAAATTATTGTTCATTCAGGCCATCATTTTACTTGGTGTCCAATTTCTTTTTCACTATCAGCATATTGAACCATACGTATCAAAAGTGATTCAATATGAAGGGGTGGATAAAATGGAGGAAAACAATAGGATTGAAACCTTCAAACATTAATTATTCATCAATTTTTCACCCTTTTTCATAAAGTTCGTGATACAATCCATAGAGGAGAAAAGAGCAAGGAGAGGAATTATGGAAAAGAAATTATCGATTGCAATCGACGGCCCGGCAGCTGCGGGGAAAAGCACCGTTGCCAAAATTGTGGCTGAGAAAAAATCGTACATATATATTGATACAGGAGCGATGTATCGGGCGATTACGTACGCGGCTTTACAGGAAAACGTTGATCTGACAGATGAAGAAAAACTGGCTGAGCTGCTAAAGCGGACAGACATTGAGCTGATTACAACAAAAGATGGACAAAAAGTGCTTGTAAACGGCACCGATGTAACTGAGGCGATCAGAACAGATGAAGTCAGCAACCAAGTTTCAATTGCGGCCAAGCACAGAAGTGTCAGAGAAGAAATGGTGAAACGCCAGCAGCAGCTTGGGGAAAAAGGCGGCGTCGTCATGGATGGTCGTGACATCGGGACGCATGTGCTGCCAAATGCAGAAGTAAAAATCTTTCTTTTGGCATCTGTTGAAGAGAGAGCGAAACGTCGTTATGAAGAAAATGTGAAAAAAGGCTTTGATGTCAACTTCGAAACATTAATTGAGGAAATTGCAAGAAGAGACAAGCTTGATTCAGAGCGCGAAGTATCTCCGCTGCGTAAAGCAGAAGACGCTCTTGAAATCGACACGACATCGCTTTCCATTCAAGAGGTAGCTGATAAAATCCTCGAGGCTGTGGAGCAAAAGTCCCGCTGAGGATGGCAAATGCCACTTTTTTTGAATTTTTCAACGAAGATAGAATGTTATTGCTTGACAAACCTGTCCTTTTATTAGAAGTTAATACTAATAAAACTTTTTATTGATCATTCAAAAAACTTTTTTGGATGATTCTTTAATACATATTCGGCTAAAAGCGGGCATGTTATATGTTCAGCTTTCAAACCGTTTTAATTAAGCTGTGTAGGTTTGGACCAAGGAGGTTATTCAAATGACAGAGGAAATGAATCAAATTGATGTTCAAGTGCCAGAGGTTGGAGATGTAGTTAAAGGGATTGTGACAAAGGTAGAAGACAAACATGTAGATGTAGAAATTATCAATGTCAAACAATCCGGTATTATTCCAATCAGTGAATTATCAAGTCTTCATGTAGAGAAAGCATCGGATGTTGTTAAAGTAGACGACGAGCTTGACCTGAAAGTAACAAAAGTGGAAGACGATGCTTTGATTTTATCTAAACGTGCTGTTGATGCAGACCGCGCTTGGGAAGACCTTGAGAAAAAATTTGAAACAAAAGAAGTGTTTGAAGCTGAAGTGAAAGATGTCGTGAAAGGCGGCCTTGTCGTTGATATCGGCGTTCGCGGTTTTATTCCGGCATCACTTGTTGAAGCACATTTCGTTGAAGACTTCACTGACTATAAAGGAAAAACACTGTCACTGCTCGTTGTAGAGCTTGACCGTGATAAAAACCGCGTGATCCTTTCACACCGTGCTGTTGTTGAAAGTGAACAAGCGAATAAAAAACAAGAACTTCTTCAGTCTCTTGAAGTTGGAAGTGTACTTGATGGCAAAGTACAGCGCCTGACTGATTTTGGCGCGTTTGTTGATATTGGAGGCATCGACGGACTTGTACACATTTCACAGCTTTCCCACTCTCATGTAGAGAAGCCGTCTGACGTTGTTGAAGAGGGACAAGAAGTAAAAGTGAAAGTGTTATCGGTTGACCGTGATAATGAACGTATTTCTTTATCGATCAAAGATACACTGCCTGGACCTTGGAGCCAAATCGGCGAAAAAGTGAAGCCTGGCGATGTGCTTGAAGGAACTGTACAGCGTCTTGTAAGCTTCGGTGCCTTTGTTGAAATCCTTCCAGGTGTTGAAGGTCTCGTTCATATTTCTCAAATTTCCAATAAACACATCGGCACGCCGCATGAAGTCCTTGAAGAAGGACAGACTGTAAAAGTGAAGGTTCTTGATGTGAATGAAAATGAGGAGCGCATTTCATTAAGCATGCGTGAACTTGAAGAAACGCCTAAAGCTGATCAGGAAGATTACCGTCAATATCAAGCGAAGGAAGAAACAAGCACTGGCTTCCAGCTTGGAGATCTGATCGGAGATAAGCTGAATAAACTAAAATAATTGGTGATAAACGTGACTCGAGCAGAACGAAAAAGACAACACATCAATCATGCCTTGTCCACCGGCCAGAAGCGGGAAACAGGTCTTGATGATATTACGTTTGTTCACGTCAGTCTGCCCGATCTTGCATTAGAACAAGTAGATATTTCCACAAAAATCGGCGAACTTTCAAGCAGTTCGCCGATTTTTATCAATGCAATGACTGGCGGCGGCGGAAAACTTACATATGAGATTAATAAATCGCTTGCGCGAGCGGCTTCTCAGACTGGAATTCCCCTTGCTGTGGGATCGCAAATGTCAGCATTAAAAGATCCATCAGAGCGTCTTTCCTATGAAATTGTTCGAAAGGAAAACCCGAACGGGCTGATTTTTGCCAACCTGGGAAGCGAGGCAACGGCTGCTCAGGCAAAGGAAGCTGTTGAGATGATTGGAGCAAACGCACTGCAGATCCACCTCAATGTGATTCAGGAAATTGTGATGCCTGAAGGAGACAGAAGCTTTAGCGGCGCACTGGAACGTATTGAACAAATTTGCAGTCATGTCAGTGTACCAGTCATTGTGAAAGAAGTCGGATTCGGTATGAGCAAAGAATCAGCAGGAAAGCTGTATGAAGCTGGTGCTGCAGCTGTTGACATTGGCGGTTACGGGGGAACAAATTTCTCGAAAATCGAAAATCTCCGAAGACAGCGGCAAATCTCCTTTTTTAACTCGTGGGGCATTTCGACAGCTGCAAGTTTGGCGGAAATCCGCTCTGAGTTTCCTGCAAGCACAATGATCGCCTCTGGCGGTCTGCAAGATGCACTTGACGTGGCAAAGGCAATTGCGCTTGGGGCCTCTTGCACCGGAATGGCAGGGCATTTTTTAAAAGCGCTGACTGACAGTGGTGAGGAAGGACTGCTTGAGGAGATTCAGCTGATCCTTGAGGAATTAAAGATGATTATGACCGTGCTGGGCGCCAGAACGATTGACGATTTACAAAAGGCGCCCCTTGTGATCAAAGGTGAAACCCATCATTGGCTCACAGAGAGAGGGATCAATACATCAAGCTATAGTGTGCGATAAATGATAAAAGCCCAAAAACATATGTGGTTTGGGCTTTTTGTATTATGATTTTCGCTTTTTGAATCTTCCGTTTTGTTCAAGGCTTGTCGCTCCGTCATAGTGAATGGACTGGTCGCGGTCTGATTCGACTCTGCCTGAAGCTTTGAGTTTTTTCTCTTGTCTGTCTTTTCCCATGATCATACTCCTTAATGTGAGATCGATTGTTTAAAAAATGTGCTTGAACTCCATACTGGGAATATGGAGGAAGTAAAATGGAACAATTTTATTACTATTGGTCAATGTGGTTTCTGTGGGTTTTGACAACATTTATTTTTGAAAAGACGAAAAGACGAATTGCCGTCTCTGTCTTTATTTTAACTAATATTATTCTAAGCATACATGACATCGCTTTATATTTTTCCCTGAATGCTGCATATATGATGTTTTTCGTTTGCGGATGTGTCTATGCCGGGTATTTGGGAATGTATCGTTTTCGTTACATTATGGTCTATTTGACGCTTGTTGCCGCGTATGCGTTTGTTTATCTTTTTGCATTATATGACCCGGTTTGGTTCATCATAAAACCTGAGTGGGCTGCTGTTATATTAATAGTGCTTTTAACAGCTTCTGTTGAAAGGAATTTTGAGAAGCAGCTTGTCTTATTTGTCCTAGGGATGTGCCATGGCGAACTGGTGTATTCATTTGTGATCCAGAAGTTGGCCGGGGCTATGGCTGTCGGCGGCTTTCAATGGCTGAATGCGTGTTCTGCGGGGATGATATTGCTGTTTGGCATATCTAAATACGAACACCTCGCAAGCCAGATTGGTCAGAAAAGCAAAAGATCAAACAAAGGAGCTACCAAAATGTCATGAGTGATTACATCTATCCGATTATTGCTGGGGTCATTGCCGGAATTGCGACAAGGCTTTATATGCTGAAAACAGATTACCGCCAGTATCCCACCTATGTTCATGGGAAAGTGATTCACATCGCACTGGGGTTGATAGCGGCTGGTTTAGGTGCAATTATTATGCCGGCGCTTTTGCAGGAGGAATTTACGGCCATCACATTTTTAACATTGGCAGCGACGCAATTTAGAGATGTCCGAAACATGGAGCGGAACACATTGACGCAAATGGATTCGTATGAGCTTGTCTCAAGAGGAAGCACATATATTGAGGGGATTGCCATTGCGTTTGAAAGCAGAAATTATATTGTGATCTTTACAGCGCTTTTGACAACCTCTGCGTATGTGTTTTTATCCATCTGGGCTGCAGTCATAGCGGCTGTCGTTTGTTTTTTACTGGCCATGAAGTTTATGTCGGGCAGTGTGTTGAAGGATATTGTAGACATCGAGTACATAAAGCCGCGCTTTGACGGTCCGGGACTGTTTATTGATAATATTTATATGATGAATATCGGGCTTCCAGAGAAACAGGAACTGATTTTAAAGCATGGCATGGGCTTTATCTTAACGCCAAAAAACTTTAATTCAGCAGCGACGATAGCAAATTTAGGGCAGCGTCAGGCCATTTTATTTGATGTTTCCAATGTGCTCGGGGTTTATCGGGATTCAGGAGAGCCATCTTTGACACCAATTGCAAAACGGGATTTAAATGATGGGAGAGTGGCAGTATTTGTTCTCCCGCAAATTCACCATCCCGAAACGGCTGTTCAAATTATTAGCAATGTTCCAACCCTGGAAAATGCGATTAGAATGCCGACTGAATTTATCAAGAATCAGGATAAGGTGATAGGATGAGTGAATCTCTTACGAAAGTGATTTTGTCTATAATCACGACAAATCGAAACCGGGTTGCAGGGGGAGCACCTGTCTTTTTTTGCAATGACCAAAAGGAGATGGAGCTTTTCGCTAAAAATCTTGAAGCGATCCTTGATGGAATAGCTCACAGAATCGGAGATGACGTGTATTTGATCGTGAAACATTTTTAAGAATAGTTGTGATCCCAGTAAAAACTGATATAATAAATGAGTTAAGCCCTTCCTCTGAAGGGTTTCTTTTCATAAACGTGAATGAAATGATTTTAATAACCGGTTGAAAATTTATGTAAAAATGAAAGCGGCTGGATTGAAAGGAAGGGTACTATGGGTAAACCTGTCGTAGCCATTGTCGGGAGACCAAATGTAGGAAAATCCACAATCTTTAACCGGATTGCGGGAGAAAGAATTTCAATAGTAGAAGATACCCCTGGCGTGACAAGGGATCGGATATACAGCTCGGCTGAATGGCTGAATTATGATTTTAATTTGATTGATACGGGCGGTATTGATATCGGTGATGAGCCGTTTTTAGCACAGATTCGCCAGCAAGCTGAAATCGCCATGGATGAAGCGGACGTGATTATTTTTATGGTGAACGGCCGTGAAGGCGTGACAGCTGCTGATGAAGAAGTGGCGAAAATTTTGTACCGCACAAAAAAGCCTGTTGTTTTAGCGGTTAATAAACTGGATAACACAGAAATGAGAGCGAATATTTATGATTTTTATTCGCTAGGCTTTGGCGAGCCATATCCAATTTCGGGAACACATGGACTCGGACTGGGTGATTTACTGGATGCCGTTGCAGAGCATTTTAAAAACATTCCTGAAACGAAATACAATGAAGAAGTTATTCAATTCTGTCTGATCGGACGTCCAAATGTCGGAAAGTCCTCACTTGTGAACGCAATGCTCGGCGAAGAACGCGTTATTGTCAGCAACGTGGCTGGAACGACAAGAGATGCTGTTGATACGTCGTTTACTTACAACCAGCAGGAGTTTGTCATTGTCGATACTGCAGGTATGCGAAAAAAAGGGAAAGTCTATGAAACGACTGAGAAGTATAGTGTACTGCGGGCGCTGAAAGCGATTGACCGCTCAGAAGTCGTGGCGGTTGTGCTGGATGGCGAAGAAGGCATTATTGAACAGGACAAGCGTATCGCCGGTTATGCACACGAAGCGGGCAAGGCCGTCGTAATCGTCGTAAACAAATGGGATGCTGTTGACAAAGATGAGAGCACAATGAAAGAATTTGAAGAAAATATTCGCGATCATTTTCAATTTCTGGATTATGCGCCAATCCTATTTATGTCTGCCTTAACGAAAAAACGGATCCATACGCTGATGCCTGCGATTATTAAAGCAAGTGAAAATCATTCACTTCGAGTTCAGACAAACGTCTTAAATGATGTCATCATGGATGCTGTGGCAATGAACCCGACACCGACTCATAACGGTTCTCGTTTGAAGATTTACTATGCGACTCAAGTGTCGGTAAAGCCGCCAAGCTTCGTTGTGTTTGTAAACGATCCGGAATTGATGCATTTTTCATACGAACGGTTTTTAGAAAACCGGATCAGAGACGCGTTCGGTTTTGAGGGGACACCAATCAAAATATTTGCAAGAGCTAGAAAATAAAAAGGTGTGAATCAAACATGAAAAAAGTCACAATGCTCGGAGCGGGGAGCTGGGGAACAGCACTGGCTTTAGTGTTAGCTGATAATCATCACGATGTAACCATGTGGGGGCACCGTGCAGATCTGATCCATCAAATCAATGATCAGCATGAAAATAAAGATTATTTGCCGAACGTCAAGCTTCCAGAATCAATAGAGGCAACAACGGATATGAAGACAGCTGTTTCAGACGCGGATTTCATTATCGTTGCGGTCCCGACAAAAGCAATTCGGGAAGTGCTGAGACAGGCTGTCCCTTTTATAACGAAAAAGGCAGTCTTTGTTCATGTCAGCAAGGGTATTGAGCCAGATTCACTTCTGCGCATTTCTGAAATTATGGAAATTGAGCTCCCGAGTGATGTCAGAAAAGATATCGTTGTCCTTTCCGGCCCGAGTCATGCGGAAGAAGTAGGGCTGCGGCACCCCACAACTGTTACTGCATCTTCAAAGAGCATGAGGGCAGCAGAAGAGGTGCAGGATCTATTTATTAATCACAATTTTCGGGTGTACACAAATCCTGACATTATCGGAGTTGAAATCGGAGGGGCTTTAAAAAATATTATTGCCCTTGCTGCAGGAATTACAGATGGTTTAGGGTACGGCGACAATGCCAAAGCTGCTTTGATTACACGCGGACTTGCCGAAATCGCGAGACTCGGAACGAAAATGGGCGGAAATCCCTTGACGTTCTCTGGATTGACAGGAATAGGCGATCTGATTGTGACGTGCACAAGTGTTCATTCCAGAAACTGGCGTGCGGGCAATTTGCTCGGAAAAGGGTACAAGCTTGAAGATGTTCTTGAAGAGATGGGAATGGTAGTCGAAGGCGTTCGCACGACGAAAGCGGCTTATCAGCTTTCGAAGAAATATGATGTTAAAATGCCGATTACAGAAGCTCTCCATCAGGTCCTGTTCAACGGACAAAAAGTGGAAACCGCTGTTGAATCTTTAATGGCGAGAGGGAAAACCCACGAGATGGAGGATTTGGTAAATACGTTTGAAAATCAAGTGAAGTAAAAGTGTCAATCGTATGGTGAATCGCATATCTTAATTGAACGAAAGCCCGAAAAACAGAAGAACACCCAAGTCTTGGGATCTCCTGAAACATTTTGCCGATTTAGGCAATAGAGGATGCATCTGTATGTCAAGTCGCATACTATAGCATCGAAGTCCAAGAGAGTGTTTCTTAAACGTGCAGGTGAATATAGTCAAGTTGACTGAAGCGAAGGTCCCCCTCTTTGCTTCAGTTTTTTTTGTTCTATCAAAGGATGGAAAATCTGGTTGATCTTTTCCGGCGCTGTATATTAAAATATAATATAACGCTTACATCATACATATCGGGGAGGCGCACGTCATTGAATCTGGCATTGATGAAAATGTGGTTTGCTCTAGGGTCCATGGGTCTGATGTTTCTGGCTGTAGCTTCCATCTATTTAAGCCGCTTTAAATGCCGAAACCGTTTTTTGAAGATTGCGATTTCATCATTCGCATACATGTGTATGCTCATATCTGGAATTATTGTGTTTGTCGTGGTTTTTAGCGGCCCTGTCAATGAATAAAGCTGTAAAAGGAAGTGCTGTATGGGTAAACTGAAGTGCGCAATCATTTTTGCGGCAGTCGTGTTTTTATCCGGATGTTTATATCCAAATGAACGGAAAAGCAGTGTGCATGCCATTCCTTATCAAGACCAGCTAAAGCAGGTTCAATCTGCTGTTGATGAATTTCAAAAGGCAAATGGAGGGCTGCTTCCCATTCAAACCAAAGATATGTCGACACCGCTATATCAAAAATATCCGATAGACTTTAACCGGTTAGCGCCAAGATACATAGCTGAACCTCCAAGTACGGCATTTGAAAGCGGGGGAGACTATCAATACGTGCTTGTTGACGTAGAGAACGATCCGACTGTTAAATTAATTGATCTAAAGATGGCAGAAAAAATTCGCGATGTGAAATTACGCATCCAAATGTATCGTCAGGAGCATCAATATCCGCCTTACAAAGATGTGCTATCTCGTGATTTATTTACACTCGATGAGAAGAAGCTTGGGGATGGAAGCTCTCTTACAGTGACAAGCCCAATCTCAGGGAATTCCTTGCCGCTTATGATTGACGGAGACGGAGAAATATATGCTGATTACCGGACTGAGCTGGCTTCTTGCCTCAAAAAAAGCAAGAAAACGTTTAAACCCGGGACTGAAATCCAGGATATGATTTGGCAGGAAACCCCCTTTGTCCCCGCGTTTTCTGTAAAATATACGGTAAATGACAAACAGGAACCTGTTTTTTTAGAAAATGATATGAAAAAGGAATGAACCTTTCTCCCTTGCATACAAATAGGGAGAAAGGTTTTTTTATATTAATAGATTGAGGATGAGAAATTTTCTAAAGATGTCATATTCAAATAGGACAACGTCATACACATATAGTGTCCTGTGTTTGATTGAAAGAGCTTAATAAAATTGAAAAGGATAGGAAGTCCGGGAGGGGATCACTTGGAAAAGGTCGATATTTTCAAGGATATCGCTGAACGAACAGGAGGCGATATATACTTAGGAGTCGTAGGTGCTGTCCGTACAGGAAAATCCACGTTCATTAAAAAATTTATGGAGCTTGTGGTGCTCCCGAATATCAGTAACGAAGCAGACCGGGCCCGAGCGCAGGATGAACTGCCGCAGAGCGCAGCCGGCAAAACCATTATGACTACAGAGCCTAAATTTGTTCCGAATCAGGCGATGTCTGTTCATGTGTCAGACGGACTCGATGTGAATATAAGATTAGTAGATTGTGTAGGTTACACAGTGCCCGGGGCTAAAGGATATGAAGATGAAAACGGGCCGCGGATGATCAATACGCCTTGGTACGAAGAACCGATCCCATTTCATGAGGCTGCTGAAATCGGCACTCGAAAAGTCATTCAAGAACACTCGACCATCGGAGTTGTCATTACGACAGACGGCACCATTGGAGATATCGCCAGAAGTGACTATATAGAGGCTGAAGAAAGAGTCATTGAAGAGCTGAAAGAGGTTGGCAAACCTTTTATTATGGTCATCAACTCAGTCAGGCCGTATCACCCGGAAACGGAAGCCATGCGCCAGGATTTAAGCGAAAAATATGATATCCCGGTATTGGCAATGAGTGTAGAGAGCATGCGGGAATCAGATGTGCTGAGTGTGCTCAGAGAGGCCCTCTACGAGTTTCCGGTGCTAGAAGTGAATGTCAATCTCCCAAGCTGGGTAATGGTGCTGAAAGAAAACCATTGGCTGCGTGAAAGCTATCAGGAGTCCGTGAAGGAAACGGTTAAGGATATTAAACGGCTCCGGGACGTAGACAGGGTTGTCGGCCAATTCAGCGAGTTTGAATTCATTGAAAGTGCCGGATTAGCCGGAATTGAGCTGGGCCAAGGGGTGGCAGAAATTGATTTGTACGCGCCGGATCATCTATATGATCAAATCCTAAAAGAAGTTGTGGGCGTCGAAATCAGAGGAAGAGACCATCTGCTTGAGCTCATGCAAGACTTCGCCCATGCGAAAACAGAATATGATCAAGTTTCTGATGCCTTAAAAATGGTCAAACAGACGGGATACGGCATTGCAGCGCCTGCTTTAGCTGATATGAGTCTCGATGAGCCGGAAATTATAAGGCAGGGCTCGCGATTCGGTGTGAGGCTGAAAGCTGTCGCTCCGTCGATCCATATGATCAAAGTCGATGTCGAAAGCGAATTCGCCCCGATTATCGGAACGGAAAAACAAAGTGAAGAGCTTGTACGCTATTTAATGCAGGACTTTGAGGATGATCCGCTCTCCATCTGGAACTCCGATATCTTCGGAAGGTCGCTGAGCTCAATTGTGAGAGAAGGGATTCAGGCAAAGCTGTCATTAATGCCTGAAAACGCACGGTATAAATTAAAAGAAACATTAGAAAGAATCATAAACGAAGGCTCTGGCGGCTTAATCGCCATCATCCTGTAATACCGGTAGACCTCTTTATAGAATGGGAGGTCTTTTTTCTTTGCTCTTAATAATGGAAAAGGATCAAGGAATAGGATGAAAAAAGTAAAAAAAGGAATATTTGTTCGATAAATCACCTTAAATCCTTGACGAGCAAGGGATTGACGCTTTAAAATGCTTGATATGGCTTTTTATATGTGTTACTCTACATACAGAAATTCTTCACTTTGTTGGACAAACATTCCTCAGAGTGCAGTTTTTCTTAAAAAGCCGTTTAATTGTCTTTCTCTTACTTGTTCTCATTTTTTTCTGAGACAGGTTTAGAATCAGACTGAACTGTGAAGAAATGATAATAAACGAACTGAATGTATCCTTTTGGGAGGAGGTGAAAGGCATGAACAAAACAGAACTTATCAATGCGGTTGCAGAAGCAAGCGAATTGTCTAAAAAAGACGCTACAAAAGCAGTTGACTCTGTTTTTGATACGATCTTAGATGCACTTAAAAACGGTGATAAAATCCAACTGATCGGTTTTGGTAACTTCGAGGTGCGTGAACGTTCTGCACGTAAAGGACGCAACCCTCAAACAGGTGAAGAAATCGAAATTCCAGCAAGCAAAGTACCTGCTTTCAAACCAGGTAAAGCGCTTAAAGACGCTGTTGCCGGAAAATAATTGTGAATATAGATCGTGTATGCATCTAGCTTACATACACTTTATTTCTTCACAGAAAAGCCCCTTTCTAAGGGGCTTTTCATATTTCAAGAGCATAGGCTTCCTGACAGGGCATTCACTTTGCTTTTAGCGGGGCATATGTGCTAGAATCGAAATTAAATGTATTCATTGGTGGAGGACATAGAACATGAAAGAAGTTAATAAAGAGCAAATCGAACAAGCTGTTCGTCAAATTTTAGAAGCGATCGGAGAAGACCCGAATAGAGAAGGGCTTCTTGATACTCCGAAAAGAGTCGCAAAGATGTATGCCGAAGTATTCTCCGGCTTGAATGAAGATCCAAAAGAACATTTCCAGACTATCTTCGGTGAAAACCATGAGGAGCTTGTTCTTGTAAAAGATATCGCGTTTCATTCTATGTGTGAGCATCACCTTGTTCCCTTTTATGGAAAAGCACATGTTGCATATATCCCGCGAGGCGGAAAGGTCACAGGACTCAGCAAACTGGCACGTGCCGTTGAAGCCGTTGCAAAGCGCCCGCAGCTTCAGGAACGCATCACTTCTACAATTGCAGAAAGCATCGTAGAAACGCTTGATCCGCATGGCGTAATGGTAGTGGTTGAAGCGGAACACATGTGCATGACGATGCGCGGTGTAAGAAAACCGGGTGCGAAAACTGTGACTTCAGCAGTCAGAGGCGTTTTTAAAGATGATGCCGCTGCCCGTGCAGAAGTATTGGAACATATTAAACGCCAGGACTAATAAAGATAGAGGGTGCTATAAATGAACCAAAAGCATTCAAGTGATTTTGTCGTCATTAAAGCCGTTGAGGACGGAGTGAATGTGATCGGCCTGACAAGAGGAACAGACACAAAGTTTCACCATTCCGAAAAACTCGACAAGGGAGAAGTGATCATCGCTCAGTTTACAGAGCATACTTCTGCCATTAAAGTCAGAGGAGAGGCACTGATTCAAACCGCGTACGGAGAAATGAAAAGCGAAAAAAAATAAGCTGGCTGTCCCCGCTGTTAAAAGCAAATGCTCGCAAACAGCGGGAGGATACAGCCAATTTCTTTTTTTTATGCTATAATGATACCTGCGTAAGCGAATGAAAAGATAAAACTCATACATAGATTAAGAAATAAATGTGAATTTGGGGACAAGGGTGATATTTTTGCAAGACATCTACGGAACTTTAGCCAATCTGAACACGAAATTAAAACAAAAGCTGTCTCATCCTTATTTAGCGAAGCATATTTCTGCGCCGAAAATTGATGAGGATAAGCTTCTTCTTTTTCATGCTTTATTTGAAGAAGCTGACATAAAAAACAACGACAGAGAAAATTATATTGTAACAGCGATGCTTGTACAAAGCGCCCTTGATACCCATGATGAAGTGACGACAGCTAGAGTCATAAAACGAGACGAAAACAAAAACCGCCAATTGACTGTTCTCGCGGGCGATTATTTCAGCGGGCTGTACTACTCTTTACTATCTGAAATGAAGGATATCTACATGATTCGGACGCTTGCTACAGCCATTAAAGAAATCAACGAACATAAAATTCGTCTATATGACCGTTCTTTCAAGGACGAAAACGATTTTTTCGAAAGTGTCGGCATCGTTGAATCAGCTTTATTCCATCGTGTGGCGGAACACTTCAACCTTCCGTGCTGGAAAAAGCTGTCGACTGATTTTTTTGTATTTAAGCGGCTTATGAACGGAAATGATGCATTTCTGGATGTGATCGGCAGTTTTATACAGCTGGGAAAAACAAAAGAAGAGATATTAGAAGATTGTTTTAAAAAAGCGAAAAACAGCATTGAGTCACTTCTGCCTCTAAATTCACCTATTCAGAACATTTTAATAAACCGTCTGAAGACAATCAGCCAAGATCAAACCTATCATCAGAAAGTGGAAGAAGGGTAAACCATTATGCAGGACTCAAAAGAACAGCGCGTACACGGAGTATTTGAAAAAATATATAAAAACTATGACCAAATGAACTCTGTCATCAGTTTTCAGCAGCATAAAAAATGGCGCGACAAAACGATGCGCATCATGAATGTAAAAGAAGGCGCAAAAGCACTTGATGTCTGCTGCGGAACGGCTGACTGGACGATCGCTCTTGCAAAAGCGGCTGGCAAAAGCGGCGAGATCAAGGGCTTGGATTTCAGTGAAAATATGCTGAGTGTCGGCGAGCAGAAAGTAAAAGACGGCGGATTCAGCCAAATTGAACTGCTGCACGGAAATGCGATGGAGCTTCCTTTTGATGATGATACATTTGATTATGTCACCATTGGCTTCGGACTCCGCAATGTCCCTGATTACTTGACTGTACTGAAAGAGATGAGACGTGTAGTGAAGCCGGGCGGGCAGGTGGTATGTCTGGAAACGTCCCAGCCGGAAATGTTCGGATTTAGACAGGCTTACTTTATGTACTTTAAGTATATTATGCCGTTTTTCGGGAAACTGTTTGCGAAGAGCTATAAAGAATATTCTTGGCTTCAAGAATCAGCCAGAGATTTCCCTGGAATGAAGGAACTGGCAGGCCTGTTTGAAGAGGCGGGCCTGAAAAATGTTAAATATCATTCGTTTACTGGCGGAGTCGCTGCCACGCATATCGGATGGAAATGAAAACACAGATGTTTGGGTGAATGATATGAAATTTAAAATGGCCTACTCTTTTTTAAATGACGATATTGATGTAATCGAAAGAGAACTTGAACAAACCGTACGTTCCGATTACCCGCTTTTAAGCGAGGCAGGTCTTCACCTGCTGCAGGCCGGAGGGAAACGTATTCGTCCTGTTTTCGTGCTGCTTTCCGGCATGTTTGGCGATTACGATATTAATAAGATTAAATATGTCGCCGTCACTCTGGAAATGATTCACATGGCATCTTTGGTTCATGATGATGTCATTGATGATGCGGAGCTTCGCCGAGGAAAACCGACAATCAAAGCAAAGTGGGACAATCGTATTGCGATGTACACAGGCGATTATATGCTTGCGGGATCTCTTGAAATGATGACGAGAATTAACGAACCGAAAGCCCATAGGATTTTGTCACAGACGATCGTTGAAGTTTGTCTAGGGGAAATTGAGCAGATCAAAGACAAATACAACATGGAACAAAATCTCAGAACGTATCTCCGGCGTATCAAAAGAAAAACGGCTCTCTTGATCGCGGTCAGCTGCCAGCTTGGTGCCATTGCGTCTGGAGCTGATGAGAAGATTCATAAGGCATTGTACTGGTTTGGGTATTACGTCGGCATGTCTTATCAGATTATTGATGATATTCTTGATTTTACTTCAACTGAAGAAGAGCTGGGTAAACCCGTTGGAGGAGATTTGCTTCAAGGAAACGTCACATTGCCAGTGCTGTATGCCCTGAAAAATCCTGCATTAAAAAACCAGCTTAAATTGATTAACAGTGAGACAACGCAGGAGCAGCTTGAACCAATCATTGAAGAAATCAAAAAAACAGATGCAATTGAAGCATCTATGGCAGTAAGCGAAATGTATCTGCAGAAAGCTTTTCAGAAATTAAACACGCTTCCACGAGGGCGCGCACGCTCGTCTCTTGCAACCATCGCAAAATATATCGGTAAAAGAAAATTTTAATTTTTGTAGATATTAAGAAATTTCTCCGCCCCGGATTGATTAATTATCAGAAAGATGTTACGATTTCGGTGTGCAGTGTGAAAGCCTATACATACATAATGATGGGGTGGAGAATATGATGGAAAAGACTTTTATCATGGTGAAACCAGACGGTGTCCAACGTCAGCTCATTGGGGACATTTTATCTAGATTCGAACGTAAGGGCTTACAATTAGCTGGCGCCAAGTTAATGAGAGTGACTGAACAAATGGCTGAGAAACACTACGCCGAACATCAAGGAAAGCCTTTCTTCGGAGAGCTCGTTGAGTTTATTACTTCAGGACCTGTATTCGCAATGGTGTGGGAAGGCGAAAATGTCATTGAAGTGACGAGACAGCTGATCGGGAAAACAAACCCTAAAGAAGCTTTACCTGGTACGATTCGTGGGGATTATGGCATGTTTGTCGGAAAAAACATCATCCACGGCTCTGATTCTCTCGAAAGTGCAGAACGCGAGATTAACATTTTCTTTAAGAATGAAGAATTAGTATCATATCAGCAGCTTATGGCAGGCTGGATCTATTAATCATTGTGAAAATAAGTAACAGAGCCGGCATCATATAACGCCGCCGGTTTTTGATCTGTTTTGTAAAGGTTTACATTAAAGTGAATAAAGGGTTGAATGGCAGTGTGCATCAGACCTCTGCCTTTCCCAACGATCTAAAATCAGCTGAAAAGCTGATTTTTTTATTGAAACAATACAATTTCCTGATAAAACAAGCTATACTAGGACAAAAAGACAGCGAGACTGGGAGAGTAGAGATGGATACATACAGCGTATTTACAACGAAATGGAAACAATTAACCGGAGTCGATTTGACACTATATAAAGAAGCACAAATGAAGAGAAGGCTAACGTCACTTTATGAGAAAAAGGGTTTCCAAAGCTTTAAGGACTTTGCGGCGGCATTGGAAAAGGATCAAGCTCTCTTAAATGAAACATTGGACAGAATGACGATCAATGTTTCAGAATTTTATCGTAATTATAAAAGGTGGGAAGTTCTTGAGACTGCAATTCTGCCGTTAATCAAGACCTCTAGGCCTTTAAAGATTTGGAGTGCCGCCTGCTCAACGGGGGAGGAGCCATACACGCTTGCCATGCTTTTGGACCAGCAAAAAGGTCTTCCGGGCTATCAGATTTTGGCGACGGATATTGATGAAAAAGCATTGGAAAAAGCGAAAAAAGGCGTTTATCAGGAGCGGTCTTTACAGGAAGTGCCGCTATCTGTGAAAGATCGTTATTTTACGCAAAACGCAAATAGAAGTTATGAAGTAAAACCGGAAATCAAAAAGAATATTACATTCAAAAAGCACAATTTGCTGGCGGATCGTTATGAACAAGACTTTGACTTAATCGTGTGCCGCAATGTATTTATTTATTTTACAGAAAGCGCGAAGGAAGAGCTGTATTTAAAAATGGCACATAGCTTGAAGAAGAATGGAGTTCTTTTTGTCGGCAGCACCGAGCAAATCTTCAATCCCGAGAAATTTGGCCTAGTCCCAGCCGATACATTCTTTTATCAAAAAAGATAGACTGACTTTTTGCTGAAAAATATGTTATAGTAGTCTTACTTAAAAGCGTTAATGCGATGAAGGGAGAAGAAGTCATGAGATATTTAACAGCCGGAGAATCACACGGCCCCCAACTGACAACCATTATTGAGGGTGTACCTGCCGGGCTTTACATAACGGAGGAAGATATCAATTTTGAGCTTGCCAGACGCCAAAAAGGACACGGCCGCGGCCGCCGCATGCAGATCGAAAAAGACCAGGCCAAAATTATGAGCGGGGTGCGCCATGCACGTACACTCGGTTCACCAATTGCTCTCGTAGTTGAAAATAACGATTGGAAGCATTGGACAAAAATCATGGGCGCCGCTCCAATTACAGAAGATGAAGAAAAGGAAATGAAGCGCCAGATTTCCAGACCGAGACCTGGGCACGCTGACTTAAACGGTGCAATTAAATATAATCATCGTGATATGAGAAATGTGCTTGAGCGTTCTTCAGCAAGGGAAACAACTGTCAGAGTGGCGGCAGGGGCTGTAGCTAAAAAGATTCTTTCTGAGCTTGGCATTAAGGTGGCGGGCCACGTGTTGCAAATTGGCGCTGTTAAAGCTGAAAAAACAGAATATACGTCAATTGAAGACCTGCAGCGCGTAACGGAAGAGTCTCCTGTCAGATGCTACGATGAAGAGGCAGGCAAAAAAATGATGGCTGCCATTGATGAAGCAAAGGCAAACGGAGATTCCATCGGCGGAATAGTAGAAGTCATTGTCGAGGGAATGCCGGTAGGCGTGGGCAGCTATGTCCATTATGACCGCAAGCTGGATAGCAAGCTTGCTGCCGCTGTTCTGTCAATTAACGCATTTAAAGGTGTGGAATTCGGCATCGGATTTGAGGCAGCAGGGCGAAATGGAAGCGAAGTCCATGACGAGATCATTTGGGACGAGGAAAAAGGATACACCCGTGCTACTAACAGACTTGGAGGACTGGAAGGCGGCATGACGACAGGAATGCCAATCGTTGTCCGCGGAGTCATGAAGCCGATTCCGACTTTGTATAAACCGCTGAAAAGTGTCGATATTGAAACGAAAGAACCGTTTTCCGCCAGCATAGAACGTTCAGACAGCTGTGCTGTTCCTGCGGCAAGTGTAGTCGCTGAAGCCGCTGTCGCTTGGGAAATTGCGAACGCAGTCGTTGAACAATTCGGATTAGATCAAATTGACCGCATTAGAGAAAATGTGGAGAATATGAGAAAACTGTCGAGGGAATTTTAATGAAGACACTGCATGTTCAAACTGCTTCCTCGTCATATCCTGTTTTTATCGGACAAGGTATCAGAAAAAAGGCTTGCGAACTATTAACCTCTTTAAACAGGCCTTTAACAAGGATTATGCTTGTCACGGATGAAGAAGTAGACCGCCTGTATGGTGATGAAATGCTTCATTTGCTGCAAGATAAATGGCCTGTGAAAAAAGTGACGGTACCGAGTGGAGAGCAGGCAAAATCCATGGACATGTACACAAAATTGCAGAGTGCAGCGATTCGTTTTCATATGGATCGCTCCTCATGCATCATCGCATTCGGTGGCGGTGTTGTAGGGGATCTTGCCGGTTTTGTGGCTGCCACTTTTATGCGCGGCATTGATTTCATCCAAATGCCTACGACGCTCTTGGCGCATGACAGCGCAGTCGGAGGAAAAGTAGCCGTGAACCATCCGCTTGGAAAAAATCTAATCGGTGCGTTTTATCAGCCGAAAGCCGTGCTCTATGATACAGATTTCCTGCGTTCTCTGCCTGAAAAAGAGCTTAGGTCCGGAATGGCAGAAGTGATTAAACACGCTTTTATCTATGACAGAGCGTTTCTGGAGGAGCTGCTGAATATCCACTCACTGCGTGATATCACTAATGATCAGCTGAATGACATGATTTTTAAAGGCATTTCAATTAAAGCGTCTGTCGTTCAGCAGGATGAAAAAGAAGAGGGGATAAGAGCTTACTTAAACTTTGGGCATACGCTCGGTCATGCCGTTGAGGCGGAATATGGATACGGGCAGATCACTCACGGTGATGCCGTAGCCCTCGGAATGCAGTTTGCTTTATATATAAGCGAAAAGACTGTAGGCTGTGAAATGGACAGAAAACGTTTGGTCAGCTGGCTAAAAAGCCTGGGTTATCCAAGTCAAATCAGAAAAGAGACGGAAACTTCGGTTCTCTTGGACCGTATGATGAATGATAAGAAAACCCGTGGCGGGAAGATTCAGTTTATTGTGCTCAACGAATTAGGGAAAGTTGCTGATCATACATTTTCCAGAAATGAACTTGAGAGCTGGCTGAACAAATGGCGATTGGAGGAGACATCATGATGATTCGCGGAATTCGCGGAGCAACTACAGTTGAACGGGATACTGAAGAAGAAATTTTACAAAAAACAAAACAGCTGTTAGAGAAAATCATAGAAGAAAATCATACAAAACCGGAAGATGTTGTTCAAATGCTTCTTTCGGCTACACCTGACTTGCACGCTGTTTTCCCGGCAAAAGCTGTTCGCGAGCTTTCAGGATGGCAGTATGTACCGGTAACATGTATGCAGGAAATGGACGTAACGGGCGGTCTGAAAAAGTGCATAAGAGTCATGATGACGGTCCAGACAGATGTCCCTCAGGATCAGATCAGACATGTATATTTAGAAAAAGCCGTCGTATTGAGGCCCGATTTATCATTGACAAAAAATACTGAATTGTAATACGATAAGAATAGCTTAGAAATACACAAGAGTGTGTATAAAGCGATTAGAATGAGTTGAGTTAGAGAATAGGGTAGCAGAGAATGAGTTTAGTTGAGCTGAGACATGTATGTTTATTCTACCCAAAAGAAGTCTTTCTTTTGGGTTTATTTGTTATATAGTATTTTATCCTCTCATGCCATCTTCTCATTCTCCTTGCCATAAGGAGTGAGAGCAATGAATTTCCAATCAAACATTTCCGCATTTTTAGAGGACAGCTTGTCCCACCACACGATACCGATTGTGGAGACCTTCACAGTCGATACACTGACACCCATTCAAATGATAGAGAAGCTTGACAGGGAGATTACGTATCTTCTTGAAAGCAAGGACGATACATCCACTTGGTCAAGATATTCGTTTATCGGCCTGAATCCATTTCTCACAATTAAAGAAGAGCAGGGCCGTTTTTCGGCCGCTGATCAGGACAGCAACTCTCTTTACACAGGAAATGAACTAAAAGAAGTGCTGAACTGGATGAATACCACATACAAAATCAAAACACCTCAGCTTGGCATTCCTTTTGTCGGCGGAGCTGTCGGGTACTTAAGCTATGATATGATCCCGCTGATTGAGCCTTCTGTTCCTTCGCATACAAAAGAAACAGACATGGAAAAGTGCATGCTGTTTGTTTGCCGGACATTAATTGCGTATGATCATGAAACCAAAAACGTCCACTTTATCCAATATGCAAGGCTCACTGGAGAGGAAACAGAAAACGAAAAAATGGATGTATTCCATCAAAATCATCTGGAGCTCCAAAATCTCATCGAAAAAATGATGGACCAAAAAAACATAAAAGAGCTGTTTCTCTCTGCTGATTCATACAAGACACCCAGCTTTGAGACAGTATCTTCTAATTATGAAAAATCGGCTTTTATGGCTGATGTAGAAAAAATCAAAAGCTATATAAAAGCAGGCGATATCTTCCAGGGTGTTTTATCACAAAAATTTGAGGTGCCGATAAAAGCAGATGCTTTTGAGTTATACCGAGTGCTTAGGATCGTCAATCCTTCGCCGTATATGTATTATATGAAACTGCTAGACAGAGAAATAGTCGGCAGCTCTCCGGAACGGTTAATACACGTTCAAGACGGGCACTTAGAAATCCATCCGATTGCCGGTACGAGAAAACGCGGTGCAGACAAAGCTGAAGATGAGAGACTGAAGGTTGAGCTCATGAAGGATGAAAAAGAAAAAGCGGAGCATTACATGCTCGTTGATCTTGCCCGAAACGATATCGGCAGAGTAGCAGAGTATGGTTCAGTTTCTGTGCCGGAGTTCACAAAAATTGTTTCCTTTTCACATGTCATGCACATTATCTCGGTGGTTACAGGCCGATTGAAAAAAGGGGTTCATCCTGTCGATGCACTGATGTCTGCTTTCCCGGCGGGGACTTTAACAGGCGCACCCAAAATCCGTGCCATGCAGCTTTTGCAAGAGCTCGAGCCAACACCGAGAGAGACATACGGAGGATGTATTGCCTACATTGGGTTTGACGGGAATATCGACTCTTGTATTACGATTCGCACGATGAGTGTAAAGAACGGCGTTGCATCGATACAGGCAGGTGCTGGCATTGTTGCTGATTCTGTTCCGGAAGCCGAATACGAAGAAAGCTGTAATAAAGCCGGTGCGCTGCTGAAAACGATTCATATTGCAGAAGACATGTTTCATAGCAAGGAGGATAAAGCTGATGAACAGATTTCTACAATTGTGCGTTGACGGAAAAACCCTTACTGCCGGTGAGGCTGAAACGCTGATGAATATGATGATGGCAGAGGAAATGACTCCTTCGGAAATGGGTGGTATATTGTCTATTCTTGCTCATCGGGGAGAGACGCCAGAAGAGCTTGCGGGTTTTGTGAAGGCCATGCGGGCACACGCTCTTACAGTCGATGGACTTCCTGATATTGTTGATACATGCGGAACAGGGGGAGACGGTATTTCCACTTTTAATATCTCAACGGCCTCGGCAATTGTTGCCTCGGCAGCTGGCGCGAAAATCGCTAAGCATGGCAATCGCTCTGTCTCTTCTAAAAGCGGAAGCGCTGATGTTTTAGAGGAGCTAGAGGTTTCTATTCAAACCACTCCCGAAAAGGTCAAAAGCAGCATTGAAACAAACAACATGGGATTTCTTTTTGCGCCGCTTTACTATTCGTCTATGAAACATGTAGCAGGTACTAGAAAAGAGCTAGGTTTCAGAACGGTATTTAATCTGCTTGGGCCGCTCAGCAATCCTTTACAGGCGAAGCGTCAGGTGATTGGGGTCTATTCTGTTGAAAAAGCTGGACTGATGGCAAGCGCACTGGAGACGTTTCAGCCGAAGCACGTTATGTTTGTATCAAGCCGTGACGGTTTAGATGAGCTTTCAATTACAGCACCGACCGACGTGATTGAATTAAAGGACGGAGAGCGCCGGGAATATACCGTTTCACCTGAAGATTTCGGTTTCACAAATGGCAGACTTGAAGATTTACAGGTGCAGTCACCGAAAGAGAGCGCCTATCTCATTCAGAATATTTTTGAAAATAAAAGCAGCAGTTCCGCTTTATCTATTACGGCTTTTAATGCGGGAGCTGCGATTTACACGGCGGGAATTACCGCCTCACTGAAGGAAGGAACGGAGCTGGCGTTAGAGACGATTACAAGCGGAGGCGCTGCCGCGCAGCTTGAACGACTAAAGCAGAAAGAGGAAGAGATCTATGCTTGAAAAAATCATCAAACAAAAGAAAGAAGAAGTGAAAACACTGGTTTTGCCGGTAGAGCAGCCTTTCGAGAAACGTTCATTTAAGGAGGCGCTGGCAAGCCCGAATCGGTTTATCGGGTTGATTGCCGAAGTGAAGAAAGCATCGCCGTCAAAAGGGCTTATTAAAGAGGATTTTGTGCCTGTTCAGATTGCAAAAGACTATGAAGCTGCGAAGGCAGATGCGATTTCCGTTTTAACAGACACCCCGTTTTTTCAAGGGGAAAACAGCTATTTATCAGACGTAAAGCGTGCTGTTTCGATTCCTGTACTTAGAAAAGATTTTATTATTGATTCTCTTCAAGTAGAGGAATCAAGAAGAATCGGAGCGGATGCCATATTGTTAATCGGCGAGGTGCTTGATCCCTTACACCTTCATGAATTATATCTTGAAGCAGGTGAAAAGGGGATGGACGTGTTAGTGGAGGTTCATGATGCATCAACGCTAGAACAAATATTGAAAGTGTTCACACCCGACATTCTCGGCGTAAATAATCGAAACCTAAAAACGTTTGAAACATCTGTAAAGCAGACAGAACAAATCGCATCTCTCGTTCCGAAAGAATCCTTGCTTGTCAGCGAAAGCGGAATCGGTTCTTTAGAACATTTAACATTTGTCAATGAACATGGGGCGCGAGCTGTACTTATCGGTGAATCATTGATGAGACAAACTTCTCAGCGTAAAGCAATCCATGCTTTGTTTAGGGAGTGAGGTTGTGAAGAAACCGGCATTAAAATATTGCGGTATTCGGTCACTAAAGGATTTGCAGCTTGCGGCGGAATCACAGGCTGATTACCTAGGATTTATTTTTGCTGAAAGCAAACGAAAAGTATCTCCGGAAAATGTGAAAAAATGGCTGAACCAAGTTCGTGTCGAAAAACAGGTTGCAGGTGTTTTTGTTAATGAATCAATAGAGACGATGTCACGTATTGCCAAGAGCTTGAAGCTCGACGTCATTCAGCTTCACGGTGATGAAAAACCGACGGATGCTGATGCTCTTCGCAAGCTGACTGGCTGTGAAATATGGAAGGCGCTTCACCATCAGGATAACACAACTCAAGAAATAGCCCGCTTTAAAGATAATGTTGACGGCTTTGTGATTGATTCATCTGTAAAAGGGTCTAGAGGCGGAACTGGTGTTGCATTTTCTTGGGAATGTGTGCCGGAATATCAGCAGGCGGCTATTGGTAAACGCTGCTTTATCGCTGGCGGCGTGAATCCGGATAGCATCACAGGCCTATTGAAATGGCAGCCAGAAGGAATTGACCTTGCCAGCGGAATTGAAAAAAACGGACAAAAAGATCAGAATCTGATGAGGCTTTTAGAAGAAAGGATGAATCGATATGTATCCATATCCGAATGAAATAGGCAGATACGGTGATTTTGGAGGAAAGTTTGTTCCGGAAACACTCATGCAGCCGTTAGATGAAATAGAAACAGTATTTAAACAAATCAAGGATGATCCCGCTTTTCGTGAAGAGTATTATAAGCTGTTAAAGGACTATTCCGGACGGCCGACTGCATTAACATACGCTGATCGAGTCACTGAATACTTAGGCGGCGCGAAAATCTATTTGAAACGAGAAGATTTAAACCATACAGGTTCTCATAAAATCAATAATGCGCTAGGTCAAGCGCTGCTTGCTAAAAAAATGGGCAAAACGAAAATCATTGCTGAAACCGGTGCCGGCCAGCATGGCGTAGCCGCTGCAACAGTTGCAGCCAAATTCGGCTTTTCCTGTACAGTGTTTATGGGTGAAGAGGATGTTGCCCGCCAGTCTCTGAACGTTTTCCGCATGAAGCTTCTTGGAGCGGAGGTAGTGCCTGTAACAAGCGGAAACGGAACATTGAAGGATGCCACAAATGAGGCGATCCGGTACTGGGTTCAGCATTGTGAGGATCACTTTTATATGATTGGATCAGTTGTCGGCCCGCATCCTTATCCGCAAGTGGTCCGTGAATTTCAAAAAATGATCGGAGAGGAAGCGAAGGATCAGTTGAAACGTATTGAAGGCACTCTGCCTGATAAAGTAGTGGCATGTGTAGGCGGAGGAAGCAATGCGATGGGGATGTTTCAGGCATTTTTAAATGAAGATGTTGAACTGATCGGCGCTGAAGCAGCAGGAAAAGGAATTGATACGCCTCTTCATGCCGCCACTATTTCGAAAGGAACCGTAGGGGTTATTCACGGTTCATTGACTTATCTCATTCAGGATGAGTTCGGGCAAATTATTGAGCCCTACTCTATTTCAGCCGGTCTCGACTATCCTGGAATCGGTCCGGAGCACGCATACTTGCATAAGAGCGGCCGTGTCACTTATGACAGTATCACTGATGAAGAAGCGGTGGATGCATTAAAGCTTTTGTCAGAAAAAGAGGGGATTTTGCCGGCAATCGAATCTGCCCATGCGTTAGCGAAAGCATTCAAACTCGCCAAAGGAATGGATCGCGGTCAACTCATTCTCGTCTGTTTATCAGGACGGGGAGACAAGGATGTCAACACATTAATGAATGTATTGGAAAAAGAGGTGAAAGCCCATGTTTAAATTGAATCTTCAACCATCAGAAAAATTGTTTATCCCGTTTATTACGGCGGGCGATCCAGTTCCTGAGGTTTCGATTGATCTGGCGAAGTCACTCCAAAAAGCAGGCGCCACAGCATTGGAGCTTGGTGTTGCATACTCTGACCCGCTTGCAGACGGTCCGGTGATCCAGCGGGCTTCAAAGCGGGCACTTGATCAAGGAATGAATATCGTAAAGGCAATCGAATTAGGCGGAGAAATGAAAAAAAACGGAGTGAATATTCCGATTATCCTCTTTACGTATTATAATCCTGTGTTACAATTGAACAAAGAATACTTTTTCGCTTTACTGCGGGAAAATCATATTGACGGTCTGCTTGTTCCGGATCTGCCATTAGAAGAAAGCAACAGCCTTCAAGAGGAATGTAAAAGCCATGAGGTGACGTATATTTCTTTGGTTGCGCCGACAAGCGAAAGCCGTTTGAAAACCATTATTGAACAAGCCGAGGGGTTCGTCTACTGTGTATCTTCTCTGGGTGTGACCGGTGTCCGCAATGAGTTCAATTCATCCGTGTACCCGTTCATTCGGACTGTGAAGAATCTCAGCACTGTTCCGGTTGCTGTAGGGTTCGGTATATCAAACCGTGAACAGGTCATAAAGATGAATGAAATTAGTGACGGTGTCGTAGTGGGAAGTGCGCTCGTCAGAAAAATAGAAGAATTAAAGGACCGGCTCATCAGCGCTGAAACGAGAAATCAGGCGCTGCAGGAGTTTGAGGATTATGCAATGGCGTTTAGCGGCTTGTACAGTTTAAAATGAGGTGACTGATTTGCGTATCAAAGAACATTTAAAACAGCTGAAGCCTTATCAGCCTGGAAAGCCGATTGAAGCAGTGAAATCAGAATATGGCTTGGATAAAGTGGTGAAGCTTGCTTCAAACGAGAATCCTTACGGCTGTTCAGAGGCTGCAAAAGAGGCGCTTCATCATGAGATTCAACAGCTTGCCCTTTACCCGGACGGGTATAGCGCCGCTTTGCGGACAAGGCTCAGTAAGCACCTCAATGTCAGCGAAACATCACTTATTTTCGGCAACGGTTCTGATGAAATCATACAGATCATCTGCCGGGCATTTTTAAACGATAAAACAAACACGGTTACTGCTGCCCCCACTTTTCCGCAATATAAACATAATGCGGTCATTGAAGGTGCTGAAGTACGTGAAATTGCACTTCGTCCCGACGGCTCACATGATTTAGACGCCATGTTAGAAGCCATCGACGAACAGACACAAGTCGTTTGGATATGCAGCCCGAATAATCCGACTGGCACTTATACATCTGAAGGAGAATTACTCGCATTTCTGGAGCGCGTTCCTTCACGTGTCCTTGTTGTTCTTGACGAAGCATATTATGAATATGTAACAGCAGAGGATTACCCGGAAACCGTGCCGCTCTTAAGCAAGTATTCCAATTTGATGATTTTGCGCACATTTTCAAAGGCATACGGTCTGGCAGCGCTCAGAGTCGGATACGGAATTGCTGACGAGAACCTGATTCGCCAGATTGAGCCGGCGAGAGAGCCGTTTAATACGAGCCGTCTGGGCCAGGCTGCGGCGATTGCCGCTCTTGATGATCAAGCGTTTATTGCTTCCTGTATCGAGCAAAATAATGCAGGCCTTCAGCAGTATTATGATTTTGCGAAAACTCATGGTTTAAAGTGCTACCCTTCACAGACAAATTTTGTGTTAATTGACTTTAAACGTCCTGCTGATGAACTGTTTCAGGCTCTGCTGGAAAAAGGCTATATCGTCCGGTCAGGAAATGCATTAGGTTTCCCGACATCACTCCGGATTACGATCGGAACAAAAGAGCAAAATGAAGAAATACTTGCAATTTTAGCTGAAATTTTATAAGAGGTGATCAAATATCACCTCTTTAGTCTATAAACCAGGTGATGACGTATGAATCAAATGAAAGATACAATATTGCTCGCCGGTCTCGGATTGATAGGCGGTTCGATTGCCCTAGCGATCAAAAAAAATCATCCCGGCAAACGGATTATCGGAATCGACATCTCTGATGAACAGGCGGTAGCGGCATTAAAATTAGGTGTGATAGACGATCGTGCTGATTCGTTTATTAGCGGTGCGAAAGAGGCAGCTACAGTAATCATTGCGACACCTGTCGAACAAACACTGGTTATGCTTGAAGAGCTGGCTCATTCAGGAATTGAACATGAGCTTTTGATTACGGATGTAGGAAGCACAAAGCAAAAAGTGGTTGATTACGCTGATCAAGTGCTGCCTAGCCGCTATCAGTTTGTCGGAGGGCATCCGATGGCGGGTTCACATAAATCAGGAGTGGCCGCTGCGAAGGAGTTCCTGTTTGAAAATGCATTTTATATTTTAACGCCAGGCCAGAAAACGGACAAACAAGCTGTGGAACAGTTAAAAAACCTGCTGAAGGGGACGAATGCCCATTTTGTGGAAATGTCGCCAGAGGAGCATGATGGTGTTACAAGTGTAATCAGTCATTTTCCGCATATTGTAGCAGCTAGTCTTGTTCACCAAACCCATCATTCGGAAAACCTGTATCCGCTTGTTAAACGTTTTGCTGCCGGCGGGTTCAGAGATATTACAAGGATTGCATCAAGCAGCCCGGCAATGTGGCGGGATATTTTATTACATAATAAAGATAAAATCTTAGACCGTTTTGATGAGTGGATTCGTGAAATTGACAAGATCCGTACATATGTAGAACAAGAAGATGCGGAAAATCTATTTCGTTATTTTAAAACCGCCAAGGATTATCGCGACGGGCTGCCGCTTCGGCAGAAGGGAGCGATACCTGCATTTTATGATCTATACGTTGATGTGCCCGATCATCCAGGTGTAATATCCGAGATAACAGCGATCTTAGCTGCGGAGCGCATCAGTATCACGAATATCCGCATTATCGAAACACGAGAAGATATTAACGGGATTTTAAGGATCAGTTTTCAGTCTGATGACGACCGCAAAAGGGCAGAACAATGCATTGAAGCCCGGGCGGAATATGAAACTTTTTATGCTGATTGAGGTGGAAAAAATGAAACGAGAAAAGGTGCAGACCTTACATGGAGAAATACATATTCCCGGTGATAAATCCATTTCTCACCGCTCTGTTATGTTTGGCGCGCTAGCGGCAGGCACAACAACAGTTAAAAACTTTCTGCCGGGAGCAGATTGTCTGAGCACGATCGATTGCTTTAGAAAAATGGGTGTTCACATTGAGCAAAGCGGCAGCGATGTCGTGATTCACGGAAAAGGAATCGATGCCCTGAAAGAGCCAGAAAGCCTTTTAGATGTCGGAAATTCAGGTACAACCATTCGCCTGATGCTTGGAATATTAGCGGGCCGTCCTTTTTACAGCGCGGTAGCCGGAGATGAGAGCATTGCGAAGCGCCCAATGAAGCGTGTGACTGAGCCTTTAAAAAAAATGGGGGCTAAAATCGACGGCAGAGCCGGCGGAGAATTTACACCGCTGTCGGTGAGCGGCGCTTCATTAAAAGGCATTGAATATGTATCACCTGTTGCAAGCGCGCAAATTAAATCTGCTGTTTTGCTGGCCGGATTACAGGCTGAGGGCACAACAACTGTCACAGAGCCCCATAAATCTCGGGACCACACTGAGCGGATGCTTTCTGCTTTTGGCGTTAAGCTTTCTGAAGATCAAACGAGTGTTTCCATTGCTGGTGGCCAGAAACTGACAGCTGCTGATATTTTTGTTCCTGGAGACATTTCTTCAGCCGCGTTTTTCCTTGCTGCTGGCGCGATGGTTCCAAACAGCAGAATTGTATTGAAAAACGTAGGTTTAAATCCGACTCGGACAGGTATTATTGATGTCCTTCAAAACATGGGGGCAAAACTTGAAATCAAACCATCTGCTGATAGCGGTGCAGAGCCTTATGGAGATTTGATTATAGAAACGTCATCTCTAAAAGCAGTTGAAATCGGAGGAGATATCATTCCGCGTTTAATTGATGAGATCCCTATCATCGCGCTTCTTGCGACTCAGGCGGAAGGAACTACCGTTATTAAGGACGCGGCAGAGCTAAAAGTGAAAGAAACAAACCGTATTGATACTGTTGTTTCTGAGCTTCGCAAGCTGGGTGCTGAAATTGAACCGACAGCAGATGGAATGAAGGTTTATGGCAAACAAACGTTGAAAGGCGGCGCTGCAGTGTCCAGCCACGGAGATCATCGAATCGGAATGATGCTTGGTATTGCTTCCTGTATAACGGAGGAGCCGATTGAAATCGAGCACACGGATGCCATTCACGTTTCTTATCCAACCTTCTTCGAGCATTTAAATAAGCTTTCGAAAAAATCCTGAAGTTTTACTTCAGGATTTTTTATGCAGATCATAATTTGAGGCAAAAAAACATAGCTTGTCTTATAGAGGGGATAGAAAAACGAAAAGGGGGGATGTGCTTTACTTACAAGCCGGCAGGTCAAAGAGCTGCTTTACTGTACAGAGGGCGATCTTCCTTTTTTCATTTTCTATCTCAAGATCTTTTGGTAAACTAATAAGACTCAATAATTCCCTTCCGTACAGAAGCATCTTATTTGCCGGGGGCATTCGTCTGAATTATGATAAGATTAACCCGAACAAATAAAGCTTTTTTGTATGGTTGATGTTGTATAGGAAAAGAAAGGACCGGTCCGATTTGAATACATTGATTCAAGAAGCCATAAAATTAGTTGAAGCAGGTGAAACAGAAAAAGGCCTCAACACGCTCTCGAAGGCTGAAAAACAGCTGCATGATGAAGATAAAGCCATTGCAGCCCAGCTTTATTACGAGTGGGGCGATGTAGAAAAAGCAATTTCACTGATTAGTGATCTACATGATTTATATCCAAATGAAACAGAACTGACGAATTTCTACGCTGAACTTTTAATAGATATTGACGAAGAAGAAAAAGCCCTCGCTGTGCTGGAGACTATTCCGGAAACAGATCCATCATATCCAGAAAGTTTGCTGCTTATGGCGGATCTTTATCAGATGCAGGGGTTATTCGAAGTCAGTGAACAAAAGCTTTTACAAGCAAAGTCCATTCTGGACAATGAACCTGTTATTGATTTTGCACTGGGAGAACTTTACTTTGCTCAGGGAGCCTATGCAAAAGCGGTTCAATATTTTAAAACAACGGCTGAGGAGCAGGGGGAGATCGGAGGCGTTAATGTCCATCAAAGACTGGCAGAATCGTTAAGTGCCTCAGGTGAATTTGAGGATGCCATTCCATGGTACGAGAAAGCTGTCGATGAGAATCCTGATCCTAATACGATTTTCGGCTATGGTTTTACAGCCTTACAGGCGGGGCTTGTGAAAACAGCTATTAAGCAGCTGTCTGATTTAAAGGAGCTTGATCCATCTTATACTTCACTTTATATGCCGCTCTCGAAAAGCTATGAAGCTGAAGAAATGTATGAAGAGGCATTAAAAACGGCAAAAGAGGGTATCAGATATGATGAATATAACAAAGAACTTTTCCTTTATGCCGCCAAAATGGCCTTAAAAATCGGGAAGTCAGAAGAGGGAAAAAAGCTGCTTCAGGAGGCGCTTGCGCTTGATCCGGGCTTTGTCGAGGCGCTTCATACACTTCTTGCCGTGTATCACAAAGAAGAGGATTATGATCAGATCATTGATCTTATTCAAGAGGTTCGAAGCTACGGTGAAGAAGATCCGAAATACAATTGGTATCTTGCAAGCGCATATACTGAATTAGAGCAATACGAGGAAGCAAAACAATCCTTTGAGGCTGCCTATCTTCATTACCGGGAGGATAGAGATTTCTTATATGAATACGCAAGCTTCCTATTAGAAGAAGGCCTTCAAAAAGAAGCGCTGCCGCTTTTGAAAAAGGTTCTTGAAATGGACGGAGCCAATGAAGAGCTGGAAGAAACGATTTTGCGAATCGAGGATGAATTTTCTAGATAAGCAGGAATATTAACCATTCATGTGGAACATATAAGTATATAGATTATACGAACGATAGAGGAGGGAATTACATGCAGACCCCTGTTTCTGTCAATGAGAAAAAAGATTTTATCCGTTGGTTTTTAAACCATTATCAGTTAAAGCGCCGAGAGTGCGTTTGGATCTTGAACTACTTAATGAGCCATGATTCTCTCATGGAGAAGGTTCATTTTGTGGAGCAGGCTGAATTTTGCCCGAGAGGCATTATAATGTCAACACATTGTGTTGAAGAAGTTCCGTTCCGGTTCTATAAAGAGAATGTCATGACTACCGACGCGGAAAAATCTTTTCATGATATTAGATTAAATAAACAGCAGGATTTGTTTATCCAGCTTAATTTCCGTTCGGCTTACAGCTCACCTGAATATGCGGCGGTGCTGGAGTCCAACCCGCATATTCCGAAAAACCTTTTTGAGAATAAAAAAGATCAGGGATTGGCGGAACAGATTTTAGAGCACGCTATTTCCACATTCCAAAGAGAAAAATTATTAAAAGACATTGACGAGGCGTTAGATCGTCATGATAAAGAGGCATTTGAACAATTATCGCGCCAATTAAATCAGCTCACATAATATGACCAGCCTTGCAGTGAATTGCAAGGCTTGTTGCCGTAAAGGGGGAGAACGATGAGGTGGAGAATCACTGATGCCAAGGACTATTTACAAGCTAAGGATTACATTGATACCGCTGTCATACCATTAATTAACATAAGGGTTAATAACCATTTTAAAATGGCGGCGGAGAAAGGCGAGTTTACGCAGCTTCTCTCAGAAGAACTTGAAAGGCAGTTAAAGGGACGGGTATATTTACTTCCTCCTTATACATATGTTGATAGAAATGAAATAACCGTTCAAGGGCTTAAGGATTTGCGGGAAGAGCTGATAACGGAATTTCCGCATGTTGTCCTGCTCACATCTGACGAAAGTTGGAGAGCTGAGGATGCGTTAGGCAAAATGATTGTTACACCGTCTGTTCCATTAGAGCATTTAAATGACTCTTTAAAAAGAAAAATATTGGATGAACGCACTGCTGAAATTTTGAACGTTTTGTTACAGTTATGGAGCACTTCATAAAAACACTTACATTTCCTTATAAACAATATTTTGGCTATATTGACCTTGCTGAGAGATTCATATATTATGAGGGTGTCTAGAGTTATTGCAATATTTTCTATTTTAGTCAGTTTGCAGGGGTGACCTTGAGGGGGGAGAAGAGATGGGCGGAAAACATGATATATCCAGACGTCAATTTTTGAATTACACGCTCACAGGTGTAGGAGGTTTTATGGCGGCTAGTATGCTCATGCCTATGGTTCGCTTCGCACTCGACCCGGTATTAAAATCGACAGGGAAGCAGGATATGGTTCAGGTTGTCAGCGTTGATGAGTTGACAAAAGAGCCGCAGCGCTTTGATTTTAAAATTAATCAAGTCGATGCCTGGTATGAGTCAGAAGAGTCAAGATCAGCCTGGGTCTTCAAAAACGGGGATGAAATTGTAGCACTTTCGCCAATTTGTAAACATTTAGGGTGTACGGTGAACTGGAATAGTGATCCTAAAAACCCGAATAAATTCTTTTGTCCATGCCATTACGGACTCTATGAAAAGGACGGCACCAATGTCCCTGGCACGCCGCCGCTTGCGCCTCTTGATCATTATGAGCAAGAAGTAAAAGACGGCTTCCTGTATCTTGGAAAAGCAAAGCCTAAGGGGGAAGGGTGACATGCTGAACAAAATTTATGATTGGGTAGACGAGCGGCTTGATATTACACCGATGTGGAGAGATATTGCCGATCACGAAGTACCGGAACATGTGAATCCCGCCCATCATTTCTCTGCGTTTGTGTATTGCTTTGGGGGACTGACGTTTTTTGTAACCGTTATCCAAGTATTATCTGGAATGTTTTTAACGATGTATTATGTGCCTGATATCAAAAATGCCTGGGAATCGGTATATTATTTGCAAAATGAAGTGGCATTCGGCCAGATTGTCAGGGGGATGCACCACTGGGGTGCGAGCCTGGTCATTGTGATGATGTTTTTACATACGCTGAGGGTCTTTTTCCAAGGCGCGTATAAAAAACCGCGCGAGCTGAACTGGATTGTCGGTGTGCTGATCTTTTTTGTTATGCTCGGTCTTGGCTTTACAGGCTACTTGCTTCCTTGGGATATGAAGGCTCTGTTTGCAACAAAAGTCGGGCTGCAGATCGCCGAAGCCACGCCTTTGATCGGAACGCAAGTTAAAACGCTCCTTGCAGGGCATCCGGATATTGTAGGCGCCCAAACGCTGACTAGGTTTTTTGCGATCCATGTATTTTTTCTTCCTGCCGCATTGTTCGGGCTGATGGCTGCACATTTTATTATGATCCGGAAGCAGGGGATTTCAGGACCGCTTTAAACTCTTGATCTGCGAATAAAAGGGAGGGGATGACATGCACCGGGGCAAAGGGATGAAATTTGTAGGCGACTCAAGGATACCGGCTGAAAAAAAGCCGAATATACCGAAGGATTATTCGGAGTATCCCGGTAAAACAGAGGCTTTCTGGCCAAATTTCTTGTTAAAGGAATGGATGGTTGGAGCTGTCTTTCTCATCGGTTTTCTCGTTTTGACGATTGTGCATCAGCCGCCTTTGGAGCGGATGGCGGACCCGACTGATACTGGTTATATTCCGCTGCCGGATTGGTATTTTCTTTTCTTATACCAGCTGTTGAAGTATGAATACGCCGCTGGAAGCTTTACAGTGGTCGGCGCCATGATTATGCCAGGTCTCGCTTTTGGGGCCCTGCTTTTGGCTCCATTTCTGGACAGAGGGACAGAAAGAAGGCCGTGGAAGCGTCCGGTCGCTGTCGGTATGATGCTTCTGGCCATTTCCGCTGCTGTATTTTTGACGTGGCAGTCAGTTGCTACTCATGATTGGGCCAAGGCAGAGGAACAGGGGAAAATCACAAAAGAAGCCGACATTGACACCAATGCAGAAGGATATAAGGTCTTTAAGGAACAGGGCTGTATTTCTTGCCATGGGGATAACCTTCAGGGAGGAGCGGCTGGGCCTTCATTGGTTGACAGCGGGCTGAAACCGGAAGAAATCAAAAAAATCGCTGTAGAAGGGAAAGGCAAAATGCCGGCGGGTGTGTTCAAAGGAAATGATAAACAGCTCGAAGAACTTGCAAAATTTATTTCTGAAACAACCGCAAAATAACGTATTGTGAATTGTCAAATGGAAGGATATACTTTTATTATCAAAAGCTGACCCGGCGTCAGCTTTTTTATATGGACATATTATTTTTACAGACTGAGAGTTGATTCGATGTGAAATGGTTTCAATATGTATTAGGGCAGCGGCCGATGCTTATTCTTGTCTTAGCCATTAATTTTCTGGGAACGGTTTACGGCTACTATTGGTACTTGCCGCAGCTTTTGGAGACACCGGCCCGTTTCCTGATTTTTGTTCCGGACAGTCCGACAGCAACGTTTTTCTTTCTGTTTGTGCTGCTTGCCTTTCTCATGAAACGGAATGCTCCGCTCTTTGAGGCGCTTGCGCTAGTTACCCTCGTAAAGTATGGCCTATGGGCGGTGGCTATGAATTTTCTTGTGCTTGCAGTAACTGGTGACTTGCCGTGGGAGGGCTACATGCTAATTGCTTCGCATTTTGCAATGGCAGTTCAAGGCGTATTATACAGTCCGTATTTTCGTTTTTCATTTTGGCATCTTGCAATTGCTGCAGTCTGGACACTGCATAACGATGTCATTGACTACTTGTTTGATATGATGCCGCAATACTCTATGCTTTCTGATTATATGACTGAAATAGGATACGGAACATTTTGGCTAAGCATCTTTTCAATCGGGCTTGCTTACTTTCTTGTGGTCTCGAAAAAGCAAACGAAGCTTGAGCTGATGTAAAGACAATGTTGGTCTATCCTTGTCCCTTTCTTCATATTCTGTAAGGAGAGAGAGTGGGAGGGACCTGCATGAAACGAAAGCTGACGATCTGTTTGTTGATTGCACTTATTTTTTATAATGGAAATGCCAAGGCTGCAGAGCGGGGAAGCCTCGAGGAATTGAATGATTTATCCGATACAGTCTTTCAAATGACCCGACAGGCGAAATATGAAGAGGCGCTTCAAGTCTTGGAGTATTTTGAAAAAACATTAAAATCCGCTGAGAAAAAACAGCAAGACCCCATGCTAACGGGAGCCCAAATCCGTCAAATCACATTGGGCTATAATGATATGGTTCGGAGTTTAAAGCAAGCTGATACATCAGACACACAAAAACTCAGAGCAGCCGCGCAGTTCAGAATGCTGATGGATGCGGTTGACAATCGGTCTGACCCGCTTTGGGGTTCACTGGAAAAACCGATTATGGAAGCTTTTACTGAGCTGAAGCGAGATGTCCAAAAGAATGGAAGCATAAGCTTTCATGAAAAATGGAATGAATTTATCAGTTTATATGACTTGATTTACCCTAGTCTTACAATCGATGTATCAGAGGATCAGCTTGAAACAGTCGGAAAACATATAGATGTTATTGAGCAAGAGGAATTTCAGCAAATGACAGAGAGCACGAAGCTTGAACGGCTTTCCCTTCTTCAGCATGACCTGAAAAATGTGTTTGACAGGGTGGAGGAGGATGATGCCGATCCGTCTTTACTCTGGGTGATGATTACAACCGGCAGTATCATCATTACTGCTCTCACCTATGTCGGTTACAGAAAGTACAAGGCGGAAAAAAACAAGCTGAAAAAAAGGGACTACCCTAAATAAGGATGAGGGGCGGCGGTCAGCCGCCTTTTTTCTATTACATGTCAGCGCGGAAGCGGATTTTTATTTTCATCAAGCGTAAATCCTTCTCCGAGCACATCGTGAACATCGCTTACCGCTACAAAGGCATGGGGATCAATGGAGTTAATCACGCTTTTCAGCATCACCAATTCGTTTTTCGGCACCACACAATAAAGTACATCTATATCCTCTTTTGTGTAGGAACCTTGTCCTTTCAAAATGGTGACGCCCCGTTCCATTTCTTCAAGAATCTTTTTCTGAATCAGGTCGTTTTTCGAAGAGATGATCGTAGCGCCTTTAGCAGCGTATCCGCCTTCCTGAATAAAATCAATTAATCTTGCAGCTACAAATACAGCTACCAGCGTATACATCGCTTCTTTATAGGAGAGATAAGTAAGCAAAGACAAAATGATGACGCAGGCATCGAAAGCAAACATCGTTCTGCCCATCGGGATCCCAAAATACTTATTCACTAAACGTGCGATGATATCAACACCGCCTGTCGTACCGCCGAACTTAAAAATAATTCCCAATCCGGCTCCGATGAATACGCCGGCAAATAAAGCGGCGAGCGCTAAGTCGTGCTGAAGGGGCATATGTATTTCATATCGCTGAAAGATGCTGAGGAACAAAGACAAGGCTACAGTGCCGACAAGGGTATAAACAAACATTGTCCTGCCGAGCAAACGCCAGCCAATAAAAAAAATCGGAATGTTCAACACCAGGTTCGAGATAGAGGGGCTGATGTGGAAAAGGGCATAAAGCAAAAGTGTAATACCTGTAAAACCGCCCTCAGCCAGATTGTTCTGCATATTGAAATGAACCAAGCCAAATGAAAAAATTGCCGCTCCGATTAAAATAAAAAATATGTTTTTTAATCTAATTTCTCCAAGCATCACACAAAACCCCTTTTCCTTCCATTAGATAGCGTTTATATTATAGTGGATGAAAAAGAAAACAGCAAACGTGCTTAAACATTTGTCAAACGTATCTGAATTAGCTAACATGTAAGAGGATGATAGGAGGTTTCGTTCAGTGAGTGATAAAACAATGAAAGACATACAGGCTGAAGTAGACCGTTACATCGGCCAATTTAAAGAAGGATATTTTAGCCCGCTGGCCATGATGGCGAGGCTGACTGAAGAACTGGGCGAGCTTGCCAGAGAAGTGAATCACCGTTATGGAGAAAAACCAAAAAAAGCGACTGAAGATGATAAAAGCATGGAAGAGGAAATGGGCGATGTGCTATTTGTATTGGTTTGTTTAGCCAACTCTCTTGATATCTCTTTAGAGGAAGCTCACGACCGAGTCATGCATAAATTTAATACAAGAGATAAAGATCGCTGGACCAGAAAAGAAGAAGGAAAGTAGAGGAGATCAAGATGTCAAACGAAACAATTAAAGTAGTCATTGCGGGACCGCGTGGAAGAATGGGGCAGGAAGCTGTTAAATTGGCAGAACGAACACCTCATTTTGACCTTGTCGGGGCCATAGACCATACATACGATCAGCAAAAATTATCTGATGTGATGCCTGTTGAGTCAGATGCTTTAATTTACACAGATATCCATGCCTGCTTTACAGAAACACAACCGGATGTCTTGATTGATTTAACAACGCCCGAAATCGGAAAAGTACATACAAAAATTGCATTAGAGCACGGAGTCCGTCCAGTTGTCGGAACAACCGGTTTCTCAGAAGCTGATTTAAAAGAGCTCACGTCTTTAACAGAAGAAAAAGGGATCGGAGCCATCATCGCGCCAAATTTTGCGCTCGGTGCGATACTGATGATGAAATTTTCAAAAATGGCTGCCAACTATTTTGAGGATGTTGAGATTATTGAGCTTCATCATGATCAGAAGCTTGACGCACCAAGCGGAACTGCGCTTAAAACAGCGGAAATGATTTCAGAAGTCCGTAAAGAAAAGCAGCAAGGACATCCGGATGAAAAAGAAATTCTCCCAGGAGCAAGAGGAGCGGAGCAAAACGGCATTCGCTTGCACAGCGTCCGTCTTCCGGGACTGATCGCGCATCAGGAGGTCATGTTCGGCATGGATGGCCAAACGCTTCAGATACGCCATGATTCTTATAACCGTGCTTCTTTCATGTCAGGCGTTAAACTGTCAGTCGAACAAGTCATGAAGATTGATCAGCTTGTGTACGGTTTAGAAAATATCATTGATTAGACGGGGGGATAAACAATGAAAATTGCTTTGATCGCGCATGACAAGAAAAAACAGGACATGGTTCAATTTACGACTGCCTATCGGGATATTTTAAAGAATCATGATTTATACGCAACCGGAACCACAGGGTTGAAAATTCAAGAGGCGACAGGTCTTCAAATTGAACGTTTTCAATCCGGCCCTTTAGGGGGAGACCAGCAAATCGGTGCATTGATCGCTGCCAATGCACTCGATCTTGTCATTTTTTTGCGCGACCCGCTGACCGCGCAGCCGCATGAACCGGATGTCTCGGCATTAATCCGGTTATGTGATGTGTATTCCATTCCGCTCGCCACAAATATGGGTACTGCGGAAATTCTCGTCCGCACACTTGATGAAGGTGTTTTCGAATTCCGTGACCTTCTTCGAGGAGAAGAGCCGAATGTATAATGCTGACGTTCTTGCTTTTGGCGCCCACAGTGATGATGTCGAGATCGGAATGGGCGGCACAATAGCGAAGTTTGTCAAACAGGGAAAAAAAGTAATGATATGCGACTTGACAGAAGCGGAACTCTCTTCTAACGGTACGGTCAGTTTACGTAAAGAAGAAGCAGCTGAAGCAGCCCGCATATTAGGCGCAGATAAAAGAATTCAGCTGACGCTTCCAGACCGCGGCCTAATAATGAGTGATCAGGCAATTCGGTCGATTGTCACTGTCATCAGAACCTGCCGCCCAAAAGCGGTTTTTATGCCGTATAAAAAGGATCGCCATCCGGATCACGGCAATGCGGCTGCACTGGTGGAAGAAGCGATCTTTTCCGCCGGAATCCATAAATATAAAGATGAAAAAAGCCTTCCGGCGCATAAAGTCAGCAAGGTTTACTATTATATGATAAATGGTTTTCATCAGCCGGATTTTGTCATTGATATCTCGGATACAATAGAGGCAAAGGAACAAAGCCTCAACGCCTACAAAAGCCAGTTTATCCCGTCAAAGGATTCCGTTTCTACTCCTCTGACGAATGGTTATATCGAGATCGTTGAAGCGAGAGAAAAGCTTTACGGTAAAGAAGCGGGCGTGGAGTATGCCGAAGGTTTCTTTTCCAAACGGATGCTGATGCTTGATCATGATGTGCTTGGGGGCGAACAATGAGAAAACTAAAAATAGGAATCACATGCTATCCGAGCGTTGGAGGCTCGGGTATCATTGCGACAGAACTGGGGAAGCAGCTTGCTGAAAAGGGACATGAAATCCATTTCATCACATCAAGCATTCCGTTTAGACTGAATACATATCATCCCAATATTCATTTTCATGAAGTTGAGGTTAATCAATATGCTGTTTTTAAATATCCTCCGTATGATTTGACATTGGCAAGCAAAATCGCTGAGGTGGCGGAACGGGAGAATTTAGACATTATCCATGCTCACTATGCTCTTCCGCATGCCGTATGCGCCTATCTTGCAAAACAAATGCTGAAACGCAATATCGGCATTGTTACCACTTTGCATGGCACGGATATCACGGTGTTAGGTTATGATCCGTCTCTAAAAGATCTGATCCGTTTTGCTATTGAGTCATCAGACAGGGTGACTGCAGTCTCCTCAGCGCTTGCGGCTGAAACGTACGATTTAATTAAACCGGAGAAAAAAATTGAAACGATTTATAACTTTATAGACGAGCGCGTGTATCTGAAGAAAAACACAGCGGTGATTAAAGAGAAACATGGAATTTTACCAGATGAAAAAGTCGTCATCCATGTGTCCAATTTTAGAAAGGTTAAACGCGTGCAGGATGTCATCCGTGTGTTCCGCAATATCGCTGGCAAAACGAAAGCGAAGCTGCTTTTAGTCGGAGACGGTCCGGAGAAATCGACAGCCTGCGAGCTTATCAGAAAATATGGCTTGGAAGACCAAGTCTCAATGCTTGGAAATCAAGACCGTGTTGAAGAGCTTTATTCTATTAGCGATTTGAAGCTGCTGCTATCTGAAAAAGAAAGCTTCGGTCTTGTCCTGCTTGAAGCGATGGCTTGCGGAGTGCCTTGTATCGGAACAAACATTGGCGGTATCCCTGAGGTTATTAAAAACAATGTGAGCGGATTTTTGGTGGATGTCGGTGATGTTGCGGCCGCAACAGCCCGCGCGATGAGCATTTTAGAAGATGAACAGCTAAGCAATCGTTTTACAAAGGCGGCAATAGAGATGCTTGAAAATGAATTTTCTTCTAAAAAAATTGTCAGCCAGTATGAACAGATTTATGCCGATTTAGCAGAACCGGAGTGATCACATGGAAAAAGTTTTTATCAAAGCACTTCCCGTGCTCCGCATCTTAATCGAAGCGGGCCATCAGGCTTATTTTGTCGGGGGCGCAGTTCGTGACAGCTATATGAAACGAACGATCGGAGATGTCGATATCGCGACAGATGCGGCACCTGATCAAGTAGAACGGCTGTTTCAGCGAACTGTTGATGTAGGCAAAGAGCATGGGACCATTATTGTGCTCTGGGAGGATGAAACCTATGAAGTCACGACATTCCGGACTGAATCTGATTATGTTGATTTCAGAAGACCGTCAGAAGTGCAATTTATCTCATCATTAGAAGAGGATCTAAAACGAAGAGATTTAACGATCAATGCGATGGCCATGACAGCGGACGGGAAGGTGCTTGATTATTTTGGCGGCAAGAAAGATATTGATCAGAAAGTGATTCGAACCGTTGGAAAGCCTGAGGATAGATTTCAAGAGGATGCGCTTCGTATGCTGAGAGCCGTACGTTTTATGAGCCAGCTTGGCTTTACGCTTTCACCGGAAACAGAAGAAGCCATTGCGAAAGAAAAATCACTCCTCTCCCATGTTTCAGTCGAACGAAAAACTATAGAGTTCGAGAAATTGCTGCAGGGAAGAGCTTCTCGCCAGGCGCTTCAAACGCTCATTCAAACGAGATTGTATGAAGAGCTTCCTGGTTTTTATCATAAACGAGAAAACCTGATTTCAACGAGTGAGTTTCCATTCTTCTCTTTAACATCCCGTGAGGAGCTTTGGGCTGCTCTTTTAATTAACCTTGGCATAGTCTTGAAAGACGCGCCCCTTTTCCTGAAAGCCTGGAAGCTCCCGGGAAAAGTGATCAAGGAAGCCATTCACATTGCTGATACGTTTGGCCAGAGCCTTGACGTAATGACAATGTACAGAGCTGGGGAAAAAGCACTGCTCTCTGCGGCCAAAATATCGCAGCTTCGGCAAAACGAAAAACTGGATGAAAAGAAACTGAAGGATATTCAGTACTCTTATCAAAACCTGCCGATCAAAAGCCTTAAGGATCTTGATATCACGGGTAAGGACTTGCTTGCGCTTCGAAACCGGCCGGCCGGAAAATGGGTGTCGGAAGAATTACAGCGGATCGAGCAGGCTGTTGTGACAGGGAAGCTCTCCAATCAAAAGAAACACATAGAGGAGTGGCTGAAGACATGCGGTCAACATTAAGAAAAGACCTTATTGAATTATTTTCTCAGGCCGGCAATGAATTTATTTCCGGCCAAAAAATCAGTGATGCTCTCGGCTGTTCAAGAACTGCTGTGTGGAAGCATATTGAAGAGCTTCGGAAAGAGGGTTATGAAGTAGAAGCCGTTAGAAGAAAAGGATATCGGCTCATCAAAAAGCCTGGAAAACTCAGTGAAAGCGAAATTCGTTTTGGATTAAAAACGGAAGTGATGGGCCAGCATCTTATTTACCATGACGTTCTTTCAAGCACGCAAAAAACGGCTCATGAGCTCGCGAATAATAACGCACCGGAAGGCACCCTCGTGGTGGCTGACAAACAAACAGCCGGAAGGGGCCGAATGTCTAGGGTTTGGCATTCTCAAGAAGGAAACGGCGTTTGGATGAGCCTGATTTTGCGGCCTGACATTCCGCTCCAAAAAACACCGCAGCTGACTCTGCTTGCTGCAGTAGCTGTTGTGCAGGGAATAGAAGAGGCAGCAGGCATCCAAACGGATATTAAATGGCCAAATGATATTTTGATTAACGGAAAAAAAACAGTCGGTATCCTAACGGAAATGCAGGCTGAAGAAGACCGCGTACGTTCAGTGATCATTGGGATCGGCATTAACGTTAACCAGCAGCCTAATGATTTTCCAGATGAATTGAAGGACATCGCGACAAGCCTCAGCCAAGCTGCTGGGGAAAAAATTGATCGGGCCGGCGTCATCCAGTATATTTTACTATGCTTTGAGAAACGGTACCGGGATTATATGACGCACGGATTTACGCCGATTAAGCTTTTATGGGAAAGCTATGCGCTCGGTATTGGCACTAATATGAGAGCCAGAACGTTAAACGGAACCTTTTACGGTAAGGCGTTAGGTATAGATGATGAAGGCGTTCTGCTTTTAGAAACGAACGAAGGCATTAAAAAAATCTATTCTGCCGATATCGAATTGGGCTAATGTGTTGGTACAAGCCCGTTGATTTTGGTATACTTCCATTGGGCAGTATCGCCTGCGAACTGCACCTATTATTAAAATAGATAGACATTGCAGCAGTCTGCCTTGATCCAAAAAAGGACTGGGACAGAGGGATGAAACTCGCCGAACTTTAGAAAGTGAAGAATCCTTCTCGTTGTAACGGAAGGTTTTTTGGCTTGCAGAAGAAAACGGCAGATCATCTCCTCTAAACATGAGGAGGAGAAAACATGAAAACAAAACTGGATTTTCTAAAAATGAAGGAGTCTGAAGAACCGATTGTCATGCTGACCGCTTATGATTATCCGGCAGCTAAACTTGCTGAACAAGCGGGAGTTGACATGATTTTAGTCGGTGATTCACTTGGAATGGTCGTCCTCGGCCTTGATTCAACTGTCGGTGTGACAGTTGCGGACATGATCCATCATACAAAAGCCGTTAAAAGGGGTGCGCCGAATACCTTTATTGTGACAGATATGCCGTTTATGTCTTATCACCTGTCTAAGGAAGATACGCTGAAAAATGCAGCGGCTATCGTTCAGGAAAGCGGAGCTGACGCACTGAAGCTTGAGGGCGGAGAAGGCGTGTTTGAATCCATTCGCGCATTGACGCTTGGAGGCATTCCAGTAGTCAGTCACTTAGGTTTGACACCGCAGTCAGTCGGCGTACTGGGCGGCTATAAAGTACAGGGCAAAGACGAACAAAGCGCCAAAAAATTAATAGAAGACAGTATAAAATGCGAAGAAGCAGGAGCTATGATGCTTGTGCTGGAATGTGTGCCGGCAGAACTCACAGCCAAAATTGCCGAGACGCTAAGCATACCGGTCATTGGAATCGGGGCTGGTGTGAAAGCGGACGGACAAGTTCTCGTTTATCATGATATTATCGGCCACGGTGTTGAGAGAACACCTAAATTTGTAAAGCAATATACGCGCATTGATGAAACCATCGAAACAGCAATCAGCGGATATGTTCAGGATGTAAGACATCGTGCTTTCCCTGAACAAAAGCATTCCTTTCAAATGAACCAGACAGTGCTTGACGGCTTGTACGGGGGAAAATAAGATGAGACAGATTACTGATATTTCACAGCTGAAAGAAGCCATAAAACAATACCATTCAGAGGGCAAGTCAATCGGATTTGTTCCGACGATGGGGTTTCTGCATGAGGGGCATTTAACCTTAGCAGACAAAGCAAGACAAGAAAACGACGCCGTTATTATGAGTATTTTTGTGAATCCTGCACAATTCGGCCCTAATGAAGATTTTGAAGCATATCCGCGCGATATTGAGCGGGATGCAGCTCTTGCAGAAAACGCCGGAGTCGATATTTTATTTACGCCAGATGCTCATGATATGTATCCCGGTGAAAAGAATGTCACGATTCATGTAGAAAGACGCACAGACGTGTTATGCGGGCGCTCAAGAGAAGGACATTTTGACGGGGTCGCGATCGTACTGACGAAGCTTTTCAACCTAGTCAAGCCGACTCGTGCCTATTTCGGTTTAAAAGATGCGCAGCAGGTAGCTGTTGTTGATGGGTTAATCAGTGACTTCTTCATGGATATTGAATTGGTTCCTGTCGATACGGTCAGAGAGGAAGACGGCTTAGCCAAAAGCTCTCGCAATGTATACTTAACAGCTGAGGAAAGAAAAGAAGCGCCTAAGCTGTATCGGGCCCTTCAAACAAGTGCGGAGCTGATCCAAGCCGGTGAAAGAGATCCTGAAGCGGTGATAAAAGCTGCAAAAGAAATCATTGAAACGACAAGCGGAACCATAGACTATGTGGAGCTTTATTCCTATCCGGAACTCGAGCCTGTGAATGAAATTGCTGGAAAGATGATTCTCGCTGTTGCAGTTGCTTTTTCAAAAGCGCGTTTAATAGATAATATCATTATTGATATTCGAGAAATGGAGAGAATATAATATGTATCGAACAATGATGAGCGGCAAGCTTCACAGGGCAACTGTTACGGAAGCAAACCTGAACTATGTGGGAAGCATTACAATTGATGAAGATCTCATTGATGCTGTGGGAATGCTTCCTAATGAAAAAGTACAAATTGTGAATAATAATAATGGAGCACGTCTTGAAACGTATATTATTCCTGGTAAACGGGGAAGCGGCGTCATATGCTTAAACGGTGCAGCCGCACGCCTTGTGCAGGAAGGAGATAAGGTCATTATTATTTCCTACAAAATGATGTCTGATCAAGAAGCGGCAAGCCACGAGCCGAAAGTGGCTGTTCTGAATGATCAAAACAAAATTGAACAAATGCTGGGAAACGAACCAGCCCGTACAATTTTGTAGAAGAAAAGCCCCCTTTATCGGGGGTTTTCTTTTAAGATTTTGAGAGTAAAACGGTTTTGCCGCTCCATTTCCGTACAAAACGTGTTACACTTTTGTCGTATGCAAGAATTGAGGTGTCCATTTTAATGAATAAGCAACGGTTCGTTGTTATAGATGTAGAGACAACAGGGAATTCGCCGAAGAAAGGCGATAAAATCATACAAATCGCAGCGGTTGTAATCGAAAATGGACAAATTACTGAGCGGTTTTCAAAATACATTAATCCAAATAAATCAATCCCTGCTTTTATTGAGCAGCTTACTGGAATCTCTAATCAAATGGTCGAGAATGAACAGCCATTTGAAGCAGTTGCTGAAGAAGTATTCCAATTGCTTGACGGCGCTTATTTTGTAGCCCACAATATCCATTTTGACCTTGGATTTGTCAAGTGTGAGCTGTATAAGGCGGGCTTTCAGCTCCCAGATTGTGAAGTGCTTGATACTGTCGAGCTCTCACGTATTGTTTTTCCGGGATTTGAAGGGTATAAGCTGACGGAATTAAGCGAGGAGCTTCAGCTGCGGCATGATCAGCCGCACCGGGCTGACAGCGATGCTGAAGTGACAGGGCTTATTTTTTTGGAAATCCTTGAAAAGCTGCGGCAGCTTCCTTATCCGACATTAAAGCAGTTAAGAAGGCTTTCGCAGCATTTCATCAGTGATCTGACGCATTTGTTGGATATGTTCATTAATGAAAACAGACATACCGAGATACCGGGCTATACGCGCTTTTCTTCGTTTTCTGTCAGAGAACCTGAAGCTATCGATGTTCGTATAAATGAGGACGAGAACTTCTCATTTGAGATCGAAAGCTGGGAAGCGGGAAATGAAAAAGCGCTGTCAGAGTTAATGCCTGGGTATGAAAAAAGAGACGGCCAAATGATGATGATGAGAGAGGTGGCTGATGCGTTTGCCAATCGTGAGCATGCGCTGATTGAAGCTCCTCCAGGCATCGGAAAAACGATTGGCTATCTTATTCCGGCTGCGCTTTTTGCCAAGAAATCAAAAAAGCCGGTCATAATCAGCACGTATTCGACGCTTTTACAGCAGCAGATTCTCACAAAGGATTTGCCGATTGTCCAAGATCTGTTTCCATTTCCGGTAACAGCGGCGATTTTAAAAGGGCAATCGCATTATTTATGCCTGTATAAATTTGAGCAGGTGCTTCATGAAGAAGATGATAATTATGATGCCGTACTGACAAAGGCACAGCTTCTCGTTTGGCTGACAGAGACAAATACAGGAGATGTAGCGGAACTGAATTTGCCTTCAGGCGGAAAATTGCTGTGGGACAGATTGGCTTATGACGATGACTCCTATAAAAGAAGTCGCAGTGAGCATGTGATCGGTTTTTACGAGCGGGCCAAACAGATTGCTTTGCGTTCCGATTTGGTGATCACCAATCATTCTCTTTTGCTGACCGATGAAGGCAGCCAGAAAAAAAGGCTTCCCGAAAGCGGCACATTTATTATTGATGAAGCACACCATTTTGAACGTGCGGCAAGCGAACATTTAGGGAAAAGAGCTACGTACATAGAATTGCATACGAAATTGAGCAGAATCGGCACTCTGAAGGAGCAGGGACTTCTAAAAAAGATGAGACAGCTATTCCAGCGAAACAGCCTGCCGGTTGATTCATTTTTCGAATTGGAAGAGTGGCTTCAGCACGTTCAAGCAGAAAGTGATGCTTTCTTCAGCTCTGTACATTCTTTTGTCAAACGAAGAAAACCTAAAGAAGACTTAAACCGTCTAGTGTTTAAGGTGAACAAAGAAAGCCAGGATAAAAGCTGGTCGATCTTAACGGATGGTGCGGAGAGGCTTTGTTCCATGCTGACACATTTGCAGCAGCTTTTTGAGGCACAGTCATCCCTGATGGAAAAACATCTGAAGGGTATGAAGAGCAAAACCGTCTTTTTAGCCGATGAATACCAAAGAAGCATGAAAGGCTTGCAGCATTACTGTCAGACGTTGCAGAAGCTCTTCTTTGGGTCTGATGACGATGAAGCGGTTTGGATTGAAATAGATGCAAAGGGTGCGAAAAATGCAGTGGCCATTTACGCACAGCCTCTTGAACCTGGTGAACTTCTGGCTGATCAGTTTTTCGCGCGCAAAAATAGTGTGGTGCTGACATCTGCAACCCTTACAGTCGAAGGTTCTTTTCAATTTATGATTGAACGACTGGGACTGAGTGACTTTTTCCCGCGGACAATGAGAATTGAGTCACCCTTTTCTTACGATGAGCGTATGCAGGTGATGATTCCAAAAGAAATGAAATCAATTCAGGATACAGGGCAACCTGAATTTATACAGGATACAGCCCGTTATATCGAACTGATGGCAAAGGAAAAACAGCCTAAAATCCTTGTGCTGTTTACATCCCATGATATGCTGAAAAAGGTTCACCAGGAGCTTAAGCATAAAATGAGTGCTTCCGGCATTCAGCTCTTGGCACAAGGGATTACAGGCGGAAGTCCCGGCAAACTGATGAAGACTTTTAAAACATCCAATCAGGCGATCCTGCTCGGAACAAATCATTTTTGGGAAGGCGTTGATTTCCCTGGTGATGAGCTGACGACAGTAATGATCGTGAGGCTCCCATTCCGGTCCCCTGATCACCCGCTTCATGCTGCAAAATGTGAGCTTGCCCGCAAAAAAGGAAAGAATCCGTTTCAAACAGTTTCATTACCGGAAGCTGTGCTGACCTTCAGGCAAGGAATCGGACGCTTGCTGCGTTCTGCGGGAGACAAGGGAACGATTATGATATTGGACAGACGGATTAAAACCGCTGGTTACGGCCGGCTGTTTCTTGATGCCTTGCCGACAACCTCAGTATCCGAAATGACTGACAGCGAGCTTGAAGCTTATGTTGCAGGGGAAAAAGAATAAAAGCCGCATAAAGCGGCTTTTGCGGTGTGGGAGTAGGATGGTGTTTTTATTTAAAAGCGGATTTCCCGCTCTGTGATACTAGTATGGCGTGTCCTGAAATGGAGTATGACTAACAATATTTGTTCAAACTGGAGGATGAAAAAATGGAAAGTAAAATCGAAATTCTTTCAACAATTAATGTAGAGCATTCTGATGATCTGTATAAAATTGTGGACACATTGAATCGTACACTGAAAAGAGACAATCTGATGTTCGGCCTTGCGCTGGATGAAGAAAACAAAAACCAAGCCGTTTTTACCATTTATCGTACGTAGGTGAGAAGATGAGAAAAAAAGCATTAATATTTACCGTCATTTTTGGTATTATTTTTTTAGCAGTACTTCTTGTCTCGGCAAGCATTTATAAATCAGCCATGGCACAAAAGGAAGAGGGGCACGAAGCAGCAGCTGCTGAAGCTAAAAAAGAAACCGATCTCGCCAATGTTGATCAAGTCGAAACATTTGTCGGAAAAGAAAAATATTATGTTGTAAAGGGAACGGATAAAAAAGGCACTGCATTATATGTCTGGGTTCCTGCTGATAAAAAAGCAAAAATTCTCTCAAAAGAAGCGAAAGAGGGAATCTCTGAAGACAAAGCGGCGAAAATCATAAAGGATGAAGGGCTGGTTTCAAAGCAAAAAGAGGTTCATCTGGCAAGAGAAGGAAACGTCCTGCTTTGGGAAGTGACGTACTTAGACAAAGAAGGGCAATACAGTTTAAGTTATGTGGACTTTACAACTGGAAAGATTCTCAAAAATATCACGCCTTAAGACGAATTAGGGGGAGTTCAAGTTGAAACTGGCAAAAAGAGTATCCGCATTAACACCATCAACCACACTGGCAATCACAGCGAAAGCGAAAGAACTGAAAGCCGCAGGCCATGATGTCATCGGCTTAGGAGCAGGCGAACCTGACTTCAATACACCGCAGCATATTATTGATGCCGCTGTGCGTTCGATGAACGAGGGCCATACGAAATACACGCCTTCCGCTGGTTTGGCTGAACTGAAAAACAGCATTGCAAAGAAATTTAAACGCGACCAGAATATTGAATACAAACCGTCTCAAATTATTGTCTGCACTGGTGCCAAACATGCTCTGTATACCCTTTTCCAAGTGATTTTGGATGAAGAAGATGAAGTTATTATTCCAACGCCTTACTGGGTAAGCTATCCGGAGCAGGTGAAACTCGCTGGCGGAAAGCCAGTTTATGTAGAAGGGCTTGAGGAAAATCACTTCAAAATTTCGCCTGAGCAGCTGAAAAATGCAATTACGGAAAAAACAAAAGCAATCGTTATTAACTCTCCAAGCAACCCGACTGGTGTCATGTATACGGAAGAAGAACTATCTGCACTCGGTGAAGTGTGCCTTGAACATGATATCTTGATTGTGTCAGATGAAATTTATGAAAAACTTACATACGGCGGAAAGAAACATGTTTCCATTGCACAGCTGTCAGACAGACTGAAAGAACAAACGGTCATTATAAACGGCGTATCGAAGTCCCACAGCATGACAGGCTGGAGAATCGGTTATGCGGCAGGCTCTGAAGACATTATTAAAGCGATGACGAACCTTGCAAGCCACAGCACGTCAAACCCGACATCAATCGCACAATACGGAGCGATTGCTGCTTATAACGGGCCTTCTGAGCCATTGGAAGAAATGAGAGAAGCATTTGAACATAGATTAAATACGATCTATGCAAAGCTCATAGAAATCCCAGGGTTCAGCTGTGTGAAGCCGGAAGGTGCTTTTTACTTGTTCCCGAATGCAAAAGAGGCAGCTCAATCTTGCGGTTTCAAAGATGTAGATGAATTTGTTAAAGCGCTTCTCGAGGAGGAAAAAGTTGCGATTGTTCCAGGATCCGGATTTGGCTCTCCTGAGAATGTCCGTCTTTCTTATGCAACATCGTTAGATCTTCTTGAAAAAGCCATTGAAAGAATCAAGCGTTTTGTAGAAAAACATAGCTAACAGATCAAAAAGCGGCTGACAGAAAAGCCGCTTTTTATCTGCATTGACCCGGTTAGTTAAGAGCGGGTATAATAAAGTGATGATAAAAGAGTTCGCGGGGCAATGAGCTTCCGAATGTCTTTCTTGTTTTGGAGGGAAATATGTTGAAAACAACAATCAACCAAGTGTACAAGCACGTAGGTGAGGAAGTAACGATCGGAGCTTGGGTCGCTAATAAGCGTTCAAGCGGGAAAATTGCGTTTTTACAGCTTCGGGACGGTACCGGTTTTATTCAGGGTGTCGTAGTAAAAGCGGAAGTGGAAGAAAGCATTTTCCAAACAGCTAAATCAGTGACGCAGGAAACGTCGCTCTATATAAAAGGGATTGTCAAAGAGGACGAGCGTTCTCCGCTTGGATATGAACTTGCTGTGACAGATATTGAAGTCATTCACGAAGCGACCGATTATCCAATTACACCAAAAGAACACGGAACGGAATTTTTGATGGATCACAGACATTTATGGCTGCGTTCAAAGCGCCAGCATGCGATCATGAAAATCCGTAATGAAATCATTCGCGCGACTTACGAATTCTTTAATAACGAAGGCTTCGTAAAAGTGGATCCGCCGATTCTGACTGGAAGTGCACCTGAAGGAACAACAGAACTCTTTGCGACAAAGTACTTTGATGAAGATGCTTATCTGTCTCAAAGCGGCCAGCTCTACATGGAAGCTGCGGCAATGGCTTTAGGAAAAGTATTCTCTTTCGGACCGACGTTCAGAGCGGAAAAGTCTAAAACAAAGCGTCACTTAATCGAATTCTGGATGATCGAACCGGAAATGGCGTTTGTAGAATTTGAAGAAAACCTTCAAGTACAGGAAAATTACGTTTCTTTCATCGTGCAATCAGTTCTTAAGAATTGCAAAATTGAATTAAACACATTGGGAAGAGACACGTCAAAACTTGAGCAAATCAAAGCTCCATTCCCAAGAATCACGTATGATGAAGCGATTGAATTTCTGAAAGAAAAAGGCTTTGACGATATCGAGTGGGGAGATGATTTCGGAGCGCCTCATGAAACAGCGATTGCTGAACACTATGACAAACCGGTATTCATCACTCGCTATCCGACGTCCTTAAAACCGTTCTATATGCAGCCGGCTTCTGACCGTGAGGACGTTGTGCTTTGCGCTGACTTGATTGCTCCGGAAGGCTATGGAGAAATCATCGGCGGGTCTGAACGGATTCACGATATGGAACTTTTGGAATCGCGTCTTAAAGAACATGGACTGGATTCTGACGCATATAAATGGTATGCTGAACTTAGAAAATATGGATCAGTTCCTCATTCCGGCTTCGGCCTTGGATTAGAGCGGACAGTAGCTTGGATCAGCGGAGCGCCTCACGTTCGTGAAACGATTCCGTTCCCAAGACTGTTAAACCGTCTGTATCCGTAATACATTCAAATGAAACAAAAAAGAGTCTCCTGCAAGGGAGACTTTTTACAGTAAAGGGGCAATCACAATCCTTTACAGTAAGAGGTGTGACGATGAAAAAACAGCAATTTATTGATATGCAGGAGCAGGGAACATCAACCATCCCCAATCTTCTGCTCACGCATTATAAACAGCTTGGGCTTAATGAAACAGAACTTATTCTGCTGTTAAAAATTAAAATGCATTTAGAAAAAGGATCATATTTTCCTACACCGAATCAGCTGCAGGAAGGTATGTCAATTTCTGTTGAAGAATGCACAAACAGATTGCGGATGTTTATTCAAAAAGGCTTTCTGTTTATTGAAGAATGCGAGGATCAAAACGGCATCAAATTTGAGAAATATTCTCTTCAGCCTTTATGGGGCAAGCTGTACGAGTATATTCAGCTTGCACAGAATCAAACACAGGAAAGAAAAGCAGAAGGGGAACAAAAAAGCCTTTATACCATTTTTGAGGAAGAGTTCGCAAGGCCGTTATCGCCTTTGGAGTGTGAAACGCTGGCGATCTGGCAGGACCAGGATCAGCATGACGCACAACTGATCAAACACGCGTTAAAAGAGGCTGTACTATCAGGAAAACTCAGTTTCCGCTACATTGACCGGATTTTGTTTGAATGGAAGAAAAACGGGCTTAAAACTGTGGAGCAAGCAAAAATACACAGCCAAAAATTCCGGCGTGTACAAGCAAAGCAGAATGAACCGCAAAAAGAGTATAAAAGGCAGGTTCCTTTTTACAATTGGCTTGAACAATAAAGTGAAAAGGTGACAATCGTGTTAAATCTAAAACAAATTGAATTCTGTTTAGACAAGATAGGTGACATGTTTCCTCATGCGGAGTGTGAACTGGTTCATTCCAATCCTTTTGAATTAGTGGTGGCTGTTGCTTTATCTGCGCAATGTACAGATGCACTTGTAAACAGAGTGACCAAAACATTATTCCAAAAATACAAACGGCCGGAAGACTATTTGGCTGTTCCGCTGGAAGAGCTTCAGCAGGATATTAAATCAATCGGTTTATATCGTAATAAAGCGAAAAATATTCAAAAGCTGAGTAAAATGATTATTGAAGATTACGGCGGAGAAGTGCCGAGAGACCGCGATGAGCTTGTCAAACTGCCAGGGGTCGGGAGAAAGACCGCAAACGTAGTGGTATCCGTTGCGTTTGGCGTGCCGGCCATAGCCGTAGATACCCATGTGGAGAGAGTCAGCAAACGATTGGGCATTTGTCGGTGGAAGGACTCGGTTCTGGAAGTTGAAAAGACGCTGATGCGCAAGGTTCCCAAAGAAGACTGGTCCGTTACGCATCACCGGCTTATTTTCTTCGGCAGATATCACTGTAAAGCCCAATCTCCGCGCTGTGCGGAGTGTCCGCTGCTTTCTTTGTGCAGAGAAGGGCAGAAGAGAGATAAAAAAGGACTGGTGAAACGATGACGCAAGCAAAAGAAGTGTTGTCTTCCTATGAGCAATACTTGCGCAGTCTTGGCCAGAAGAGTTCCTCGGATATGAAGAAAACCTTGCAGACCAATCCCGTGTATTTTGATTTCTGCACGGAATTACAAGGCGATTTGCCATGGGAGGACAGCGGGAAATACGTTCCGCTTTTATTTGAAGTGTGGGATGACATCAAAGCATCACTTCTCCCAGTCTTTCAAACACGAAAATCGAGATGTGACCAAAACGAAATGTTAAAGGGCATTGTGTGTTTGCTGGCTTCGTTACATTGGACAGCAGGTGAGCCGGTGAAATCGCTCGATTGGCAAGAACTGAGGGAGAAATCATATCCCGCAAAGCCGATTAATTGGGCTGAACGAGTGGAATTTATTCTTCTTAAGCCGACCCAATACCATTGCTTTATTCAGCTTGATGAGCTGATTACCGAAATGAAAAAGCATTTTTATAAATATCATGCGATGAATCGATAAAACCTCCTCTTAAAACGGGAGGTTTTTTTATTGTGTACCAAAAAAGCCATCACCCCAAAGGTGACGGCTTTTTTGTTTAATTTGTTTTTTCAATGGATGATGAGTTTGTTTGTGTTTTATTAGATGTGTCTGTTTTATTTTTATTCGTGTCAGAACCTGTTGAATCATTCTTACCAGAGTTCGAATCACCATCCGACGTATCCTGGTTGTTACTGTTGTCGTTATCGTTATCGTTTGATTGGTCTTGGTTATTGTTGTCGGACGGATTGGTGTTCGTATTGTCTTGTTTTTTGTCTTGATCGTTTGTTGAATCATCTGTCTGATCTTGATCCGTCTGACCGTCATCTTTTTGAGAATCATCAGTTTGTGTATCATCCTGAGTCTTCTCATCATCTTGTTTTTCATCATCCGTTTGTTGCTGGTCTTTTTTATCTTCATCGTCTTCAGCTTTTGGCACCTCAAAGGATGTGGAAGCTGTACTTTTGCCATCATCACTGACGGCTGTTACTTCGAATTTGTACACAGATCCTGGCTGCACACCCGAAATAACTGCCTCTTTTGCAGAGCTGTTTTGAATTTCCGAGTAGCTGCCGCCGTCAACAGATTGCTTAACAGCAAAGGTTGCATCTCCGTCGTAATTCCAGCTTAACGTTAAAGATTGATTGTCTTTATCGTATTTCACGTTTAAACCAGACAGTTTAGCTGTTTCCTCTTTTTCTTCTTTCACATATGTTTTAGAAACAGTAGAAGGAGCTGTGCCTTTAACAAAGTACTCTGTGAGCTTCTTATCGCTTGGCGTATTTGGACCTGCCAGTTTTGCCGGATTAGAACCTTTTTCTACGGTGGCTTCCACTACGCTGTCAGGCTTCTCAAATGATCCGCTTCCGTCATCGACATCGGCGATGAGTTGGGCGAAGATGCGCTTTGCAATCTGTTGCTCTGTTTTATTTAAAGATTTTTTTCCTATCTTATTTTGAGAATCTACACCTGTCCAAACAGCAGCGGTATATTGAGGTGTATATCCTACAAACCATGAATCTGGTACACCGCCTTGTGCGATATTGTATTTTTGCATATCCGCTTCATCAAAGTTTGTTGTACCTGTTTTACCTGCAACTTCCACTCCCGGAACTTGGGCGAGCTGTCCAGTACCTGTCTTCACAGCTGTTTTCAGCATATCTGTAATCATAAACGCAGTATAATCACTCATGGCTGATTTTGATTTTGGTGTTAAGTCAAGCTTTGTGCCATCGTTAAATTCAATAGACTTTACAAAATGCGGTTCATTATATGTTCCGTTATTTCCGAAGGCGCTGTATGCTCCTGCCATTGTCAGTGAAGAGACACCGACATTCCCTTTTCCGAATCCTCCAATAGAGTAGGATTCATATACAGTATCTTTATCTAATCCCAGCCCAAGTCCATTGGCAAAGTCTACCGCGGCATCTTTTCCGACTGCTTGGAATGCTTTTAGAGCCGGGATGTTACGTGATTGGGCGAGGGCTTCACGCATAGACATGACCCCTTTATAGGAACGGTCAAAGTCTCGAATAGGTGTTCCATCTGAATACGTGTAAGCTGAGTCATCAATTTGCTCGTAAGTTGACCATTTTTTATTTTCAATCACTGGACCGTAGTCGAGAATAGGTTTAATGGTAGACCCAGGCTGTCGCTGGGCTTGGGTCGCGTAATTATAGCCACCAACCGTAGAATCTCTTCCGGCGCCAATCGCCCGCACTTCTCCGGTTTTCGTATCGAGAAGGGTAACGCCGCCCTGCATGCCTTCAGTAAACCCGACGGTGTCTCCGTCCATTAATTCATCTAGTTTATCTTGTGCTTTTGTATCTAATGTCGTATAGATCTTTAATCCGTCAGCAGATGGATCGACATCAGATTTTTCATCAATTTCCTTCATAACCTCTTCAACAAATGCGCTGTATTTGTTTGTACTTGCTTTTTCATATTCCTTCTGTGACACGACGCCTTCGTCTTTCACTGCCACTTTTTTCGCTTTGTTATATTGAGAATCAGAAATAAATCCTTGCTTTTTCATCAGACTGAGTACAATGTTCCGTCGTTTTTCCGCTTTATCCGGGTTTTTAACGGGATTGTACGCTGTCGGGCTCTGCGGCATTCCTGCAAGCGTCGCAGCCTGTTCGACAGTCAATTTGCTTAAATCTGTAACGCCGAAAAATTCTTCCGCCGCTTTTCCGATTCCGTATGCTCTAGGAGAAAAATAAATCCGGTTTAAATACATTTCTAAAATTTCATCTTTAGAGTAATTGCGCTCCAGCTGAATCGAAAGCCATACTTCCTGGACCTTCCGTTTCAACGTCTTCTGATGTGAAAGAAGGGAGTTTTTGACGACCTGCTGGGTGATCGTACTTCCGCCTTCAGCCCCGAAGCCGTCTTTAAAGTTGGCAACTAAAGCACCGCCGATACGGACAGGGTCAATCCCGTGGTGCTCATAAAAACGGGCGTCTTCTGTCGCGATAAAGGCTTCTTTTACAACATCGGGAATTTCATCTATCGAGACGTAGGTCCGTTTTTCGGCGCCGACTTCGGCGATCTCTTTTCCATTTTTATCATAAATCGTTGATGAATAAGGCGTCTTCAATTTGCTTTCATCAAGGGACGGCGCATCAGAAACCATGACGGCAAATGTAACAGCACCGCCGACTACGCCTAAAACAAACAGAATGAGTAAAGTGAAAAGGGTCTTTTTAAACAATCCGCCCTTTTTTCGTTTCTTGCCTTTTTTCGGTGAAGGACTCGACTTGCTGTTCGCTTTTCGTCGAGCTTCACGGCTGTTAAATTGATCTGACATAACATCTCAACCTTTCGTTAATCAACCTTTCGCACCAGATGATGGCGAAAAATAAAGCTGTTCAATAATACTAATATAATCAATTCTGGGTGCGTATCCAAGAGAAATCGGATAAGCTGTTTCTTCCAACTCATCTTTTCGAATTGATTTTCTGCCGTTTTTTTCTTTTCTGTCCCAGAAATAAAACAGCTTATCGGCTTCCAAAAAATAAACCTGGTCGAAAGCGGATATAATAACAAAACAAATACCGTCTTGAGCCTTTACCTGCTTCATATGCTCGATTTGATGGTCATGAAAATTCTGCAGGGGGAAAGAGGTCTTGTTTTTCGTTTCTTTCGCCTCAAAATCAATATACCGCCCTTTGTAAATCCCATTGTAGTCTGTTGTCGATGATTGTTTAAAGTAAGCTTCTTTAATCACTGCGGCACTTCTTTTTGGATAATGGACATTTACAATTTGAACAGGTGTCGGCTTTTTGTGTATAACGGCAATTTGGTTTGTCAGATAATACTTATTCGTTTCGTTTAAGTCATCTTCGAGGGTCATTCCGCGATTACTGTAAGACGGGGACCTTTTCTGACTGTTTTGGGATGAAACCGAATGTTTCGGCTGAAATGTTTTTCCGTTAGGATACCGAATCACTTTCTCATCCTCCTTATTAAACTAATCATGACGGAAGTGAATGAACGTGCAAGAACAACAGACCATTAGAAAGCTTCTGAGCCGGATTGAGCGGCAGACAAAAATAAAAAACGCGGATAACATTTCAAGAACAAATGCTTATAAAGCATTTTACGACCGTCACCCGGAAATCAAATGGTCGCTTTTGGCTTCTTTCGTTTCTCGTAATGCCGGCTGGTCAATGACTGACTTAAAAGGCAGTCTGTTTCAGCTTGGACTCCGTGAGAGACAGCAAGAATGGTTCTTTTTAGCCTATGAAAGAGCGAACTGGCTTATTTTTTCGGATGCCTATCCGCAGCTTCTACTATACCACTGGTCAAAAAGAGTTGGGAAACCGCTGTTTCATCTGCTGCATGTGTTTGGCGTCTCACAATTTATGTCGGAAGAATGGACCCGTTTTTGGCATGAGCGAAATACGGAGCGGCTAATGTATGCCCTCATTATAAATGAACAAAACACTATCCAAACACCTATTATACAAAATCCTTCGTTTAAAAAGAATGTTTTTGACACGATTCCTTTTTATTTAAGTGACTGGTTTCATTTTAACACCGTTATTTTTCCTTCCTCAAATGGGTTTCTTTACGGCATTTCAGTGAAACGCTTTTCAAAGGCGGAGGAAAGGATAAGGCTGGGAAAGCAGCTGTCTCAATTGCTGTTCAAGCCAGAATTGTTCTCCTCTTTTTATCACTTTTTGCACACAGTGCCGCACACAGGTTCCCGTTTTGATATGGAAAAGATGATCGGGATTACAAAAAGAACATCTCCTATGCTAAGGACATGCTACCCTGAGTTAATCCACTCATTAGACGGAACGAAAACAGATTGGTTTCATGGAAAGATAAAGAAAACGTTCTTTAGGCGCGAGGAATTGCCGAAGCAGATTGAATTGACAGACTGGTATTTACATAAAAAGCGCCAGCTTCATGCGCTTTTTGCGGTGGAGCAGTGGCTGAAAAAATAAAGAAGCAAGGAAATTCCTTGCTTCTTACGTAGAAGGGCGGTTCGGGCCGCCTAATTTTTTATCTAAAGAATCGATTGCCTTTGATTCAGTCTTTTTTTGCTGGCCGGCTTTTTTCGGTCTTGTTTTCATACGGCACCTCCTCACAAGTATCGTTTGCATTAAGGAGGAGGATCATACAATTTTTGCGGGTGTTTTTGTCGAAAACTTCAGCTTTTCGTGGAATACCTGTTTGTTTGGCGATTTGCTTCTAGTTTTGTCATGAGGAAGGAAAGAGCCTGGAGAGCAAAGAATTTTAACCGGGAGAGACAAGGAAAGGGAGGTACACGAATGTCCGGTTATGTATGCAAGACAGATATTCTCCGTATGCTTTCTGATATAGAAGATGAATTAACGCGAGCTGAGCAAAGCCTGAATCATTCTGTAAATGCATTAGAGGCTGAGATGCGGGAAACGGAAAACGATCGCCTAAGTATGCTTGAAGAAGAAATCATAGATCTTCATATTTGTATAAATGAGCTGTATCAATCGCCTGAACACAGGTATGCGTTTGAGAAGGTATACCGCATCGGCTGAATTTGTGAGTGAAATTTGGTACGATAGGCATTGAGGTGAAAGGTATTGCTATCACAAACATTGCTGGAAATGACCGAGCAAATGATTGAAGTTGCTGAAAAAGGCGCTGATCGGTATCAGGAAGGAAAAAACAGTAATCATTCTTATGATTTTTTTGAGACGATAAAGCCTGCAGTTGAAGAGAATGATGAACTGGCGGCCCGCTGGGCAGAGGGTGCTCTTGAATTGATAAAAGCCCACCGGCCAAAATATGTGCATAAAGAGCAAATTGAGACCGTAAAAGATAATTTCCTGGAATTGGTCCTTCAATCATATGTTCATCATATTCATAAAAAACGGTTCAAGGACATCACTGAGTCAGTCCTTTATACATTGCACGCAGTAAAGGATGAAATTGCAAGAGAAGACAGCCGGTAAAAGGCTGTCTTCTTTTCGTTTTTATAGGGGGCCGGACGTTAATTCATCTCATATGCCGGGCTTTCTGCTCCATTTGCTTCGAGAACCTTCATACTGTTACGAAACTCAGTTATGCTGAGATGTCCTTGAATATAGAGGAACTTGGCAAAGTCCATCAGTTTATTCATACAGTCTGTTTCATATTTCTTCATTTCTGCAAAACGTTTGCTTAAGTATGATACGTTCATTATGGTGCATCCCCTCTCATCTGTATTGAAAATATGGTACCATAATGATTCGACTTTTTTCTGTTTTTAAAAAATTTAAACTTTCGACACAATTTGACAAATGCTAATCATCACTTGTGACACAAACAATAGAAGTCATTCATACATATATAGAAGAGAAATATGTTGTGTTTAGGGGGGAATCGCAATGAACAGGAGCTCTCGAAGCTATCCTCGGCAAATGGGCTATTATTATCCTCAGCAAATGCAAGGATATTATCAGCAGGCTGCACCCGGTTATTTAGAGCAACAACTGCCTCAGCAGCATTATGGACAGCAGGATTATTATCAGCCCTATGCTCCGATCCAGCCTATGCCTATGCAGCCGCCTGTATTTTCTAACCCTTATCCTATCCCAAGGCCTAATCAACAGCAGCCTTCGCAATTTCAAAGCATTATGTCGCAGTTCAAAAAAGCCAATGGGCAATTTGATTTTAATAAAATGATGGATACGACAGGTCAAGTAATGAGTGCAATGAATCAGGTCGGATCTTTAATAAAGGGATTTACCAGCTTTTTTAAATGATAGAAGCATGAATGAATCGTTCATTCATGCTTATTTTTTGGAAAGAAAAGTGTCATTGTCTGCTCGTTCCAAGACGTTTCCATATCTTCTTGGCGAACTTCATAAGGCAGCTGAACCGTTCTTGTCATGCTTGTAAAGGTAGCCTCATTTTGGTGTTTCTGTTTTTCTTGGAGTGTTACATGGAGATACCTCGATTTAACATCAACGACGATCTCGCCATCTCGAAACGTCGCCGGTATGGTAATATCGATATACAGCCCAGTATCTTTTTCTCTGACATGTATGGTCGTCTGCACATCCTTTAAACTCGAGTTGATAAGGTTCTGAAATCCGTTTATAAGGTTGCCGAACGCTGAGGATTGGAAAAGAGTGTCGATTGCCTCCGTTATGATTTCTTCTTTCTTTTGCAGTTCGTTCTTTTTGTCATCATGGAATTCCAATTTCGCCACCGCCTTTTTTAACCAGATTATGCGTCTATGCCAGATGTTGTTATAAATTGAAGCAAAATTGAAAGTGTGGTTAAATAGTGGTGAATGAAGGGATAACGGTTGAAGTGAATGAGAAGGGAGAAAATACATTGCTGAAAAAATTATTCGGAATGGGCAAAACTCAGGAAAAGGTGACAGAAGAGGTTATTTATTCTCCGGCAGACGGTACAGTAATGGACCTGTCAGATGTGCCGGACCCTGTTTTTTCACAGAAAATGATGGGAGAAGGAATAGCGGTGGAACCTTCTAACGGTGAAATCGTTTCTCCCGCTGAAGGTGAAGTCATTCAGATTTTCCACACCAAACACGCCGTTGGCATTCGGACTCGCTCGGGAATTGAGCTGTTAATTCATGTCGGGCTGGAGACAGTCAATATGAACGGAGAAGGATTTACTGCCCACATTAAAGAAGGGGATAAAGTGAAGGTCGGTGACCCGCTGATTACATGTGATTTGGAATTAATAAAAGAAAAAGCGAGCAGCACAGTCATCCCAATCGTTATAATGAATGGTGAGGCTGTAGGATCAATTGTGCCGGCAGGCGAAAAGGCTGCTCGTAAAGGCGAATCAAAGCTCCTTACAATAAAAGCGAAATAAGCAGGGCGTATGCCTTGCTTTTTTTATTCAACTGTATAAAATTTGCACCTAGCCATGCAAACAAATATTCGGTAAACTGTACTTGACAAAGAGGTGTAAAGAATGAAAAAGAAATCACTGACTGAACTCATTTCTGATTTAAAAGGAAATGAAAACGTTGTGAATTGGCATGAAATTGAGCCTCGGGAAGCAAAAACAAGGCCTATGCCCGAAAGTATAGACGAGAGAATCAAAGCGGCCCTTTCGAAAAGGGGCATTGATGAACTATATACTCACCAATATTCCGCTTTTCAATATGTGCAAAAAGGAGAAAGCATCGTTACCGTAACGCCAACAGCATCAGGAAAAACGTTATGCTACAACCTCCCAGTCCTGCAGTCCATCGCCCAAGATGAAACAAACCGGGCGTTATATTTATTTCCGACTAAAGCGCTGGCACAAGACCAAAAGAGCGAGCTAAATGAAATTATTGATGAAATGGGCATTGATATTAAAAGCTTTACATATGACGGGGATACGTCTCCGGCAATCAGACAAAAGGTGAGAAAAGCAGGTCATATTGTCATTACAAACCCCGATATGCTGCATTCTGCCATTCTACCGCATCATACGAAATGGGTCAGTTTGTTTGAAAACCTTAAGTATATCGTCATCGATGAGCTTCATACGTATCGAGGTGTGTTCGGCAGCCATGTGGCAAATGTGATCCGGCGGCTGAAGCGGATCTGCCGGTTTTATGGAAGTGATCCGGTTTTTATTTGTACTTCCGCAACAATTGCCAACCCAAAGGAATTGGGAGAGCAGCTGACAGGCAAACCGATGCGGCTGGTCGATGACAACGGCGCACCGAGCGGACGCAAGCATTTTGTGTTTTACAATCCGCCAATTGTGAACAAACCGCTGAATATTAGAAGGAGCGCAACCGCAGAAGTGAATGAACTGGCGAAAGAGTTCCTTAAAAACAAAGTGCAGACCATTGTTTTTGCCAGAAGCAGAGTTCGGGTGGAAATTATTTTAAGCCATATTCAGGAGCTTGTGAAAAAAGAGATTGGAACAAAATCAATCAGAGGCTATCGGGGAGGCTATCTGCCGAAAGAGCGAAGAGAAATCGAAAGAGGACTGAGAGAAGGCGACATTTTAGGAGTGGTCAGTACGAATGCCTTAGAGCTTGGTGTTGATATCGGCCAGCTGCAAGTGTGTGTAATGACGGGGTATCCCGGAAGTGTTGCAAGTGCTTGGCAGCAGGCGGGACGAGCTGGCAGAAGACACGGTGAATCTTTGATTATCATGGTAGCCAATTCAACACCGATTGACCAATATATTGTGCGGCATCCTGAATATTTCTTTAATCGTTCGCCGGAATCTGCAAGAATCAATCCGGAGAATTTGATTATTTTAGTAGACCACTTAAAGTGTGCGGCTTATGAGCTTCCTTTTAGAGCTGATGAAGAATTTGGAGCCATGGAAGTCAGCGATATTCTTGAGTATCTTCAGGAAGAGGCTGTTCTTCACCGCAACGGCGAACGGTACCATTGGGCAAGTGAGTCGTTTCCTGCTTCAAACATCAGTTTGCGTTCCGCCTCCCAGGAAAATGTCGTTATAGTTGATCAGTCGGATATTGCAAATGTAAGGATTATCGGTGAAATGGACCGTTTTAGCGCGATGACGCTTTTACATGATGAAGCAATTTATTTGCATGAAGGCGTTCAGTATCAAGTTGAGAAGCTCGATTGGGACCATAAAAAAGCATATGTCAGAAAAGTCGATGTCGAATATTATACGGATGCAAACCTGGCAGTTCAGCTGAAGGTATTAGAAATCGATAAAACGAAAGAAAAAAGCCGTACGTCATTGCACTACGGAGACGTCACTGTCAATGCCCTGCCGACCATTTTTAAAAAAATAAAAATGACCACTTTTGAAAATATTGGGTCTGGACCCATTCATTTGCCGGAAGAAGAACTGCATACAAGTGCAGCTTGGCTCGAAATCAAAACAGCGGATGAAGACATCGGGGAAAAGACACTGGAACAGCTGCTTCTTGGCATCTCGAATGTGCTGCAGCATATTGTCCCTGTGTATATCATGTGTGATCGAAATGATGTTCATGTTGTTTCTCAAATTAAAGCAGCCCATACCGGATTGCCAACCATATTTTTATATGATCATTATCCGGGCGGTATCGGTTTGGCGGAGGAAGTCTTTAAACGTTTTTCAGACATTAATGAAGCGGCGAAACAACTGATTACACATTGTCCTTGTCATGACGGCTGTCCGTCTTGTATAGGTACGGAAATAGAAGGGATAAAAGCAAAGAAAAGAATTTTGCAGCTGTTGGATCAAATGTCGTAAGGAGGGAGGCCGGATATGTCATTAAAAGGGAAACTCGAGCGGATGAAAAAGCACATGGTGCTCGATGAAGGAGAACAAAAAATAGAAGCAGGCAAACAAGAAAACCACTTTGATGACATCCCGTTTTTAGAAGAGTGGGAGGCTTTTGGTATGAAGCCTTTCATCTTCGAAGATGAATACTGCCTTATCAGAGAAGTGGAATATCCGCTTTCTCACCGCCATGGGTTATACAGCTTTTCTGAGCTTGAGGAAGTGATCACACTGTGGAATCAAAGCGGCCTGTCGCATACATTGTCAGCAAAAGGGTATAACAAAAACAACCTCTTTTTCTTTGATACAGAAACAACCGGTCTTGGGGGTGGAGCTGGGAATACCATTTTTTTGCTTGGGCATGCGAGAGTATATGAAGACCGAGTGACAGTCAAACAGCATCTTTTGCCCAAACCGGGGAACGAAGTCGCCTTGTACCAAAGCTTTTTAAGCGAGGTTGACATTACATCACTTGTGACCTACAACGGCAAAGCCTTTGATTGGCCGCAGGTGAAAACAAGACACACCTTGATGCGTGACAGACTTCCGAAGCTTCCGGAATTTGGCCACTTTGATCTTTTGCATGGAGCTAGACGCCTGTGGAAACACAAAATGGACCGCGTATCTCTTGGCACGGTTGAAAAAGAGGAGCTCGGAATCCGCAGACTAGAAGACACACCGGGCTACTTGGCGCCAATGCTTTACTTTCATTTTATAAAGGCGCAAGAGCCGGATCTTTTAAAAGGTGTCCTGCATCATAATGAAATGGATGTGTTATCGCTCATTTCATTGTACATCCATATGTCTAAAAAAATCCTTTCAGAATCACATGCGCCAAAAGAACACAGTGAAGCCTATGCTATGGCGAAATGGTTTATGGCTCATAAAGAAACGGACCAAGCGATCAAGCAGTTGGAAAGGCTTATAGAAAAATCGTTTGAGGACCAGGACAGTGCACAGCTGGATTTATCGCTCCTGTACAAAAAACAAAACCGCTTGGAAGAAGCAGTGCCGCTTTGGGAAAAGCTGTCCCGCTCGCAAAACCAGAAGTGCAGATACGCTGCTGTAATAGAGCTCGCGAAATATTTTGAGCATAAGAAAAAAGAATTCGGAAAAGCATTGCAAATAGCAGAGCAATTGCTTAGCGATGCGGCATGCTTATCAGAGAAAGAAACTGAAAAACTGCATGTGAGAATTGCCCGGCTAAAGAGGAAATATTCCTCTTGAATATTCCCCGGGAAAGCGCAAAAGACGACTTGTTTCGCCATGAATTTTTTTTGCTGAATTCACATTGATTTTGTTGTAGAATAGCGGCGAATCCTGTAAAATGACGTTAGTTATTTTTAAAGGGAGAGTTGGTATGTATAAGGGTGTTTTTTACTTGTTCTTTGTTGTGGTATTTTTGATTGCTTTTGTGTTTTCAAACTTTAAAGACAGCTTAATTGCACACTTTTAAAATAGGTCTTTGCATCAGAACATGTACCCCTTATTTTTCATAACTTAGTATTGTAATAAAGTTTATGGAAAGGGGATTTTATCATGCATCACTGCAGACCGCATATGATGGCGCCAATTGTCCATCCTACTCATTGCTGTGAACACCATACGTTTTCGAAGACTATCGTGCCGCACATTCACCCACAGCATACAACAAACGTAAACCACCAGCATTTTCAGCACGTTCACTACTTTCCACACACTTTCTCAAATGTTGACCCGGCTACGCATCAGCATTTTCAAGCAGGAAAACCTTGCTGCGACTACTAGTATGGAAAACGTGCAGCTTGATGGTGTAAACAATGCAGCACAACAAATGGGGCCCACGGGAGCCCCATTTTTTAAAGCAGGTGAAATGATGAAAGTATTGGCAATAACGGGCTATAAACCGTTTGAACTCGGGATATTTAAGCAGGATGACAAGGCGCTGTATTACATAAAAAAAGCCATTAAGAACCGGCTGATTGCTTTTTTGGATGAAGGATTAGAATGGATTTTAATTTCGGGCCAGCTTGGAGCAGAGCTGTGGGCGGCAGAAGCCGCATATGATTTGCAGGAAGAATACCCTGACTTAAAGGTAGCTGTCATCACACCATTTTACGAGCAGGAAAAGAACTGGAAAGAACCGAATAAGGAACAGTATGAAGCAGTTCTGGCTCAGGCAGACTATGAAGCAAGCCTGACTCACCGTCCTTATGAAAGCCCGCTTCAATTCAAACAAAAAAATCAGTTCTTCATTGATAAGTCCGACGGGCTTCTGCTTTTATATGACCCGGAAAAGGAAGGCTCCCCTAAGTATATGCTTGGGACAGCGGAAAAAAGGCGCGAACAGAATGGCTATCCCATCTACTTTATTACAATGGATGACTTGAGAGTGACAGTAGAGGAAGACAGCTACTCATAGCAATAAGAGAAATTTGACAACCGTACAGATTTCTGAAAAAATATATGTGATGATTCACGATACGAGGTGAAAAAGATGCTTGCTGATAAAGTAAAGCTTTCTGCGAAAGAAATTTTGGAAAAAGAATTTAAAACAGGCGTTAGAGGCTACAAGCAAGAAGACGTTGACAAATTTTTAGATATGATTATTAAGGATTATGAAACCTTCCATCAAGAAATTGAAGAACTGCAGCAGGAAAATCTGCAGCTGAAAAAACAGCTTGAAGAAGCCAGCAAAAAACAGCCTGTGCAATCTAACACAACAAACTTTGATATTTTAAAACGGCTGTCTAACTTAGAAAAACACGTTTTTGGCAGCAAGCTTTATGATTGATCACGCTTGAAAAAAATGGCACTTGTAAATTGTAATCAGTTGTTATATAATAATTCATGTTCTTAACGTTCGGGTAATCGCTGCAGATCTTGAATCTGTAGAGGAAAGTCCATGCTCGCACGGTGCTGAGATGCCCGTAGTGTTCGTGCCTAGCGAAGTCATAAGCTAGGGCAGTCTTTAGAGGCTGACGGCAGGAAAAAAGCCTACGTCTTCGGATATGGCTGAGTATCCTTGAAAGTGCCACAGTGACGAAGTCTCACTAGAAATGGTGAGAGTGGAACGCGGTAAACCCCTCGAGCGAGAAACCCAAATTTTGGTAGGGGAACCTTCTTAACGGAATTCAACGGAGAGAAGGACAGAATGCTTTCTGTAGATAGATGATTGCCGCCTGAGTACGAGGTGATGAGCCGTTTGCAGTACGACGGAACAAAACATGGCTTACAGAACGTTAGACCACTTACATTTAAAATGATGAAAACAAGCTCTCCCGTATAAGGAGAGCTTTTATCTTGAAAAGAGAAAAGTTTTAAAAGACAGGGTGATACGATGAAGAAGTATACACTAATTGCAACGGCGCCGATGGGCATTGAAGCTGTTGTCGCAAAGGAAGTACGAGATTTAGGATACGAATGCAAGGTTGATAACGGGAAAGTTATTTTTGAAGGTGATGCACTTACCATCTGCCGTGCGAACCTTTGGCTTAGAACAGCCGACCGCATAAAGGTTCAGGTTGCTTCTTTTAAAGCGAAAACATTTGATGAACTGTTTGAAAAAACGAAAGCGATTAACTGGCGCTCATTTATACCTGAAAACGGGAAATTCCCTGTCATCGGAAAATCGGTAAAATCAACACTTGCAAGCGTTCCCGACTGTCAGCGGATCGTCAAAAAAGCAATTGTCGAAAAGCTCAAGCTGCAGTCCGGCAAAGCCAATGATTGGATTGAAGAAACAGGTGCCGAGTATAAAGTCGAAATTTCTTTATTGAAAGATCAGGCTTTGATTACACTGGACTCATCAGGGACAGGCCTTCACAAACGAGGATACCGTGTCGATCAGGGCGGTGCGCCGATTAAAGAAACACTTGCTGCCGCTTTGGTGCAATTAACCAATTGGACGCCGGACCGCCCGTTTGTTGATCCTTTCTGCGGCTCCGGAACAATCGCGATAGAAGCGGCGCTAATCGGCCAAAACATCGCCCCGGGATTCAATCGCGATTTTGTTTCAGAGGATTGGGAATGGATCGGTAAAGATCTGTGGAACAAAGCGCGGCTTGAAGTCGAAGAAAAGGCAAATTATGATCAGCCGCTTACAATTTTCGCTAGCGACATAGACCACCGCATGGTTCAAATCGCAAAAGAAAATGCAGAGGAAGCAGGATTGGGAGATCTAATCCAGTTCAAACAGATGCAGGTCAAAGACTTTACCACAAATCTGGAGTTTGGCGTAATTGTCGGCAACCCGCCATATGGAGAGCGTCTCGGCGAGAAAAAAGCCGTTGAACAGATGTACAAAGAAATGGGGCAGGCGTTCGAGCCGCTTGATACTTGGTCTGTGTATATGCTGACATCAAATGAAAACTTTGAGGAAGCATATGGCAGAAAAGCAACGAAGAAACGAAAACTCTTTAACGGGTTTATTAAAACGGATTATTATCAATACTGGTCAAAAGTAAGACCGCAGCGCAAGAAAACAGAAAACGCATAAAAAGAAGACGCTCTGCATGCGTCTTCTTTCATCTTTCAGCCCTATTCTATCTTTACCAACGGTGAGCTTTCGCGTTGCTTCTCAATATAATGTTGGTTTGGGACATTTCAGTGTGACCGTTTACTTGAGACTTAGAACGTTTAGGCCGCGTCCAATTGTGATGAAACAGTTCAGAATGCTGATCTAATCGGTTTCTATAACTCATGTCAACATCACTCCCTGATAGAATATTGTTGATAAGACGGATAATCCGGAGACGGAATATCAAGTGTAGTTTGTGCATGTTTCGGTGATAACATGCGGTAAAGCATGTATATAAAATGAAAAGTTCGCATACAATGATGATTATTTCCATCAGAGGTGATCTCATGCTGAACAGCGAACATTTTAATCTTATTCAAAGGGCGCTTGACGCAACAGCAAACGAGCTGAAGGAGCTCGGGACTGATTCGTCTCCGTCTGTGATTTCGCATGCGCAAACTGATTTAGAAAAAGCGGTAGAACATATTTATTCAACAGACCATCCTTTTTTATCGTCGCATGTGATCAATCGTAAGTAAACTGCAAAAAACTTGGCATTGCCAAGTTTTTTTATTGTATTCATCAGCGGAAAATGATATTATTGGTGGTCTGAATGTCGAATAGTTGGGGGTTGGAACTAGGTGACAACATCACGTTTGCCTTTTTCTTTAACGAAAACAAAGAATTTTTATGAAGAATTGAACAATTGGATTGGTGACGTGTTTTACGATATCCTTCCCGAAAAAGGGTTTGATCTTCGGGATGAGCAAGTATTTATGGCTTTTCAGCTGGAGCGGGCGTTTAAAGAGAAAAAAGTCATGTTCGCCGAAGCTGGAGTGGGAACGGGGAAAACGCTGGTTTATCTTCTTTTTGCAATCAGCTATGCAAGGTATGTCGGCAAACCCGCCATCATCGCTTGTGCAGATGAAACATTAATTGAACAGCTGGTGAAAAAAGAGGGCGATATTTCTAAGCTGGCTGAGCATCTTGATCTGAAAATTGATACAAGGCTGTCAAAATCACATGAGCAATATTTATGCTTGAAGAAACTTGAAAAAACAATGCAGCGTTCTGATGATGATAAATGGCTGGATCTTTATGAGTCGTTACCGTCATTTGTCCACGAGTCACAGGCGATGCAGCGCTTTTATCCGTATGGCGACCGTAAGCAGTACGCAAATCTATCGAATGAAGAGTGGTCTGACGTAAGCTACGACTCGTTTCAGGACTGTCTGACTTGTGATATGAGACACAGATGCGGTCTGACGCTTTCCAGAGATTACTACCGCAAGTCAACGGACTTAATCATTTGTTCCCATGATTTTTATATGGAGCATGTGTGGACGGAAGAATCACGCAAACGAGAGGGCCAGCTGCCGCTCTTGCCTGATCATAGTGCAGTTGTATTTGATGAGGGGCATTTGTTAGAGTTTGCTGCGCAAAAAGCGCTAACCTATAGAGTGAAGCAGTCTACTCTTGAATTGTTTTTAGAACGATTGCTGCAAAATGACATCAGAGAAGAGTTTGCAGAATTGATTGAAGATGCGCTTCTCGCAAACGACGAATTTTTCTATGTTCTTTCTGAAGAATCAAAGGAAGTAGCCGGTTCACACCGTTTAGAAATAAAAAATGACCAGCGTGTCAAAAAGGCGGCGGACGAGCTTTGCCGTTTACTTGATAAAATCGGTGAGGCACTTGTATTTGAGTCTGAAATGTATACGATTGATCAATACGAGCTGTCAGTAGTGGAAGAATATGTTGAACAAATGGCGTATTCATTATCTCTATATCAAAAGGATGCGATCAGCTGGCTGGAGAAAAAGGAAGCAGAATCAACTTTTGTCGTGATGCCGAGAACGGTAGCAGAAGTACTTGGCGAAAAAGTGTTTTCTAAGAAAATTCCTTATATCTTCTCTTCTGCTACGCTGTCAGAAGGCGGTTCGTTTGATTATATTGCCGACAGTCTTGGGATTCATGATTATTTGTCATTAACTGTTGATTCCCCTTATGATTATGACGAGCAAATGAGTATTAATCTATACGCAAAAACAGATATGGCCGCTGAACAAAAAACGGCTGAAACGATTGAAACAATCAAACGTTACAAAGGAAGAACGCTGGTGCTTTTCCCTTCTTTTGAAGAATTAAACGAGTTTAAAGAGCTGTCGGCGGCATGGGAGCTGCCGTATCCAATTTTCTTCGAAGGTGATGAGGAAATCAGCAGCTTAGTAGAGAAATTCCAAGAGGAAGAGGAAACAGTACTTTGTTCAGTTCACTTATGGGAAGGACTCGACATTCCCGGTGACGCATTGAAGAATGTTACCATTTGGTCATTGCCGTTCCCGCCACACGATCCTGTATTTACAGCGAAGCGCAACGGAGCGAAAAAAGATCCGTTCGAAGAAGTTGATCTGCCATATATGTTGTTACGTGTACGGCAGGGCATCGGGCGCCTGATTCGCTCGAATCAAGACAGCGGCTCGATTCACATTTACGCTGGCGGAGAAAATGAACGCATCATTGATGAGGTCAAAAAGGTCTTGCCTGTTGAACCGCACATGATGTAATGGAAAAAAGCTGACGATCGTTCGTCAGCTTTTTTTATTTGTCAGCGGGATAGCCAGCCGCCATCAACTGCTAAAATATGTCCATTTACATAATCTGAAGCACGTGATGCCAAAAAGACTGCAGTCCCCCCGATATCATCCGCTTGGCCCCAGCGGCCGGCAGGAATTCTCTTTAAAATGTCCTCATTTCGCTTTTCGTCATCCCGAATAGGCTTTGTATTCGCAGTAGAAATATAGCCTGGGGCGATTGCGTTGACCTGAATACCTGACGCTGCCCACTCATTTGCAAATGATTTTGTCAAACCGGCAACAGCGTGTTTGCTCGCGGTGTAAGCCGGAACGAGGATGCCGCCTTGAAAAGACAGGAGAGAGGCAATATTAATAATCTTTCCATGACCTCTTTTCAGCATGTGCCTGCCAGCAAGCTGTGTCAGAATAAACAGGCTGTTTAGATTGACATTCAGTACGTGCTGCCAGTTCTCTTCTGGAAAATCTTCCGCTTTTTCCCGATGAATAATGCCGGCATTATTGACAAGGATGTCGATCTGCCTGTTTTCAAACAGCTCAGCTGCAGAATCCTTTATCGCTTCCGGCTTGCTCATGTCCAATGTAAAAGATGTAAATATCCGGCCTTCCTGTTCCACAAGCTGCTGTGTTTCAGACAGACTGCTTGTATGTGATGTGCCGATAATATCAGCGCCAGCCCCGGCTAGGGCTTTGGCTATTCCTTGACCGATCCCTGTTCCCGGGCCTGTCACCAGCGCTGTTTTTCCTTCTAATGAAAAGGCGTCATGTAGATAACCCATCTTATTTCAGCCCATCCATCGGAACGAGATCCATGTCCGTAAATGTGTAATTTTCTCCAGCCATCGCCCACACAAAGCTATAGTTTGATGTTCCTGCGCCAGAATGAATAGACCAGGCGGGAGAAAGGACAGCATGCTCATTTCCAACAACAAGATGGCGTGTTTCATCCGGCTGGCCCATGAAATGAAATACCTTTGAGTCCTTTTCAAGATCCAGATAAAGATAAGCCTCCATCCGACGGTCATGAACGTGTGCTGGCATGGTATTCCAGTTGTTGTTTTGATCTAACATCGTTATTCCCATCATCAGCTGACAGCTTTTAATGCCATCCTGATGAATGACTTTGTACAGACTTCTGACATTAGATGCTGCATCATCACCAAGGCGGTCCGGTGTCAGTTCAGGTAGGGCGGCTTTTTGTGTCGGATAGCTTTTGTGGGCGCAAGCGGAGACGAAGTAAAACTTCGCTTTTTCCCCGTTCAGGCTTGAAAACGATACATCCTGATTGCCCATTCCAATATAGAGAAAATCCTTTGTTTGAAGCACATATTCATCATCGCCGACTCTAACGGCACCAGGCTGGCCGACATTAATAATCCCGATTTCACGCCGTTCCAAAAAGAAGTCTGTTTTTAGAAAATCACCTGCATCAAGCTTCAGTTCACTTTGCCCTGGAGCCGCTCCGCCGATGACAACCCGGTCTTCATGTGAGTAATACATCGTAAGTTTGTTTTCTGTAAATAAAGAATCCATTAAGAAATGACTGCGAAGCTCCTCTGTTGTAAAGCGTTTTACTTGTTCAGGATGTACAGAATAACGATTTTCCATTATATTTCCCCCTTGGTTAGGATTTCAGCATCACTTGAATGAAAATATTTTGGTAACGGTTTCAAAGAAAATTTTAGGATAAATAGTGAAAAGAGTCAACGAAAAAATAATGAATTGACACATTATTAAAAAAACTCTTCCCGAATTTTAAAATTATGGTATTCTTTTGTTGTAACGGTTTTGAAATCGGTTTCAAATATATGAGATACAGGAGCACTTGAATGAAAAAGAAAACAACAGGCCATACAACCATCAAAGACGTAGCTGAATGTGCAGGAGTTTCGAAATCGACAGTTTCCCGCTATATTAACGGAAAAATTGACGCGATTTCTCCTGAAAAAGTGAAAAACATTAAAAAGGCAATCGCAGAATTGAATTATCGGCCGAGTAAAATGGCACAAGGTTTGAAAATAAAAAAAAGCAAGTTAATCGGATTTGTTGTGGCTGACATTACAAATCCTTTTTCGGTCGCTGCTTTCAGGGGAGTCGAAGAGGTTTGTGATCAATATGGATACAGCATTATGGTGTGCAACACAGATAACAGTCCTGAAAAAGAGCGGGAAATGCTCTTAAAGCTAGAAGCCCATTCGGTTGAGGGCCTGATTTTAAACGCAACAGGGGAAAACAAGGATGTACTGCGCGCTTTTGCTGAACAGCAAATTCCAACAATCTTAATTGACCGGAAACTGCCGGATCTGAAACTGGATACCGTAACGACTGACAACAGATGGATCACAAAAGAGATTCTTCAGAAGGTGTACAGCAAAGGGTATACTGATGTCGCGCTGTTTACCGAACCGATTTCCTCTATCAGCCCTCGTGCAGAAAGAGCAGCTGTGTATCAGGAAATGGCTTCGGTTCAAAATGTGAACGGGCTTGTCAGATTGCATGAAATTGACGTAAAAGACAAGGAGCAGCTTAAGGCGGCGCTTCGTTCTTTTCACAAGGAAATGCCGGAGCAAAAAAAAGCGATTCTGGCTTTGAATGGCTTGATTATGCTGAAAATCATCAGCTGTATGGAAGAGCTTGGCCTGCGCATCCCTCAAGATATAGGGATTGCAGGATTCGATGATACGGAGTGGTACAAACTGATCGGTCCAGGCATTACAACGATCGCCCAGCCGTCACATGATATGGGCAGGACGGCGATGGAACGTGTATTAAAAAGGATTGAAGGTGACAAAGGAGCGCCTCAAACCATTGAATTAGAGGCAAAAGTCATCATGAGAAAGTCACTTTAATCCTAGGTGCCCTCAACTAAGAGGAGGTTGGGAAGAGATGAAGCTTGATGCGGTGACATTCGGGGAATCAATGGCCATGTTTTACGCAAATGAGTATGGAGGCCTTCATGAAGTATCCACTTTTTCTAAAGGGCTTGCCGGAGCAGAAAGCAATGTCGCCTGCGGCCTTGCCAGACTCGGATTCCGAATGGGATGGATGAGCAAGGTCGGCAATGATCAGCTCGGAACGTTTATTTTACAAGAGCTTAAAAAAGAGGGAGTGGATGTGTCCCGCGTGATCCGCTCGCAGGACGAAAATCCCACCGGGCTGCTGCTTAAGTCAAAAGTGAAAGAAGGCGACCCGCAAGTTACCTACTATAGGAAAAACTCAGCTGCAAGCACATTAACTTCTGCTGAATATCCGAGAGATTATTTTCAATGCGCAGGCCATTTGCATGTGACAGGTATTCCGCCTGCCTTATCAGCCGAGATGAAAGACTTCACGTACCATGTCATGAACGACATGAGAAACGCAGGGAAAACCATTTCATTCGACCCTAATGTAAGACCTTCGCTTTGGCCTGATCAAGCAACAATGGTACACACAATCAACGATCTGGCTGGGCTTGCAGACTGGTTTTTCCCGGGTATCGCAGAGGGAGAGCTATTGACCGGAGAAAAAACACCTGAAGGCATTGCCGACTATTATTTGAAAAAAGGTGCCAGCTTTGTCGCTATTAAACTCGGAAAAGAAGGCGCTTACTTTAAAACGGGGACAAGTGAAGGATTTCTAGAAGGCTGCCGGGTCGACCGGGTGGTTGATACGGTCGGCGCCGGAGACGGATTTGCAGTCGGTGTAATCAGCGGTATCCTAGACGGTTTGTCGTACAAGGATGCGGTGCAAAGGGGAAATGCGATTGGCGCTTTGCAAGTGCAGGCACCGGGGGATATGGACGGTTTGCCGACCAGGGAGAAATTAGCTTCTTTTTTATCTGCTCAAAGAACGGTTCACCAAAAGAAAGGGGATTATTAATATGGAGTCCAAAGTAGTTGAAAACCGTCTGAAAGAAGCAAAGCTGATTGCAGTCATTCGTTCAAAGGATACGCAGGAGGCCTGTCAGCAGATTGAGAGTTTGTTAGATAAAGGGATTCGTGCAGTTGAAGTGACGTATACGACCCCCGGGGCATCAGATATTATCGAATCCTTCCGTAATAGGGAAGATATTTTAATTGGCGCGGGCACTGTCATCACCGCGCAGCAAGCTGGGGAAGCTGCTGAGGCTGGCGCGCAGTTTATTGTCAGTCCGGGTTTTTCAGCTGATCTTGCTGAACATCTATCTTTTGTAAAGACACATTATATCCCCGGCGTCTTGACTCCGAGCGAAATTATGGAAGCGCTGACATTCGGTTTTACGACATTAAAGCTGTTCCCAAGCGGTGTGTTTGGCATCCCGTTTATGAAAAATTTAGCGGGTCCTTTCCCGCAGGTGACCTTTATTCCGACAGGCGGGATACATCCGTCTGAAGTGCCGGATTGGCTTAGAGCCGGAGCTGGCGCCGTCGGAGTCGGCAGCCAGCTGGGCAGCTGTTCAAAAGAGGATTTGCAGGCTGTTTTCCAAGTGTAAGCGGAATTGTTTTTTCATAACCGGAGGATGGGAGAATCCACAATATGAAAATCAAGGCGACAATTGAACGGGTACCTGGCGGAATGATGATTATTCCGCTATTTCTTGGAGCGGCGCTCAACACGTTTGCGCCTGGAACAGCGGAGTTCTTTGGAGGGTTTACGGGTGCTTTGATTACCGGAACGCTGCCGATACTGGGTGTTTTTATCTTTTGCGTAGGAGCAACGATTGATTTTCGTTCTTCAGGCTATATCGCAAGAAAAGGAATCACGTTATTATTGGGAAAGATCGGATTTGCGGCGCTACTCGGCGTGATCGCAGCGCAATTTATACCAGACGATGGCATACAATCCGGCTTTTTTGCAGGCCTTTCTGTTTTAGCAATTGTCGCGGTAATGAATGAAACGAACGGCGGACTATATTTGGCGCTCATGAATCACATGGGAAGAAAAGAGGATGCGGGCGCTTTCGCCTTTATCAGTACAGAATCTGGTCCTTTTATGACCATGGTGACGTTTGGTGTGACGGGACTTGCCGCATTCCCATGGGAAACGCTGGCAGCGACAGTCATCCCGTTTTTACTTGGATGTATACTTGGAAATCTGGATCACGATCTCAGAGACTTATTCAGCAAGGTTGTGCCGGCGATCATTCCATTTTTCGCCTTTTCGCTCGGCAATACCTTGAATTTTGGAATGCTGATCCAATCAGGGCTGCTCGGCATTTTTATCGGAGTTTCTGTCGTCATTTTATCGGGCAGTTCCTTGTTTTTACTTGATCGTTTTGTCGCGCGGGGAGACGGTGTCGCGGGTGTGGCCGCTTCTTCTACGGCAGGGGCGGCTGTAGCCGTGCCATACGCATTAGCGGAAGCGAATGCCTCATTTGCGCCAGTTGCTGAGTCGGCAACTGCAATTATCGCGACAAGCGTTATTGTCACCTCGCTCTTAACCCCGCTGGCAACAGTGTGGGTGGATAAAAAAATCAAGCAGAAAAAGCGGAGAACACCTCCACCAAAAAATCAAATGACGATCAACTGAATAAAAAGGCTGCCGCAAAACATACCGGCAGCCTTTTATACAAACAATTTGACTTTCATACCCCCTTCCATTAGCCTGTAATGGAACGGCTAGAATAGGGAGGGAATGGATATGGAGATACATACATATGAAAAAGAATTTTTTGATCTTTTAAAAAGAATCTCACATTACAGCGAAGCAGTTGCGTTAATGCACTGGGACTCCAGAACAGGAGCGCCGAAAAACGGCTCAGAGGATCGTGCCGAAAGCATCGGCCAGCTTTCAACAGATATATTCAATATCCAAACATCAGATCGAATGAAGGAGCTTATCGATGTCCTGTATGAACGATTTGATGACTTGTCGGAAGATACGAAAAAAGCAGTGGAACTGGCGAAAAAAGAGTATGAAGAGAATAAGAAAATCCCTGAGGCTGAATACAAAGAATACGTGATTCTGTGTTCAAAGGCAGAAACAGCGTGGGAGGAAGCGAAAGGAAAATCTGATTTCAGCTTGTTTTCTCCTTATTTAGAACAGCTGATTGAATTCAATAAACGTTTTATTACGTATTGGGGATATCAAGAGCATCCTTATGATGCATTGCTTGATTTGTTTGAGCCCGGCGTCACGGTAAAGGTGCTTGATCAGCTGTTTACTGAGCTGAAGGAAGCGATTATCCCTCTTGTTAAACAGGTGACAGCTTCCGGAAATAAACCAGATACAAGCTTTCTTACAAAAGCGTTCCCGAAAGAAAAGCAAAAAGAGCTCAGTCTGTATTTTTTACAGGAGCTTGGCTACGATTTTGATGGCGGAAGACTTGATGAAACCGTTCATCCGTTTGCAACTACGCTGAATCGGGGAGACGTTCGGGTCACGACGAGATATGATGAAAAAGATTTCCGGACGGCGATCTTTGGCACCATTCATGAGTGCGGGCACGCGATATACGAGCAAAATATTGATGAAGCACTCAGTGGCACGAATTTGTCAGACGGCGCATCAATGGGAATTCATGAATCGCAATCATTATTTTACGAGAATTTTATCGGCCGCAACAAGCATTTTTGGACACCGTACTATCAGAAGATTCAAGAAGCATCACCTGAACAGTTCAAGGACATCTCCCTGGATGATTTTGTCCGGGCAATCAATGAATCAAAACCTTCATTTATCAGGGTCGAAGCGGATGAATTAACGTATCCTCTTCATATCATCATCCGTTATGAAATTGAAAAAGCGATTTTTAGCAATGAAGTGTCTGTGGAAGATCTGCCGTCGCTTTGGAATCAAAAATACCAGGATTATTTAGGGATTACACCGCAGACCGACGCAGAGGGGATTTTACAGGACGTCCATTGGGCAGGTGGAGATTTCGGCTACTTCCCATCCTATGCGCTCGGCTACATGTATGCGGCTCAGCTGAAACAAAAAATGCTTGAGGATCTCCCTGAATTTGACGCTCTCTTGGAAAGAGGAGAGTTCCATCCGATAAAGCAATGGCTGACGGAAAAGGTGCACATTCACGGAAAACGGAAAAAGCCGTTAGACATTATTAAAGATGCAACAGGAGAAGAGCTGAATGTTCGCTATTTAATTGATTATTTATCAAACAAATATTCAAATCTCTATCTGTCATAATCAAAAGCCTGGCGGCGCGTCGTCAGGCTCTTTTATATCGAATCCCCTTGAAATACGAATGATATCTAAAAAAACAAAATTAAAGTTCGGGAATTTTTATTTTCAGTCTATGCAAGAGATTAGAATCTTGATATAATTTATTACAATATAATAGGAACACTCATATAATCGCGTGGATATGGCACGCAAGTTTCTACCGGGCACCGTAAATGTCCGACTATGGGTGAGCAATGGAACCGCACGTGTACGGTTTTTTGTGATATCAGCATTGCTTGCTCTTTATTTGAGCGGGCAATGCTTTTTTTATTCTCATAACGGAGGTAGACAGGATGGAAGCACTGAAACGGAAAATAGAGGAAGAAGGCATCGTATTATCTGATCAGGTATTGAAAGTGGATTCTTTTTTGAATCACCAAATTGATCCGCTGCTTATGCAGAGAATTGGTGACGAATTTGCGTCCAGGTTTGCAAAAGACGGTATTACCAAAATTGTGACAATCGAATCATCAGGTATCGCTCCCGCTGTAATGACGGGCTTGAAGCTGGGTGTGCCAGTTGTCTTCGCGAGAAAGCATCAATCGTTAACACTCACCGACAACTTGCTGACAGCGTCTGTTTATTCCTTTACGAAGCAAACAGAAAGCCAAATCGCAGTGTCTGGGACCCATCTGTCGGATCAGGATCATGTGCTGATTATCGATGATTTTTTGGCAAATGGACAGGCAGCGCACGGGCTTGTGTCGATTGTGAAGCAAGCGGGAGCTTCTATTGCGGGAATTGGCATTGTTATTGAAAAGTCATTTCAGCCGGGAAGAGATGAACTTGTGAAACTGGGCTATCGAGTGGAATCTTTGGCAAGAATTCAGTCTTTAGAAGAAGGAAAAGTGTCCTTCGTACAGGAGGTTCATTCATGAGAAATGGATTCGGCAAAACGCTGTCTTTAGGGATTCAGCATGTTCTTGCCATGTATGCCGGCGCCATTGTTGTTCCTCTGATTGTCGGAAAAGCAATGGGACTGACCGTCGAGCAGCTGACTTATTTAGTATCAATTGATATTTTTATGTGCGGTGTGGCTACACTTCTGCAAGTGTGGAGCAACCGATTTTTTGGGATCGGGCTTCCGGTAGTGCTTGGCTGTACCTTTACAGCTGTATCGCCGATGATAGCGATTGGATCTGAATATGGGGTTTCAACTGTTTACGGCAGCATTATCGCTTCAGGCATTCTTGTCATTCTTATTTCATTTTTCTTTGGAAAGCTCGTATCGTTTTTTCCGCCGGTCGTGACAGGCTCTGTTGTTACGATTATCGGTATTACACTGATGCCGGTTGCCATGAATAACATGGCCGGCGGAGAAGGAAGTGCAGATTTCGGAGATCTCTCCAATCTTGCTCTTGCTTTTACCGTGTTGAGTATCATTGTGCTTCTATACCGTTTTACAAAAGGCTTTATCAAGTCCGTCTCGATTTTGATCGGTATTTTGATTGGCACCTTCATCGCATATTTTATGGGAAAAGTTCAATTTGATAATGTTTCGGACGCGGCAGTTGTTCAAATGATTCAGCCATTTTACTTCGGAGCGCCGTCTTTTCACGCAGCGCCTATCATTACGATGTCCATCGTTGCAATTGTCAGCCTTGTGGAGTCAACTGGTGTTTACTTTGCTTTAGGTGACCTGACAAACCGCCGTTTGACAGAGAAAGATCTGTCTAAAGGCTATCGAGCTGAAGGACTGGCTGTGCTTCTGGGCGGTATTTTTAACGCTTTTCCTTACACGGCATTCTCTCAAAATGTCGGGCTTGTTCAGCTCACAGGGATCAAAAAAAATACCGTCATTGTGGTCACAGGTGTGATCCTAATGGCATTTGGGCTGTTTCCAAAGATCGCTGCTTTCACGACCATTATTCCATCCGCTGTTTTGGGCGGTGCAATGGTGGCGATGTTTGGAATGGTGATTGCTTACGGAATTAAAATGCTCAGCCGCATTGATTTTGCGAAACAGGAAAATCTGCTGATTGTTGCCTGCTCAGTGGGATTGGGGCTCGGTGTGACCGTTGTGCCGGATATTTTCAAACAGCTTCCGAGTGCCTTAACGCTGCTTACAACGAATGGCATTGTGGCGGGCAGCTTTACTGCAGTCGTCTTAAATATTGTATATAACGTTTTTTCTAAAGCTAAAAAATCAGAACAAGAAGCTGACCTCACTGAACAAAAAACAGCAGTCTAACTCCGCCGCGGCGGAGTTTTTTTGCATATAAAAAAGATTGTTGCGGCACAATGTATGCAAAGAGGTGATCGCATGGCGTTTATTTTATCCATTGGAACAAGTCTTCCTGCGTATAATGTAAACCAAGAGAAAGCGGCCGAGTTCGCCCGCTATATGTTTCAGCATTCTTTTAAGGATATTGACCGGCTGTTATCCTCCTTTAAAAACGGGCAAATCCATTCGAGACAGTTTGTTAAGCCGATTGAATGGTATAAAGAGGGGCACAGCTTTGAAGAAAAAAATCAAATATACATAGAAGAAACACTTAAACACAGCAGAGCGGCTGTTCGTGAGTGCCTCTCTCATCCGGAATTTTTTCAAGAAGCCATTCCTTATGAGAAAGTGGAAGCTGTTTTTTTCGTCTCCAGCACAGGCCTTTCCACACCGAGTATCGAGGCGCGGCTTATGAATGAACTTCCGTTTTCTCCATATACGAAGCGGATTCCGATTTGGGGGCTTGGCTGTGCAGGAGGAGCCAGCGGACTTGCGCGTGCAGCCGAATACTGCAAAGCGTATCCTAAGGCTTTTGTGCTTGTCATTGCTGCCGAGCTGTGCAGCCTGACATTCCAGCCGGAAGATAAAACAAAAAGCAATCTGATCGGCACCTCGCTTTTTGGTGACGGCATTGCCGCAGCTTTATTATGCGGAGAGAAGGCGGACCGCAGGATGTCAAAGCTGCAACTTGCGCCGAAGATAATGGACGCCCAATCTGTTTTGATGAAACAATCAGAAGATGTCATGGGCTGGGACTTTACCGATCAAGGATTCAAAGTCATTTTCTCACGAGACATTCCGACCTTGGTGGAAAAATGGCTCAAAACAAATGTACAGATTTTTTTGGACAAACATAAGCTGTCATTCCATGATATCAGTGTTTTTTTGGCGCATCCAGGCGGAAAAAAAGTGATCGATGCATACATCAAAAGTCTCGGGCTATCGTCAGAAAAGCTTTCATCTGCGCAAAGCATTTTGCAAAAGCACGGAAATATGTCTTCAGCTACAATCTTGTATGTGATCAAAGACCATCTGCAGAACGGACATAAAAAGGAAGCTGAACGAGGAATGATTGGCGCATTAGGGCCGGGTTTCTCATCAGAGTTGCTGTTATTCAGCTGGGAAAAGGGGGCTTGACTCATGTTTTGGTTGTTGATCGCCATTCTCATTGTTCAAAGAGCAGCAGAAATGGCAGTGGCCAGGCAAAACGAACAAAAGGTAAAGAAGCAAGGAGCAATTGAATTTGGCGAGAGCCACTATCCGTATATCATTACGATGCATATCCTTTTTTTCCTGTCCTTAATTGCCGAGGTGCTGCTGATGAATAAACAGCCGTCCAACTGGTGGCTCGGTATCGCTGCAGTGATTTTAAGCGTACAGATCGTACGGTATTGGGCGCTTTGTTCCTTAGGGGCATATTGGAATACGAAAATCCTTGTTGTTCCAGGTGTAGAGCTTGTAAAAAAAGGTCCATATAAATGGATGAAACATCCAAACTATGCCGTTGTTATACTTGAAATTTTGCTGATTCCGCTGCTTTATCAAGCATACGTCACCATGTGTCTGTTTTCCATTTTCAATGCCGTGTTGTTAAGCGTCAGAATTCGCGCAGAAGACAAAGCATTACAGGAATACAGCGTAAAATAGCGATTGAAAATCATTCTCAACCATGTTAAAATGAATTTGAAAAAGATTCTCAATCAGGATGGTGAAGCAAATGACAATGCTGTTTTTGCTTGGAGCGGTTTGTACATATAGTGTATTAATTGGTTTTGTATTAAAAGGAATCTCTAATAAATCTGTTTGATGAATCTGGAACTTGTAAAAGTTGCAGATTTTCTTTTATAGAAGCTGCCGTAATGGCGGCTTTTTTCTATTCTCCTAAAGAAATTTGGTTTATTCTTGTGTAAAATGAAAAGGGAATGATTTCAGATCTTTCGAAAAAGGTTCACAATTGAAATGGCACAAAGGGGTTCAGACTTATGACAGATCAAAACAGAAAAGAGCTTTTGCAAAAAACTGGGGAAATTTATAAGCAATTTATTGAGAATCAAGATGAACAAAGGGCTGCTAAACTGGCTGCGGTCATGAAAAAAGCGGCTGATGAAGAGGTTTATATCGCGTTTACCGGGCATTATTCAGCGGGAAAATCGTCACTGCTGAACTGCCTGTTAATGGAGAATATTTTGCCGACAAGCCCGATTCCGACAAGCGCTAACCTTGTTGTGATCAGAAACGGGGAAAAGCGAGTTCGGCTTCATACAACAGACGGAGCGTGTGCTGAGCTGGAAGGGACTTACCAGAAAGACAAGGTGCAGCAATATTGTAAAGACGGGGAAGAGATTGAAAGCGTCGAAATTTTTGACAGGTATACTGAGATCGATTCCGGGGTTGCGTATATTGATACTCCAGGGATAGATTCAACAGATGATGCTCATTTTCTATCGGCTGCTTCTATTCTTCACCAAGCGGATGCGCTGTTTTACGTCGTTCACTATAATCACGTGCACTCTGAGGAAAATGTAAAGTTTCTCAGATCAATAAAAGAAAGCATTCCGAATGTGTATTTTATCGTCAATCAAATTGACCGCCATGATGAGACGGAGACGAAATTTGGAGACTATCAAGCGCAGGTAGAGGAGATGCTTTGCAATGAAGGGATTTCAAGGGAAGCGCTCTATTTTACATCAGTAACAGAACCGGATCACCCGTTCAATCAGATGGGGGCCCTGAGAGAAGAGTTAAGAAGAATAGAACAGCAATCAAAAAGCAATATGCAGGCTTTAACGGAACAAAAAGTCCGTAATCTGCTAAAGGAACATACGGAAATGCTGAAGAAAGACGAAACAGGTGCTCCGAGTTTCGCTGAACAGCTTAATATCCAAATTGGACTGGTCCAATCGCTGCGTGATCAATTGAATGAGGCCGAAAAACAAACGACTGAGGCAGAGAAGAGGATGCAGGAAGAAATCAATCGTATTTTAAAAAACGCAAACCTGACGCCTTTTGAAATGCGTGAATTGGCAGCTGCATTTTTAGAATCACAAGAGCCTTCTTTTAAAACCGGCTTTTTCTTTTCTAAAGCGAAAACTGCACAGGAAAGAGATAAAAGGCGGAATGCTTTTTTCTCTGATGTGGCAAAACGAACAGAGGCCGAAGCGGATTGGCATATGATAGACACGCTTCATAAACTCGCCAAGGTATTTGATGTCTATACCGCTGAAAGTGAAAAGCTGATTCAGGCCTATCGCACACCGCTTGATATAAGCATCATTGAACGCGCGGTCAAGCATGGTGCAGCCTTTTCCTCTGAATATGTATTGCAATATACAAAAGACTTGGCAGAGCTCATCCGGAAAGAGGCGAAAAGAGAAGCCGCAGACATCATAAAGGTGCTCTCCGCTATGGTGAAAGAGCGTGTTTCCAAAGATGTGCAAACAATTAACGACCGGCTCGTCCAAGAATCAGAAAAACTTGTCTTTCTTCAAGAACAGGCGCGTTTAGAGAATAATGCCCGAGAGAAAACCGATCGCCTGTGGGCCATTTGGGAAGAAGAGTCCGCATGCCCAATGCATATAGACACAGAATGGTTTAAATCGAAGAAAACAAGAGTGGCGGCTCCAGAGCAGAAACAAGGCCGAAGCCAGCTGACGGCGCAGCCGATGCCGAAATCAGAAATCAAAATGGAACAAGAAATGCCGCTTCAAGACCAAATCAAACGCTTTTACACTTTGTCTGACCTTTTAGGCGAATGCAGCATGTTGTTAAAGCAAACTTCAGCGTTTCGTGAAAGGGTGAAAAGGCTTGAGGAACGGAAATTTACACTCGCTCTTTTTGGAGGCTTTAGCTCGGGGAAATCATCATTTGCCAATGCGCTTGTCGGCGAAAGAGTGCTGCCATCCTCACCAACGCCAACCACAGCGACAATTAACAAGATCACAAAGCCAATCAATGGCAACTTAAACAAAACAGCGGATGTAGTGTTTAAGACAGAGGATGACATAACGGCTGAAATTTTGCAGCTCACCGGAATACCAAAGGAACCGGCAGGCCGTTCCTTCACAGAGAAGTGGGAAAAGGCAGTCAAAAAAAACAGGCTGCAGGAAGAACACGTGAAATTGATCAGCAATTTCCTGCTTGCATACGAGAAGTATCAGCAGTATATACAGGAACAGAAGAAATTAACGATTCCGCTCTCTGAATTAAAGCCGTATGTAGCAGAGGAAACAACGGCCTGTGCTGTGAAAGAGGTAACGGTCTACTATACATGCCCGCTAACTGAAAAAGGGATTACGATCGTTGATACACCCGGCGCGAGCAGCATGAATAAACGGCATACAGAACTGGCATTCCAATATATCAAAGATGCTGATGCATTTTTTTATATGACTTATTATCAGCACTCTTTTTCAAAAGGAGACCGTTCATTTTTGCGAAAGCTTGGACTTGTGAAAGAATCGCTCAGCATGGATAAAATGTTTTTTATTATTAATGCTGCAGACCTTGCAAAAGATAAAACAGAGCTCGAAACAGTGACCGATTATGTCAGCGCAGAGCTTGTAAAAGAAGGGGTTTATGAGCCGCAGCTCTTTACCGTATCAAGTAAGGAGGAACTGGTGGGAAAACCGGAGTCATTTTACAATCAGTTCTCGAAAGTAAGAAAACATTTAGACCGGTTTATCGAAGTGGATGTAAAAAAAGCGTCAGCAGCGCAGCTCAGTTCGGAGGCAGACAAACTATGCGAAACCGTTTTTCAGCTTCACCAATCCCAGCATCAGTCCCGAGAAGAGAAGGAAGCGCAGAAACAGCGCCTTATGCTGTCATTTGAGCAGGCAGCGGCCGATATCGAGAAACGGCGGAACTCAGAAACCATCATTGAGAAAGTAAAAAAAGATACAAGAGAGCAGCTTTATCACATTACACAGCGATTATCATATTTTGCAAATGATTTATTAAAATCGGCATTTCATCCCGGGCTGCAAAACGGGGATTGGAAAAAGAACGTCAGTAAGGCGATGACAACAGCCTTACATGAATATCAATTTGAATATATTCAGGAAATCAAAACGCTTGATGTTCGCATGAGCGGTTTCATCGAACGGCATATCAATGAAGAATGGCTGGATCATTTTCAAAAAACATTAAACGAGGACGGTTATTTTTCCGTTTATGCGGGTGATCAGCATTCGAACGGCATACAGTTGAAGGAAGTTGAACCGGAAATAGAAGAACGTGCTTTTGAGCAGGAACTAAAAGAGATCAGATCACCGAAGCAGTTTTTTGAGCAGAAAGGAAAAGCGGCCTTTATCGAAGCTGTACGGATGAAACTTACGAAAATCACAGAGGCATGGATAAAAAATGAAGAAGAAAGCCTGATATCTCATTACACTGCTCACCTCAGACGCTTACAGGAAGATATGGGTGAAAAAGCAATCGCGCAAATAACGGATCAAAAAGAGACATATTTAAGAGGATATGCGGAAGGGGAACATGCGAAAGAGATTGAAATGGCGTATCAGGCGTGCATCTCCTGGAAAAATTCAGACAATACAATAAAAATGTAAAATTCAGTTGGCTTGTATTTCAAGTCATGATAGACTAAATAGAAAAAAGCGAGATGAACGATTAATGTCAGAGGTACATAAAGCAATTTCAGCACATTCATCAAAACAGCACGAGCATATCAAAGCATTTATGCGTCTTGAAAATATGCGTGAATTGGCGATTGAAGAAGCTGTTGCTAAATGCAGAAACGATGAGCCTTATACTACAGATGCAATTAATGAAATTACCGAGCAAATGAATCAGCTCGCTAAAAAAGGCATCGTCCCGACAAGACGGCTTGTATCAAAAGAAATGGTCAGAGAATACGTAAGCCGCATGTAAGCTGGATGATCCTGTCGCGAGTGAACCTCCTGCCGGAAGCATATACTATATGCATCCGACGTAAGGGGGGATTCATGTTGGGCAGAACAAAGCTCGGAAACAGAAATGCACAGGCGAATAACAATGTCAAAAAGAAAAACGGATTTCAAACCCATTTTGACTCTTACGCAGGACGCGAAGCTGAAAAGCTGATCGCCAGCAACAAAAGACACAACGATTGATAAATATCCAAACAGTATCTCTAATTAAAGAGATACTGTTTTTTATTTTTGGGCTGCTTTATGATAAAATAGAAGGAATGAAAGAAAAGGGAGTTATTTGATGAATAATAATAAACTATTGCTGGTTGACGGCATGGCTCTTTTATTCCGGGCCTTTTTTGCCACGGCCGTACATCGCAACTTTATGATAAATGACAGCGGGGTGCCGACGAACGGCGTCAACGGCTTTTTAAAGCATTTGATTACAGCTGTGGAAACATTCCAGCCGACACACGTCGTCTGCTGCTGGGACATGGGGAGCAAAACGTACCGAAATGACTTGTTCCAAGATTATAAGGCCAACCGCAGCGCGCCGCCTGTGGAGCTGATTCCGCAGTTTGATTTGGCAAAGGAAGCAGCCGCAGAGCTTGGAATCATGAATATTGGCTTTGCCGGCTATGAAGCGGATGACTGTATCGGTACTCTTGCCGATTTATTTGCGAATGAAGCGGACATTACGGTCGTAACAGGGGACAGAGATTTACTTCAGCTGTTAACGGATAAAGTAAGCGTTGCTTTGCTTCAAAAAGGAATCGGAAATTATAAAGTCTATACAAAAGAGACTTTTTATGAAGAAACAGGCGTAATGCCGAAGGCTTTGATTGATATTAAAGCGCTTATGGGAGATTCCAGTGATAACTATCCCGGAGTCAAAGGGATTGGAGAAAAAACAGCCTACAAACTGATCCGTGAATACGAAACGATCGACCATTTATTGGAAAATCTTTCTCTTCTTCCAAAAGGACAGCAGGGAAAAATTCAGCAAGGTTTAAGCGATTTGGAGATGTCGAGGAAGCTTGCGGAAATTCATTGCTCAGTGCCGCTGGCCTGCACACTGAAAGACGCTTTATTTACTTTGCAAATGGAGCAGGCGGCTGACATGCTTCGCCGCCACCAAATCAAAGGAATTGAGCGTATGCTTGAAAAGCTGAACGCTAGAGAGATCGTTTAGATCTTCTCTAGCGTTTTGTATTGCTTTTTTTTGCTCTCTCCTCAAGCTCTGTTTTAGGGTCATTATGTGTATTGCCTTCCAGGTCGCCTTGCGGAGTAACACCGCCGGTCAGCCGGCCTTTATCTTTCTTTTTCATGTTAGTTCACCTCGCCATTAGGATGAACCAATGATCAAGATTTAATTCTTTTCATTCAGCCGAATCGCTTCTTTTGCCAGAAGATCGGCTTTTTGGTTTTGCTTGCCCGGTATCCATTTGATGAAAAAAAGAGGGAATGCCGCTTTTAATCGGGTGATTTCTTCTACGAACGGTTGAAACGTTTTATTTTTAACCATTTCAAGCTCAGTGGCGCGTTCCACAATATCTGAATCGGTTCGAAAGGAAACCGATTGATACCCGCGCGTTGCACATAGCTTCATCCCTTCAATTAATGCAAGAAATTCCGCTTCTTGGTTTGTATGCACTCCGATTGGAATAGAGAAGGATTCTGCTTTTCCCTCATGTTTGATAAAAATGCCGATACCGGAAGGCCCTGGATTACCGGCGCTTGCGCCGTCTACATATATTTCTGTAGGCATTATAAACTCCTTTCATCATTAGGTATCATTTTTTTGGCTGCATAGGCATAAGGCAATGAAATTAAAGATACCGCAAACTTAATCAAATATGTAGAAATAAAAATATGAAGCCACACGCCTGCCGGATAAATGCCGAGAAAGGCGACTGCAGTGAATATGAATGTATCAAACAACTGGCTGACTGCTGTACTGCCGCCGTTTCTGAGCCATAAAAGCCGATCAGAAGGAAATATCCTTCTAATTGCCGAATATACATAAACATCCAGCGTTTGGCTGAAGATAAAGGCAAGCAGACTTCCTAACGCAACTCGCGGAAGGAATCCGAAAATCGTTTCCAGCGCTGTTTGTGATATGTCGCTGGAAGCCGGTTCGAAAAGCAGCACGCCCTGCATGACAAATGTCAGCGTCAGGAGCGTTGAGAATCCGAGCCATACCGCTTTTCTGGCTTCAGCTGGTCCGTATTTTTCATTCAGCACATCTGTCGCAAAAAAGATTGTGCCATACATCACATTCCCGAGTGTCGCTGTTAAGCCAAACAGTTCGACTGTTTTGACGACTTGGAGGTTGGCGCAGACTGTCGCAAAACCGATCCAAACAAACAGTCCCATTTTGCCAAATCCTTTATAAAATAAAAGAACAATGATAAAATGAATGATCGCAAAAAAGATCCAAAACGAATTATTAAACAAGATGAAAAAGCTTCCTTTCCGGGGTAAGATTGGTTTGATTATAGCATATGCCCGGCAACTAATGAATGGTAAGGTGATTGTAATGAAGCTCAGACCGCATTTGAAAATAGAAGCAAAAGGAACAGGATCCGTCTCATTTTTTAGCGAAGACTGGCTGACAGCACAGCAGGCACGTATGCTCGCCAGAGAACTTGGACGTTTTCCATACATGAAAGAGCTAGAGTTCGAAGACGAGAAAGGCGGCAGCTGGACGCTGAAGGAATTGGAAAAGCTGACAGAGGAGCTTGCTCAAGAGCCTGATGACATTACTGTTTATTTTGACGGCAGTTTCGATAAGGAGAGCGAACTGGCCGGTCTCGGGATCGTCATCTATTATTCACTGGGAGGAACCCGGCATCGCTTGAGAAAAAATAAAAGCTTCCGGCTGAAAACCAATAATGAAGCTGAATACGCAGCGCTTTATGAAGCAATAAGAGAAGTAAGAGAGCTTGGGGCAAGCAGAAATTCAATTACAATCAAAGGGGACTCGCTTGTTGTGCTGAATCAGCTTGACGGCAGCTGGCCTTGTTATGATCCATCTCATAATGAATGGCTGGACAAAATAGAAGCACTCCTTGAATCGCTGAAGCTTACTCCAACCTACGAAACAATACAACGAAAAGACAATCAGGAAGCTGACGGCCTCGCTAAAAAAATTCTATCCCATCAATTCGTAGAAAGCCACACGAAATTAGACCGTAACGGAGATGACGATATTGGATAAGAAAATGATCTTTAAAGAACTGACAGAACTGCACGATGAATATTGCAAGGACTGTTTTATTAAGAAGCAGTTTCGCAAAGAATTTGGCAAAACTTATGCGCATTCATTTTGTATCAATAAATGTACGGTTGGTGAAAAGCTGAAACAATACGGAGATGTCTTAACCAATCACTAAAAATAAAAACCGCAGAAGCTGCGGTTTTTATTCTTTGAATTCATCCAGCTGATGCTCGCTGTCATCTAGCAGCTGCTGTTGCTGCTTTACAAATTCAGGATCATCGAGAGCTGCCAGCTCTTCAGATTGTGACAGTTCTCTAGCATCCTCAATGGCTTGGTATGCAGAGTCGACTAATGTTTTGCTTTGGCCTCTCGTCGCGGCGCCTGTTGTTTTCTGCGCTGTTTCCACCGCTAGTTCCAGCTGCCGCTTATCCGTAAAGCCAGTCTGATCCTCATTATGAAATTCTGAAGTCACAAAAAACACCTCCGCCATTATTTTGCAGAGTTTTTTTGAAATTTATGTACCAAAATAGAAAAGAAAATAAAAATAAGCCGATATAACTATTGAACCAGAATAAATAGGACCGTTTTACTATTTGAGGTATCTTGATAGAGAAGGGGAACGCAGCTATGGATGATAAAGACTTGAAGTTGATCCTTCACAAAACATTTATAGAAATATACAGTGATTTAGAAGAACTGGCGGATATCGCGAAAAAAGGAAAACCATCAATGGAAAAGTATGTTGAAGAGATTGAACAGAGGTGTAAACAAAACATTTTGGCGATTGAAATCCAGATGAAAATCAAATAGGAGAGGCGAATGCCTCTCCTCTATTTGTCATCTCATCATCATGTATTGAGTTTAGAGTTTTACAACATTAGAAGCTTGAGGTCCACGATTACCTTCGACAATTTCAAAAGAAACTTCTTGTCCTTCTTCTAATGATTTGTATCCATCTCCTTCGATAGCTGTGAAGTGAACAAATACATCGTCTCCGCCTTCAACTTCAATGAAGCCGAATCCTTTTTCGTTGTTGAACCATTTTACTTTACCGTTTTGCATATTGCTTAATTCCTCCTAGTACTGTAGCACCCATGTGCTAAAAAAAATTTTGTCATCATCTAACTTTGATTCATTGTTAAATGATGGTTCAACTATACACCATCTGGGAGCACCCGTCAAGTTTCGAAACGGCTTATTTTTCAAAAGAAGGGCAAGTTTCATAAAAAAATGTAACCGCTTTTATTAATGGCTGAATATAAATAAAAAGAGCACACGATTTTCGTATGCTCTCAAGTACGCCATTACGATAGCACTTTGGCTTTTTGTTTGGCAGTCATCATTTCTGATTCCTTCAGGATATCCTCTAAAATCACTTCAGAGGAGTTTGCTAAATGAAGGTCCTTAATGTTTTTCTTCATGCGATGCAAGGTATCTTCATCTGCAAGAAGGGAAGTGACTGACTCGAGAATCTCTTCATGACGGTTCACAACGATGGCAGCTCCGCGGTCTTCAAAGAAGTTTGCATTTTCTTTTTCCTGTCCAGGCACGGGTTTGTACAGAATGACAGGCACTCCAATGGCTGTGGCTTCTGTCAAAGTAATGCCGCCGGGCTTGGTAATCATGCAATCTGTGATTCGGAATAGCTCATCAATGCGCTCCACATAGCCCAGAACTTTTAATTTGTCACCATTTTCCGCCTCAAGCGCACTCAAAGATTCTTTTAAAGCCGTATTTTTCCCGCACACGACAACCACTTGCACTTGGTCATCTTTGACAAGGTTTTCGCACAGCTCTTTTACGTTCTTTAATACACCGTGAGCACCTGCCATGATCAGAAGCACTTTTTTGTTTGGTGAAAGATTGTACTTTTTATATATCGGGCCAACCGGCATGGATTCTTCAAATTGCGGCCTGATTGGAATTCCTGTGATTTTTACGTTGCTTGGATGAGTGCCGATCTCCAGCAGTTTTTCCTTCACGTAATCTGTCGCCACATAATATTTATCCACGTTTTCGTGAACCCAAATTTTATGAAGACAAAAATCAGTCATAACGTTGAAGGTAGGAATGACTCTTCCAGTTCGGCGTCTGTATTCAGGCACGACGATCATCGGAAATGTATTAATAATAATATCGGGCTGATGTTCATCGACAAGTTCGCCCAATCTTTTATTACCCATTTTAAAGTAAATATTGAATTTACGTTTATTATAGATTTTGTCAACTCCGTAATAAAACAAACGATAAAACTGTTTCCCGATTGAGAAGCTTTTTAAATAAAGGTATTGAGTTACCTCTGAAACAATCGGATTTGACTCTTGGTACAAATTAGAAACTGTTACATGCTGAAAGCCGAGCCGTACACATTGTTCATATAGTGTTTTGGCTACCTGCACATGTCCATTTCCGTAATTTGCAGTCAAAATTAATACTCTTTTATTGGTATTCAAGTAAATTCACCTCAATGTAATCAACAACAAGCAAGCTTCATGCATCGTAAGGAGTTATTGTCTATACATAAACATAACACAAATACATAATCGAATTATTAATGCAGTGAAAAAGTTAAGCTAATTTTAAATGATTTGGATTCCAGTATTTTAAATTTTTGTTATACGCAGACTGAATCAGATGTATTTTATCATATTTTTTGCTCAGCGTATCACTAAAAAAAGAAAAATTAGTCCCATTCATAAGGAGTTTCCTGGTAAACGTAATAATTCAGCCAATTCATAAACAATAATGTGGCATGCGCTTTCCAGCGATTCACTGGCTCGTTGCTGCCTTTTGCAAAATAATGTTTAGGTGCCTCGACAGTAGAAAGGTTTCGTTCCAAATCTCTTTCATACTCTTGAAGAAGCGTATTTGTATCATATTCAGGGTGCCCTGTCAAAAAGACTTGTTTTTCGTCTTTAGACACAATTAAGCAAACCCCGGCTTCCTTTGATGCGGTAAGAATGTTTAACTCGGGCACTGCTTGAAGCTGTTCCATATTTATATCTGTATGCCGGGAATGCGGCACGTAGTATAGCTCGTCAAAACCTCTTACCAATCTTTCGTGTTTTGAAAGAACGGTATGTTCGAACACACCGAAGATTTTTTTCGGCATTTGAATTTTTTCCACACCGTAATGGTAATACAAACCTGCTTGAGCACCCCAGCAAATATGCAAGGTTGAAGTGACATTTGTTTTGCTCCACTCCATGATTTCCTTGAGCTCTTCCCAATATGAAACCTCTTCAAACGCCAAATGCTCGATCGGCGCACCGGTGATAATCATGCCGTCAAACCTCTTGTGACGGATATTGGAAAAAGTCGTGTAAAATTCGTCAAGGTGTTCTCTCGCAGTATTTTTCGGCGTGTGTGTGCTTGGGATTAAAAATGTGAAATGAACCTGTAAAGGCGAATTTCCAAGCAATCTGAGAAGCTGAGTCTCTGTTTGGATTTTTTTCGGCATCAAATTTAATATAATAATTTTTTGCGGCCGGATATCCTGATGAAATGCTCTGCTTTCATCCATTACAAATATCTGTTCACTTTCAAGCACCTGTTTTGCCGGCAGGTGTGTTGGTATATTAATAGGCAACGTGCCACCTCCATTATTTCCCCGTTAATTTTCTTCATTATAGGAATTTTCACGCCAATTTTCAATCTATCTATGCGTGTTGAGGGGGAAACAACAGAAAACTCTTTAAATAAAACGCACTGACACGCCTTTTGGTTTCACAGTAAAATGATTTTCCATGATGTCAGAGGGAATTGTAATGTTTTATAGAATGATAAGATAAAAAATGAGCCATATGAATTGATAATGAACGGACGCTCATATTGTTAAGTTTCTTATGAGTTCTTAATTGATGTTTACATTTTGAATTGAGATTTAAAAAAGGTAAAATAATCAGCACCAAGGACATAGGAGGGACTTACATGTCTATTTATCAAATAAAGGTACGTACAATAACAGGGAAAGACATGACACTTCAGCCTTTCGCGGGAAAGGTACTGATGATAGTGAATACAGCAAGTAAGTGCGGTTTTACTCCCCAATTGAAGCAGCTGCAGGAATTATATGATACATATCAACAGGAGGGGCTGGAGATCTTAGGGTTTCCCTGCAATCAATTCATGAACCAAGAGCCTGGTGAAGAGGCTGACATACAGGAATTTTGTGAAACAAATTACGGTGTTACATTTCCTATGTTTTCAAAAGTGGATGTAAACGGGAAAAACGCCCACCCGCTGTTTGTATATTTGACAGAACATGCGAAAGGGATGCTGGGAACTAAGGCGATCAAGTGGAATTTCACGAAATTTATAGTGGATAGAAATGGAGAAATCGTTGGTCGTTATTCACCAAATACAAATCCGAAAGAGCTGGAAGACGATATCGTGAAGCTATTAGAGCAATAAAAAGAGGGTGTTTTTGTGAAGGAATTGAAGCAGGCAGAGCAAATCAGGGCATGGGTTCAATCTATCATGACTGACGAAAGCTCTGGACATGATTGGCATCATGTATCAAGAGTAGCAGATATTGCAGCGTATATTGGAGAAAAGGAAAAAGCGGATTTGTTCATTGTTGAAACGGCGGCTTTGGTTCATGATTTAATTGATGTGAAGCTGCCTGACACGGTCAGGCTTTCTGTGAGCGAAGTATATGATCAGCTCGTTTTTTTCGGAGTAGGAAAAGAGAATGCTGACAGGGTGATTCATATTATAACAAGGATGTCCTTTCGAGACAGGGAAAAGCTGGCGAAGGAGCCGCTCTCAATTGAGGGAAAAGCCGTACAGGATGCTGACAGACTTGATGCGATTGGTGCTGTCGGCATTGCGAGAGTTTTCATGTTTGCGGGCGCAAACGGGCATGGCCTTTATGGAGATGATCAAAGCGCCTACGCTCATTTTTTTCATAAGCTGCTGCGGCTGAAAGATATGATGAATACAGACACTGCACGGGAACTGGCAGAAGAAAGACACAATTTTATGCTTCAGTTTGTCCGCCAATTAGAAAAAGAAATACCCGGGATTGATGCCAAAACGTCGTAATAGAAGGCTTGGAGCGACTATGATAGAATAAGTCACAGATATGCTATAGGAGGACGATCATGAAGATAAAATCAATTGAACCTACACCAAGCCCGAATACAATGAAAGTCATCTTAACGGAAGAGCTTCCGGCGGGCAAAAGCAATAACTATAAACTTGAGCAAGCAGAAGGCGCACCGCCTGTTATAGCGGAAATCCTTAAAATAGATGGAGTTAAAGGGGTATATCACGTCGCAGATTTTCTTGCTGTTGAACGGAATGCAAGATACGACTGGAAAGACATTTTACCGCAAGTCCGCACTGCATTTGGGATGGAAAGTGCTGAAAGCGCAGAAGAAAATCGTTCTGATCAAGAATCTTTTGGAGAGGTAAAAGTTTTTGTGCAGATGTTCAGCGGCATTCCTATGCAAGTTAAATTAACCGATGGGGAGCGGGAAGAACGCTTCGGCTTACCTGAACGCTTTCAGCAGGCGATCTTAAAACTTAGATCTGAAGCTTCCAATGTTGTGTTTGAGCGGGCTTGGAAAGAACAAGGTGTCAGATTCGGTGACTTTGATGAAATCGGCCATGACGTGACAGAAGAACTTCAGGCGGCATACAGTGATGAACGGCTGAAACGACTGACTGAAGCAGCCGCTCAAGGAAAGGGCGGAGCAAAACAAGCTGTACAGCGCAAAGCGTATAAAGTAACGCTTGACATGCTGGATGATGAGGACTGGAAAAAGCGTTATGCACACTTGGAACAAATGGATCCGAAAGAAGAGGATATCCCGGTTTTACAGAAGGTATTGGATGATCCAAAGGTGTCCATCAGAAGACAGGCTGTTGTGTACTTAGGAATGATTGAAACACCTGATGTTCTTCCTCTATTGTATAAAGCACTTGAGGACAAAGCTGTATCAGTCAGAAGAACGGCCGGAGACTGCCTGTCTGATATCGGCGATCCTCAAGCCATTCCTGCTATGATCAAGTCGTTAAGCGACTCCAGCAAGCTTGTTCGCTGGCGTGCGGCCATGTTCCTGTACGAAGTCGGCGATGAAAGTGCAATTGAAGCTTTGCGCGCTGCCGAAGATGACCCCGAATTTGAGGTCAGCCTTCAAGTCAAAATGGCGCTTGAACGTATTGAGCATGGAGAAGAAGCAAAAGGTTCTGTTTGGAAACAAATGACGGAAAGCAGAAAAAAAGGCGAATAGAAATAAAAAAGGTGCAGATCATGCACCTTTTTTATGTGAATTCACTTTTTATAAAAATTATTTCGAATATTGTTGAAAAATATCCGAAAACTATTTATAGTAAGTAACAATATTAATAGTTGGAGGGTTCAAATCGAAAGAAAGCTATATAAATATAAAAACACGAAAGAACAAAACAAGGTGAGGGCGGCCTGAATTTATCTTATTTGCAAAAACAGCTCATAAATAAACTGAAAATTTTCAAAATAAAATCCAATCAAACAATTGAAAGAATTTAGGAGGATCACCATGGCAGAATTACGCAGTAATATGATCACACAAGGAATCGATAGAGCTCCGCACCGCAGTTTGCTTCGTGCAGCAGGGGTAAAAGAAGAGGATTTCGGCAAGCCGTTTATTGCGGTGTGTAATTCATACATTGATATCGTTCCCGGTCATGTTCACTTGCAGGAGTTTGGGAAAATCGTAAAAGAAGCAATCAGAGAAGCAGGGGGCGTGCCGTTTGAATTTAATACCATTGGGGTAGATGATGGCATCGCAATGGGGCATATCGGTATGAGATATTCGCTGCCAAGCCGTGAAATTATCGCAGACTCTGTGGAAACGGTTGTATCCGCACACTGGTTTGACGGAATGGTCTGTATTCCGAACTGCGACAAAATCACACCGGGAATGCTTATGGCGGCAATGCGCATCAACATTCCGACGATTTTTGTCAGCGGCGGACCGATGGCGGCAGGAAGAACAAGTGACGGGCGAAAAATCTCCCTTTCCTCAGTATTCGAAGGGGTAGGCGCCTACCAAGCAGGGAAAATCAACGAAAACGAGCTTCAAGAACTAGAGCAGTTCGGATGCCCAACGTGCGGGTCTTGCTCAGGCATGTTTACGGCGAACTCAATGAACTGTCTGTCAGAAGCACTTGGTCTTGCCTTGCCGGGTAATGGAACCATTCTGGCGACATCTCCGGAACGCAAAGAGTTTGTGAGAAAATCGGCTGCGCAATTAATGGAAACGATTCGCAAAGATATCAAACCGCGTGATATCGTTACAGTAAAAGCGATTGATAACGCGTTTGCACTCGATATGGCGCTCGGAGGTTCTACAAATACCGTTCTTCATACCCTTGCCCTTGCAAACGAAGCCGGCGTTGAATACTCTTTAGAACGCATTAACGAAGTCGCTGAGCGCGTGCCGCACTTGGCCAAGCTGGCGCCTGCATCGGATGTGTTTATTGAAGATCTTCATGAAGCGGGCGGCGTGTCAGCGGCTCTGAATGAGCTTTCCAAGAAAGAAGGAGCGCTTCATTTAGACGCGCTGACTGTTACAGGAAAAACTCTTGGAGAAACCATTGCCGGACATGAAGTAAAGGATTATGACGTCATTCACCCGCTGGATCAACCATTCACTGAAAAGGGAGGCCTTGCTGTTTTATTCGGTAATCTAGCTCCGGACGGCGCTATCATTAAAACAGGCGGCGTACAGAATGGGATTACAAGACACGAAGGGCCGGCTGTCGTATTCGATTCTCAGGACGAGGCGCTTGACGGCATTATCAACCGAAAAGTAAAAGAAGGCGACGTTGTCATTATCAGATACGAAGGGCCAAAAGGCGGACCTGGCATGCCGGAAATGCTGGCGCCAACATCCCAAATCGTTGGAATGGGACTCGGACCAAAAGTGGCATTGATTACAGACGGACGTTTTTCCGGAGCTTCCCGTGGCCTCTCAATCGGCCACGTATCACCTGAGGCCGCTGAGGGCGGGCCGCTTGCCTTTGTTGAAAACGGAGACCATATTATCGTTGATATTGAAAAACGTATCTTGGATGTACAAGTGCCAGAAGAAGAGTGGGAAAAACGAAAAGCGAACTGGAAAGGTTTTGAACCGAAAGTGAAAACCGGCTACCTGGCACGTTATTCTAAACTTGTGACAAGTGCCAACACCGGCGGTATTATGAAAATCTAGATATTGGGGACACTTTCTTTTATTTTATGGTGTGAACATTTGAAATCCGGCCCTCTCTATAGTATCCTTTACTTCAGATGAAGGATACTAGAGGGGGCTTTTTTTATGTCAATGGCTTATGAAGAATACATGCGCCAGCTTGTCGTACCGATGCGCCGCGAGCTGACTGGAGCAGGTTTTGAAGAGTTAACAACAGCAGAAGAAGTAGAAAACTTTATGGAAAAGGCAGAGGGCACAACTCTTGTAGTCGTTAACTCTGTATGCGGCTGCGCGGCAGGCCTTGCGCGTCCTGCGGCTACACAGGCAGTCCTCCAGAATGACAAAACACCTGACAATACGGTGACTGTTTTTGCGGGCCAAGATAAAGAAGCTACTGCGAAAATGCGTGAGTATTTTACTGGCCAGGAGCCTTCTTCACCATCAATGGCTCTTTTGAAAGGCAAAGAAGTCGTACATTTTATTCCGCGTCATGAAATTGAAGGACACGATATGGAAGAAATCATGAAAAATCTGACTGCTGCCTTCGATGCGCACTGCTAAATGCCCGTTTTCCGGGCATTTTCTTTTTGGGAGTACAGAAGATGATAACAACAAGCTATAGACCGTCTGAACACACCATAAAAACCGCAAAGCAGCTTTCTAAAGAGCTAAATATGCCATACTGCGGCCGGAATAAACAAACGGTTGAACACCTGCTGAGGTCAGCTGAACGTGATTTGCTTGTGGTCGGCAAAGAGCGGTTTGAGCTGTATACGAAACAAGGTGCCAAATTCTTTTTTCATCCGAATACAGCGATGTTTAGAGCCAAACGCTTCTTACAGGGAGAGCAAGAGCCTATGCTTCGGGCTGCCGGCTTATCTGAAGGGGATACGTTTTTAGATTGCACACTCGGGCTGGGGTCAGATGCCATTATCGCAAGTATGGCAGTAGGCGAAACGGGTTCTGTTGTTGGGATTGAAAAAAACCATCTTGTGTCTGTTTTAGTGAGGATGGGGCTGCATTCATGGGAAACGGGTATAGAAGAGCTTCAAACTGCGATGAGAAGAATCCAGGTGAAGAATGGTGATTGCTTAGAATACATCAAACAGCTTCCTGACAACTCTGTTGATGTGGTTTATTTCGATCCAATGTTTCATGAACCTGTAGAGACCTCTGACGGCATCGCGCCTTTACGTGATTTGGCAGAGGATTCAGTTTTACACGAAGGATGTATCAATGAAGCGGTACGAGTCGCCAGAAAAAGCGTTGTGCTAAAAGACCACTGGAAAAGTCCGCGGTTTGAACAGTTTGGTTTTAACGTCATGAAAAGAAAAACAGCACTGTTCCATTATGGCGTCATTCAAACAAGCCCGTGATTCATATCACGGGCTTTCTGTTAATCGGTGACCTCCATGACGACAAAGTATAATAATGTTAAGAGTGAAACTGTGGCAAACAGAGCGTCAATCATGCGGAAAGCCTCCTTTCATTGAATATTGTAAGCGTTTTTACACAAAGTGCATAGCAACGAATCTCCTAATTTGCATATCAGTTTCATATAGTACATGACTTGCATGTTTTGGATGTGCTAAAATAAGAGAAACATGACAATAAAATAGAGAGGAATAAGCAGTCATGAAATTGTGGATGAGAAAGACCCTTGTGGTTTTATTTACCATTGTAACGTTCGGGCTCGTATCTCCTCCGGCTGCCCTTATGGCGGACAAGCCTTCCGGACAGCCGAGCAGTCTTGAGCAGAATGATTACACCGCTTTTTATGATGAGCATGACCTGTACGATGATGAGTCGGATGACAGGCAAAATCCTGAACTGCTTTTTCAATCGTACAAGGAACAGCTCCTTGACAGCGCTGAGGATCAGTCCTTTTTAAAATTCGGCAGCAGAATCGCTCCGGTCATTGAGGATGACTATCGGAAAGAGATCCTGCCAAAAATCGAAAATGTGATTAGTGAATATTTAGCGACATTGCAAGTTGATGAGGCGTACCAAGATGTTGTGATCTCAAGCATGCCTTCAGCGGGCAAAACGGAAAAAATTTTCAACGTTTACAATCGGACAACTGGAGAAGATCTTCTCAGATTCCATGTGCGAAGAGACCATCCGCCGCATGACGGCTACTGGTTTAATTTTCATTATCATACAGCAGAAGATGGATTTCAATCACATCATGAGCTTGGGAGCATTTACTGGGACCGCAACACGCCTCCCAACTGGATGAGTGCCTAAAGGAGATGCCATTAGACATGAAAAAGTACACAATGAATGAAATGGTCGATATAACAAAGGATATGCTGAACAAACGGGGCGTTATGATAGAAGATATTGCACGGATTGTTCAAAAACTTCAGGAAAAATACAATCCAAATCTGCCGCTTAGTGTTTGCATGGAGAATGTAGAAAAAGTCCTGAACAAACGTGAAATTATTCATGCTGTTTTGACAGGCCTTGCACTCGATCAGCTTGCAGAACAGAAGCTTCTCCCCGAACCGCTGCAACACCTTGTTGAAACGGATAAACCGCTTTACGGCATAGATGAAATTATCCCGCTTTCAATCGTTAATGTGTACGGGTCGATCGGTTTGACCAATTTCGGTTATTTGGATAAAGAGAAGATTGGAATTATTAAGGAACTTGATGAAAGTCCAGACGGTATTCACACCTTTTTGGATGATATTGTGGCAGCTCTTGCTGCAGCAGCGGCGAGCAGAATTGCCCATACGCATCAGGATCTGCAAGATGAAGAAAAAGAACAGGATGAAAAGCCTGTCGTCAGCTGACTATAAAAAAATCATTTCTGGGTTCAGAAATGATTTTTTATTGTGTTACACTACTAGAAGACTACTTTTAAAGGATGAAAAAAATGAAACAGTATAAGGATTTATGCAGACATGTTTTAGAGCATGGTGAGAAAAAGGGAGACCGGACAGGGACCGGAACAATCAGCACTTTCGGATATCAAATGAGATTTAATTTACGGGAAGGCTTTCCGATGCTCACCACTAAAAAACTCCACTTTAAATCAATTGCGCATGAACTGCTGTGGTTCTTAAAAGGAGATACGAATGTACGCTATTTGCAGGAAAACGGAGTGCGAATCTGGAATGAGTGGGCTGATGAAAACGGTGAACTTGGACCTGTATATGGCTCCCAATGGCGTTCTTGGCGGGGAGCTGATGGAGAAACCATTGATCAAATTTCCCGTCTTATTGAAGATATTAAGACAAATCCGAACTCCAGACGCTTAATCGTCAGCGCCTGGAATGTTGGTGAAATTGATAAAATGGCGTTGCCGCCGTGCCATTGCCTGTTCCAATTCTATGTGTCTGACGGCAAGCTGTCCTGTCAGCTGTATCAGCGCTCTGCCGACGTTTTCTTAGGTGTGCCGTTTAATATTGCATCTTATGCCCTGCTAACCATGATGATTGCTCATGTGACTGGGCTTGAACCGGGCGAGTTCATCCATACGTTTGGTGATGTTCATATCTACCAAAATCATATTGAACAAGTCAATTTGCAGCTGGAAAGAGATGTTAGACCGCTTCCGCAGCTTCGTTTCGCCAGAAAGGTTGATTCTATTTTCAACTTTGCATTTGAGGACTTTATCATCGAGGATTATGATCCGCATCCTCATATAAAAGGGGCGGTCAGCGTATGATTTCATTCATTTTTGCGATGGATGCCAACAGGCTTATCGGCAAAGACAATGATTTGCCGTGGCATTTGCCCAATGATCTTGCATACTTTAAGAAAGTAACATCGGGCCATTCAATCATTATGGGCCGAAAAACATTTGAATCGATCGGACGTCCGCTTCCAAATCGGAAAAATATTGTCGTTACCTCAGCGCCGGCTTCAGAATTTTCGGGATGCACGGTTGTCGGTTCATTAAAGGATGTACTGGACATTTGTTCAGGCCCTGAAGAATGCTTTGTGATCGGAGGGGCTCAGCTCTATACGGACCTTTTCCCTTATGCGGACAGACTGTATATGACGAAAATTCATCACGAGTTTGAGGGTGACCGTCATTTCCCTGAATTTGATGAATCCAATTGGAAGCTGGTTTCTTCTGAGCAGGGGATCAAAGACGAAAAAAACCCGTATGATTACGAATTTCTAATGTATGAAAAAAAGAATTCTTCTAAAGCGGGAGGATTTTAATTGGTTCGCTACAGCCTTCTAGTGGTTTATATTGTGTATATGCTGTTAAAAAATATGAAACAATTATTTAATCAAACAATGCTCGATCCCCGTCTGTCATACAAAAAACAGATGACTCTTGTGTACGAACAGCCAAAGGCGTTTTTGGAAGGCTGTATCGGCATCTCCGGTTCAGTTGTGACGATCCATCAGCCAGAGCCAATACCACACGGTCCTGTTTTGTATGTGCATCCCCGTTTGCGTTTGGCTGAACTGGCCTTAATTGCTGGATATATTGAGGAACCGGCCGGCTTTATCGCCAACCCAAAAGTGTTCCGCTTGCCTTTTATCGGGCAATGGCTGGATCGGATGGATGTGATTTCAGACGGTGATTCAGAAAAGGTATATGAAGATGTGACAAAACAGCTGGAAAAGGGACAAAGCCTGATTCTTTCACTAGATGGTTCTATTGATCCTATAGAACTTGCGGCCCGCTATCATCTTCCGTTGGTGATGGTGGAAACGAAAGGAACAGATAACATGCAAAAGGGCTCGTTTTTTAAACGCTTAAAACCGGCAGACATTGAATTGTCCTTTTCAAAAGCTTATATACCTGCCAATGAAAAACAATTACGTGCATAAAAAAGCGCAGTCGTGAAGACTGCGCTTTTCTGTTACTGTTACGAAAGGAACGGCACCTTTACACAATAGAAGAGCACGCAGAAAAACATGGCAGCGCTCCCGCCCAATACAAAGCTGTGCCAAATGGCGTGATGGAAGGGGATCTTTTTCCAAATGTAAAAGATGGTTCCGACAGAGTATAAAATGCCGCCGAGAAAAAGGAGGCTGAATCCCGCTCCGCTCAGTGAAGCATATAAAGGTTTAACTGCAATAATCATCAGCCACCCCATGACTAAATACACGAAGGTTGACAATAGGATAAACCGTTTCACAAAGAAAATTTTAAAAACGATTCCGCCTAGGGCAAGTGACCATACGATAACCAACAGGGTAAAGCCGAGTGTGCCTTTCAGCGGTCCAAGCAAAAAAGGCGTGTAGGTTCCGGCGATGAGTACGTAAATCGCGCTATGATCAATAATCTCCAAAATGTCCTTCGTTTTTTTATGTGTGATGCTGTGAAGCAGGGTGGAGCTCAAATATAACAGCAGCATAGAGACACCGAATATTGTAAAGCTGACAATGTCCCATGCAGACCCGTAATTAGCCGCAAATATGATTAGAAACACTAATGCTGGGATGGATAAGAGGACACCGATGCCGTGTGTAATCGCATTGGCGATCTCTTCTTTGATTGTAAACAAGTACATTCTCCTTTCGATCGCTAGATCATTTGATTTTTTAACGTATCTATAAAGCTCAAGCCCTCAAAGGTAATTTTTGTGCCTGCGCGTCCGCGGCTTTTGGTGACATAATCTTTTTTCTCCAAATAGTCGAGACGGCTTCTGACCTGCTGAGGAGTTAACGAGGTTTGGGTATTTTTGCTGTGTTCAGAAATGATCCGTCTGCTGGCAGGTTCTCCTTTTTCGTTCAATACTTTTATTGTTTCCAAAATAAACAAAAACTCAGCTTTTTCCATTAAAGTCAGCAGCTTCGCTTTTTTCTTCGACGTTTTTCCGTCTATCGCGCCTCTAATATATGGCGGCAGGTCATATGGCTGAATCGTTCCTCCGCTTGATACTGCCGCCATATAATCTGCAGCGTTTTTTAATTCCCTGACATTGCCTTCAAATGCATGCTTCTCAAGCACGGGAAAAACGGAGGGATCGATTAACAATTGCTGACCGGAATTTGAGAGAAAATGCTGTGTCAAAAGCGGAATATCGCTTTTTCGTTCCGATAATTCGGGCAGTGTGAGCGTTAAAATGTTCAGTCTGTAGAATAAGTCTTGCCTGAAGGTATGTTCCACGGATCGGTCTGCAGAAGCACAGATCATTCGCGGTTTCTCCGTGTCTGAATCAAGCGCTTTTAACAGCTGAGCTTGTACAGAAGCAGGCATGCGCCATACATCATCAAGAAAAAGGGTTCCTCGTACTGCTTTTTGAAAAACACCTGTGTTTCCGTTAGGGCCAAAAAGCTCATGAATAAGGGTTTCTTCCGAATGGGTGCTGCAATTGACGCTTATAAACGGTTCATTGCTTCTCGAAGATTCCAAGTGTATGGCATGTGCGAAGTGATTTTTGCCTGTTCCGATTTTTCCTGTTATTAAGACAGGAAGCTCCGATAACGAGAACTGCTTGGCGATTCGCTTCGCTTCCAGGAAAGTTTGATGTTCTCCGATTAGATGTTGAAATGTATTGAGTTTTGGTGCACTATTCATCAATTGGCTCCTTTTGGTTCTAATTGGTTTCATTATATCATGCCTTTTGGTTGAAAACACCCTTTATTTTACGATCATCTTTTTTCTTGGCTCTGCAGGATAATGGTTGAAAAGAAGTTACCACAAGATGTGATGGACATAGTCTGTATTTTTTTAATTATTAAATAAAAATAATTGTCTTATTTTTTGAATATTCATGTTATAATGGCATATTAAATAGGGATTTAAAACAAGAAAGGAATCTGTACATGAAACCGTTGCTTAAAGAAAACTCTCTCATCCAAGTGAAAGACATTTTGAAGGCTCACCAAAACGTAAAGGACGTTGTCATTCACACACCTTTGCAGAGGAATGACAGACTTTCTGAGAGATATGAATGCAATATCTATTTAAAACGTGAAGACTTGCAAGTTGTCAGATCTTTTAAGCTCAGAGGGGCTTATCATAAAATGAAACAGCTTTCCAGCGAGCAGACAGAAAACGGAGTTGTGTGTGCAAGTGCCGGAAACCACGCTCAAGGTGTGGCATTTTCGTGTAAACATCTTGGCATTCACGGGAAAATTTTTATGCCGTCTACTACACCGAGACAAAAAGTATCTCAAGTTGAACTATTCGGAAAAGGATTTATCGATATTATTTTGACAGGTGATACGTTTGACGACGCGTATAAAAGCGCCGTTGAGTGCTGTGAGGCTGAATCTCGGACGTTTATCCATCCGTTCGATGATCCGGATGTGATGGCCGGACAGGGGACGCTCGCAGTCGAGATTTTAAACGACATTGATGCAGAACCGCATTTTCTTTTTGCAAGTGTCGGAGGCGGCGGCCTTCTCTCTGGGGCAGGTACATATTTGAAAAACGTGTCTCCTGATACAAAGGTAATTGCTGTTGAGCCGGCGGGAGCGGCATCCTACTTTGAATCAAACAAAGCTGGGCATGTCGTCACACTTGATAAAATTGACAAGTTTGTAGATGGGGCGGCTGTTAAAAAAATTGGCGAGGAAACCTTCCAGACGCTGGAAACTGTCGTTGATGACATTCTCCTTGTGCCTGAAGGAAAAGTATGTACATCCATTCTTGAATTATATAACGAATGTGCGATTGTTGCTGAACCGGCCGGAGCTCTTTCTGTCGCAGCGCTTGATTTGTACAAAGATGAAATCAAAGGAAAAAATGTGGTGTGTGTGGTCAGCGGGGGGAATAACGATATCGGAAGAATGCAGGAAATGAAGGAGCGTTCCTTGATTTTTGAAGGTCTTCAGCATTATTTTATCGTCAACTTTCCGCAAAGAGCGGGGGCGCTCCGCGAATTTCTTGACGAAGTCCTCGGGCCGAATGATGACATTACAAGATTTGAATATACGAAGAAAAATAATAAAAGCAACGGACCTGCTCTTGTCGGCATCGAGCTGCAGAACAAAGCCGATTATGGGCCGCTGATTGAACGGATGAACAAAAAACCGTTTCATTATGTAGAGGTGAACAAGGATGAGGACTTGTTCCATTTGCTGATCTAATTTTTTTACACAACCGCGCAAAATGACAGACAGCCCGGCTGGCATCATATATAATAGAAGAAAAACAAAAAAGAGGATTGATAACTTGTTACTCAAAAGCCTAGAGTTCAAACGCGGTGACGGGATTCAGGTGAAAGTGACAGAAATACCTGTATTAAAGGAAGATGAGCACTATTTCTTTATGTTACATCACCATTTGCAATTCTACTTAAAAGAAGTGTTTTCATCAAACAGCAGGGCAAAAGTGTATTCTTTCCGACATTATATGAAGCGCCGGATGAAGTGGGCAGATTATCAGGCTGTATTTCATCAAGAGGTGTTAAAGCACAACGCGTAACATGCCGTTTTTTACCTGCATGCCCTCCTTTGTAATCGTTAATGGGAGGCATGCAGGATTTTTTTTGCTCAGTATCGAATACAAACATGGGACAGTAAGGACGGTTTTAGAAAGCGTTTTTATGCTGGCTGGAAAGGGTGGATGTCATGAAGGTTATCAAGGGGTTAACGGCTGGGCTGATTTTTCTGTTTTTGTGTGCATGCGGAGGACAGCAGATTAAAAATCCGCTCAATTACGAGGTGGAGCCTTTTACATTTCAAAACCAAGACGGCAAGAACGTTTCTTTAGAGAGTTTAAAAGGAGAAGTATGGCTGGCGGATTTTATTTTTACCAATTGTGAAACTATATGTCCGCCAATGACCGCTCATATGACCGATCTGCAAAAAAAACTGAAAGCCGAAAATATAGATGTCCGCATCATATCATTTAGTGTTGACCCAGAAAACGATAAGCCGAAACAGCTGAAGAAATTTGCCGCAAATTATCCATTATCTTTTGATAACTGGGATTTTCTCACGGGATACAGCCAGAGTGAGATTGAGGAGTTCGCACTTAAGAGCTTTAAAGCGATCGTAAAGAAGCCGGAGGGAGAGGACCAAGTGATTCATCAATCTTCTTTTTATTTGGTAGGTCCGGACGGTAAGGTGCTGAAAGATTACAATGGAGTAGAGAATACACCGTACGATGATATCATTTCCGATGTGAAGTCAGCCAGTACACTCAAGTAAGCTAAGAGACTAGGCATTTGCAAATCTTCTAAAACATGATACACTTTCCACTAGTAGAATGGGAAGGAGCAACAAGATTGAAGCTGCGCATTTTTTCAATCATGGCCAGTTTGATTTTGCTTCTTACTGCGTGTACGAGCATACGTACATCATCTGAGGGAAAACAAAAAGCCCATGAAACGAAAACAAAAGAACACATTGTCATAGCGGCTGTCGGAGATTCGCTGACAGAAGGAGTCGGAGATCCCGACGGAAAGGGATATGTCGGCAAGGTGGCGGATTCTATCCGGTCAGATAAACAAGTCAAAACGGTCGACGTGAAAAATTATGCCGTAAAAGGGAACCGTTCGGATGATTTATTAGAAAAACTAAAAGATAAAAAGGTTCAAAAAGGCATAAAGGACGCAGATTATGTCTTTTTTACAATTGGCGGTAATGATTTGATGAAAATCCTTCGCCAAAACTTTCTGCAATTAACCGTTGAACCGTTTCAGGAAGCGGAAAAACCGTACGAAAAGCGCTTTGAAAAAATCATTTCTGAAATTCGCGAGCTGAATGATCACGCTGAGCTGATTTATGTCAGCATGTACAATCCGTTTACGTTTACATTATCAGAACTAAATGAAATAAATGGTGTCGTCACGGATTGGAACCATATTGCTGAAAAAGAGCTGAAAAAAGATAAACATGCAAAAATCGTTCATATCGAAGATTTGTTCAATCAAAAAAGTGACAGCAGCCGAATTTCTGAGGAGGATGATTTTCATCCTAATGGTACGGGTTATTCTCTTATCGCAAAGCGCGTCTATCAAGCCATTAAAAAAGAAGGATTACCGAAAGAGTAGGGTGACAGCATGAATAAGTGGAAGCGACTGTTTTTTATATTGCTTGCAATTAATTTTATCCTCGCCGCCGGGTTTGTGGCACTTGTTTTGCTCCCGGGGGAACAGGCTCAGGTGAAGGATTCATCTGAGAGCGAGTATGGATTTCAAGTGACAAGCACAAAAGAATCATTAGCTGCGTTTGTTAACTCATATTTAAACGACAAAGCATCAAACAAGCTTGATTATAAAGTAGAGATTGATGATGATGTTCATGTCGCAGGGAAAATCAAGGCATTTTCCACGTCTATTGATGCGTTTATCGCTTTTGAGCCGACCGTGAAAAAAAACGGTGATGTAGAGCTGAATGTCACGAAATTTTCGTTAGGGAAATTGAGTATACCAATTAGCTTTGTGTTAAATTATATGGACAGCTTTTATGAATTGCCGTCATTTGTCCATGTTCACCCCGGAGATAAAAGCATTGAAGTGCGTTTGTCAGAAATGCCTTTAACGAATGGAATGTATGTCAAAGCGGATAAGATAAATTTAGAAAAAGATGAAATTGAGTTTTCCTATTACCATCCCAAACAATAGAGGTGACTGAAAATGAAACGGATTTACCAGTATTTCAGTTTATTATCTTTTACATTTTCCCTGTACTTCGGCTGGCTTGCTTATCATCATCTGACTGCTGAAGACATGGATCAAATGTATTTGAATGTTTCCTATTGTGCCTTGTTCCTAAGTGTGATGGTGTTTACATTCGGTATGCGAGACCGAAAAAAAACCGATAAGTCATGAAAAAAGAGACATGAAACAACGTCTCTTTTTTCGTGCGGTCCGAAGAAAATTTGAGAACACAAGGAGAAAAGATGAAAGCATACGATTTTACACAGGGGAACGTGCTGAAACAGCTTGTACTGTTTTCAATGCCTATTATGCTCGGAAACGCATTACAGGTTTCCTTTCAATTTATAGACAGCTTGTGGATCGGCAATTTACTGGGGGCAAAGGCCCTTGGGGCAGCCGCGGTATCAAGCACGATTGTTTTGACCGTGCTGTCTTTTATTTTGGGCCTTAACAATGCGACGTTAACCATTTTATCTCAGCAAAAAGGAAAAGATGATGTAAAAGGAATGGCGTCGTATATTAACGCTTTTGTTGTTTTATTAACAGGCCTAAGCATCGGATTCGGCGTTGCCGGTTTTTTTCTCTCAGAGCTTTTGCTGCGTCTTCTAAAAACGCCGGAGTCAATGATTCCGCTTGCTGAGACGTATTTACAGATTCAATTTATCGGCATTTTATTTTTGTTTGGTTATAACTTTATCAGTACTGTGCTTCGTGCGCTGGGTGACAGCAAGACACCTCTCCGGTTTATTGCGTTTGCTGTTGTACTGAATACAGTGCTTGCGCCGCTCTTTATTTCTGTGTTCCGCATGGGAATAGCGGGAGCGGCTTATTCAACGATTTTGTCACAGGGCATTGCGTTTTTGTATGGGTTGTTTTATGTCATCAAACACAAGCTTGTGCCATTCTCGATTCCGAGAATGCCCAAGTGGGAAGAGTCCGCGCTGATTTTGAAACTCGGGATTCCGGCAGGTCTGCAGATGATGGTGATTACAGGCGGTATGATGGCGATTATGAGTGTTGTCAACTCATACGGAGATCACGTGGTATCAGGCTTTGGCGCGGTGCAGCGGCTTGATAGCATCATCACGCTTCCAGCAATGGCTGCCGGTACGGCCGTCAACAGTATGGCAGGGCAAAATATTGGAATCGGAAACGAAAAAAGAGTGGGAACAATTGCAAGGCTGGGTGTGATAGCTGTTATTTCCTGCATGCTGGTGATTGCGGTTATGATTTGGGTATTTGGTAAATATCTCATAAGGTTATTTATCAGTGAGCCCGATGCGGTCGCATTTGGTGAACAATATTTGAAGTGGATCGCGTTTTTCTACCCTTTTATTGGGATTAATTTTGTGCTGAACGGAATCGTCAGGGCCGCGGGAGCGATGCTGCAGGTTCTGGTATTAAATTTAATCTCGTTTTGGGTGTTGAGATATCCTTTCACAGCTCTATTTTCAGCTTGGCTTGGACAAAAAGGAATCGGGCTTGGAATCGGAATGAGTTTTTTATTTAGCAGCTGCGCGGCATTTTTGTATTATAGATATGGCCGCTGGAAAGCAATGAAGCTGTTTACTGAAAAATAAGTGAAGCACTGCGAAAAGCACATACCTATATATCGGTATGTGCTTTTTTTCACCGTTTTTTATCAAGTTTGCTGAAGAGCTCGATTAACGTGGCAAGTTCAGCATCAGTGTAGCAGTCAAAGCGTTTAAAGAAATATTCCGTTTTTTTCTCGTTAAAGTGCTGAAGGACTTTTTCGCCCGCTTCAGTGATATGAATGCGGATGATGCGTCTGTCTTCCTTCGATCTGATTCTCGTAATCCATTCCTTTTCTACCAGCGCATCGGTCACAGCCGTAATGTGGCTTGCCGATACCTCTAAAATAGGCGCAAATTCAGTGACTTTTTTAGGCCCTTGTTCACTGAGGATCCGAAGAATGGTGAATTCATTCCGCGACAGCTCTTTATCTAAAATTTCATTGATTTCATTGCGTATTTGTTTAAAGACTTTACGGAGTAAAGTTTCCATATCGTACATCATCTGTGTTCTTACTTTCAAATTTGTGAACCTCCATTACATAAGCATATTGCTTAAAACCTATAGATTTTATTGAAAAGCAGAATCATTTTCATTCTATTTTTACATGCTATAATATAATAATACCACGTATTAACAAAGGAGGCACCAGTATGTCTGAAAAAAAAGAAATCGCCACATTTGCAGGAGGCTGTTTTTGGTGTATGGTTAAACCTTTTGACGAACAGCCGGGAATTGAAAAAGTGGTGTCCGGGTATACAGGCGGCCATACTGAAAACCCTACGTATGAAGAGGTGTGCAGTGAAACGACGGGACATCGTGAAGCCGTTCAAATCACGTTTAATCCTGATGTATTCCCTTATGAAAAACTGCTTGAATTATTTTGGCAGCAAATCGATCCGACAGATGCCGGGGGGCAGTTTGCTGATCGCGGCAGTTCCTATCGCGCAGCCATTTTTTATCATAATGATAAACAAAAGGAGCTTGCGGAAGCTTCCAAGCAACGTCTGGCGGAAAGCGGCATCTTTAAAGATCCGATTGTAACGGACATTTTAAAAGCTGAACCTTTCTATGAAGCGGAAGGCTACCATCAGCATTTTTATAAAAAGAATCCAGCACATTATCAGCGCTACCGGACAGGTTCCGGACGAGCGGGATTTATCAACGAGCATTGGGGGGCTAAATAAATGGCGTACAATAAAGAAGAAAAATTGAAGTCATTAAATCGCATGCAATATGAAGTAACGCAAAATAACGGCACGGAGCCGCCATTTCAAAATGAATATTGGGATCATAAGGAAGAAGGGTTGTATGTAGACATTGTGTCAGGCAAGCCATTGTTTACATCCAAGGATAAATTTGATTCCCACTGCGGCTGGCCAAGCTTTACAAAGCCGATTGAAGAAGAAGAAGTGGAAGAAAAACTGGACACGAGCCACGGCATGATTCGCACAGAAGTAAGAAGCCGAACTGCTGATTCTCATCTTGGCCACGTATTTAATGACGGACCGGGGCCAAACGGACTTCGTTACTGCATAAATTCAGCAGCGCTGCGGTTTGTTCCGAAGCATAAGCTGAAAGAAGAAGGATACGAAAGCTATCTGCATCTCTTTAATAAATAAAGTGTTAAAAACAGGCCTGCCTAATGGATAGACAGGCTTGTTTTTATGCCTTTTTCTCTTGATGCAATTCTTCAATAATCTGAGCAATCCTTTCTTTCGTAATGAGCGGGGCTTGATCTGATTGATACCCAGGCAGATTGACTTTGCGAAAGTCAGGATGTTTTTCCGGCTCTGGAAGGATCGCATAAAGGTTGCCCCATTCATACAGTGATTCAATTTCATGTGGAGATGTTAATTCTTCGTGAAGCTTTTCACCTGGACGCTTGCCCACTTCTACTGCAGCCGGCCGCGGGAGCCCGTGCTGCGATGCATATTCTTCAAACCCATGAATCAGTTCTTCAAGTTTCAGTGATTCCATTTTGAAAATAAAGGTTTCTCCGCCTTTTGTAATAGCAGCTGATTGCAATGTCAATGTAGCTGCATCGTCTATTGACATGAAAAATCTGGTCATGTTTTTGTCTGTGATGGTCAGAGGTTCACCCTCCATCATCTGTTCAAATAATATCGGGATGACCGAACCTCTGGAACCGAGAACATTTCCAAAGCGTACCGAACAAAACAAGGTTCCTTTGTTTTGGACGTGGCGGTTTGCTTGATGAAACAGCTTTTCAGATAACAGCTTGGTGGCACCCATTGTGTTCACAGGAGATACAGCTTTATCTGTACTGATATTAATGACATGCTGCACTCGGTGTGAAAGGGCAGCTTCCACCACATTTTGTCCGCCGATGAGATTGGTCTGGATCGCTTCAAATGGATGGTCCTCACATGTCGGAACCTGTTTCAGCGCAGCCGCGTGAAAGACGATATCGACGCCTTTCATCACCTGATTCACCCTTCTGTGATCGCGTATATCTCCGAGTACAAATAATAGCCGCTTATCCTCCGCATACTTTTGGCTCATGACATACTGTTTACTGTCGTCTTTGCTGAATACAATCACCTGTTTAGGTGTAAGCAGCAAAAGGCGTTTGACAATTTGACTCCCGATTGAACCCGTTCCGCCAGTGACTAAAACTGTTTTGTTATGGAAAAATGGTTTTAGTTCTGCTGTTTGCTGTTTAGGCATGGCTTATCCTCCAACTCTCGTTTCTCTACCATGCATCATATGTTCAACTTTGTAATCGAATTAATGAAAGCAACCAATAAAACAAAATTTAGGGGAATGATCATGTCACAAAGTGTTCTTTTTTAATAGAAAATGGAAAAATGAACGTAACTAGGGAACAACAAACCTAAATGAACAATGTACTAAATATTCAACATATTTTTATTTCACTCCGCAAAAGCAAACCTGACAAAGTCCATCTCACGTACCTCTTTGGGGAAAAGTTGTTTATGAGTCAGAAACCCTATAAAAAAAGGTTCATTTTCCTCACGGTAATCACCTGTATATATTTTACAATAGTAGTGATAGTGATAAAAGAGGAGGGTACCAAATGAAGGTTTCAAAAACAATGCTGCTAAGCACTGCCGCGGGTTTATTGCTTAGCCTGACAGCAACCTCGGTGTCGGCTCATTATGTGAATGAGGAACATCATTTCAAAGTGACTGCACACACGGAGACAGATCCGGTCGCATCTGGCGATGACGCAGCAGATGACCCGGCCATTTGGGTTCATGAAAAACACCCGGAAAAAAGCAAGTTGATTACGACAAATAAGAAGTCAGGGCTCGTCGTGTATGATTTAGACGGAAAACAGCTTCATTCTTATGAGTTTGGCAAGCTCAATAATGTCGATCTGCGCTATGATTTTCCATTGAACGGCGAAAAAATTGATATTGCTGCCGCATCCAATCGGTCCGAAGGAAAAAATACAATTGAAGTATATGCAATAGATGGGGATAAAGGAAAATTGAAAAGCATTACAGATCCGAAACATCCTATTTCTACCAATATTTCTGAGGTTTATGGATTCAGCTTGTATCACAGCCAGAAAACAGGAGCATTTTACGCATTAGTGACAGGCAAACAAGGGGAATTTGAGCAGTATGAAATTGTTGATGGTGGAAAGGGTTATGTAACAGGGAAAAAGGTGCGTGAATTTAAGTTGAATACTCAGACCGAAGGCCTTGTTGCGGATGATGAGTACGGAAACCTATACATAGCAGAGGAAGATGAGGCCATCTGGAAATTTAACGCTGAGCCCGGCGGAGGATCAAAGGGGCAGGTAGTTGACCGTGCGACAGGAGATCATTTGACAGCTGATATTGAAGGACTGACAATCTATTATGCACCAAATGGCAAAGGATATCTCATGGCTTCAAGTCAAGGAAATAACAGCTATGCAATGTATGAACGGCAGGGGAAAAATCGTTATGTAGCCAATTTTGAGATTACAGATGGCGAGAAGATAGACGGTACTAGTGACACGGATGGTATTGATGTTCTCGGTTTCGGACTTGGCCCAAAATATCCGTACGGGATTTTTGTGGCGCAGGATGGCGAAAATATCGATAACGGACAAGCCGTCAATCAAAATTTCAAAATTGTATCGTGGGAACAAATTGCACAGCATCTCGGCGAAATGCCTGATCTTCATAAACAGGTAAATCCGAGGAAGCTGAAAGACCGTTCTGACGGCTAGAATTGAAAGCAGCTTGTGCAGCTGCTTTTTTCTATGAATAAAAAAATCGTTCATAGCAATGAACGATTTTTCAAGAAAGCGCCAGATGAATCGCTTTTAGTTTTGCAGGAAGCTCATCAAACGTAAATGCGGGTACGATCTCTTTATAATTAGCTGCTGCAGCTTTTTGCCGTTCTTCAGGGTGGTTGATATAGAAAGCGGCTTTTTCCTTAAAGTCGTTCATGCCGTGATAAGAAATAAAGGATGAAAAAGGATGCGCCGCGGGTAAATCTGTTAATTGAAATGCTTCGCATGCAGCGATATCAAACGTTCGGTTATTAAAACTGGCATTTTTGATGCGCATAGTATTTTGGTTGAAAGCAAAATGATAGGGACGATGCGCATTAATTACGATGTCTGCCCCATTATAATAATGAACGGCCTGTTCGGGTGGAACCCATGTGCTGACGACATCAATATGCGGCTGTTTGAGCACTTTTTTAGGCAGATATTTTCCCCATTCCTTGCCGATTACCCGAACCGTGAATGGCAGATGGACCGCTTCTTTCATAAGCTGAACCCGATTAGGGTAAGGATAGCCGATGATTAACAGATTTGAATGATAGGAATGTTCGGTGCCCATTTTTTTAAACAGCCGATGGTTAACTGGTATCGGAACATAATAGACGTTCTGGTAGCCGAGCTCTTGATAGTAGAGAGCTGCATTTTGTTCTATCGTTAATATGGCGTCAGCAAGCTTAATTACCTGAAGGCTGATATCCATATAAAATGGGTCTTCGGTCAGCCAAACATACACGGGGATATCCTTACCCTTTAACCAGGTCAGCCAGTCGTGAGGAACGCGGTCTCCAACCATCATAAGTGTGAAGTCCGGCTGAAACGCTTCGATCTTCATCAAAGATTCTGCTTCAGGTTTATCTGCAATCATATACTCTGTATGAGTGTTCTGAAAACATTCTTCAGCCCAGCGATCAAAATAACTGTATATTCCTCCGTATCCCGACTGGATATACAAGACTTTCATCGGATGTTATGAAAAGAACGTAACGCTTTCTACTTTGTCTACATCAATTAATGTTGTAGCTTGGCCTGCCGGAGTGACGGAGCTTTCCTGTGTTACAAAGACGATACCGTGAACTTGATCGAAAGCAACGAAAACAACCGGTCCGATCATGTCACCTGAATCAGTCACAATGCTGATTGTCGTGCCTGGCGTAATTCTGGCAAAAATCCATCTTGCCGGAAGAGAAGGGTCTAAAATAGATTCTGCCGTAACCGTTTCACTTTCATCTACTTTTTGATCGATGGCAGCATCAAGCAAGGCTTTAAGATTACTATCCATATTTTCTCCTCCTTCTGTTGCAGTTGGAAATAAAGGGCTTAAAACGGCTTTAATTAAATCCTTTTTTAACTGTGCATTTTCAGAGCTCATTACACACACCTCCTATTCGATAGTGAACTCACGTTATTCATATTCTTCCGGCTGTTATTTGGTATGAGTCGAACGCCGTACCTGATCTATTTTTCATCTATTTAAGGAAAATGCTGATTTTTTAATGGAGTGGACATAGCCTATACCATAAATCGAAGTCGCACATATTGTGAAACAGAGATAAGGATAAGGGAGAGGGATGATTTGGATTTAGAGAAACAAGTGGATCGAGAAGAAAACCAAGATGATCTGCATTTTATTTTGCTTTTGCTGATTCTGCTTATACGTCAATCGTCTTCTGAAGGAAATCCATCTGACCTCAGACGCCAGCTTGTTTTTGCAAAAGAGCTGGGCGTACCGGTTTCAAAAGTCAATTTGATCAACGGAGATACACTTCAAAATGTAATCGTAAAAGAAGTTCTGACTGATTTGGTTATTTTCCAAAACCCGTTAAATAACACGAGATCTCATGTTTCACTCTCAAGTGTTGTAAGCTGGGGTGCTTTTTAAATGATGACAGAGGCTCTGCTTGCTGCGGAGCCGTTTTTATGTTTGACGGCGGGAGGCGGTATAGATGGGAGAGAAAGTGTCTATTATTTTAACAAGTTACAACAAACCCGATTATTTGCAAAAAGCGATCGAAAGCGTGATACAGCAAACGCATGATCTTTGGGAGCTTTTTATCATGGATGATCATTCGAATGCAGAAACAACTGCGGTGATTCACAAGTATCTCCATGACCGGCGCATTCAATATCATAACAGTTTCGTGCATCCTGCAGATCGATTAAAAACAGCTCGTTATGCCACATTAATTAACAGTGCGCTCCCATTTGCAGACGGCGATTACATTTCCTATCTTACTGACGACACTGTTTATCATCCTGAGCGGCTGAGCCGTATGGTGCAAGAGTTTTCACATAAGCCTGAAGCGCAGGCGGTCTATTCAAAACAAAAAGTTGTACATGTAAACGAAAGGGGAGAGGAAATCTCACATTTCTACAGAAATGCCAATGCAGTGCTTGATCAGGCCGCATTTCAAGTTGATCATTGCTCAGTTATGCATCGCCGTTCGTTACTTAATCTCATCCACCATAAATTTGGAGGCTACTGGGATGATGATATGAAGCATTGGAATCATGGCGACGCAATTTTTTGGGCGAGACTCAACAACTTTACCCCATTTCTGCCGATAAATGAAGTATTAGACACAACCTATAAAACCCCAGATTCATTTCAAAATGCATATCGGTTTCTGCCCGCCGATTTGATTGACGGCTCTTTTGTAAAAGGTTCAGATCAATATGTGTATTTTTTTGATCAGGGTGTAAGGCATCCTGTTGGAGAAAAGTGGGGTTTTTTGTATCTAAATCGGACTGTCGCTGTTCCAGACCCATATTTATTCCAATATAGGATTGGCAAAATTTTAAACATTCCGAATTATATTTTAGTAAATGAAGCTAATCATCCTGCAATATTTTATATCGAAGCCGGAAAAAAAAGGCGAATTGTGAACCAGTATGCGTTTCAATTTTATCAATTTCAAAGAAAAGACATAGTGACAATTGGAAAAGAAGAGATGGAGACGCTTCCGGAAGGGCCGCCGATTACGTGGAAACGATCTGAATTGATCAAAAATCCGCCTGGCCGACGGGTGTTTTTCATCGAACGCGAGCCGTTTTTGTTTCTAAACGGCGTCTTTCACCCGATTAGTGAACAAGTAGCAAGGAAGTTTTTTTTACATCAGAAGCCAATCTCCGCTTCTTTCCGAAATATTCAGCAATTTCCAATTGGAAAGCCGTTTTATCCGGTGTACGATGAGATTATAAAGAAATTGAATATTGCAACAGAGTAAAGGTATAGGTCATAAAAAGGAGACGTTCATGACAGGACATTATTCAAAAACGGAACATCAATATATATTGTTAACGTCTGAATCGGCATCGTTTGATCATTACAGCGTATACAGAGATCCGCAGCTTCCACAAATTTTTTCTCATAACTTTGTTCAGCTTCATGATACGTTTCCATTGGAGCGGTTACTTAACTTTTTACCCTCCGTACCAAAGCTGCTTGATGCGAATTATCTCCATTTAAAAGCGTCGCCGCAGCATGTTTTTCCGCTCGGCTTGAAGCAGTCGCTTGTAAAAAGCGGTTTTGTCGTCGAGGATGAGCTACTATATGACATGAAGCTTAGTGACTGGAAGGGGCAGATGGGACATCCTTTAACCGCATGGGGGACGAAGGGGCAGATGGGACATCCTTTAACCGCATGGGGGACGGCGAAAAGTCTTAGCGACGGATCTTCTATTATGAAAATTTACGATTCCATTTATATTGGAGAAGCAATCGCTGAACAAAAATTAAAAAGAAAATATCCTTTCTATGAAGCAGGTATAATCATTCTTGTTGTTTGTTACAGCGACCAGGCACAGAAAGTTCCCATTGGGTGCGGCGAGCTGTTTATCGATCATCAAGAGAAAACGGCTAAAATCGAAGAAGTGGCAATTTTAGATCAGTTTCAAAGGAAGGGCTATGGCAGTATCTTAGTGAAAGAAATGCTGTCCATCGCCAAATCACTAGGAATGGAAGCAGCCTACTTAGTTGCTGCAAGCACTGACGGTGCAACTCAGTTTTACGAAAAGCTGACGTTTAAAAAATATGAGCGGGTGCATACTGTATTTCATTATTTCCTTACATGAAATAGGCGTTTGCACAAACCATTTGGGACTTGGCCCGCATAAAATGCCGTATATCGTGATAAGAAAGGATGAAAACAGCATGTATGGATACTCTGGGTACGGTTACGGATTTGGCTGCGGGACAAATACATTTGTGTTAATTGTTGTCTTGTTCATTTTATTAATTATTGTTGGAGCCGCTTTTATTTGCTAGATGCTGAAATTCCAAAAGAGCCTTCCCTATTAGGAAGGCTCTTTTTATGTGAAAAAGTTTTTGCGGGGAACGTCATGCCGCCATTTGGACACTCATACAATATGGTAAAAGGGGTTTTGAGGTGGGAGCATGAGCAGTTATTTGATTAAGCCAGAGCTTAGCTCGGCCTATCCGGTTGTCAGTTATGCGAAGGGTTCATATGTTTATGATCAGACCGGAAAAAAATATCTCGACGGCTCGTCAGGTGCGGTGACATGTAATATCGGCCACGGAGTTCGTGATGTGACTGAGAAGCTGAAAGAACAGCTTGATCAGGTGTCTTTTGCTTACCGCTCACAGTTTACGAGTGAGCCCGCCGAGCAATTAGCCGCGCTCTTGGCACAGGAGCTGCCCGGAGATGTGAATTGGTCTTTTTTTGTCAACAGCGGATCAGAAGCGATAGAAACAGCTATGAAAATCGCCATTCAGTATTGGCAGGAAAAAAAGCAAACACAAAAATCCATCTTTTTATCTCGATGGAGCAGTTACCACGGAATAACTTTGGGAGCGCTTTCATTGTCTGGTTTTTATGAAAGGAGATACCGGTTCACCCATCTCATTGAGCGGTATCCAGCTATCTCAGTTCCACATATTTATCGGCTGAATCACGAGACAGAAGAAGACTTTGTTCAGACTGCAGCTGATGAACTGGACACTATGATCAAAAGAATCGGAAGCCAATTCATCGCCGGCTTTGTGGCTGAGCCTATTATTGGTGCTGCAGGAGCAGCGATTACTCCGCCTTCGGGATATTATGAGGGATTAAGTGAGGTATGCCGCACACACGATGTGCTTTTTATTGCAGATGAAGTGATGACGGGGCTTGGGAGAACAGGAAGGATGCTCGCGACAGAGCATTGGGACACCGTACCTGATATTGCTGTACTGGGGAAGGGACTCGGTGCGGGGTATGCGCCTATTGCAGCTGCCGTCGTATCTGATTCTATTATTGAAACGATAAAACAAGGGTCAGGTGTGATTATGAGCGGTCACACATATAGTGCACATCCCTATTCAGCCAAAGCTGCTCTTGAAGTTTTGCGATATGTGTTAAAGCACGGCTTGATCAAACAATCAGAAAAAAAGGGCGCTGTGCTGAAGAAAAAGCTTGATGAGGCGGCATCTCAAAGCGGCATTATAGGTGATGTGCGCGGAAAAGGACTGCTATTAGGCGTTGAATTTGTAGCAGACCAAAAAACGAAGAAAGTGTTTCCGCCAGAGCAGGCGATAACTCAGATTATTGTCAGCGAGGCGAAAAAACGCGGGCTGATTGTTTATCCTTCCAAAGCTGGAATAGACAGCGGAGAAGGAGATGCTGTCATTATTGCTCCTCCTTTTACCATTTCAGACGGTGAAATGGAAGAGCTTATCTCTATTTTTTCAGAAACAGTTGCAGCGGTCGAAAAAAACTTAAAAAAGGATTGACATTAAATGGCGCCATTTCAAAAAGCAATCAGCATTGACACAGCAATTGCAGATGTTCGGGATGGATCGGTTCTGATGTTTGGCGGTTTTGGGGGAGTCGGGTCGCCTCCTTCATTGATTGAAGCGATATTGGACAGCGGTGTAACGGATTTAACTGTGATTTGCAATGACGCCGGTTTCCCGGATATCGGGATCGGCCCGCTTATTGTTAATCAACGGGTCAAAACCCTGATCGCCTCGCATATCGGTTCCAATCCTGTAGCCGGAAAACAGATGACAGAGGGGACGATAGAGGTTCAATTTTCATCTCAGGGAACGCTTGCGGAACGGATTCGCGCCGGCGGAGCGGGGCTTGGCGGTATTTTAACCGATGTGGGCATTGATAATCCAATGGTTTGCGAAAAAAAGGACATCGTAACAGTGGCGGGAAAACGATACTTGATTGAAGAGGCGCTGACGGCTGATTTTGCTTTCATCAATGCTTACATTGCAGATGAATTCGGCAATCTAACGTATGACAAAACCGCGCGCAATATGAATCCGCTTATGGCAATGGCCGCCAGGAGAACCTTTGCCGAAGCTGAGCGTATCGTTCCGATGGGTGAGATTTCTGAAGAAATGATTGTCACACCGGGGGTTTTTGTTGAGGGAGTTGTACGAAGCGAGGGAGTGAAATGGAAATGGGCTTGGGAGTAGCCGAAAGAGAACAGATTGCAAAACGGGCTGCTACTGAAATTAAGCAGGGCATGATTGTGAATCTCGGTATCGGTATCCCATCCTTGGTACCGAACTTTTTGCCGCCTGACATGCAGGTCATGTTTCAAGCGGAAAACGGTGTCCTTGGCATTGGAGAAAGTCCCGAAAAGGGAGAAGAGGATGCCCATTTATGCAACGCCGCGGGCTATCCTGTCCGCGCTGTAAAAGGGGCTTCTTATTTTGATACAACCATGTCTTTTGCGATGATCAGAAAAGGCAAAATTGACATTACGATTTTAGGAGCCCTGCAGGTGAGCCAATCAGGAGATTTGGCAAATTGGCTTGTTCCGGGAAAAAAGGTGCCTGGTATGGGCGGGGCGATGGAGCTTGCCCAAAAAGCGAAAAAAGTGGTTGTCGTCATGAGTCATACAGATCAAAAGGGAAGGCCTAAATTAACAGAAAGATGTACGCTGCCATTAACTGCTGCAGGCTGTGTAGATTTGATTATTACCGAAAAAGCGGTTCTTGAGGTCGATAGCCATCACTTCATTTTAAAAGAGCTGATGAATGGTTCGACAATCGATGAGGTGACGAGGCTGACAGAAGCTGAAATCAAAATAGATATGCCTTTTTCTTAAGAGGGGGAATGAGGATGCAAGACATTGAAAGAAAAGTAATCGAGTGGCTTGATCAGCATTCGGCCAAAGCCATTCGTCTTCTCAAAAGGCTGATTGGGGAAAAAAGCACATTGGGGTCAGAGTTTAATGCCCAAGCTGTTGTGCTTGAAAAGCTGCGGCAATTTCAGATGGACATTGATGTATGGGAGCCAAGCATAAAGCAATTAAAACAGCATCCCTACTTTAAATCTAACCGATCCGATTTTCATGAGAGCCCGAATATCGTGGCTAAAAAAACGGGAGCCGGCGGAGGCAGGTCCCTGATTTTGAACGGTCATATCGATGTTGTGCCTGAAGGAAGCGTAAAGGATTGGAAGTATGAACCGTATCAAGCTGTCGAAGAAAACGGTAAAATATACGGCCGCGGCTCAACGGATATGAAGGGAGGCAATACAGCCCTTCTTTTTGCTTTAGAAGCCCTGCACGCTTGCGATGTCAAATTGAAGGGAGATGTATTGTTTCAGAGTGTTGTAGATGAAGAGTGCGGCGGCGCCGGTACACTGTCCGCCATCATGAGAGGCTATCGTGCTGACGGGGCGCTGATTCCTGAACCGACGAATATGAAACTATTTATTAAGCAGCAGGGTTCGATGTGGTTTCGGATCACTGTGAAGGGATTATCCGCACATGGGGGCACACGCTACGAAGGGGTAAGCGCGATTGAAAAAAGCATGCACGTTATCACAGCGATACAAGAGCTGGAGAAAGTCCGCAATGCGAGAATTTCAGATCCGCTGTATGACAATATCCCAATACCGGTACCGGTGAATATCGGCACCATCTCGGGCGGTGCCTGGCCATCTTCAGTTGCAGACCGTGTCGTTATAGAAGGGAGATGCGGAATTGCTCCCCATGAGAAACCAGAAGCTGTAAAACTTGAATTGGAAAACTGGCTGAAGGATTTAGAATACTATGACGAATGGTTTAAACGCCATCCCGTACAAGTCGAATGGTTTGGCGCTCAATGGCTGCCGAATGATTTACCTGATGATCACCCTTTAATTTCTGTGCTGCAATCAGCCTATCAAAAAATGAAACAGACAGAGCCGATTATTGAGGCTTCCCCGTGGGGAACGGATGGAGGGCTTTTGTACCATGCAGGAGATACACCAGTGATCGTTTTCGGGCCGGGGGAAACAAAAACGGCTCATCAGGCCAATGAATACATTGAGGTTGAAGCCATGATAGAATCTGCTAAAATTATTGCACTTTTTGTCATGGATTGGTGCGGCCTTCATACAGATGGGGAGGATGCGGATGCTCAAGTCAATAAAGAGTAGCGGTGTCACAGCAGTTTTGGACCATGACGGCTTTAATAAACGAATCAGAGTGGTCCGTTATGACGGAGCTATTGAGAAGGCCCTGCCGGATATCGTGGCAGCGGCAAAAGAAGAGGATGCAGAAAAAATCATTGTTTATGCGAAGCAGCATGATGAGCCAATCCTTGCCAAACAATTATTTGCGCCGGAGGGTTATCTAAAGGGCTATTATCTCGGCTATTCGGCTTGTGTCATGGTACGTTACCTTTCAGAAAGCCGGAGACAAACAGATTCTTATACAGAGGAACAGGAGATCATCGAAGCCATATATCGCACAGCGCCCCGTCTTCACAACGACAGTACACCCGTTTTTACGATGAGAAAAGCAGAAACAAATGACATGTACCAGCTATCGATGTTGTATAAAAAAGTATTCCGCACGTACCCAACACCGGTATTTGACCCCGCTTATATTGAAAAGACGATGAATGCAAATACGGTGTATTATATCATGCTTGATCATGACCGCCTGATCAGCGCAGCAAGTGCAGAAATCAATCCAGAGCTTGGGCATGCAGAAATAACCGATTGCGCTGTGCTGCCGGAATATCGCGGCCATTCGTTAACAAGCTTTTTAATCGAGGCGTTAGAAAAAGAAATGGCTGGAAAGGATATCTTTCATGTATTTTCTCTCGCCCGTGCTTCGTCTTTTGGGATGAATGCTGTGTTGTACCATTCAGGTTATCAGTATGGCGGAAGGCTGATCAATAATTGCTTTATAGCCGAAGGCCTTGAAAACATGAATATTTGGTGCAAGCAACTGTAAGTCAAAATATGCGCGAGGAGGAATTCGTTTGAAAAACAAATGGTATAAACCGAAACGGCATTGGAAGGAGATCGAGTTATGGAAGGACGTTCCGGAAGAGAAATGGAACGATTGGCTTTGGCAGCTGACACATACTGTAAGAACGTTAGATGATTTAAAGAAAGTCATCAATCTGACTGAGGATGAAGAGGAAGGCGTCAGAATTTCTACCAAAACGATCCCCTTAAATATTACACCTTACTATGCTTCTTTAATGGACCCCGACAATCCGAGATGCCCGGTACGCATGCAGTCTGTGCCGCTTTCTGAAGAAATGCACAAAACAAAATACGATCTGGAAGACCCGCTTCATGAGGATGAAGATTCACCGGTACCCGGTCTGACACACCGCTATCCCGACCGTGTGCTGTTTCTTGTCACGAATCAATGTTCTATGTACTGCCGCTACTGCACAAGAAGGCGCTTTTCCGGACAAATCGGAATGGGCGTCCCAAAAAAACAGCTTGATGCTGCAATTGCTTATATCCGGGAAACACCCGAAATCCGCGATTGTTTAATTTCAGGCGGTGATGGGCTGCTCATCAACGACCAAATTTTAGAATATATTTTAAAAGAGCTGCGCAGCATTCCGCATCTGGAAGTCATCAGAATCGGAACAAGAGCGCCCGTTGTCTTTCCGCAGCGCATTACCGATCATCTGTGCGAGATATTGAAAAAATATCATCCGGTCTGGCTGAATACCCATTTTAACACAAGCATCGAAATGACAGAAGAATCCGTTGAGGCATGTGAAAAGCTGGTGAACGCGGGAGTGCCGGTCGGGAATCAGGCTGTCGTATTAGCAGGTATTAATGATTCGGTTCCAATTATGAAAAAGCTCATGCATGACTTGGTAAAAATCAGAGTCCGTCCTTATTATATTTACCAATGTGATCTGTCAGAGGGAATCGGGCATTTCAGAGCTCCTGTTTCCAAAGGTTTGGAGATCATTGAAGGGCTGAGAGGTCATACCTCAGGCTATGCGGTTCCTACCTTTGTCGTTGACGCACCAGGCGGAGGAGGTAAAATCGCCCTGCAGCCAAACTATGTCCTGTCACAAAGTCCTGACAAAGTGATCTTAAGAAATTTTGAAGGTGTGATTACGTCATATCCGGAACCAGAGAATTATATCCCCAATCAGGCAGACGCCTATTTTGAGTCCGTTTTCCCTGAAACCGCTGACAAAAAGGAGCCGATCGGGCTGAGTGCCATTTTTGCTGACAAAGAAGTTTCGTTTACACCTGAAAATGTAGACAGAATCAAAAGGAGAGAGGCATACATCGCAAATCCGGAGCATGAAACATTAAAAGACCGGCGTGAGAAAAGAGATCAGCTCAAAGAAAAGAAATTTTTGGCGCAGCAGAAAAAACAGAAAGAGACTGAATGCGGAGGGGATTCTTCATGAAAACATGCGAATGGTGCGGCGAGCTTGAAGCGGTGCCCGGCAGGAACACGGTGTACTGGGAGCTTCCTGATGGAACGAGGGCTATAGAACTGACAGACACTCCTGCCATGGTATGTTCTTCCTGCGGTATGACCTATCAAGAGGAAAACACGGTTAAGGAGATTGAGGATCAGCTGCTTTTAATTCAAACAAACAAACTGCCTGAAAGCCTGACATATCAGCAGCTCATGGAGACAGAAAGAATTTTGAAACGCAACTATTTTGACTTCTCCTGAGTCATGTTTCAGTATTCTTTTGTTGTAATTTTACACTTGAACTGTATAATAGAACAACAAAAGACAGACACCAGGAGGGGAAACCCATGAAATCCTTTTATCACTATTTATTGAAATACAGACACCCTAAGCCGAAGGACAGCATCAGTGAATTTGCCAATCAGGCGTATGAGGATCACAGCTTTCCAAAAACATCAACCGATTATCATGAAATCAGTTCATATTTGGAGCTGAATGCTGATTACCTTCACACGATGGCGACGTTTGATGAAGCTTGGGATCAATACGAGTCTGAAGTGCACGGCAGATAATAGCTGTTTCATCCGCAGATCACTGCGGATTTTTTTATGTCCCCCATACCATAATTGGATATTTCCTTTGGTTTTCATGCCCATGCGAATTGGCTTCACCCGGCATACGATAGCGTATGAGAAATGTTGCGGCGAGGGGGAGACACCATGAAGCAAAATAAACCGAAATTCCAAGTAGGGGATATCGTAGTCGTCATTATGTATGGAACAGTCGGCACCATCACAAAAGTACACCAAATTGATAAACACTATCTTTATGAAGTCAATCATAACGAAGTTTTATACTTTGAATCATCTATTCAGCTTTATAAAGATTATGAGGGTGTCATTGTCGACATGGAGAAGCTTGATATTGAGTATGAATTCCTTATTGGGGACGTTGTTTATGTAAAAGATTATGGAAAAGAACTCTTTCGCATTATCGGCCATAGAACAGAAATTTGGAGATATTTAGAAGATGGCTGGGAAGATATCATTTATGAGCTGACCCGTTTAAAGGATGGAGAGTGGCTTGAAACGGAGGAAGAGGATCTCACGCTGGTGCTTAGAAAATATGAAATGGACCAGTTTGTGCATCAGCTGTTGTTTGTCCATTATGTCGGAGAAACTGGCCATGAGATCGGCGAAGATATCGCATCGTCTGCTCTTCTTCAGTTTGAAGGCGATGATGAAGATCAAGATACCCTTCACATCCTTGCTGTGTCAATTGTTGATGAGCTTCTGGATATTTATAATGACTACAAAATTCTGTACGAAATGTTTCATGATGAAGAATATAAAGACATGATGATGTTTGTTTTGGAAAGTTTAAAAGAGCATTTCAGTTAGTTTGTGAACATACGGATCAAGACATATAAAAAATATGGCAGACAGCCCCAAATCATCACATGCGTCATTCCTTTGAGCGTTTTTTCCATTATGATATCAAATCTTTCTCCGTCCAGTGCTTCCATCATTTTAGCAATCATAGCGTCAGCCTCCCATGGCTCGTTTTTTATTCAATATATGACTGAAAGAATTGTTTAGAACACCGGGTATAATTCAGCCTGTTTTTTCATAAAACATAAAAAAGGAGGCGGTACGGAGATGAAAGAAATAGATCTTGTGATTGATACGGAAGAAATCGCTGAATTTTTTTACAGAGAGCTTGCAAGACGGGGCTACATACCGAGTGAGGATGAGCTGTTTGAAATCGCTGATATTACCTTTGATTATTTGATAGAAAAATGTATGATAGATGAAGAGCTGGATGAAGATGAGTGAGGCTTAAAACCGGAGCGGTCAGCTCCGGTTTTATTATTCATGTTCTATGACTTCTGTGAAAATTGAGGTGGTTAAAATTGTACAAGCCCGTTAGTTTGTTTCTTTTCTTTTTAATTCTAGCTGCGGCCATTCATACAAATGCTGTTCAATCTGCAGATGAAGCAATAAGCAAGGCAGCTGTTTTGATCCGTCAGCCATGGCTTAATGAAGTCATGACGGGGATCACGCATCTTGGTGCTTCTTCTTTTCTGCTCCCTCTAATTGTCATCATTGGAGCAGGCCTGTTTTTCTACAGAAAAACATGGGACGGCCTGTTGATGCTCTTGATATTCGGCACAGATCGGCTGTTAAACAAAGTCTTAAAAGAATGGATCGAAAGAGTGAGGCCTGATTTTGCACCGCTGGTTCATGAATCATCCTTCAGTTTTCCGAGCGGCCATTCCATGAATGCTGCTTGTGTCTATCCTGTTATTGCTTACTTTTTAGTGAAACACCTCCCGTTTTTGTCCAAGCATAAAAAAATGGTATATATCATAGCCGGTGTAATTGCTGTTTTAGTCGGCATAAGCAGAGTGTATCTGGGGGTTCATTTTGTGACAGATGTGTTAGGAGGCTTTAGCCTCGGCTTGCTTCTGTTTTTCCTAGTAAAAGGTTTTGACGAAAAGATTAAGCGGTTTCGACAAAAATAGAGAGAGGAAAACACAGCAAAAACGCCAATATGTTAAAGAAATAAAAGGGAGGGGATCTTGATGATGTTATCCGTGTTTAAAAAGAAGTCTTGTTCCTATGACGTGACAATATTTCAGACACCCCGGTTTGGCGAAAAAAAGGGCTACAGAGCCGTCTATCGAACTGAACTGAACGGGAGCGATCATCAAGACGTGCTGAAAAGAGCATTCTCTTTGTTTAATGTATTCGACACTGTTCCGAGTGATTATGATGCAAGATTTATGGCCACAGGGGACGTGATCTTGATTGATGAAGGCAGAAAAGGGAAAACATATTATCAACTGCTTCCCGCCGGCTGGAGGAAAATCAATCGTCTGATTGTACAAACGACATAATGAAAAGAAAACTGCGGAAACCCGCAGTTTTCTGCAGTTTTAAGGCTTGCGTTTGGCAGCAGAATATTCTTTCCCGTGTGCTTCTTCAGCTGCAATGATATCTTTTTCAGGTATATGATTGTTCTTTTTTTGGCCGGTGATCCGGTTACGATGTTTTTTACCCATGTCCCACCCCTCCTTCCTGCGGTTAGGTTTTCAAATTAACACCCCGATTATCCGTTTTTCTGAGGAAGTGCCTAACAGATCCTCGAACATTTCTTTTTTCGACATATTCCTTTATAATCAATGCTGAAGTTTGTTTCATCATGACATTCGTTGTAAAATGGACGGGCTGGATGATAATTTTGATTTACAGGAGGATATGAGATGAGTGTACATATAGGTGCTGAAAAAGGACAAATTGCGGATACAGTGCTTTTGCCGGGAGATCCTCTCAGAGCAAAATTTATTGCAGAAACGTATCTTGAAAATGTAGAATGCTACAATGAAGTCAGAGGCATGTATGGATTTACGGGTACATATAAAGGTAAAAAAATCTCAGTACAAGGCACGGGAATGGGTGTTCCGTCTATTTCAATTTATGTGAATGAATTAATTCAAAGCTACGATGTGCAAAATCTAATAAGAGTCGGTTCTTGCGGCGCTATTCGTAAAGATGTCAAAGTGCGAGACGTCATTTTGGCGATGACCTCCTCAACTGATTCACAAATGAACAGAGTCGCTTTTGGAAGCATTGATTTTGCGCCTTGCGCAGATTTCGAGCTTTTAAAAAATGCCTATGATGCCGCAAAGGATAAAGGTGTGCCGGTGACTGTAGGAAGCGTATTTACAGCTGACCAGTTCTACAACGACGATTCACAAATTGAAAAACTTGCAAAATACGGTGTGCTTGGCGTTGAAATGGAAACAACTGCATTGTATACATTAGCAGCGAAGCACGGAAGAAAAGCCCTGTCAATTCTCACCGTGAGTGATCACGTATTAACAGGAGAAGAAACGACAGCGGAAGAGCGTCAAACGACATTTCATGATATGATAGAAGTGGCTTTACATTCCGTATCACAATAAAATATATCAAGAGGCGTGCTGGGTGCCGGCAGCCTCTTCTTTATGAATGCGGAAACGATTGATAAAAGGAAGGTAATGTAATATGAAAAAGTCCGGTAAATGGTTCTCACTGGCTGCCGCTCTGAGTGTAACGGCAATAGTCGGAGCCGGCTGCAGCATGTCGAACGGAGATGCTCAAAAGGATACGAAAACCACAGCAGAAACAAAGCAAACAGAACAAAAAACAGCTGACAGCAAAAAATCAAACACTCAAAACAGTGAGTTTTCATTGGAAAGCCAGTATTTCAATGATATTAAAAAAGTCGATGGTCTGGAAACCATTCAAAATCCAGAAAATATACTCGCGCTTGTCAATAAACAATATGCACTGCCCGGAAACTATGAACCTAGCGATCTTGTCATACCAGATGTAGAGTTTTCTTTTGAAGAAAAGATTCAAAAACGTTACATCAGAAAAGAAGCGGCCGACGCATTAAAAACAATGTTCGATGCTGCCAAAAAGGAAGGCTATGAACTGGCAGCTGTCTCAGGGTACCGTTCGTATGACAGACAGAAAGTCATTTTTGACAATGAAGTAAGCCTAAAAGGGGAAAAGAAGGCAAAGGAAGCGGTTGCTTACCCGGGTGAAAGCGAGCACCAAACAGGCCTCGCGATGGACATTTCGAGCCGGAGCAATGGCTTTGAGCTAAATGAAGCGTTCGGAAGCACGGCAGACGGGAAATGGGTGCAGGACAATGCTTATAAATATGGCTTTATCATTCGCTATCCGAAAAATAAAGAAGATATCACGAAATATGAATATGAGCCATGGCATCTGCGCTATGTAGGCAAAAAAGCCGCAAAGGTCATCCAAGATAATGATTTAACGCTTGAAGAGTACTTTGAAAAAGTGAAGAAAATTTAAAATGAAAAGCCCGCTTACACTAGATAAGCGGGCTTCATTGTGTCTGGTGAATCTAGCATTTGTTCTATGCTTACCAGAAGAATAAACCAGCAAGAGCGACCCCTGTAATTAAACCGAGGGAAATACCGTAAGCTGCTCCGTATCCCCAATAACCGCCCCAATATCCGTAACCGAAACCTCTTGGCCCTCCGCCGGTCGGAGCTATAAAAACTCTGTCTCTTGTTACACGGGTAATTCTGCCGACGTGAACTCTCCCGCCTCTCTCTGTAATTCTGACGACTTTACCTTGATGGTTTTTGCAAAGATGATAATATCTCTCCAATATTGTTCCCCTCCTATCCTGACTTTCTATCAGCATATGATAGATAGGAAAAAAAGGTTGGACGAAAACAGGGGGCGATACGCCGTTTTACTTGTACGCGATAAAAATACAATGACCCATGTACTCACTATATAACTGCATGAGCTGATAATGTGTTTGAAGCGTATCGTAATAGATGGGATCAATCGTTTGCGATAAATCCATTTCTGTGGTTGGTTCAAATTCCATGTCTTCCGGAAGAAGTGTCATCGCTTCTGTTTTTTGAAAGCCATAGGATCTTAGGAGTTTATGCCATTCGCTTTCTTCATGTAAGCAAGTAAATCCGTAAAAATCCATCATTTGCTTCTTTTCTGCAGGGGGCATCGGTTTTTTTAAAGCAGCTTCGATACCAATCAGCATCCCGCCGGGTTTTAAAACTCTTGAAATTTCTTGAAGAGAGGATGTCAGGCGTGAAAAACTGAGGACCGATTCTGACAGGACGCAGGAAAAGGACTCAGAAGAAAACGGGAGATGTTCCAGCTCCGCCTGATATGCAGGGATGGCAAGCCCTTCATTCGCAAATCTTTTTTTCGCTTTCTCAAGCATAATAGGATCTTTATCAACGACTGTTACAGGATACAGCAAATGTCCTAAATAAGCCGCCGTTTGCCCTGTTCCGCATCCGGCATCAAGAATCGGCTGATCCGGGGAGGGCGCAGCCTTTTGCAAGACCGCTTTTGAAAAAGCCAGCCCGCCTGGGTGCGCCCCTGCGACACCGAATAAGGACAGCATTTCTAAATATCGGCTCAATATCGAATCCTCCTTTTTCCTTATCATATGTCGTATAAAGACATAGGTTTATGAAAAGCAAAAGAAGGGCGTTTCTCTTTCATTTCTGCTCCGAGTTGACGAATAAGAATTCGTCCATGATAATAATGTAAGAAGAAAAAGGTGGTGTTTAATTGAAACGGCAATTAAAACTGTTTTTTATTGTGCTGATCACTGCAGTTGTCGCTTCGGCGCTTACTTTATTTATTACGGGCAATTCCAGTATCCTGGGCCAAAAATCAGCAAGCACAGGAGACAGTAAGTTCGACAAATTAAATAAAGCGTATGAGCAAATCAAAAGTGATTATTACCAAAAAACAGATGATGACAAATTAGTAGACGGAGCAATTAAAGGAATGATTCAATCACTGGATGATCCGTACTCTACATATATGGATCAAGAGCAAGCGAAATCATTCGACGAGACGATTTCAGCATCTTTTGAAGGAATCGGAGCCCAAGTAGAGGAGAAAGACGGAGAAATCCTTATTGTATCCCCAATTAAAGGTTCACCTGCTGAAAAAGCCGGTATCAAACCGAGAGACCAAATCATTAAGGTGAATGGAAAAAGCGTAAAAGGCATGAATGTAAATGAAGCCGTCGCTTTAATCCGAGGCAAAAAGGGCACAAAGGTGAAGCTTGAACTGAACAGAGCGGGAGTGGGGAATATCGATCTTTCCATTAAGCGCGATACCATTCCTGTAGAGACTGTCTATTCAGAGATGAAAGACAACAACATTGGAGAAATTCAAATCACTTCTTTCTCTGAAACAACAGCTAAAGAACTGACAGATGCGATTGACAGTTTAGAGAAAAAAGGCGCCAAAGGCTATATTTTAGACTTGAGAGGCAACCCGGGCGGCTTAATGGAACAGGCGATTACGATGAGCAACCTGTTCATTGATAAAGGGAAAAACATCATGCAGGTTGAATACAAAAACGGTTCAAAAGAAGTCATGAAGGCCGAAAAAGAACGGAAAGTGACCAAGCCGACCGTCGTTTTAGTAAATGACGGTACAGCAAGCGCAGCCGAAATTATGGCCGCTGCCCTTCATGAATCGTCAAACGTACCGTTAATCGGCGAGACGACATTCGGCAAAGGTACAGTACAAACGGCAAAAGAATATGATGATGGCTCTACCGTCAAACTGACAGTTGCCAAATGGCTGACTGCTGACGGCGAATGGATTCACAAAAAAGGCATCAAGCCTCAAGTGAAAGCAGAGCTGCCTGATTACGCGAAGCTGCCGTATTTGGACGCAGATAAAACGTACAAATCAGGTGATACAGGCACAAACGTCAAAGTGGCTCAGAAAATGCTCAAAGCACTTGGTTACAAGGTAAAGGTTAACAGTACGTATGACCAGGATTTTGTATCTGTCGTCAAACAGTTCCAGAAAAAAGAGAAGCTGAATGAAACAGGCATACTGACTGGCGATACAACAACGAAATTAATGATAGAACTTCAAAAGAAACTGTCTGATAATGATACGCAAATGGAAAAGGCAATTGAAGCATTGAAAAAAGAAATGTAAAAAAACCATACGCGGCTGCCGCGTATGGTTTTTTTATGCGCCCTTTTGATTTGGATTAGCGTCTTGTTTTTTGCCAAATAAACCTTCAATGACAGGATTGGATCCCGCGTTTTTAACGAACAGCGGATTCAGGATAACCACAGCGATCATGTTGGCGGCCAATCCCCAGAATCCTTCATAAATGCCATGTGCGGATTGAGTGATATACACAATAAACGTTACCGCTAGGCCGGCTAATAATCCGATAACCGTTGCTTCTTTCGTTTGGTTTTTCCAGAACAGGCTGACAGCAATCGCAGGGAAGATTTGCACCATACCGGATACACCTAATAGCTGAAGTGTCACTAAGGCAGTCGGGAACAGCATTCCAAACAGCAGCGCAAGACCGATGACAACAAAGACCATTGAACGTGTGACGAGGGTCAGCTTGTTTTGCGACACATTCGGATGAATCAAATCCCGGTATAGGTTGTTGGCGAATAAATTCGATGCGCCGATTGCCATAATGGAACAAGGTATTAATGAAGCAAGAGCGATAGTGGCATATGCAAAGCCTTGTGCCACGCCGCCGTAAGATGTTTGAATCAAATACAGCAGCGCCAGCCTTGGATTTGTATCTTCCGGCAGGACAAGAAAGGCGATAAAGCCAAGAAAAATAACCAATATTAACACAATATTGTAAAGCGGCAAAAACATGCTGTTTTTTCTTACTGCATCAGCGCTTTTCGCCGTGAAAACACCTGTAGCGGCATGCGCCCACATAAAAAGTGCCAAAGCGGAAACAATAGATGCTGTGATAAACCAAGGGATGCCTTTTGGCCCTTCTGCAGGTATCGTCAGCATTTGCGGCGCTTCCTTCACTAACGTGTCAATCATCGGTGTCCAGCCGTTAAAATGAATGAGAGGGAGGGACACCACCATAAACAGCATAATGACCCATACTAAAATGTCCTTAATGATGGCTGTATATGTGGGCCCTTTAATCCCGCTGAAGAATGTGTAAAGAGCAACAAGAATAAATGAAATGATCACAACGAATTTTACGTTAATATATCCGGTGCCGGCAACCTGAAGCGTGTCTTGAATGCCGCTCAGCTGAAGGCATATGTACGGAATAAGCATGAGTACCCCGACGATGGCAACGAGGCTTGCCAAAAGCTTACTGTTAAAACGTTCCCGGGCATAATCCGCGAGTGTTGTTAATTTATGAATTTTCGCAACTTTCCAAAGTTTCGGCAAGAAGAAGTAGGCGATAAAGTAGGCCAACACAGAATAAGGAATGGCGAAAAATGCAACACTTCCGCCTGTAAAAGCAGTACTGGTCAACCCTAAGAAAGTATAGGCCGTATAAAGGTCAGCGCCTACTAAAAACCAGACGAGAAGACCGCCGAAGCGTCTGCCGCCGACAGACCATTCTTCCACAGAAGTGCGTGAGGATTTGTCTCTTCCGGCGAGAAAGCCGATACAGACAACGGTTAAAACAATAATAGCAGTAATGAGAAGTGCAGTCAGATTCCCTTGCATTATTCAAGTCCTCCATCTTTTTTTTGCATCTGATAAATGCCAAACGAGCATAACGGCGTAACAATAATCCACAGCAGCAGCCAAAAGTGGAAAAACGGCAGGCCGAACATAATCGGTTCTATTCGATTCACAAGCGGCAAAAGCGCGAGCTGAACGAATGGCAAAAGAATGAGAATAACAATAAGTGCTTTTTTAACCATTTACTTTCCTCCTGAAACATGATAATGCTCACTATAATAGCAGTTGTAAGAAAAGATCACAAGATAATTATTAGAAAAAAATGATTTTTTCAATTATTTAATCAAAACACATGGTTTGCATCCTTTTCAATAAAGGTTTAAAATAATAAATATCTTGAAATCGAGATAAATGGGAGTGAGAAAATGAAAACAGAAGGATTGCACCATGTCACAGCATTCGCCAGAGATCCGCAAGAAAACTTGCGATTTTATACAGAAGTGCTTGGGCTCAGGCTTGTTAAAAAAACAGTAAACTTTGATGATCCCGGAACGTATCATTTTTACTTTGGGAATCAAAACGGAGATCCCGGTACAATAATGACTTTTTTTCCGTTCCAAGGAAGCGGACAGGGAACGGTAGGAAAAGGCCAAGCGGGCCGGGTGTACTTTTCAGTTCCCTCAGGCTCCCTGTCTTTTTGGAAGGAACGTCTTGAGAAAAGCGGGCTGAGCCTAAAGGAAAAAACGTTGTTTGGTGAAAAAGGTCTTATTTTTGATGATACAGAAGACCTTCCGCTGGCGATCATGGAGGATGCGAAAAGCGGCAAAAGCGAGTGGACGCCTGACGGGATCACAACAAATGAAGCAATTACGGGAATGAAAGGTGTGCTGCTATATTCCTACGACCCGCAGGCGACCATACAATTGTTAACGGAAAGCTTTGGATACACCAAAGTGGCCGAAGAAGACCAGATTGTCAGACTGGCAACCTCAGCGGCCGTCGGCGGTGTCATTGATGTCCATTTACACCCTGAAAAAAGAGGAGTCGGAGGATATGGTACGGTACATCATGTAGCGTTTCGGACAAAGAAAAACGAACAGGCGAAATGGCTGCCGATTATTGCTGAAAACCATCTGCCTTCGTCAGAAATTCTCGACAGGGAATACTTTACATCAGTTTATTTCAGGGAGAAAGGCGGTATCTTATTTGAAATTGCCACAGATGAACCGGGCTTTATGACAGATGAAACGTTTTCTGAGCTAGGGACTTCCTTAAAACTGCCTGAATGGCTGGAGAAACATAGACACCAAATTACAGACATTTTACCTGAACTTTAAAAGGGGGAATTTATAATGAAGCATATTTATGAAAAAGGAACATCTGACAACGTACTTTTGCTGTTGCATGGCACGGGCGGTAATGAACACGATCTGCTTTCATTGGGGCGGTTTATAGACCCTGATGCCCATTTGCTTGGTGTCAGAGGATCGGTGCTTGAAAATGGAATGCCGCGATTTTTCAAACGTCTGAGTGAAGGAGTTTTTGATGAAAAAGATCTTGTGGTGCGGACAAGAGAATTGAAAGATTTTATCGACGAGGCTGCAGAAACGCATCAGTTTGATCGCGGCAAAGTGATTGCAGTCGGTTATTCAAACGGCGCAAACATTGCGGCAAGCCTGCTTTTTCATTATAAAGATGTGTTAAAAGGGGCTATTCTGCATCATCCAATGGTTCCGATTCGGGGTATCGAGCTGCCTGATATGGCGGGGCTCCCTGTTTTTATCGGTGCCGGGAAATACGATCCTCTTTGCACGAAGGAAGAATCAGAAGAGCTTTACCGCTATTTACGTGACAGCGGGGCATCAGCCTCCGTTTTCTGGCAGGACGGGGGCCATCAGCTGACTCAGCATGAAGCTGAACAGGCTCGTGAATGGTACAAAGAGGCGATTGTATAAAAAAACCTTAGTCCGGATTTCGGACTAAGGTTTTTCATATCCTTACAGCCAAGTTGATACTTTTGAAAGCGGCAGACGGTTGCTTTGATGCGCAGGCTTCACTGCTTTGCCGATTGAAATTAGCATAACCGGAACATAGCGCTCACTGATATCAAATTGCTTTTGGAACTTCTCTTTGTTAAATCCGCCAATTGCGCAAGTGTCATAACCTTTTGCTTTTGCGGCAATCATAAGCTGCATAGCAGCTAAAGAAGCATTTAAGAAAGCTGAATCACGTGCGAATTGCTCGCTTTGGTAAGCACCGTTGATTTGGCCGAGCAATGTTTGTTTGATTTCATCCGTAATATAGCCTTGGCTTGCTAATTCAGCATAAACTTCTTCACCGTTTTCATTTGCCTTTAAATCGCCTAAAATGGCAACAACAGCAGAAGACTCAACGATTTGTTTTTGATTATACGCTACAGGAAGAAGCTCCGCTTTTGATTCATCGCTGTGGAATACTGTAAAATGCCAATGCTGAAGGTTCCAAGCAGAAGGCGCTTTAGTGGCAAGGTCTAATAGCTCAGTCAGCTCCTCCTTAGAGATCGGGGCATTTGTATCATATTCCTTTACAGATGCACGTGCTTTTAAAACATCCAGAGTATTCGTCATAGTGTTTCCTCCTTCGGATAAACGTGGTATGATAATAGAAAAGTTAGAAGCTTACTAAATGTAACTTGAAAGATTATTGTAATGGATCATTGAATACATGTCAATCAATAGATGAAGGGATGAAGACTTGTGGGAAATACGATGTGCCCTAAAATGGAATCCGCATTCTCATTGCTGGGAAAACGATGGAACGGTCTGATCATCCATGTGCTAATGGATGGGCCGAAACGGTTTAAAGAGATAACGGAAACAATACCGATGATCAGCCAAAAAATGTTGGCAGAGCGCTTGAAGGAGCTTGAACAAAACGAGATTGTCGAACGGCAGGTTCTCCCTGAAACGCCGGTCAAAGTCATCTACACGCTGACTGAAAAAGGAACAGCGCTTCAAGCTGTATTTCAAGAGATGCAGGCATGGGCCGATCAATTTTGCGAGCCTGGTGACACAGTGTGTGAAGAAGAGAAATAAGGAAAGCGGCGTCTGAAAAAGAGCCTTTGTTTCCATGGTGAGTCATGTAAGTACGGTTCGCACCCCGTTTACATGACTTTTTATATTTGTCAGACTGACATTTCCGGATTGGCAAAAGTGTCATGTTCATGGAAATGATCAATAAGTTATAGCATCCAACCTGTTGTAAATGGGGATTATGAGTTATCTTATTATGCAAATCAGCAAAATTTTATATTTTCGGCCAAAACCCAGTCAGCATCCAATTGGCGTTTAAACCGGATCTAATAAGGAGATCCAGGTTTTTCGTATTGCTGGATGCTTCTATACTGATGACTTCCGCATTTATGAAAAAAAGAGAGAGCTTCTTTGGAGCTCTCTCTTTTTTTTTATGGGGAGACGAAATCTTATAGTTTTCCATTCAAAAATTGCGCCTCACCGAGACCGAAACTCCAGTCTGCGTCACCATTCTCAGTAATAGATACCATGAGGTCTTCAGGGGAAATTCCGCATTTTTCTTCTAGCCTTTCAGCAAGCAGAGCATACAATTTTTCCTTTTGGCTTTCGGTTCTTGCTTTGCTTGTCATGCTAATGATGACCAGATCCTTGGTTCTCTGAAACCCTAATCCCGTATCTTGGATTATAAGCTCGTTTGCGGGATGCTGATGGACAATTTGATAACGGTCTCTTTCCGGAACGCCAAACGCTTCAACCATCGCTTGGTGAGCAGTATCTAATAACAATTGCAGCGATTTTTCGTCACGGCCTTCAATTACATCAAAACGCAATAATGGCATGTGTACTCCTCCTCTTGTGAAGTTGTTATCCGTCTGTTCTCATATTGTCTCATTTGCTTCCAGACAATGGAGAGATATAATGATTGGCAGTCAACTTTAAAAAACATAACATATAACCAAAAGTTAATCAACATATAACTAATAAATCATTGGGTTAGGCGGTAGGTAATCGAGACAAGCTCATAAAAACGATTGACAGTCATTGATTAGGAGATTAGTATGAACATATTAGTTGATCAAAAGATAACAATCATATAACCAAGACGTTTTTAGTTATTAACGAAAGCGCTTTCTGTTCATCTAGGCATGAAAAGCGCCAAAACATTGTCGCGAGAATCATATAAAACACTTTTGGAGGGGTACCATGCCGATTTTAATTGTAGCTGTCGGAGTGCTGATTCTGTTATTTCTCATTATTAAAGTAAAATTAAATACCTTTGTCTCACTGATTGTCGTTTCATTTTTAGTAGCCATCGGACTTGGAATGGATATCAATAAAATTGTTCTTTCAATTGAGGCTGGAATTGGCGGGCAGCTGGGGCATTTAGCTTTAGTGTTTGGACTTGGCGCGATGCTCGGGAGGCTTGTCTCAGATGCTGGGGGCGGCTACCGGATTGCCATTACGCTGATTGACAAATTCGGGAAGGAACGAATACAGGCGGCGGTTGTGGTTGCCTCTTTTATCATCGGTATTGCGCTGTTTTTTGAAGTCGCTCTTGTTCTGTTGATACCGATTGTATACGCGATTGCTAAAGAATTAAAAATGCCTTTTCTGTATCTGGGAATCCCGATGGCCGCCGCCTTAAATGTTACTCACGGATTTTTGCCCCCGCATCCTGCTCCAACTGCTATCTCAGTTGCATACGGTGCCCATATTGGCCAGGTGCTGCTTTTGGGAATCATCATCGCTGTTCCGACAACTGTGATTGCCGGGCCTTTATTTAATAAATTTGCGATGAAACGGTTTCCTGGTGCGTATCAAAAGCATGGAAACTTATCGGGGTTAGGACCGAGGAAAGAATTTCAGCTGGATGAAACACCGGGCTTTGCGATCAGTGCTGTCACGTCTTTATTCCCGGTTATCTTTATGGCAATGGCAACAGTTTTTTCTTTATTATTGAGTGAACATTCAAAAGGAAAAGACATTATAGAATTTATCGGCACTCCGGGAACGGCAATGCTCATTTCGCTGTTGCTTGCACTCTATACGATGGGATATGCCCGTAAAATATCTATGCAGGAAATCAGCAGATCTATTTCAGAATCAATTTCCCAAATTGCGATGATGCTGCTCATCATAGGAGGGGGAGGAGCGTTTAAACAGGTGCTGATTGACGGCGGGGTCGGCGATTATGTCGCTGATTTTTTCCGTCAAACAAACATGTCGCCGCTATTCGTTGCATGGACCATCGCCGCGGTTCTGCGTCTGTGTCTAGGCTCTGCTACCGTGGCTGCGCTTACCACAGCGGGAATGGCAGCTCCGCTTATGGAGGCTGGCAGTGTAAACCCCGCGTTAATGGTGCTTGCAACAGGAGCCGGCAGTGTCATTGCGTGTCATGTAAATGATGCAGGATTTTGGATGGTAAAGGAATTTTTCGGCTTGAGCATGAAAGAAACATTTCAAACTTGGACGCTGCTTACAACAGTTCTTTCGGTTACAGGACTCGGCTGTGTGTTATTGGCAGGGCTTGTGATGTAACAATCATAGACAGTCCGTAGCCCAATCGTTTTTCTTCCTTGCTGAATACTTTACGTATAGGCAGACATAAAGGAGGAAAAAATCATGTACCCTCATCATTCGTATTTACGCGGAATCCCAGGTCCAGCCGGATATCCGGCGCGTAGTCCTTTTTTGTTTGGCGCTCCTCTAGTCGGCGGTTTATTAGGCGGTTTTCTCGGGAGTGCGCTGTTTAACTATTCTCGTCCCTATGCCTATCCTCCTGGCCCTTATGGATATGGAGGCGGACCGTACGGTTTTGGTGCCGGCGTGCCATACGGGGGATATCCCGGCTTCTATTAATAAAAAACGGCCTGCATCGATTGCAGGCCGTTTTTTATCGGATGATTTCTACCTCGGACATATTGTAGTCTTGCTGCTTTTGAAACATGACTTCCAGAAGGCCATCCTTATAGACGGCTTTTGTTCCTTTGCGTTTGACTAAACAAGGAAGGTTTACTTTTTTCGGATGATCTGCTCTTGGGAAGTTTTCCAACCATAATTCGTGAGATGTGTGTTTGATTCTCACTTGTTCCAGCCATTCTTCGCTGATTGGCACCTTTACAAACACATGGTCTGCTGTTTCGAATATATCAATATCAGGTTTGACATCAGGTTTTGCATCAGGTTTGGCGGGATGTTCTTTTTGGGGGAGAGGATCGCGGAAAGGAAATTGAGCCGCATAATCACTGCCGAACACACTTTCCATCACACGATTGACATACGTTTCAACTTCTTTCGGATCAGCTTTTTTTAATGCTTCTTTAGAAAATTGATTGTGGAAAGGAAAGTACTTGTTCCACTCAAACATTGTCTTCACATCCTTTCTTCACGGACAAAATAGTATATGCCCGCCAGATCTTTCACGTGATATAATATAAGATGCTCTAAAGAAAGGCAGGGATATAAATGCAATATTCAGAAACAAAAAAAGGCGTTATTTACACAGCCGTTTCCTTTATCATGTGGGGCCTGTTTCCGCTCTATTGGAAGCTTCTCGAACAGCTGCCGGCTCTTGATATTTTGGCTCATCGTATTATATGGTCTTTTGTTTTTATGTGTATCGTACTTTTTTTCTTGCGGCAATGGAAATTAGGATGGCAGGAACTGTGCTCTTTGAAAAAGAACGGAGGGATCCTCTCTTTATTTCTTGCTTCTATCCTGATTTCGATCAACTGGTTTGTATACATATGGGCTGTCAACCATGGCTTTTTGCTTGAGGCTAGTCTTGGCTATTACATTAATCCGCTTGTATCAGTGCTCCTTGGGATTTTATTTTTAAAGGAAAAACTGAATCGCCTGCAATTAGTGGCCGTTTCGATTGCGGCAGCCGGTGTCATCATCTCGGCGTTCCAATACGGCTCCATTCCTTATGTTGCGCTTCTGCTTGCATTCAGCTTTGGGCTGTACGGGTTAAGCAAAAAAAGAACAAGCCTGCCGAGCGCCATCGGTTTAACGCTGGAAACATTCATGATTATGCCCATTGCATTGGGGTATTTGCTGTTCAGCGGACATGTTCAGCCAGCGGGTGCAGAAAGCGGAGGGACGTGGCTGCTTCTCTTTTTGGCCGGTGTGTTTACGGCTTTGCCGCTCTTATTGTTTGCGGAAGGAGCGAAACGGCTGCCGCTGTATCAAGTCGGTATCTTACAATATATTGCGCCGACCATTACCCTGCTGATCGGGCTGTTTGTTTACCATGAGCCATTTTCAAGCTCGAAGGCTTTTACATTCAGCTGTATATGGGCTGCGCTGCTCTTGTTTACGTTTTCACAAGTGAAGTGGAAACGGGCGTCAAAAAGCCATTGAGGCCTTTGGCTTTTCAGCTGATGCATATATTATGTATAATCATTTCATGTATGTAAGACATAAAGGAGCAAGACGATGGACAATGATAAAGAGATAGTGAAAGCCTATGCTTCACTTTGGAATAACCGATCTCTCGCACATGATGACGCAGAAGCGGTAGCAGAGGCGATTGATCTTGAGCTCTTGGATAAACGAACACATCCAAGACTCCGAAAACCGATGCTGGAAAAATATTTTGCCGCGATTCAGCGCATTGTGAATTCACAGCTCGAACCGGCTGTGAAATATCAGCTGGTCAAATTACATACAGAACGTGCAGAGTATTTAAAAGAAGAAAGAGGGGAGCAATCATGAAAGCGATCATAAAAGAAGATGTGCAAGCATCTTTAGAACGATATGCGGACCGCCCTGTATATATCCATTTAGAAACCACCACAGGTTCTTATTCAGCGCACTTAAATGAAAAGAACATGACGGTTGTTGCGTATATCCGCAATGCAAAAGTCACTTATCATCAGGCAAAAATCAAAGGCAACGGACCTTACCGCGTTGGCTTGAAAACAGAAGAAGGCTGGATTTATGCTGAAGGCTTGACTGAATACACGGTAGATGAAGAAAACCGTTTATTAATGGCGGGACACCTGCCGGGCGGTAAACTGGCTATTTCTCTGCAAATCAGCGAAAAACCGTTCACAGTTTAAAGAAAAGGGTGAATAATAATGAAAGAACATGTACTAGTAATCCTGCCTCACCCTGATGATGAATCATATGGAGTGGCAGGCCTCATTGCCTTAAACAGAAAAAAAGACATTCCCGTTACGTATGCCTGCGCCACTTTAGGTGAAATGGGCAGAAATATGGGCGATCCATTTTTCGCGAATCGGGAAACGTTGCCGCTGCTAAGAAAACAAGAGCTCATCAATGCTTGCAAAGAAATGGATATCAATGACCTTCGTATGCTTGGACTCCGTGACAAAACGCTCGAATTTGAAGACGATGAGTATTTAGCTGATATCATGGAAGAGATCATAGATGATGTAAAACCAAGTTTAATTGTCACATTTTATCCCGGACACGGTGTGCACCCTGACCATGATGCATGCGGGGAAGCGGTTATCCGTGCATTATATCGCAAAAAGAAAGAAGACCGTCCGCGTACAATCTGCATGGCCATTACCCGCAACAGAGAAGAGGTTCTCGGCGAAGCTGATGTCGTACTTGATATCAAAGAAGTAGCTGATATTAAAATGAATGCGTTAAGAGCTCACCGCACACAAACAGAAGGCATGCTCAGAGAGCTTGAAGAGAAATTGAAAAATAATGAACCTGTTATGGCAACATGGTTTGAAGAAGAAATATATTGGACGTATCAATGGAATGATTAATCAAAAAGGTATAAGGCCTTAAGCCTTATACCTTTTTTAATTTTAAGTCCGATGCAATTGCTGAAGCGAGAGTGGATCTCAAGGAAATACCTTCGAAAGACAAACCTAGCTGAACCGCTGTTTGCGCGATTTCCGGACGGATTCCAGACAAAGTTGAAGAAACACCGATTAAACGAAGCGCCTCAATCAGACTGAACAGCTGATGGGCAACCATCGTATCAATCACAGCTACTCCTGACAAATCAATATACAGTTGTGTCACCTTTTTTTTCGCACATTGATGCAGTGTGTTTTCCATAATCAGCTTGGCGCGGACTGTATCAATATCTCCGATTAAAGGCAGCAGTCCGACGCTGTGAAACAGCACGATGACCGGAGCGCTCAATTCAGTAATCATATCTTTTTGGGCCTGAAGCTGAAGGCTTGTGTTTTTGTACATTTCTTCTATAAAAATATGAATCACAAGATCAAACGCTTTTATAAGGGCGTGATACAGGTCTTCGGCTTCTTCGCTTTTCACAGTATTCTGATTGAGATGGACAAATTCTTTCACATAAGAAACATATAAATCTCTCACTCTGACAAACTCCCGAATAATATAGTGGATAGGAGTTTTTAAATGCTCTTGATCCTGTGTGACTTCAAAGGCCCATTCTTTCAGTATAGGCAAGTATATGTCCTCATCATCTATAAAAATACGGTTTATTTTATAGTTAAAGGCAAGATTCTGGCTCTTTAAATTGTGAATGACAACAGGGTCTGTTGAGGCATAAATGGAATTGGGATCAGTCTCCTCGATTGTTTCATACCATGTTGAACTGATGGTTTCCGCATGCTGGGAAAGATACTCGAATAATTTTTTGTTTTTTGCCATGATTGATCACCTCTTTTAAATGTGTTGTTTTTGCGAATAACGTTTTTGCAGTTTTGCCAGCCTGAAAAACAGCCCAACTGCTCCGGCGGCGAGTCCCGCTATTAATCCAATCCAATAGCCGAATGCACCGAGGCTTGTAAACGTACCGACCATATAACCGACCGGAAGGCCAATGACCCAGTAAGAGACAAAAGCGGCCGCAAGCGTATAGTTCACATCTTTGTACCCTCTGAGTGCTCCCTGGATCGGTGCGGCAACAGCATCGGAAAGCTGAAAAAATAGCGCATAAATTAAAAAGTGCTGTGTCAGCCGGAGCACATCGGGGTCAGAAGTGTACATGCCCGCAATTTGCTCTCTGAATAAAAGGATACAGGCGGCAGTGAACAAAGAAAAGCCGATCGCCATCATGATGCCGATTAAGCTATATGAGCGTGCATCCTTAAAACGGGCTGCACCAGCTTCAAACCCGACAACAATTGTTAGAGCCATGGACACGCTAAGCGGCAGCATATATAAAAGAGACGCAAAATTCATGGCTGCCTGGTGGGACGCGATGGTCACTGTATGAAAATGGCTCATTAGAAGCGTGACAGCTGCGAAAATGCTCGTTTCAAAAAACACGGCGAACCCAATAGGCAGCCCGATTTTGAGCAAATTTTTGCATGCTTTCCAAGAGAACTTATACATGGTAAGGAAAATCCCGTATTCAGAAAACGGTGCGTTTTTATGAATAATGAAAAAACTGATGATGCAGATACACCAGTAAGTTAACGCGGATGCCAGCCCCGCGCCTACACCCCCAAGTGCCGGCATTCCGAACTTCCCGAAGATAAATACATAATTCAATACAAAATTGATTGGAAGAGAACTGAGTGTAATCATCATGGTGACTCTCGTTTTTCCTAATGAGTCGATGAATGATCTCAACACGGTGTAAACAAATAAAGGGAAAATTCCCAGTGATAAAAAGCCTAAAAAGTGTTTAGCAATCTGATGCACGTGAATATCAAGGTTCAATCGGCCAAGAATAAGGTCAACTGCAGCATATCCAATCACTAAAACGGCGATGCTAAGAAGCGCGGCCACGTATACAGCTTGTAAAACAGTAAAGGGAATCTTCTGTTTTTTCTCTGCACCTAATAACTGAGCGACAATCGGGGTGACCGCCATTAATATACCTGCAAGTCCTGTGTAAACAGGGGTCCAAAGGCTTGAGCCAATGGCGACACCAGCTAAATCAGCGGGGCTGACTTTCCCTGACATCACAGTATCTAGAAAAGTGATCAGAGAAAGCCCCGCTTGGGTAATGAATATCGGTATTAAAATGTGCAAGAGCTGTTTGATTTTTTCCCGGGCGTTTTGAGTTTCTTTCATACATTGATCTCCGTTTCTTTTTCATAACGAGAGAAATTATAACATTTTATGTATAAAAAGCAATGAACGCCGGGCCTATTCTTTTTTTGTCGGTTTCGTTTTTCTAAACATTTGGGCATAAATAAAAGAAAGCGAAATCACGCCTAAAAAGGTGCAAATATACTGAATGATTCTTTCGATTTCCATTCTTTACATCCCTCCTTTACCAATAGAATGTGCATCAATAAGATAAGCATTCGTGAAAAGTTGGAAATTTGAACAGGAGATGAAGGCTATGCGCTATGAGCAGATATCAGAAAATGCGTTCAAGGGGAAAATACAGGTGTACTTAGAGCAAATATTAGGTGATGCATCTCTAATCTTGAAAACGCTTCACGAAAAAGACCAGTGTCTCCTTTGTGAATTAGATGATTTAGGGCACGTTTTTCAGGACATGCAGGGGATTGCATCCTCCTTTTATTTGCAATCATACATTGAGGAATTTACGCCGGCATTTATTGAGCTGGCCAAGGCGATTAAAGCCTTATCGGAACATAAGCATGGAGCTTTAATTGTGATTGAAAGAGCAGACCCGGTTGAACATTTTATTCAAAAAGGCACCTCCCTACACGCCGAGATCAGCTCTTCATTAATTGAAAGCATCTTTTTTCCCGGAAACCCTCTTCATGACGGCGCTTTATTAGTGAGGGAAAACAAACTCGTGTCAGCAGCCAATGTGCTCCCGCTGACGACGAAGGAAGTGGATATCCATTTGGGAACCCGGCACCGGGCGGCTCTCGGTATGTCGGGCTATACGGATGCACTGGTGCTCGTGGTTTCAGAGGAAACAGGTAAGATGTCGTTTGCCAAAGACGGTGTATTATATCCGTTAATTTCACCAAGAACGTAAAAATAATAAAAAGGGCCTGATTAAGAATCCTATCATGAGACAAAATGACTGAATTCGCATCTTTATTAAAGCATTCGCTTCAAGCTGAATGCTTTTTGTCTTGAAGACAGGAAATATAAACTGGTAGAAAAGTTATATGTAATGAATATTAATTAAGTGAAATACTTTACCTGTTTATGTATTTATAGTACCGTATAAAATATTACATAAATTTTCAAAGGAAGGGTGCTGCCGCATGGCTAATGTATTAATGATCGGTTTCCCCGGTGAAGGGCATATTAATCCCTCTATCGGTGTGATGAAGGAGCTGAAATCCCGGGGAGAAAACATTACGTACTACGCAGTGAAGGAATATAAAGAAAAAATCACAGCTCTTGATATAGAGTTTCGTGAGTATCATGATTTCAGAGGAGATTACTTCGGGAAAAACGCAACCGGCGATGAAGAAAGAGATTTCACAGAAATGCTCTGCGCTTTTTTGAAAGCCTGTAAGGATATCGCGACTCATATTTATGAGGAAGTCAAACATGAATCGTATGATTATGTCATATATGATCACCATCTTCTCGCGGGTAAAGTCATTGCCAACATGCTGAAGCTGCCAAGATTTTCATTGTGTACAACCTTTGCGATGAATGAGGAATTTGCGAAGGAAATGATGGGAGCGTACATGAAAGGATCACTTGAAGATTCGCCTCATTATGAATCATACCAGCAGCTTGCAGAAACTTTAAATGCTGATTTTCAAGCAGAGATCAAGAAGCCATTTGATGTTTTTTTAGCTGATGGTGACTTGACAATCGTCTTTACATCAAGGGGATTTCAGCCACTGGCTGAGCAATTTGGCGAGCGATATGTATTTGTCGGTCCTTCCATTACAGAAAGAGCCGGAAACAATGATTTCCCATTTGATCAGATTGACAATGAAAACGTGCTGTTTATTTCAATGGGAACCATTTTTAATAATCAAAAGCAGTTTTTTAATCAATGCCTTGAAGTGTGTAAGGATTTTGACGGTAAAGTTGTGCTTTCCATCGGCAAGCATATTAAAACAAGTGAGTTAAACGACATTCCGGAGAATTTCATTGTACGCCCGTATGTCCCTCAGCTTGAGATCTTGAAAAGAGCCAGCTTATTTGTGACCCACGGCGGAATGAACAGCACAAGTGAAGGTTTGTATTTTGAAACCCCGCTCGTTGTCATTCCGATGGGAGGCGACCAATTTGTTGTCGCAGATCAGGTGGAAAAAGTCGGTGCAGGAAAAGTGTTAAAAAAAGAAGAATTATCTGAAAGCCTGCTGAAAGAGACGATACAAGAAGTAATGAATAATCGTTCGTATGCTGAAAAGGCAAAAGAAATTGGACAATCACTGAAAGCGGCAGGCGGCTCTAAAAAAGCGGCCGATAGCATTCTTGAAGCTGTAAAACAAAAAACTCAATCAGCAAATGCATAGTGTAAAAGCCTGTTCTTATCGAAAGAACAGGCTTTTTGCCATTTCATAAGAGGGATTTGACACGCCGATAGAGAATTGATTAGAAAAATAGACAAGAAAGGAGGAGAAACTGCTTCGTTCATCAATAGAAAACCATCATTTTTACCCTCGCTTAAATAGTTCCTTAGACTTTCGAAAAACATATCGTGCTTATGTAAAATGTTAGATGTTTATTTGAAGGTTTAAAGGTCGAACGATGCTGAAAATGCTGCGCCAAATGTTTGAAAAGGGTTTAACTTGCTGAAAAATTGACGATAAAACAGTTGTGTGCCATTTTTGGAAACAAAATACTAGCTGTTTTTGCAAAAAACAGTTTAGGAGGTTGAATGAATGAAAAAGAAGATTGTAGCCGGCTTGGCTGTTTCTGCAGTTGTTGGGTCGTCGATGGCCGCAGCACCCGCGGAAGCAAAAACGATAAAAGTAAAAAGCGGTGACTCTCTTTGGAAACTTTCCCGCCAGTATGATACGACAATATCAGCTCTGAAATCCGAAAACAAATTGAAATCAACAGTGCTTTATGTCGGACAAAGCCTTAAGGTTCCTGAAAGCAGCAAAAAAAGCACGACATCCCCATCTAACTCAAGCAAAACATCAACATACACAGTTGCATATGGTGATTCCCTATGGATGATTGCTAAAAATCATAAAATGAGTGTTTCTGAGCTTAAAAGCTTAAACAGCCTGAGCAGTGACCTGATTCGTCCGGGGCAAAAGCTTAAGATCAAAGGGACAAGCAGTTCAAGCGGATCAAATGGATCAAAGAAAAACAGCGGTTCCAATTCTTCAGGTTCTTCAAAAAGTACATATACGGTCAAGCTTGGTGACTCACTGTGGAAAATCGCAAACAGCTTAAATATGACTGTAGCCGAATTAAAAACCTTAAATGGCTTAACATCAGATACACTTTATCCTAAACAGGTGCTCAAAATAAAAGGAAGCAGTTCACCTAAGAACGGAAACAGCGGTTCCAAAAAGCCGTCAAACTCCAATCCCTCAAAAACAACGACGTACAAGGTAAAAGCAGGCGATTCGCTGTGGAAAATTGCAAATCGGCTCGGAGTCACTGTCCAAAGCATCCGTGATAAAAACAATTTATCATCGGATGTGCTGCAAATCGGGCAGGTTCTGACTATTTCGGGAGCATCAAAATCTAATCCTTCAAATCCGACAAAGCCAACAAAGCCAAAAGATAACTCAGGGTCAAACATTCAAATAGGCTCGAAGATTGACAGAATGATAACGGAAGCGAAAAAATATGTCGGAGTGCCTTACCGATGGGGCGGAAACACGCCTGCCGGTTTTGATTGCAGCGGCTTCATTTATTACCTCATTAATAATGTATCATCTATATCAAGATTGAGTACGGCAGGATATTGGAATGTCATGCAGAAAGTCAGCCAGCCGTCAGTAGGAGACTTTGTCTTCTTTACCACATATAAATCCGGCCCGTCTCACATGGGGATTTATCTAGGCGGCGGTGATTTTATTCATGCAAGCTCATCGGGCGTCGACATTTCCAATCTCAGCAATTCGTATTGGAAACAGCGGTACTTGGGCGCAAGAAGTTATTTTTAAAAATGAGTATGACAAAAAGCCTTTTATAGGCTTTTTTGTTTATACCAGACAATGATTGACCACACTGTTAGAAAAAACAAGGGGGAGACAGTATGTACCGTCTCTTGCTGTTGATGATGCTGACGGCACTGGGAGTTGCCGGATGCGGACAAAAAAAACCTCCAGACCCTCCTAACCGGGTGCCGGAAAAAAAAGTGGTTGAAACGTCAGCGTTTGGTCATCATGTCCAGTTGGTCAATCGTGAAGGGAAAGCAGTCGGCTTTATAGAGATCAAAGAATCAGATGATGAAGGCCTCGATATTCATATTTCCGCAAACAGCCTGCGTCCAGGTGCATCTCTCGGTTTTCATATTTATGAGAAAGGTTCTTGTGTCAGGCCGGATTTTGAATCAGCGGGCGGTCCCTTTAATCCACTGAACAAAGAACACGGCTTCAATAATCCGATGGGGCATCATGCCGGAGATCTGCCGAACCTTGAAGTCGGTGCTGATGGAAAGGTAGATGTCATAATGAATGCGCCTGACACTTCACTGAAAAAAGGAAGTAAACTAAATATTCTCGACGAGGACGGAAGTGCATTTATTATTCATGAACAAGCGGACGATTATCTGACAAACCCAAGCGGCAATTCCGGTGCGCGTATTGTCTGCGGAGCCCTTTTGGGAAATAACGAGAAGCAGTAATATCATCCAAGCCCTTTTGTATTGAGCATACAGGGGCTTTTTTAGTATACTCATTAAGGAATATGAATAGGAAAGGGAATCTGTCTATGACAACACAACTACAGCACTTAACATTGCCGGAAGATATACAACAAAAGCTTTTATCATATAAAGAGCAGCCTATTTCCCCAGAGTTTCAATCGCTTATAGGAACATCAGGCTATGAGGCGGAGGATGAAGCCATTTTATTTGACGCCATTATTGCATTAGCCATGGGGAAAAATGTCCTGCTGAAAGGGCCTACAGGTTCAGGAAAAACAAAGTTGGCAGAAACATTGTCCAGCTATTTTCATAAACCGATGCACAGCGTCAACTGTTCAGTCGACTTGGACGCTGAGGCATTGGTCGGTTATAAAACGATTGAAAATCAATCTGGCCAGGCAACAATCGAGTTTGTTTCAGGACCTGTTACAAAGGCAATGAAGGAAGGCCATTTTCTTTATATAGATGAAATCAATATGGCGAAGCCGGAAACACTGCCTATTTTGAACGGTGTATTAGATTACAGAAAAATGATGACAAATCCGTTTACAGGCGAGGTCATACGGGCTAAAAGCGGTTTCGGGGTCATTGCAGCCATCAATGAAGGCTATGTCGGAACTGTTCCTCTGAATGAAGCGTTGAAAAACCGTTTTGTCATCATTGATGTGCCTTATATTAAAGGCGAGCTGCTGAAACAAGTGCTCATGTCTCAGTCAGCCTTGAAAGACGAGAAATTGATTGACAGATTTATCACGCTTTCCTCTGACTTGATCGTTCAGGCCAATAACGGACAGGTGTCTGAAGAAGCGGCATCCATCAGAGCTTTAATCGATACATGTGATTTAGCTGCTTATATTCCGCCGCGTCGTGCCATTGAGCGGGGAATTGTAGAAAAGCTTGATGATGATCGGGAAAAAGCGGCCGTCCGAAATATTGCAGAAACTCTGTTTGAATGAGGGGGCTGCGATGAAATTTATCAAATTTAACGACAGCACAATTGATTCATTTTTATTTATGATGCTGACTGATTTGGCCAAAACACTCACCAAGAGTGAAGTGGTAGAAGTGGAGTATGGCGTTCAGTCCTATTACAATCCATTTGAAAAGAAAATCTATATGAGCCACTTTTGGAAAGACAGGGCAGCTGAGGACATGGAAGCGGGTCTGAAAAGCGACGTCTACCTGCGTTCAGTCGGAACAAGATATAGCTCGCTGCATGAGTTTGCGAACTTTTTGAATGATATCCATCGCCATCTTACGTTTAAAAGTTTTGCCAAGCAGCTCTTTATGCTGCTTGAAGACATTAGAATCGAAGAACGCATCAAACATGAGCGTCCGGGTACGAAACATGTATTTGCGAAGCGAAAAGACATGTACAGAAAACATTTCTCAACCCAGCTGACCTTAAATTTGGAACGAAGCATTTTTACCGATGCGCTCTTTTGCGCGATCTATGTCAAGCTCACAGCGGAATCGCCGCTTGAGACCCTTCCGTCCATGCGTGAAGATATCGATCTGATGCGCCCGTTTATTGAGCAGCAGCTCTTGCGTGTGTATGAAGCAGATTCGACACGGCAGGTTCTGAAAATTGTTGAGGACCTCATGGATGGGCTTGAAGAGGTGCTCGATAAAGACATGTTGAACACCTACTTCTTTTTGCCTGAGATTGACTACGCAAAAGCTGCAGAACAGCCGTTATTTGAAGAAGAGAAAAAAGCGCCGAAGCTGAGTGATGACATCACGCTTCCAAAACAATCAGACGGTGATGAGGATATCCATGAAGAAGAAATGCCGACATGGCACCGGGAAACAGAAGCACCGTCCAAAAGCTTCCTTCAATTTGATATTGAACACGGCGCAAAATCAGATTTAGGAAAAGATGCTTCAAGGGAAGGCGACGATGGAGATCAGGCCCTTGGCTCTGTTCAAGGATCAGCCAGACAAACGAAACGGAAAGACTATTCCAAGCTGGAAGCGCTGGAGTCCCAAAAAGACCAGCCGAACGGAGCGGGTATGGCTGACGGTAAAGAAAATAAATATGCATTTCCAATTTATAAAGAACCGCAGCCGGCAACCAGTGAAGAAGAGCTTTCTTATAAACAGCAGGCAAAAACGATTGAATCGTATCAAAAGCGTTTGAAACAAATGATTCAAAAAACGCTGGAGCATAAAAAAACATTGCCGAGAACAGACCTTCATGCCGGGAGACTGAACAATAAGCTTCTTCGCTACTTCACTGAGCGAAATCCGCGCCTGTTCTACAAAAAGCAAGAACCATCTTCAGAAATCGACGCAGTTTTTACATTGCTGGTCGATTGTTCAGCCAGCATGTTCGACAAAATGGACGAAACAAAACGTGGAATCGTGCTGTTTCACGAAGCGTTGAAATCGGTAGCGGTTCCGCATCAGATTGTCGGGTTCTGGGAGGACACAAATGATGCAACCGAAACAAGCCAGCCAAACTATTTCAATACGGTTATTCCCTTCCAATCATCATTAAGACAAGAGTCTGGACCGGCCATTATGCAGCTTGAGCCAGAAGAAGATAACCGTGACGGGTACGCAATTAGGCAGATGACGAAAAAAATGCTGCATCGCAGCGAGGCGCAAAAGTTCTTAATTGTTTTCTCAGATGGAGAGCCGGCCGCATTTGGCTACGAACAAAATGGGATCGTCGATACAAGTGAGGCGGTTATCGAAGCCCGAAAAAGAGGAATAGAAGTGATAAATGTTTTTCTCTCCAACTCAGAAATAGAAGAATCGCAAATGAAGACGATCCAGGATATGTACGGAAAATTCAGTATATTTGTCCCGGATGTTGATCAGTTACCGGATGTTCTGTATCCGCTGCTGAAAAAACTGCTTCATAAAAGCATAGGGTAGCCCTTAATCCTATGCTTTTTGGCGTTTGTTTTTTCGAATGATTAAATTTTTTGTTTTTTATAAAGGTTTTTTACTATTTTGTGAACAATCAAGGTAGAATCAAATTGCAAACAGTGGTAAAATATCGTTGGAAGCGTTTTTATTACATAATTTTGGACACAGCGTTCGAAAGTTATTTCAAGATAGTGAATCAATCACTTGATTATCTAAGTTGGGGGTAATATTCAAATGTTTCAAAATAGTATGAAACAACGAATGAATTGGGAAGATTTTTACGGTCCGAACCTCGGCTATGCGCTGGAGCTTTACGATCAATATACCCAGGATCCGGACAGCATTGACCCGGATTTGAAGGAAATGTTCGACGAGCTCGGTGCTCCGCCAAGCGATATAAAAGAGGCCTCGGGAACAAAAGAAAAGGGACGTGTTACAGCCGATCTGATTCAAAAGATCGCATCCGCAGTCAGACTTGCAGAAGATATCCGAACCTATGGCCATTTGAACGCTTCCGTCAATCCGCTCAGAAAGGATGGGAAAAAGAGCGAACTTTTTCCATTATCCGATTACGGGCTAACAGAAGAGGAAATAAAAGCAATACCTGCGTCTGTCATCTGCAAAGACGCTCCTAAAAACATTACGAACGGTTTAGAAGCCATTCAGTATTTACGAAATACGTATAAAAGAACCATCTCTTTTGAATTTGACCATGTGCATGACTTCAAAGAGCGCGAGTGGCTGACAAGAAAGATTGAATCTGGCGAGCTGTTCCAGAAGAACTCAGCTGAAAAACTGTCGGCTGTGCTGGAAAGACTGACTGAAGTAGAGGGCTTCGAGCAGTTTTTGCACCGCACATTCGTCGGGCAGAAGCGCTTTTCCATTGAGGGTCTGGACGCTCTTGTTCCAGTGCTTGATGACATTATTGCACAATCTGTCAAATCAGGCACGACAAGTGTCAACATCGGGATGGCGCACAGGGGACGCCTGAATGTCTTGGCACATGTGCTCGGCAAACCGTATGAAATCATCTTCTCTGAATTCCAGCATGCGCCGAATAAAGATCTTGTCCCGTCTGAGGGATCAATTGGAATCAGCTACGGATGGACAGGGGATGTCAAATACCATTTGGGGGCGAATCGGGAGCTTCAAGACGCTGAAACAAAATCAGCGCGCATTACGTTAGCGAACAACCCGAGCCACTTGGAATTTATCAATCCGATTGTTGAAGGCAGCACAAGAGCGGCACAGGAAACGCGAACACAAAGCGGATACCCGGTACAAGATGAAACAAAATCGCTGGCCATTTTAATCCATGGAGACGCTGCATTCCCTGGGGAAGGAATTGTAGCTGAAACATTGAATTTAAGCTCTTTAAAAGGGTATCAAGTAGGCGGGGCGATTCATATTATCGCCAATAACATGATCGGATTCACAACAGAAAGCGCTGAATCCAGATCGACAAAATATGCCAGCGACCTGGCCAAGGGTTATGAAATTCCGATTGTTCACGTGAATGCGGACGATCCTGAAGCTTGTCTTTCAGCTGTTAAGTTTGCGGTCGAATACCGAAAAACATTCAACAAAGATTTTCTGATTGATTTGATCGGGTACAGACGCTATGGACACAACGAAATGGATGAACCGTCAACCACTCAGCCAATGCTGTATGACGCTGTCAGAAAGCATCCGACCGTCAAACAAATTTTCGCTGAAAAGCTGGTAAAAGAAGGCGTGCTTACCGAGGAAGTTGTTCAAAACATCGAAAAATCGGTAACGAAGCGCATTGAGGATGCATATCAGAAAGTTCCGTCTAAAAAGGAACACACTGCCTGTGAAATTGAACTTCCAGAGCCTGTATCAAACGGTTTCCCAGATGTGGACACTTCGATTGATTTTGATGTGCTCCGCAAGCTGAATGGCGAATTGATCAACTGGCCGGAGTCATTTAATGTTTTCGGCAAGCTAAAGCGCATTTTAGAAAGACGCGCCAAGGCGTTCGATGATGACAGAAAAGTGGAATGGTCTTTGGCAGAATCACTCGCGTTTGCTTCAATTTTGAAAGACGGAACACCGATTCGTTTAACAGGACAGGATTCCGAGCGCGGAACGTTCGCCCAAAGAAACCTTGTGCTTCATGACAGTGAGACGGGCGAAGAATTTGTGCCGCTTCATCACTTATCTGACTGCAGCACATCATTTGCTGTTCATAACAGCCCGCTGTCTGAAGGATCGGTTCTCGGTTTTGAATACGGCTATAACGTGCATTCACCGGAAACGCTTGTTTTGTGGGAAGCACAGTACGGAGATTTTGCCAACGCTGCTCAAGTGTATTTTGACCAATTTATTTCTGCCGGACGCGCGAAATGGGGCCAAAAATCCGGATTAGTCATGCTGCTTCCGCACGGTTACGAGGGACAGGGGCCTGAGCACTCAAGCGGAAGAATCGAGCGATTCCTGCAGCTTGCAGCAGAAAACAACTGGACGGTTGCCAACCTGACAAGCGCGGCACAGTATTTCCATATTTTAAGAAGACAGGCTAAAATGCTGCTTCGTGAAGAAATCAGACCGCTCGTCATTATGACGCCGAAGAGCCTTCTTCGCAACCCAAATACGGTGTCGGAAGTGCAGGAGCTCAGCGAAAGCCGCTTCCAGCCTGTTTATGAACAGTCGGGACTTTCTCATGACTATGAAAAAGTAACCAGACTTGTATTATCCAGCGGTAAAGTGTCTATAGACATCAGTGATCATTTTAATAAGTTAGAAGACGGTAAAGAGTGGCTTCACATTGCGAGAATTGAACAGTTGTATCCATTCCCGGCAAAAGGAGTCAAAGAGTTATTTGCAAAACTTCCGAACCTGAAAGAAATCGTTTGGGTGCAGGAAGAGCCGCAGAACATGGGGGCTTGGGGTTATATCAGCCCGTATTTGACAGAGATTGCACCAGAGGGAGTAAGCGTTCAATATATTGGACGAAGAAGACGATCCAGCCCTGCAGAGGGAGATCCGACAGTTCATAAAAAAGAACAGGAACGTATTGTATCTGATAGCTTGACTCGCAAAAACTAAGGGGGAAATGAAAAAATGGCGGAAATTAAGGTACCTGAATTAGCAGAATCAATCTCAGAAGGAACAATAGCCCAATGGTTAAAGCAGCCTGGTGACTATGTAGAACAGGGTGAATATCTGCTTGAACTAGAAACGGATAAAGTGAATGTTGAATTGACAGCAGAAGAATCGGGTGTACTTCAAGAGGTATTGAAAGATTCGGGTGATACCGTCCAGGTCGGAGAAATTATCGGTACGATTTCAGAAGGCGCGGGTGAAAGTTCTGCCCCTGCTCCTACAGAGAAAGCAGAAAGCAAGGAAAGCGTGAAAGAAGAGAAACAGGCTGAACCAGCTGCACAAGAGGTGAGCCAGGAAACACAATCTGAAGCAAAATCAAGAACGATCGCTTCTCCGTCGGCCCGTAAGCTGGCGAGAGAAAAAGGAATTGACCTGTCTCAAGTTCCAACTGGAGATCCGCTTGGAAGAGTGCGCAAGCAGGATGTCGAAGCGTACGAAAAACCGGCATCAAAACCGGCTCCTCAGCAAAAGCAGCAGCCTCAGGCTCAAAAAGCACAGCAAAGCTTTGACAAACCTGTTGAAGTGCAAAAAATGTCACGCCGCAGACAAACGATTGCAAAACGCCTTGTAGAGGTACAGCAAACATCAGCGATGCTGACCACATTTAATGAAGTGGACATGACGGCTGTCATGAATCTCAGAAAACGCCGCAAAGATCAATTCTTTGAGCAAAATGAAGTGAAGCTCGGCTTTATGTCTTTCTTCACGAAAGCGGTCGTGGCTGCATTGAAAAAATATCCGCTGTTGAATGCAGAAATTCAAGGCGATGAGTTGATCGTTAAAAAATTCTACGATATCGGAATCGCTGTTGCGGCTGATGAAGGCCTTGTCGTTCCGGTTGTGCGGGATGCGGACCGCCTGACATTTGCAGGAATCGAAAAAGAGATCGGCGAGCTTGCGAAAAAAGCAAGAAACAATAAATTAACCCTTAGCGAGCTTCAGGGAGGTTCCTTCACGATTACCAACGGAGGGACTTTCGGTTCACTGATGTCAACTCCGATCTTAAACAGCCCTCAAGTCGGTATACTGGGCATGCATAAGATTCAGCTGCGCCCAGTAGCAATTGATGAAGAGCGTTTCGAAAACCGTCCGATGATGTATCTCGCTTTATCTTATGATCACCGGATTGTAGACGGTAAAGAAGCGGTTGGCTTCCTCGTGACAATCAAAAATTTACTGGAAGATCCTGAACAGCTTTTATTAGAAGGATAATAAAAAAGGGTACATCACGATAAAGTGATGTACCTTTTTTGATGCATATTTAAAGTGATAGATTGCTGCTTTTGGATCCAGCTTGTTTCTTTTTCACTTTTTTTGACCAATATGTTGCAAGCATAGAACCTGAAAGGTTATGCCACACACTGAATATTGCGCTTGGTACGGCCGATAGCGGTGAGAAATGAGCCGTGGCAAGTGCAGCCCCAAGCCCGGAGTTTTGCATGCCGACTTCGATTGCAATCGCTTTTTGAGACGGGTAATCCATTTTTAAAAGCTTTGCACAAAAAAAACCAAGTAAATAACCGATACCGTTATGCAGGATAACAACTGAAAAAATGAGCAACCCCGATTGAAGCAGATTTTCCCGATTGCCGCTGACGACAGCTGAGACAATCGCAACGATGCCAATGACAGAAACAAGCGGAAGGGCATGTACGGCTTTTGCCACTTGTTTTCTGAAAAACATTTTGACAATCAGACCTGCAATGATCGGAAATAAAACCGCCTGTAAGATTGAGATAAACAAAGACCCCGGCGAGACAGGAAGCCATTCTTTGGCAAACAGCATAATCAACAACGGTGTTACAACAGGTGCCAATAAGGTAGAAATTGTCGTAACCGCAACAGAAAGGGCAGTATTTCCTTTTGCTAAGAATGTCATAACATTAGATGCAGTTCCCCCGGGACAGCAGCCGACAAGAATAACACCAACTGCGATTTCAGCTGGAAGATGAAGCCCAAATGCGAGGCCGAAAGCAACGAGCGGCATGATCGTATACTGAGCTATTACTCCAATAATAACTTGCCAAGGCTTTCTGACCAGCTCTTTGAAATCATCGGCTTGCAGTGTAAGGCCCATCCCAAACATGATAATGCCAAGAAAAATCGTAATATAAGAACTGATCCACGTAAATAAAGATGGGAAAGAAAATCCCAGCACTGCAAAAACAATGACCCATATGCCAAAGGTTTGTCCTGCGAAATGACTTATTTTTCTAATGATGTCCATAAAAACACTCCTAACACACTTATCAAGAACTTCAGCAGAAATTCTTACAAATTTCATAACATTCTCTTATTATAAATAATTTTCTGAATAATTCAATATTATTTTTTGGCAGATGTCTATAGATATATGATGTAAACTAATCAAAATGTTCTTGACTATATAGGAAGATATTCTTACAATGAACCTTTATAATGGTTAGATCAAATAGGAGTGATACGGTGAAGGAAGCAAATCAATGGTCTTCGAAGCTCGGCTTTATTTTAGCCGCGGCAGGATCAGCTATCGGGCTTGGTGCGATATGGAAATTCCCATATGTTGCCGGAACCAGCGGCGGAGGCGCATTTTTACTTATTTTTATTTTATTTACGGTTTTAATCGGACTGCCTTTATTGTTAGGTGAATTCATCATAGGCAGAAGAACACAGAAAGATGCCGTTCAGTCCTATAAAACACTTGCTCCAGGAACGAAGTGGCATTGGATCGGTTATTTAGGCATGGTGACGTGCTTTATTCTTCTATCTTTCTACAGTGTCGTAGGCGGATGGATTTTAATTTATATTATAAAAGGCTTCACTGGCGGTTTATCGCAGACATCTGGTTTTGATACGATATTTGCAAGTACCATTTCAAATCCTTATTTGGCTGTAGGAGGCCAGCTGCTCTTTATGGTGGTAACAATTTTAGTTGTTGCAAAAGGGGTAAGCAGCGGAATTGAAAAAGCAAGCCAAGTATTAATGCCGGCGCTTTTTCTATTATTCATCATTTTAATGGTGCGTTCGGTTACACTTGATGGCGCGATGGAAGGAATCAAATTTTTCCTGATGCCTGATTTAACTGCAATTGATGCCAATACCATTTTATATGCAATGGGACAATCCTTTTTCTTATTAAGTGTCGGTGTATCTGTCATGGTAACGTATAGCGCTTATTTAGAGAAACAGGAAAATCTGGTACAGTCCGCTGTATCTGTAACTGTTATGAACATGCTTGTTGCTGTAATGGCCGGAATTGCGATTTTTCCAGCTGTCTTTTCATTCGGCCTCAAACCAGACCAAGGCCCGGTTCTGCTATTTAACGTGCTGCCGACTGTGTTTAATCAAATGCCGTTCGGAATTATCTTTTTATTAGCATTTTTACTTCTATTTTTATTTGCTGCATTGACATCTGCTTTTTCAATGCTGGAAATTTTGGTCGCAGTACTTTCGAAAGGCGATGTCAATAAGAGAAAACGATTCGCTTGGTTAGGCGGAATTGCTATTTTTATTGTCGGTGTGCCGTCTGCATTATCATACGGCGTCTTAAGTGACGTCTCTATATTTCATCTGTCTATTTTTGATGCCGCCGACTATCTTGTGAGCAATATTTTAATGCCGTTAGGTGCGTTACTGATTTCGATTTTTGTCCCACTAAAAATACCGAAACAGGATTTGTTTGACGAGCTGAAAAGCGGTTCCAATCTCAAACGAAAGTGGTTTGCTGTTTGGCTGCTGCTCATTCGATATCTATCTCCTGTTGCCATTATCATCGTGTTTTTGCATGTGGTAGGGATTTTTTAAAACACGAAGCCCCCGGGGAAAGGGGGCTTTTTTTAATAGAGCTTCCAAACGACTTCTTTTGCCTGCTCAAAACGTTTTTCTGCCTCGCGCCAATCCACGACATTCCACCAGTGGTCTACATAGCTGGCCCGGTCATTTTTATATTGCAAATAGTAGGCATGCTCCCATACGTCAAGCGGTAAAAGGGGGATCACATCCCATTGGCTGAAGAGCTGGTGTTTTTCTGCCGTTAAAATCTCCAGCCGTCCTGATCGAGGTGCCCAGACCAGAATGGCCCAGCCGACGCCTTCCACTTTTTTAGCGGCTTGGGTAAAATGTTCTTTAAAAGCGGAATAGCTTCCAAATGAAAGGTCTATCATTTGGAACAATGCCCCTGTAGGACGCCGTTTTCCGTTTGGATGCATAGAAAACCAAAAAATACTATGCAAATAATGGCCCGCTCCATGGAACGCAAGCTCTCTTTCCCAATGAGTGATTAAGTCATAATTCTTTGTCGCTCTCGCTTTTTTAAGCTCTGATTCTGCTTTGTTAAGGCCATCGACATAGCTTTGATGATGTTTTGTATGATGAAGGACCATAATATCGCGTGAAATATAAGGTTCTAAGGCGGAGTATTTGTAAGGAAGCTTTGGCAGCACGTGTTTCCCTATAGGGACATAAGCGCGTCTTTCACTTGTATCATCTGATTCTGTAATATCCCGATAAAGGGCAGCGGCCTGTTTATACCAATCTTCTTCTGTTGTTTGGTCATCTTCCAGAGCCTCAATCATCTTGTCGATTTGATCTTCAAACTGGTCAAGTTGACCTCGCTTTTGAATCTGATCTTTCAGGGCTTCACACCAATTGAACATCTCCGTTTGATAAGATTCACGTTTCATTTGCTGTCTCCTTTTCAATAGAATCTAAATACTTTCCGACAGCCAGCAAAGAGAACACATAAGGATAACTGTGATAGCGAATATAAAATTGCTTCGGCAATCCGATCCCTGCTGGATACGCGAGGCTATCGGCGCTATGCGAACTGCTGTCGGTAAGGTATTGCATGCCTTTCACAACTGACGGGTGTTCGGAATTTTCATATGTGAGCAAAGCGTCTAAAGCCCAGGCCGTTTGTACAATGGTTCCTCTATGAAGCGGTACATATGTTTTGATTTCGGCGCTTTTGCAGGATTCTCCCCAGCTTCCGTCATCATTTTGTATGGATTTGAGCCAACGCAGAGCCTTTTGTATACCGGGATGCTTTCGGTCAACCCCGCATGCATGCATACCAGTAAGAGCAGCCCAAGTGCCGTAAATGTAGCAAACACCCCATCTGCCGTACCAAGACCCATTTTGTTCCTGATGTTCGAAAAGCCACTTCACTGCGCGTTGAATATGTTGATGTTTTTCTGTGAAGCCAACTTTCTCGCCTAAAAAGTGCAGTACACGTCCGGTGAGGTCGGCGGTTGAAGGGTCAACTGCAGCGTCCTCGGCGGATTCAAGCGGCAGAAGGCGGATCAGTGGATGGTTCACATTTTTTTCGAAAGCAGAAAATCCGCCGTCATTGTTTTGCATCGATAAAAGCCAAGATACCCCTCGCTCCCATGCTGCAGGAGAATGATTGCGGGGAATCGCCTTTAAAACGGCTGCAGTGTCGTCACAGTCAGGGTTATTTGTATTAATGTTTGAAAACCCCCAGCCGCCAGGAACTGAATTTGGATTTTTGACAGACCAATCTGCTGTTTTGGTATGCTGGCGTTCTAGCAAAAAGTCGGCTGCTTTTGTAACAGAGCCATCCATTTCGGTCACACCATTTTTTTGAAGGGCATAGCTGATTAGAGCTGTATCCCAAACAGTTGAAGTAGAGTTTTCCAGATAAGGAATCCCGTTGCATTTAGTCACCAGTGATTTAATGCCGGTAATCGCCCTCCTGATAACAGGAGAATAGCGTGACACACCAAGTGACAGAAGGCTGTAAACCATATATATGGTTGCGCTCGCATAGCTGTATAATGTTCCGTCTTTTTCAATCCGGTCCAGCATATACGTTTTAGCTGTCTGTAGGCCCAGTTGCTGAAAAGCAAATGGTGCATGAAAAACGCGTTTCCAATGTGACAAAATAGACGTGAGATCTCTTTCTTCGAAAGCATCAGACCGAAGCCAAGTGAAAGGATTTTTTGTCATGTGCGGATCGAGATGGTGAAGAGATGAAATATTGCGGTTAATAAGGACAAATCGCTGATTGAGTGTTACAGCCATAGGAGCAAAATGAATACGGGCATATGAGCTGAACTGATAGAAATGAATCGGCAATGTTGGGGGGAGCGCCATGAGTGATAATGGTAAATACAAAGCAGGCCAAGGATAAAGCCCGTTCGCGGCAAGCATCCATTTTGTCATAAAATGAACATGTCTCAAACCGCCATGTGAGATGATAAATTGTTCAGCTTTCTTCATGTGCGGCTCAGATCTGTGAAAACATCCTGAAGCCAGCATCCCGACATATCCTTGGACGGTAGCCGTTAGATTTCCGCGCGTTTCATCGGGATAGTTGATAAATGTGCCGTCGGGCTGCTGTTTTGCATGAATGCCGGCTGCAAGGGCTGATATCAGTTCTTTTTCGTTTTCGCCTTCATCTAGTGAGGTAAGGAGCAAAATAAAAAAGGAATTTGTCATGATTGGTCCTTCAAAGCAAAATGTCCATGAACCATCAGCATTTTGCCTGTCTCTTAACTCCGTAATGGTTTTCTTTTGGAAACGCCTCACTTTCTCCTGAAGTGTGCCCATCACGCTCAACTCCTTCAGAAGCATATATATTCAGCGTCTTTTACTGCCATTACAGAAAGAAAAAAACTGCTGGCAGGCAGCAGTTTTTTAAACATACATGTTAGTCTTCAAGGTTTATCCATACACTTTTGACTTCTGTGTAATTATCCAAGGCATATGATCCCATTTCTCGTCCGAGTCCTGACTGTTTATAACCGCCAAATGGAGACGCCGCGTCAAACACATTATAGCAGTTGACCCAAACGGTTCCGGCTTGAAGTCGGTCCGCGATATAGTGAGCCTGCTTGACGTTCTCTGTCCATAGTCCGGCTGCAAGCCCATATTCTGAATGGTTTGCCCGTTCAATAACTTCATCGACTGTTTCGTACGGAATTGCAGTCAGCACGGGTCCGAAAATTTCTTCTTTTGCGATGGTCATTTCGTCTTCAACATTCGCAAACACAGTCGGTGCGACAAAATATCCTGCTTCAAAAGGACAGCTTCCGCCGGTCACTGCTTTTGCTCCTTCATCTTTTCCTTTTTGAATATAGGAAAGAACGCGTTCATGCTGTTCCTTGCTTACGAGAGGCCCGATTTGAGTATCTTTATGAAGTCCCGCTCCTTGGCGGAGTGACTCAGCATAGGATGCCATTTCATCAACAACTTCATCATATTGGTCTTTATGAATGAAGACACGTGAGCCCGCACAGCAGACTTGACCCTGGTTAAACATCACACCGTTTAAAGCGCCCGGGATGGCTTTTTTCAAATTCGCATCCGGCAGAAGAATATTAGGCGATTTTCCGCCCAGCTCCAATGTCACACGCTTAATGCTTTTCGCTGCGGTGGACATGATTTTCTTTCCGATTTCAGTGGAACCGGTAAAGGCAATTTTATCAACCGCTTCGTGGTTCGTCAGCGCTTCTCCCGCATCTTCACCGAATCCTGGGATGATGTTGATTACACCGGCAGGGAAACCGGCTTGGTCAATTAATTCTGCCAAATAAAGAGCTGAAAGCGGTGTTTGTTCAGCCGGTTTGAGGACGATTGTACAGCCTGTTGCAAGTGCCGCGCCCATTTTCCACATCGCCATCAGGAGCGGGAAATTCCATGGAATGATCTGGCCGACGACACCGACAGGCTCATGACGCGTATAATTAAAATAAGCGCCGGAAACCGGAATCGTCTGTCCTGTTATTTTTGTACACCAGCCGGCGTAATAGCGCATATGCTCAATAGCCAGCGGAATATCTCCATTAGTCGTTTCATTGATCGGTTTCCCATTATCAAGTGTTTCAAGCTGAGCAAGCTCAGTTTTATGCTCTTCCATTAAGTCTGCCAGCTTATACATCAGTCTGCTTCTCGAAGCTGGAGACATTGTTCTCCATTCACCTTGGTCAAAGGCTTTCCGGGCAGCTTTAACAGCTTTGTCCACATCCGCAGCCTGGGCTTCATACAGCGTCATCAAGGTTTCGCCGGTCGCCGGGTTTGGAGTGTCAAAGGTTGCCCCTGAGGCACTCGGAACAAACTTTCCGTCAATATAAAGCTTCTTTGTTCCCTGTAAAAATGTCTCCAGCCTTTTCGTCACTTGCATCGTTAAAGAACTCATCCGTAACAAACCTCCAGTCATTTTTTATGGTCTGTTCTGAGATTCTTGGTGATAGCACATTGATTCCTGGATTGAATAGCAGAAATATGCTGTGATAGTTGCTTCAAACGTAAGCGTATACAAACATTCTATAATAGAAATCAAGGCAAAATCAATGAATAACCGATATTGCAATTTACAAAAGAAAAAAGCTACAATAAGCTTATAGATAAGAAAAGGAGATTTCATCATGATTCATAAAAATTGGCTTGAAAAAGAAACAATTAAAAAAGTAAAGTGTGTGCAGACAAACGCAAAAAAATATATCGTAAACCGCGTTTTAACGCCGGGAAAAGAATATGAAGTAAAAAATGAAACAGAGGAGTTTCTCTTTGTGGTCGACAATACGAATAAAGTCGGCGGCTATTATAAAGAATACTTCGAAGAGATGTAATGCTTCCTTGAAGCATCAAACAGATTTTGTTAAAAGCAGTCGATACATAAAACCGCAGCCCAGCTGCGGTTTTTTTGTGGTTAAAACAGGAAATATAAAACAAAATTAAAAAAATCATTAAAAACCACTTTTTTATAAAAACATTGCTGAATATTGAAACTTTTTTCTCTATCTGTGCGTATTACTTGATGACAACAGCTTAAAAGCCAAAAAACAAATCAAAAATTTGAAAAATGTAATCTGTTCGTAATGGTTTAAATGTCTTCTATGTCGTATTCTTATATAGGGATAAAGGACTTATTTTTATGTAGTGAATGATAAAACAAATAGATAAATGCAGAAAGAGGGGTTCTTCATTGGGTATTTTTTCTGTTAGCAGATCAACGGACGCAAAGAAGCTTGAGGCTTTGCTCGTTGAAGGGGAAAGAATAGAATCGATTTATAAGCTCCGAGTGGACCAAATTTGCTTTACAAATAAGCGGATCATTTTCTTTGACAATAAAATGTTTTCCAAAAAGAAGGTTCGTGTATTTCTTCCATATAAAACAATTGAAAGCTTTGCCATCCAAGAAGCGGGAATGTTTGATCCGGACACTGGGCTTTTATTGATGACAAGAAGCAAAACGTTCGAATTAGAATTTGCGAAAGACACCGATTTAAGCGAGGTTCAGGCGGTGCTGACAAAGCATTTGTGCAGCTGAATATTTGATGAGCCAGCCGTTCAAAAAATGGTTAGGCTTTTTTTTATATATAAAAAAAGAACAGGGCATGTGCGCCCTGTTCTTATTACACCACACTGTTTTTCGCTGAGTTCGAATCAACAAGATCTGCATCTAATACATTTGAAATCGGTACGACAAGAGGAGTAAAGTCGCCATTTTCTTCTCCAAACCCTTGATTTATTTTAGCTGATAAAAAGTAATCGACCTGCTGATACGGACCGAGTGTTAAAGAGGAACCACGGTCCATCGTATTGATTTTAAATCCGCCGACATTCACGACGGAGGGAGAAAAGAACATCTCATCACTTCCTTTTGATTGAGGAGTTAACCGCTTCACTTTCAAAAGAGGCCGGAGAATCAATTTGGTCTCTGTCATCCACATGGCTTCTCGTGCCCATAAATCCGCTCGCATCTCCAAAATTCTGTCCGTAGCCTTGATTTTTTTTATCTGAATTTTGCCATTCTGCCAATAAATTTTGTCCTACGTTAACCGCTGAAGCATTTTCAAAGGAATTAATTTTCAGCATGAAAATATTAATATTGATATACGGAGTTGGTTGAACCACAGGCAAACCTCCTTTCTATAGTTGTATGCTGGCGGTTATAAAGTATGTTAAGACAGGGGGCTTCAAATGGATTTCGAAAAGATGAAGCAGTGGATGGAATTCGCACAGCAGATGTACGGCGGTGACTTTTGGAAACAGGTATTTGATGAAGACCAAAAAACCCCTTTTATGACAAATGGCCAATCTCCGTTTCCGTTTGCGCAGCAAGATCAGCGAGGGAGAGGAGATGCTTCATTTCCGAGCATGGATATTGTAGATACCGTTGCGGAAGTGCAGTTTTTAATTTATCTTCCAGGCTATCGTAAACAAGACGTTCACATATTATCGTACGGAGATTATTTAGTGGTGAAGGGGCAGCGCTTTTCCTATTTTAATGAACAGGACTTTCGCCAAAAAGAAGGGAAATACGGAAGTTTTGAAAAGAAAATTCCGCTTTCCGACCATCTTCATGGAAAGATGAATGCCATTTTTAAAGACGGAATCCTATACATCACCATTCAAAAAGACGAAGGTCAAGCGAAAACCATTGTTATTGATGATTGATTTTCATACTGAGTGCATCTGCCCCATCACGGTCATCAATTGATTCAATCGGAATGACCATAACAATAACATCTGCATTTTGTTCCCCAAAACCGTTATTTCTTTTGATAGCAGAGCACCTGTTCCTTAACTCCGCAGAACCAAAGGTAAGGGATGAGCCGGTGCCTATCGAGTTAGTCTTGAGATGAGAAATATTGATGTTAGTCGGAAGCATGAAAACCTCTCCTTTCTATGGGATATACCTCATTATATATGTAGACGAAAGAGGAGTATGCAAAGGGTCGTGATGTCATGAAAAAAATGTTCCGGTCGCTGATCAGGCATTGCTTGAAACCAGAACTTGACAAACTGCGTGAATGTGAAGAAAGACTTTCAGTGCTTGAGAAACAGAAACAAAGCAGCAAACAGGAATCTGAAGAAACCTATATACATATTGAAACGCTGAATGTCGAAAAAATTGACTATCATCTTGAATTCGGCGAGCTGACCATTGATGAACTGAGCGGCAGATTAAATATAGGCGCAACCTATTATATACCGCCAGAAGAGAAGAACAAAAAGTGCCAACGAAAACCCGAAGCACCATCGACGCCAGCGGTCACGATCCGTTCAAAAAGGCAGTAGCTCATCTTTCCATCGATGTTCCCATGTTTGACAGAAGGCAAAACGGGAAACAGGATAGAAAGGAGAGGATATACATGGCACTGACAAAAGAACAAACACAGCATCTCTATCATAAATTGCTCGATATGCAAAAAGAATTGTCTGGCGAGAAAAAGGAAACAGAATCAATGACGGAAGAAGTGGGGGAGCTTTCCAATGGGGTTGACAACCATATGGCAGATCACGGGACGCTCGTCACAGACCGGATGACAGACCAAACAGTGAAAGAGATTGACCGGGAGCTGTTAGAGGAGGTCAACCGTGCATTACAAAAGATGAAAGATGGAACTTATGGCGTGTGTGAAAAAACCGGTCAAGAGATTCCTTACGAAAGACTTGAAGCTGTTCCTTATGCAAGAATGACAGTTGAGGCCCAAGCTGATGTGGAGGATGATCTGGAGACAGATGCTCCTTCTTATGAAAGAGAGTTTCATGAACAGGTAAAAGACTTATCCAACAAAGAAACAATTGATCAAAAAAGCTCGCAGACGTATGAAATCTTAGATCGTGAACAAGATTCGAAGTAAAAATGGCAAGCAAGTACACCGATATTAGATGTACTTGCTTTTTTTTGAAAAAAAATCTCATATTCAAAATAAAGTGATTGACTTTGCGTAAAAAAGAAAGTAACATACTATTTGTAAGTAAATATAAAAAGTTTACCGGGAGGAATACAAATGTCTACAGTTTTATTTGTAAAATCAAGCGACCGTACAGCTGAAGAAGGCGTTTCAACTAAACTTTACGAAGCTTTCTTAGCTGCTTATAAAGAAAACAACCCTAATGATGAAGTGGTTGAATTAGATCTTCATAAGGAAAACCTTCCTTACCTTGGCAGAGATATGATTAACGGAACATTTAAAGCAGGTCAAGGAATGGAAATGACAGAAGATGAGAAAAAACAAGCAGCAATTGCTGACAAATATCTGAACCAGTTTGTAAAAGCTGACAAAGTTGTTTTCGCATTCCCGCTTTGGAACTTCACAGTGCCAGCAGTGCTTCATACTTATGTTGATTATCTGTCTCGCGCAGGCGTTACATTCAAATACACACAAGAAGGACCAGTCGGTTTAATGGGCGGCAAAAAAGTTGCGCTTCTTAACGCTCGCGGCGGTGTCTACTCAGAAGGACCAATGGCTGCACTTGAAATGTCATTAAACTTCATGAAAACAGTTCTTGGTTTCTGGGGTGTTCAAGACTTGCACACAGTTGTCATCGAAGGACATAACGCAGCACCTGATCAAGCGCAAGAAATCGTTGAAAAAGGTTTACAAGAAGCAAAAGATCTTGCTGCAAAATTCTAATAAAGCCAAGACTCCTATCGTTACAAATAGGAGTCTTTTTGTATATACACATTAATATAGAAGAAAATAATCATTCGCTTTTAGCGAAAAAGGCTGTTTTTTTTATTGTAATATATTTTTTGTTTGTCGAATTGTCAGGTATTTTGGAGAAAAAGCAGTTTTATTCACTGGAAAAAGTTTTTCTAAACAATTGTTCTGACCTCTTGATTAAAACCGCCTGATGGTGTACTATATTAAAGAAGCTACTTTGTGCGTATTGTTAATTAAGTTTTAACCTTTAAGCTGTAATAGGGAGTTTTATATCGAAGCCGGAATGTCATGCCTCCATTGCAGAGGACGACAGGAACGTTTCTGCAAACACCCACTTTGAGGAGTGGTGGTTTAAAACTTTCTTACTTGCATACGGCAAGACGTAGCGAAAGCCATTTCCTTTTCGGAAATGGCTTTTTATTTTATCTAAAAAGGTTTGGTATAGTGAATATTCCATTTTTGTGTGAAAGAAATGAAGGCCGCTTTTTTATGATATGATGGGAGAAATTCAAGGAAAAGCGAGGTTTACACGTTATGTTACATAGAGCCCAATCCCTTCTGGCTCATTATTTTGGTTATGAGAAGTTTCGGAGCGGCCAAGATGAAGCGATCCGCTTGGTGATGGAAGCGAGGCAAAATACGGCCTGCATTATGCCGACGGGAGGCGGCAAATCGATTTGCTATCAAATTCCGGCATTAATGTTTGAAGGGACGACGATCGTCATATCACCGTTGATTTCCTTGATGAAGGATCAAGTTGATGCGTTAGAAGAAGCGGGGATTAACGCCGCCTACATTAACAGCACACAATCCATTCAGGAAATATATGAGAGGCTGAACGGACTCAAAGAAGGGGCTTATAAGCTTTTTTACATTACACCAGAGCGACTAACGTCCACAGAATTTATCCGGATTTTGCAGGGCATAGATGTTCCTTTGGTCGCAATAGACGAGGCGCACTGTATTTCTCAATGGGGCCATGATTTCAGGCCAAGCTACAGGAATATTGAAATCTTGTTCCGTGAATTACACGACAAGCCTGTCATCATGGCGTTAACAGCAACAGCCACACCCGAGGTTCATGATGATATTTGCAAACAGCTGCATATTCAAAAAGAAAACACGGTATATACCGGATTTTCCCGAGAGAATTTAACCTTTAAAGTAGTAAAAGGAGAAAATAAAGATCGGTTTATAGACGAATATGTGCAAAACAACAGGCATGAAGCAGGAATTGTCTATACAGCGACCAGAAAAGAAGCTGATCGGATATATGAGAGATTGAAACGAAACCATGTCAGGGCAGGCCGGTATCATGGAGGTATGGCTGATGATGAGAGAAAAGAGCAGCAGGAAAGGTTTCTTAATGATGAGCTTCAAGTGATGGTGGCAACCTCTGCTTTTGGAATGGGTATTGATAAATCAAATATCAGATTTGTTCTGCATGCACAAATTCCGAAAGATATGGAAAGCTATTATCAAGAGGCAGGACGAGCTGGACGGGACGGTCTTGCCAGTGAATGTGTTCTCCTGTTTTCACCGCAGGATATTATGGTGCAGCGCTTCTTAATTGAGCAATCAGAACATGAAGAGAAACAAAAGCAGGATTTAAAAAAACTGAGACAAATGGTCGACTACTGTCATACGGAAGATTGTCTGCAGCGTTTTATCCTTATGTATTTCGGAGAAAAGGAGCCTGATGCGTGCGGACAGTGCGGAAACTGTACCGATACAAGAGCGGCCCATGACGTGACGCGGGAGGCGCAAATGGTCTTATCCTGTATCATTCGCATGAAAGAACGGTTTGGCAAGACGATGGTTGCCCAGGTGCTTGCCGGCTCCAAAAATAAAAAAGTTCTTGAAAATGGCTTTTCAGACCTTTCAACATACGGGATATTAAAACACCAATCCGTTGGCGAAATCAGTGATTTTATCGAATTTCTTATTTCTGACGACTTCATCAGGATGTCAGACGGAACGTTTCCGACTCTTTTTGTCAGCAGTAAAGGAAGGAATGTGCTGAAAGGAGAATTATCAGTAGCGAGAAAAGAAGCGTTAAAAGCGGCAGCGATTACTGAAAATGACGAGCTATTTGAACGATTGCGCATGGTTCGGAAAGAAATTGCGGCTGAGCAGGGTGTTCCGCCATTTGTTGTTTTCTCTGACCAAACGTTAAAAGAAATGTCAGGAAAACAGCCCGTAAATGATGATGAACTTTTGTCTATAAAAGGAGTCGGAGAACAAAAAAGAGCAAAATACGGCCGGCTTTTTTTACAAGAAATACAAGCTTATGCAAGGATGACAGACTAAAAAACAGAAAAACAATCTTTTTTTCTATAAAAAACACATTTTATTTTCTCTGTTTTGCCTCAAAATAAAAAGACCTGCGAAGCCTATTATATCAAGGGTTCAGCAAGTCTTTCCATCAGAGAGAAATCCTTCATGTAAAGGAACTGTAATCTAAATCATATCTTTTTGTTATTGATTTGACATTTACGTGTGTTACGATATCACCTGTTAGCCGCCAATAAAAAGCTAACAAGGGAGGATTTACTTATGAAGAAGACGATTATGTCCTTTGTGGCAGTTGCTGCACTTTCAACAACTGCATTCGGAGCTCACGCTTCTGCAAAAGAAATTACGGTGCAAAAGGGTGATACGCTCTGGGGAATCTCTCAGAAAAATGGAGTGAACCTAAAGGACTTAAAAGAATGGAACAAGTTAACTTCTGATAAAATCATTGCAGGAGAAAAACTGACCATTTCTTCAGAAGAAACAACCACGACTGGGCAATATACAATTAAAGCGGGAGATACGCTTTCTAAGATTGCTCAAAAATTCGGCACGACAGTCAACAACCTGAAAGTTTGGAATAACTTAAGCTCTGACATGATCTATGCTGGATCAACTCTTTCAGTAAAAGGTCAGGCAACAGCAGCAAACACAGCTACTGAGAATGCGCAAACAAACGCACCTCAAGCTGCGCCAAAACAAGAGGCTGTGCAAAAAGAGCAACCTAAACAAGAAGCTGTACAACAGCAACCTAAACAAGAAACAAAGGCTGAGGCAGAAACTTCTGTTAACACAGAGGAGAAGGCTGTTCAATCAAATACAAATAATCAAGAAGCTTCAAAAGAACTAACAGTTACTGCTACTGCTTACACTGCTAACGACGGCGGCATTTCCGGCGTTACAGCTACAGGCATTGACTTAAATAAGAACCCGAACGCGAAAGTTATTGCGGTTGATCCTAATGTAATTCCGCTAGGTTCTAAAGTCTATGTTGAAGGCTACGGGGAAGCAACAGCAGCAGACACTGGCGGCGCTATTAAAGGAAATAAAATCGACGTATTTGTACCAAGTAAAAGTGATGCTTCTAATTGGGGCGTCAAAACTGTAAGTGTTAAAGTCTTAAACTAATAATATAGATTGTGATAAAAGACATGAGCTTTTGGCTTGTGTCTTTTTTTGTTCTGCTTAGAGCTGTTTATATCATATGCTGATAAAAGAAAGTGGTCCCGTTTTTCTCTTTATGTGCGATTCAGGGGCTCTCGGGTTAAATGATTGATTCCACATTACAGAGACATTCGGCATCATGACATTTATAGCTGGTTGTTAATATCTTTGATCAGCGAAACGAGCTGGTGTTTTTGGCAGATAATAAGCAGTTGGATGTAGCAGATGCCATTTACGGAACGGAATCGGATTGATTTCAGACGGTTTTTTATTGTGATATTAGGCTCTTGCAGTTGGGCATGGCAGCTTCGGGAGCGAAGTGGCACAACTTTGTCATACTGAAAATACAAAATAATCAATATCAGAAATTCTGCTGATGTGCAATGGCCGACCATTTTAACAGGGATATCATTCAATCCAGTCTTTTATTGGGCTGTTAACCAAGCAATGTTCAGCGGGTATAGGAGCGAGGATATGGATCAATTTAATTCTGGTTGCGGCGAGGTTCTCAAACGGGAATTTCAGGTTAACAAAAAGGATCCTGGCAGATGCCAAGATCCTTTTTTATTTAAACCAGCCTTTTTCCTTTGACCGGGTAATGGCTTCAATTCGATTTTTCACTTCAAGCTTTTCTAGAATCATTGAGATATAATTCCGCACCGTCCCGCTTTTGATGCTGAGTTCCTGAGCGATTTCTTTTGTGTTTTTACCGTCAGCCACAAGTTCAAGCACTTCTTTTTCTCTATCTGTAAGAGGGTTAGCTTCGCTGTATAAGTCCTCCATCAGCTCAGGTGCATAGATGCGTTTTCCATTCATGACGCTACGGATGGCGTTGGCCAGCTCTTCACTAGGACTGTCTTTTAACAAATAGCCTTTAACGCCAGCTTTAATAGCTCTCTGAAAGTAACCGGGTCTGGCGAAGGTGGTTAAGATGATAATTTTGCAGCCTGTATCTTTTAGCTCCTCAGCAGCTTCAAGCCCTGTTTTTCCGGGCATTTCAATGTCCATAATACATACATCAGGCTGGCGTTTTTTGACAAAATCAACAGCATCTTGGCCGGTTGTACCTTTGCCTACGACTTCCATATCGTCTTCTAGGTTTAAAAGTGATCCTAAAGCGCCCAGCAGCATTTGCTGATCTTCTGCAATAAATATACTAATCATATAAGCCATCCTTTATGTTTATTTTGAATTATTAGGAATTGCCATGGTAAGCTTGGTTCCGTTTTCGGTATCGATGTGAAGGCTTCCGTTTGCAAACTCAAGCCGTTCTCTCATCCCGAGTAAGCCATGTCCTTTTGAAAAGGAATTTTCTTCTCCTTTGAATGTTCCATCGTCAGACACTGTAATCACAACTTCCTTCCAGAGCTGCTGAATGTCTACTCGGCAAGTTTTAGCCTGGCTGTGTTTGACGACATTTGTGACAGCTTCCTTTAAGCACATGCTCAAAATGTTTTCATTCAGCAATGAGATATTTTCGGGCCATTTCTCTTCTTCATAGATAAACATAATGTCAGCTGCTTCGAGAATTTGTTTGATGTTGATCAATTCATCCTTGAGCCGGATGCCCTTCATAGAGGAAACGATTTTTCTTACTTCATTTAAAGAAGTTCGTGCAGTTTGCTGAACACTTTTCAGTTCACGAGCTGCTTGTTCGGGATCTTTGTATATCAATTTTCTTGCTAAGTCGCTTTTTAAACCAATAAGAGAAAGCTTTTGTCCAAGCGTATCATGGAGATCGCGGGCAATTCGCTGACGTTCTTCTAATTTTACCAGTTCTGCAATCCGTTCATTTGCATCCTCGAGCTTTTCTTCAAGCCGTTCGCGCTCCTTGCGGCTTCTTATACTAAAGGGCAATAAAATTGCGCTGATGAGGGTAATGACGACAAAAGGAATTTGTGTCAGAAAGAATTCCTTCTTTAATACGAGACTGAAATTGGCTGCGACGGCTGCGCTTATTAAATGGACATAATATAAAATATGAAAAGGGACGCGTTCCTTAATGTTTCCAATAAAATACGCGATAAAAAAAGCAAAATAAATATAACTGAACAGGGTAATGGAGGCGGTTGAAATGCCAATTAATAAAAATCCCCACAAATAAATGGTCCAGCCTTTTGAGACAAAAGCAAATCGATATACCGAAAAAAATAAAAGCGTCAAAATGATGCCGACAATAATAACAAATGTAGATGATGATTTCCATATAAAGTAGAAGGGGAGGATGAAAAATATCGTCCATATATAGGGCGTAATCCCGTTTAGTTTTTGAAATGTAAAATGATTTTTAATCATGATCTTACCTCATTTTCAGCTTTTCATCTTACTTGTAACTTTATCATTGTGAAAGCCAGAATGCACCCTCCAACAATAAAAAGGAAGCCTTCTAGTATATTAGAAGACCTCCTTTATCATCAGGCATTCTTCCGCAGCTTCTGTTTTTCTGGTGAATCAGGCGGAAGGCTTACAGGTATATGTTTTATAGCCCGAAATGACACAAACTGTTTGTTATCTTCATCCCATAGACGGAACGCGAGTGATTGCAGGCTTGTTTTTAAGGTGATTGTCGGTACGTTTTTTAATGGTTCGTGATGTTCATGAGCAACTTCAAGCTTATAGTTAGGCACCTTTGGACTCAAATGATGAACGTGGTGGTAACCGATATTGCCTGTTAGCCATTGAAGCAGTTTCGGGAGTTTATAAAATGAACTGCCTTCAACAGCAGCCTGAACGTAGCTCCAGTTTTCATCCGCTTCAAAATAAGAATCTTCAAAGGTATGCTGCACATAAAACAGCCAAACACCGATTGAACCTGAAATCAGAAATATCGGGCCTTGCACCAGTAAAAACGATTGCCAGCCAAAGATCAGACAGCAAGCGGCAGCCAACGCGACAATTGCCAGATTCGTAAGGTATGTGTTTACACGTTCCTTGCGTCTTGCGCCTTTTTTGTTAAAACGGTTCGTGATCAGAAAAACATAAATCGGTCCGAGAATAAACATGATAAACGGGTTTCTATAAAGTCTGTATGCAAGCTTTGTTCGTCTGGATGCAGCTTTATATTCGTTTACTGTTAACATCCAGATGTCTCCTGTTCCGCGTTTATCCAGATTGCTGCTAGTTGCATGATGAATCGAATGGCTGTGCTGCCATTGAAGATACGGGAATAAAGTCAGGACACCTGTCAGAAAACCGAGAATGTGGTTATAGCGTTTTTGTTTGAAAAAAGATTGATGGCAGCAGTCATGGAAGATGATAAAAATTCTTGTTAGAAAACCTGCGGCAATCACCGTTAATGCTAACGTAAGAAGATAGGAGACATCGAGGCTGAGATAAGCAAGAAACCACAGGCCGAAGAATGGGATAAACGTGTTCAAAAGCTGAATCAGGCTGTTTTTTGTTTCAGGCTGAGCAAATGCAGCGACTTGCTTTGTCAGCTGTTTTTGTTTATGTGCAATGGTTTGTTCAGTCATAGTAAGTATCCTCTCATTGTGTGTCTCGGTTCAGTATACGCTAATGAGAGAAGTCTTTTGTAGTAGCACACATCATGCCTCCTATATGACATTTGTCATGTCTCGTGCGGCATGCATAACCGATTGCGCTAAAAAAGCTTGTAAAAAAATTTACAAGCTGATTAATGCTTATCAATCCATATTCGTGATGTGCCCGAAATAGCTTCAATCCTGCATGTTCCTCCTATAGGGAACGTGGCAATTGGCGAGGTATGTCCGGCATTTATATTTGCGATGATCGGGATGCCGGATAATTCTTTTTTTGTTTCGATCATGGCTTTTACAAGATCCATTGATACGTTTGATGCTTTCTGAAATCTGCCGATCAAAATCGCCTTTACATGTGAAAAAGCGGGGAGGTGGATGAGTGATTGCAGATCGCGGTCAAACATGTGGATGTCTGACATATAATCATCTTCAATCAATAAAATAGTATGTTCTGTTTCAGGAAAATACTCCGTTCCCTGCAGCAAATTAAGCGTGCATAAGTTTCCGCCAATTAAAGTGCCTTCCGCATAACCTTCTTGGATTACAACAGGGCCGTTATTAGGATAAAAACGCCTGTTTTCTTGATCCAAAAACCAGCGGTCATCGCTCCACTCACTTGAAGGAAGAATTTCAAACGGGTCGTCTGAAGCGCAGCAAGAAAGAAAATACTCCTCTGTATAATCGAGTCCTTTTTTCATTGCAAATGTTGAGAAGTGGGGACCTGAATACGTAACAAGACCCGTTTTTTGATAAATAGCGTTGCAAAGAGCGGTTATATCGGAATAGCCGCACAGAATTTTTGGATGTCGTTTGATTTTCTCGTAATCAAGATAACGCAGCAGCTGATTTGAATTAAACCCTCCGAGTGTCGTTAAAATCGCTTTGACGCCTGGATCAAAAAAGGCAGCGTGCAGATCTTGGACTCTTGACTCGATAGAGGATGAATCAAATTCGTTACATTCATTTGCGTGTTCAGCGATGGTTACCCGATAACCTAAGCGTTCTAACGCCGTTTTTGCTTGGATTTTTGCTTCATTTGTTAATATAGACATGCTGGTCGCGGGAGACACGATCCGGATTTCGTCTCCCATTTTCAGTTTTGAGGCGTACATAGAACCCTCCATCAATGGTTTTATACCATTACAGCATATCTTGGCTCTTTCTTCCAGACTTTTTTACAAATCAACCCACTTAATGCTGCCGGATTGGGTATCATGATCGATACATACTTTGAATTGATGTTTTTCATAAAAGTGAATCAGCCGGTCTACATGATTCCAATCCCGTTTGGCGATGTCTCCGGTGACTTTCGGTATATTGTGGTCTCTTGCTATATCTTTTAAATATTTCATGCAAATGGAACCAAACCCGTGATTCGGAGGGCCTTTTATATCGCCTATATGAATGGCATCGTCCTTGTAAGACGCTACAAGTGAAAAACAGCCTTTTCCTCGGTAAGCCGTTTTACAATCAGTTAGCATAATTTTGCATGTTTGGCCATCATCAATCGAGGAAACAATCATCCATTCTTCATTGTTCGATTGATCAATACCAAGCACTTTGGCATCTTTAGATAAATCCTTCATATTCTCCTGCATGCGATAAATTTGAAATTCTAAATCATTTAATTCTTCTTCAAGCTCTTGACGATTTTTTTCTTTAATAGTAAACAAGATCAAACTCCTTTCAAAAATCAGCTTAGAAACACAGTTACCAATTGTATTAGAAGAGAGGCGTATTGTAAACAACAATTCCATTATTACTAGAAATTAGCGGAAAGTCAGGTTTGATCGTTTTTAAGAGAGGAAAAAGAAAACTAACCTGTGAAAAAGGAGGAATCAGAATGGCGATTGATTCATTGATTAACAAATTACAGTATGTCCAATTGGAACCGCCGGATAAAATTCTCTCCCTGTATCTCAATACAGACATGAGAGATCCAGAGCAGCAGGGGGGAGAATGGAAGATTGCCCTAAAGTCAGGATTCAGCCGATTAAAAGAGTATTTGGCAGTTAGTGATCCAGAGGAGGAAAAGTGTCTGGATGGAATCAGGGCTAAAATGAATCAATACTTGAATGCAATAGGAAAAGACATGCCCCGCAGTCTCGTGTTTTTTGTTTCCGACAGCGGCATATGGGAGCCTATTAAGCTTCAAGTCCCTGTAGATACAAGATTTTACTGGGAAGAAACAGCTGTCCTGGATCAGCTAAAGGGTTTGCGCCAGACATACCCAAGTACGGCGTTTATTTTAACTCAGCAGCATGAAGTGAAAATTATTGAAACCGTTTTAGGGAAAATTGAGGCGGTGGAGCGTTATGAGTATGATATGATCAATGAATCTTGGAAGAATTGCCATTCAGCTGTAGACAAAGCGGCACGATTTGAAGAGAACCGGATGAGGGAACATGTAACAGAGAACCAATCGAGACTGTATAAGCGGCTGGCTGCCAGCCTTGATCAAAAAGCTGCCGCGAAAAGATGGGAACGAATGGTTATCGCCGGGGATAAAGAAACGGCCGATATCTTGGATCAGCATATGAATAAACCCATTCATTCGAAAATTCAAAAGAACCTGCTGAATGAAAATGAACATAAGGTCATTGAACATTTGATAAAAGAGGCGTAAACCTAACAGGCCGGGGCTAATAGCCTCCGGCCTTTGAAGTGTGTCTAATTTCTGACGAAGCAATCGAAACCGTTGACATCTTCTTTGAATTTGCATACGATTTGGATAGCCAGTACAAATTAGGAGAGGTCACCAAATGAACCAAACAGAAAATAAACCGAAAAATTACACGGGGATTGTCCTTACGCTGACAGTTCTGATTAACGGTTTAATCGCAGTGCTGTTTTTTATGCCTAAATTAGATCAGTTCAGCCATGCGAATATTCACATTTTGCCAATGCTGAATGCGATATTCAACAGCTTTACGTTTATCTTCTTATTGGCCGCGCTGATTATGATTAAACAGAAAAATATCAAAGCTCACAAACGCTTTATTTTGGCCGCATTCACAACAACTTTACTATTTTTGATTTGCTATGTGACGTACCACTCGATTGCGGAAAACACGCTCTATGGCGGAGAAGGTATTATGCGCCCGATTTATTTCTTTATTTTAATTACACATATCTGCCTTTCTGCAATCATTGTGCCGCTTGCGCTGTTTACGCTGATCAGAGGCTTCAGCATGCAGGTAGAGCGCCACAAAAAAATTGCGAGATGGACAATGCCTCTATGGCTGTATGTAAGCCTTACAGGCGTTATTGTATATTTGATGATTTCACCGTATTATTAAAAGCCATACTCAGTATGGCTTTTTTTACATGTAAACATGGCAAAAGCCCAAATCTATTTTTGGGCTTTTGCCAGTAAATTGATAGACTCTTATTCATGAGCCTTGGATTCCATGGTTTCAAGTGTTGCAACCTGCAAAGATTCTTCAACAGTTTTTGTTTTTTCTTTTACTTTTTCTGCATACGTATAATCACCGTAGCAATACGGATAGCGGAAATTTTTCGCATTTCCCCCGCAAGTATACAGATCAGGATTTTTTTTGACTTGCTGCTCGGAGTATTGTTTTGCCAATTCCTCAGTATGCGTTCCTCCATGTTCAGCTACAAAATCAATGTAACCTGCCCCCATGTTGTAGCTTTGAATAATGGTATCCAAATCCACGCCTTTTTCCTTACCGGTCTTGTACATGAGGGTAAATTGCTTGATGCCTTGTTTAACACTGAGTTGAGGGTCTGTTATCTCATTGCGTTTTAACCCCAGAGATTCAGAGGACTGCATGGGATCATTGCCTTTTCCTTTTGACTCCTGATACATCATGCCTAATATGAGTGATGTATAATTAGAGAGTCCTTGGCTTTCAAGCTCTTCTTCCACCAAGGGTTTGTAATCGGTTAAACGTTCTAAAACAATCGTTTTCGTATCGATCGGAAGTTTTTTGATTAAATCCCGGTTGAAAAAAAGCAGGACCAATAAAAAAGAGGCGATGACAAAGACAAAAATCATCATAAAACCCGCAGCAGCGAAACAGCCTTTTCTCTTTTTCTTCACTGTGTTTCACCCTCAATGTTTGGAGCAGTATGACCTTTTTTATTATGACATAAGACGGTATATCAGACCAAGTAAAAACCTGATTTGAAACATAAATTTAAACTATGAGATTGAAATGGAATACAAGCAGGCTGGTTTGCACTCAAGCGCATTTGTTATAAGATAAAACTATGAATAAAGAAAGGTGATACATATGACTGAATTTAGAGAAACGGAACAATCGGCTGCTGATCTGGACGAGGAGACGCTGTTTCTAGTCGCGCAAACATTCAAAGCGCTTTCTGATCCTACCCGAATCAGGATTCTCCATTTATTGTCCCAGGGTGAGCATGCAGTAAACGGAATTGCAGAAAAGCTGAATTTACTGCAATCCACCGTGTCCCACCAACTTAGATTTTTAAAAAATCTTCGACTTGTCAAATCGCGCAGAGAAGGAACATCGATTTATTACTCTCCGGAGGATGAACATGTTTTAGATGTTCTTCAGCAAATGATCCATCATACACAGCATGATTGAAAAAGACATCCTTGCTTAACTCGCTGCTAGCGGGCAAGGATGTCTTTTTCTTTATTGTGTCCGTGCTGTTCGAGTTCGTTTCTGCTGAGCTTGATGACAAAAGAAGAAAAACCGATATAATAAACGGCTATCAGAAAAAAGACGCCTATTGTCAGAGGGTCCGTTCCGATTGACTGACTGTAAGATCCAAGGCTGTTTAGATCAGGCGAGGTAAGATAAAGCTCTGTCACTCGATATAGAAATCTTGACAGGAATAAGGTTAAGAGAATCATTTCTACCCAAATATGAGTCCGAAAATAGATCTTTCCTCTGCGTTTTTCAAAGGAGATGTTTTTCTTAGCGAAAAAGACAAGGAGCCATCCGCCAAGAATGCCCAAAATGAGATATCCATATAAAAAAGGGTGAATGGCGCTGAAGATTGAAAGGCCAAAAGCAAACAGCGAGAAAAGAATGATACGGGTGAACAGCCAGCGGGGCTTCAGCGGCTGGTATCCGATGGACCTTTTAATTTTTTTATACAGAAAAAAGATAATGATCATGGCAGGATAAACGCTCTGAAGTGTAAGATGCATGATGTGAAATCCCCTCCGTTGAGAAGTGTATGCTTATCCGGTTGGAAATAGTAGCTGAAATAAATACTGAACACAAAAAAGAAGGGGAACCCCCTGTTTTCATAGCATATGCGAGGTGTATTCCGCCGCATAATAGATATGCCCAAGCTTTATCAAAATGTTATGATTGTTTTGTTGGAAAATACAAGAAGAAAAGGTGCGCAGAATGAAACTGGAACGTTTGTTAGCGATGGTTGTGTTATTGATCAGCAAAAAACAAGTGCAGGCTGCAGAGCTTGCTGAGCTGTTTGAAGTATCTGTCAGAACAATTTACCGTGATATTGAGACGATCAATAGGGCTGGTATTCCGATTGTGACCTCACAGGGTTCCGGGGGCGGAATTGGCATCATGGAAACGTATCGGCTTGAAAGAGAGTGGCTGAAGGAGGAGGAATTGTTTGCAATTGCTTCCGCTTTGCAGAGCGTTTCATCTATGTATGAACCCGTTTCTCACAGCACAGCCTATCAAAAAATCAAACACCTTATACCGGAGCACTCTGCTCAAGCATTTAAGCACCAAACAGAAAAATGGTTTATTGACATGACGGCATGGGGCCATACCGAGGATGAAAAGGCGTTTCGTGAGAAAATCAGCGCCGCCATCGATCGATTGTCAACGATATCTTTTACATATACAAGCGCAAGCGGGGAAACACTACTTCGGGAAACTGAACCTTATACATTGGTTTGCAAGGCGGGGCACTGGTATTTATATGCCTACTGCCTGGTAAGAAATGATTTTCGTTTTTTTAAACTGAACCGGATGAAAGATCTGGCCATCTTACATCAAACCTTTATCAGAAAAGACATTCAGCTGGATACTTTGCCATGGGATAAGAATTGGTACCAGAAGGGCCGTTTAACTGAACTGGTTATTCTTGTTCAGCCGGCAGCACGTCAGCGTATAGGTGAATGGTTCGGATATGATGTCCTTCACTGTGAGGAAGATGAAATCTGCCGGGCAGTGATTTCACTTCCAGAAGATCAATGGCTGATCGGTTTTTTGCTCCAGTTCGGAAAGGATATTGAGGTTCTGCAGCCTCTTCATATACGGGATAAAGTAAAAGAAACCATTCATCACATGCAAAAAATATATGAAACCTGACACACTGCTGTCAGGTTTCTTTGTCTATAATCTTAACAAAAGGAGGAGATCGTATGGGCTTTTCACATATAACACACTTAGACCGGAAACGATTTGCCGGACTGTCACAACGGACAAGCAACGCACTGGAAATGACGGAAGAAAGGAGGATTCCGGCACTGTGGGACCAATTCTGGAAGCAGGATATGAGCGCTCTTTTATCACAGGCTGAAAAAGACAAAAGCATTATTGCCTTATATTCGAATTATGAACAAGAGACGAATGGGTTTTATACGTTTTCAGTCGGAACGTTTCAGGAATACGACGACATTCTTCCGGGACCATATGAAAACATTGATTTGCCGGCTTCCGCTTACGCCGTTTTCACTTCCAGAATCGGTCCTATTGAAGAGATTGTGCTTGAAACGTGGAAGGAAATTTGGACTTGGGATAAGCGGCATCTGCGCACGTTTACAGGTGATTTTGAGATGTATGATCAAAGTGCCGCAGTGCCACAGCGAGCACAAGTTAACATTTATGTAGCGATAAAAAAATAATAAACTCTTGAAAAACTAATGGTGTTAGTTAATAATAAAACTAACGACATTAGTTTTTGTTAGGAGGAATAAAAAGATGAGAATTACTCAGTACCAAACGGTTTGGCAGCTGACTTTTTTTCCAGCATTGTTTCCGGTTAATTGCTATTTAGTAGAGGAAGAAAACGAAGTCACCCTTATTGATGCTGCACTGCCAGGCAGCTATAAAGGGATTATTCAAGCTGTGAATCAACTTGGAAAACCGCTTCAGCATATTTTACTGACTCATGCACATGGGGACCATGTCGGATCACTGGATACATTGGCACAAACATTTCCGCATGCAAAGGTCATGATCTCGGAACGGGATTCATTCTTGCTCCAAGGTGACACATCCTTGTGGCAAGATGAGCCGCAGACGCCTATAAAAGGAGGTATTCCGAAACACATACAAACAAAGCCTCACCAACTGCTGACGGGCGGTGAAACAATTGGTTCTCTGCTTGCCATTCCAACACCGGGCCATACACCGGGCAGCATGTCATTTCTTGATACAAGAAACGGCACTTTAATAGCAGGAGATGCGTTTCAGTTGCGCGGAGGAATCGCTGTATCAGGTCAGATAAAATGGACGTTTCCTTTTCCCGCTTTCGCCACATGGAATAAGGAGGAGGCCATCAAAAGTGCACAATTGCTCGCCGATAAGGCGCCTTCCTGTCTCGCTGTCGGACATGGAAAATTCCTGCGATCACCTTCAGAGCGGATGAGACAGGCGATCCAAAAAGCAAAGAAAGGATGATGAGCATGTCACCGAGAATAGGTTTGACCCAAAAAATGATTGTAGACGCTGCAGCGGAGATTGCCGATCAGGAAGGGGTAAATGGTGTCTCACTTGCGGCACTTTCTAAAAAAATGAATGTGCGCCCCCCGTCATTGTATAACCATATCAACGGGCTGCAAGCGATCAGAGCAGAACTTGCTGTCAGAGGACTGACAAAGCTTTTTGATCAAATGGCGGACTCCGTAACCGAACGAAAGGGAGATTCCGCGATGCTTTCTTTAGCTCATGCATATGTTGATTTTGCAATTGAAAATCCCGGATATTATGAAGCGGCTCTTCTTAAGGTTCAGGACAAACGGACGGAAATCGTCTCTGACCAAATTGTCTGTCTTGTGACGAAGCTGCTCATTGAAAACGGCTATGCAAGTGAAAAGACTGCCATTCATGCGACAAGGGGGCTCAGAAGCCTGCTGCATGGCTTTGCTGTTTTAATCGCAAAAGAAGCATTTGAACGTGAGGAGGACATTTTAGAAAGCCTGTCATTTTCAATTCGGACATTTTTGTCAGGATTATTAATAAACAATAAAAATATTATGTAAACAAATAAATGGATGTCTTATATTTCTGAATATTGTATAATATCAAGGGAGTATACATAGGGGAGAGGCATTATGCAATGGATGACATTCACAAGATTGAACGATTAGCGGCAGCTTCATGGCCGGCTTATTTTCAAAAAAGCATAGGGAAATGGCTTCTCAGAGCGAATTTTGGCGTAACCAAAAGGGCAAATAGCGTATGGACGTCTGCGGATATGCCTGAAGGGGATTTTCAGCTAGAGGCCGAACTTTTTTATCAAAGTTTAGGCTTACCTGTTTGTTTTCATATTAGCAACGCATCACCGAAAGGGCTTGATGACGCATTGGCAGATAGCCGTTATGAAAAGGTAGACGAGTGCTTCCAGATGACAGCGTTGTGCCGGTCAATTATGAGCCGAACAAATGACAACAGCGGATTTACATACAAGTGGGAACAAGAGCCATCATCTGTTTGGATAGATGAATTTATTCAATTAGAAGGGTTTTCACCCGAACGTCACAAAGGTTACAAACACATATTCGAACGCATGCCGCCGTGTAAAACTTTTTTCAAGATGTATGACAAAGAAAGCCTGACAGCGCTTGGCACGGTTTCTGTCATTGATGGTTATGGCGGACTTAGTAATATCGTTGTAGCTGAGGAGCACAGAGGAAAAGGGGCAGGAACCCAAGTGATCAGGGTGTTGACTGAATGGGCAAAAAACAACGGAGCGGAACGCATGTTTTTACAAGTGATGAAAGAAAATCTGGCGGCAGTTTCTTTATATGAAAAAATCGGATTCTCACCTATATCGGAACACCATTACCGGATTAAAAGATGACCAAAGGAAGGGGTTTGCTAATGGACTCGCTTCAAGAGATGATTTGCGAAAAACGGACATACACACACCTTTATCATTCACATAAGCACGCATACAGCCAATTTCTTTTTCCGCTTGAAGGGAGTATTGATCTTGAGACTGAAGAGCGCCAGGTGAAATTAAAGCCAGATCATTTTTTATATATTCCGCCGGAGTGTGAGCATCGTTTCCGTTCTATCGGAAGAAATGAATGTCTTGTACTGGATGTTCCGCTTCATGCAATGAAAATTGATGAGTATCGTGCAGGATCGGGAATTGAAGCTGCACTCGATCCTTTCTGGTCTTCGATCAGGTACTTGCTGACAGAGGAAGCAAAGGCCGGAACAGCCAACTCGCTTCATATGCTAGTACAATACATAAAAGAAAAGCTTCAATCCCATAGCTATGCCTCAATTGCATACATTCACAGCCATTTATTTGAGCGGCTGACGATTAAGAAGCTGGCAGAAATCGAGCATTATCACCCAGCTTACTATTCAAGCTGGTTCAAAAAACAGACAGGGAAGTCCCCGCAGAACTATATTGCCGACCTTCGCCTTGAGGAAGCAAAACGAATGCTGATGGAGAGAAATGAAACCCTTACCGTCGTGAGCGAGGCGCTGGGCTTTCAAAACCTTTCTTCTTTTACCAGATGGTTCACAAAAAGCACAGGAATGCCGCCCCGCCTGTATCGAAACACCTTATATTCGGATAAAAAATGATGGCTCTTTCGTTAAAAGAATATTGTATATCTCCTTTACAATAGGAGAAAAAGGAGTTATTGATATGGCAGTTATTGAAGACTTTGAGAAATTGGATATCAGAACGGGAACAATTGTAAAAGCTGAAGAATTTCCTGAAGCAAGAGTACCGGCAATCAAGCTTGTGATAGATTTTGGGACTGAAATCGGCATAAAACAATCCAGCGCACAAATCACGAAGCGTTACAAGCCGGAAGATATCATCAACAAGCAAGTCATAGCAGTCGTGAACTTTCCGCCCCGCCGGATCGCCGGATTTAAATCGGAAGTCTTGGTCCTCGGCGGCATTCCCGGCCAGGGCGATGTTGTTCTGCTGCAGCCGGATCAGCCTGTTTCAAACGGCACAAAAATCGGATAACACAAAAAAGACGTTTGCCTAAGGCAAACGTCTTTGCGTATTGAGGCAATGCACCACACGCCACATTCGTGTGTGCCGCAAAGGGCATGTACATCGGCTTACACAATTCAGCTCATCGCTATATGAATATAGCATGGAGGGCGAAGGAATGCAAGGATTACTTTGTTTTTGTGGTTGAATTTGTCCGTCTAATCAAGATCTTATTATATGAAATGTAATAATCTTTTAGTACAGAAGGTGAGCATGATCTAAGGTAAGCGATTGACCTCATAAGCAACACGTATTCCAGATTCAATCGCGCCTTGCATCCACGCATGAGTGAGTGAGGCGTGTTCTCCGGCGAAATGAACTCTGCCCTCAGGGACAGGAATATAGGGATACAGCTCTAATTCTTGTCCTGGTTCGAAAGCTGTAAAACCTCCCGCAGAATACGGGTACTGGCTCCAGCTAAAAGAAGTGCCAGACACAAATTCAGACCACACAATATCACCATAGATTTCAGATAAATTCAGTAAAGTATACTGGATTCGCTCTCCTTCTGAAAGACTGTCCCATATCAGTGCCTCATCAGCCCAAGTATAACTGGCCAGAATGACGGCATGTCCATTTGCTCCAATATTTCTGCTTGGATAATACGAAAAACGAATCGGTAGATCAGTAATAGATTTGCCGCCGCGCTGCCCGGCTTTTTCCCAAAATCGGCTTTTAAACTCTATGCCGATTTTTGTTGCACTGATATAGTTTAGCTCACGGATTGCCCTCCGTTTATAGTACGAGAATGAATGGTATGGTTCGACTTTTACAAATCGCAATGTTGAAAAAGGAATGGTTACAATAGCGAGATCAGCTGTGAATGATGTGAATTCTGCCGTTTGTTGATGCTGACAATGGATCGTAACACTATTTTCACCCTGAGAAATTTTCATCATTTTTTGATGGTATAGAATGTTTGTTTTTAATTGAGGAAGAAACGCGTGAGGCAGCAGATCCATGCCGCCGGTTATCTCATAGAAGTGAGCGGGTGAAGAAAAAAAGATAGATTCCCGCAATACTTCAACAAGGGACATCCCCATATACGCTTCCATATCCAAAAGTACACCGATCATATCGATCGCGCCATATGAAAAATACGTGTTTAAAAAAGAGCTTAACGAATGATTTTTGTATTGTTCTTCGACAATCCGCCAATTTCTCGCTGGATTTTGATTGATAAAATTTAGAATAGGCTGCAGTAAAGAAAGCATCAGCTCTTCAGACGTTTTCCCTTGTTCATTTGGTGCAACTGGGTATCTCAATATTCCAGGAGCTCGCTCAAAAACTTGGAGACGTGTTTTGATTCCATTTGCATAAATGATGTCCATAGGGGTTCTATTGATAAATACATTTGTTGGCAATTTGAATTTTTTTATATACTCTAAGGTTAACGAATGGTTATTCGGTATGCGCATCGGGCCAGCGTTGAAATACAAATCATCACTAAAGGGAGATCTTAAAGTGCAGACACGGCCGCCCGCTCTGCCGCTCGCTTCGAGAATCGTTACTCTGTGACCGGCATTTTTCAGCAAAGATGCTGATACAAGCCCGGACAATCCAGCTCCTATAACAAGAATGTGCTTAGGATGCTGCGATGCGCTAAGGCCATTTCTAATGATCTTTACCATGTCATCATTCATTAGAGAATTCACTTTTTTGGAGGCACCTCTTTTTAGAATTTATTGCATTATATTCATTGAAAAGAGCGCCTATCACGATCTGTCCACAACTTTTGGAATTTGAAAGGTTATTGTTAAAAGGAAATAAAGGGGTGATGTATGTGACTAACTTTGGTGGGGGAAGGTCATAAACAAAGCAAGTCAGGCAGGGAAGAAAATTAAGGACAGATTTGCTGCCTTATAATCCTAAGTACGACTTTGCTCTAGCTGATAATGTGCCATACAATGTGGTTGATAGCCAAAGCCTTAAGAATGAACTTTTGACTAATGCGAAGAAAATACCGGATGGAACAAGAAAACCGTTTACTGGCCAAAAGATAAGTCCTCCATGGCTAAATAAAGAAAAGTATGAAGCATATGAAATAGAGGGGAAGGTAAAGGCGAAGGGGAAAGTTAAAGATGTAAGCCGTAGAGTGTATACTATGAAAGATATTGATATTAATCAAAAAACAGAATTCGGTGTTACAAATCTTCAGCTAATGAAAAACGGGAATGCCCCTTATGCAAAAGACGGTACACAGATTAATTTACATCACTTGATTCAAGAAGAACCTGGCCCAATGCTTGAAATCCCGAACAGGTTACATACAAAATACAGTGATGTCATTCATCAGCTTAAGTCTGATGGTGAAAGTTTTAGAAATGCTAAGGTTTTAAAAGCACAATACGAGAGCTTTAGAAAGAGATATTGGAAGTGGAGAAACAATTTGAAAATGAGAATTGAGGTGTTTATATGATTTATTCGAAGGTTGAGAACTTTATTAATGAAAATAAACAAAATGCTATATTTACAGAAGGCGCAAGTCATGAAAACATTGGTCGCATTGAAGAAAACCTCCAATGCGATCTCCCCAACAGTTATAAATGGTTTTTAGAAAAATACGGTGCTGGTGGTTTATTCGGTGTTTTAGTTTTAGGCTACAACTTTGATCATGCATTAGTTGTAAATAGAACTAATGAATATAAAGAACACTATGGTCTTACTGATGGACTTGTGGTTATTGAAGATGTTGATTACTTTGCTTACTGTCTAGATACAAATAAAATGAAAGACGGAGAATGCCCTGTAGTTGAATGGGATAGGGTAGTTGGTTATCAAGATACTGTTGCAGAAAGCTTTATTGAATTTTTTTATAATAAGATTCAGGAAGCGAAAGATGATTGGGAAGAGGATGAAGACTGGGACGATTAAGTAAAAATATTGCAATTGCTCAATAGATACACTTGAGTTGCACATCCTCAATCTAAATAAAATAATGGTTTTATCCATAAAGCAATTGTATTCAAATAACATTTCTATATGGTTATAATTAGGATAAGGATTATGCTTTTTAAGGTATAAAAAATGCAAAAAATAAAAAGACTAGGGTGCTATCAACACCCCGTCTCTGTACTAAAGCTACCCACTAAAGGGCTTGCTCGATGTGATTTCTTGGTAGACCTATCACTTCAGGTTCTTAGGCTCAAGGGAGGTCTATTTTTTATTTATATATGTCAACAGGGCAATTATAAATGACCCGAATGCAAGCATTAGCATTAATGCCTGGATGTTGACATAGCCTCACCCTCTTTCATAGGGGATGAGCAAGACTCCCTTGAGTGAGCAAACTTAATGAGCAGGGAATATTTTACTATACATAAATGTCCTTGTCGTTAAAAATTCACAATAAATTGACAGTATGAAAAGAACGTGCTTAATGCAGGTTCTTTTTTTATTTCAAATATTAAACAATTCCCTTCAAATGACGATATTTAACATGTAAACTTGTACCAAGGAGGATTTAGGAAATGAAGAAGAGAATTACGTATGTGCTGCTTGCTCTTCTAGCAGTAGTAGCTTTTGCTTTCACTGATTCATCAAAAGCCAAAGCAGCAGAAGCAACACCACTTTATTATCTGCAAATTACAGGGATAACATCAGATGGAAACGACTTTGCTTGGGATTACATTAACTTTAACCAAACCAAAGCTCCAAGTGTTTTAAAAGGTGATAAACTTCACGTTAGGGCTCGTTTTATGGGGTATACAAAGTTAACAGTTATCACGGGTAAAGATGGGAAAAATCTGTTATATGATGGTACAGCTAGGATGTACAAATCTGATGCCATTCTTGGTCAGAATAAGGTGGTTATAGGCTGGGATAAATATTTTGAGATTCCAATGGACGCACTTCAAGATAACTCTATACAGATTAAAGCATTAAGCTCAGGCACCACTTTTGTTTACAGCCAAAAAATTGATTTTGAAAGAGAGTGAACCAGGTGATTAGCTCTTCTAATTATGATGTAACTAAAGATCCAAAATTCTTAGCATTTTGCAGCTTGGCTACAGAAGGATACGGGGGGAATAACTCAGCTCCTAGTAGATCCATTGGTTTTAGTGAATTCTGTGAAAAACTTGAGAAAAATGAAGTAGTTAATCCCGAGAACAAAAAAAGCTCACTTGACCTAAATAAGTCTTTAGACTATTGGAAATCAAGATTTAATCCAGGAGGCAATCTCTCTGCATTAGATTCACAGGTATTAGATATTATCAAAAAAGCTTGCAACTTAGGCATGGTTAACAAAAATAATATGCTGTTGCGAAACGAAGCAATTAATGCTTATAAAAATTCAATTTAAATATGAAACAATGCCCAGCTTAGTGCTGGGTATTTTATTTATTGAGGTTATTTTCTCGCAAATACTTTTGATGCTCTTTCTTCAACTTATCAATATTATCTTTGAATATATAAATCTTATATTTTTCCTTTGCTTCTCTTGATAGATTATGTTCTAAATATTCACGGAGCTTTGCTTCACTTTTGGTTTGATCCATGCCAATTGTAATTGCCGGATCTGTTTGACCAATTTGCACACTAAATAAACCAAATTCATCCCGAATACTATCAATTACTTCCAAAGGGGACTTTTTATTTGCTTCGGTTAAAGTTATACCTGACATAATCAAAACAGGAACTAAAATCAAAAATCCAATTAACCTCTTCTTCATTCACCATTACTCTCTCCCTCGTCGATAAGAATCTCTCCTTTATTAATACTACCTATATCATTATTGACCTTTATATTTTATTACCAACATTCACATCGAACTTTTGTTCTTATTTATATTGAATAAAGAACTTTAGTTCTATTGATATTAGATCAATAAAGGAGTGAGTCGATATGCTTAGGGATCGAGGAAAAATCAAATGGACATCAATGATGCTTCCAGAACATTTAACACAACTTAAACAAGATTTGATTGATGTATCAAAATTGAAAAACCATCCTTAGATGACAAACAAATTGAAGAGATGGATCTTCTCGTCTCTGAGGTACTTGAATTTAATTAACAATGGCTTCGTTGAAAATGTCACCGGCAGAGTCCATTACATTAATTTTGAACAACACAGGCTTCATGTAAAAGACTAGAATGACAATACAATGTCTTTGGATCAAGGCGTTTCCATTCGTTTACTTACGAGCGGCTTTCGAAAGCTGGGTTTCTCGGACAATGTTTCAGCGCGGGTATTAATCATTTTATAGCCGATCTTTTCATCTTTAGCCCATGGAGGGATAATACCGGTTATTGGATCCATCGTTGATAATTGTCAGAATGTTTTGGGAAGGAGCGACATTATAGCTAGGGTGATATTCACCTTCAGGTAAGAATTGATCTATGTTGAATTGCTCAATGATGTCATCAAACTCAGAAAATAAAGTGAACTTGCCACACATGTTCATCATCCTTTAGGGTTTTTGAATATTGTACAGGCTTGATACACAAAAATCAAAAAGGAGGAATGTGATGCAGCAGCAAACAGTTGAGGTTAAGGAAGTTGAATGGAGAAAGAAAAGGTCAGTGATATTTATACAATACATTAAATAGTTTTTCTATAAATTGTTCTGATAGACTGTACAATAATAAGAACGCCCCCATATGGGGGCTTGAAGCTGCCTAATAACCATTAAATCCCTTGATTTCAAAGTTTTCTGTATCGAGATTTAGGCTATTCAATTGCTTTAACAACACCTCAAATTTTAAGCAGTCACCGTTTCTTAATTCATCTGGAATATATTTAGGATTTGCAATTTTCATGCCATTCTCAATCCATTGTTTTCGGTATAACTGAATTGCAGCTTCAATTAAGTAATCTGGCGTTACAATAAAACCTAAGCTTACTTCATGATCTTCACTGTAGCCGTATTCAAAATCGCAACAAGGGCAGATTTCAAATGTTTTTTGATACTCACCATCATTGTTTATTGGGTTTTCACTTAATCCTTTATATCCGCAAATTAAACATGTATATAATTTAGTCATAGCAATCCCTCTTTAATATATTTATAGTTCCTATTGATTTTTATAATAATTATAACTAAAAATGTTGGGAGGTGTGCAAGCGGGCAAAAAATGACCTTTTCTCATGAAGCTTTTATTATATTAAAACTATATTAAAGAAACTATGAAGTGGCTAGCATCCGCAATGGTCGGAAGAGGGAAAGGAACAAAGGACATTAAGTTTTGAATAAAACAGCAGTTTTAATTAGTTAAGCTCTCACTGTATAATAAAGGAAACGGTAAGGTGGGGATCGTTATGAAAATCTTAAACTTTAAATTTGATAATTCTTTCTTTGAATTACATGCAGCGTTTACTACTAATTTGGATCTTCAAACTGATTATGATATCCAGATGGATATGCTCAAGATGAGTAAAGCGATACTTAAAACAGCTGGCTTTACAAATTTCTTAATCCAGGATACATACTTTATAGTTGAAGATAACAACTCAGTTTATTGTTCATATTACTTTCAGTGAAGCAAATTAAATAATGCAACTATAGCATTTTGAAAAGCATTCAGGTGTAGAAAAAGGAAAATGGAAATCAAGTTATTCTTAGTGATATAGCAAGGTACAAAACCTAAATAAAACATGGACTTTATTCTTAACGAAGAGAGATGTGAGCAATGGTAAATATCTTAACTAATATCTTGAAAAGTGACAGATTGGATGAATATCCATTACTTCAAAAGTGCTGCTCCCTCAAAGAAAAAGGGTTACGTAAGGAATCCTTTAAAGCATTATCTTCCTTTATTGATGAAGCAAAGACGTGGGATAATAATGCCCAACAGAAGTTTGCTTGTTGGCTATTTGCTTTATTTGAAACATCAGATGATATTCACCATGTACTCGTTCATCCTTTGGAAGAGGAACTTTTAAAGCCTTTACTTGAGGGATGGATGAAGAATAATCCGGAAGATCCAAGGCCATATAGGTGGTATGGCGTGTTTTTAAATACTGAAAAACGTGTCGATTACTTACACAATGCGCTTAGACTTGGTGGCAGCAATGAACAATTATCCTTATTAACGCTAATCGATATTAATTTGAACGCCCTTTGGTATTCATTTCATCATATATCCGAAGATTTGTATCTTGGCGATATTAAAGAAGATACAGCACTTATTATTAAGTCGCTGCAGCTAAACAACAAGGTAGAATGTCAACAAACAAGAAATAACAATAACGAAGCACTTAACTATTATCAAGATCTGTTGAATGATTGGGTGTTGTTTACAGAAAAACAATCAAAGGGATTTATTGAATGGTGTGAATATAAGGGTAGAAATTATCATTGGGTCAAATCCTATTATTACGAAAAACATTGAGCGCAGCTAGTGAAGCTCGTTATGAGTCGAAAAGATTTGGGAATGAAAAATGAAATTATAAAAGAGCATAATGTTATAAGCCCTAAAATTAATGATCAAAAGTGGAAAGGATGCTTTGGTTTTCTGGAGGAGTATGATGAGCAACTATTGAAGAAAGGTGCACTGGTTATGCGAAAGAACCATAAAAAGAACATCTCTTTTTTGAAAGTAGAGAACCAAACCATATGGGTTCGAAACACTCCTCACACTGGAAAAGAAGATTGTTATGTAAACCAATATACTGAGGTTATTGAACATGAGGGTAAAAAATATAGTTTCAATAAATACCTTGGAACTTATTCCAATCTCTATTGGGTTCAGATGAAAATTAATTTAGCTTTAAAAAGATTAGTTTTGGGCAAACAACATTTAGGACATGTGCCTGAATGGTTGTCGGAGGCTTATATTATGGATGATCAAGTTAATTGTTTAGAATCATCAAAATTGTTCGTATTAAAAGAACACGTTTAAAAAATAATGGGGAAAGAAAGAATTTATATTCCATAAATTGTTGAATTATGAGTTAGTAAATAAGAAGGTCTGGTGCTTCATACACGAAAATTCAAGTTTCGTGAGAGTGTAAGTTAAGATAAAATCATTCTTTTAAAGAGAAAGGATGATCAGGTTGGACAGGTTAATAAATCCTACAAAACATTCTTTTTATTTTAGGCTAAGTAAATTTGACTGTTATAAAGTCCGAACAGGAAAGTGCTCTTTAGATTTAAATGATAAGGAATTTAATGCTTTAGAAGGTGAAGAGCGTGAGTATGCTCTAAAATGCAGAAGATTGGCTGCACACTACATAAAGCCAGACATGCATAAAAAACATTCAGGTATTTATGCAAGCATAAATGCTTGCGGACATATTTCATTTAGTGATGGCCAGCATAGGATGTGCATCTGCAAAAGATCGGGTGTAGGTAAATTACTAGTTCATTTATCAAACAACGGAGATTATGTATGCCATATATGTCAGGACAAAAACAAAAAATTAACAGTTAAAGAAAAATTAAAGCAAAGGTTTTTAAAAAAGGATCCGAATAAACTTGCAAGAGAAAATGATTTTATTGATGATGAGTTATTTGATTAAACCAATCTTTTATTTTAATTGGAGGGGTTCATTTTGGGCATACTCAACTTTTTCAAGAACAAAGATAAAAATGAACAGCATGAGAATAGAAATAATAGTATTAACACTGTTGAGGTTAATAACGAAACAGAGGTGGCATTAGAAAAAGAAAATTTTCCAATCTTGATTCAAGAAACAGATTTCTCAAGGAAGTATGAGGAAAAGTCTGCATTTTTCGATTTAGAGTATATAGACTTTAAGGTTGCAGGAACATCACACTATCAAAAAGATATTAAGAAAGCCATCAAGATTGAGGATGAAGATAGCTTTTTCTTCGATGAAAAATATGGCGGTATGACAAATAAAGAGATTATAGAATCAACTTTTGATGAGCCGATATTTATTTATCATAATGTTCTTTTCTCAAATTGTGAATTGCGGTTAGAAGAGAACAACAAGTACGATCCGGAAGCTATAGCTGTCTATGTAAATGATTGCAAAGTCGGACATGTTCCGCGAAAGAATTTTCAAGAAGGCAAGAAATACATTTACGATCAATTAAAAGGTGGTATAAGGCACCCAATCTCAGCAAGCTTGTATGGAGGAAAATATAAAGTTAACCGTGATGATACAAAGATTGAGACCGGTGAAACAGATTATAAAATTGAGTGTCAAATTGTGATTAAAACAGACAAATAGACAATAAAACTACGATTTTAAAGAGAACGGAGACTTACCTTCAATATGAATGTTAAAAATGCTCCATGTATTTTTCAATCACTATTCCAATTATCTCAGCTATCTTAATTATTAATTTTTTTACGGGAGTTATTTCAATTCCATGGCAAGGTATGCCGGTGTTTTTTCCATTAATACTTTCCCCTATAGGGATAATCTTGGCGTTGGTCTTAATAAAGGCAAATAAACGATGTGCTGTATATGGGATAGTATTAAATGCAATTATGTTTCTATTTCCTTTTTCTGGTTTATAGGCGGAACTTTGTTATTTGGAGTTTAAAAATTAAAATGACAAAATTGATGAAGATCTTGAGCAATTGCATAAATGAATAAAACAACTTTTTTATAGAAACGGGACAATGCGGAGGTACTAATTTGGGGTTATATAGACCGTTAGACAGTTACGCTTATACATTGGCATTTTCAAGTTTGTCCTATGGTCTAATCTTTGGCTTGTACATGTTTGTTTATGGCAATCGCGTTAGTAACTATTGGGATCATTGCATTTTACGCTTTAATCACTTACTTGGTGTTTGCTGTTCCTTTTCAAATGTGGCTGCGAAAAAGGGGAAAAAAGTTTAATTTAATTAATCTTATTATTTACACAGCAACAGCCTTTGTAGCTGCGTTATCGTTTTTTGTTGTAACTAATCCAACAAGTGCTCTTGCTGTGCTAAAAAGCATAAATTATTACATTATGAGTATTGTTGCAGCTCTCATTTATTGGTTTTGGGACTCTATATTCCTGTGGAATTAAAGGTCATTTTCTATTGGGAAGAGGCAAAGGGCCAAGATAAAAGAAGTGTTTTATTTAAAATTGGGGAAGTTGCCTTGAACATTTTTATTTGGATTGCCATGTTTATAGCTATTTTTGGCGGCTCTTATGCAGGTTACAAAAGGAATAAAAAGAAAGAGCTTAAACAAGAAAAGTAAGTATATAAGAAAAGCCAACAGAAGATATTTTTATTTTGATTATGGAACAATTCCTGAAATTTAAAATGAAGAAAAATGAGTGAGTTATAAGCTACATTTGAAAACATTTATGAATACCTAAAAATGATGAAGAGGAAGATAAATTATACAGTTCTTGAGTTAAGGTTGCGATCTTTAAGGAACCTACACTGTCATATTTAATTGTAAATATTTAGGAACTTTGTTCGAGTTAACTGAATATGTTGATTTTGGTCATTGACCTAAATTATTTACTGAGGTGTTTTGTTGTGTATAATTATCAATTCCAAAAATTCTATCAAAATTGGGACGACGCAATGTATCCTGTATCGTTTGACTACAGAAATGATTACTTAAACTTTAATCCTTACGTAGAAAGTATTGAAAGTGATGAGCGTGTGACATTTCCTTTACGGGGCTCACAGCATACAGAATTAGGGGATCATAGACGAATGGCAACCAATATTATTATATCCTCAAGTGGAAGATTAGATGCAACCACTAAAACATGGACTAGTAAAAAGTGGAAAGGGTTCACCGGCACAGTAGTTGTTTTCTTAACTGATTCAAGGGGGAACATTCTGTATGCAACAGCTCCACGTAGGTATGGTGTAAATGGTACAGCGTTGGGAGGACATAATAGAACTGACACATGGTATGAAATGATTCCTAGAAGTGTTTTAAATAAAACAACTGCGTATGCAATTCATCACGCTTACACTCCTACTCCAAGAATAAACCCTACAGAATTTAAAAAATGGTCAGATGCCATTGCTCCATTGGTTAAAGCATACAGTGAAGGGCAACAGAGAGAAATTTATCTTTTCCCAGAAGTACATGAGGCCATTGAGTTAGAACCTTTCACTTCAATCGACACAGAGGAAAGCTACTAATGTAACAGTTTCAAAGCCCTATAGAAAAAAACTGTAGGGCTTGACCTCAATGTCTTTAGATTATACATACACTGGAATTCATTAAACTAAATGCTCTTTTTCATCCCACAGCGCCGGCATTCACGCAAGAATATTCCACTCTTCACAGAGCTTTTAACAGTGTGTAATCGCAATTGTCACAGTGGCCGTACTTTACATCAGGATCCTCTTTGTAATCTCAAACAATTTAAGTATGCAATTAGAAGCAGCAAATAAGATGGATTTATTGTTAAAATTGTGACCTCACATGTCACCTGACGAAATAAAAAAGCGATGAATTGTGCTGTGTAAGGCTTTGGCATACCTCTTTGAACACACCACATCGTGTGTGCCGCAAAGGGCATGTAATCGGCTTACACAATTCAGTTCATCGCTATCTCAATAAAGCATGGCGGGCAAAGGAATGCAAGGATTACTTTATTAATGTGATTGAAAACGTAATAAAACTTGTCTTATTTTGTCTAAATTAATCGTGAGTAATTCATAACTATAGTGATTTCAAAACTGTCTTACTCACAGTGAGCGGCTTAGAGGCTATTGACTGACCGTCTTTATAGATAACATCGACAATCTTATAAGCTGATTTTTTGGACATGAAACGTTGCACTACAGCTTCAAAGTCAAGAGCACCACCTGGGTCAGCTACAATAATTTCACAATCTCTAATGTATATCACCTTTATACGAAATGGTTCGCATGGGAATTCAATACAGATATTACTCCATCTGAATTAGAAACAAGAATTGTGATCCTGCGAAAAAAGGATCAGGATATGGTGGAAGAAGACCACTTATAATGTGTTTCTAGGTATTTGTAATTAAATTACAAATACTTTTAATATTCGCTCGTGAATTCGTGTTATTATACTGAAGAGGACGATCAAAAGCTTTGGCGTTAGTAATTAAGAATGTTTTAAATGTATACGGGTGCTGCCTCAAAGTCGGAAAAAATATTATAGGAGGTAACATATGTTTAAGTTTAAAAAGAATTTCTTAGTTGGATTATCGGCAGCTTTAATGAGTATTAGCTTGTTTTCGGCAACCGCCTCTGCAGCTAGCACAGACTACTGGCAAAATTGGACTGATGGGGGCGGTATAGTAAACGCTGTCAATGGGTCTGGCGGGAATTACAGTGTTAATTGGTCTAATACCGGAAATTTCGTTGTTGGTAAAGGTTGGACTACAGGTTCGCCATTTAGGACGATAAACTATAATGCCGGAGTTTGGGCACCGAATGGCAATGGATATTTAACTTTATATGGTTGGACGAGATCACCGCTCATAGAATATTATGTAGTGGATTCATGGGGTACTTATAGACCTACTGGAACGTATAAGGGTACTGTAAAAAGTGATGGGGGTACATATGACATATATACAACTACACGTTATAACGCACCTTCCATTGATGGCGATCGCACTACTTTTACGCAGTACTGGAGTGTTCGCCAGTCGAAGAGACCAACCGGAAGCAACGCTACAATCACTTTCAGCAATCATGTTAACGCATGGAAGAGCCATGGAATGAATCTGGGCAGTAATTGGGCTTACCAAGTCATGGCGACAGAAGGATATCAAAGTAGTGGAAGTTCTAACGTAACAGTGTGGTAGCAGATCATCCTTAATCAGGGGTAGCTAACGGGCTGCTGATCGTTCCTTGAGAAGTTTTATAATCAATGATTATTAAAATCGTTAGTAATGGTTAAAGGTTGTTTTCTACTAGGTGAACGGCCTTGGAATTGCTGGAGGTAGGGTATTCTCCATCTGGTTTTAAAACTTTCCCTATAGGTTAATAGAATGGTATTTAAATGAGAATGCTATCAATTTTTTGTAGTCAGCGCTTGCTCACAACAGATACTTTTACATAACCCTTCTTTATCAAACATAAGCCTTTTTCAAAATAAAAATATCTGGTAGTTAACCAGATCCTCATAACTTTATACTAGTTAAAGGTGGGACTGTTAAAAACAAAAAGTCTAATTTATAAATGGGGACCTACGAATAAAGCAGGTTAGTTCCAAAAAGAACCCAACTTTAGGATTTCCTAAGAGGATTGAATCATCTCGAACCAAGTTTTTTAATGTGACTAGTTACGGAAATTAAGAAAAGAACCTGGTGAAATTGCCCAGGTTCTTTTTATATTGCACAAAAACAGACACGGTGATATAATCATACTACGTGCGCTTTCTGGTTAAAAAGTTATAGATACCCATCTTATAATTTTATTATATCCTGCTGGGAAGCTCTTGTCAATATTTATTTTTTGAAGGGGAGATGTAGAATGAGTTCTTTGGTTCTCGGTTTACATGAAATTGAAAAAACACAGCTTTCGCTCGTTGGAGGAAAAGGGTTACATTTAGGGGAATTATCAAAAATTCAAGGTATACAAGTACCAGAAGGATTTTGTGTCACAACAGTAGGATATCAAAAAGCCATCGAACAAAACGAAACGTTACAAGTGTTGTTGGATCAATTGACCATGCTAAAAGTTGAGGACCGAGATCAGATTGGTAACATCAGCCGGAAGATTCGGCAAATCATTATGGAAGTAGACATTCCTTCCGATGTTGTGAAAGCAGTGGCTCAATATCTCTCCCAGTTTGGCGAGGAACATGCCTATGCCGTGCGTTCTAGTGCGACTGCTGAGGATTTACCACATGCTTCTTTTGCCGGTCAACAAGACACCTATTTAAATATTACCGGCGTCGATGCAATCTTGCAGCATATCAGTAAATGCTGGGCGTCCCTATTTACGGATCGCGCGGTTATTTACCGTATGCAAAATGGATTTGACCACAGCCAAGTCTATTTATCCGTTATCGTTCAAAGGATGGTTTTCCCTCAGGCTTCGGGGATTTTATTTACCGCTGATCCGATTACCTCCAACCGAAAGGTGTTATCCATCGATGCCGGTTTTGGACTTGGTGAAGCACTGGTTTCTGGCTTGGTATCTGCCGATTGTTATAAAGTACAGGATGGGCAAATCATCGATAAGAGAATAGCAACTAAAAAAATGGCTATCTACGGACGAAAAGAAGGCGGAACAGAAACACAGCAGATCGATTCTGATCAGCAAAAGGCTCAAACACTGACTGATGAACAAATTTTACAGCTGGCACGCATTGGAAGACAGATCGAAGCTCATTTCGGCCAGCCGCAAGATATCGAATGGTGTTTGGCCCGCGATACTTTTTATATTGTACAGAGTCGTCCAATCACTACTTTATTCCCCATCCCTGAAGCGAGTGACCAAGAAAATCACGTCTATATTTCTGTTGGTCATCAACAAATGATGACGGATCCCATAAAACCACTGGGATTGTCTTTTTTTCTGTTGACGACTGTTGCACCCATGCGTAAAGCCGGTGGAAGGCTATTTGTTGATGTCACACATCATCTGGCATCCCCTGACAGCAGAGAAGTTTTCTTAAAAGGCATGGGGCAGCACGATCAGCTCTTAAAAGACGCACTTATGACCATAATAAAGCGACGAGATTTCATAAAGTCGATACCAAATGATAAAACAGCACCAAATCCCAGCAGAGGCAATGCAGATATGCCGGCTCAAGTTGAAAACGATCCGACAATCGTGTCTGATTTGATTGAGAGCAGTCAAACATCGATAGAAGAGTTAAAACAAAACATCCAAACGAAATCAGGATCAGATTTATTTCGTTTTATTCTGGAAGATATTCAGGAATTAAAGAAGATTTTATTTAACCCAAAAAGTTCGGTTCTAATTCGAACTGCTATGAATGCTTCATTATGGATTAACGAAAAAATGAACGAGTGGTTAGGTGAAAAAAACGCAGCAGATACGCTTTCTCAATCTGTACCCCATAATATTACTTCAGAAATGGGTCTTGCGCTATTAGACGTCGCAGATGTGATTCGTCCTTATCCAGAGGTAATTGATTACTTACAACATGTAAAAGATGATAACTTTTTGGATGAACTGGCTAAGTTTGATGGCGGAAGCAAAACCCGAGACGCAATCTATGATTATCTCAGCAAATACGGAATGCGATGTACCGGAGAAATTGATATTACAAGAACTCGATGGAGCGAAAAACCAACTACACTTATCCCAATGATTCTTAATAATATCAATAACAGTGGGCCTAATGCCAGCCATCGGAAATTTGAGCAAGGGCGACAGGAAGCTTTGAAGAAAGAACAAGAGTTATTAGATCGATTGAAGCAATTACCGGATGGTGAACAAAAAGCCAAAGAAACAAAACGAATGATAGATATCATCCGGAATTTCAGCGGGTTTAGGGAATATCCAAAATATGGCATGATTAATCGATACTTCGTTTATAAGCAGTCTTTACTGAAAGAAGCCGAACAACTCATAGAAGCGGGCGTTATTCATGAAAAAGAAGATATATACTATCTCACTTTTGAAGAACTTCACGAAGTCGTACGCACACATAAACTGGATTATCAAATCATCAGTACACGAAAAGACGAGTACAAATTATATGAAAAACTATCTCCACCACGTGTTATCACGTCTGATGGTGAAATCGTTACAGGTGAGTATAAACGAGAAAATCTCCCAGCCGGAGCGATTGTAGGTCTACCTGTTTCCTCCGGAGTTATAGAGGGGCGAGCGCGTGTCATTTTAAACATGGAAGATGCTGATTTAGAAGATGGAGATATATTAGTTACCTCCTTTACCGATCCAAGCTGGACACCATTGTTTGTATCCATAAAAGGCCTAGTCACCGAAGTTGGGGGGCTGATGACCCATGGAGCTGTTATAGCCCGTGAATATGGCTTACCTGCAGTTGTTGGCGTTGAAAATGCTGCTAAGCTGATAAAAGATGGGCAACGAATTCGCGTTCATGGTACAGAAGGCTACATTGAAATCTTATAATGTCTGATGTGTGTAGAGAACCATCAGATATTCCGCCATCAGCCCTAACTAGAAGTTGGGAGGCTGCATTTGTACCGAATGATAAAGTTCCCGTTGAACTAACGAAGATCGATAGCACATTAAGAAAAGCTGGAACCTCTTGGAGGAGGTCTGGCTTTTCAATATAAAATTGGCGTAGTGTACAAAAGCCGCATTTTGCGGGCGGCACTTCTTTAAAGTGAATTTTTTATTACCAGCATTTAAAACCAAACTTTAGATTTTGTTCGTGTCAAAGAGAACTGGAGAATGTTGATATTGTATTTGATAGGGGACGACATAGAAAGAAATACCTTGCTTAAAACAAGAGAAAAAGGAGCTAAAAAGCTCCTTTATAAGTTTAAACAACTTTTGTATAAATAGCCGTGTAAAACCCGATTGAGTAATCAAAATAATGACGTGTAAGCGTATAAGTATAACCGTTGTATTCTATTGTTGGCTGGAGGTCCATTGGCAGAGGACTAATGCGGTATATAGTATCGTAATCATATTCTTCATTTTTTACTGCAACCTCAGACGAAGTGCCAGCAGCCAATGCGGGAACCGCGGATATTAGCATGCCAAAGGATAAAGCAGAACTCAATAAGATTTTCCTAATCTTCAATTATATCAACTCCATTTACAATTTATACATATATTATGTTGTAATTGGAAGTTTTTTAGAAGTGAATAATGGATCATAAAAAGTAAAAATCTCGATTTTAAAGGGAGCAAATATATGTATAGTAGACGACAGTAATGATAAGTATATTTATGCTGGAACCCAAAAAGAAGCAGCATGCAATAATGAGTTTGAAAGCGGAATAAGAGTAAGGGTATGGTTCGAAGGCAACCACATACGAACATTTGAGAAAGAACAAAAAGAAGTAGATCCGTTTGGTGAATGTCCCTTACATATTAACTAAAGTGTAAGTCAATGAAACAATGAATAAAAAATACGAAATATAAGATATTGCTTTTGATGAACTTGTTTTATGTTTTGGGAATGTATAGATAAGTGCAAAACCCAAGAAGAAAACTGTTACAAAACAAGAAGTGTATTGTGGAAAGATGGCGACCGCCAATACCATGATTGTTGAAAAAATAAATGAAGAGTAATGAGTTACTTTATGATCATCATTCAATAAAATCACCTCTACGAATTTTTACCGGATTTAGTCTGTGTATTAACAGCTTGTAAAAGATTCAATATGAGAAAATGAAGAAGTTTCTGGATAGGTTTACACTACAGTTTATTGATATGTAGTTATGGAGTGAGATTGTTAAACATGACGGGAGGGAGAAAGGTTGCCGAAAATCGGAGTAAGCTTGATAGTGCTCATTATTTTCCTTGTAGGCTGCAAAAATGAACAAAACGGAGACGAAACAAAGATGCAGAGCCTAGTAGGCTATGTCGTGCTTAAAGACAATAATAGGGCAATTCTCATTACCACTACAGAAACTCCAGTAAAAGAAGATTACGATCTTTCTGAAGGACAACTTATGAACAAGTTTAAAAATAACATAGTAATTGTAGGATTAAGTGAGATTGATAACACAGATGATCTCAAAAGAGGTGAAAAAATAAAAGTGTGGTTCCATACACGAAAAGAGTCAAATCCACCAAGTGCAACGATACAAAAATATGAATTATTATAAAAAAATTGTTGAATTCTCATATAGATAACCTCTGAGACAACAAATGTTGTTCTTTTGCATTGAAACTGCCAGTGACCAATATCAAGTTCAGTTATGTTAATTCAAGTGGTTTGATATGTTAGTGTCTTCGAACGAGACGAAATATTGGAAGTGAGTCCGGATATTCATGAGTATTACAAATTGGTCACAGAATAAGAGACTTAAGGGAGTTGTCTGCATTGTATGTTCACTTCTTTATAATGGCTTGCACTAAGGAGTATATTCTTGCAAGAAAAGATAACGGATTTTAGGTGCTTAATCTTAATTCTTGTCAGATCAAACTTTACTTGTTCCATAAAATGAAAACTACCGTTAATTATAATAACGTTTAATTTTGTGGTGTTTAAATATATGATTCTAGAGGTCTTATGAAAGAACCGTTCATCAAAAAATGAACGGTAGGAGTTAAAAAAATAATGTCTTTTCCTTTGTGGCAAAAGGCTAAACATATTATTTGAGATCGTTAAGGACGACTTTTGCAGCCTCAGCGATAAGAGCATTATCATAATTAGCATCTTTCGTAAAGCGGTTTGACAGAATTGCCAAAACAATAGGAGCTCTGTTAGGCGGCCAAACGATAGCAATGTCGTTTCGTGTCCCGTAACTTCCGGCTCCAGATTTATCGCCGACTTCCCATCCTATTGGAGCGCCTGCCCGAATCAGTTCGTCACCAGTAGCATTGCCTCGCATCCAATCGGTTAAGATCGTGCGTTTGTCAGTCGTGAGCGTGTTATCTAAAGTGAAAGCTTTAAGATCGGTTGCCAGTGCTTTTGCGGTGCTGGTGTCACGAATATCACCAGGAATCGCAGAGTTTAGATCCGTCTCGAATCGTTTAGCTTTCGTTACATGATCCCCAATCTGTTTCAGTGACTTTTCAAAACCTTTAGGGCCGCCAAGCTGTTGCAACAAGATGTTCCCAGCGGTATTATCGCTGTAACGGATAGCCGCTTCCGAGATTTCTTTTAGGCTCATGCCTGTTTCGAGGTGTTTCTCTGTGATTGGAGAATATGTAACAAGATCGTCCTTGCTGTAGTGGATGACTTCATTAAGTTTTTCAATTGAGTTTTTCTTCAGGACAGCAGCTGCGGCTAGAACTTTATAGGTTGATGCGTAAGCAAATCGCTCATTCGACCGATAGGCGATTGTCTTGTTTGAACCTGTATCAATGGCATAAACACCAAGCCTGGCATCAAATTTTTTCTCAAGTTGAACAAATTTTTTATTCGTTATACAGCTTGCCATGTTTGTGTCTTCTATGGATTTTGCTTCGGCATGTGTTGAGCTGTAAAAAGGTGTGAAACCAGTAATGCTTAAACATAAAAGCCCAACACATATTCCGAATTTTATTGACGCTAAATTTTTCAACTTCATCAGGCCTCCTCGTTCAAATGATTTTGTATTACCTTTGAAATGTTTCCCATGACAGTTAGTGTAACAAACCCCTTTGAGCTAGTAAACATAGAATCAATTTATCTTATATTTTTAATAAGTTGGGAGAACAAGGGCTGTTACGACCCACAGGGCGTTATTTATCAGGATAGACTTCAGATGACATATCAAATTAAATATAAAAGCTTCACTGGCTCTTAAAAAGGAAATAGATTCGATGCAAACTGTTCTCTTTAAGGCTCTTTTCATGGTGCTAAAGATTCATTTGGAGAAGACTGTCTTGATCAGAAAAGACCCTTCCAATATATTGAAGTAAAAAGATATCGGGAGGAACTCTTTTGAAAAAGATGTTGATGTTAGCTTTTACATTTCTTTTGGCTTTGACTATCCATGTAGGGGAAGCTTCGGCCGTTATCGTGAAAGATGAGGAGAAAGTGAGTTTTACAATGACAGAAAATGAAAAATGGTTTATGAAGTCTGATGACCTAAATTCAAACCATTGGACATCTCACTTTGGGTACAGATTCACCATTTTCGATACTGAAGGATGTACAATTAACACAAGAATCATGCGAATGACTTTGTCAGGATATGAAATAACCGTTAGTGAAAAAAACTTCTCAGGGGATCATTTTGATTTGAGTGCAACTGATCGAGTTGAGACGATGCCTTATAAGACTCATTATTTGATTTTGACAAAAGATCCAGATTGCGGAGATGTTAAAGTAAAAGGTCTATACGGTTTTCAGTTTGATCAGCCAGAATGGTAATAAAAAAGAATCTAGATTCTCACCGGCCTAAACGCCAGCCAAGCTAATGTCTCACATGCAGACACTAGCTTTTTTCATTGTTTAATAGGCTGTCGTCAGGATTCTAGAAGACTTTCTCATAATAGTCGTCTCCTGTCACATGAAGCCCAAATGACAGGGGAAATGTATATCATTCACACTTTCCGTCGTGAAAATGTAAATGTATTCATAAAAATCCCGCAGCATATCAGCAGTGCGCCGAGGATAATGTTGATGGTGATCTGTTCGTGCAATTGCAGCCATCCAAAGAATAGGGCTAATACGGGAACAAACATTAATGCCATGGATGCTTTTGACGCTTCGATTTGATTGAGCACCCAAAACCATACGACAAAGGTAAAGCCGGTGGAAAGCAAGCCATTAAACAGCAATGACCACACCGCTTGATATGTCCACTCGGCTGAAGGGACCGGCTCAAATATAAAGGAAAACACCAATAACATGACGGCTCCCATCATAAGGTGCCAGGCATTCATGTGAATAATATTGATATGCTTGAATTGTAGCTTGCTGAACACATTCGCGATTCCCCAGCTAAGCGCTGCCGCAAGGACGCACAGCTCCCCAAATAAAGCGCTTTTATCGATATTGAGCATTTCCTTTCCAAATATAAATAACAGTCCGAAGAGGCCGCAGACCAGTCCCATCGTTTTATACACATTCATTTTCTCGTTTAATGTAAAATGGCTGATCACCGTAACAAATATAGGCATTGTATATACCAAAACAGAGGTTTTCCCTGAATCGACAAACTGCATTCCATACGTCAAGATCCCCATATAGCCCAGCCCCATCAAGAGGCTCATGATGATATAGCTTTTGAGATGTTCTTTTTTAATTGAAAGCTTTTTTCTTTGGATGAAGAGAATGAGAAATAAAGGAACCGCTCCGATGAACAGGCGCAAACCCGAAAATAAAAGCGGGGGGATGTCATGAATTCCTACTTTCATCGCAACCCAAGTATAACCCCAAATAAGTGTGACAGATATGATTCCCAGCATAACTTTTACCATAATGAAGCCGCCTTTCTTGTTTAAATATCGTGCTGGTTTCTATCATATGTTACATTTATGTATAACTGAAATACATTTTTATTATTGGGGGTATAACCAAATGGTTATGAACATGAACCATCTTCACATATTTGTAAAAGTCGGGGAGAAATTGAATATTACAGAAGCGGCAAAAGAATTGTTCATCTCTCAGCCGGCGGTAAGTAAAGCGATAAAAAACCTGGAGAGCTCACTGCAGCTCAAATTATTGATCAGGGATAAACATCATGGTTTAATGCTGACTGACATCGGAAAAGAAATATTGTTGCTGGCGAGGCAAATGAAGGGAATTGAAAGCAAAATATATCAAGTAGCCAACCGGGAAAACAAGCTGTTAAACGGGAAGGTGAAAATTGGTTCATTTTCCTGCAGTTTCAACAAATATCATGCCACAGGCGATTGCGGCATTCAGATCAAACTACCCGCTGATCCGCATAGAATTGATCGAAGGAACCTCTGACCAAATAAAAGGATGGGTTGAGGATCGGACGGTTGATATCGGGATCGCAGCATCTCCATTTGAACCGTTTGAAAATCAGGTGTTGTGTAACGACTATATGGTGGCCGTCATCCCGCCGCAGCGTGATGAATTAAAACTTGAAAAGCATGTCGACCTTGAAACATATCAAGATGACCTAATTTTTTGTAAAGGCGGTCATGAAATCGCGATGTCAAACGCATTTTCGCAATACAACATCGAATTAAAGGAAAACTTAACTGTGCAAAATGCCGAAACCTTGATTAATATGGTCAAAAATAACTTGGGTATCGGCATCATTTCAAACTTTACACTTTCATCCGTCCCGCATCAATTGATTAAAAAGGACATCTTTCCTAGGGTCACACGCGATATTGGCGTCATCGCACATTCATTTGAAGAGATAACGCCGGCGGCGCATGAGTTTGTCAAGGTGTTGAAAGCAGTTGTAATCTGAATCAGTTATCGTGGTGCGATGAAATTTGAAGAAGATGAATACTCAGCGGCAGAGTAGAAAAAAGCAACCATTTGAACGTTGCTTTTCACTCTATTTGGGACTTGAATGCTAAGAAAAAGATTCACCCATCTCTGCCTTTGTGGGATTCTGCTCCTTAACTTGTTTTAATGATGCTACTATAAGAAAGCTAACAATCACTAGCAAGAGCCATGAACTTACCTTTCCAAGGTGTACGAGACTCCATGTATCGATTTGGTTTGGATATTTCCAAGCTCCAAAAAACGTAGCGATATTTTCCGCTATCCATATAAAAAATCCGATGAGTACAAAAGAAAGTGCGAGCGGCATACGGTAACGAGCTCCATTCACCTCGTATGTAACCCATGTTTGCCAAAAGACAATGATGACAAGCCCAGACAACCACCATCGAATGTCTATAGAAAAATGGTGGGTGAAAAAATTCAAATAAATCGCTGCGGCAAGCGGAACAACTGCAAAAAAAGGCGGCCACTTAACCAGTTCAACCTTAAGCCTTCTCCATGCCTGGCACAAATAACTGGCTACACTTGCGTACATAAAGCCGCTATACAAAGGTACTCCAAATATTTTGGAGTATCCTTCTTCTGGATAAGACCAGGAGCCCATATGGACTTTAAAAAGTTCCAGAGCAAGCCCAATAAGGTGGAATAATGTGATCACTTTTAATTCATCCCGTGTTTCAAGACCGGAACGCACCATCCACAATTGCATGAGAACGCAGATAATGAGCAGCCAGTCATACCGCGGCAAGAACGGTAGTGGGATGATTTGCGTAATAGCCAAAGAGGCAAAAATAACGGCAGGAAACAAACATGAAAGGGCTTGTTCCCAGCCAAAATGAACGATTTGTTTTATGGCTCTCATGATGTATGCCTCCTCCATAGTTGTGTTCTTCGTGTATGAAAGGGACGCTTAGTATAGCAGCTAGATGGATATAAGTTTATGTCCATAAGCTCACCGCCAATCACTTTATTTTTCTGTTGATCCTACATATTTTTTCTTTACGAATCCTGTGTGTCTTCATCACTTCGGTATTCCAATATATCCCCGGGCTGACATTCTAAAGCCTTGCAAATCGCTTCTAAAGTTGATAATCGAATAGCTTTTGCTTTTCCGTTTTTCAATATCGAAAGATTAGCCATGGTGATGCCAACTCTCTCTGAAAGCTCTGTTACGCTCATTTTCCTCTTAGCTAGCATCACATCAATATTGATAATAATCGCCATGTCATCACCTCAGACCGTTAAGTCATTTTCTGATTTTATATCTATCGCTTCTTTTAACAGTTTTTGAAGAACAGCAGCAAAGACCGCAATCACCATTGAAGCAAAAATAATAACCAATCCGATCACAATGATACCCGGGGCGTCGTCTATCTCGGCCATCAGATAAAAGACAGGCATGCCTGCTGCGTAAAAGATACTGATAGTGACTGCGCAGTATTTTATATTCTTCAAAGCTCTTACAGACAAACCCGAGAAAGCTTTGTTTTTGTCAATATAGCTTAAAAGTTTGAACGCTTGATAAAGAGCAAAGTAAAAAGGTATCGCCGTTACATACAAATAGATGAAAACGAGATATTTTATATAAGCGATATTTGGAAATATATCCGCTGAATAGTTGGCTATCTTAGGCACTAAAAAAATGCATAAAGCAAGAATTGGAATTCCAATAAGAACCAAAGCTATCTTTAAAAAAATTGTCGACATTCGATTCATAACAAGCACCTCATTTATTTGTTGTCTAATTGAATGTAACAAAAAATTTATCGTTTCTCAATAAAAAAATATTGAAATGGATTGATTTGTTGTTGTTATAGGAGATCCTTTTCATTTTTGACAAGACAAAAAAGCATCCCTCATCACTGGGAGATGCTCAACTATTTTAAACTTTGCCGACTGAATGAACCGTGTGCCTCAGTGAACTTAGAGATCGGTGTGAACATAAAGCTAAGCTCTTTTATGAAGGCTTTTATCAACGTCTAAAGATTCAAACAAACGATGGGAAGAAATACATCAAAGGATAAGCGGCTGTTCATACTAATGATCGGGAGGTAAACCGACTTATGATACAAATTTTGATCACTGGTCTTTTTTTATTGGCTCAGCCGAGTGAGCCGCAGGACAGTTTAACGGTCACACAGCAAGGACGGACGATTGCCACTGTTAACCGTGAAGACTTTACAATGCCTCTTCCCGGCACTCCAATGGTTGACTATGAAAAATACAGTAAATTCATCAAACAGCTTGATCAGAAAGTGTACCGTGAGCCGATAAATGCTGTCCTTAACGATCATGGAAGCATCGTCCCGGGCAGGGTTGGCTACAAACTGTATCAACAGGCGTTTATGGAAAAGTTTTATGCGTATTTTTATGGCCAAGGTCCCTCCAAGATAGAAGTGCCGGAAATGAACATTTATCCGAAAGTTGACAGCGAGCTGCTAGCTCACATCAGTACGCAGCAGCTTGGTCAGTACGTGACGTATTTTAACTCAAGCAATAAAAGCCGTTCACACAATATTTCTCTTTCTGCAAAAGCAATCGACAATCACGTTGTTTTCCCTAATGAGACGTTTTCGTTTAACCAAGTTGTGGGAATGAGAACTCGGAACAAAGGATATAAAAGTGCACCCATTATTGTAAAAGGGGAGTTGTCTGAAGGTGTAGGAGGAGGAATTTGTCAGGTGTCCTCAACTCTATTTAATGCAGTCGATCGTGCAGGACTGCAGATCGTTCAGCGCTATTCTCATACTAGAAGTGTACCATATGTACCGCCCGGACGGGATGCGACGGTAAGCTGGGGAGGTCCTGACTTTCGCTTTCAAAACCAATATAACCAACCAATCTTAATTCGGGCAAAAAGGTATGGGGGAAGTATGATTATTACGCTATACTCTTCTGATGTGATAAACAGCAAATTGAGAAAAATCCCCAAAGCTCCATCTCGGATACCGAAAGAAATAAATGCAGAGCAGTAAAGACAAAACCTCAGGTAAGGTTTTGGTTAAGAGAGCTTGTAGATTGCTCAAAATCAATTCTTTAAGGAGCGGCCAGTGAAAGGAAGGAGGGATAAATGAAGTGAAAAGGGTATTATTTTCTGTAATTGTTTTTACAGCAGTTGGGTTTACGTTTTGCCAATCAAAAGCGCATGCCCTGACTTTTACGGTGTTGCCTATTACACAAAAAACAGAACAGTGGTCAGTAAAAGTAAGTGAAGCAAAAAATGTAAAGGAATTTGCGAGACCTCAAAAAGGAGAATATCAAGTATATTCCTTGGAAGTCAAAAATATAGGGGAAAAAGCAGCTACAGTGGATGTGCAATTGTATAGAAATGATCCTGATTCAATCACAAGATTTTCACTTTTTGGATGCCTCGATGAAAATTGTGACAAACCAAAAGAAGATTCTAAAATGTTAGCTGAAAGTTTAAATGATGGCTCACCGCTGAAGTTCAATCATTTTATGCTGGCAGATAAGGCCTCTGAATTAGAGGTTGTGATTATTTGGACACAGAAGGGGCAAGAAGGACGCAATTTAAAACAGACCTTTAAATTCACTGAAGATGGCGTTAATTAGACAGTAAAGATGGAATGGCTTTGATGATTCGATCTCTTACTTTGCCTGAGGAAAAAACGAAAATAATTGTTGGGAAACCAATCATAGCTGAGTCAAATGTCAAAGTGACTGTGATTTATGACTATAGAGAAGAACCAGAGGAGGCCTTTTGGATACATTATCCGATGGGAGTGAAATGTTTGTCGATGATCACAAAGTCTTTATTGAATACGGATAGAGACTTTGTGACTGACTGCGTATTTCAGCATAATATTTTACTGATAATGACAGTAACACCTAACAAGTGCAGCCCGTTCATTATTAAAAAACTCTAATTTCTAAATTTTCAGAGTTCAATTTCAGTCAATTCAGTTATCATCGAAAGAAGAGGCACAAAAGTCACCAGCTATTTGGACAACTTTTAGCGTTTTTTGAGGGGAGATTTGTGATTCATGTGATCATGAGTGTAAATAAATTTGAAAAGTTACTTAATAAACTCTTGTTAGCTTGATTTTTAAAAATAAAAAGCCCATTTAAAAACAAAATTGTATGTAAGGCGTTGATATACGTTTAAATTTTTGTCTCTGAAAGAGCTTTAATTTAAATTCGAAGTTTTTAATTTTCTTTTCAGTAACATTTTGATCATATTTTCCTACTAACGAGTTAGGAAAGTGGGGAAAAACATGAGAAAAAAGAACAATATTAAGAAATGGCTATTGATCATTGCTGGATTCTTGATCATCTGCATCACCACATTATTTGTAATGGTGTCAGGAAACAAAGTGAAATATGAGGGCAGCGGGAAAAACGGACTGTGGATGTCTAACCTTGAAAAATCAGACAAAACTTCAATTGGACCCAATTATTTTCTAAATCTGTATTGGCAGGGGAGTAAGAAGGACGAAAAGAGGACTGTCATAGAAAAAATCACCTTATACATAGATGGTAAAATGTATGATGACAGGGAAAATTATGATTTGTCAGAATACACAGGTGATGAAATGCCAGGTGGGGGACGCATGGAGGACCATATTGCCACCTTTGATTATATGCCTGAAGATGAAGTGATAGGACATGATGTATTAGTGAAAGTGGAGTGGAGGACAGGCCAGAAAAAACAGACAGAAGAAATCAAATTACATAAGAAGTCATGGTATAAAAAATAGCTTATTTGATGTATTTGTGACACATTGGTGGTCACTTTTTTATTTGCGGATTCCTAGGCACAGCAATCTAAGATTCTGCATAGGCTGAAATAAAATCTTGTTCATTTCTAAAACGAGGTGCATGCTGTTGGAACAACAACCAATCAATCATGAAGACAGAAACGTGCCGCAGCCTATTCGAAGTGATGGAGCTGGAGCTATTGATGCAGGCCCGCGAAATATAATGCGGGATATTCAAAATCCGAATATACTTGTGCCGCCTGTTACAGATGAGGGTATGATTCCTAACTTGAGATTTTCATTCTCTGATGCTCCCATGAAATTAGATCACGGCGGCTGGTCAAGAGAAATCACCGTAAGACAGCTTCCGATTTCGACTGCGATTGCAGGTGTAAACATGAGCTTAACTGCGGGAGGCGTCCGCGAGCTTCATTGGCATAAGCAAGCGGAGTGGGCTTATATGCTTTTGGGACGGGCACGTATCACCGCTGTTGACCAAGACGGACGAAATTTCATTGCTGATGTTGGTCCCGGCGACCTTTGGTACTTCCCAGCAGGAATTCCGCATTCCATACAGGGATTGGAACACTGCGAGTTTCTGCTCGTATTCGATGATGGAAACTTTTCTGAGTTTTCAACGTTAACCATTTCAGATTGGCTTGCACACACACCAAAAGACGTTCTGTCTGCAAATTTCGGTGTCCCGGTGAATGCTTTCAACTCTCTTCCGTCTGAGCAAGTCTATATCTACCAAGGGAATGTGCCGGGATCAGTCGCCAGTGAAGACATTCAGTCACCATATGGAAAAGTCCCCAAGACCTTTAAACACGAGCTGTTAAATCAACCCCCAATTCAAATGCCAGGGGGGAGTGTACGAATTGTGGATTCTTCTAACTTTCCAATTTCAAAAACGATAGCCGCTGCACTTGTTCAGATTGAGCCTGGCGCGATGAGAGAGCTTCATTGGCATCCCAATAGCGATGAGTGGCAATATTATCTAACAGGACAGGGACGAATGACGGTATTTATCGGAAATGGGACTGCCCGCACATTTGATTATAGAGCAGGCGACGTTGGATACGTGCCTTCTAATGCTGGACACTATATACAAAACACTGGTACAGAAACATTATGGTTTTTAGAAATGTTCAAAAGTGACCGCTATGCAGATGTGTCACTCAATCAGTGGATGGCATTGACGCCTAAAGAATTAGTGCAAAGCAACTTGAATGCTGGATCAGTCATGCTTGATTCTCTGCGTAAGAAGAAAGTGCCTGTTGTGAAATATCCCGGTACGTAAAGACTGAACCGATCATACAGTGGTCTTAAAGTAACTAGAGCTGGGTGTTGGCCTGTGTTTTATCAAATCCCTATATATACGTTATGTAGGGTTTTTCTGCTTGAATCGTATTGTAATGAGCTTTAAAATGTTACTGTGGAAATGATAACCACCCGCTAATGGAAATTCAATGGCCGATTTCTACCAGTTTGATTGGCTTTAAAGGAGGACAAGAATGAAAGCACTCATATTTTTATCCAGTTTGACTGCTATTGGGAGCTCTATATTGGGGCGATGGTTAGGGATGCTGGATGATTCTTATGCTGTTGGCGATGCTTGGTTTATAGGTGTTTTAGCTGGATTGATTTCACTTCTATTATTGATTGACAGTCAAACGATGACAAAGAATTACATAGTAAGTTTAAGTACGATACTAGGCATTCTGGGAGTGGGATTTATATATTTTCCAGCTGCATTCATCAACATATTATTAAGTATTACACTGGATAAACAAAAGAAAGAAGACCTTCATGTAAGATGAAAGAAATTTCAATTAATTCTTAGGGGGGAAAGTGTATGGATTTACCTATATGGGCTTATATCATATTTGCAATCACAGGTGCGGCAGGTTTCATAAGTTTAATGTGGTTCAGTTTTTTTGCTGACAAAATAGAAAAGTGAAGCGATTTTATAAGAAATGTAAACTATTTTATATGAAAGGGATAACATTGCTTATTTAAGTTTACATAATAAAATTATTTCAAACTGATATTGAAAATAACTAATTGATCTATGTACTAAATATTCATAATTACTAGAGGGATTGGCACCTAAGGAACAAAGCTATTTGACAAGTTCTTGCTAGAGAATTTCAATCACTACATATGATTTTCTGCATCAAGAAGCTCAGCTGAATTATTTTTAGGTGAATTTACTAATGATGAAACCTGGTATGCTTCCATGTCATCAGCATCATAAGGCAGCAGCAAACTTTGCAGATAATCAGGGCTTGTATTTTTGGGGTTAAGCCACTCCTTTTCATGATCATGGGCCAATATAACCGGCATTCGGTCGTGTATATCTTTCATGAACTCATTAGGCTCAGTTGTTATGATGGTGCAGGTATAAAGAGGGTATCCTTGATGTGTGCTCCACTTTTCATATAAGCCAGCAAACGCAAAAAGAGCAGATGATTTCAATTTGATCCGCATTGGGATTTTGGTTTTGGAATCAAGCCGTTTCCATTCATAAAAACTGTCTGCTGGTATGATACAGCGTTTGCTGACAAGCGGTCTTCGAAAGGCCGGTTTCTCGGTAATTGTTTCGGCTCGAGCATTGATCATTTTATAACCGATCTTTTCATCTTTTGCCCAAGGTGGAATAAGTCCCCATCTAAGCTTGCCTAAGCGATTATTTGATCCATCATTGATGATTGCAAGGATGTTTTGTGATGGTGCGGCATTATAGCTTGGCTGGTATTCACCTTTAGGAAAAAATTGATCGATGTCAAACTGGTCAATAATATCATCAAATGCAGAGTACAAAGTAAACCTGCCGCACATATCCATCATCCTTTTTAGGGGTTTTTGAATAGTTTGTGGGACGAACGTTCATTTAATACAGGTTCAGAACAATGATTTCTTTTCACTTGCGATAAACTGGTATAATAAGAAAGCCATTTAAGAAGTTATTGTGGAAAAAAACATATGCTTTTTGGTTGGACCGACGCTGGATCTTGATGGAGTTACAAGGATCGCTTAAAAATAGCCTATAAGTATAAAAAGAGGCACAGCGTTTTTAACGCAGGGCCTCTTTTATATCAGTAGCCAAATACCAGAGTTGTACTTTGTGATCCGGCATATTTCGTGACAAATTCCTTTGTATATTCCGGCGTTTGGACACGATAGCTGTAGTTTGACCCGGGATTCCAAGAAGTCAGCGGAGAGGTTTGCTTGTTGAGTGATGGATAGCTGCCTATGTCTTTGAAATAACCAGTGCCCTTGTCGTCAAGGATGCCGCCTTTTTCACTGCCTTTCCCAAAGTAATTATATTCGGAATATATTTTTGCTTTTGTAGCAATTGTAATCGCCTGGTTAAAATTGTTGCTGTAATTGTTTTTAACATGAAAGTAACCGTATCTCATCAGACCTGGGCCTCTAACATACAAGTTCTCAAAATAATTATTGGCGATTGTCATGTGAGGGTAGCCGTCATATTGATGCTGAGAATCATCCGGGTATCCTAAAATCAAACCGTATTTATGATTCGCAAATTTTGAGTTGCTGATCGTGATATAATCTGCGGATTTTCCGATATACAGGAGTTTGTCCAAATCACTTCCGCTTGCACTATAGCTATGACCTGAGAATGTGACGTGATCAATCCAATAGTTCATACCGGAATCTAAATAAAGCTGGATATCATTATTTCCGTTAATCTGCGGACTGTGTTCAAACGTTAAATTTTGAAAAATGACATTTCCAGAAGCTGATGAAGTTGTTAAATAAATATTTTTCAGCGTTTTTTTCGCGTAAGAGCCCACGAGTGTTTTATTTGAGCCAATGGTAACTGTTGTTTTCGCAGATGCGGAAAGATCATTTTGAAGCACTAAAATTTTCGGAGTGGATCCTCCTAGATGGGTTTTTAAATCATTTACGCTTTGAATGTAAACAATCTGCCCGTTTTTTCCACCCGTTGTGCCCGTTTTAGAAATGCCTTTTTCATTTTTGGCATTTCCGGCAAAACCTAAAAGGCCATTTGTTGAGGTATTCGGAAAATCGGCTGCACCTAATGCTTTTCCAGGCAAGAGAACCAAAAACAAACTAAAGACGGTGAACCATAAACAAAGTCGTTTCATCACAATATGCTTCCTTTCAATTTTAATCATTTCCTTGCGGGGATTATTATTACATTTAATGGAAAGGAATGATAGGTTCTATCTTCCTAATTAATGTTGGGTTACTTAAAAAATACAGATTGCGCCAAAAGACATACTAACAATTAAAATAGAAGAAAGGATTGATACACCGTTGACTGCAGCAGCTTATCGAAACACCTTGCTATCACTTTTATGTTTAACAGCTGGAATCGTGGATGTAATCGGGTATTTAAGCCTGGGACATGTGTTCACAGCTAATATGACTGGAAACATTGTATTATTGGGGTTAGCTATCGGCAAATCCATTCAGGTCACTGTTTTTAATTCCTTGACTGCGCTAATCGGATTTATATGCGGCGTGATCATTGCCACATTGATGGTCGGAAAGGCGGAAAATACCCTTTGGCCTTCTGCTGTGACAAAAGCCCTCGCACTTGAAGCATTCATTTTGTTTGTCTTTGCTTGTCTTTCTTTTTACCGGGCTTTTGTTCCTGTGCACATTCTAATTATACTCATGAGCATTTCTATGGGGATTCAAACTACAGCAGCAAAAAAACTGGGGATCGCAGGTATTTCTTCAACTGTGTTGACCGGCACTTTGGCTTCTCTTTTAGAGGATATATCCGGCCGATTGTTTTTTAAGAAGCAGAAGAAGACTTTCTTAAGAGATACTGTGTTAAGAGCACTGGCTATTATTTTGTATTGTGTGGGGGCTATTATTGTTGCTATGGCTGAGCCTGATTTTTATCACTTCATTATTTGGGTTCCGATTGTGCTGATATTTGGCATCATGATGACAGCTAAGTTGAAACTGAGCGGGGAAAAATAGCTTTTCCTGTATAGCTGTTATCAGGCCAACAGCCTGTCTCATTTCGTTATTGAAATGCGAATTTTGAGAGGGAAAAATAAGACATTCGGCTGAAGTGCACATTCGTTCATTTGTATTGGCTTTTTCATAAGTACGCTACATTTGATATATGAATGATAGTGAATTTGCCTTAAAATCATCTATGAATCTATTTCCTCTTTCAAACCAGATGGATTGAGTCTTATAATGATAATGATTCTCATTTGAAGTCTGGTTTGAGGAGGACCAAATATGAAAAAGATCATGAGTGCATTTGTTGGTATGGTTTTGTTGACGATCTTCTGTTTTTCCCCGCAAGCTTCGGCAGCATATGACGACCTGCATGAAGGTTATGCAACGTATACAGGGTCAGGTTATTCAGGAGGAGCTTTCCTGCTGGATCCCATTCCTTCCGATATGGAGATTACTGCAATAAATTCGGCGGATCTCAATTACGGAGGAGTAAAAGCAGCACTTGCCGGCTCTTATTTGGAAGTTGAAGGGCCAAAAGGGAAAACAACCGTATATGTTACTGATCTTTATCCCGAAGGCGCTCGGGGAGCTCTTGATCTGTCACCTAATGCCTTCCGTAAAATCGGCAATATGAAAGACGGAAAAATCAATATTAAATGGCGTGTTGTCAAAGCCCCAATCACCGGCAATTTCACGTACCGGATCAAAGAAGGCAGCAGCAGGTGGTGGGCAGCAATCCAAGTCAGAAATCACAAGTATCCTGTTATGAAAATGGAATATGAAAAGGATGGTAAGTGGATCAACATGGAGAAAATGGACTATAACCATTTTGTGAGTACGAATTTAGGGACAGGCTCTCTCAAAGTCAGAATGACTGACATCCGCGGAAAAGTTGTGAAAGACACCATTCCAAAGCTGCCTGAAAGCGGAACGTCCAAAGCCTATACTGTACCGGGCCATGTTCAGTTTCCTGAATAAAAAATACGAAACAGCGGATCTTTTCCCGCTGTTTTTTCATTGTTCTGCATCTGCATGTAAAAATGTTTTAATCATGTTCAACTGCTCCTGCTTTGGATAACTGGTATACAGCCTGCTTGAAATCCGAATAGGATCTCCGAAAAAATATCTTTCGTAGTGAGTTTGTCTAGTTCCGAATGAACTCATTGTTAAATCCCATGCCAAACGGAAAATTTTCACACGTTCTTCAGCATTTGTATTGGTTGCTTGAAGATATTGGTCAAGATCTTCCCGTATCTCTGAGTCAAATGCATTTTCGGTAGGCAGTGTCACCATTCCGCTAGCTCCAATTAATTGTATGATTTCAGTAAATCGAGGATATAGCTTAGGAATGATCGTACTGATGACTTGAAGAGGAATTAAACAGGGGCGCATATAGCCGAATTCATCTAACTGAGCATCATTTTCTGATTTGTCAATGAGCGCTTTGATTGTTTCCAATCCCACAATGATTTCTGAGAGCTTTTCTTGGATGTGCTGATATTCGGAAACATTAATGGTGTCGACAAGAAGCTGTGCAACACCTAATAGAAATTCAATTTTTATCATTTGCCTAATGACAACCTGGTGAAAGGTAAAGGCATGAAAGGAGCTTTTTGTCATAAAATCTTTAGCTGCTTCCACATTATCGTAAAAAAACACACGATTCCACGGCACTAACACATGATCAAAAACCACAATTGAATCCATTTCTTCATACCTTGAGCTTAAGGGATGATTAAAGGAAGAGTCGCTTAATACAAATGATTCTCTTGTGATGAATTTTACGCCTTTTGTATTAGAAGGGATTGAAAAAGCATAAGCTTCATCTGTTTCAAAGAAATATTTAGGCGCTGAAAAAACCAAGATTTCATCGGTCAATCCGCCTTGTGTTGCAAGCAGACGTGCGCCATGAATCATTAAACCTTTTTCGGTTCTATCAATGACTTTAGCAGATATCGGTTTTTCACTTAGCCCAAAATAAGACTGTGACCGGTTCACTTGCGGAGTAATGAATGTATGGGTAAAGGAAAGGTCATGCTTAGCAGCTTGTTCATACATATCTAGTATATGTTCAGGAAAGCAATTCTCTTTATCTTTGAGAAGCTCCGCTGACGAAGCAAAGCTCATCATAACCGTATTCATGTAATCCGGACTTCTCCCCATCATTCCGTGAGTATGTCTAGCCCAATGTTCAATCATGTTCCTTCTTTTTTTTAAATCATTTTTGGTTTTAGGCTGGAGATAGGAAAGGCCGATTCGATTATGATCTCCAGGAAGGCAATAAGTCATTTCATGTATTAACTCATCCTTTGTTTGCAATTCATAAAGTGAGCTTTTTGTTTTGATTATTCCTTTAAATGCAGGATGCTCAGAAATGTTACCCTTTATTTTTTCGCCATCATACCATATTTCGTTTTCTAGTTTATTCAATCGGTCAATGAATTCTTTACCATTGATGATCCCCATTTAAGTTTCGCTCCTTCATATTATGCTGCGTATTGTATTATATTTTCGAGAAAACAGCCGGTTCAGCCAATTTGAGGTGGGAAAAGCCTTTTTTGTATGCCTAATAGAAAATAAGAAGCTTATACAACAAAAGACAGCCAATTTTTCTTGAAGCCTTTTTGAAGATTCAGAGCCGTAAAGAATTTGCTTATTCATATGAAAATGGCACTATAAAACTTGATAACACGTGTCGATATTATGGACATGGGCGTAAGCGAATTGGATTTAAACGCGCTTGAACATATTTTATTTCAGCCATTACATTGTGCGGAAAGGGAAAACGACACATGAAAGTGAAAACAAAATTGCTGGGGATTATATCAATATTAGTTGTTTCAATTATTGGAATTGGAGGCTCCTCAGTATTTATGATTTCTTCTACTGTGAAAAAGAATGAAGAACTTAAAGACAAAATGGAATTCCAAAAAGAGATAAAACACATCCAATATGAATTGACCGGGTTATCAAATGATGAAAGAGGCTTCTTGATTACCGGAGACAAAGAATACGACGAGGGTATGAAGGAAAAAGCAGACGATGTCTTAAAGAGTCTTGACCGGGTTAATGACTTGATTGATGAAGAGAGATATCAATCAAATATCGAAGACATTAAGACAAGTTTTACTCAGTATAGAGCTTTGAATCAGCAAGTAGTAACAGCCTACTCTTCAAATCCGAAAAAAGCAGAAACCATCCATTTTGGAGAAGAAAGAACACTAAGAAAAGAAGGCGTAGATCCGGCTGTCAATAAGCTGTCTGATCGCCTGGATCAAGAGGTGGAGGATCTAAAAGATGAAATACGAGGCAATGGGAAAATGAGTCAATGGCTCATCATCATTGTCACCGGGATATCAGTTATATTAGGCGTTGTTTTAAGCATAATGCTGTTAAAGTCTATAATGGTGCCCCTAAGAAGCATAAATAAGCAGCTGGAGGAAATTGCACACGGCGACGCTGATTTAACCAAAAAAGTCATTGTGAAAAATAAAGATGAATTTGGTCAGCTTGCCCAATCGTTTAATTCTTTTACTCATTCATTAACTCAAATTGTGAAGCAGATCAGCAGCTCATCTGAACAAGTCGCCGCTTCCTCCGAAGAATTATCGGCAAGCGCGGAAGAATCGAAATCAACATCTGAACATATTTCCCGAGCCATGCAGATGGCTGCCGACAGCAATGTGAAGCAAAGCTCAATGACAGAAAAGAGCGCAGAATCCATCACTGAATTATTAGACAGTATATCATCAGTCGCTTCAAATACAGGGAACATAGCGGATCTTTCTTCTTCGATGAGAGACAAGGCTGAAATAGGCTCTAAGTCCGTCAACAAGATGTTAGATCAGATGAAATTCATTGATAAATCTGTAGATTCAGCCGGCAATGGATTGCAGACATTGGTAGCGAGCACAGCAGAAATCAGCGATATCTCTTCGCTTATCACGACGATTTCAGAGCAGACAAATTTGTTGGCACTAAATGCAGCGATCGAGGCGGCCAGAGCCGGAGAGCAAGGAAAAGGATTTGCTGTGGTGGCAGAAGAAGTTCGGAAGTTGGCGGATGAAACAAATAAATCTGCAAACCACATCCAATCGGTGGTAGCGACCATCCAAAATGAATCGATAGAAACGGTAAATAATATTAAGGTTGTTCAAGAAAATGTGAGCTCAGGTATTGTTCTTTCTCAAGAGGCAACAGGAAATTTCAATGAAATACTGAACCTCGTGGAACAGGTCACTTCTCAAATACAAGAAGTCGCAGCGGCAACTCAACAGCTTACATCAGGCGTTGAAGTGATTCAGCACACAGTTCATACATTGGCCGCTGGAACAAAAGAAACGTCTGCTAATACAGAAGCGGTTGCAAATTCATCACAGGAACAGCTTCATTCAATGGGGGAAATCTCCTATGCCGCAGAATCTCTATCTCAGTTGGCAGAAGAACTTCAAAAAGTCATTAATCGTTTTAAATATTAAACAGGCTACTTACGTGCAACCCCCATCCTATTCGGTGGGGGTTGGCTCTTTTACTGTGGTTGTTTCTAAAAACAGAGCTAACTGACCTTTTAAGTTAGCTCTGTTTGTATGGCTAGTCCAAATTTTGATCGATCGTCCCTTCAAAATAGTCATCACTGACCTGTTCATGAGTTTCAGCCAATCCTTTTTCTAATTGCGTGCTTCCTTTATAATCTGAGGGCTCAAAGTATTTCCCGGCAACATCTGTTGTGTCATTTTTGTTTTCTTTGTTATGAGTTTGTGTTTCAGTGTTTACACTTTCTGTCTCAGTATTGCTGCTTATAGATTGCTGAAAATCATATTCATTATCTAATGAAGAAAATCTTTTATAATCATCAGGTCTGTCGGCTCCATTTTTTTGAGTCACTTTTCTTCCTCCAGATTATTGATATTTTTGTGCGGGTAAGAACTTATTTCGTTCTTTTAGGCTCAGAACCATGTTTTTTGGGATCATCTGTTTTAAAAGCTGTTTCAGTCTCATGGTCATTTCTCATTTGTTCAATACTTGAATTTTGAATTCCCTTTTTACTCATTGGTTTCACTCCTTTACGAAAAGTGTTGAAATCCTTAACTGTTCTTATTCTGTCTGTTAGGCAGCTATTCATTCACTTTTTTTCGTTGACTCTTTCCCATTAAGACAAGAGAGTCAGCACTACTCCGGTCGTTTTTGAAACCTTTTATTAGCACACTTCGTATATGAAGAGGCTTTATAAAGCTGGGAACATATCTAAGTCAGTTTTAAAAAAACTGTAATTTGTTTTGATGAATGACATTCTTACTTATCATAAAGGGAGAGAATTGAAGATGAACATGGTGAAAAATGGAGATTCAATAAAAGTTGTATTTGTGTTTCAAAAAAGCGAACAGATTAAAGAAGTTGAGCTTAACTCAGCACAGTTGTCTGCTTTTATTAAACTCAAAACAGGTATGGATCGAAACATTCAGCCAGAATCTCAAAATTGAAAACACCGTTTGGTCTTACGGCAATCATCATGTATCTTTACAAGTTTACTTAAAGTAGAAATCAATGATTGAAATGAGAGTATTTCCTTGGTGAGTCTTTATTAATAGGTTAGATGGTGCCTGTGCAAGATATTGCAACAAGATTGTTGAAATCTTTACAGTTATCTTTACAATAACGTATATAGAGCGCTTTCTAAATATTTATTGCATTTTCCTAGGTGGTACCTTGTATAGAGAAAGAGGTTTTTAGCAAAATGAAAACAACAATCTATCATGTGGCAGAAAAAGCCGGTGTGTCCATTTCTACAGTTTCAAAAGTGATCAATCATCAGCCGGTCGGGATGAAATCAAAACAAAAAGTGCTGGATGCCATGCAAGAGCTTGATTATAAGCCAAGTGTGCTTGCATCAGCATTAACAGGGAAACGGACTTCGACAATAGGCTTTCTTTTACCGGATATAGCTAATCCTCTGATTGCCGAAATGGCACGAAGAGTAGAGGATCGGGCACACGAGTATGGATTTAATGTCGTCATTTGCAGTACGGATTTCAAGTCAGAGAAGGAAGAGAGATACGTCTCATTATTAAAGCAGAAACGTGTTGACGGGTTTATTTTAGCTGGGGGGTTTAGGAATAAAGAGGTTATTCATGAGTTAATCAGCGATAACATTCCTGTTATCCTTCTTTCGGAATCACAGCCATATTCATCTCTTACAACGGTTACAGTTGATAATTTCTTGGGAGGGTATGAATTAGCCGCATATTTAATTTCGCTTGGCCACTCAAGGATTGCGGTGATTGCAGAAGACAATGCGAGCAGCAGGGAGCGACTTCGCGGATATTCACAGGCTTTACAAGAGTCTGATCTTGATATTCACGAGGATCTGATCGTTGTAACAGATTCAACGGCCGAATCTGCACAGTCTTTGGCCTCTTCATTATTACAATCTTCAAATCCGCCCACAGCTATGATTTGTTGTAATGATATTTTAGCAATTGGTGCGCTTCTTGCAGCAAGGGAGGAACATGTAGTGGTTCCTGAAGAACTTTCTATCACAGGCTTTGATAATACACTGTTATCAAAAAGTAGCGATCCTCCTTTGACAACAGTTGAAGTGCCTGTACAAAGCATGTGTTCACAGGCAGTGGATTTACTGATTGATGAAATAGAAGGAAAAGCCTCAGAAAAACAAAAAATTTTAGTATTGCCGAAATTAATTGTGCGAAAATCAACAAGCCGTTTTCATTAAAGAATTGTATTCCAAATCAATATATTTAGCAGCTGGAAAGTCCCCGCTGCTTTTTTGTGTTTCTCAATTTGAATCCAAGAATGACAAAAGAGAAGCAAGAAAAACTCAAAAAACAACTTTAATAGGTCGGAATATCTTTTTTTAAAGTTTAAGGTGTATATATATTGGTGTATTGTTGATAATTTTATGAAAAGAATTTCAAAAAAACGTTTACAAAATATATTGAATATTATACAATCAACTCACAAAATATAAAGCGCTTTCTGAATTTGGGTATACAACCTGTGAAAAAAACAATATATTCACTTTTAAAAACAGTATGTAAAGCGCTTTATATTATTTTGTTTTCAGATTTAGTTAAAGTTCACTATTATAATTAAAAATGAAAAAGAAGATCAACTCGGAGAACCGAAATGAATCTTCTTTTAAATCCAGTTAAAAGAAAGCGCTTTATTCTTTGATCGCGGTTCATAATTCATTTGATTAGAGGTGTCTTGTATGAGTATTCACATTGCTGGCGCGCCGTGCTGCTGGGGCGTTGACGATCCGAAAAATCCTTATCTTCCTCCATGGGAGAGAGTGCTACGAGAAGCATCACAAGCTGGTTATAAAGGGATTGAGTTAGGTCCATACGGCTATATTCCGATGGATATCGAACGTGTCCAAGCAGAGCTTTTGAAAAACGATTTATCCATTATTGCCGGTACGATTTTTGATGATTTAGTATCAGAGTCGCACTTAGGAAATTTGCTGGAGCAAGTTGATGAGATTTGTTCTCTGATTACAAAACTACCTTTCTCTTTTCAGGATAAAGAGGAGCGCTTTCGCTTTACACCGCCTTATTTGGTCCTGATTGACTGGGGGCATGACGAAAGAGATTATAAGGCGGGGCATCCTGATCAAGCGAAACGGTTATCTAAAAAGGAATGGAGCCGTATGATGTCTCATATTCGGACAATTGCGGAACGGGCGTGGAAGCAATATGGCGTACGAGCCGTCATCCATCCTCATGCAGGGGGATATATTGAATTCGAGGATGAGATTCAGCAATTACTGAATGATATCCCGTACGATATTGCGGGGCTTTGTCTTGATACAGGACATTTATATTATTCAAAGATGGATCCGGAACAATGGCTGCGGGACTATGCGGACCGTGTCGACTATATCCATTTTAAAGACATTGATGAACATGTATATGAACAAGTAATGGTTGAGCATATCCGCTTTTTTGATGCTTGCGCAAAAGGAGTCATGTGTCCGATAGGCCAAGGAATTATTAATTATGAAGCGATTTACAAGTTGCTAAAAAACATTCACTATCACGGCTATATTACGATTGAACAAGAACGTGATCCGAGAAACTCTGATACTAGTTTAAGAGATGTCAGTCAAAGCCTTGCTTATTTAAAAAATGTTGGTTACTAGTGAGGGAGGAATCAAAAATGATTAATGGTGAAAAAAAGGTAGATAGACCAATACGCTGGGCAATGGTAGGAGGCGGTCGGGGAAGTCAAATTGGATACATTCATCGCTCGGCTGCCTTGCGTGATCATCACTTTCAGTTGGTTGCAGGGGCATTTGACATCAATCCGGAACGGGGAAAAGATTTTGGGATGAATCTTCATGTTACTCCGGAACGCTGCTACTCGAATTTCCAGAAAATGTTTGAAGGAGAAGCGAAACGAGAAGACGGTATTGAAGCTGTTTCTATCGCAACTCCAAACGGCACTCATTATGAAATTTGTAAGGCAGCCCTGAATGCTAGTTTGCATGTTGTATGTGAAAAGCCTCTTTGTTTCACGTTTGAAGAAGCAAAAGAGCTCGAGAATTTGGCAAAGAAAAAGAACAGAGTTGTCGGCATTACATATGGTTATTCTGGGCATCAAATGATTGAACAGGCGCGCCAGATGATCGCAAATGGAGAGTTGGGTGACATCAGAATTATTAATATGCAATTTGCACATGGTTTTCACTCAGATCCTGTAGAAACTAATAATCCAAGCACAAAATGGCGTGTAGACCCGAAATTTGCCGGTCCGAGCTACGTTTTAGGAGATTTAGGGACTCATCCGTTATTTTTATCGGAAATCATGCTTCCGGAACTGAAAATAAACAAACTGTTATGTACTCGCCAGAGCTTTGTAAGAAGCAGAGCGCCTCTTGAAGATAATGCTTATACGATTATGGAATACGATAATGGCGCGCTCGGCACGGTGTGGTCTTCATGTGTAAACGCCGGATCAATGCATGGCCAGAAAATACGTGTAATCGGTTCCAAAGCAAGTATTGAATGGTGGGATGAACAGCCTAACCAGCTGCGTTTGGAAATACAGGGAAAACCTGTACAGATTTTAGAGCGCGGAATGGGGTATTTATATCCGGAAGCATTACAAGATGACCGGATTGGAGGCGGCCATCCAGAAGGTCTGTTTGAAGCGTGGTCAAATCTTTATTCACGGTTTGCCGTAGCGATGGAGGCTGCAGATCAAGGGAAAGAATTGAATGACATGTGGTATCCAGGAATCGAAGCGGGAGTGGAAGGTGTACGCTGGGTGGAAAACTGCGTTCGATCCGCGGATAAAGGCGCAGTATGGGTGGAATATCAATAATATGCTGAAAACGCTGCGACCGCATCCGTTCACAAAATCATATCAATCAAAAAGAATAAAAAACTATTAGTGCGGAAATAGGATGTTGTACCGTTTAAGGAAAGAACATTGACTGTGGTTTAAGAGCTTTACCAAAAGTGGTGGTAGGGGGGGGATTTAAAGCTAAACAGAGGAGAGCGTGACAATGAATCTCGCTCTCCTCAGATTTGTTTTATTCACCCTGATGTTTTTCAACTAATGTGAATGTCCAATCTTTTAACATATGTTTCTGGACATATTTTTTTCCGTTTATTTCAATGTAAGGCAGGTCTGCCATGTCTCCAGCTAACTGTTTTGCTTCAGTCGTTGTTATTCCTAAAAAAAGTCCGATGTAAAAGTAAATATCCCGTTCTTTTATAAGCAAGATATCATTTTGTTCACTACCTTTTGTATGGTTCATCTGCTTTAAGCCTTCACCGATAAAATATCCTGCCAAAGCAATACCAATTCCTAAAAAAACGTCCATGTGTATGCCTCCATTATGTCAATGTTATGTTATACGGGCTTGGCATACTCCGGGTTTCATTATTTTTCAAACTTTTTCAATCTGTACACGGCCTGAAAAAAAGGTGGCGCCGCCGCCCATATCGGACAATCGGTCTGGGGTTAGCGCGTTTACAAGCTGTTTTTTTCCTTGTTCATCCGCCCATAATCCTTGGCTGACAACGACACCTGGCAGCACTTGTTCTCCAACTGCAGCGGTCAGCTGGCATTCTCCCCGGCTGTTCCAAATTCGTACAGGTGCCCCATCAACGATTCCGTGTTCTTCAGCATCTTTTGTGTTGATAAAGAGCTTTGGCGTCTTTTCAAGCTTGATGTGTTTTTCATTATTGGAAAATGTTGAGTTTAAGAAATTATGGTTTGGCCCCGGAACATACATAAACGGATGTTCATTATCGGTTACAAGAGGTGTATATGTCGGTAAAGCAGGGAAGCCGTCTTGTTTCATTTGTTCTGAATATAATTCTATTTTTCCGCTTGGCGTTGGAAGTTCGCCCGGAAACAGCGGCTTTTCGCGTTTCGCTTTCATAAATGAATGCTTAGCAAGTGCATCGTAATCAATCTCTGCCAAATGCGGATTATCTGGATGGTCAAGCGCCTGGCGGATTAATTCTTCATCTGAATCTTTAAGCTCCTGATCTGTGAATCCCATTGCTTCAGCCAGTAATCGGAAAACCTCAGTGTTAGACTTGCTTTCCCCATATCTCTCAATCACCGGCTGCTGAAGCTGAATGTAATGGTGCCAGTAGGAGGTGTAAAAATCAGTATTTTCAAAAGCGGATGTTGCAGGCAGTACAATGTCCGCATATGCAGCCGTTTCCGTTAAAAACAAATCATGAACCACAGTAAACAAGTCTTCCCGCAGCAAGCCCTGTCTGACTTTGTTTGCTTCGGGCGCGACGACGGCAGGGTTCGTTCCGTAAATAAATAGAGAGCGAATCGGCGGGTCTGTTTCCAAAAGCACCTTGCCAAGCTGATTCATATTAAACGACCTCGGGGTGCGCCCTTTCAATAAGTCGGGCCGCTGCAAGGCATTTGTGTTATATTCTAAAATTCCGCTGTTATGCTTAATTGCGCCGCCCCCTGTGTGCAGCCATTGGCCGGTGATCGCCGGAAGACAGGCAATCGTCCTTACAATCATCCCGCCGTTATCGTGATGCTGGGGTCCGTTTCCGATTCTGATAAAAGAAGGGGAGGTTTCCCCGTACATTTTTGCCAGTCGGTAAATATCTTCGGTACTGACACCGGTGATCGTCGATACCTTTTCAGGATCATATTGTTTCACGTGTTCACGGAGGTCTTCATAGCCAACCGTGTACTCGGACAGAAATGCTTCATCATGCATATTTTCTTTAAATAAAATGTGCATGATGCCAAGAGCAAGTGCACTGTCGGTTCCCGGCTTTATCGGAATAAACCAATCTGCGAGACGTCCTGTTTGATTTTTATGCACATCGATCACGACAATTTTGGCACCTTGTTTTCGCGCTTTTTGGGCGATCGTAATTTGGTGCATATTTGTGCTGACCGCGTTGATTCCCCAAAAAATAAATAGTTTTGTATGAATGGTTTCCTCAGGATCGATTCCCGCGCTTATGCCCATTGTATATTTATAGCCTTCAGATCCCGCTTTGCTGCAAATCGTCCGTTCAAGCTGGCTTGACCCCATGCGGTAAAAAAAGCGGCGGTCCATTCCTTCAGCTGTCAATTTCCCCATATTTCCGTAAAAGCTGTAAGGAAGTATGCTTTCAGCTCCCTCTTCATCAATCAGCTGTTTCCAGCGGGAGGTGATCGTATCGATTGCCTCTTCCCAAGAAATCGGTTCAAATATCGCTTGGCCTTTAGCACCTGTTCGTTTGAGCGGTGTAGTCAGCCGCTTTTCATCATATATGCGCTCCGTCATATTCCGGACTTTGTTGCATATGTTTCCGGCTGTGACAGGATGATCAGGGTCTCCTTGCACTTTTACGATTTTCCCGTCTTTTTTATGTATTAACAATCCGCACTGATCCGGGCAGTCCAGCGAGCAAACGGATTTGAAAATGCCGTTTTGTTGTGTGGCAAAAGATTTCATGGCCCAGTTCCTCTCTCTAGTTAGATATTTTGTAAGAATTATAACATTTCGGATCATAACGTCAATTCTGAAAAAAGAGATTGACATCAATCTGAGACTTCTTTATGATAAATGTATTCTTTATTCTGAAAATTACATACTCAACATTTTCTATCCAGAGAGGTGGAGGGACTGGCCCTATGAAACCTCGGCAACATTATTGTGCCAATTCCAGCAAGCGTCAGCTTGAAAGATAGGAAAGCAAGGTTTATACCGGCGTCTGCCTGTAACAGAGCGCGCCTATATATGAATCTCTTTCCATCTTCGGAAAGAGATTTTTTTTATGAAAAATACGATGAAAAGGATGTTTTGCACCATGACGGTTTTGGTTACAGCACCGTACAACGAAGAAGGACGAAAAGAGCTAGAAAACTTGTTTGGCTCAGTTGCTTATCAATCTTGGAAGGAACAAGGCCGGGCATTTCGGGAAGATGAACTCATTCAGCTGCTAAAAGCAACAAATGCGACAGGCTTGATTACTGAGCTTGATCAGGTAACAGACAGCGTATTTGCTTCTGTTCCCGAACTTTCATTTGTCGGTGTTTGCAGGGGAATGCCCTCCAATGTGGATGTGGCAGCTGCTTCAAAAAGAGGCATACCTGTTTTTTATACACCAGGGCGGAATGCACAAGCCGTTGCTGAAATGTTTATTGGAAATGTGATTACCTTTCTCCGCCATACCAGCGTCTCGAATCAATGGCTGAAGGATGGAAAGTGGGACAGTGATTACCTACAGGCTTATATCAAATTTAAAGGAAATGAATTATCAGGAAAAACGGTTGGCATGATTGGGTTCGGGGCGGTTGGCCAAAGGATTGCAAAACTGCTGACTGCGTTTGACTGTAAAATAAAGTATTACGATCCATACATTCAAGACGATCATCCGCTGTATGAAAAAGTATCTCTTAAAACGGTGTTTTCAGACAGTGATATCGTTTCTGTACATCTGCCTCGTACTGAGGAAACACTTGGACTTATTGATCGGAAGCATTTTGATCTGATGAAACAGAGTGCGATTTTCGTCAATACTTCAAGAGCAGTTGTTGTAAACCGTGAAGATCTTTTATCTGTATTAAAAGAACATAAAATCAGAGGTGCGATATTAGACGTTTTTTATCATGAACCTCCAGAGAAATCAGATTATGAATTGATTTCATTGCCTAATGTTCTGGCAACACCGCATCTCGCTGGAGCAACATTTGAAGTGGAGGATCATCACGTGACGATACTGAATAACGCCCTCAAAAAGTGGAAGGGTGAAAAAACTCTTAATATTCCGACAATGTATAACAAGGACGAACTGAAAACAGGGGTATAAGAAAGGAGGCTAAGAGAATGAAAAAACAAAAAGGCTATCTCGTTTTTGATATTGGCACAGGCAATGCGAGGGTAGCGGTCGTGAGTGTAACTGGCAGTGTTCTAACAGTTGAACGGGAGGACATCGTGTATTCCACAGAGACGCTTTACCCGGACAGCCGTTATTTTTCTCCTCAGGTGCTGTGGAAGCAGGTGATGGATTTGGCAAAACGTGCGCTATCCCGTTCGCGTGATATTGACATCATTGGTTTGACATCGACGAGCCAAAGACAGGGGATTGTTTTGATTGATCAAAACGGCAATCCTTTTCTCGGGCTGCCGAACATCGATAATCGCGGCCGAGAGTGGGAGGCGGGCATTCCCGATCGGGAAGAGATATACAGTCGCACAGGCCGCCTGCCGACCGCACTTTTTTCTGCGCTCAAGCTTTATGGATTAAAACAGCGCCAGCCCTCTTTATGGGAAAAGACTGCAAGCTTTACAAGCATCAGTGATTGGGTGACGTACCAACTGAGCGGAATATTAACATATGAACCATCACAGGCAACAGAAACCCTGCTATTTGATGTGAAGCAAAACACTTGGTCAGAAGAGATGTGCGACATTTTCGGCTTTTCTCCATCTATCCTTCCGCCTCTTGTAAGAGCGGGAACAGCAATTGGAACGATAGCAAATGAATATACATCCGAATTAGGCCTTTCAATAAATGCTAAGGTTATAGCAGGGGGCGGGGATACACAGCTGGCTGTCAAAAGCACCGAAGCTGGACTTGAGGACATTGTCATTGTATCAGGGACAACAACGCCAATAACCAAAATTAGTGCGGATCATGGCGACACAAAACATAAAGCCTGGCTGAACTGTCATACAGATCAAGGGCATTGGCTTGTGGAAACGAATCCGGGAATTACCGGCTTGAATTATCAAAAATTAAAACAGATTTTTTATCCGAATGAAACGTACGAAGTAATGGAGGAGGAGATTTCTGCACTTGCAAAAGAAGACCATGCATGTGTAGCGGCTCTCGGCTCTTATTTATCGGCTGAAAAGAATGCATTAACGAGAGGCGGTTTTCTTTTTGATGCCCCGCTGTCAGCACATTTAAAGAGGGCACATTTTGTACGTGCAGCGCTAGAAGAAATCGCATTTTCAATCAAATGGAACTTTGACATTTTAACAGAGGTTACTCCGTTTGAACGTGACTATGTTTGGGTGTGCGGAGGGGGATTCCAAAGCAAAGTGCTCACTCAATATATCGCGGATCTTCTTCAAAAAAAGGTCTATGTCCAAGAGGGATATCATCAGGCATCTGTCGTTGGTGCTGCAGTCATTTGCAATGAAACCTTTCAATTAACGGAGGAGATGTCAGCAAATGTCCAGGTGATTGAACCGAAGGACTGTCAGACAGAATTGGCTTTATATGAGAAATGGAAGCAAACACAGCGCTTTTTTTCAGGTTCAGAAAGCAAAGTATTAATTTAAGGCGGCATTTCTGCTGTTTTGAGGAATCATTTAATTTTCAACTTTAATAAGGTAATACGGTAATTGATTGATATGAGCATCTAAGGAGGAGACAGACATGTTGGATAAAATAGGAATACCGAAGCGGCTTGCCTGGGGATTTTTAGGGGTTGTTTTGTTTATGATGGGAGATGGCCTTGAACAAGGCTGGCTCAGTCCTTTTTTGATCGAAAACGGGCTCACCGTTCAGCAGTCCGCTTCTATTTTTAGTATATACGGAATTGCGCTTGCCATAGCTTCCTGGTTTTCGGGTGTATGTCTCGAAGCATTTGGCGCAAAACGAACGATGTTTATGGGGCTGTTGTTTTATGTGATCGGTACAGCTGCTTTTATCGTATGTGGATTTGAACAGCTGAACCTGCCAGTGATGTATGTGACTTACTTCGTAAAAGGGTTAGGTTACCCGCTTTTTGCTTATTCTTTCTTGACATGGGTCATTTACAGAACACCGCAAAGCAAACTGAGCACTGCTGTCGGCTGGTTTTGGATTGCATATTGCCTCGGCATGTTTGTGTTCGGCGCTTGGTACTCAAGCTACGCGATCAAAGCGTTCGGTTATTTGAATACGCTTTGGAGCTCTATTTTCTGGGTATGTCTCGGTGCATTCTTTGCATTGTTTATCAATAAAGACCGTTTTGAAAAGAAGAAAAGAAAAAGATCAGAAACAGCCGAGGAGCTTTTAAAAGGGGTTACGATACTATTTACAAATCCGCGCGTGCTTACAGGCGGAATCATCAGAATCATCAACAGCATAGGTACATATGGTTTTCCAGTCTTTTTGCCGATGCACATGGCCCAGCATGGAATTTCAACCAATGTGTGGCTGCAAATTTGGGGAACGATTTTTCTGGGGAACATTGTGTTTAACCTTATCTTTGGTATTGTCGGCGATAAATTCGGCTGGAAAAATACTGTTATTTGGTTCGGCGGAGTCGGCTGCGGCATTTTCACCGTTTTATTATACTACGCACCTGTTTTCTCCGGCGGGAGCTTAGCGGTTGTCAGCGTGATCGGCTTTATTTGGGGCGGTTTGCTGGCAGGCTATGTGCCGATTGGTGCAATTGTGCCGACGGTGGCCGGAAAAGACAAAGGGGCAGCCATGTCTGTATTGAATTTGGCTGCAGGTTTATCAGCGTTTGTCGGCCCTGCACTCGCTTGGCTGTTCATCGGTCTCGTCGGCGCGCAAGGCGTCGTCTGGATCTTTGCGGTCCTTTACCTTGCAAGTGCGGTCTTGACGAAATGTATTCATATACCTGAGGAAAAAGCAGTTAAGGAGGAATCATCTCCTCAATATGCATCTTAATTAGAAAGCGCCCATTTTCCGGGGCGCTTTTTATCATTTGTTCAGCAATGTAAGGATTTCCGATACGGAATGACGCAAAAATGATTGATCTGGACGGGATTTAACCATAACAGTCAGCCGATAAGAAACAGAATATAAGTCTGAGCCGTTTGTTCCACGTTAATTTCACGTCTTAGCTCGCCCGAATGTTCTCTCAAAACAAATTCATAACGGTCTCCAATGCTTTATTCTTCATTGAATTCTCGATGACGAGCCATCAACATTACCTCTTTCTGAATCGATCAGTATATAACTATTCTATAAATTATCGAGGGAGTCTAAAGAAAAATAGACAACATATTGACAATGTAACGAGAAATGTTAAGATGTATAGACAATAAGTTGTCCATTCAAGGAGGGAACATCGTGGATTATTCTAAGGAACTGAAAGATTTATTTTTAATGCAACAGTCTTACGCTACATTTTTTTCCACTTTAAACAAAATCCAATCACGCGGAGACGATTATTATGAAAGCTTAACGTCGAGGCAATTTATGACGATGGTTGCCATACTGCATTTACCGGAAGAGGAAACGACATTCAACAACATTGCAAAAAAATTAGGCACTTCAAAACAAAACATCAACAGACTTGTCAGCGGTATTGAAAAAAGAGGTTATGTCATCACTGTACCAAGTAAACGCGACAAGCGTGCAGTTAATGTGAAGATTACTGATTCAGGAAAGCGTGTCATGGAGGAATGCGGTGAAAAAGCGGTGTATTTTATGGCCGATCTATTTAAAGGCTTTTCGACGGAAGAGCTGGAAACATTGTGGATTTTATTGAAGAAACTGTACAGTTTTGACGGAGAAGAACAGGATGGTTTTGAAGAAGACGCTGCTGATTTTGACATTGAACAAAACCGAGACAATTTGAAAACAAATTTATTGCAGGAATTCGCAAAACGGAGAAAGTAAAAAGGAGAACCAACTATGAACAACGTAGCAACAGTAGAAAACTTGAAAATGCAGTATGAAAACAAAACGGCAGTAGATGGGATTTCGTTCGAAGTGAGAGAGGGGGAAGTGCTTGGCTTACTAGGTCCAAATGGTGCAGGAAAAAGCACAACCATTCATATTTTATCAGGAGTATTGTCGGCCAGTTCCGGTAACGTTTCGATATTAGGCCATAGTGTGAAAAAAGGGTCAAAGGAAATGAAGAAAGGCATTGGGATTGTGCCTCAAGATATCGCGATTTATGAGGAGATTTCAGCTGAGAAAAATGTTCGTTTTTTTGCCAGTCTTTATTCTCTTAAAGGAGAAGAACTGAAAGCCCGAGTCAAAGAGGCTTTGGAGCTCGTACAGCTATACGACCGGAAAGATGACAAACCAAAGACGTTTTCAGGCGGGATGAAAAGAAGATTAAACATTGCGTGCGCCATTGCCCATCAGCCGAAACTGATTATCATGGATGAGCCCACGGTAGGAATCGATCCGCAATCCCGGCATCACATTTTGGAATCGATAAAAGAGCTGAAAACAAAAGGCGCAAGCATCATTTACTCTACACACTATATGGAAGAAGTCGAGGCAATTTCAGATCGTATTATGATCATGAATGAAGGAAGAATTATTGCCAATGGAACAAAAGAAGAGCTGTACAGAGAAGTCAATAAAGAAATAACATACGCTTTTCAACTGGCGCATGTTCAGCGATTAAATAAAAACTCGATTAGAGAAATCATAGGAGTGACAGGAGTTGATTTCTCTGACCATCAACTAAATGTTACCGTTCAAAAGAACCAAGATCACCTGAGTGAAATCATATTAGAATTGAGTGCCCAAGGCTGCAGCATCCTAAACATGAACAAAAAAGAGGCATCGTTAGAAACGGTATTTTTAGAGCTGACGGGAAGAAATTTAAGAGATTAGGAGAGCAAAATGAGTTTGTTAAAATTAATAACATTTGATTTTATGAATATTTTAAGGAATCCGGTTCTTGTAATAGCCAATACGGTCTTTCCTTTTGTTCTGATTCTGGTCATGGGCTTTGTTACGAAAAGCAGCTTTGGAGCAGGCGGGGTCAGTTCTTATGATTATTACGGAGTGAATATGATGATTTTCACTGCAGCTCTGATTGCTATGACGACCTCTAATACGTTTATGGAGGAAAAGGTGAAGAAGGCGAACCTTCGTATTGTGTATGCGCCGGTTTCGACAACTAGTATTTATCTTTCTAAATTACTATCAACCTTTATATTCAGTGTCATTATGTACAGCATGAATGTGTTGATAGCCCAAACGATTTTTCATTTGAACTTTGGAGGACAATATCTTACGTATTTCATGCTTTTATTGTATGTATTTTTATTTTTCGGTTGCTGTTTTGGCACAATGTTCTGCAGTTTGTTCAAGAATGAAGAACAGGCGAATGGGATTATGCAAATTCCGATAGCTTTTTTTGTTTTCTTTGGCGGCGTATTTTTCGGAATTCATAGATTTGGAGATACCGTCAATCAGATATCGATTCTTTCTCCGATTAAATGGGTAACAGAATGTTCATTTCGTCTCATTTATGATCATGATTTCAGTATGCTGCTGCCTGTTATGTCAGGACTAATATTGGCTTCAATCATTTGTATTGCCGTTTCTCATGTTGTATTTAAGCCGGAGGGATATATATGCTGAGTTTATTCCAAAACAGGTGGGAGCGAATCCTGACCAAAAAAGCCATTATTATCATTGCATTAATCATTATCCCTCTGATGATTGGCGTTGCGATTATGTTTTCCGGGAAGCCGGTTTTCAAAGAAACAATCGCTTTTGTTACAGAACTGGACGAAGTTCATCATTTGCCGAGTGATTCTGCATTTAGAGTGGTAACGGTACATCAGAAGCCGAAGTTTTCTGATCTGATGTTAGGGAAATACGCAGCCATTGTAGAAAAAAATCAACTTGATTACAAAGTAACCACGTTGAAAAGTAAAGCGGATCAAAAAATGATTCAGCAATTTTTTGAGACTGGAGAAATGCCAGGCAGCTACCGGGGAGAGGATGAATTAAGGACGGAACGGGGAACGGGAACGAATATATTAGGCTTTATCATGATGCTTGTATTGATGCAAGGTGTGGCATTAGCTGCGTTATATCCAGAAGACCGGATGCTCAAAACCTTCAAAAGGATTTTAGTGTCTCCCGTGCATGTGGGGAAATATTTGTTGGTTCAGTTTATCTTTACTTTTTTATGTTTATACATACCCACTTACTTGGCCATCCTGATTACAAATGTACTCTTTCATGCTGAAATTGGTTTCCGTTTAAATATTCTTGCTGGGTTACTGGGTGTTCTTACAGTGCTTGCAACAGCATTCGCTATCTTTATGGCTTCTGTGATGGATCGAAACATCAGTTTGATGACGAGTGGTATCAGTGTGATCACGTGTGTATTGTCAGGCTGTTTTATTTCTTTTGCTCCACATCATCCAATATTGAATGCTCTTTGTGCGATACTGCCGCAAAAAGCGTATATGACTTTCATTCACGGGGTAGAAATGGGGGATTCAATGTGGGAATACAAAACTCAGGTTATTTATATTTTGATGTGGTCGGCTGCGTTTTGTTTTCTTGGGGATTTTATCACAAGAAGAAGAACCAATAAAGGGATTTATGAGTAGGGGAAAAAAGTTATTAGCTTTGTTTTAAGAGATGAAAATCTTGTAGGGATTGATCAAGAATCAAAACGTCACAGCTGGTGCAGGTCATGAATCGGACATTTTAAAGGAAAAGGGATGTGCGCACAGACCAAGAGAATGACGTCATTCTCTTGGTTTTACAATAGAATACACATTTGTATCGTATGGAGTACCATTTTGATACATGTACTGTCTTAAAACGCCTTCTTTTTGAAAACCCATTTTTAGAAGCAGACGATTTGATGCTTCATTAGCGGTAAATACAACTGCGCCAATACGCGTCAGTCCAAGGGCAGAAAATCCGTAAGATACGACCTTTGAAATGACTTCTGATGCAAATCCGTTTCGCCAATGCTCCGGGATGATTTCATAACCGATTTCCGCGCGCCTATGCTTTTGGGCCAGAGCGTGAAAGCCAATTGTTCCGATCAGTTCTTTAGTGTCCCGTCTTTCAATTCCCCACCGTATACCGCGTTTTTCTTGTAGAGGGCAGCAAACGTTTGAATCATTGAAATGGCCTGTTCTATAGATTCCATGTTTTCAAGCCCATAATAGCGTGTCACCTCATCGTTTGAGAAACAAGCAAAAATGGCTTCCGCGTCCTGATCTGTGATTTGCCTAAGTATAAGCCGATCCGTTTCTAATATAGGAAACATTCAACCACTCCCCACGTTTGTGTTTTTGTTTATCATATCCCTTTTATTTCCTCTTTTCTATAGCGAAATCAACCAATGCAGCAAAGGAACGAATTTGTGTTTCTAGTTGCTCTTTGTTTTTGCTGAATTGTTTCAAACGATGGCCGTTCGCGCCTGATGGATGGGGAAAGCCGTTAAGGCAAATCAAATTCTGGAGGCTGTGCTGTCTGATCAATGTTTCACATACTGTTTCGGCCGCTTTTCCTAACGGAATGAGAAGAGCTGGTCCCGTCACATGGTTAAGCTCCGCAGGGAAGTGCCCAAAAGCATAAGTGCTTAGAATAGGAGAATGAGTGATAGCCGGTTTGTATCCGGTATAGTTTTTTTGCTGGATAAAGACAGGATATTTAATAACGGAAGTTGTATGGAGCATATGCCGTAATTCTCCAAAAAGCTTTGCAGCGCTTTGAATGCCGAAAGCTTGCGGCAGCCCGCATAAATCCAGCATGGTGATAAGGTTATGTCTCATCGACCCGGAGAAACCCGCTGCTATTTTTGTATCTACCGCCATTTGCTCAAGAGTGCGGCCTTGCCGCAGACTTTCGACTGCTGTTTCGTACGCTGTTTTCATCTGGGAAAAACCCGGCGTGATCCCGGCAATCACAATCGTAGCAGTCCGATTGATATATTCATTATGAGGTGAATAGTAGATGTCAAGTTCATTTTCTTGATGGAGATGAAATGGAGAAATAAGTAAATCCGACTTTGTAAGTGAAGAGGGAAGAGAATGTAGTTTTTCTTCGAACTCCTTTAAGCAGCTGCGGTTTACAATCATGCGAAAGCCTCCTCAAAAAATGATATCCCATTGTCCATTCTGATCGAAACAACGGGATATCATTCATCATTACCTGCTATTTAAATGGCCAGCCTGCCACACCTCTTTAACGGCTTTAGGAACTTCTTTCACTTCAGCTGCGGTCTGCTGAAACGCGGATTTTTTCATTTGGACATCCTGCTGAATCTTCTTTTGTTTTTGCGTCAGCAGCTCTGTTTCTGTTTTTAATCCTTCGATTTGTTTTTGCATAGCCTGCGTAACAGAGGAAAGCTCCTTTAGTGCAGGGTCCATTTTTTTCTTGTTTTGAATCACGCTAACTCCTAAGAAGATAATAGAAACTGCTAATACTGCAAGACTGATATAAACAATAATCATATGTTCACTCCTTTTCTTATGTCATTACCCTGTATCCGTTTTTTTAATCAGAAGAAATGATATTTACACAGTTCGTTTGATTTGCGTATTGGATGTATTGTACTTATAATGTGATATCGTACATATGTAAACAAAGAAAGGGTGCTTCAATTGCAAAGTTTACAACATAAAACTGCACTAATCACAGGCGGAGGCAGAGGAATTGGCCGAGCTACTGCTCTGGCGCTTGCCAAAGAAGGCGTGAATATCGGGTTAATTGGCCGGACTTCCGCCAATGTAGAAAAAGTGGCTGAAGAAGTCAAAGCGCTTGGTGTAAAAGCTGCATTTGCTGCTGCAGATGTAAAAGATGCCGATCAGGTTAATCAAGCTGTAGCTCAAGTGAAGGAACAGCTTGGTGATATCGATATCCTCATTAATAACGCCGGCATCAGCAAATTTGGCGGTTTCTTAGATCTGTCAGCCGATGAGTGGGAAAATATTATTCAAGTCAACCTAATGGGTGTGTACCATGTCACGCGCGCGGTGCTTCCGGAAATGATCGAACGCAAAGCCGGAGACATCATTAATATTTCATCTACAGCGGGCCAAAGAGGAGCAGCTGTAACAAGTGCTTACAGCGCTTCTAAATTTGCCGTTCTCGGGTTAACAGAGTCTCTTATGCAAGAAGTGAGAAAACATAATATCAGAGTCAGCGCGTTAACGCCGAGCACTGTCGCTAGTGATATGTCTATCGAATTGAACTTAACAGACGGTAACCCTGAAAAAGTTATGCAGCCTGAGGATCTTGCTGAGTACATGGTGGCACAATTGAAATTAGATCCACGCATTTTCATCAAAACAGCGGGATTATGGTCAACAAATCCTTAAAAATGAAAACCTGTCGAAAGACAGGTTTTTTTATTTGAATGAAATCCGTACCGGTAAAATGCGATATGTAAACCTGACAATCGTTTAAATTGAAGATAGCAGTGAATGCAGGCTATAATAGAACTAAGAAAACTATGCACCAAATGTTCAGTAAGAATTTATTTTCTCCGCTACACCTATAATCAGTAAACATGAAATGACTGGACTATCAGTATTTAATATAAAGAAGGAAAACAATAAAAGAAAATTGAATATTTAGTACATAGTGTTGTCAGTGACAGAAGAAGGAGTGCATATGATGAAAGAAGAAAAAAGGAGTTCAACAGGCTTTTTAGTGAAACAGCGCGCATTTTTGAAGCTTTATATGATAACGATGACAGAGCAAGAGAGACTCTATGGGTTAAAGCTGCTTGAAGTACTTCGGTCTGAATTTAAAGAGATTGGTTTTAAACCAAATCATACAGAAGTATACCGGTCTTTGCATGAGCTTCTTGATGACGGGATATTAAAACAAATTAAAGTAAAAAAAGAAGGGGCTAAGCTCCAGGAAGTCGTCCTCTATCAATTTAAAGATTACGAAGCTGCCAAGCTATATAAAAAACAGCTGAAGGTAGAGCTGGATCGCTGTAAAAAACTGATTGAAAAAGCTCTCTCAGATAATTTTTAATAGAAACAAACACCCGGCGCAGCAGTATGAACCGGGTGTTTTCTGCTTTTCATTATACATATTTGTCGAAAAGAAACAATACAAATCAATGATGACCTTCAAACTTGACATCATTTCCTCACGTGGTAACATTTTAAACGTGTGAAAATGCGAACAAAAAAGCGAACAAAGGAGATGTTACCGATCTTTGATCAAAAGAAAGTAGCCTTTATAGGAGCAGGATCTATGGCGGAAGGAATGATATCAGGTATCGTTCGTGCCAACAAAATCCCGAAACAAAACATCTGCGTTACAAACCGCAGCAATACAGAGCGATTAACTGAACTTGAACTTCAATATGGAATCAAAGGCGCCTTGCCGAACCAGCTATGTATTGAAGACATGGATGTGCTCATTTTGGCAATGAAGCCAAAAGACGCCGAAAACGCTCTGTCATCACTAAAATCACGTATTCAACCCCATCAATTAATATTGTCGGTCCTTGCCGGCATAACCACCTCTTTTATTGAACAATCATTGCTTAATGAACAGCCGGTTGTCAGAGTGATGCCCAACACTTCCAGTATGATTGGCGCTTCTGCAACAGCTATTGCCCTTGGCAAATATGTGTCGGAAGACTTGAAGAAGCTGGCCGAAGCATTGCTCGGATGCATGGGCGAAGTCTATACAATCCAAGAAAATCAAATGGATATATTCACCGGAATTGCAGGCAGCGGCCCCGCGTATTTTTATTATTTAATGGAATTCATTGAAAAGACAGGCGAGGAAGCGGGCCTCGATAAACAGTTATCTCGAAGCATCGGCGCACAGACACTTTTAGGTGCCGCAAAAATGCTCATGGAAACAGGAGAACATCCTGAGATCTTAAGAGATAATATCACGTCACCGAACGGAACGACAGCAGCGGGGCTGCAAGCCTTGAAAAAAAGCGGCGGCGGAGAAGCGATTTCTCAAGCAATAAAGCATGCGGCTAAGCGTTCAAAGGAAATCAGCGAAGATATCGAAAAAACTGCAGCGCCGCTATCAGGAGTGATAAAGTGACGCCTGATACAAGCATGAAAAGAGTCGTTGTGAAGATTGGAAGCAGTTCATTAACAAGCCTTCATGGAGAAATCAGCATTCGAAAATTAGAAGCGTTGGTCGACCAGGTCGTCAAACTCAAAGACGCCGGTTATGAAGTGATTTTGGTTTCCTCAGGCGCAGTGGCGGCGGGATATCGGAAGCTAGGATTTATCCAAAGGCCCGAGAAGCTTCCAGAAAAACAAGCATCAGCTTCAATCGGTCAGGGATTGCTGATGGAGGCTTATTCAAAGCTGTTTTTGGCACACGGCTATGTCGCATCCCAAATTTTAATTACGAGAAGCGATTTTTCTGATGAATATCGATACAACAATGTCAGGAATACAATGAATGTACTGCTCGAGCGCGGCATCATCCCGATCATAAACGAGAATGACACAGTTACTGTCAATCGGCTCAAGTTTGGCGACAATGATACGCTCGCGGCAAAAGTCGCAGGTTTGATTGATGCAGATATGCTTGTGATTTTATCAGATATAGACGGATTATATGACGGCAATCCGCGCACAAATCCAGAAGCGAAAAGGATACAGCGGGTAAGTGAAATAACACCTGACATCGAAGCATGCGCAGGTGACACTGGGAGCATCGTTGGCACCGGCGGCATGCGCTCTAAGCTTGATGCGTTTAAAATCGTAATGGCGTCTGGCATTAAAGGTTTCCTAGGTCAGGCAGATGCTGGCGATATTTTATACCACGCCGTTCATGAACAGGCGGAAGGCACCTATTTTGAAGCAGAAGGAACGCTTCCGTTGAATCAAAAGGAGAAATGGATCGCTTTTAATTCCGGTCCGGAAGGTGAAATGTTTTTATCAGATGATTGTTCACGAAAAATAACAAACGGCCAATCGAGTTTATACCTGGACGGTGTACAGAAGATTAAAGGGAAATTCAAAAGCGGTTCAGTTGTTCGGCTGATGGATTCAAAAGGGACGGAAATCGGCCTTGGAATCGTCAATTACTCTTCTGTACAGCTTCAAGAACCGGAAAAGAAAAAGGAACTGACAAACAGAGCTCTAATTGATCAAGAAGCATTTGTTTGCCATGTGGATTTTTCTTTACCTGTAAATTAATTTGCAGAAAAAAACCCGAAGCTTCTATATAGAAGCTCGGGTTCATTTTTTTATTGATACTGCTCCAGCTTAGAGAAAAATTGAATGACAAACTCATAAAAATCATTCGCAGAAGGCGCAAGCTCTCTATTTTTCGGTTTAATGATTCCGACAGTCCGTTTTACTTGAGGGAACTCAATTGGAATTTTCACAGTAAACCGAGGTGTTGTTTCAGCAAAAGTACTTTCAGGCAGAAGGGTAACGCCCATTCCTGCGGACACTAACCCTTTGATAGCATCCAAATCCTCACCCTCCGTGGAAACGAGAGGAGCAAAGCCTGCTTGTTTGCAAGTATCAATTGCCATCTCTCTAAGTACAAATCCTTCCGGGAACAATACAAATTGGTCGTTGCGCAAATCGATTAAATGAACCGTTTTTTGTTTAGCAAGCGGATGATTTAATGGAACAAGCGCGTAAATTTTTTCAGTAAATAATATTTTTCCCGTTATGTCAGAGAAATTCGTCGGCACCGGCCCTAATAAGGCCAGATCAATATCGCGGTTTCTGACAGCTTCAATCAGAAACTTATAGGAGCCTTGGCGCAGCAAAAATTCGACGTGCGGATATTCTTCTTTAAACGCTGAAATGACAGTCGGCAAAAGCTGGCTGGCGAGGCTTGTAGGAAAGCCGATCTTTACCGTTCCGCGATGCGGGTCAAGATACTCATCAATTTGTTCTTTCGCATAATCAATGGCTTTCATCGCCGTTTTCACATGAATCAAAAATTCTTTTCCGATTGGCGTGAGTTTGATATTTCTCCCTTCACGCTCAAATAAGGTCACATTTAATTCTTCTTCAAGATTGGCAATTTGTCTGCTGATTGCTGATTGGGCCACATGCAAATGATCAGCGGCTTCTGAAACGTGTTCTCTTTCAGCCACCTCCATAAAATAACGCAGTTGGCGCAGCTCCATGTTTGTCTCACATCCATCTATCTCATTTTGAGATTCTTTTGATCTAAATTATATATTGTTTATATCGTTTTGAAAACCTACAATGATTATAGAGTTGTTAGATTTTATGACCGGTATTATCGGAAATTGATCGGGGGAGAGGAATTATGACGTACAATCAAATGCCAAAAGCTCAAGGTCTCTACCGTCCTGAATTTGAACATGATGCATGCGGAATCGGCCTATATGCACACTTAAAGGGCAAGCAGACTCACGACATTGTCAAACAAGGACTTAAGATGCTTTGCCAGCTAGACCATAGAGGAGGGCAAGGCAGTGATCCGGATACAGGAGACGGAGCCGGCTTACTGGTTCAAATCCCTGATGCTTTCTTTAGAAAAGAGTGCAAAGACATCAATCTGCCAGAAAAAGAACGTTACGGGGTAGGAATGGTCTTTTTCTCACAGAAAGAAGATGAAAGAAAAAAAATTGAAAAGCAAATCAATGCACTGATTGAACAAGAAGGCCAAGTCGTTCTTGGATGGAGAACTGTACCTGTAAATGTCGGAAAAATCGGAACAGTGGCGCAAAAAAGCTGTCCGTTTGTCCGTCAGGTATTTATCGGCGCAAGTTCTGATCTAAAGGACAATTTATCTTTTGAACGAAAATTGTATGTCATTCGTAAACAGGCTGAAAATTGGGGAGTAACGGAAGGTCTTGATTTTTATTTTGCCAGTCTTTCAAGCCAGACCATTGTTTACAAAGGCCTTTTAACACCTGAACAGGTTGATGCATTTTATTCTGATCTGCAAGACGAAGCATTCGTTTCTGCTTTTGCGCTCGTTCATTCACGCTTCAGTACCAACACATTCCCTACATGGGAAAGAGCGCATCCTAACCGCTATTTGGTTCACAATGGTGAAATTAACACCCTTCGCGGAAATATCAACTGGATGAGAGCACGTGAGCAGCAATTTGTTTCTGAAAGCTTCGGTGAGGACTTAAACAAGATTTTGCCGATTCTCAATGCTGATGGCAGTGACTCTTCCATTTTGGATAACGCATTTGAGTTTTTTGTGATGGCTGGACGCAAACCGGCACATACGGCAATGATGCTCATTCCAGAGCCTTGGACGGAAAATACGCATATGTCCAAGGAAAAAAGGGCGTTCTACGAGTACCATAGCTCCCTGATGGAGCCTTGGGACGGACCGACAGCCATTTCATTTACTGACGGTAAACAAATCGGGGCGATCCTTGACCGGAATGGTCTCCGTCCGGCCCGTTATTATGTCACAAAAGATGATTATATTATCTTCTCATCTGAAGTAGGCGTTATTGAAGTTGAACAGGAGAACGTTTTATATAAAAACCGCCTTGAGCCTGGGAAAATGCTTTTAATCGACCTGGAAGAAGGCCGTATTATCTCCGATGAAGAAGTCAAAACACAAATTGCAACTGATTATCCGTATCAAAAATGGCTTGAAGAAGAGCTTGTACAAGTAAATCCTGATCCGGAGTCAAGAGAAGAAGAACAATTTAGTGATCTTCTTACTCGCCAGAAGGCATTCGGATACACATATGAAGATATCCAAAAATATCTAATTCCTGTTATTAAAGAAGGCAAAGATCCCCTTGGTTCAATGGGGAATGACGCGCCGCTTGCTGTACTTTCTGACCGAGCGCAATCACTGTTTAACTACTTTAAACAGCTGTTTGCACAAGTAACGAACCCGCCAATCGACGCGATTCGTGAGCAGCTTGTCACTTCAACGATGACTTGGCTCGGTGCGGAAGGCGATCTTCTTCATCCGAGTGAACGAAATGTTCGCCGGATTAAACTGTATACACCTGTTTTATCCAATGAACAGTTTTACGCATTGAAAACGATTGTTCATCCTGATTTAAAAAGCCAAAAAATTGATGTGCTGTTTTCAGAGGATCTTGAACGCGGATTAAAGGACATGTTCACACAAGCAGAGAAAGCCATCAGCCAAGGCGTAAGTTTGTTAATTTTATCAGACAAAAAGATGAACGAACGCCTCACACCAATTCCGCCGCTTCTGGCAGTAAGCGCGCTGCACCAGCACTTAATCCGCAAAGGGCTGCGTACGAAGGTCAGCATTATTGTGGAATCGGGAGAAGCACGTGAAGTGCATCACTTTGCAGCGTTAATCGGTTATGGCGCAGATGCGATTAACCCTTATCTCGCTTATGCGACATACAAGCAGGAAATTGATGAAGGCCGTTTGGATATTAGCTATGAAGAAGCGGTCAGCAAATATGGAAAAAGCATTACTGAGGGCGTCGTAAAAGTGATGTCAAAGATGGGGATTTCAACTGTGCAAAGCTACAGAGGCGCCCAAATTTTTGAGGCGGTAGGAATCAGCCGCGATGTGATCGATCGCTATTTCACAGGTACTGCATCACAGCTCGGCGGCATCGATTTACAAACAATTGCAGAAGAGGCACAGCGCCGCCACCGGGAAGCGTATCAGGATGATTACAGCAAAACGCTTGAACCGGGAAGTGACTTCCAATGGAGAAATGGCGGAGAGCATCATGCGTTTAATCCGAAAACGATTCATACTTTGCAATGGGCGTGCCGCAGAAATGATTACAATCTGTTTAAACAGTATACAAAAGCGGCTGATGAAGAACGCATCGGATTTTTGCGGAACTTGTTCGCATTTGACGGAAACCGCAAGCCTTTGAAGTTGGAGGAGGTTGAATCCGCTGAATCGATTGTCAAACGTTTTAAAACGGGTGCGATGTCATTCGGGTCCTTGAGTAAGGAAGCGCACGAAGCTTTAGCAATCGCAATGAACCGTCTTGGAGGAAAAAGCAACAGCGGTGAAGGCGGAGAAGATCCCAAACGCTTTGTTCCAGATGAGAACGGCGATGATAGAAGAAGTGCGATCAAACAAATTGCATCCGGACGGTTTGGTGTCAAAAGCCATTACCTCGTCAATGCTGACGAGCTGCAGATTAAAATGGCTCAAGGTGCTAAGCCGGGTGAAGGCGGGCAGCTTCCTGGCAACAAGGTATATCCATGGGTTGCCGATGTCCGCGGGTCAACGCCAGGTGTCGGATTAATCTCACCTCCGCCACACCATGACATTTATTCGATTGAGGATTTAGCCCAGCTGATCCACGATTTGAAAAATGCCAACCGTGACGCAAGAATCAGCGTAAAGCTGGTGTCAAAAGCAGGTGTAGGAACAATTGCTGCAGGTGTTGCCAAAGCGACTGCAGATGTCATTGTGATCAGCGGGTACGACGGGGGTACAGGTGCCTCTCCGAAAACCAGTATTAAACATACAGGGCTTCCATGGGAGCTTGGCCTTGCAGAAGCACATCAAACATTAATGCTGAACGGACTTCGTGACCGTGTTGTATTAGAAACAGATGGAAAGCTTATGACGGGCCGCGACGTTGTGATGGCTGCCTTGCTCGGCGCCGAAGAATTTGGTTTTGCAACAGCTCCGTTAGTTGTACTCGGCTGTGTCATGATGCGTGCCTGCCATTTGGATACATGCCCTGTCGGTGTAGCGACACAAAATCCAGAGCTTCGCAAAAAGTTCATGGGAGATCCTGACCATATTGTGAACTATATGCTGTTCATTGCCGAAGAAGTTCGTGAGTACATGGCTGCGTTAGGCTTCAAGACATTTGATGAAATGATCGGCCGCACTGATGTACTTCATGTAAGTGAACGGGCGAAGGGGCACTGGAAAGCAGGCCAGCTTGATTTGTCTACACTTCTTTATCAGCCTGAAGGGGTGCGGACATTCCAAGCTCCGCAAAATCATAAAATTGATCAATCGCTTGATATCACAACAATTCTCCCGGCTGTACAAGAAGCCATCGAATCTGGAAAAGAAGCTGATATTTCGATTGAAATCAATAATACAAATCGTGTAGCCGGAACGATAACCGGCAGTGAAATCTCAAAGCGTTACGGAGAAGAAGGGCTTCCTGAAGATACAATCAAGCTGCACTTTACGGGATCAGCCGGCCAAAGCTTTGGAGCTTTCGTTCCTAAAGGGATGACGCTTTATTTGGACGGAGACTCAAATGATTACGTCGGAAAAGGGCTTTCTGGCGGAAAAATCATCGTCAAGTCACCAGAAGGATTCAACTCTGCTTCGGATGACAATGTCATTATCGGCAACGTGGCTTTTTACGGTGCAACAAGCGGAGAAGCATATATTAACGGACGTGCTGGTGAACGCTTTGCCGTTCGAAACAGCGGTGTGAACGTAGTTGTAGAAGGTATTGGCGACCACGGCTGTGAATACATGACTGGCGGCAGCGTTGTCGTTCTCGGTGATGTAGGCAAAAACTTTGCGGCAGGTATGTCCGGCGGCATCGCTTATGTACTGGCCGAAGATGTCAAGGCGTTTAAACGCAAATGCAACCTTGAGATGATTTTATTTGAATCATTAGAGGATGAGAAAGAAATCCAGCAAATCAAAGCAATGCTTGAAAGACATACTGCGTATACAAACAGCCAAAAAGCAGAAGATCTGCTTGATCAATGGGAAGACAGTGTGAAAAAATTCGTCAAAGTCATTCCGAAAAACTATAAACAAATGCTCGCAAGCATCGAAGAGCAAAAAGCTGCAGGTTTATCAGATGAAGAAGCCATCATGTTCGCTTTTGAGGCCAACACGAAGCCAAAGCAGAATACAGCAGCTTCGGGACAAAAACAAGCGGTAGTACAGTAAGGAAGGGGAGAGGAACATGGGGAAACCAACTGGATTTATGGAGATCAAAAGAGAAAAACCTGCAGAGCGGGACCCTCTCACTCGCTTAAAGGATTGGAAAGAATATTCTGCTCCTTTTTCAGAAGAAGCATCGAAACGGCAAGGGGCGCGGTGCATGGATTGCGGTACACCGTTTTGCCAGATCGGTGCGGACATTAACGGATTTACATCCGGCTGTCCGATTTACAACTTAATTCCTGAATGGAATGATCTTGTCTACCGGGGCAGATGGAAGGAAGCATTGGAACGTCTGTTGAAAACAAACAACTTTCCTGAATTCACAGGGCGGGTATGTCCCGCTCCTTGTGAAGGATCATGCACTTTAGCGATTTCAGATCCGGCCGTATCAATTAAAAACATCGAGCGGACCATTATCGATAAAGGATTTGAGAACGGCTGGATTCAACCTAGAATTCCAAAAAAACGAACAGGCAAAAAAGTGGCTATCGTCGGGTCGGGCCCAGCCGGACTGGCGAGTGCTGACCAGCTGAATCAAGCGGGACATTCCGTCACTGTTTTTGAGCGCTCAGACAGAGCGGGCGGCCTTTTAACATACGGTATTCCAAACATGAAGCTTGAGAAGGGCATTGTAGAACGCCGAATTAAATTGCTGACGCAAGAAGGAATTGATTTTGTCACGAACACAGAAATCGGTGTTGACATTACAGCTGATGAGCTAAAGGAGCAATTTGATGCTGTGATTCTATGCACAGGCGCTCAAAAACAGCGGGACCTCTTAATTGAAGGACGCGACTCAAAAGGAGTCCATTACGCGATGGACTACCTGACACTTGCAACAAAAAGCTATTTAGATTCTAATTTTAAAGACAAGCAATTCATTGATGCCAAAGGGAAAGATGTCATCGTAATCGGAGGCGGAGATACAGGAGCTGACTGTGTGGCTACTGCTCTGCGTCAAAAAGCCAAAAGCGTGCACCAATTCGGCAAACACCCGAAACTTCCGCCAGCCCGCACGAATGACAATATGTGGCCTGAACAGCCACACGTCTTTACGCTTGAATATGCATACGAGGAAGCAGAAGCAAAATTCGGAAGAGATCCGAGAGAATACTCCATTCAAACGACAAAAATGGTTGCGGATAAAAACGGAAAGCTGAAAGAGCTTCATACCATCCAAATGGAAAAAGTGAAAAATGAGCATGGAAAATACGAGTTCCGCGAGCTGCCTGGAACGGAAAAAGTATGGCCTGCTCAGCTTGTCTTTATCGCTATCGGCTTTGAAGGCACAGAACAGCCGCTGTTGAAACAGTTCGGTGTTGATTCAGTAAATAACAAAATCAGTGCAGCATATGGGGATTATCAAACAAATATCGATGGTGTATTCGCCGCAGGGGATGCAAGAAGAGGCCAAAGCTTAATCGTATGGGCGATTAATGAAGGCCGTGAAGTGGCGCGTGAAGTGGATCGATATTTGATGGGGAGTTCAGTTCTTCCGTAAATAAAGGGGATTATCATATAAGAGAAACCGGTCTTGTTGCCAGCCGGTTTCTTTTTTTATTCCATTATGATCCCGATGTTTCCAAACTGTCTGCCTTCCTGCATTCTTTTATATGCTTCACATGCTTTTTCTAAAGGATATATCCGGTCAATTACAGGGCGCAGCTTATGTTTGTCAATGAAAGCGAGCATAGCTTGAAATTCCTCACCGCTTCCCATCGAGGTTCCCAAAACATTGACCTGAGGAAAGAATAGAGAACGCACCGGAAAACTGAGATTATCCCCTGAGCTTGCCCCAAAGCTGACAATACGGCCATTTGGTTTTACATGGCGGAAGTATTCCGAAAAGAGAGCAGGTCCTATGCTGTCAAGAACAACATCCGCCTTTTTTCCCTGCAACTGCTCATCCCAATTGCTGTAGCTGTCAAATGCGTAATCAGCACCTAATTGCAGCGCCTTTTTTCTTTTCTCCTCACTGCGGGAGGTCACGCTTACTGTTGCCCCAATCGCCTTAGCCATAAATAAAGCATAGGTTGCCACACCGCTGCCGATGCCGGGTATCAATAGATGCTCGCCTTTTTTTAATTGCCCCTTTGTAAACAGAGCCCGATATGCAGTTAAAGCGGATAAAGGTAAAACGCCCGCTTCTTCCCAAGATAAATAAGCAGGTTTTTTGATTGCATTTTGTGAAGGAATGATCACATATTCAGCAAGTGTTCCGTCCGAAGGACCTCCCAGAATCTCAGGTACAGGTGGTACATTCTCTGTTAAATCCCAGTTCAATGTCGGGAAAATGACTACTTCTGTCTGAACAGTAACATTTTTCACGCCTTCACCAATCTCTTCGATGATACCCGCGCCGTCAGAACCCAGTATCATGTGAGGATCTTGTTCCGATTTGTTTTTCATAAGAAACAAGTCACGATGATTCAGGCCCGCGGATTTTAATTTAACCTTTACCTCTCCGTATCCAGGCTTTGTTGATGGAACATCCTCGACTGATAACCCCTGAAGGCCGGCTTTTCCGTTGTGAATTACAGCTTTCATGCTGTCTGCCTCCTCATTGAATTGTATTTTCATATCTTTACATATTTTACATAGCGGTTTTCTTCGAGTAAAATGAACAAATATGATAGCCAATATCACTTTTCATCATAGCAAGCAGGTGAGAGCGCGTGGAAAGCGGAGATTTAAAGATTTTTCAGGCTGTCGCCCGCGAAGGAAGCATAACGAAAGCAGCCCAAATGCTGAATTATGTTCAGTCGAATGTGACAGCCAGAGTGCATAACCTTGAGGAAGATTTGAATATCAGGCTTTTTCATCGAACGAATCGGGGGATGAAGCTGACTGCTGCAGGAGAAAATCTTTTACAATATGCAGATCAAGTATTATCGCTGTTAGACAAAGCTGAAAAATCGACCCGAATGAGCAGGCAACCAAAAGGGCCTTTGCGGATCGGATCACTGGAAACGACGGCGGTAACGCATCTGCCTGAGCATGCAGCATCCTTCCTCAGGCGTTTTCCTGAAGTGGATTTATCAGTGAACACAGCGGATACGCATCATTTGATTCAACAGGTTCTTGATCATAAAGTTGATGGCGCTTTTGTATATGGGCCGGTTGAACACGCTGCAGTTAGACAACTCCATGTTTCCCATGATGAATTAGTTTTGATTTCATCACGAGAAGGGACGGCAGAAGACATGCTTCAGCAGCCGATGCTCTTTTTTGGGGCTGGCTGTTCTCATCGTGACAGGGTCAAAAGATTACTAGAGGAAGCAGGCCTACACAATCCAAAAATCATAGAGTTTGGCACATTGGAGGCCATTATAAAAGGTGTTTCCGCCGGGATGGGTACGGCGCTGCTCCCAAAGTCCGCTGTTGACGGCTCCGAGCATCGTACAAATGTATGGATTCATAAACTGCCGCCAGCATATCAAGACTTAGAGATCGTCTTTATACACAGGAAAGACTTTTTTATTACGAGTGCGTTTCAGACATTTCTTGATGAGATAAACGAAATGAAAAGATGAAGATAGACGTGTTGGATTTCTGGTCTGATACACTGCATTAGCAGAATAAAGACATTTGTCAGTTTTTATTTTAAAGATGTGTATAAAAAAACTGTACTCATTTGAAGCGAGTACAGTTTTTTTATTTATTTACGTTTTAAATTAATGCCGATCGCCGCTCCGTTTCTGCTTGAATCAGCTACACCTTTAAAGGTGCCGTTTTCATGGTCGATCGATATGCTTTGCACGTTTCCGATATCCACTGGACTTGTGCCGAATTTGTGGCCCATGCCGTTTAGCTTGCTGAGGACATCTTTAGGAACTCCGTCTTCGTAACGGTAAGAGCTCATGCTGTTTGTGTAAATTCTCGGTTCTTCAACAGCTGCTTTTAATTCCATACCATATTCAATGTGGTAGAGAATGGTTTGCAAAACGGATGAAATAATTGTGGCCCCGCCAGGAGATCCAACAGTGAGGACAGGCTTGTCATCCTTAAATAAAATCGTCGGGGTCATGCTGCTTAAAGGCCGTTTGTTTGGCTGTACTTCGTTAGCTCCGCCTGGTATCGCATCAAAATCCGTTAATTCATTGTTTAGGATGACTCCGTAATCAGGGACCATAATACCTGTTCCAAACAGCTGTTCGATTGTTGTTGTATAGGAAACAACATTTCCCCAACGGTCAGCAACTGTAAAGTGGGTTGTTTGGCCTTCTACTTTGTCTTTCGGCTGTTCAACTTGTTTATAGTTTGCTGATCCTTCTTGGTATTTCCAAGGGTCACCGGCTTTCGGTTTTTTATTCACTTGATCTAGGTTGATTAATTGCTGGCGTTCTTTAATATAATCGGGGTGAAGCAAGCCTTTGAGAGGAACATTTACAAATTCGGGATCACCTGCGTAAGACGCACGGTCGGCATAAGACAAATGCATCGTTTCAGCAAGCAGCTGATATTTTTCCCATGAGCGGACATCGTATTGTGAAAGGTTAAAATCATCAAGGATTTTCAGCATTTGCAATAAGAAAATACCGCCGGAGCTTGGAGGAGGAGTAGTAGCGATTTGATAGCCTTGATAGTCTCCCCAAATCGGTTCATCAATTGTAATGTCGTAATTTTCTAAATCTTTTTCTGTCATTGATCCGCCGAAATCCTGGACAGTGTCAGAAAGCGTTTTGGCGAATTTTCCTTTATAAAAAGCGTTAGTGCCTTTGGAGCGAATAAGCTTAAATGTTTTAGCCAAATCCTTTTGAATAAGGGTATCTCCTTCTTTAAGCGGTTCGCCATTTGGTAAAAATACATCTTTTGCGGCAGTCCGTGAAAGTTTTTCCTGATAATCAGAAATGGCATCTGCCAACACAGAATCAATCGGAAAGCCTTTTTCAGCGAGTTTAATAGAAGGGGTAATTAATTGCTTCATCGAACGGGTTCCCCATTTATCCAAGGCTTCTTCCAGCCCTTTCAGAGTGCCTGGAACACCAACGGCAGTACCTTTTGTTACACGTTCAGAGAAAGGTATTGCTTTTCCGTTTTCGTCCAGAAACATATCAGGAGTTGCGCCTGCTGGAGCACGCTCACGGCTGTCGATTATCGTTGTATCCTTCGTTTTTCCGTCATACACCATCATAAAACCGCCGCCGCCAATACCTGACATCATCGGCTCTGTTACATTGAGTGCAAATTGAATGGCAACCGCTGCGTCAATAGCATTTCCTCCTTTTTTCAGCACATCAGCACCGATTTCAGAAGCAAGAGGATGTGCGGTCGCAACCATGCCGTCTTTTCCAACATCTACTTGTTTGTACTCATCGTAGCTTTTGGGCGGTTTTTTAGCTTCCGCGTGAAAAGGGACACTTCCAGCGACTAACAGAACACTAAGCAGAGCTGTTAAACAGACGTTCCACGTTCTTTTCATGTTCTCCCTCCTATATGAAGCTGTATTGTTACAATCTTAGCGTAAAAAAATTACAGCGTTTTCACAAGTGACAAATGGTATATTATATAGTGCATAAAGCCGTTTTTCTGTGCAAAATTGATTATATTGATATGAGCCATGTGCTATATTAGAATCAGCATACGGATTAAGAAGGGACTGCTATATGTATTTAACGATTGAAGAAACAGCAGAATATACAAATCTTTCAGAGGATTATATTAAAAGCTTGGTGCTCGAAGGGAAAATCAGAGCCGTTCATGACGGGGAGCAATTTTTGATTTATAAGGAGCAGTTCAAAACGCATCTCGAACAGCTGGAGAATTACAAAGCACTTGTGCAGGAAATATTAAATGAACCAATCCCGGAAGATATTGATGTAAAGGATGAGGATTAGGACACAATTTGAAGTTGTGTCTTTTTTTTATGTTTTTTTGCGGAAGCTCCAGAAAATTGGGAGCGTCAGATTTCGTTTTAAGAGGATTTTTGAGGATTAGTAGGGGAATAAGTATCCAAGAGGTTAAAAGCTTTATAAGAGGCTTTAAAGCTTATTTTATAGGGTGAAGGTTTGAAGAAGCTTTTTTAAAAGCTTATGTAACACTATGTATATTATGTTACATAAATGCCGCCGCACTTTGACATTCAACGTTTTTCAGCTATAATAGTAACATAGACCTCAAAACGTTACATAACGGTTTTTAAGGAGTTTTTTGATGCATATTGTACAGCCGATTCGCAGTCTAGAGAAAATCCAAGAAGTCAAACAGTATTTGCTTAACAAAAACAAGCGGGATTATTTTCTGTTTATTTTCGGCATCAACAGCGCGCTCCGCATTTCTGATATTCTGCCGCTGCAAGTGAAGGACGTTCAAAATAAAGATCATTTATGGGCGACTGAAAGCAAAACGAAAAAGAAAAGAAAGATTCTTATTTTAGAATCGCTGAAACAGGAAATATACGAGTATACGAAAGACATGAAGGAAAACGAATATCTTTTTAAATCAGTGCGGACCAGGAAGCCGATTTCCCGCATTCAGGCCTACAGAATTTTAAGAGAGGCCGCTGCGGCGTGCGGACTTGAGGAGATAGGGACGCATACACTCCGGAAAACGTTTGGCTATCATTTTTATCAGCGAACGAAAGACATCGCCGAGCTGCAGAGAATACTGAATCATTCATCACCATCAATTACAATGCGCTATATCGGTATTGATGAAGATACGACAAGAGCCGCGTATAAGGTTTTTGGAGGGCTTTAATACAAATCGCTTGAAAATATTGATTATCAGAGCTACTATATAAATACCAAAAGCTCTAGTAGCACAGCGGATAGTGCAGCAGTTTCCTAAACTGCAGGTCGGGAGTTCGAATCTCTCCTAGAGCGTTATATTCACAAAAAGACAACAGGCACTTTTCGCCTGTTGTCTTTCTTTATGCAAACCAAATAGAAAAACGCCCGCTTATACCGGGCGTTTTTCTTATATAACTGCGTCAAATTGATTGACTTTCCATTTTTTATTTTCTTTCACGAATGTCACTTTCCGTTTTGCAGAAGGGGATCCGTCTAATGTAGGGACGGTAAATTCGTATGTGATTGTGCCGCCTTTTTTAGAGACCAGTTTAGCAGTTGATTTTTTCCAATTCAAAAGATTGTCTCCGTCACCGATTGGAACAGCAAGCTTTCCTTTTGAAACAGTGAAATGATAATCTTTAAAGCCTTTTTCGATTGCTGTTTTTGTAAAAATAGGAGTTAAGTAATTCACCGCTTTTGCTTTAGTGCCTAGATCACTGCACATGTATACATATTGAAGATTTTGATACTCGAATGTGCCTGATGGGCAAACTGCTTTTTTCACCTTTGGATTGTGGCCGCTCATGGTGTTCCAAAAATGTTCTCTAGCGGATAATGCCAACTGTAATGCTTGTTTTTGTGATAAATCGCCTGATGTATTTTTCGCAAATGCATTTGTGCTTAATGACAGAATAAGTGCAATGGTTGTTAGAAATAGAAGACATTTTTTCATTATCGCTCTCTCCTTCAAAATCTCTTTCTCTTATGTTACAAATGTTACAATAATTACGGATAGATTACAATACTTTTGCATAAATTATTTTTTATTCTTTTACTCACAAAAAATACGCCATTACTTGCTAGTTTATTCTTCATAAGCTAAAAAGATGTGTAAAATTAGAAGAATCGGGAAGGGTTTCATATGTGCAGTGATGAATAATAACATGTTACATATCCTGTTTTTGTCAAAAAATGAGGGCATGTTTAAAAACGATTTCAAATAAAGGAGTCCTTTAATATGGAAACATCACAAGAACCTCTTGTAACTCAAAAGAAAAGCAAACCATCAGTTTGGCGGTCGATGTCACTCTTTTTAGTGCCGCTTCTGCTGAGCAATGTGCTGCAATCAGTCGGCCAGCTAGTCGGGATGATGGCTGTAGGCAGATGGCTCGGTGTTGATGCAGTGGCAGCTGTATCATCCTTTTTCCCGTTATTTTTTCTTTTAATCTCATTTACGATTGGGATCGGTTCAGGAAGTTCGATTCTGATCGGACAAGCTTACGGAGCGAAAAATGAGGAACGGCTAAAGGCTGTTGTCGGGACGACGCTCACGTTTACATTTTTATTAGGCGTTGTGTTAGCCGTCATCGGCAGTATTTTCACCCTGGATATCCTTCGTTTAATGGGCACGCCTGAAAATGTCATTCATGTCAGCGCTAACTATGCACGTATTTTATTTTATGCTATGCCGTTTATGTTTTTATATTTTGCATATACTACCTTTTTGCGCGGAACAGGAGATTCCAAGACACCGTTTTATACGCTGATTGTGAGCACGGTTATCAACATTGCGCTTTTGCCTGTCTTAATCCTTGGCATGTTTGGTTTTCCGAAACTGGGCATATACGGCTCGGCATATGCAACTGTCATTTCCACAATTGCGACTTTTCTCGTGTTAATGGTGTATTTACGAAAGCGAAAACACCCGCTGCAATTTGATAAAACAGTGCGTCGTTATTTGAAAATGGATAAGGAACTGCTGGTTCTCCTGCTGCGTCTTGGGGTTCCAGCAAGCATCAATATGATTCTTGTCTCATTATCAGAGATAGCGGTTATTTCATTCGTCAATCATTACGGCTCTAATGCAACAGCTGCATACGGAGTGGTCAACCAGGTGGCCAGCTATGTACAGATGCCGGCCGTCAGCCTTGGTATTGCGGTTTCTATTTTCGCTGCGCAATCGATCGGAGCGAACGAGTTTGACCGCTTAAAGCAGGTCATTCGCGTGGGGATTTGGCTGAATTATATCATTGGCGGCGTACTGATCATTCTGATCTATGTTTTTTCACATCAGATTTTATCGTTATTTTTAACCGAGCAAGAGACGCTTTACATTGCGCACCGTCTTTTGATGATTACATTGTGGAGCTATTTGCTGTTTGGAAATGCCCAAATTATTTCTGCAACGATGCGGGCAAGCGGAACGGTTTTATGGCCGACCGTCATCAGTATTTTTGCAATCTGGGGAGTAGAGGTGCCTGTCGCTTTCGTCCTTTCTCACTATACAAAGCTTGAAATACTCGGCGTCTGGGTTGGTTATCCAGCTGCGTTTGCCGTCAGCTTGCTGTTGATTTATGGGTATTATCAATTCGTCTGGAAAAAGAAACAAATCACACGTCTCATCCAATAGCCTTCGAATCACACCGTTCATAAGTTTGAACGGTGTTTTTTTATTTGATAGGGGAAAATATAAAATGGAGGAAATATGGTACAGTACATTGAATTCTTATACTAGCAATGAATCAAGGAGAGGTTGAGTAAACATGGCAAACTTTATTGAGAAAATCACGTATTTGGGAACGCCGGCCATCAAAGCGGGCAACGAATATCTAGAAATGATTGTTGTCCCTGAGTGGGGGAGCAACGTCATTTCTCTCGTGGACAACACAACAAAAGTCCAGCTTTTGCGTGAACCGGAAACAGCAGAAAGTTTTCACGACACACCAACATTGTATGGCATTCCAATCCTGTTCCCGCCTAACCGCATAAGTGACGCTACATTCAGTTTCCGGGGCAGAACGTATCATTTTGATATCAACGAGAAGGATAAACACAACCATCTTCATGGGTTTCTTTACCATGAAAAGTGGAACGTAGTGACCGCGAAGAAAACTGATGAAGAAGTGATTGTTGAAACAGAAATTGATCTTTCTGAGCTCCCCCATGTGTATAAGCAATTTCCTCACCATGCCGTCGTTCGGATGACATACACGGTAAAAGGGAATACTCTATTTAAACATGCGACGGTCATGAACAAAGGAAAGGAAGCGTTTCCTTGGGGAATTGGTTATCATACTACATTTGTGTTTCCGGCAGAAAGCTCGTTATTCTCCCTGACAGCAGATCAGCAATGGGAGTTGGATGAACGCCTGCTGCCGACCGGGAAACTGATGGATGTACCGAATAAAGAAGCTTTGCATGAAGGAATGGATTTGCGCCACAAGCAGCTGGATGATGTCTTTTTATCTTCTTATCAGAAGAGGGGCGGAGAAAACCAGGCAGTCATTTATCATCAGCATGCACATATCAGCATTATTTATAAGGCAGATGAACAGTTTAAACATTGGGTTGTATACAATGCTGACGGAAAACAAGGGTATTTATGCCCTGAACCTTACACATGGGTGACAAACGCAGTGAATCTTGATTTACCTTCGTCACTCACTGGTTTACAAGTGCTGGAGCCAGGAGAAGAAACAACAGCTAAAAGCAGTATCACCATTGAACTGAATCATCAATAGCCAATGATGAAGCGCAGAGAGGCGGGGAAATTAATGAAAAAAAGCATAAAGCTTTATGTTGCTGTTTTACTGCTTTTCGTCGTTGCTTCGGTGCCTTATATGCATCAGGCTGCGCTTGCCGCTGAAAAACAAGATGCACTTTCCGGGCAGATCGATAAGATTTTAGCTGATCATCCTGCCCTCGAAGGCGCAATGGCCGGCATCACCGTTCGCTCTGCGGAAACAGGTGCTGTTCTATATGAACATTCAGGAGACACCCGAATGAGGCCTGCCTCTTCTCTAAAGCTTTTGACAGCGGCCGCGGCACTTTCTGTCCTTGGCGAGAACTATTCTTTTACAACCGAGGTCCGGACGGATGGAACACTGAAAGGGAAAAAGCTGAATGGTAACCTTTATTTGAAAGGGAAAGGCGATCCGACACTTTTACCATCTGATTTTGACAAAATGGCTGAGAAATTGAAACATTCCGGCGTAAAAGTAATTAAAGGCAATCTGATCGGTGATGATACGTGGCATGATGACATGCGATTATCACCTGATATGCCTTGGAGCGATGAATACACATATTATGGCGCGCCAATCTCCGCTCTAACAGCGTCTCCAAACGAAGACTATGATGCAGGCACTGTGATTGTTGAAGTCACCCCAAATCAAAAAGAAGGGGAAGAGCCTGCCGTGTCTGTCTCTCCGAAAACCGATTATATAACGATAAAGAACGATGCTGAAACGACTGCTGCCGGTTCAGAGAAAGACCTCACAATCGAAAGAGAGCATGGAACAAACACGATTACAATTGAAGGGAGCGTACCGGTTGACGCAAACAAGACAAAGGAATGGATTTCTGTCTGGGAGCCTGCCGGATATGCCTTAGATTTATTTAAGCAGTCACTAAAAAAACAAGGAATTACTGTGAAAGGGGACATCAAGACGGGTGAAGCACCTAGTTCTTCAGATGTGCTGCTCTCTCATCGCTCAATGCCTTTATCGAAACTTTTTGTGCCGTTCATGAAATTAAGTAATAACGGACATGCCGAAGTGCTCGTAAAAGAGATGGGGAAAGTGAAAAAAGGAGAAGGGAGCTGGGAAAAGGGGCTCGAAGTGTTAAACAGTACGCTTCCGGAATTTGGTGTTGATTCTAAATCACTCGTCTTAAGGGACGGATCAGGAATCTCACATATTGATGCTGTATCCTCAGATCAACTTTCACAGCTGTTATATGACATTCAGGATCAGAGTTGGTTCTCGGCTTATCTAAATTCTTTACCTGTTGCGGGGAATCCTGACAGAATGGTGGGCGGAACGCTGAGAAACCGCATGAAAGACACTCCTGCACAAGGAAAAGTAAGAGCAAAAACCGGATCGCTCAGTACGGTAAGCTCTCTATCGGGGTACGCAGAAACAAAGAGCGGAAAAAAACTTGTTTTCTCTATTCTTCTAAATGGATTGATTGATGAAGAGGATGGAAAAGATATTGAGGATCAAATCGCTGTCATTTTGGCAAATCAATAATAGCGGCAGACCTGTTTTCCATGAGAAAACAGGTTTTTTTATGTCTGTCTTTGTCGAACCTTCCAATAATTAGAAGAATGATGCACAAAAGCAAATTAGTTCGATTAAAAAGTAGTGTATAAGACCTTATGTAAAACAATACTTTTATCACTTTATATCCGGAAATTTGATAAAAAAAGAAACGAAAAATAAAGAAATAATACTATATTCAAAAAAATGTTATAAAAATTTAATGTTTTTTATTGTACTTTAAAAAATATCCGTTAATATAGTGCATATATGGATTATATAGTCATATAATTTCTTTTATTGTCATTTTTCTGCTTTTTTCTACTTTTTCTTATCCTCTTATTATGAGAACTGGAGGGAATCCGTTGAGCGAACATACTTATTCTTTAACCCATGCCCAAAGGAGAGTGTGGTTTACCGAACTGCTGGAGCCAGATACCAGCATTTGCAATCTCACAGCCTGTGTGAAATTCAAAGGCAATATTGAGCTTGATACTCTGGAAGGAGCGCTGAATCATTCCATCTCCCGCAACGACGCCATTAGATTTCAGCTGTTAGAAGGAGAAGAGCTTGAGCCGCGATTGCACCTTACTGAATATAAATATTATCCACTTAGAATAATTGATTTTTCAAATGTTGAAATGATAGAAATAGAGCAATGGATTCAGGATCAAGCGAGCATTCCATTTAAACTGTTCAACTCGCCTCTTTATCAATTTTACCTCCTTAGAATTGACTCTCATGAAGTTTGGCTATTTGCGAAATTCCATCATATCATAATGGATGGAATCTCTTTAAACGTGATGGGAAATCAAATTATAGATCTTTATCAAAAAATAAAAAAGAAAGATCCTTTACCTGATCAGCCGGAACCTTCTTACTTGAGCTACATCGAAAAAGAGAGTCAATATCTACAATCTCCGCGGTTTGCAAAGGACCGTTTATTTTGGACGCAAACCTTTGAGCACCCGTTGGAATACCACTCGTTAGCCGACCAGACGTCCTTACAAAAACAGAGCACATCTGCATCCAGAGACACCATCATTCTTTCACCTGATCTAGAGCAAACGATTCGAATCTTCTGCGAAGAACACAAGATCAATATCATTTCCTTATTTATGGCTTCATTTTACATATGCATCAGCCGAATCACTTCTAAAAAAGATCTTGCCATTGGCACCTACTATGGCAACAGAGGGTCAAAGGCTGAAAAAGAAATGCTCGGCATGTTCGTTAGTTCTCTTCCAATCAGAATAACGGTTGATCCTGACACAGATTTTCTTTCCTTTGTCCGCACAATAGGCAGGGAACAGCTTTCTGTTATGCGTCATCAACGGTTTCCTTATAATTTGCTTGTAAATGAATTAAGAAATGAACAGAAGGATTTACACAACCTTATCGGTATATCTATGCAGTATCAGCCACTTCAGTGGCATAATGCAGATGATTTTGACTATGAAACAGCGCTTTATTTCAGCGGATACACCGCGAACGAGCTTTCAGTTCAAATACAAGAACGGATAGACAATGGAACCATTCAATTAAATTTCGACTATCAAAATACCTTGTTTTCTCTTGAGGATATTAAACGAATACAATCTCATTTGCTTACCATACTGGAAAACGCCCTTCAACATCCGCACAGCTTTATAAGAGAATTAGATATGACGAATACAAGAGAAAAGCAAAAATTGTTGTATGAGTTTAACAAGACGGAAGCTGTTTCGCCTAAAGCTTTCACCCTGCATGAGCTGTTTGAGCGACAGGCAGCTTTCACACCGGAGCGGCTGGCCATTCGCTTTTCAGGCGGTTCGCTGACATACGCTGAGCTTGATATGTACGCCAGCCGGCTGGCTGCGCACCTTACGGCACGCGGCGTCACAAACGAAAGTATCGTCGGTGTCCTGTCTGAACGCTCACCTGACATGCTGATCGCTGTCCTTGCTGTCTTGAAGGCCGGCGGGGCGTATTTGCCGCTTGATCCTGCGTATCCAAAGGAGCGGCTGAGCTACATGCTGAAAGACAGCGGGGCATCGCTCTTGCTGACACAGCCGGGATGCTCCGCACCGAACTTTTCTGGCGAAATGCTTGAAGTGGACATGACATCTCTTGAGCGTGAAGAAGTAAAACGTTATGTGTCTGCTTCTGTTAGCGACGGATCTCTCGCCTATGTCATTTATACGTCGGGATCCACCGGGCAGCCAAAAGGGGTAGCTGTTGAGCACCGCCAGGCTGTTTCTTTTCTGACCGGCATGCAGTACCAGTTTCCGCTTTCGGAAGATGACATTGTCATGGTGAAAACCTCTTTTTCCTTTGATGCGTCTGTGTGGCAGCTGTTTTGGTGGGCTCTTTCCGGTGCTTCGGCGTATCTGCTTCCGCCCGGCTGGGAAAAAGACCCCGCGTTGATCGTACAAGCCATTCATCAGGAAAAAGTGACAACGGCTCATTTTATTCCGGCTATGCTGAACAGCTTTCTCGATCAAGCGGAAATGTTAGCGCTCGGTGACGAGACAAGCCTGAAGCGTGTATTCGCCGGAGGTGAACCGCTTGCGCCGCGTACGGCAGCCCGTTTTGCTTCTGTATTGCCGCAGGTATCATTAATCCATGGCTACGGGCCGACAGAAGCAACGGTAGACGCGGCATTTTACGTGTTGGATCCAGAAAGGGACAGGGATCGTTTGCGGATTCCGATTGGGAAGCCCGTACCCGGTGCGCGTTTGTATGTTTTAGATCCGCATTTAGCCGTACAGCCTTCCGGTGTCGCCGGCGAACTATACATTGCCGGAGCGGGTGTTGCCAGAGGTTATTTGAATCGGCCGGCATTAACGGAGGAGCGTTTTCTTGAGGACCCGTTTTACCCGGGTGAACGTATGTACAAAACAGGGGATGTGGCGCGCTGGCTCCCTGACGGGAATGTTGAATTCCTCGGGCGCACGGATGATCAGGTGAAAATCCGCGGCTACCGGATTGAGCCGGGAGAGATTGAAGCGGCACTAAGAAATATAGAAGGCGTAAGGGAGGCGGCCGTTACCATACGGACAGACAGCGGCGAGCCGGAATTATGCGCTTATATAGAAGGGCTCCAAAGAAACGAAGTGCGGGCACAGCTTGAGAGACTGTTGCCGGGCTACATGATCCCAGCCTATATGATAGAGATGGAACAGTGGCCTGTTACGCCAAGCGGAAAGCTTGACCGAAACGCCCTGCCAGCTCCTGGCGGAGCGGCAGATGCGGAGACCTACACGGCGCCGAGAAACGTGACTGAGATGAAGCTTTCTCAGCTATGGGAGGACGTGCTGAAAAATGGCCCTGTCGGGATTCACGACAACTTTTTTGACCGCGGGGGGCATTCCTTAAAAGCAACGGCGCTTGTCTCACGGATCGCCAAAGAATTCGATGTACAGGTGCCGCTAAAAGATGTGTTTGCCCATCCGACGGTAGAAGGACTGGCTACCGTTATCCGTGAAGGAACGGACAGTCCATATGAAGCGATTAAGCCCGCTGAAAAACAGGAAACCTATCCGGTTTCCTCTGCCCAAAAGCGGATTTATGTCCTTCAGCAGCTGGAGGACGGAGGGACAGGCTACAATATGCCGGCTGTGTTAGAGCTCGAAGGGAAGCTCAACCCTGAAAGGATGGACAGAGCTTTCAAAGAGCTGATCAAGCGCCACGAGTCGCTTCGGACCTCCTTCGAACAGGACGCAGGAGGCGATCCGGTGCAGCACATCCATGACGAGGCGCCGTTTACGTTACAGACTACAGTTCTCGGCGCACGAACCGAACAGGAGGCCGCAGCCGCATTTATCAAACCGTTTGATCTCAGCCAAGCGCCGCTGTTCCGTGCCCAAATCGTAAAGGTATCAGATGAGCGGCACCTATTGCTGGTTGATATGCATCACATCATTTCAGACGGTGTTTCCGTCAACATTCTGATTCGGGAATTCGGCGAACTGTACAATAATCGGAAGCTTCCGGCACTGCGCATTCAATATAAAGATTATGCCGTATGGCAAGAAGGATTTAAAACAGGGGACGCGTACAAAACGCAGGGGGCGTACTGGCTGAAGCAGCTCGAGGGCGAGCTGCCTGTGCTGGATCTTCCGGCTGATCATGCCCGCCCGCCTGTGCGAAGCTTCACGGGTGACAAGGTCTCATTTACGCTGGATCAAGAGGTTACATCAGGCCTTCACAAGCTGGCACGAGAAAACGGAAGCACACTGTACATGGTGCTCCTTGCGGCTTACACCGCGTTCTTGTCACGCTTAAGCGGACAGGAGGATATCATCGTCGGCTCGCCAATTGCCGGCCGGCCGCACAAGGATCTTGAGCCGATACTCGGCATGTTTGTGAACACGCTGGCGCTTCGGACGCGCCCGGAGGGCGGGAAGCCGTTTGTACAGTATTTGCAGGAAGTGCGTGAGACAGCATTGGAAGCCTTTGAGCACCAAGATTACCCGTTCGAAGAGCTTGTCGATAAGCTTGAATTGACACGGGATATGAGCCGGAACCCAGTGTTTGATGCGATGTTTATCCTTCAAAATGTGGAAAAACAAGACATAGATCTGAGAGAAATAAAAGTCCGGCCTGCCAATTTCGCACATCACATTTCCTTATTTGATATCACATTAATAGCTACGGAAATAAATGGATCTATTTGCTGCGAAATGGAATTTAGTACAGAAGTATTCCTGAAAGCTACGATTGAACGCTGGGCCGATCATTTTACCGAATTTCTGCATGCGGCACTTTCAACCCCTGAAACAAGCCTTGCACAAATAAACATACTTAGTGATAAAGAAAAACAAAAAATAGTCTTTGAATTTAACAAAACTCAAGTTGAATTTGCTCAAAAAGATATTCCTTTTCATCGCATATTTGAAGCGAAAGCTGAAGAAAATCCAGAACATATAGCTGTTATTGATAACGAAACAGAGATTAGCTATCGGCTTCTAAATGAAAGAGCCAATCGTCTGGCACGAACATTGCAAAACAGAAAAGGACCGAAGCCAACTGTGGCTGTTTTAGCCAAGCGTTCCATCGATGCAATTGTTGGCGTGCTGGCAGTGATGAAAGCTGGCGGAGTGTATATCCCAATCGATTCACATTATCCAAAAGCTCGTATTGAATACATTCTTCGTGATAGCGGGGCAGATATTCTTCTTTTACAGCAGGAGTTGAAGCATTTGATTTCAAACTTGCCTGAATCTGAGATGTCTCATATCTGCCTTGACGATGAAAGCACTTATGAAGAAAATAGCTGCAACCTTAACTTATCTCCTGCTCCTGAAGAGCCGGTATATATCATTTATACGTCAGGAACGACGGGTGCGCCTAAAGGCGTCATTGTCACCTATCGGAACTTTACTCATGCTGCTCTGGCTTGGCGTCAAATTTATGAGCTGGATCGGAAGCCTGTCAGACTGCTTCAAATCGCGAGCTTTTCATTTGATGTCTTCTCAGGAGATTTGGCGAGAACATTGACCAACGGCGGGACTCTAATCATTTGCCCAGATGAAACACGGCTGGAACCTGCTGAAATATATAAAATCATGAACTTTCAGAGAATCACGGTGATGGAGTCGACACCGGCTCTCATTATCCCGGTGATGGAGTATGTATACCGTAACCAGTTCAAGCTTCCTGACTTAGACATACTGATTCTTGGTTCCGACATGGTGAAAGCTCAAGATTTCAAAACATTGACAGATCGCTTTGGCCAAAGCATGCGCATCATTAATAGCTATGGTGTCACAGAGGCAACCATTGATTCGAGTTTCTATGAAACTAGTATGGGTGGAGAGTGTACGGGAGATAACGTGCCAATCGGCAGCCCGCTGCCGAATGTACACATGTATGTACTCAGCCAGACTGATCAAATTCAGCCGATCGGTGTTGCCGGCGAGCTGTGCATCGGCGGGGCAGGTGTTGCGAAAGGCTATCATCATAAACCTGACTTAACGCAAATGAAATTTACAGAAAATCCATTTGTCTCTGGAGAAAGGCTGTACAGAACCGGTGATCGAGCATGCTGGCTTCCAAACGGGTCGATCCGGCTTCTTGGCCGAATGGATTATCAAGTAAAGATAAATGGATACAGAATTGAAACAGAAGAAATTGAAAGTGTTCTGCTTCAAACAGGGCTTGTCAGAGAAGCTGCTGTTGCCGTTCGGCATGATAAAAATGGACAGGCTGGTTTGGCAGCATATATTGTGCCTTCAGACGTCAATACGAATGCTCTCCGGGCTGCTTTAACAAAGGAGCTGCCAGCGTATATGATTCCTGCACATCTGATTCCTTTAGAAAACATGCCGCTGACCCTAAACGGAAAGCTGGACAGAAATGCCTTGCCGGCTCCAAATAATGTGTTATCGCGTCCATATACCGCACCAGTTAACGACATACAAAAAACGATGGCGTATATATGGGAAGATGTACTGAGCATGCCACGAGTCGGCATTCACGATTCCTTTTTTGAGCTTGGCGGAGACTCAATTAAAGCATTACAAGTAGCAGCACGTCTGGCAGCTGAAGGCTGGAGCATGACAATACGCGACTTATTCCGTTATTCAACGATTCAGGAACTATGCGGACATATCACACCATTGGCATCTCAAGCGGATCAGGGGCCTGCGGAAGGTGAAGCTGAACTCACCCCGATTCAGCGAAGATTTTTCGGGCAGGTACATGCTTTTCACTATCATTACAACCAGTCCGTCATGCTTTTCAGTGAAAAAGGATTCAATGCTAACGCGCTTCATCTAGCGCTGCGTAAAATAACCGAGCATCATGATGCCATTCGTATGATTTTCCAACGTGACCAAAACGGCCATGTCATTCAGTTTAATCGCGGAATCAATCACAAGGATCATGAACTGTTTGGCCTTTATATTTCAGATTGGACAAAAGCATCGCTGGAAAGGGCTCACCTTGATGAAAAACTTGCCGCTGAGGAAACCGTCATTCAAAGCAAAATGAATGTAGAAAAAGGGCCTTTGCTGCAAGCAGGTTTGTTTAAAACGGCAGAAGGGGATCATTTGCTGATTGCACTTCATCATCTTGTGATAGATGGCGTTTCTTGGAGAATTCTGCTTGAAGATTTAGCTGCAGCATATCAACAGGCTTTAGAAAAGAAAGAACTCCAATTACCGCCAAAAACGGATTCTTATTTATCCTACGCCGATGGTCTTACCCAAATAGCTGAAAGTAAACAATTGCTTTCAGAGAAAACGTATTGGCAAACGATTTTAGACGCTCACACTGCTTTTCTTCCTAAGGACATAGAAAATGTGCCGGACAGACTCCAAATGAATAGCGACGCAGCAGCGTTTGTACTATCCGGGGACTGGACTGAAAAATTGCTGTTTGAAACCCAGCAAGCCTATGGTACTGATGCCAACGAACTTTTGCTTACGGCTTTAGGAATGGCGCTTTCTGAATGGACTGGGCATGACCAAATCGTGATCAGCACTGAGGGACACGGTAGAGAAGGGCATGTGCCAAACATTGATATTTCAAGGACAGTTGGATGGTTTACTTCCATTTATCCTATTCTGCTAGACATGGGTATTCCCGAGCCTTTCGAGGATCAGCTCGCATACCGAATTAAGACGACAAAAGATATGCTGAGAAGAGTACCGAACAAAGGAACTGGATACGGATTGTTAACACACATAGGAGAACTGCGGCATAAAGAGCCTGAGGTCAGCTTTAATTATCTCGGTCAATTTAGCGAAGAGAAGGAAGTTGAAACGTTTCAATTATCATATTACCAGCCCCGTTACGAAATAGCGGGTGAGAGAGAACGAGAGTATGAGCTGGACATCAATGCTCTCATTACGGACGGACGGCTTCACGTAAAAGCGGTATACACCCAAGTGTTCAGCAAACACTCAATTGAGTGCTTTATGGATCGTTTTCACAGGCATCTTATCGAGACGATTGAGCATTGTTCGCAGAAAAAAGCACGCGAAAAAACATTGAGCGATTTCAGCAATAAAGAATTAACGTTGTCTGCATTATCTAGCATCGAAGATCTCGTGAAAGATCTTTAACTTTTGAAAAGGTGTGTGGAATTGATGGCACAATCGGCACAAATTCAAGATATTTATCCGTTATCGCACATGCAGGAAGGAATGCTGTTTCATTCACTAATGGATTTCAGCTCGAAAGCATATATCGAACAGACCTCGTTTACGATCAAAGGGAATCTATGCGTCGACTCGTTTCAAAAGAGCTTAAACCTTCTTGTTTCTAGATATGATATTTTCAGAACGATTTTCATTAAAGAAGTACCAGATCTTACAGGTCCGCAGCAGGTAGTTCTATCAAACCGTGAATTGACAGTATATAGAGAAGATATTTCTCGCCTGGCTGATCAAGAACAGCAGACGCTGATTGATGCTTTTATGACTAAGGATCGGGAAAAAGGATTTGATTTGCAAAAAGATCCTTTAATGCGTCTTGCCCTTTTTGATAGAGGAGACAGCCAATATACATGTGTCTGGACACATCACCATATCATCATGGATGGGTGGTGTCTCGGCATTATTCTTAAAGAGTTTTTCAGCATGTATGATTCGCTCAAAAATAACTCACCTGTACAGCTTGGCAGCACGGTGCCGTACAGCCGTTATATTGAATGGCTAGGAGAACAAGATCAAGAAGAGACTGCTGCCTACTGGAGCGAATATTTGAAGGAGTACGGCAATACTGCTTCTATTCCCAGAATAAGGCACGGCACGGCAGACGGGGATTATAAAGCCGACCAGGTCAGCTTTTCATTAGCGCCGGATATAGTTGAGAAACTGACAGAGGCTGCCCAAAACTGGGGAGTGACATTAAACACGCTGTTTATGAGTATTTGGGGCGTGCTGCTCCATCGATATAATGCTGCAGATGATGCCGTTTTTGGCTCCGTCATTTCAGGACGCCCGTCAGCGATTGACGGGATTGAATCAATGGTCGGCTTGTTTATCAATACTGTTCCAGTGCGAATCCGATCTGCGGAAGGCATAACGTTTTCTTCGCTGGTCAAAGCCGTGCAGGAGGATATTTTATCATCTGAACAGCATGGGTATTATCCGCTTTATGAGATTCAAAACCATAGTCCATTGAAGCAAGGGTTGATCGATCATATTTTTGTTTTTGAAAATTACCCTGTACAGCTTCATCAGGCATTAAGCGTGGAGAGTGAAAATGACGAAGGCGCTCTGAAGCTGAGTGACATTTCAATGTCGGAACAAACCAATTACGACTTTAATATCGTTATCGTTCCGGGAGAATCATTTTATATCAAATTCAGCTACAACGCAGACGTTTACGAGCGGGAGGAGATGCTGAGGATTCAGGGGCATCTAAAGCAAGCACTGGATTGCATTTTGACAAATCCCGATGTTGCCGTCAGTGACATCAATATCGTGCCGCCGGAGGAGCAACAGGTTATCCAATTGTTTAACGAAACTGAGCGTCCTTATGTGAACAAAACGATACCCCAATTGTTCGAGGAACAAGCTCACAAAACACCTGAAGCTGCTGCATTGAAAATGGGAAACGAATGCTGGACCTATCGCCAGTTACAAGTAAGAGCCAATCAGATTGCGCACGCTCTGATAGAAAAAGGCGTTGGATCTGGAGATATCGTTGCTGTAATGATGGGCCGGTCAATGGAAATGCCTGCAGCTCTGCTTGGGATTTGGAAAGCAGGCGGCGCTTATATGCCGCTTGATCCACATTTTCCAGCAGAACGTCTTTCTTTCCTGCTGAAGGACAGTCAAGCGGCTCAATTGCTGATAGAAGAAGACCTTATTTCCTTGATCCCTCCGTCCTATGAAGGAAATACAATAATGATAGAACATACAGAAAGTTACCAAACAGAAGCTCCAAATATGCCGCCAGGTGACCTAGCCTACTTGATCTATACCTCGGGAACGACGGGGCGCCCTAAAGGGGTTTTAGTTGATCATCACGGTATTGCCAATACATTGCAATGGAGACGGGAAGAGTATGGCATGACCGAACAGGATATATCCCTCCATTTGTTTTCGTACGTGTTTGACGGCTGTGTAACGAGCTTATTTACCCCGCTTTTATCTGGTGCGTGCGTACTGCTGACAACAGATGACGAAGCGAAGGATGTGCTGGCCCTTAAGCGAAAAATAGCCCGTTATAAGGTCAGCCACATGATCATTGTTCCTTCCCTGTACCGGGTGTTATTGGAAGTGATGACTGCTGACGATGCAAAAAGTCTTCGTATTGTGACATTTGCGGGTGAAGCGGTCACGCCTGATCTGCTTGAGTTGAGTCAAATGATTTGTCCTTCTGCTGAACTGGCAAATGAATACGGGCCCACAGAAAACAGTGTGGCAACAACAATATTGCGGCATCTGAATGAAAAAGAGAGGATCACGATCGGACACCCGATCAGAAACACAAAAGTATTTGTTTTGCACGGAAATCAAATGCAGCCGATCGGCGCGGCGGGTGAACTGTGTATTTCCGGCGCGGGTCTTGCGAGAGGATACTACAAACAGCAAGAGCTGACACAGAAAGCATTCTCCGATCATCCATTCCTTGAAGGGGAGCGTTTATACCGAACAGGTGATGCAGGCCGCTTTTTGCCTGATGGAACGATTGAATATATTGGGCGTTTTGATGATCAAGTAAAAATTAGGGGTTACCGTATTGAACTGAGAGAGATTGAAACAGTTCTTCGACAAGCACCGGGGGTAAAGGAAGCCGCGGTACTGGCCCGTGATGTTTCTGCTGAGGAAAAGGAGCTCGTTGCTTATATCGTTCCAGAAAAGGGAAACAGCCTCCCAGATTTGTATCAGCATCTTGCCGGGACATTGCCGTCCTATATGATCCCAGCAAGTATTATCAACATCAGCCGGATGCCATTAACATCCAGCGGCAAGCTTGACAGGTTTGCGCTTCCTGAACCAGAAAACAATACGAGTGTCACATATATGGCGCCCCGAACCTTAATCGAAGCTGATCTCGCACATATTTGGGAAGATGTGCTGAATAAACAGCACATCGGCATTCGTGATGATTTCTTTCAGTTAAGCGGACAGTCCTTAAAAGCGGCCGCACTAGTATCAAGAATACATAAAAAGCTTAATGTCGAGCTGCCGCTCAGTGAGGTGTTTTCATATCCGACGGTTGAAAGCATGGCGGGCAAATTGATGAGCTTAAAAGAACACGCTTTTACACAGATTGAACCTGCGGATCAAAGAGATGTCTATCCGCTGTCTTTCTCGCAAAAACGATTATATGCTCTTCATCAGCTGGCAGATGACAGCACAGGCTACAACATGCCAGCTGTACTTGAATTACGCGGTAATCTGAATCGCCAGCGGTTGAGAAGCGTTCTCACAGAACTAGTGAATCGGCATGAAGCATTACGGACTGTTTTTGTGCTTGACAGAGACGAGCCTGTGCAGATCATTTATCCAGAGATAGCTTTTGATCTAAAAGAGCTTGAAATGGAATCAGAACAAATGCTTGAGTCTGCAATCGAGACCTTTATCAAACCGTTTGATCTATCATCCGGTCCGCTTTTTAGAGCATGTGTCATTACAATGGGCAATAATCGCGGCTTTTTGCTGCTCGATATGCACCATATTATTGCCGACGGTGTCTCGATGAGCACTCTTGTCCAAGAATTTACTGACTTATATTGCGGAAAAGAGCTGCCAGCTTTAAACCTGCATTATAAGGATTTTGCTGTTTGGCAGCAAGAGAAGTACCCGAAAGAGCTATACAAAAAACAGGAGGCCTACTGGCTCGGTCAGCTTGGCGGGAGTCTTCCTACACTAGAATTACCGCTTGATAAAACAAGGCCGCGTCTCCCTGATTTCAGCGGTGGAACAATTGAAGTCAACATTGATAAAGACATGGCTGATGAGCTGCACCGTTTAATGGCTGAAACGGGAACAACATTGTATATGATTCTTCTGGCTGTCTATTCTATTTTGTTATCTAAGCTAAGCGGGCAAGAGGATATTGTTGTCGGTTCGCCTGCTGCCGGAAGACCGCACGCCGATCTGGAGCGCGTCATCGGGATGTTCGTCAATACATTGGCGATGCGCAGCAAGCCCGAGGGCCACAAAACGTTCAGCTCCTATTTGCAGGACATTCGCCACTTGGCTCTGACCGCTTATGAGCATCAGGATTATCCTTTTGAGGAGCTGGCAGATAAGGTCGATACAAATCGAGAGGTAAATCGCAACCCGCTGTTCGATGCGATGCTTGTGCTTCAAAGCAGTGAAGATTTCCGGTTCGAAGTGCCTGGTCTGTCGATTTCGTCTGTCACTCCTAAACATGATATATCCAAATTCGATTTAACATTACACGCTGAGGAGCATCCGAGTGGAATACGCTGCCGTTTTGAATACAGCACTGCTCTTTTTGAAGAAGAAACCATTACGCAGTGGGCATCCTATTTTATTGAATTGGTGAAAGGGGTAACGGCGGATACCGAGATGAGAATTTCGGACATGCAATTGCTTCCTGCTGCAGAGCGTAGGTTGCTCCTTGAAAAAATGGGGCAGTATGCGGCTTATCCGAGAAATGAAAACATAGTAAGCTTATTTGAAAAGCAAGCCGCTCAGTATCCGGAGCATATCGCAGTGGTGTGCGGCCATTCTCAGCTTACGTATCGAGACCTGAATGAAAAAGCCGAGCGGGCAGCTGCTATGCTGATCAAACAAGGGGTCAGAACTGGCGATATCGTCGGTCTGATGCTCGATCGGTCACCTGATATGATCATTGGCATTTTATCGATTTTAAAAGCTGGAGGGGCCTATTTGCCGATTGATCCTGAATATCCCAAGGAGCGTATCAGCTTTATGCTCAATGACAGCGGAGCAAAACTGCTGCTGACAGAGCGCGGTCAAAACAAACCTGCAGACTACATCGGGCAAATTTTGTATATCGATGAATGTGAAAACGACTCAATTCCGGCTGATGTAAACATTCAAGAAATAGTAACGGATCAGCCCGCATACGTGATATACACATCTGGAACGACTGGTCAGCCAAAGGGAGTCATTGTCGAGCACCGCAATGTGATCAGTCTCTTGAAGCATCAAAACCTGCCTTTTGAATTTAACCATGAAGACATCTGGACGTTATTTCATTCTTATTGCTTTGATTTCTCTGTATGGGAGATGTTCGGTGCGTTATTGAACGGAGGTACATTAGTCGTGGTCTCTAAAGAAACAGCCCGTGACCCCTATGCATTCCGTTTATTGTTAAAAAAAGAGCGCGTCACTGTACTCAATCAGACCCCGACTGCTTTTTACGGCTTGATGCTTGAAGATCAAAATCATACAGATCATTTAAGCATCCGCTACGTGATTTTTGGCGGCGAAGCCTTACAGCCCGGATTGCTTCAAAGCTGGAATGAAAAATATCCTCACACCGATTTGATTAATATGTACGGTATTACAGAAACAACGGTCCATGTAACATTCAAAAAATTGTCCGCAGCAGACATTGCAAAAAATAAAAGCAATATCGGACGGCCGCTTTCTACTCTGCAGGCTCATGTGATGGATACCCATATGAACCTGCAGCCGACCGGAGTTCCAGGGGAGCTGTATATAGGCGGTGAAGGTGTGGCACGGGGATATCTCAACAGAGATGAGCTGACCGCTGACCGTTTTGTATCCAATCCTTATCTTCCGGGAGACAGATTATACCGAACAGGAGATCTTGCTAAGCGCCTGTCAAATGGCGAGCTGGAATACTTAGGCCGCATTGATGAGCAGGTGAAAGTCAGAGGGCACCGTATTGAGTTAGGCGAAATCCAAGCGGCGCTTCTTCAGTATCCAATGATTAAAGAGGCGGCTGTCATTACCAGAGCAGACGAGCAAGGGCAAACAGCTATATATGCTTACATGGTGATAAAAGATCAACAGGCTGCGAATATATCAGACATCCGGGCTTACCTAAAAAACGCCTTGCCTGACTTTATGCTGCCTGCCCGTATGATACAAATTGACAGCATCCCGGTGACTGTTAATGGAAAGCTCGATCAGAAAGCCCTGCCAGAACCTGAAAAACACGCTTATACAGCTGATGATATCAATCCTAGAAATGAGATTGAAACGGTCATGGCTGAAATTTGGGAGGAGCTTCTTAATGTGGATGAGCTGGGTGTAAGCGCCAATTTCTTTGAGCTTGGCGGAGACTCTATTAAAGCGCTGCAGGTTTGTGCCAGACTGAAGCAGCGCGGATTTGAAACGACAGTACGTGAGATGTTTGAACATCAGACTCTTGGTGAACTGTCCGCCCGGGTTCGAAAAGACGTACGCGCCATTGACCAAGGTCCGGTCGAAGGCGAGATTACTTGGACACCTATCCAGCAGTGGTTTTTCTCGCAATCTCTGGAAAGCCATCATTTTAACCAGTCCGTTATGATCTACCGGGCTGAACGATTTGATGAGGCTGCGCTTAGAAAAGTACTAAAAAGCCTTGTGACTCATCATGATGCACTGAGAATCGTATGCCGGCATGAAGATGGCAGGCAGGTGCAGATAAACAGAGGGATAGATCTTTTAGATGAGGAGCTATATGCACTTGAACTGTTTGATGTAAAGGATAGCCTAACAGAAGCAGGGAACACGATTGAGGAAGCAGCCAGCCGGATGCAAGAACATATTCGTTTGGAAACCGGCCCCTTACTTCACGCTGGATTGTTTAGAACCGAGAATGGTGACCATTTATTTCTGACGATTCATCACTTAGTTGTTGATGCGGTTTCCTGGCGAATTTTGTTCGAGGATTTTTCAGCTGCTTACAAACAGGCAGTCTCAGGAGAATCTATTAAACTGCCGCAAAAAACAGATTCATATTTAACGTATTCACAAAGAATAGCTGACTACTCTAAAAGCCGCCAGGTGCAGCGCGAAGCAGCGTACTGGGATGAGTGCGAGAACCGTCACATCCAGCCTGTTCCAAAAGACAATGACGCAGCATCTAACACATTCATAGATACAGAAGTGATTGATTTTGAGCTATCTCGCCATCACACAGAATTACTATTAACGGCTGCACATAAAGCTTACAGCACGGAGATGAATGATATCCTTCTGACAGCTTTAGGTCTTGCTTTGCAGAAATGGACGGGAAATAACCAATTTAAAATCAGCATGGAGGGCCATGGAAGGGAATCATATCTTGAGGACATCGATATTAGCAGAACTGTTGGCTGGTTCACCTCCATTTATCCTGTGTGGCTTGATATGAGAGATTCCGATCATAAGGACAAAGAAGAGCGACTGGGCCACCTTATTAAACAGACAAAAGATATGCTGCACCGTATACCGCATAAAGGCGCGGGCTACGGCGTGCTGAAATATATCAGCAAAAGATGGGGCTCAGAGAAAAACAGCCCAGAAATCAGCTTTAATTATTTAGGCCAGTTTGATCAGGATATTCAATCAAATGCCTTTGAGGTGTCTGACATCAAGCCAGGAAATGAGATCAGCCCGAACTGGGAGCGTCCTTATGCACTGGATATCAGCGGCGCCGTTTCTTCGGGGTGCCTGAACATGCACATCATCTATAACAGGCATCAATTTGAGGAAGAAACCATTCAAACATTTGCCGGGCATTTTAAACAGACTCTGGAAAACATCATTAAACATTGTACGAGCAAAGAAAACCGAGAGTGGAGCGCATCTGATTTCACTGATGAAGACTTAACGCTTGATGAATTGAGTGAGATTATGGGAGCCGTCAACAAACTATAGGGAGAGGAGATTCACTGATGCCGCAGCAACCCGAAATACAGGATATATACCCTTTGTCATTTATGCAGGAAGGGATGCTTTTTCACTCATTGTATGATGAACAGTCGAGAGCTTATTTTGAACAGGCTTCTTTTACGATCAATGGACAGCTTGACTTGGAGCGTTTCCAGAAAAGTATGGATGCTGTTTTTGACAGGTACGATATCTTTCGAACAGCATTCATCTATAAAAATGTAGCCAAACCTCGCCAAGTCGTGCTCAAGCAACGTCATTGCCATGTTCATGTTGAAGACATTTCTCATCTCAATGAAAAAGATAAAGAACATTGTACAGAGGCATTCAAAGAGCAGGATAAATCCAAAGGCTTCGATCTCCAAACGGATGTACTGATGAGAATATCTATTTTAAAATGGGCGCCTGATCATTATGTCTGTATCTGGAGCCACCATCATATTTTAATGGATGGCTGGTGTTTAGGCATCGTCATTAAAGACTTTCTCCATATTTATCAAGCGCTTGGAAAGGGGCAGTTTCCTGATTTGCCTCCCGTACAGCCGTACGGGACGTATATTAAATGGCTGATGCAGCAAGATCGTGAAGAAGCAGCTGAGTATTGGAAAAAGAGGCTTCAGCATTTCGAAAAAGCTTCGCCTCTGCCTAAAAGAACAGATCAAATGTCGGATGGGACATTACAGCAGATCACGTTTACCATTCCTGAAAAAGAAACCTCCGAACTACAGAAAATCGCTGCAGCATGTGGTGCGACACTTAACACTGTGTTCCAAGCTTTATGGGGAATCATGCTCCAAAAGTTCAATCGTCGCGACGATGCCGTATTCGGATCAGTTATATCAGGCAGACCTTCTGAGCTAAAAGATGTGGAAAACATGGTCGGACTTTTTATCAATACCATTCCTATTCGAGTCCAAAGTGATTTTCTGTCTTTTTCTGACCTAGTCAGCAGAATGCAAAAGGACATGACTGAGGCAGAAGCTTATAGTTACTTTCCCTTATATGATATTCAGGCGCAGAGCGCTCTTAAACAAGAGCTGATCGATCATATTATCGTCTTTGAAAATACACCTACTCAACAAGAGATTGAAGAGCTGAATCAAGCTGGATCATTTGATTTCTCCGTGAAAGATTTTGAGATGGAAGAGGTAACTAATTATAGATGCAGTGTCAAAGTGATCCCAGGGCGTACTTTGTACGTTCGGATTCATTTTCATACAGGCGCTTATCAACCAAATATGATGTCTGAGATAAAAGATTATTTACAGCACATGATCTCTGACGTCATCTCTGATCCATCTCTTCCTGTGTCAAAGATGACATTGCTAGATGAGGACAAAACACGGAAAATCGTTTCTCAAAATAACAGGACAGTATCTGTTTCACCTGAAGCCCCAACCCTGCATGGGCTGTTTGAACGACAGGCGGCAGTCACACCGGAGCGGCCGGCTATCCGATTTTCCGGCGGTTCGCTGACATACGCTGAGCTTGATATGTACGCCAGCCGGCTGGCTGCGCACCTTGCAGCACGCGGCGTCACAAACGAAAGTATCGTCGGTGTCCTGTCTGAACGCTCACCTGACATGCTGATCGCTGTCCTTGCTGTCTTGAAGGCTGGAGGGGCCTATTTGCCGCTTGACCCTGCGTATCCAAAGGAGCGGCTGAGCTACATGTTGAAAGACAGCGGGGCATCACTCTTGCTGACACAGCCGGGATGCTCCGCACCGAACTTTTCTGGCGAAATGCTTGAAGTGGACATGACATCTCTTGCAGGCGAAAAAGCAGAAAACCATGAGTTTACTCCTGCTGACGGCGGTTCTCTCGCCTATGTCATCTATACATCGGGCTCTACCGGGCAGCCGAAAGGAGTGGCCGTTGAGCACCGCCAGGCTGTTTCCTTTCTGACCGGCATGCAGCACCAGTTTCCACTTTCGGAAGATGACATTGTCATGGTGAAAACCTCTTTTTCCTTTGATGCGTCTGTGTGGCAGCTGTTTTGGTGGACTCTTTCCGGTGCTTCGGCGTATCTGCTTCCGCCCGGCTGGGAAAAAGACCCCGCGTTGATCGTACAAGCCATTCATCAGGAAAAAGTGACAACGGCTCATTTTATTCCGGCTATGCTGAACAGCTTTCTCGATCAAGCGGAAATCGAAAGGCTGCGTGACGGGACAAGCTTGAAGCGTGTATTCGCCGGAGGTGAACCGCTTGCGCCCCGTACGGCAGCCCGTTTTGCTTCTGTATTGCCGCATGTATCATTAATCCATGGCTATGGGCCGACAGAAGCAACGGTAGACGCGGCATTTTACGTATTGGATCCAGAACGGGACAGAGACCGTTTGCGGATTCCAATTGGGAAGCCCGTACCTGGTGCGCGTTTGTATGTTTTAGATCCGCATTTAGCCGTACAGCCTTCCGCTGTCGCCGGCGAACTGTACATTGCCGGAGCGGGTGTTGCCAGAGGTTATTTGAATCGGCCGGCATTAACGGAGGAGCGTTTTCTTGAAGACCCGTTTTACCCGGGGGAACGCATGTACAAAACCGGGGATGTCGCACGCTGGCTCCCTGACGGGAATATTGAATTCCTCGGGCGTACGGATGATCAGGTGAAAATCCGCGGCTACCGGATTGAGCCGGGAGAGATTGAAGCGGCACTAAGAAGCATAGAAGGCGTAAGGGAGGCGGCCGTTACCGTACGGACAGACAGCGGCGAGCCGGAATTATGCGCTTATGTAGAAGGGCTCCAAAGAAACGAAATCCGAGCGCAGCTTGAGAGACTGTTGCCGGGCTACATGGTCCCAGCCTATATGATAGAGATGGAACAGTGGCCGGTTACGCCAAGCGGAAAGCTCGACCGAAACGCCCTGCCAGCTCCTGACGGAGCGGCAGATGCGGAGACCTACACGGCGCCGAGAAACGTGACTGAGATGAAGCTTTCTCAGCTATGGGAGGACGTGCTGAAAAATGGCCCTGTCGGGATTCACGACAACTTTTTTGACCGCGGGGGGCATTCCTTAAAAGCAACAGCGCTTGTCTCACGGATCGCCAAAGAATTCGATGTACAGGTGCCGCTAAAAGATGTGTTTGCCCATCCGACGGTAGAAGGACTGGCTACCGTTATCCGTGAAGGAACAGACAGTCCATATGAAGCGATTAAGCCCGCTGAAAAACAGGAAACCTATCCGGTTTCCTCTGCCCAAAAGCGGATTTATGTCCTTCAGCAGCTGGAGGACGGAGGGACAGGCTACAATATGCCGGCTGTGTTAGAGCTCGAAGGGAAGCTCAACCCTGAAAGGATGGACAGAGCTTTCAAAGAGCTGATCAAGTGCCATGAGTCGCTTCGGACCTCCTTCGAACAGGACGCAGGAGGCGATCCGGTGCAGCGCATCCATGACGAGGTGCCGTTTACGTTACAGACTACAGTTCTCGGCGCACGAACCGAACAGGAGGCAGCAGCTGCATTTATCAAACCGTTTGATCTCAGCCAAGCGCCGCTGTTCCGTGCCCAAATCGTAAAGGTATCAGATGTGCGGCACCTGTTGCTGGTTGATATGCATCACATCATTTCAGACGGTGTTTCTGTCAACATTCTGATTCGGGAATTCGGCGAGCTGTACAATAATCGGAAGCTTCCGGCACTGCGCATTCAATATAAAGATTATGCCGTATGGCAAGAAGGATTCAAAACAGGAGACGCGTACAAAACGCAGGGGGCGTACTGGCTGAAGCAGCTCGAGGGCGAGCTGCCTGTGCTGGATCTTCCGGCTGATCATGCCCGCCCGCCGGTGCGAAGCTTCGCTGGTGACAAGGTCTCATTTACGCTGGATCAAGAGGTTGCATCAGACCTTCACAAGCTGGCACGAGAAAACGGAAGCACACTGTACATGGTGCTCCTTGCGGCTTACACCGCGTTCTTGTCACGCTTAAGCGGACAGGAGGATATCATCGTCGGCTCGCCAATTGCCGGCCGTCCGCACAAGGATCTTGAGCCGATACTCGGCATGTTTGTGAACACGCTGGCGCTTCGGACACGCCCGGAGGGCGGGAAGCCATTCGTACAGTATTTGCAGGAAGTGCGTGAGAAAGCATTGGAAGCCTTTGAGCACCAAGATTACCCGTTCGAAGAGCTTGTTGATAAGCTTGAATTGACACGGGATATGAGCAGAAATCCGCTGTTTGACGTAATGTTTGTTCTTCAAAACATGGATCAGGAATCGTTGGAGCTGGATGAACTTTGTCTCAAACCTGCAGCAAACAATGGGCATCAAACGTCCAAATTTGATTTAACCCTATATGCCCAGGAACAGCTCCACGGTTTGCTGACGTTCCAAATGGAGTTTAGTACTGACTTATATAAGAAAAAAACGATAGAAAAGTGGCTTCAATACTTCATCAATATGTTACTCTCCATCATCAAAGACAACAAAGCCGCTCTCGGAACAATAAATATCCTGAATGAGGATGAGACCCATTACCTTATCCACGAGCTCAATCGTACAAAAATAGATTATCCAAGAAATGAAACCATCAGCAGACTCTTTGAAATGCAGGCTGAACAAACGCCTAATGCTGTAGCAATTGTCAGCGACACCCAAGTATTTACTTACGAGGACCTGAACAGCTGGGCAAATCAAATTGCCTCAGTTCTACAGATTAAGGGCGTAGGGCCTGATAGTGTTGTAGCCTTGTTGACAGGCAGAACACCAGAACTCATTGCAGGAATGCTGGGCATTCTAAAAGCCGGGGGAGCCTATCTGCCTATTGCTTCTGATCTGCCTGTTGAACGAATAGCTTATATGCTGTCAGACAGCGGGGCGGCATTACTCCTTCAATCTGAAAAAACAGAAAAACAACTATTAGACATTGAATGTGAACAAATCATAATCGAAGATATTCAAAAGCAAGGAAAAACGAAGAACGTTGATTCTTCAGCAGGGCCACATTCACTCGCATATATCATTTATACTTCTGGATCAACCGGTAAACCAAAGGGTGTCATGATTGAGCAGCGAAGTGTAATTCGTCTTGTTAAAAACAGCAATTATATTACATTTACACCTGAAGACCGCCTTCTGATGACATCATCAATCGGTTTCGACGTTGGGTCATTTGAAATTTTTGGACCGCTGCTAAATGGTGCCGTTTTGCATCTGTCCGATCAACAAACATTTCTCGATTCCCATCAGCTTAAGAGGTACATAGAACATCAAGGAATCACAACGATTTGGCTGACATCTTCTCTATTCAATCATTTGACAGAGCAAAATGAACAAACATTTTCACAGCTGAAACATTTGATTATTGGCGGAGAAGCTGTGTCGCCGAGCCACGTCAATCGAATCAGAAATGTCTGCCCTGAAGTATCTATATGGAATGGATATGGCCCTACCGAAAATACAACTTTTTCGACATGCCTTCACATTCAAAAAACATATGAACTTTCCATTCCGATCGGGCGGCCGGTTGGTAATTCCACCGCTTTTATCTTAAATCAATGGGGAGTGCTGCAGCCGGTCGGAGCTGTCGGTGAACTTTGTGTCGGCGGAGATGGCGTCGCCAGAGGATATTTGGGCCGTCCTGATTTAACGAAAGAGAAATTTGTCCCACATCCATTTGCACCTGGCGATCGACTGTATCGCACAGGTGATCTGGCACGCTGGCTTCCTGATGGCACAATTGAGTACGTTGGCCGTATTGATGATCAAGTAAAAGTCAGAGGCTATCGTGTGGAGCTGGGTGAGATCGAATCAGCACTTCGTCAAATAGACGGGGTCAAAGAAGCCGCAGTGTTAGCACGTACAGCCCAGACCGGGAGCAAAGAGCTGTTTGGCTATATCAGCGTAAAAGCAGGCACGAATGCTGAACAAGTGCGTTCACTTCTCGCGCGTTCGCTGCCAAACTATATGATCCCGGCGTACATTATTGAAATGGAGACTCTTCCGCTCACATCAAACGGCAAATTGAACCGAAAAGCACTTCCTGAACCAAATTTCACATCTAAACAAACGTACGCTCCGCCTCGAAATGACCTTGAAGACCAACTTGTGTTGATCTGGCAGGAGGTTCTCGGCATCCAGAGGATCGGAATAGAGGATTCGTTTTTTGAATTGGGCGGAGATTCAATCAAAGCGCTTCAAGTTTCTGCACGCCTTGGGCGCTATGGGCTAAGCTTGCAGGTAAGTGATTTATTCCGTCATCCAAAGATAAAGGACTTATCACCATTTATCTGTAAGTCAGAGAGAATCATAGAGCAAGGACCCGTTCAGGGAGACGTTCCTTGGACGCCTGTTCAGCAATGGTTTTTTTCACAAGATATTGAAGAAAGACACCATTTCAATCAGTCTGTCATGCTATTCCATTCTGGACGTTTGTCTGAAAACGCCCTTAGACCAGCCTTGAAAAAACTGGCGGAGCATCATGATGCGCTTCGGATGGTTTATCGCAACGATGGCAGGCGATGGATTCAAATCAACCAAGGCATTCATGAGTCACAGCTATACAGCTTAAGAACCTCTGATCTTTCACAGTCAGAAAGCGGCTGGGAGACGCAAATCAAACAAGAAGTTGCAGATCTTCAGCAAAGCATCAATTTGCAGGAAGGACCATTGTTGCACGCCGCTTTGTTTAAAACACTGACCGGAGATTACTTGTTCCTTGCGATCCATCACCTTGTCGTTGATGGTGTCTCATGGCGGATTTTGCTGGAGGATTTGTCAGCAGGATATCAACAAGCTGCTGCAGGCCAGACGATCCAGCTTCCGCCTAAAACTGATTCCTATCAGGAATACGCAAGACGCATACAGGAATATGCCCAAAGCAGTAAGCTGATTCGCGAAGAGGCGTATTGGCGAAGTGTAGAAGAACAACAAGCCGCAGAACTGCCATATGAAATACCGCATCATCTGAACATCGACTCCAGCAAAAGGGACTCATTAAGCTTTTCACTGACTGAAGCAGACACCGCCGTCTTGCTGCAAAACGTCAATTACGCCTATGGCACAGATACACAAGATATTCTGTTAACCGCAGCATCCTTGGCGATTTGTGAATGGACAGGAGGAAGCAAGCTCCGTATCGCTATGGAAGGACACGGGAGAGAACACATTCTGCCAGAGTTAGATATCAGCAGGACGGTCGGCTGGTTTACATCCATGTATCCGGCCCTCATAAGCTTTGAAAATCATAGGGATGAGCTCGGAACCGCAGTAAAAACCGTTAAAGATACACTGGGCCGGATACCAAACAAAGGGGTAGGTTACGGTATGCTGGAATACCTTACACACCCTGAAAATAAAAGCATTACGTTTTCAAAAACACCTGAAATCAGCTTTAACTATTTGGGCCAGTTCAACGACATCGAAAGACAGGACACCTTCCGCCCATCAAGCCTTGGTAGCGGAAAGGATATCACTCATACATGGAAGCGCGAGCAAATTATCGAGATGAGCGCAATGGCAGCAGACAAAAAGCTCCATTTCAATCTTAGTTATCCGCCAGCCCGCTTTCACAGAAACACAATGGAGCAGCTTATTAACAGGATTGAACACTTTTTGCTGGACATTATGAAACACTGCGCCGGTCAACAGAAAGCAGAAAAGACACTGAGCGATTTCAGCAGTCAATCATTAACGGCAGAGGACTTGGACAGCATATCCAGCTTGGTGGAAGAATTGTAGAAAATCGTGACAGGGAGACATGAACATGACAAAAGCGAATTCAATTCAGGATATTTATCCGCTGTCTTACATGCAGGAAGGGATGCTTTTCCATTCCCTCCTGCAAAAAGATTCACAGGCGTATGTTGAGCAAGCTTCTTTTACAATAGAAGGAAAAGTCAACCCGCAGTTTTTTCAAAACAGCATCAACGCTCTTGTAGAAAGACATGATATTTTCAGAACGATTTTTATCAGCCAAAATGTTTCCTCTCCCCAGCAGGTTGTTCTGAGAGAACGAAATGTCATCGTACTGGAAGAAAACATTACTCATTTAAACGAGGCGGAGCAATCACAGTTTATCGAGCAATGGAAAGAAAAGGACCGGGACCAGGGGTTTCATTTGCAAAAGGATGTGCTCATGCGCATCGCTGTGATTCAAACAGGAGAGAGCCAGTACTCTTGCATTTGGACCTTTCATCATATCATGATGGACGGTTGGTGCCTCAGCATTGTGCTAAAGGAGTTTCTGCATATTTACGCATCTTATGTAAATGCATCCCCAATAACATTGGAGCCGGTCCAGCCATACGGAAAGTATATCAAATGGCTGATGGAGCAAGACAAAGAGCAGGCAGTTTCTTATTGGGACCATTATCTTTCCGGCCACGAACAGCAAACCGTGCTCCCGAAGCAGAAAAAAACAAAGGGAAAAAGCAGGCAGGAACACGTTACATTTTCATTCTCTAAGGAAGAAAGCAGCAGGCTTTCAGAGCTTGCTGCTAGAGAAGAAGTGACACTCAGTACGATTTTTCATACCATTTGGGGCATTCTGCTGCAAAAATATAATAATAACGATGACGCCGTATTCGGTTCCGTCATTTCAGGAAGGCCTGCGGAAATCGAAGGCATTGAACATATGGTAGGTCTTTTCATTAATACGATGCCGGTTCGGGTGCAGGGGGCAAAAACGCCATTTCTTCAACTTATAAAAGATATGCAAAAAGACCGTCTTGCTGCTGAAGCGTACAGCTACCACCCTTTATATGAGATTCAATCCCGCTCAGCTGTTAAACAAGGGCTGATTGATCATATTCTCGTATTTGAAAACTATCCGGTGCAGCAAGAGATTCAAATGCTGAACAAACAGGAACATGCTTCTGATCTTTTTCAGATTCATAATTTCACTGTCGCAGATGAAACCAACTACAGCTTTTATCTTATGGTGGCGCCAGGGGAAGAAATTCATATCAAAATGAACTATGATGCGGAGCAGCACGATCGGTCTTTTGTGCTCTCTGTCAAAGAGCATCTTCTGAATGCTGTATCGCAAATCTTAAATAATCCGAATCTTCCACCTGAAGAAATCGATATCACGACAGATACTGAAAAGCGGCAGCTGATTGGAGAAATCACAGATCGAACACCAGTTTACGAAACCATCCATGCCATGTTTGAAAAGCAAGCGGAAAAGACACCAGATGCTCATGCTGTAATTGATCAAGCCTGCTCATTAACATACAGAGAACTGAATAAAGCGGCTAACAGATTGGCACGGCATTTACGAATGAAAGGCGTTGTGAGACAGGAACCCGTTGCGATTATGATGGAACGCTCTGCGGCGTTTATCACCGGCGTTCTTGGAATCTTAAAGGCAGGCGGCGCCATTGTTCCGGTTGATCCGCATTACCCGGCTGACAGAATCCGTTATATTCTGCATGATTGCGGCTGTTCGCATGTTGTTTCACAAGCGCACCTTTCCTCATCGTTAGAAGACAATTACATTATCACTCATCCAGAAGATATCGAAAGCAAAGTAGACGGCAGTAACATAAAGTCAGTCAACAATGCTGACGATCTGCTGTATATGATTTATACATCAGGCACAACAGGTAAACCAAAGGGTGTTCAATTTGAGCATCGAAACATGGCTAACTTGCTGAAGTTCGAATATACTCACTCCGGCATTGACTTTGAAGCAGATGTTCTGCAATTTGCTACACCTTCCTTCGACGTCTGCTATCAAGAAATATTTTCTGCGCTTCTGAAAGGCGGCACACTCCACATCGTGCCAGAAGCCATAAAAAGAGATGTGCCTCAGCTGTTTGCATTTATAAACAAGCATCAGACGAATATTGTGTTTCTCCCAACTGCTTTTATCAAAATGATTTTCAGCGAGCGAGAACTTGCGAACTCGTTTCCTGATGGCGTCAAACACCTGATCGCAGCCGGGGAACAATTAATGATTTCAGACCTTTTCCAAGATGTGTTGCGTGAACGCGGCATACACCTGCACAATCATTACGGACCTTCAGAAACTCATGTGGTATCTACGTATACCATTCATCCTGGAGACCCTATTCCTGAGCTTCCGCCAATCGGTAAACCGATAGGCTGTACTGATCTATATATTTTGAATCATCAAAAACAGCTTCAGCCATGCGGCGTACCAGGCGAACTCTATATTTCCGGCGCAAGTGTTGCCAGAGGATATGTCAATCACGATAAACTGACAAGCGACAAATTTTCATCCGATCCATTCAAGCCTGGTGTGATCATGTACCGGACAGGTGATTTGGCCAGACGGCTTGAAGACGGCAACATCGAATATATCGGACGGGCAGACAATCAAGTGAAAATCAGAGGTTATCGAATTGAGCCGCAAGAAATCGAAGTCACGTTAATGAATCACCCGGACATTAGTGAGGCTGCCATTCTCATCTGGCAAGATCAAAACGGTGAACATGAATTATGCGCTTACTATTGCAGTGTACAAAAGCTGAACGCAATAGATTTACGCAGTTATATGGCTAGTGAGCTCCCAGAATACATGATTCCGGCGAAATGGATATGGGTTGACAGCATACCTCTTACCCCAAATGGAAAAGTAGATCGCGCAGCACTTCCGGGGCCAGATGCTTCAATCAGCGGAAACCCATATACTGCCCCTCGAAATCTGTTAGAGGCAAAGCTTTCACAACTATTTGAAGATGTACTGAATAATGGCCATATAGGCATCCAAGACAACTTTTTTGACCATGGCGGCCACTCGTTAAAAGCAACAGTGCTTATGTCACGGATCGCAAAGGAATTCCATGTGCAAGTTTCGCTTAAGGACATCTTTGCTCATCCGACTGTTGAAGGATTAGCTTCAATCATTCGAGAGGCAGAACAAAATCCGTATGCAGCAATTGAACCAGCAGAAGAAAGGGGTACATATCCTGTATCTTCGGCCCAAAAACGAATGTATGTGCTTCAACAGCTTGATGAGGGTGTCGCCTATAACATGCCTGCGGTCTTAGAACTGGAAGGTGCACTGGATGTCGCCAAACTGTCTGCTGTATGTAAAGAACTGATCAGTCGGCATGAGCCGCTTCGAACTTCCTTTGTATCCGGAGCCGATGACGAGCCGGTTCAGCGTATCCACACCGAAGTGCCGTTTACGTTAAGTAAAGAGACCACTATCGAGGGATTTGTCCGTCCCTTTGATCTCAGCCAGGCACCATTATTTAGAGCAGGCCTTATAGAAGTGTCAAACGAAAAGCATGTATTGCTGGTCGATATGCACCATATCATTTCAGATGGCGTATCCGTTCAGCTCCTAATCCGAGAATTTACCGATCTTTATGCAAACCGGCAGCTTAAGCCATTGCGGATCCAATATAAAGATTACGCCGTATGGCAACAGAAATTTAAAAAGGGAGACTCGTACCAAAAGCAGGAGACTTACTGGCAGCAGCAGTTTAGCGGGGACCTTCCTATACTGGAGCTTCCAACAGATAAACGACGTCCGGCAGAACGGCAATTCATAGGCGGAAAAGTAACCTTTCAATTGGACAAAGAGATCACGGCCCGCATAAAGCGGCTCGCCCATAAAAACAGAAGCACGCTTTATATGACGCTTCTCGCTTTGTATTCAGCCTTTTTGTCTCGGTTAAGCGGTCAGGATGATATCGTGATTGGTTCACCTATCGCCGGGCGGCCCCATGCCGACCTTGAAGCTGTTCTTGGGATGTTCGTCAATACATTGGCTCTCCGCACACGCCCGGCGGGTAATAAGACATTTGAGGAATTTCTAAAAGAAGTCAGACAGACGGCACTAGAAGCGTATGAGCATCAGGATTACCCGTTTGAAGAGCTTGTGGACAAACTCGGTGTGCAGCGGGAAATGAGCCGGAATCCTTTGTTTGACACAACGCTAGTCCTTCAGAATATGGAACAGCAAAAGCTAAAAATGAATGATGTACAGCTTCAGTGGAACGACTTGGAGCATCCAATATCAAAATTTGATATTTCCCTATACGTTACAGAGCATGATTCCGAGCTTTTCTGTCAGTTTGAATACAGTACAGCTTTGTTTGAGAAAGAAACCATCCAAAGGTGGGCCAGCCTTTTCACCACGCTTGTGGAACATACGGCTGCCAGCCCTGAAACAGAATTGGACGATATTCCAATCTTAACAAAAGAAGAAGAGAGAGATTTCATTGAATCATGCCATCCGTATGAGGAGACGGGCTATTCAATGAATCAAACGCTCCACTATGCACTCGAACAGCAGGCAGCAAAAACGCCTGATCAGGCGGCCGTTATCTTCGAAGATGGAGTGATGACCTATAAAGAATTGAACGAACAGGCTAACCGTATCGCCTGGGAGCTAATTGGACGGGGGGTAAAACCCGAAACGACTGTTGCCATTATAGGAAAGCGTTCACCTGAAATGCTGCTTGGCATTTATGGCATTCTTAAAGCTGGCGGCGCTTATCTGCCCATCGACCCGGATTATCCGGAAGAACGAATCAGCTTTCTGCTGGAGGACAGCGGTACAAACATTCTCCTGCTTCAGTCTGCCAGCCTTCATATTCCGGCATTTACAGGAGAGATTGTCTATCTCAATCAGACAAATAGCGGACTGGCACATCGTTTGTCCAATCCGAATGTGGATGTTCTCCCGCAATCTTTAGCCTATGTCATCTATACATCCGGCTCTACCGGGATGCCTAAGGGTGTTGAAATTGAACATCGATCAGCGGTGAATTTTTTGAATTCCCTACAGTCCCGCTATCAGCTAAAGCATTCAGATATGATTATGCACAAAACATCATATTCATTCGATGCTTCAATATGGGAGCTGTTTTGGTGGCCTTATGCCGGAGCTTCTGTTTATCTGCTTCCTCAGGGAGGCGAAAAAGAACCTGAAGTGATCGCGAAGGCCATAGAAGAACAAAAGATCACAGCTATGCATTTTGTGCCTTCAATGCTCCATGCATTTTTAGAACATATAAAATATCGCTCTGTACCGATTAAGACAAACAGACTCAAGCGAGTGTTTTCTGGGGGAGAACAGCTGGGGACCCATCTTGTCTCCCGATTTTACGAGTTGCTTCCAAATGTTTCAATAACCAATTCCTATGGGCCAACGGAAGCAACCGTAGAAGCTGCATTCTTTGATTGTCCGCCGCATGAAAAACTTGAACGGATCCCAATTGGAAAACCTGTTCATCATGTCAGATTATATATCCTGAATCAGAATCAGCGGATGCTGCCTGCTAGATGTATCGGCGAACTGTACATTGCCGGAGCGGGTGTTGCCAGAGGTTATTTGAATCGGCCGGCATTAACGGAGGAGCGTTTTCTTGAAGACCCGTTTTACCCGGGGGAACGCATGTACAAAACAGGAGACGTGGCGCGCTGGCTCCCTGACGGGAATATTGAATTCCTGGGACGGTTGGATGATCAGGTAAAAATTCGCGGCTACCGGATTGAGCCGGGAGAGATTGAAGCGGCACTAGGAAGCATAGAAGGCGTAAGGGAGGCGGCCGTTACCGTACGGACAGACAGCGGCGAGCCGGAATTATGCGCTTATGTAGAAGGGCTCCAAAGAAACGAAATCCGAGCGCAGCTTGAGAGACTGTTGCCGGGCTACATGGTCCCAGCCTATATGATAGAGATGGAACAGTGGCCGGTTACGCCAAGCGGAAAGCTCGACCGAAACGCCCTGCCAGCTCCTGACGGAGCGGCAGATGCGGAGACCTACACAGCGCCGAGAAACGTGACTGAGATGAAGCTTTCTCAGCTGTGGGAGGACGTGCTGAAAAATGGCCCTGTCGGGATTCACGACAACTTTTTTGACCGCGGGGGACATTCCTTAAAAGCAACGGCGCTTGTCTCACGGATCTCAAAAGAATTCGATGTACAGGTGCCGCTAAAAGAGGTGTTTGCCCATCCGACAGTAGAAGGGCTGGCTACCGTTATCCGTGAAGGAACGGACAGTCCATATGAAGCGATTAAGCCCGCTGAAAAACAGGAAACCTATCCGGTTTCCTCTGCCCAAAAGCGGATTTATGTCCTTCAGCAGCTGGAGGACGGAGGGACAGGCTACAATATGCCGGCTGTGTTAGAGCTCGAAGGAAAGCTCAACCCTGAAAGGATGGACAGAGCTTTCAAAGAACTGATCAAGCGCCACGAGTCGCTTCGGACCTCCTTCGAACAGGACGCAGGAGGCGATCCGGTGCAGCGCATCCATGACGAGGTGCCGTTTACGTTACAGACTACAGTTCTCGGCGAACGAACCGAACAGGAGGCCGCAGCCGCATTTATCAAACCGTTTGATCTCAGCCAAGCGCCGCTGTTCCGTGCCCAAATCGTAAAGGTATCAGATGAGCGGCACCTGTTGCTGGTTGATATGCATCACATCATTTCAGACGGTGTTTCCGTCAACATTCTGATTCGGGAATTCGGCGAGCTGTACAATAATCGGAAGCTTCCGGCACTGCGCATTCAATATAAAGACTATGCCGTATGGCAAGAAGGATTCAAAACAGGAGACGCGTACAAAACGCAAGAGGCGTACTGGCTGAAGCAGCTCGAGGGCGAGCTGCCTGTGCTGGATCTTCCGGCTGATCATGTCCGCCCGCCTGTGCTAAGCTTCGCGGGTGACAAGGTCTCATTTACGCTGGAACAAGAGGTTACATCAGGCCTTCACAAGCTGGCACGAGAAAACGGAAGCACACTGTACATGGTGCTTCTTGCGGCTTACACCGCGTTCTTGTCACGCTTAAGCGGACAGGAAGATATCATCGTCGGCTCGCCAATTGCCGGCCGGCCGCACAAGGATCTTGAGCCGATACTCGGCATGTTTGTGAACACGCTCGCGCTTCGGACGCGCCCGGAGGGCGGGAAGCCGTTTGTACAGTACTTGCAGGAAGTGCGTGAGACAGCATTGGAAGCCTTTGAGCATCAGGATTACCCATTCGAAGAGCTTGTCGATAAGCTTGAATTGACACGAGATATGAGCCGAAATCCAGTGTTTGATGCGATGTTAGTTGTTCAAAATAATGATTACGAGCCATTGGATCTTCATGATTTGCAAATGAAGCCGGCACAAGTTTCTCATCTCGTTTCTAAATTCGATTTGACACTACAGGCATCTGAGGGCGACGGAAACATTCATTTCCTTTTTGAATATTCAACCGCATTGTTCGAGAAAACCACCATTGAACGCTGGGCATCGCATTTAACAAATGTACTTAGCATCATCGGCAAAAACCCGGAGGTGACACTCAACCATATCGACATCCTGACCCAAGAAGAGCGGCACCAGCTGCTTAATGAGTTTAACACCAGGCAAGCGAATCAATACGGAGTTCAAACAATCAGTCAATTGTTTGAGCAGCAAGCTGCACGAACACCAAAAGCTTCTGCACTTGTCAGCGGAGACAAAACACTGACGTATCAAGAGTTGGACGAGTGGTCCAATGGAATCGCACGTGCATTGCGCAGCCGAGGTGTTAAGCCGGACACACCAGTAGGCATCATGATGCATCGTTCGTTCAGCATGATAGCAGCCATACTTGGCGTGTGGAAAGCCGGAGGCTGTTACGTTCCCATTGATCCTGAATACCCGACAGAACGGAAACGCTATATCCTCAGCGACAGCGGAACGAAACTGCTGATGACAATAAATGAAGCGGATCGGGGAGTACTTGCTGACTTTAAAGGAGAGATCTTGACGATAGAAAGCGTAGAGGCAGACGACAAATCGCCGCTGCCGCAAATGTCGTCTGCCCATCATTTGGCTTATATCATTTATACTTCTGGAACGACGGGCCGTCCAAAAGGGGTAATGGTCGAGCATAAAGGTATTGCCAACACTCTTCAGTGGCGGCGAAACGCTTATGCATTCAACGAGACAGATACCATTCTGCAGCTCTTTTCTTTCTCATTTGACGGCTTTATAACTAGTATGTTTACACCGCTTTTGTCAGGTGCAAAAGCCGTTTTGCTTCATGAAGAGGAAGCGAAGGATATTCTGGCCATTAAGCATCAGCTGTCTCGTCAACGGATTACACATATGATTATTGTGCCTGTTTTATATCGAGCGCTTTTGGACGTAGTGCAGCTGGAAGATGTAAAGACGCTTAGAGTCGTCACACTGGCGGGAGAAGCGGCTGACCGCGAATTGATCGACCTCAGCTTAGCTATATGTCCGCATACCGAACTCGCCAACGAATATGGACCGACAGAAAACAGCGTGGCGACTACCGTCATGAGGCATATGGAAAAGCAGGCATACGTAAGCATCGGCCAGCCGATTGACGGGACTCAAGTGCTGATTTTAAATAGCAATCATCAGCTTCAGCCAATCGGTGTTGCGGGAGAGCTTTGTATAGCAGGAACAGGGCTTGCAAGAGGGTACGTTAATCTTCCAGAACTGACAGAGAGAGCATTCACGCAGAATCCATTTAAACCCGAAGCACGAATGTACCGAACAGGAGACGCCGCCAGATGGATGGCCGACGGTACACTCGAATATCTCGGAAGAATCGATGATCAAGTCAAAATCAGAGGATACCGTGTAGAAACGAAAGAAATTGAATCGGTCATCCGGTGTATAAATGGTGTAAAAGACGCCGCAGTAGTTGCTCATGTAACAGCGTCAGGACAAACCGAATTAAGTGCTTATGTGGTGACAAAACCAGAGTTGAGCACAAATGCTGTACGCTCAGAATTACAAAACAAGCTGCCGGTGTTTATGCACCCTGCGTTTATTGAAAAACTGGACTCACTTCCATTGTCACCAAACGGCAAGCTGGATCGCGGAGCACTTCCAAGACCTGTACACAATCGCGAAGGTGAACGTCCATTCCTCCCGCCAGCCAGCAAAATGGAACAAATACTGGCAGATATATGGAAGGATGTACTGGGTGCAGAAAAAATCGGAACAGCTGATTCGTTCTTTGAGCTTGGAGGAGATTCGATCAAAGCGTTACAGGTATCTGCGCGGCTTCACCGGATAGGCAAGCAAATGGCAGTGAAAGATTTGTTTAGCCATCCGACCATTCAAGAATTGGCAGCTTATATCCGAGATTCAGATACAAGTTCCAGCCAAGCTGCGGTTGAGGGAGACGTACAATGGTCGCCTGTTCAAAAATGGTTTCTTTCTCAAGATATAAGAGAAAAACACCATTTTAATCAGTCCGTAATGCTGCATCGAAGCACCTCTGTACAAGAAGACGCACTGAGAAAAACGTTAAAAGCAATAACGTGTCATCATGATGCGCTGCGAATGGTGTTTACACAGAATGAACAAGGAAAGTGGGATCAATATAATCGGCCGCTCAGTCATTCGGACGACGCGTTGTACGGCCTTCAGATGATTGATTTATGCACTGATGGAAATAGAGCGTATGAGCCTATTATCAAACGCCATGTACTTGATATTCAGCAGAAAATGGATTTGAAGAATGGTCCGCTGCTGCAAGCCGGTCTTTTCCACACAATTGACGGTGATTTCTTATTTTTATCGGCTCATCACCTCGTCGTTGACGGCATCTCATGGCGGGTTCTGCTTGAAGATTTGGCTTTAGGGTATCGCCAAGCTGCTGGCGGGGAGGATATCAAACTGCCGCCTAAAACAAGCTCGTTTAAAGCGTATGCGAAAAAGCTCTCTGACTACGCTGAAAGCCAGCAGCTAATGAAACAGCTCAAGTATTGGCGCGAAGCCGAAGAGTATCAAACAGAGGCATTGCCTTTTGATCACATCGATGGAACTAGAGCACACGAGGGACAACGGTCCACGATTTCGTTTACCTTAAACGAGAAAGAGACAGCAGCACTCTTAAAAGACGCCAACAGCGCATACAACACTGATACGCAGGACATGCTGCTCGCTTCTGTCATTCTTGCGCTGCGCCATTGGACCAATCAATCCGCCTTCAAACTATCATTAGAGGGCCACGGGCGAGAGGATGTATTAGAAGGAATAGATGTGAGCCGGACGGTTGGATGGTTTACCGCCATTTATCCGTTATTGGTTAAATTGAACGCAGACTTGCCAGTTTCGGAAGAATACATGGTTCATGTGCTAAAAACAACAAAAGATACACTGAGACGTGTACCTGACAAAGGATTCGGCTACGGTGTCATCAAATATTTGACTCCGCCTGGCAAAAAAGACATCAATTTCACAGGTGCACCAGAAATCAGCTTTAATTATCTTGGTCAATTTGAAAGCGGCCGCACAGCTGAAGTACCTGAGGAGGACGCCTTCTCATTCTCTCCGCTGGGTGCCGGAGGTGATATCAGCACAACATGGAACCGTGAACAGTCGCTGGATATCAGCGCAATCGCTGCAGAAGGAAAATTGACTGTCAATATGACTTATGACAATGCCCGCTTTCAGCGCAAAACCATCGAACAGCTTAGCGAAACATGCCGTCAATTTTTATTACAGCTGATCGAACACTGCCAGAACAAAAGAGAAACAGAAAAGACGATCAGCGATTATGATGATCAAGAACTGACCGAGGACGCGCTGCAAGAGATCGCTGATATGCTCAGTTTTCACTAATGAATCCGTGAAGAAAGGTGCAGACACTATGGATAACATTAAAAAAATCAAGAACATTTATCCTCTGAGTCACATGCAGGAGGGGATGCTGTTTCATTCCTTCCTCCGTAAAGAGGAGGGGGCATACGTTGAGCAGTCGCTCTTCACCATTAAAGGAAGCCTCAGCTATGAATGGTTTCAGCGCAGCATTCAAGCCATTATCGACCGCCATGATATTTTCAGAACCGTGTTTTTGCCGCACGTCCCGCATTTGTCGGGACCTCGGCAAGTCGTGATGACAGAACGTGAATTCCATTTGAACAGCGAAGACATTTCTCATCTGTCAACAAACGACCAGAATGAGTATATTGAACGCTTTAAAGAGAAGGACAAGCAAAAAGGCTTTGATCTGCAAAAAGACATGCTGATGCGGATTTCTCTATTCAAAACAGCTAAAGATGAGCATGTCTGTATCTGGAGTCACCATCATATTTTAATGGACGGATGGTGCCTAGGTATTGTTATGCAGGAATTTATGCAAATTTATCAATCGATTCATGCAGGAAAGCCGCTTTCATTAGACCCTGTCCGTCCGTACAGCACCTATATTTCCTGGCTGACAAACCGAGACAAAGAAAAAGCAGCGGCCTACTGGGATACCTATTTAAAAAACTACAGCACTCCATCACCTCTGCCTCGTGTGTCTGATAAAGAAACAAAAGAAGGTTATCACCGTGAAGATTTGATATTTTCATTAAATAAACCACTGACAGACAAGCTGAAAGAGACTGCCAAACAACACGGCGTCACGCTCGCTACCCTTATTCAGGCTGTCTGGGGTGTAATGCTGCAGCAATATAACCGCACAGACGACGTTGTGTTTGGCGCAGTTGTATCAGGAAGACCGTCAGAAATCCCAGGCGTGGAGCAAATGATAGGGTTGTTTATCAATACCATACCGATTCGCATTAAAACACATCAAGACGAAACGTTTCACGAGCTGCTCATACGCTGCCAGAAAGAAATGCTGGAAGCTGAGCCGTTTACCTGCCAGCCTTTATTTGATATTCAGGCAAACACCGCATTGAAACAGGAACTGATTGATCACATTATCGTCTTTGAAAACTATCCGTTACAGCAGAAAATCGCCGATTCCACTGATCAAACCGATTCACCGCTGCAAATCGATCAAGTTCAAGTATCCGAGCAATCAGGATATAATTTTAATCTTGTCGTTGCTCCCGGTGAAGAGCTTGTCATCAAGTTCAGCTATAATGCGTTCGTTTACGATGCTGCCTGGATCAGCTGTATTAAGAGGCAATTTACGCAAGCGCTTAGCACAGCTGCACAGCACCCTCATATGCCAATTGCTGATTTTTCTTTTCTTGATGCAACAGAAAAAGAGCAGATTGTCACACAGTTCAACAATACAAAAACGGAGTATCCAAAGAATCATACAATTATCGATTTATTTCGCGAACAAGCAGAAAAAACGCCAGACCATACCGCACTTGTGTATGGCAATATGTCTATTTCGTATAAAGAGCTTGATAAACGCTCTAATGCGCTCGCCAGAGAGTTAATTCAAAAGGGATTTCGGCAAAACGAGACAGCCGGAATATTGGCTGCACATTCTCCCGAATTCATGATCAGTGTGCTTGCCGTATTAAAAGCAGGGGGAGCATACCTCCCGCTTGATGCGGAGCTTCCGCCTGAACGAGTCAGCTTTATGCTTGAGGAAACGCAAGCAAAAATGCTGATTGTTCAAAAGGGATTGGAGCAAAACGCTACGTTCTCAGGAACATGTATCATTTCAGATGCGCAGGGATTGATGGAAGAGAACGATATCCCTATTAATATCAGCTCCAGCCCGGATGATCTTGCGTACATCATGTATACCTCAGGATCAACAGGCCGGCCGAAAGGGGTCATGATCACGAATCGCAATGTCGTGTCCCTTGTCAGCAACAGCAATTACACGTCTGCGTCCGGTGATGACCGGTTTATTATGACTGGATCTATCAGCTTTGACGCCGTCACCTTTGAAATGTTCGGGGCACTTTTAAATGGCGCAAGCCTTCATATCATTGATAAATCGACAATGCTGGCACCTGATCGGTTTGGAGCGTATTTGCTTGAAAATGACATTACAGTGCTATTTTTAACGACAGCTCTTTTTAATCAGCTGGCACAGGTACGAGCTGACATGTTTCGCGGACTCCATATGTTATATGTCGGAGGAGAAGCACTCTCTCCTGCTCTGATGAATGCTGTCAGGCACGCCTGTCCAGATCTCGCGCTTCATAATATTTACGGGCCTACGGAAAACACGACTTTTTCAACCTTTTTTGAAATGAAGAGAGACTATGCGGGGCCGATTCCGATTGGAAAACCAATCAGCAATAGCACCGCTTACATCTTAGATACAAAAGGACGTCTTTTGCCAATAGGCGTTCCCGGCGAGCTTTGTGTTGGCGGTGATGGTGTCGCTAAAGGCTATTTGAACAGAGATGACCTGACAAATGCTGTTTTTTCTCCTCATCCTTTCTTGCCTGGAGAAAGAATATACCGTACCGGTGATTTGGCGCGCTGGCTACCTGATGGAAACTTAGAATACATCAGCAGAATTGACAGGCAAATGAAAATCCGCGGAAAACGAATTGAGCCTGCCGAAATAGAAGCGCGCCTGTTAGAAATGGAAGGCGTTCAAGAAGCAGCAGTGACATTGAGAGAAAAAGATGGAGAGGCGCAGCTGTACACTCATTACGTCGGCGATCACAAAAAAACAGATACGGATTTTCGCGCCGATTTGGCGCGTGTGCTTCCAGACTATATGATCCCGCAACACTGGGTGCGTGTGGAGCGGATGCCGCTTACCGGAAACGGAAAAATAGACCGCAGCGCGCTGCCTATTCCAGAAAATAAGCCTGCCAAACGACAGGACATCATATTGCCAAGAAACTTGGTTGAAGAAGAATTAGCGAACATTTGGAAGCAAGTTCTCGGTGTTAACACAATCAGTATTGATGATGACTTCTTTGCTATTGGCGGACATTCACTAAAAGCACTGCAAGTCATACATACACTAAAACATCAGCAGAACATTGACATACCGATTGATTTCTTGTTCGAACATCCGACAATTGCTCAGCTTGCCGAGAAACTTTATTCTAAACAGCTGACAGCGGCAAATGAACAGCATGTGATCAAACTGAACCAGCACGGCGCGCAAAATCTTTTCTGCTTCCCGCCGATATCAGGATTTGGAATTTATTTCAAAGACCTTGCTTTATTACTGAATGAGAAGGCAGCCGTATACGGATTTCATTTTATTGAACAAGACACCCGCATTGAACAATATGTTAATTGCATGACGGACATACAGCCTGAGGGCCCATACGTTTTATTAGGCTACTCTGCAGGCGGAAACCTGGCTTTTGAAGTGGCACAGGCTATGGAGCACAAAGGATTAGAAGTCAGTGACTTCATTATCGTGGACGCTTATCTAAAAGAACAGCCTTTGCCTATCGATACCGGGAATGACGAATCTGCAGCATATCTGCCTGAAGCAGTCAGAGAAAAGGTGATGAAGAAAAAAAGAAACTATCAGGAATATTGGGCACAATTGCTGAATGAAGGGCACATCAAAGCAAGCATTCATTTCATCGAAGCTGGAATCCACCCCGAAACCAGCGAGAATACAGGCTTAACGAAATGGGAAGGCGCCTGTGGAAATTATAGTGAGTACACGGGTTTTGGCGCTCATAAAGACATGCTGGAAGGAACATATGCTGAAAAGAATGCTGACATCATCCTCGACATTTTAGAAAAGATCACTTCAAATAAAGCAATCCCGCACAAACAATAGAGCGGATTCGCGGACAAAAGCATTCTCTGTCCGCTTCTTTTTGTATCAAAGAATGGATCGATGACACTAGGGAATGATAACATCATCCTTTTTCTTGGAGGCTTGTCATGGATCATTTATCTTTTCTTACGTTTATCATGCTGATTCTAGCCAGTTACAGGCTGACACATTTGATTGTATTCGACAAAATCACAGAATTTATCCGAAAACCTTTTATGAAAAAGAAAAGGATTGTTGATCAAAACGGGCATGTAGATGAAAAAAGCGTGCCGGCTTCTAACTTTGGATACATGCTCAATTGCTACTGGTGTGCCGGTGTTTGGTGTGCCATCTTGATCGGACTTGGCTATCTTTTTTTGCCTCGTATTGCAATACCGCTGATCTTTATTTTAGCCATTGCCGGAGCACAAGCGATCCTTGAAACGGCTGTCGGTGTCGGCGTAAAACTTATTGACGTGTTAAAAAGTCTGCAAACCATGATGAATGATAAAAAGTCCTAAAAGCGGTTCACAACATGCTTTAGGACTTTTTTCGTTTATTTAGTGAGATAGACATTCTGTTAATCACCCTTTTATAGCCCGGGAATACCGTAATAGCGAATAGTGAAAGTGATGTAATGGGGGAGAAGAAACAGAATGAAGGTTTGCCAAAAGTCGATTGTCCGTTTCCTTGTCAGCTTGATCATCGGAACGTTTGTCATTTCCGTTCCGTTTATGGCCAATGCGCAGTCTGACAGGGAGCTGAGAGCCGTATGGATTGCTTCCGTATTAAATATTGATTGGCCGTCCAAAAAAGGGTTATCTGTGAAAGAGCAAAAACAGGAGTATATCAAACTGCTGGACGATGTGCAAAAAATGGGAATGAATGCCGTTATCGTTCAGATAAAACCGACGGCTGATGCCTTTTATCCGTCAGCTTACGGGCCTTGGTCGGAATACTTAACCGGTGTCCAAGGGAAGGACCCGGGCTATGATCCTCTTGCATTTATGATTGAAGAAACCCATAAACGAAATTTGGAATTTCACGCGTGGTTTAATCCTTACCGTATTACAATGAATCATACAGATCTTAATAAATTGTCTGAGGATCACCCGGCAAGAAAACATCCAGATTGGGTTGCCGCCTACGGAAACCAGCTGTATTATCATCCAGGCATTCCAGAAGCGAGAGATTTTATCGTCAAAGGCATTGAAGAAGTCGTAAAACATTATGATATCGATGCTGTTCATATGGATGATTATTTTTACCCTTATAAAATAGCAGGACAGGAATTTCCTGATCAAGCACAGTATGAACAATACGGAAAAAACGCTTTTTCTAATATCGATGACTGGCGGCGGGACAATGTGAACCAGCTTGTCAAACAAATCAACCAAACAATTAAAGCTGCAAAACCGTATGTCAAATTCGGCATCAGTCCCTTTGGAGTATGGAGAAACGCAGCAGATGACCCGACCGGATCGAATACAAAAGCAGGCGTCAGAAATTATGACGATCTATATGCAGACACAAGACATTGGATCCAAGAAGGCGACATCGATTATATTGCTCCGCAAATTTATTGGAGTATCGGCTTTAACGCAGCGGCTTACGACGTGCTGGCTGATTGGTGGAGCAATGAAGTCAAAAATAGGCCTGTTCACTTATATATTGGCCAGGCAGCATATAAAATCAATAACAATTTTGATCCGCCTTGGTCCGACCCTGAGGAATATGTGCGGCAAATCACTTTGAACCGCCAGCTTGAACTGGTGAAAGGAAGCATGCATTTCAGTCTCAAGGATCTCAACAAAAATCCGCTTGGCATCAAAGACAGGCTCATCGCCGATCTTTACAGCAAGCCGGCACTGGTTCCGCAAATGCCTTGGCTTGACAATACCGCCCCAAAAAAACCGAAGCTTACGAAAGTCACCGAAGACAAAAACGGCAATCTTCTGCAGATTAAAGATCACCCATCAAATCAAAAAACGAAAGAAACAGCCTATTATGCGATATACAGAGCCGAAGGGAAAAAGCAGAGAACATTGCTGGCAACGCAAAGAAAAACACATGAGCAGCAAACCTTCTTAGATAACACGGCAGATCCTAACAAGAAATATACGTATTATGTCACTTCAGCAGACCGGCTTCATAACGAAAGCAAGGCTTCCAAACGAACAACAAAATAAGAAATGAGAAGGACGGCTTTCTAAGTCGTCTTTTTTTTAAAAGTGATTTTGGAGACAGGAAACGATGGTAAACCGCTGAATTTTTTAAAAAACAAAGGAGAGATTCACATGAATATGGAGGCGGTTTTTGGACTTTTTCCAGTATTGGAATCTGAGAAACTAGTACTAAATAAAATCGAAGAGAAACACGTACAGGACGTGTTTTACGTTTTCATTTCTCGTCTGGTTAGGTGCCACATTATTTTTTGTGCTGTTCGGAGATGCTGTGTTGACTGATCCGGCTGAAGAAGCCTTTTTGCCGAACTTTCTTCTCTTTGGAGCGGGCACCGCTCTTGTTTTATGCCTTGTGTTCTTTCTCTATCAAAAACTCGATCAATCACAGTTCGCGGTGATCAAGCTAGGTATATGGGGATCAGCGGTCGGTTTATTGATGGATACGATTTCCCTTTGGAATCATCCCCTCATCGTCCCGGCTTTATCAAAGGGCCAAGTTATTGCGTTTGCGATATGGATGGTATGCGCCTACTGCATGTATTTGCTCATTCCGCTGAAATTATCACATAAAAAATGATTCAGTTTTAATTTTCAGACTTTTCTTGTCAGGGAATGATTATAGAACTCGCCTAATAGGATGTTACAAAGATGTGAAGGAGGAAACGATGTGAATTTTGAGCTGACAAAAGAACAACAAATGGTGCGTGAAATGGTAAAAGATTTTGCGAAAAAAGAAATTGCTCCTCACGCTGAACATGTAGATCAAACAGGCGAGTTCCCGATGCAAACATTTAAAAAAATGGGTGAACTCGGTCTGATGGGTATTCCATTTCCAGAAGAATACGGCGGATCTGGCGGTGATACGATTTCATATGCCTTAGCGGTTGAAGAAGTCGGCAAAGCCTGCGGCAGTACTGGATTAAGCTATGCTGCAGCGGTCTCGCTAGGCGCAAGCCCTCTATACTACTTCGGAACAGAAGAGCAAAAACGGACGCATTTGACGCCGCTGGCTTCAGGCACAGCACTCGGATCATTCGGCCTGACGGAGCCAAATGCAGGCTCAGATGCAGGAGGCACTCAAACAAAAGCGATTTCAAATGGTGACGAGTATGTAATCAACGGCGAAAAGTGCTGGATCACTAATGCAAGCTACGCACGCACAGTTATTGTGACTGCAGTAACAGGCAAAAACAAAGATGGAAAAAACATCATCTCCGCATTAATCGTGCCAACTGACACACCAGGACTTACGATTACGAGCCCGTACGATAAAATGGGCGTCCGCGGTTCGAATACAGCGGAAATTTTGCTTGAGGATGTAAGAGTGCCTGCGGCCAACTTACTCGGCGATCCAACAAAAGGGTTTAAACAGTTTCTATATACGCTGGACGGTGGTCGAATCTCCATCGCTGCTCTTGCAGTCGGCATTGCTCAAGCGGCCCTTGACGCATCATTGGCATATGCGAAAGAACGAAAGCAGTTTGGACAGCCGATTTCTTCCTTTCAAGCGATTCAATTTAAGCTTGCTGACATGGCGATGGAAATTGATCTGGCACGGCAAATGGTGTTAAAAGCCGCCTGGCTGAAAGACCATAACCGCCCGTTCACCAAAGAAGCGGCGTACGCCAAGCTATTCGCATCTGAAATGGCGACAAGAGCTTGCAATCAAGCCATTCAAATCCACGGAGGTTCAGGCTATATGAAAGAGTATGGGGTGGAACGGATGCTGCGGGACGCAAAATTAATGGAAATCGGTGAAGGCACATCTGAAATTCAGCGTCTCGTGATCGCCAGACAGCTTTTAAAATAAAAATGTAAACGCTTTCCCATCATTAAGAAAGGAGGAACAATGAATGGCTGAACTCATCCATTCTACAATCGGCAGGCTGCTGGAACAAACAGCTGATGCGTATCCCGATCGAGAAGCGGTTGTTTATCCAGACCTAAATATCCGCTATACGTACGCCCAATTTGACAATCTTTGCCGTCAAACCGCTAAAGGTCTCATGCGGATGGGGATTGGGAAAGGAGACCACGTCGCCATATGGGCTTCTAATATCCCTGAATGGCTTGCCGTCCAGTTCGCAACTGCGAAGATCGGAGCCGTGCTCGTAACCGTCAATACCAATTATCAAGCACACGAACTGGACTACTTGTTAAAGCAATCGGATGCCGCCGCGCTTATTATCATGGATTCATACAGGGGCACTTCTTATCCAGACATCGTGAACAGTTTAATACCAGAACTGCAAGAAGCAAAGCCCGGCCAACTGAAATCTGAACGCTATCCCTTTTTAAAAACGCTGATCTATATTGGCAATAAACGGTTGCCTGGCATGTATCATTGGGACGATACAGAGATATTGGCGAAAACAGTGACAGATGCTGAGCTTGAAGAGAGAATGAACAGCCTGGATAAAGACGATGTGATTAATATGCAATACACATCAGGAACGACAGGGTTTCCAAAAGGCGTGATGCTGACCCATTTTAATGTCATCAATAACGCTGCCAATATCGCTGAATGTATGGTTTTAACCTCTCAAGACCGCATGTGCATCCCGGTTCCGTTTTTTCACTGCTTTGGATGCGTGCTTGGGGTTTTGGCATGTGTATCGGTCGGGGCAGCCATGATACCCGTGCAAGAATTTGATCCCGTTACCGTCCTTAAAACGGTAGAAAAAGAGAAATGCACAGCGCTCCATGGTGTGCCTACCATGTTTATCGCCGAGCTGCATCATCCGGATTTTGATGCATATGATCTATCGACGCTCCGAACAGGAATCATGGCCGGCTCTCCTTGTCCAAGTGAAGTGATGAAAGCTGTGATTGAAAGGATGGGCATGAAAGACATTACGATCGCCTATGGACAAACCGAAGCCTCGCCAGTCATTACGCAAACGAGAGCAAATGATTCCTTCATAAGAAGAGTCGAAACAACCGGCCGCGCCCTGCCACATACTGAAGTGAAAATTGTAGAACCCGGGACATGTCAAGAAGTTCAAAGAGGCATGCAGGGAGAACTGTGCACCCGCGGCTATCACGTCATGAAAGGCTATTATAAAGACAAAGAAGCGACCAGAAAAGCAATCAATCACGACGAATGGCTGTTTACCGGAGATCTTGCTGTCATGGATGAAGACGGGTACTGCCGCATTACCGGAAGATTAAAAGATATGCTCATCAGAGGCGGCGAGAACATTTATCCGCGGGAAATTGAAGAATTTTTATACCGGCATCCCGCTGTTTTAGATGTACAGGTCGTTGGTGTGCCTGACGCCAAATTCGGGGAGGAAGCTGCAGCCTGGATTAAACTGAAAGACGGTAAAAGCGTTTCACCTGATGAGCTTAAAGTCTATTGCAAAGGGAAAATCGCCCGCCACAAAATTCCGCGTTATGTTATTTTTACGGATGACTATCCGATGACGGCCTCAGGCAAAATTCAAAAATATAAACTGCGAGAAAAAACGATTGAAATGTTCAACCTATCATCAAGTCAATGAGGTGAAATCATGTTTACAAAAGTACTGATCGCCAACCGCGGAGAAATTGCAATGAGAATTATCCGAACATGCAGCCGTCTCGGCATTAAAACGGTCGCGGTTTATTCAGAAGCAGACAAGGACGCGCTCCATACAAAAGCCGCTACAGAGGCTTATTTGATCGGGGAATCGAGAGTCAGTGAAAGTTATTTAAATATAGAGAGAATCATAAAGACGGCGAAAAAAGCAAATGCCGACGCGATCCACCCTGGATATGGATTGTTATCAGAAAACAGCCGATTCGCTGAACGCTGCAAGCAAGAAAACATCGTGTTTATCGGACCTTCCCCTGATATCATCGCAAAGATGGGCAGCAAAATTGAAGCGCGAAAAGCAATGGAGGCTGCAGGTGTCCCTGTGGTGCCGGGCGTTTCTGAATCCCTCGGAGATATAGAGGCAGCCTGCCGCACCGCAAGTCAAATCGGCTATCCTGTCATGCTGAAAGCTTCAGCGGGCGGAGGGGGCATCGGAATGCAGCGTGTTGAAAATGAAGAAGCATTAAAAAAAGCGTACGAGGGAAACAAAAAGCGCGCAGCAGATTTTTTCGGTGACGGGTCGATGTATATAGAAAAAGTTATTGAACATGCGCGTCACATCGAGGTTCAGCTTTTGGCCGATCAACACGGCCATACAGTACATCTGTTTGAACGTGATTGCTCTGTTCAGAGGCGCCACCAAAAAGTCATTGAAGAAGCACCGTCTCCATTTGTAGACGATGAACTAAGAATGAAGATCGGGCAAACAGCGGTAAAAGCAGCGAAGGCAATCGGCTATACGAACGCAGGCACCATCGAATTTATAGTTGACCAGAAGCAAAATTTTTATTTCCTCGAAATGAATACGAGACTGCAAGTTGAACACCCCGTGACTGAAGAAATAACAGGCCTGGACTTAGTTGAGCAGCAGCTGCGAATTGCTGCGGGCCATACACTCACATTCTCCCAAAAAGACATCCAACGGAACGGGCATGCGATAGAGGTTCGAATATACGCGGAAGATCCCAAGACCTTCTTCCCGTCACCAGGTACGATCACTGCGTTTTCACTTCCTGACCAAAAAGGAGTCAGACACGAATGTGCGGTAGCAAAAGACAGCACCGTTACCCCTTTTTATGACCCGATGATCGCTAAGATGATTGTCAAAGGCCAAACCAGAACAGAAGCAATTGAAAAACTAGAGACAGCGCTTCGCGACTATCGTGTAGAGGGAATCAAAACAAATCTTCCGCTTCTCATACAGGCTGCGGCAACAAAGGCATTTAAAGAAGGGGATGTCACGACTGACTTTTTGAAACAACACCTATAAAGGAGGCAGTTGTCATGACGGTTAGCATACAAATGGCAGGAAACCTGTGGAAAGTCCACGTCAAAGCCGGCGACCAAATCGAAAAGGGCCAGGAGGTAGCCATTTTGGAATCGATGAAAATGGAAATCCCGATCGTTGCAGATAGAAGCGGAATCGTAAAAGAAGTCAAAAAAAATGAAGGCGACTTTGTAAATGAAGGAGACGTACTGCTCGAACTGAGCGATTCCACTCAATAATTTGGAGGAAGACCATGTCATATCCTAAAAAAGTGACAATCAAAGAAGTCGGCCCGCGTGACGGCTTACAAAACGAGCCCGTATGGATCGCAACAGAGGATAAAATAACCTGGATCAACCAGCTTTCCCGGACAGGGCTTTCGTATATTGAAATCACATCCTTCGTTCACCCGAAATGGATTCCGGCGCTTCGAGATGCTATCGACGTAGCAAAGGGCATCAACCGTGAAAAAGGGGTAACGTACGCGGCACTTGTCCCGAATCAAAGAGGACTGGAGAATGCGCTTGAAGGAGGCATTGACGAAGCTTGCGTTTTTATGTCCGCCAGCGAGACGCACAACAGAAAAAACATCAATAAATCCACTTCTGAGTCCCTTCATATACTCAAACAAGTAAACAACGACGCACAAAAAGCAAACCTCACAACAAGAGCCTACCTCTCGACTGTATTCGGCTGTCCGTACGAAAAAGATGTCCCCATTGAACAAGTCATTCGCCTTTCAGAAGCTCTATTTGAATTTGGAATTTCTGAACTGTCGCTTGGAGATACGATTGGAGCGGCTAATCCCGCCCAAGTGGAAACTGTACTTGAAGCTCTTTTAGCACGATTCCCGGCTAATCAAATTGCCCTGCATTTTCATGATACGAGAGGAACAGCTCTGGCCAACATGGTCACAGCACTCCAAATGGGCATCACGGTGTTCGACGGCTCGGCAGGCGGGCTTGGGGGATGCCCATATGCGCCAGGTTCATCAGGAAACGCCGCAACTGAGGATATCGTGTACATGCTTGAACAGATGGATATCAAAACAAATGTAAAGCTAGAAAAACTGCTATCTGCGGCCAAATGGATAGAAGAAAAAATGGGCAAACCGCTGCCGAGCAGAAATTTACAGGTGTTTAAATCATCTTGATAAAAGGGAGGACGCATACAATGGGAGACTCTATTCTTTTTACTGTTAAAAATGAACATATTGCGTTGATCACCTTAAACAGGCCTCAAGCAGCAAATGCTCTTTCAGCGGAAATGCTTAGAAACCTGCAAATGATTCTTCAGGAAATTGAATTCAACTCAAACATCCGTTGCGTCATCCTCACAGGCACCGGTGAAAAAGCGTTTTGTGCAGGGGCAGACCTGAAGGAACGGATAAAACTGAAAGAAGATCAGGTTCTGGAAAGTGTATCTCTCATTCAAAGAACGGCGGCTTTACTTGATGCCTTGCCGCAGCCGGTCATAGCTGCGATAAATGGAAGCGCATTAGGCGGCGGACTAGAATTGGCATTGGCATGCGACCTTCGAATCGCAACTGAATCAGCTGTGCTGGGACTTCCGGAAACAGGGTTAGCTATTATCCCTGGCGCTGGAGGGACCCAAAGGCTGCCCCGGCTGATTGGCAGAGGAAAAGCAAAAGAATTCATTTATACAGGCAGACGCATGACCACACATGAAGCAAAGGAAATCGGCCTTGTAGAGCATGTCACGGCTCCTTATGACCTTATGCCAAAAGCAGAGGAACTGGCCGCAGCCATTTCTGCCAACGGGCCGGTCGCTGTCCGTCAGGCTAAATTTGCAATCAATAAAGGATTGGAGACAGATCTCGCTACAGGCCTTGCGATTGAACAAAAAGCGTATGAACAAACCATCCCGACAAAAGACAGGAGAGAAGGGCTTCAGGCCTTTCAAGAAAAAAGACGGGCCGTATACAAGGGAATATAAAAGGGAGGCAATGCTCATGGATTATGAAAAGGAACGAACAGAACGGGCTGAACGGATTCGAAAAGGCGGAGCGGAAAAGTATCATCAAAGCAATCGGGAAAAAGGCAAGCTCTTTGTCAGAGAGCGGCTTTCCCTTCTCTTTGACGATGACATTGAGCTAGAAGACGCTTTTTTTGCGGAATGTATGTCAGACGGGCTTCCAGCTGACGGAGTTGTAACCGCTATCGGCAAAATCGGCGGCCAAACCGTTTGCGTCATGGCGAATGATTCAACAGTGAAAGCGGGGTCATGGGGAGCAAAAACAGTTGAAAAAATCATCAGAATTCAAGAAACCGCCGAAAAATTAAACTGTCCGCTCATTTATTTAGTCGATTCGGCAGGCGCCCGAATTACCGACCAAATCAATGTCTTTCCAGGGAGACGCGGTGCAGGAAGAATTTTTTACAATCAAGTCAAATTATCGGGACGCATTCCGCAAATCTGTCTGCTTTTCGGACCATCTGCGGCAGGTGGCGCTTATATTCCGGCCTTCTGTGATATCGTCGTTATGGTAGACGGTAACGCCTCCATGTATTTAGGCTCGCCAAGGATGGCGGAAATGGTTATTGGCGAAAAAGTGTCTCTCGAAGAAATGGGTGGCGCCCGTATGCATTGCTCAATCTCCGGCTGCGGAGATATTCTTGCAGAAACTGAAGTAGAAGCCATACAGCTGGCGCGGGCTTATTTGTCCTACTTTCCGACAAATTTTCAAGAAAAAGCGCCTATTCATGAGAAACGCCCGCCAAAACACTTCGAAACTCCGCTTGCCGACGTCATTCCGCAAAATCAAAACGCACCTTTTGATATGCATGAGCTGATTGAGCGGGTCATAGATGAAGACTCATTTTTTGAGATCAAAGCCTTATTTGCACCGGAATTATTGACGGGCCTCGCACGAATCCACGGACAGCCTGTCGGCATTGTTGCAAACCAGCCGAAGGTAAAAGGAGGCGTCTTATTCCACGATTCAGCAGACAAAGCGGCTAAGTTTATTACCTTATGTGACGCTTTTCATATCCCATTGCTGTTCTTAGCCGATATCCCGGGTTTTATGATTGGCACAAAAGTAGAACAGGCTGGGATTATCAGACACGGAGCGAAAATGATTTCTGCGATGTCAGAGGCAACTGTTCCAAAACTCTCTGTCATTGTCCGAAAAGCTTACGGGGCGGGGTTGTATGCAATGGCAGGGCCGGCATTTGAACCGGATTGCTGTCTAGCGCTCCCAACCGCCCAAATCGCCGTCATGGGCCCTGAGGCAGCTGTAAACGCTGTCTACGCTAAAAAAATCGCCGAGCTGCCAGAAGAAGAGAGAGCCGCATTTATCAGCAGCAAACGGGAGGAATACAAAGAGGACATCAATATCTACCGTCTGGCTTCAGAAATGATCATTGATGCTGTTATCCCAGCCAATTCGCTGCGTGATGAGCTGGCCAAACGGCTCAAGGCATACATGACAAAGGAAATGACATTTACCAATCGAAAGCATCCGGTTTATCCAGTGTAAAAGCAAGAACTTAGGAGCGCAAAAAAAGCGCTCCTTTATATATTTACAATAACAACATTATGTCAACTAATTACCTTTGCATAAAACGCTTTGTTTTTTAGAATAGTAAATAAAGGCTGCCGCACCTCTAGCGGCAATTGTCAGTTTATCATAAAAAGGGGCCTACATTATGTATCATTTATATTCACATAACGACTTGGACGGAGTAGGATGCGGAATCGTAGCAAAATTGGCGTTCGGAAAAGACGTAGAGGTCCGGTATAACTCTGTCAACGGCTTAAACGCACAGGTGCAGTACTTTTTAGAAAAAGCGAAGGAGAGCAACAGACAGGACGCGTTATTCATCACCGATCTCGCCGTCAATGAAGAAAACGAAGAGAGATTGAATGAGTATGTTCATGCAGGGGGCAAAGTGAAGCTCATTGACCATCATAAAACAGCTCTTCATTTGAATAAGCATGAATGGGGATTTGTCCAGGTGGAATACGATGATGGAAGGCTCACATCCGCGACATCGCTTTTATATGGTTATCTCGTTGAAAATGGCTTCATGAAACCGACAAATGCCTTAGATCAATTCACAGAGCTCGTCCGCCAATACGATACATGGGAGTGGGAGCGGTACGATCAAAAACAGGCGAAGCGGCTTAATGATCTTTTCTTTTTGCTGTCAATCGATGAATTTGAAGCAAAAATGATCCAGCGCCTTTCCGCGCATGACGAATTTTTCTTCGATGATTTTGAAGAAAAACTGCTTGATTTAGAAGACGAAAAAATCGAGCGCTACCTCCGCAGAAAGAAAAGGGAAATGGTACAAACCTTTGTTCACGAACACTGTGTAGGCATCGTTCACGCTGAATCGTACCATTCAGAGCTGGGGAACAGGCTAGGGAAAGATAATCCGCACCTCGATTACATTGCGATTTTGAGCATGGGGTCAAAACGAGTCAGTCTCCGCACCATTCATGATTACATCGATGTGTCAGAAATCGCCGGCCGATATGGCGGCGGAGGGCATGCAAAAGCGTCCGGCTGTTCAATAACCGATGAAGTATACGAGTTGTTTGTAGCTGAAGCTTTCCGTATTGATCCTGTACGGCCGGATGCCTTCCGTAACATCTATAATCTAAAGGGATCTGCGAATGGATCATTATATGAAAATCGCGCACAAATGAGATTTTTTCTTTTCCCTTTAGACAACGAATGGAATATTCAAATTAACGGAGAAACCCAAGACGAAACATTCGCAGCGTTTGAAGAGGCAGAATGGTTTATTAAGAGAAATTATGCCGCATCGCTCGTGCGGGATGAAGTGTTTGTCGCATTTTTAGCGGAGAATCTGAAGCTGGCAAATCAACATCGGAAGTAAAAAAATATGCATAGGGGAGCGTCAGTCACCCCTATGCATATCCGCTAACTATCGTTTAAATATGGCTGTACGTTTCTTAATCACAAAATAAAGGGCTATCACGACAACAGCCAATATCATAATCGGTGTTGTATAAGTGCCCGCTATATTCTCAACATCATCCCACTGGCTTCCTAGCTGTATGCCTAAATAAACAAACAGAATAGACCATGGAATGATAGCAAGCACAGTCAGTACCACAAATTTGAGAAAAGGCATTCTGGCAATACCTGCCGGAATGGATATGGCATGTCTGACAACCGGTATAAAACGAGCCGAGAAGACAACTCCGGCGCCGTATTTCTGAAACCAGTTTTCCGACATGTCGATATGATGCTTTTTAATCAATAAATACTTCCCGTATTTGTCCAGAAATGGCCTGCCGCCATAGCGGCCGATCCAGTAAATAAAGATCTGGGCAATGGTACCCCCGATAACACCCGCAATAATTGCGCCAATAAATCCAATCGTGCCTTCCGATACCATATAGCCGCCATAAGCTAATACAATCTCACTCGGAATGATTTCAATCATTAACCCAATCGCAATACCCGCATATCCCATGTTCGTCAGCCATGTTAAAATTTCGCTTATCAAACTGCCCACATTCTTCACAACCTGTCCTAATCTTTTTCACTATTATATGACTGATTGACGAGCAAGATGGTTACAATTTTTTTACCGCAGCATTTCTTTCGTTTCCCGTTTGATCACATCTTCTAAATAGGCCAAAAGCTGAGATCTCATTTCGGAACGCATTAAGCCGATTTCGGTGCTCGCTTTAAAACAGCCTAGCTTATCGCCAATGTCATATCGATTTCCTTCCAGCAGCCGGGCGTGGATCGGCTCCTTACGGCAAACCTCACGAAGCGCATCTGTCAGCTGAATTTCGTTGCCCGCGCCTCTGCCAATTGTCTTCAAAACGGAGAAGATCGAAGAATTCAGCACATAACGTCCCATTACTGCGATTTCCGAAGGTGCTTCTTCAGGAGAAGGCTTTTCCACTAAATCGTTCACTTCGTATACATGCCCTTGAGACCCTGATGTATTTATAATACCATATTTGCTGACATCCTCAGGGAGAACTGACTGTACACCGACAACCTCTGTGCCATAAACGTCATATACATCCATTAATTGCCGAAGAGCCGGTGTTTCAGACACCATAATATCATCACCTAAGAGAACGGCAAAAGGCTCATCTCCGATAAAATGCTCCGCACACAGCACCGCATGGCCTAATCCGAGCGGTTCTTTCTGGCGGATGTAATGAATGTTGGCCAAATCGGCAATCTGCTGCATTTCCTTAAGTGTCTCCGTCTTGCCTTTTTCCCGGAGATTGAATTCCAATTCCGCCGACCGATCAAAATGATCTTCAATCGAGCGTTTGTTTCTCCCTGTAATAATCAGTATATCTTCAATTCCTGACTCTGCGGCCTCTTCTACAATATATTGGATTGCTGGTTTGTCGACGATTGGGAGCATTTCTTTAGGCTGCGCCTTTGTCGCCGGCAGAAATCTCGTTCCTAATCCCGCTGCGGGTATAACCGCTTTTCTCACTTTTTTTCTCATTCATCTTCACTCCTGATCCTGTATGTTTTTCAGCGAATCTCCAAATACCCAGATTCGGTTTCCGATAAAATTCATCATCATTCCGCCGATAGTGGCGGCGAGCTTACTCACCAAAAGCGAGCAGCCGCAATTTTGAAACAAATAAAGCAGCAAAAAGGTGATCCCCGACGCGGCAATATTAATCATGAGAAAACGCACGATCTCTTTCCCGTCAGCCTTACCTTTCACACAAAACGTCCAATTCCGGTTCCACACATAGCTGTTGACGATACCTGCAGTATAGGAGCAGATCTGCGCCGGCAGATAAGAGACATGACAAGCGGTAAGAAGAAAGAAGACACCAAAATCTATCAGCGTATTGCCGACGCCTACGGTGCAAAAACGGCCTAATGTCTTTATTTTTTCTTTCAGCGTAACGAACCTCCCTTCATAAAAGATGCGAGTGGCAGTCATATTTGTTGATATGGATTACTATAGCGGACAGTGTTGAATAAACAATTAATAAAATATGAACAAAACATGAAAAAGCGGGTATACCGCTCAATAGTTCTTATACTCTTGAAAAAACAGCCGCATTGACGGCTGTTTTTTTGTGTCTGAAAACTATCTTTACATACAAATATAAACGGAGTGTTAGCCCCATCTTATCAATGAATAAATGTATCCAGTTCCTTTGTAGAATCGAACACTAACTCCTCCAAAAGTTTCTATACACAATTTTTTTAATGATGTAGGATGTTAGATAAAGGGATATCTTGGATAATGATGTAATTTCCGTTCAATGTGATTAGTGGGAGGCCATGAACAATCCTGTCTTTTTATTTTCTGGACAATGGTCGCTAGGAATGTGGAAGTTTTTTTGAACAATTTTGAAGGAGTGGTGCGATCTCCTCGAAGAAAGGAGAGAATGGAGACACATGAAGATGAGCTTTCAGAACAGGAACTGGGAACTTTCGATCCATGTATGCAAAATTAATTTTCCAGGCTAAACAGCTTCCGGCTACTTTATGCGTGCGTTCTTCGTGACCTGTTGTCATCAAATTTCAAAAAAATACCCTATTTGGGAAAAGGGAGGATGTGAAGTGATGAGCAAAAAGTATAGCGTATGTTTATGGGTTCTTGCTTTACTTTTGAGCTGCTTAGCTGGGAAGTCTGCGTATGCTGCCACAAGTACTACAATTGCAAAACATATAGGGAATTCAAACCCGCTTATCGACCATCATTTGGGAGCGGATCCGATTGCGCTGACCTATAACGGAAGAGTCTACATCTATATGTCAAGTGATGACTATGAATATAATAGCAACGGAACAATTAAAGATAATTCATTTGCCAATTTGAATAGAGTATTCGTCATATCTTCAGCGGATATGGTGAACTGGACAGACCACGGAGCCATTCCAGTAGCAGGTGCCAATGGAGCTAATGGAGGCCGTGGAATTGCAAAATGGGCAGGTGCATCCTGGGCACCGTCAATCGCAGTTAAAAAAATCAATGGCAAGGATAAATTCTTCCTTTATTTCGCAAACAGCGGCGGAGGTATCGGGGTTCTCACCGCAGACAGCCCGATTGGTCCATGGACCGACCCAATCGGAAAACCGCTCGTAACGCCAAGTACGCCAGGAATATCTGGTGTTGTATGGCTTTTTGATCCGGCAGTATTTGTAGATGATGACGGAACCGGTTACCTGTATGCCGGGGGAGGCGTTCCTGGCGGTTCAAATCCAACGCAGGCACAATGGGCCAATCCTAAAACGGCTAGAGTCATAAAATTAGGGCCTGATATGACGAGTGTTGTTGGAAGTGCATCTACAATTGATGCGCCTTTCATGTTTGAAGATTCGGGATTGCACAAGTATAACGGAACATATTACTATTCCTATTGCATCAATTTCGGCGGCACGCATCCGGCCGATAAACCCCCGGGTGAGATCGGCTACATGACAAGTTCAAGTCCCATGGGCCCCTTTACATATAGAGGGCATTTCCTGAAAAATCCGGGTGCATTTTTCGGAGGCGGCGGAAACAACCATCATGCTGTTTTCAATTTTAAAAACGAGTGGTATGCAGTGTACCATGCTCAAACTGTCAGTTCCGCTTTGTTCGGGGCCGGCAAAGGATACCGTTCTCCACATATTAATAAGCTGGTGCATAATGCAGATGGATCTATTCAAGAGGTAGCGGCAAATTATGCAGGTGTAACACAGCTTTCCAATTTAAACCCATATAACCGGGTAGAAGCTGAAACGTTTGCTTGGAATGGACGCATTTTGACAGAGAAATCGACAGCACCCGGCGGGCCAGTAAATAATCAGCATGTAACAAGCATTCAAAATGGAGACTGGATTGCTGTAGGAAATGCAGACTTCGGAGCGGGCGGTGCCAGGACATTTAAAGCAAATGTAGCATCCACTATAGGCGGGAAAATAGAAGTGCGCCTCGACAGTGCAGACGGTAAACTTGTAGGAACCCTAAATGTACCTTCAACAGGTGGAGCGCAAACGTGGAGGGAAATAGAAACTGCGGTAAGCGGGGCAACCGGCGTGCACAAAGTATTCTTTGTATTTACCGGAACAGGTACAGGAAACTTGCTTAATTTCGATTACTGGCAGTTTACGCAACGATAGCACGGATAATGGGACCGTTTAAAAACAGACGGGTTGATGCACCGGCCAACATACCGGAACAGCCCGCCATTATGGATATGCCGGTCAGATTTTCTAATACAGTAAAAGACACATTACGAAGGAGAGGAATAAATGATTCCACGCATAAAAAAAACAATTTGTGTACTATTAGTATGTTTCACTATGCTGTCAGTCATGTTAGGGCCAGGCGCTACTGAAGTTTTGGCAGCAAGTGATGTAACAGTTAATGTATCTGCAGAGAAACAAGTGATTCGCGGTTTTGGAGGGATGAATCATCCGGCTTGGGCTGGCGATCTTACAGCAGCTCAAAGAGAAACTGCTTTTGGCAATGGACAGAACCAGTTAGGATTTTCAATCTTAAGAATTCATGTAGATGAAGATCGAAATAATTGGTATAAAGAGGTGGAGACTGCAAAGAGTGCGGTCAAACATGGAGCAATCGTTTTTGCTTCTCCTTGGAATCCTCCAAGTGATATGGTTGAGACCTTTAATCGTAATGGTGACACATCGGCTAAACGGCTGAAATACAACAAGTACGCAGCATACGCGCAGCATCTTAACGATTTTGTTACCTTCATGAAGAATAATGGTGTGAATCTTTACGCGATTTCGGTACAAAACGAGCCTGATTACGCTCACGAGTGGACGTGGTGGACGCCGCAAGAAATACTTCGCTTTATGAGAGAAAACGCCGGCTCGATCAATGCCCGCGTCATTGCGCCTGAGTCATTTCAATACTTGAAGAATTTGTCGGACCCAATTTTGAACGATCCGCAGGCTCTTGGCAATATGGATATTCTCGGAACTCACCTGTACGGCACTCAGGTCAGCCAATTCCCTTATCCTCTTTTCAAACAAAAAGGAGCAGGGAAGGATCTTTGGATGACGGAAGTATACTATCCGAACAGTGATAACAACTCGGCGGATCGATGGCCTGAGGCATTGGATGTTTCACATCATATTCACAGTTCGATGGTAGAGGGAGATTTTCAAGCTTATGTTTGGTGGTACATCCGAAGATCATACGGTCCTATGAAAGAAGACGGTACGATCAGCAAACGCGGCTACAATATGGCTCATTTCTCAAAGTTTGTGCGTCCCGGCTATGTAAGGATTGATGCAACGAAAAACCCTAATGCGAACGTTTACGTGTCAGCCTATAAAGGTGACAACAAGGTCGTTATTGTTGCCATCAATAAAAGCAACACAGGAGTCAACCAAAACTTTGTTTTGCAGAATGGATCTGCTTCAAACGTATCTAGATGGATCACGAGCAGCAGCAGCAATCTACAACCTGGAACGAATCTCACTGTATCAGGCAATCATTTTTGGGCCCATCTTCCAGCTCAAAGCGTGACAACATTTGTTGTAAATCGTTAAGAGCACAAAGACACACATAAATAATAGAGTGTCTGAATTGGCGATTTTCCGATTGGGAAATCGCTTTTTTATTTTGTTGCTGAATTACAGGAAGAAGAAAGGATGTACATAAAAACAGCAAAGCTTTAATCTTCATCTTTCCTAGTTTACATAATATATATTCTAGGAAGTAAGCAAAATAAATAAATTCCTGTCTCAATATCAAAGTATACTTAAGTTAGTGAGACAGAAATTGAAAATTTGAAATTTTACTGCTGAATGACAAATCAAAAAAATGGTGTTGTCAATCCATAATAAACTGCTTCTAAATCCTCCAGCGTCATATCGCCATATGCGCATTTGATAACAGAATCAGCAAACACATCATAGTCATAATCTGTAGAAAAACCTTGCTGCAGCTGTTTTTCGTAAACTTCGATCTGATCTTTTTGATGCTGGATGTCTTTTTCCTTACCTGGATAGTCCGGACCATTTATCATATTTCTCATTTTTTTGTACAGCACCATATACTGTTTCAGTATTTCATCCACAACGCAAACCTCCTATTAGATGATAAAAACGGACATCGTTACTGATGTCCGCCAAAAAAAGCTTAACTAATTTGGTTCTGTTCCCCAAATCAGTTTTCCTTGATCATATAATGTGATTTTTTTCGTTGTTTTAAACGTATTTGATTTGAAAAAGGAATAATCGCCGCTTTGTGCATAATTGCTCCAGTCATCATTGTGAAGACGAAGCTGAATATTCCCTGTGCTTGCTCCCGGTGCCAACGTTCCGTTTTTAAATCCAAGTTCCAGATAGGTATCTGCACCTTGCTTTGGCTTATGCAACCTCACAAACTTGTGTGTCACATTGCCGCATCCAATCTGCGCGTAGTCACAGTCAAAGTTTTGGCCTTTGTTTTTCGCTTTATACCAGTAACGGGCAGTGACATCTTTTAAATCAACCGTGGTATTGCCGTTATTTTTTATTTGAAGCTGCGGACGGATTTGGTTGCTGTTCATACTCCCATCCCCTGCTCTGTATTGTACAGAAATACCATTTTCCTGTGTGGGTTTATCTTTTGCTGGCGTTTCAGGAATATCCCTCGTCGAATCTTTGGTGCCGAGAATGTTTTCTCTAACGAATGTTCCTGAAGCAGATAAATCTGACAACCGCCAGCCGCCTGTTTTAGATGCCCCCGGCTTTAAAGCTGAGGATGATTCCTGCTTATCAGAAAGATTCCAGTTCACCCAGCTGATGGTCTTGCTGTCGAGATATTTCAGCCATTCCCTCGATTGATCTAGGAATACACCGCCATTGCCAGACGCGTCGCTTGTTCCCCATTCCGTCACAAAAATAGGTGCTCCTTTGCTGAGTGCATAGTTTGCTTTATCCCGTAAAAACTGGCCGTGAGTACCGGCGTAAAAATGAAGTGCGTACATAACGTTTGCATCTTTTAGCTGGTCATCAGCAGCATCATTTACATCCTGGCTCCATGTACCGGTTCCGACAATGATGATGTTGTCTGGATCATTTTTGCGGATAACGGAAATCACTTCTTCCGCATACGGTTTAATATCACGCTTCCAGTTCACATCACCGTTTGGTTCGTTTGCAATTTCATAAATGACGTTTGGCGTGTTTCCGTAAAGACTTGACATTTCCTTGAAGAATTCTTTTGCCTTCTCTTTATTTTGGTTTGGATTACCGTCATTTAAGATATGCCAGTCAATGATGACATATATCCCAAGCTCTTTTGCCGCTTCAACCGCTTCTTTTACTTTATTTTTCACGGACGGGTTGTCAATATAACCGCCATCTGCCGTATACATCGCTGCACGGAAAACGGTGATACCCCAATCGTCCCTCAGCCATTTTAAGCTGTCTTTATTGACATATTCTCCATACCATTGCAATCCGTGTGAACTGATCCCCTTCAGCTGTACCGCTTTACCGTCTCGGTTAACGAGCTGTGTACCTTTTATGCTAAGCTGGCCATTCTTGGCTACTGGCGTTTTTGTCCCTGCTGCTGATGCCGGCGAAGCCATCATGCCGCCCATTGTCAATAACGTAATCAATAAACACGTAATAAAAATAGAGATTGACCGTTTCATATCTGATCTTTTCCTCCTTCGCATCATTTTGGCTCTTCACTTCTTATGAGCACGAACTCATTGTAAAAATCTTTCTCATGATTGTCTATCAACCTAATTTCTTGTTTTTGGGAGGTTTAAAAGCCTGTCAATTTACTCTATCTCCATTGAATAAGACACACATGACACATATAGAACAAAGAAAACTGGACTGAATTGGGACTTTACACGTCATTTTTCATTCGAGTCGAAAAATTAAATTTATTTCCAATAATGAAAAAGCTGCATTCAACTATTGAATGCAGCTTTGTTTTATATTTATATTATGCTTCTTGTTTCTTATCTTCCCATGTTTCAGCGTTTTTCAGCCCTGGGATGTTTTTCGCTTTAAACACAGGATCAAGTCCTTGCTTACGCTGTTTCGCGTAATCTTTATACACTTTGTAAGCAACGTTTGACAGCAGCGCAATCACAATTAAGTTGATCAGCGCCATGATACCCATAAAGAGGTCCGCCATATCCCAAACGATTTGGAAGCCTGATAAAGATCCATACACAACCATAGCAATAACAGCGATACGGTAAATGTTCAGCCATGTTTTGCTTGTTTTAATAAATTCAATGTTTGTCTCGCCATAATAATAGTTGCCGACAACTGAACTGAATGCAAACAAGAACATTGCGACTGCGATGAAAGTCGGCGCCCAGCCTCCAATATGATGGTTAAGAGCAGCCTGTGTTACTTGGATGCCGTCGCCTTTTGGTGTTACACTGTACAGCAAAATAATAAATGCTGTGGACGTACATATGATAAATGTATCGAAAAATACGCCTAATGTTTGAATAAAGCCTTGCTTTGCCGGATGGGATACATGAGCCGTCGCAGCCGCGTTTGGTGCGCTTCCCATTCCTGCTTCGTTTGAAAAAAGTCCGCGCTGCGCACCGATAACGATGATGCCGCCTATTCCGCCGCCGACGACTTGTTCAAAACCTAAAGCATTTTTAACAATTGTAGCGATAACGCCAGGGAAAGCCGTAATATTCGTGATAACAACAAATAAAGCGATAAGGATATAAATGCCTGCCATAACCGGCACAATTAACTGTGAAACAGCGACAACACGTTTTAAACCGCCGAAAATGATAAACGCAGTTAAAACCGCCAGAACTATGGCTACAACTATTTTATTCACATGGAATGCGCCATCCAATGCTCCAGCAATTGTATTTGTTTGAACAGCGTTAAAAATCAAGCCGAATGAGACGGTAATTAAGACAGCAAAAACGATGCCAAGCCATCTCGCTCCAAGACCCTTTTGAATGTAGTAAGCCGGGCCTCCGCGGAAATCCTCCCCGTCTCTCACCTTATAAAGCTGCGCTAACGTACTCTCAACAAAGCTTGAAGCCATACCTACTGCAGCCACTACCCACATCCAAAATACAGCGCCTGGTCCGCCTGTCGCAATTGCTAAGGCTACACCAGTCAAATTCCCTGTGCCGACTCGGGATGCGGCCGAAATAAAGAATGCCTGCATAGATGAAACACCTTTATTTCCTTCCGGCTTCTCCCCTACTATTCTGAACATTTCAATAAAATAACGGAATTGGATAAAACCAAAACGTATGGTAAAAAATAATCCAAGCCCTATTAAAATATAAAATAGGTAATTCCAGATGAAATCACTTGGAATATTAATTAAACTATTGAAAAAAGACTCCATATTTACCTCCCGTTTTCATCAATTCAACACGAATTCGATTTTGATGTTAGATTTTTTAACATAACGAGTTTTATTATATCACAATATGACGAATTAGGAAGTTTTTTCGAGAAGAATATTGTCATAGCCAGATGTTACTCTGTCGACCCCTTCTCTATTATTTTCCTACGAATAAAAACATTCCTTGCAAGCTGGCTTTTAAAAAAAGTGCCCTATTAACAATGTAATCATTTCTTCCCATTCTCTTGTCTTTCTCTTTGATTTGGCACATAAATAAAGTAATAAACCCTAAACAACAAACATATCATTTAAAATATGTTTTTATTCACACCATAAACCGGGTATACATACGCTAATAAAAGAAGTTTTCTCTTTCAAAAATAAGCAAAAAGATATATACTTAACAAGGTTAAATTTATTTTTAAATTTAATAAATCAGGTTTACTTTCAGGATGGATTGGGGTATTATTATAAAAATATTCAGTAATATTAAAGGAGGGGGAGATCATTTGAAAAAAGTAACGATATTGAAAGCATCCATCTTATTCTTGGCGATTGCCAGTTTTCATTTGTTCTCAATTCCCCACGCCTTTGATATCGGCCATCATTATAAAGCCGTAGCCGACCAGCAGGAAATGCATGAGATGAAAGCCGGCCAAAATGCTGATGATGAGAAGAAATCCATCACAGGGGCATTTACGCTGACCGCTTTATGGGCAATGGCTGTTCTGCTGCTGACCGCTGAAAGCAAAAGTACGGGATACTCCCGCAGACGTCAGCGGAAAAAAAGCTTTATACTGGCCAAATTTTATCAATCCTCTTATTTCGGCAAACTTCATGTTCAACATCACCCGATTATGTAACGAAAATATGAGGAGGCTGTTAAACATGTTGTTTATCTTAAGAATGGTGATTTTAGGCTTATTTTCTTTCACAGCGCTGAATTTATTTGTATGGCAGGGGATTGAAGTCATTCATGCTGTAACAGATCTATTCACCAACCATGAAAGCTGATAAAAAACAAACGAAACCCGCTCATATAGTATGAGCGGGTTTTTTATTATTGTTCTGTATGAAGGCGCCAAACAGCTGTAACCTTACCTGATTCCTCTTCATCAAAAAAGAAAGAGCCATTGCTGTATCTGTCGTTTGTCCGCAACTCTTTTGCCTGCAGTTCTTTTCTGTCGCCTTTTTCTGTTTCTGCCATTAGCCGCTGTTCAAGACCGCAAGCGAACAGTGCTACAACACGGTGAGGATTCTTTTTCAGTTCCCTTAGCATTACGACACCGCGTTTTGCGCGGGATGTCTTCTCGAACTCAGAAAGACTCATGCGTTTTACCGCTCCCCGCTGTGTGAACAAGACAATTGAATCAGATTGCTGAAGGATCTCACCGGAGACAACAAAGTCATCCTCTTTTAAGTTAATCCCTTTGACACCTGCCGCACGCGCGCCAACTACATTCACTTCGTCTTCTCCAAACCATAGACCATACCCTAAGTGAGTGGCCATAAAGATCTGGCTTTCCCCATTTGTGACATGTACATCAATCAGTTCATCTTCACCCTTCAGATTTAAGGCTACAAGTGCCTTAGAATAACGCTGTGCTTTATAATGAGTGAGCTCTGTCTTTTTCACCATGCCGTTTTTCGTAAAGAATAGAAGATATGCTGACGGATCAAATTCTTTTATCGGTATAGCCTTTACAATCGTTTCATCACGGTCAATAGTGATGAGATTTGAAAAATGCTGGCCCATGTCCTTCCATCTGATATCAGGCAGCTGGTGAACAGGACAATAGATGTAGCTTCCTTTGTTCGTAAAGAGCAGCAGCACGTCTGTCGTATTCATTTCAAACTGATGCAGCATCCTGTCCGTATCTTTCATTCCGAAGTCCTGACCGTTGGAAGCGGCAAATGAGCGCTGGCTCGTCCGTTTTAGGTAACCATCCTTCGTTACGGTTACATATACATCCTCAGATGCAACCATGACTTCGAGATTGATTTTAATTTCTTCAATTTTTTCTTCAATCACGGAGCGTCTAGTATCTGCATATTTCTTTTTCAGTGCTTTTAAGCTGTTTGTAATCACTTTTAGCAGTTTTTTATCATTGCTCAGAATAGATTCGAGCTCTTCAATTTTTTTACCGAGCTCTTCTGCCTCTTCCTTAAGCGCTGTGATATCGGTATTGGTTAAACGATATAGCTGCAATGACACGATGGCTTCAGCCTGAGGCTCTGTAAATTCATATTTGGCGATCAAATTGTTTTTAGCGTCACGTTTATCGCTAGAAGAACGGATTGTTGCAATCACTTCATCCAAAATAGACAAAGCTTTCATGAGCCCTTCTACGATATGATGTCTGTCTTTTGCTTTTTGAAGCTCGTAAACGGACCGGTTTGTGACAACTTCCTTTTGGTGTCCGATATATGCATCCAAAATAGACGGCAGGCTCATCAGCATCGGACGGCGGTTATGGATAGCCACCATATTGAAGTTATATGTGATCTGCAAATCAGTGTTTTTGTATAAGAAATTCAAAATGCCTTTGGCATCAGCTTCTTTTTTGAGTTCAATGACCACTCTCAGCCCTGTTCGATCCGTTTCATCACGAACCTCTGAGATGCCTTCAACCTTTTTATCAATACGGAACTCGTCCATTTTTTTTACAAGGTTTGCTTTATTTACTTCAAATGGAATTTCAGTAATGACAATTTGTTCTCGTCCGCCTCTGATTGTTTCAATTTCAGCCTTTCCGCGGATAATGATTTTTCCTTTTCCGGTTTCGTAAGCTTTTCTTATCCCGTCAACGCCCTGAATAATACCGCCTGTCGGAAAATCAGGCCCTTTAATGACTTCCATAAGTTCATCAACAGAACAAGATGGCATTTGAATACGCTTAATGACAGCATCAATGACTTCTCCCAGATGATGAGGGGGAATGTCGGTCGCGTATCCTGCTGAAATCCCGGTAGATCCGTTGACCAATAGGTTAGGAAACATCGCCGGGAGTACGACAGGCTCCTTGCTTGTATCATCGAAGTTCGGCACAAATTCAACCGTGTTTTTGTCAATATCCCGAAGAAGCTCAGATGCAATCGGAGATAATCGTGCCTCTGTATAACGCATGGCTGCCGGGGGATCTCCGTCGATGCTTCCATTGTTTCCATGCATTTCGATTAACACATTACGAACTTTCCAATCCTGGCTCATCCGCACCATTGCTTCATAAACCGAGCTGTCACCGTGCGGATGATAGTTACCGATGACGTTACCGACCGTTTTGGCCGCTTTTCTGAAGTTTTTATCAAACGTGTTTCCATCTGTATGCATTGCATACAGAATTCTGCGCTGTACCGGCTTTAATCCGTCTCTCGCATCGGGCAGCGCCCTGTCTTGAATAATATATTTACTGTAGCGTCCAAAACGGTCGCCGATCACCTCTTCTAATGGTAAATCATGAAATAATTCTGGCTGTGACAATAATTAAACCTCCTCAGCGACCGATAAGTTTTCATTTTCTAAAATATTGCTTTCTTCATCTAAGCCGAAAGCGACGTTTTTCTCAATCCACTTTCTGCGCGGCTCTACTTTGTCTCCCATTAACGTCGTCACACGTCTCTCTACACGTGCCGCATCGTCAATTTTGACCCTAACAAGTGTGCGGGACTCCGGATTCATCGTCGTTTCCCACAGCTGGTCTGCGTTCATCTCTCCAAGACCCTTATATCGTTGAATGGTATAGCCTTTGCCGACTTTTTTCAGGACATCACCCATCTCTTCATCAGACCATGCATATTCAATGATTTCCTTTTTCCCGCTTCCTTTACTGACCTTATATAAAGGTGGCAGCGCAATGAACACCTTGCCATGCTCAATGAGCGGTTTCATATAGCGATAGAAAAAGGTAAGAAGCAGCACTTGAATATGGGCGCCGTCAGTATCGGCATCGGTCATAATGATGATTTTGTCGTAGTTGATGTCATCGATTGAGAAATCTGCCCCGACTCCTCCGCCGATCGCATGAATGATCGTATTGATCTCTTCATTTTTAAAGATATCAGCAAGCTTAGCTTTTTCTGTATTAATGACTTTACCGCGTAAAGGCAGAACCGCCTGGAATCTGCGGTCTCGTCCCTGCTTGGCTGACCCGCCTGCTGAATCTCCCTCAACGAGATACAATTCATTTTTTGCCGGGTTTCTTGAACCCGCAGGCGTCAGCTTTCCGCTTAAAGTCGCTTCTGATTTTTTTCGTTTTTTGCCGCTTCTTGCTTCTTCACGGGCTTTGCGTGCCGCTTCGCGCGCCTGGCTCGCCTTGATTGCTTTTTTGACAAGAAGCGTTGCGGTGTCCCGATTTTCCTCTAAAAAGTAAGCAAGCTGCTCTGAAACAATCGCATCCACCGCTGATCTTGCTTCACTGGTACCGAGCTTTCCTTTTGTTTGTCCCTCAAATTGAAGAAGCTCCTCAGGAATGCGGACAGAAATAATGGCTGAAAGCCCTTCCCTTATATCGGTGCCTTCAAGGTTCTTATCCTTTTCTTTCAGCAAAGCCACTTTTCGCGCATATTCATTAAAAGCACGCGTCATCGCAGTTTTTGCACCTGACTCATGCGTCCCGCCGTCTTTTGTTCTGACATTGTTGACAAACGACAAAATATTTTCAGAATAACCATCGTTAAACTGGAACGCAAAGTCCACTTCTATAGAATGATGCTCACCCTCAAACGAGACCACTTCAGACAAGACGTCTTTTTCTTCATTTAAGTAAGCAACAAACGCTTCTATGCCGTTTTCATAATAAAAGACCTCACGCTGGTCATTGCGTTCATCAATCAGCTCAATTTTCAGTCCTTTTAACAAAAACGCAGACTCTCTTAAGCGCTCAGAGAGCGTTTCAAAATTATAAGTGGTTGTGCTGAACATCGTTGGATCTGGCTTAAAGTGTGTAAGAGTTCCCGTCTTTTTTGTTTTGCCGATCTTTTCGAGAGATGTAACCGGTTTTCCTCCATTTTCAAATCGCTGCTGATAGACAAAACCGTCCCGCTCAATGGTAACCGTCAGCCATTCAGATAAAGCATTCACGACTGATGCACCAACTCCGTGGAGCCCGCCGCTTGTCTTATAGCCGCCTTGGCCGAATTTCCCTCCGGCATGAAGCACCGTTAAAATCACTTCAGGGGTTGGTTTGCCGAGCTTATGCATTCCGGTCGGCATGCCGCGGCCTCTATCCTGTACAGAAATACTATTGTCTTTATGTATTTTGACGATTATGTGATCTCCATGGCCGGCAAGCACCTCGTCGACAGAGTTATCTACAATTTCATAAACCAAGTGGTGCAAACCCCGCGCGTCAGTAGAGCCAATATACATACCCGGCCTTTTCCTGACAGCCTCAAGGCCTTCGAGCACCTGTATGGCATCTTCGTTGTAATCAAATTGCTGTTTTCTAGCCAAACGTACAAACCCCTTTCAAAAACTAACATTGTCTTTCTCTTTTCAGTGTTACACATCATTTGTATATAAGATATTTTTTATAAACCTCGCCTCGAGCCAGTACTGCCTTGGACTCCTCATTATAACCAATATGTTTGCAATCGCAACATAGAGCTAACGAATCAGTTCTTCTCAAAACATCGGCTAGTGCTGTTTTTACACCATGAGAACGTATGTTTGTTTATTATATATAAAGCAGCAGACCTTCGCAAATCGAACGGCCGAAACCCAGCTGGACAAGGTATTCAAAAAAAGCTGTTCAAGCTTTATTGTATCTGTTTCACCGTAATACGCAAACAATATCTTAAAATTAAAAAGCAAAAATCCTTGAATTTACAAGGATTTTTGCAGTTCTGCACCTATTTTGTTACAGCGTGTGCCACTTTTATGCACAGATCCATGATAACCGTTCTGCCTTTTTCTTTTAGCATCTGGTATGCTTCCTCATTAACTAGCCCTTGCTGTGCCCAAAATACTGGCGCATCTGTCTCTAAAAACTCTTCCGCCACTCCAGGAAGCTGTTCTGAGCGCCGGAATACATTTACGATGTCAATCGGACCGTCTATCTCTTTTAAAGATGAAACGGCTTTGACACCTAGCGCCTCATCAATTGTAGGATTCACAGGGATAATTTCATAACCCGCGTCCTGCATTGCTTTTGAAACCATATGTGACGTTCTATCCGGACGGTCTGAAAGCCCTACTACCGCTATACGTTTGCTTCTTTGAAGAATCTCTTTAATTTCCGCTTTAGAAGGGTTTTGCATCGTGTGTCACTCCTTTTTCACTTATTTTACACGATCAAAACAGGAGAAATCAAAATATGATGCATGTTTGATTGGATTTGTAAGCAAACTTTACAAAAAAACTTATCATCAGATCATGACATCTCATGTTAAAATAAAAAGAAGGGAATTTGAAAAAGGAGAAATGTAGATGTTAATTGCTTTATTGATTATTTTGGCCTACTTGATAGGCAGCATTCCATCTGGCTTAATTGTGGGCAAGCTTGCCAAGGGAATTGATATTCGGGAGCACGGAAGCGGCAACTTAGGCGCTACCAATGCATTCCGTACATTGGGTGTAAAAGCTGGTTCGGTCGTCATAGCCGGAGATATTTTGAAAGGGACACTGGCAACTGCATTGCCTTTTCTCATGCATGTTGATATTCACCCGCTTCTTGCAGGAGTCTTTGCGGTTTTAGGCCACGTGTTTCCCATCTTCGCCAAATTTAAAGGCGGTAAAGCCGTGGCGACATCAGGAGGCGTTTTGCTATTTTACGCACCCCTGTTATTTATCACGATGGTTGCGGTATTCTTCATCTTTTTATACTTGACTAAATTTGTTTCTCTCTCATCGATGTTAACAGGGATCTATACTGTTATATATAGTTTCTTTGTCCATGATACGTATTTATTGATTGTCGTTACCCTGCTCACTATTTTTGTGATATACAGACACCGAGCGAACATTAAACGAATTATCAATAAAACAGAACCTAAAGTAAAATGGTTATAAGCTTAAAAAACTTCTCTTTTGACATAGAATAGCCTAATACGTTTATAATAGAGAAAATTCAAATGAAGAACAAAGGGGTGTTCTGTTATGAATATGACAATTAACGAAGACGCATTGAACTGGTATAAAGAAGAACTCGATTTGGAAAGCGGAGACCAGGTTCGCTTTTTCGTCCGCTATGGAGGTTGCAGCAACGTTCAAAAGGGTTTTTCTCTCGGTGTAGCGAAAGATGCCCCACAAGAGGCTGGAGTCACTGCAGAAGCTGACGGCATTACCTTCTTTATTGAAGAAAGTGATTTATGGTACTTTGATAACCACGACCTTCTCGTCAGCTATTCAGAAGACGCTGATGAACCGGTTTTTGAATACCAATAAAAAAGAACGCACATGATGTGCGTTCTTTTTTTACAAATGAAATCGTATAAGATGATCGGTTAGGTTCTCTTGTTCTAAAATATATTTTTGTGTTTCACCCAGCAGATCGAAGTGAGGAAATTCACTTTTCTTATGGATCCATTCTTTTTTTAACCCGTACGCCGCTCCCCACTGAACCAGCTTATCAATGTCTGCACAGCCGGCTTTTGTCACAGTCCTTGCTTCTGGAAATCGGTCATCCAGCCAGTAATGTGTTAAAAATGCGATTTCTCCTCTTTTCACTGCTTGTTTCCACCGGTTAAGTTCCTCCCGTTTCACACCAAACGCCATATCCCGTTCACTTCCCTATTTTTTGGCCTTTTCATATGCTGTGTGCCAATCAGGAAAAGCTTTGCGGAATTGAATTGGCTTAAAGCTTTCTTTATCCACACAAATATGAGATGAGGTGGCTTTGATGGAAAGCTCACCGGCCGGATTATAAATGTGATAACCATAGACGGTTTTAAAGCCGTTATATTCCTCTATCCATGTATGTACAACCGCGGTTTCTCCGTAATGAAGCGGCTTTTTATAGGAAATATTGATATCAACAACTGGGGACAGAACGCCTCTTTTTTCCATATCACTATATAAAAAGCCTAAGTCCTTAATTAAGGCCGTTCTGCCGACCTCCATCCACACAAGATAATTTGCGTGATAGACAATTCCCATTTGATCTGTTTCTGCATAACGCACTTCTATTTCTTTTTTTGATACATGCAAGATTACTCTGCTCCCTTAACGTCAATTTAGCCCCATTTTACCATAATCAAATCAGAAAGAAAAAAACCAGGTTTCCCTGGTTTTTTAAGAACGGTATCCGTTTTGTCTCGCTGCAGATTCGTCCTGTATTTCATTACGAAACGCTTCAATGCTCTGTTCGCGCCTTGCATTTTTTTCTTTGATACGCTGTTTATCTTCTCCTGAAGCAAACTCCATTGATGCTTCTGCTTCTTCTATATTTTCAATTGTATTTTGAACCATATCCTGCAATTTTTCCACATTGTCAGAACGATCATCAGGATTAGGCTGCTGATATTGATTTTGGTTCTTTGTCATTCGGATGTACCTCCTAGAAATAAACTTGATTTTTCGCTACTCGCCTTTTGTCTGCATGATGATCGGCCGCTGACCTGAAGTATCATGCATTTTTTCCCCTTTATTGGCTTTATATTTTACAGGCTTTGTACCCAAGTGGCTTGGAGCATATTGAGGCTGACCGTTTTTCTTGTTGTTTCCCATGTTTATCCCTCCTCAACAGATAGGTTTCTCAAAAGGAGGGGTAAACATGAATACAAATTAAAGGTTATTTTTGCTTAAATCGCTGTTCAAGCTTTTCCTCAAGCTGATTTAAATACTCTGTATTGGTCATCAGCTCTTTTTTGTTTTCCATGACGAGCTCATGAAAAGAACGTTTTCTCATCTTCTTCACGCTTCTCACCTCCGCATATTCTTTTATTTTTTCCAATTCTGAAAACTTGTAAGCATATTTGAGCATAAAAAAAACTGAATCTAATCAAGATCCAGTTTTTGTTCCATTTCTTTTTTTGTCATGGTGCCAACGTGTATGTCTTGGATAACACCTTTTTCATCTAAGATATATGTCGTTGGATATGACATCACGTTATAGTCAGCATTGATCCCTTTTTTATCAATCAGAATGGGGAACGTTAAGTCATACGTATCAGCAAACGCTCGGACCTGTTTCTCACTTTTCTCAGCTGAAGTGAAATTTACCGCAACAACCGCAAGTTTGTCGGGGTATTCTTTTTGTAACTTTTCCATCGCAGGCATTTCCTGACGGCACGGCTTACACCAAGTTGCCCAAAAATTGAGCAGCACTTTTTTGCCTTTTGCATCCTGTAAAGAGCTTTTCTTCCCTGACAGCGTTTTCAAAGAAAAATCAGGTGCTTGTTTCCCCTCTTGAATTCCGACTTCTTTTTTGCTGTATGTTTGATATAAATTCCATCCCGTATAACCGGCAAGCATGATAAGCAGGATCCCTGCGAGCCATTTTTTCAGCATATGCCACCTCCGCAGCACATTGTGTCATAAAAAGAAGAGAAAGCGAAATGCCTTCTCTTCCTATTGATTCATCAGGACTGCTTCATTTTTTCACGAAGCACCATTTGAAGGATGCCGCCATGGCGGTAGTAATCAATTTCAACTTCACTATCAAAGCGGACGACTGCTTCAAAAGTTGTTACATTGCCGTCTTCATTGATTGCTCTTACAGTCACAAGGTCACGAGGACGAACTGTTTCATCAACATCTACCTCGATGACTTCTTTACCCGTTAAGCCGAGTGTATCCGCATTTTCACCTTGTTTAAACTGAAGCGGCAGCACACCCATGAATACAAGGTTGCTTCTGTGGATTCTTTCAAAGCTCTCTGCAATGACCGTTCTGATGCCGAGAAGGTTTGTTCCTTTTGCAGCCCAGTCACGTGAAGATCCCATACCATAGTCTTTTCCTGCTAATACGACAAGACCAGTTTTATCTTCTTTGTATTTCATGCACGCATCATAGATGGATGTTACTTCACCAGTCGGCCAGTACGTCGTAAATCCGCCTTCTGTACCCGGTGCAATTTGGTTTTTGATCCGAATGTTTGCAAATGTTCCTCTCATCATGACTTCATGGTTTCCGCGGCGGGAACCGTAGGAGTTAAAGTCGCGAGGAGAAACACCTTTTTCTTGCAAGTACTTTCCGGCAGGCGTATCTTTTCCGATTGCCCCCGCAGGAGAAATATGGTCAGTTGTGACTGAATCGCCGAATTTACCGACAACACGCAAACCTTTTAATGGTTCAACCTTGCCTGGCTCAACAGACATTTCTTCGAAGAATGGCGGGTTTTGAATGTAAGTTGACTCGCTATCCCATTTATATAATGCTTCATCTGTTGTTTCAATTTCGTTCCAGCGCTTGTTGTCATCAAATACTGTTTCATACTCTTTGCGGAATAGCTCTGGCGTAACAGTTTGCTTAACAAGTGCATTGATTTCGTCCATTGACGGCCAAATATCATTAAAGTATACGTTTTGACCATCCTTGCCCACACCGATTGGATCGGTTTTCAGGTTAATGTTTACCGTTCCAGCCAGCGCATATGCCACAACAAGCGGCGGTGAAGCAAGATAGTTGCCTTTAACAAGCGGGTGAATACGTCCTTCAAAGTTACGGTTTCCGGAAAGGACAGACGTAATCAGAAGATCATTTTTCGCAACCGCTTCTTCGATTTCCGGTGAAAGCGGGCCTGAGTTCCCGATACATGTTGTACAGCCGTACCCAACGAGGTTAAAGCCAAGCTCTTTCATGTATGGAAGAAGGCCTGAATTCACAAGATATCCTGTAACAACTTTAGAACCCGGTGCAAGTGACGTTTTCACGTAATTAGGCACCTTAAGCCCTAACTCAACCGCTTTTTTCGCTACCAGTCCGGCGCCGATCAGAACGTATGGGTTTGATGTATTTGTACAGCTTGTAATCGCAGCAATGGCGATCGCACCCGTTTTCATAACTGTTTCTTCGCCGTTAAGGAGTTTAAACTTAATTTCTTTATTTTCTTCCTCAGCATTTAAACCGAATCCTTGGTTACCTGCAGGGCTGACTAATTGCTTTTTAAACGTTTCCTGCATAGCAGATAGCGGGATCAAATCCTGAGGACGCTTTGGACCCGATAAGTTTGCTTCAATTTGAGACAGGTCAATTTCAACCACATCAGTAAATTGAGGGTCTTCCGCATCTGGAGTGTAGAACAAGCCATTGCTTCTGCAGTATGCTTCAACAACATCAATATGTTCAGGATCACGGCCTGTCAGGCGCAGGTAGTTAAGCGCTTCTTCATCTACTGGGAAGAATCCGCATGTAGCACCGTATTCCGGAGCCATATTCGCAATTGTTGCGCGATCTGCAAGCGGCAGTTCAGCAATTCCCGGTCCGAAGAATTCAACAAATTTACCGACAACGCCTTTTTCACGCAGCACTTGTGTTACTTTTAACGCCAAGTCAGTAGCTGTTGTTCCGTTTGGAAGCTTGCCGACAAGTTTCGCGCCGATTACCTCTGGAACTGGGAAGTAAGAAGGCTGTCCAAGCATTCCCGCTTCAGCTTCAATTCCACCGACACCCCAGCCGAGAACACCGATACCGTTAATCATTGTTGTGTGTGAGTCTGTTCCGACAAGCGTATCAGGATACGTTACAAGCTCGCCGTCTTCTTCAATGGCATGGACAACACTTGCCAAGAACTCAAGGTTGACCTGGTGCACAATACCTGTTGCAGGCGGCACTGCCTGATAATTGTTAAACGCTTTCTTTGCCCAGCTTAAAAATTTGTAGCGCTCTGCATTTCTTTCGAATTCCAAGTCCATATTTACTGCTAATGCATCTTCTGTACCCGCTTTATCTACCTGTACAGAGTGGTCGATAACGAGATCAACAGGAATTTCAGGGTTGATTTTATCAGGATCACCGCCGACAGCTGCCATTGCTTTACGCAGTGAAGCCAGATCTACTACTGCCGGAACCCCTGTGAAGTCTTGTAAAATAACACGAGATGGTTTGAACGGAACGTCGATATCCTTTAATTCGGCAGTTCCCCATTTTGCCAAATTTTCCACGTGTTCTTTTTTGATAACGAATCCGTCAACTTGACGCAATACTGATTCTAAAAGAACTTTGATGGAATAAGGAAGCTTCGAAACCTTTCCTATACCTGAATCTTCTAACGCTTTTAAAGAGTAATAATGATATGTTTTCCCATTTGTAGTAAACGTTTTTCTCGCTTGGAAAACGTCTTTTGCTGCAGTTTTTTGCTCGTTTGCCATTCTCCAAAATCCCCCTTCAGATCAGATCATTCTCAGATGAACATTACATTCCATCACAATTTTCTCACAATTTCATATTAAAACAAAATCATACATAAGTAAATATCAATGTTTTTATTAAATACAATAAGTTCGACTTATGAGAAAAATGTACCGGTAATTTTTACTGTTTACGCTCTCTCATATAACACAATAAAAGAAGCCATATTATGATTGAGGTGATAATGATGGTCAAAAGAAAAGCGAATCACGTCATTAACGGAATGAATGACGCAAAAAGCCAAGGCAAAGGCGCCGGCTACATTGAAAACGACCAGCTTGTACTGACTGAAGCAGAACGCCAAAATAACAAAAAAAGAAAAACAAATCAATAACACCGAACTCTTTTAAGGAGGTTCTCATTTTATGACCAATAAGAATACAAGTAAAGATATGCATAAAAACGCCCCTAAAGGACACAATCCCGGCCAACCTGAGCCTCTAAGCGGAAGCAAAAAAGTAAAGAACCGAAACCATACAAGACAAAAGCACAACTCAAGCCATGATATGTAAGAAAAGCAGACCTTAGTGTCTGTTTTTTTATGCGTTCACCCATTTATAATCCACCGCATATGATGTAAAGCAAGGTTGATATGTGGAGGAATGCTTCCATGAACCATTCAAAACGCAACGATGCGAATGATTTCGATAGTATGGATGAATGGCTTCGGCAATTTTTTGAAGACCCCTTCGCCTGGTACGACGAAACATTGCCTATTGATTTATATGAAACAAGTCAGCAGTATATTATAGAAGCGGATCTGACTTTTTTACAGCCTACACAAGTAACAGTTACCCTTTCTGGATGCGAGTTCATCTTAACTGTCAAATCGTCAGGACAGACTTTTGAAAAACAAATGATGCTTCCTTTTTATTTTAATGACAAAACCATTCAAGCCGAATGCGAAAATCAAATACTCACAGTCGCCGTCAATAAAGAAACAGAAGATGGCTCTTCTTTTTCTCTTCAATTTCCTCTCAGCTAAACATAAAAAGTCACTTTCATCCCCTATTATGAAAGTGACTTTTTTTTTCCGTCCATTTATCGTCAAATACCCTCTAGTGACTCTCCCATGGCCAAATAGCAGATTCACTATACAATAGAATATGATCTACTATCTCTTTTGACTAGACGTCTATCACTTTTTTCTATTCTTTTTTTACTGTGTTCTTCTAATCTCTCTTCGTATACAATATGGTTAGAATAAGGGGGAATGATTGATGCTGGAAGGATGGTTTTTATGGTTTATTCTGTTTTGGGTGATCATGATGGTAGTCTTATTATCAATCGGCGGTTTTTTCATGTTTCGAAAGTTTTTAAAGCGTTTACCAAAAGAGGACGGCAGATCAGAGCTTGATTGGCAGGATTACTATATTGAAAACAGCAGACATTTATGGAACGATGAAAACAAACAGTTTCTAGATGAATTGACTGCGCCGGTGCCAGAGCTGTTCAGAGATGCAGCAAAAGCCAAAATCGCAGGCAAAATCGGTGAGCTTGCATTAAAAGAAAAGGTAGCAAAGATTGATCAGCAACTTATGATCAAAGGCTATATTCTCGCAACTCCTAAAAGAGACCATACCTTCTTAAAAAGGCATCTGCGGGACAAAAAAATCGATTTGGAACCTTATCAGACCCTTCTCAAATAAAAAACCTTTCCTGACAAGAGGAAAGGTTTTTTAATTCATTTGAATATTAGCTGACTGCAGCTCGTTATGAAGTTTTCGATATGATAAATACATGGCGATTCTCCAAGGCACAATCATACCGAAAGCCAGAATCCAAAACATTCCGCTCAGTGCACCATAATCGATTGATGTGCTCAAGATCGATTTCATCACGATTCTGATCACCAAAAGACCGACTAATATAAAAACAAATGCTTTAGAGCGTTTCATGTAAATTTCATTATTTTTAATTTCGAACTTAGAAGTTTTGATTAGAAAAATAGAGAAAATCACACCTAAAGTGAATGCTTCCAAAAACTCTGCACCAGTTACCCAAAATACCGGAAATAAAAACATTAACGCTCCCGTACTCATAAAAATCGGCGGAAGAATGATTTTTTTTGGTGAAACAGGCTTGTCAGAGGACTTTATTCTGACCACCATCACAGCTACAGCCATTAACACAGCAATAATCGATGAAACTATAATCATCATACTTATCATTCCTTTGTTTCTCGGAGTGTTGATACTATATACTATACTCCAAAACAATAAAAAAAACCATTTTGAAAAGAAATGACTTTAATGTCCCATAACGCGGCTTACAGCTTCCAGCACTTTTGTTTCCTCAAACGGCTTAACAATAAAATCCTTTGCCCCCAGCTCAATTGCTTCCGTTACAATTCTTTGCTGGCGCATGGCGGTGCACATGATGACCTTCGCTTTAGGATCAAAGGTTAAGATATCACGAAGCGCTTTTATGCCGTTTTTCACCGGCATTGTAATATCCATTGTCACAAGGTCCGGGCGCAGTTTTTTATACAGGTCCGCTGCTTGTTCACCGTCCGCCGCTTCGCCTGCGATTATGTAATTTGCCTCTTCCAAGATCTCTCTGATTTTCACTCTCATGAACTTGGCGTCGTCTACAACTAAAACTCTTGTCATATTCCCCTCCAACAATCGATTTCCACAGATAATAGTCTTATTGTACCAAAAACAAAAGGATTAGTAGTAGTACGAAAGTAATTTACCGTCAAAAACCAGTAAAGCCTCCAAAAAGATCTGACAGCAAAATAATGATCAGGCTCATCCAATTAAAGAATAACAGCACACCAATCACAATCATCAAAACGCCGCCAGCTTTCATAATTAAAAGCTGGTTCTTCCTTATCCACTTCAGCTTTGTGATAAAAAAAGACAATAAAAGAAACGGTATCGCAAAACCGAGTACATATAACATCATGTATGGCACTGCTGAGCCCGGATTGGTGCCTGCAAGTGTGATAACAGCACCTAATATCGGACCGGTACATGGTGTCCATCCAGCTGCAAATGCCATTCCGATTAAGACCGACCCTAAAAACCCGCTTGGTTTATGCTTAAAATGGATTCTCCGCTCTTTCATCATAGCCTCAGGCCGGAACACACCGAGTGTAATGAAACCGAACAAAATAATAAGCAACGCGCCAATTTGCCGAATCGCATCGTGATAATCCCTAAACAGGCTGCCAATAAAAGATGTTCCATAGCCTAAAGCAATAAAAATGACTGAAAAGCCAAGCAAAAAACACAAAGTATGAAACAGGCTTCTTTTCTGCAGCAGCAGCTTTTCTGTTTTTACATCGTCCATGCTGACCCCTGTAATATATGACAAAAAAGCTGGGTAAAGCGGCAGGCAGCAAGGCGAAATAAAGGATAAAAACCCCGCTCCGAATGTCAAAAAATAATTCACGTCTCCCATGTCATCATCCCTTCATGATTTGACATTCCTTCAAGTTATGACAAAATCATTTCATTTTTTTAACACTTTCACTTGAAGGATTTCTATTTTCAGAAAAAACTTATATAATTTAATTTGACATTGAGACATTATACTCCTTCTCATTTGAAAATTAGTATAAATATGGATATAATATAAACATTCACTTTGAAGATCTAATGTATGAAAGGATACATCCCTGTGATTAGAGAGCATCTATTAAAAGAAATTGAAAAAAAAAGAGCAGAGCTGCTGCAAATTGTCATGGCGAACGGAATGACATCTCATATTACGATAGAGCTCAGTCAGGAGCTTGACCATCTTCTCATACAATATCAAAAGCAGCGCCTTCGAGCAGTAGCGGGTGATGAATGATCGCAAAATAAAAAACCCGTATAAGGGTTTTTTATTTTATAACCATGTTTCTCTATATCATAATCTTTACGTATTATTTCGTTTGATTATTCATGGCTTTCATCATTTGATTGATTTTCTTTTGAGAAGGTTTCATTCCCATTTGCATCATCATCATGCGTAACATTTGTTCATTAATAGGCGGATTCTTTTTCAGGTAGCTCATCATATATTTACGAGCAATAAAAAACCCGAGTGCAACACCTATGAGCAATGCAACAACGCCCACTAGGATGCCAACCCATAAAGTCATTTTATTTCCTCCTTCATGTTGTCTAGTTTAAAGTGTACTAAACCAAAAGCTATTATACAACATTTACATCTCTTTTTCTTCGGTTTTAGACAAAATTTCTTTCTTTCACCGGATTTAGCCATCCGTAACGCTTCGAATTGAAATCCATTGCTAAAAAGCAAGGGCTAACTTTTCTTAACACTTCAAAGAATATCGTTTCTGCCTCGTAATCTCCCGAAGCCACAATTTCTATCATGTGCTCCTTCATCATAAACGTCGCGTGGCCTTTTGCTTTCGGCAAAGCTATTCTATAAATATAATCCAGCTGCCTGTAATCCGTCTTGTTTAAATTCATTTTTAACCGCTGATGCATATGTAAAATCGGGATTGGTTGTGTAATATATTGAATCTGTTTCTCTGTCATTTCATACTGCTGCTTTTCAAGGCTTGTCCAATGATAGTCTTGAAACAGCTCAAACATAACCGATTCCCGGCCGAAATAGTGATTGGCAAATTCCTCTTTGATAAGGTACGTATAGTAGTGACGTTCCATCTTTTCATCCCCTTTTCCAGCAGCATTTCATTTGCTCTCTATTATACAAAAGAAGAAAAGAAAGAATTGTCTATTACTGTTAAACAGCCAATACTATTTTTGTCGGATAAACAAGAAAAAGAGGATGATTTGGCTCATCCTCTTTCAAAAGCTTACTTATTGATTAATGCCTTAACTCGATTCACTACGTTCGGAACTGAGAAGCCGTATTCGTTAATGATGGTTTCACCTGGAGCAGATGCACCGAATCGGTCTATGCCGAGAACGTCACCTTCAAGCCCCGTGTATTTGCCCCATCCAAATGATGAGCCCATTTCAATTGCAAGACGTTTTTTCACATCTGCAGGAAGGACTTCGTTTTTGTATTCATCAGATTGTTTCTCAAAACGGTCCATTGAAGGCATGCTGACAACAGAAACATCAATATTTTCTTTTGCCAATTCAGCCTGCGCTTCAATTGCAAGACCTACCTCTGATCCGGAAGCGATGAGAAGAGCGTCAGGTGTTTCGTTTTTAGATTTAGAAACGACATATGCACCTTTTTCTACTCCTGCCAATGCTTCTTCAGATGTTTGATCGATGGTAGGAAGGTTTTGACGTGTAAGCACTAGCGCTGTTGGGTGGTCAGTGCTTTGAACTGCAAGCTTCCATGCTGCTGCTGTCTCATTGCCGTCTGCTGGACGGATCAAAGAAAGATTAGGCATCGCACGGAGTGAAGCAAGCTGTTCAACAGGCTCGTGCGTCGGACCGTCTTCACCAACCGCAATACTGTCATGTGTGAAGACATATGTCACAGGAAGGCCCATTAACGCTGCAAGGCGAATCGCAGGACGCAGGTAATCAGAGAAGACAAAGAAAGTTCCGCCGAATACACGAAGACCGCCATGAAGCGCCATACCGTTTAAGGCTGCACCCATCGCAAATTCACGTACACCAAACCAGAAGTTCTTGCCTGAGTAATCAACCGCTGTAAAATCACCGGCATTTTTAATTGTCGTTTTGTTCGATCCCGCTAGGTCAGCAGAACCTCCGACAAAGAAAGGAATTTTTTTCGCAAGTCCGTTGAGAACTTCACCGGAAGATGCACGGGATGCCAGGCTGCTTCCTTTTTCATACACAGGAACCTCTTGATCCCAGTCCTTCGGAAGCTCTCCTTTGATTGCCAGTTCAAGCTGTTCAGCAAGTTCAGGATAAACTTCTTTATACTTAGCGAATTGAGCATTCCATTCTTGTTCTTTTTTCTCACCTGATTCTTTAACAGCTGCAGCGAAATGCTCATAAACTTCTGACGGAACGTAGAAGTCTTCTTCATATGTCCACGCGTAAGCTTCTTTTGTTAATTTGCTTTCCTCTTTACCAAGCGGCGCACCGTGAACACCGGATGTACCGGCACGGTTAGGTGAACCGAATCCGATTGTCGTTTTCACTTCAATTAATGTAGGTTTCTTTTCATTTTGGCGTGCTTTTTCGATAGCCGCTGTTAATTCTTCAATATTGTTTCCATCCTCAACATAAAGAACTTCCCAATTCATTGCTTCAAAACGCTGTTTCACGTTTTCAGAAAATGAACGGTCGAGGTCTCCATCAAGAGAGATGTCATTAGAATCGTATAGTACGATCAGACGGCCAAGCTGAAGATGGCCTGCGAGTGAAGCGGCTTCAGAAGAAATACCTTCCATTAAATCACCATCACCGCAAATACTGTATGTATAATGATCGACTACGTTAAATGAATCGCGGTTGTATGTTTCCGCTAAATGGCGTTCAGCAATTGCCATACCGACTGCCATGGCAATTCCTTGGCCAAGCGGACCTGTTGTAGCATCAACACCGGCAGTATGTCCGAATTCCGGGTGTCCAGGTGTTTTGCTGCCCCACTGGCGGAATCCCTTAAGATCTTCAATACTAAGATCAAACCCGCTTAAATGAAGCATGCTGTATAATAGTGCTGACCCGTGTCCAGCAGATAAAACAAAACGGTCACGGTTAAACCAGCCAGGGTTTGCCGGACTTACGTTCATAAATTTTGTCCACAGCGTGTATGCCATTGGAGCGGCTCCCATCGGCATCCCTGGATGACCAGAATTTGCTTTTTCAATAGCGTCTATTGACAGTGTGCGAATGGTAGCAACTGATTTCTTTTCAATTGTATCCATAAAAATCCCCTTCCTTATGTGTTGTACCCTTACATCATAAATGTCTGACGACTTTTTCTCAACTGTTTCAGCTTAAATTTGAGAGAAACTTGTTGAATTTTGTCACATAAGAGTTTTGATTATAGTATATGCAAAAGAGGAATACGATATTGCCGTATTCCTCTTATATTAGTGAAGTTTGTTATTTCTTTTTTCTCTTTTTAGCTTTTCTGGTGTTACATCATTGCCTTCTGGGTCAATGATTTTCACGCTTTTTAACGTGTTCTTCATAGAAGAACGAAAACCTTTCAAGTACTCTTGACGGAGCTTTTGCTGTTCGGCTTTTTCTTCTTCTGTAATAACGCCAGCTTTAGCTTTGGCAGCAAGCTCATTAATTCTGGCAATTTTCGCGTTTGAAATCATGTTAAACTCCTTTATTGCATTTTGTCTATATAGTACTAGATCAAAAAAAGTTTTACAACTGATTCACTCTGCTGTCTCTACATTCTCTATGTATTCCTGAAAACGCCGGTGAACGGTTGCTTTAGAGACATCATAGCCAAACCCTCTTAGGGTAGCCGCGATTTCAGCAAACGTTAGTTTATTCGCTCTTAGGCGGACGATCTCAGAGATTGGCACCTCTATTTTTTCTTTTCCACTGTTCTCATGTTGGTTTTTTAAGTTTTTTTGCGGTTTAAAACCGTTTTTTACTGCACGCTTCATTCCCCGTCTGATTTTCATGTTGTGAATCTTTCGCTGATACTCTTCCACAATGCTGACGATTTCCAAGACCATTGAGTCAGCCTCCGATAACTCCAGTTCACCTCTGTGAGCCGTTGTATAGACTTTCACACCTTCTCTGTAAATACAATGAAGCAGTGCGATTTTTGCGTTTCCCCGCCCGAGCCTTGTCTCGTCCTGAACCAAAATGACATCAATTCCAGCGATCTTAATCTCATCAAGCAGCTCAAATACACCATCCCGATCCATTTCATATCCGCTGGCTTTTTCTGAAATCACTTTGACGACTTCCATGCCGTTCTCCGCAGCAATGGCCGTAAGCTCCTCTTCCTGCCGCTTTAATGACGTTTCCTGCTGTTCTTTATTTGTGCTTACACGGGCATAAATGAGTGCTTTCATTTTATCTCTCTTTCCTCTCTATCTTACAGTTGCCAATTCATATGCATCCTGATGCTTCTTTTTCAATGGGATCACTAACTCATCACCCGGCTGGATATCAGATGTTTGTAGTTGATTTTTATCAGCTACCCATTCAATAAAATCATTTTTGTTTATCTTTTTTGTATCTGCTACCTGATCAGCAATTGACCAAAGTGTGTCGCCTTGCTGGACTTCTATTTTAACATACTGATTAAGCTCCTGGCCGCTGCTTGTATATGACAGCATAAGGATAACCGCGCTCAAAATCACTGTGAACAGACCGACAAAAATAATAGATTCTTTACTCATGATCATAACCTCCAACAGGAATGTTTGTTCGCATTTTTATAATTTCAGTATATACGAACAAACGTTTCTGTCAATTGTTTTTTCGAACCTATGTTTGTACTGTAAGGAAAATCATGCTATAATCTTCTTAAAATCGACGTTTTGAGGTGCGAAAAATGACGAAGCTATCAAAAAGGCAACTTGATATCCTCCGTTTTATTAAAGCAGAGGTTAAATCAAAAGGATATCCGCCTTCCGTGAGAGAGATCGGAGAGGCTGTCGGGCTTGCGTCCAGCTCTACTGTCCACGGCCATTTGGCCCGTTTGGAAACAAAAGGGCTGATCAGACGAGATCCGACAAAACCAAGAGCAATAGAAATTCTTGATGAAGAAGTAGACATTCCGCAAAGCCAGGTCGTTAATGTACCGGTCATCGGGAAAGTCACGGCGGGATCTCCTATTACAGCAGTAGAAAATATTGAAGAATATTTTCCGCTCCCTGACCGCATGGTTCCTCCAGACGAGCATGTATTTATGCTGGAGATTATGGGAGACAGTATGATAGATGCTGGTATTCTCGATAAGGACTATGTCATCGTTAAACAGCAAAACACAGCGAACAATGGGGAAATTGTAGTTGCGATGACAGAAGAGGATGAAGCAACTGTAAAACGATTCTATAAAGAGGATACCCACATTCGCTTGCAGCCTGAGAACCCAACGATGGAACCTATCATTTTGCAGAATGTCAGCATTCTAGGGAAAGTGATTGGCGTGTTCAGAACCGTCCATTAATCTATTGATCTATCAGATGCATAAAATAACCCCCTCTTCCTTTACGGAGAGGGGGTTTGTTGTTCAAAAAAAGCAGGCTCGCCCTGACTTTTGGGTGCGAGCCTGAATAGGAGGAAAAAGAACATCATGTTTACACCATAATTATCCACCAAAAGATTGTTGAAGTCAAGAAATTTTCTTTCCTTCAGGAAACTTTTATCAAAATATGAACGTTTAGAATATTAGACGCTATCTTCTTAAAAACGTTTCATTTTTTAGGTCGTGGAAGGATGCGGTTTTATATTTATTAAGGGGCGAAGCAATTGAAATATACTGAAAATTTAGTACATAGTTTAATTAGTTCAACATTCTGATAAAACAGCTCGCTTTCTTCATATAAAATGTAATGTGTATTTCAATTTCACCTTCACCCAATCACTTGTGCAGTTCAAAATATATGGCATCGTTGAACAAGTCGGGTAGAAACCTTCCCCAAACATAAAGTCTCCACCAACACCCTTCTTTAAATTTAACCTTATATGAAATATGGTTGTGCTATCAAAAGGCCGTTTCATCATAAAAGTGCATATGCGTTTTTTCTTGTTTGTAATATCGAAGCCTGTCTTGAAGGGTTCCGGTATGAAATTCAAATTTGTGGCCGTCAGGGTCGGTAAAATAAATTGATTTTCGATCGCGTTCATCTCGTTCTCTGCCAGGCAGAATATTGACATGAAGTCTTTTTAATTTAGCTGATACCTCCTCAAATTCATGATCTTCAATTGTAAAAGCAATATGGGTATAAGAAAGCTTAATGTCATTTCTCGGGATGTCTGGTTCTTCATTAAGAGCTAGCCAGATGCCGTTCATATCAAAATATGCAGTTGTTCTTCCCTTTACCAAAAGCTTTGCACCAAACACTTTTTGATAAAAATCAATCGATGTATCCAAATGCGAAACTGAAAATAGCAAGTGATTGATTCCTTTTATCTCCACAAATCATTCCCCCCTTGGTAGCTGATCATCCACATATACGACTTTTTTCATAAAAAGATTCATACAGCTGAAAAAAATACCAGTGTAAACAAAAACGGACTGTTTAAAATAGTAACATGACCATTATGAATGGTTTTGAATTGCATTATTTATCGTTTGTTTACGCCCAATAATTTTCTTCAAAAAATAACAATTTAGGTGGTCAAATGAAACATATCATTGCGCTTGCTTCAAAGATTGCTTTCACTCTCGCCCTTTTATATGTGATTTTGGACAGAGTCTATCACGCATCCTTTTTAAGTGTGATGTTTATTGCACTTTTCTTAGGTTTTGTTTCCTATCTTTCTGGTGACATGCTCGTCTTACCCAGAACAAACAATGTTACAGCTTCATTGGCTGACTTTGGCCTTTCATTCGTTATTCTTTGGGTATTTGTTTTAACCCAAACAAGAAACGATTTCTCACCATTTGGAGCGGCTCTCCTTTCCGCTGCCTGTCTTACTGTTTTTGAATACTTTTTTCATCGGTATTTACTGAAAAATGTGCTTGATGAAAATTTCCGAAATGAACTGTCAGCGAGAGATAACACGTTGCAGTATCAAACGGAAGCCGCGGACGAGCTGTTTCCCGAAACGAAAGAGAAGCATAAGGAATAGGAGGCTGTCTTATCGCCTCCTATTTTTCAGTAGCTATTTTTGAGAAAACGGAACATCACTTCTGTAAACTCATAAAACCTCTCATTTTGAGTAACAGCTCTGCTTTTTAAAGAAAAGATGCCGAACAAAGACTTTCTAAAGCCTGTGCTCATTTCTATCTGGATACTTAAACCTGTTTTTGATTTATTTGCAATGTTATTCGGACTAACGCCCGCATGCGGATGGTCCGTATTGAGCAATACAGCAGGAAAACCGGCATGCTGCAATTTCTCAACTAAATCTGCCGCTCTTACGCGATCTGTACCGCCGACTTCGATCTGCTGATCTTCTTCTGCGTACCCGTGTAATGAAATGACATATTCATGATTTCCCGTCATTTTAAGGGCCCGAGGTTCATCAAAGTGTGTGCTCGTAATGTGCAGGACTGAGTTTCCCGCCGATTTTAAGCCTTCAAATAAATACATCGAGTACTCTTTGCTGAGCTCTCTCGCTACTTCACTTGTCCCGCCTTCAATACCTCCTCCGTGAATGGCTAAAACAAGAACAGGGCTTCCGGTTTCTTTCGTAACAACGCCATAATCAGAAGGATCTTCATTGTTTTTTAATTCCTCAAAATTCTGATATACATCTTCAGCATAAATTGAAGAAATCGGAGTAAACACCATAAAAATCAACAATAATTTTACAATTTTAATAGTTGATGGAAAACGTTTGGCTATGTTACAATCAACATGCTTCAAGGAATGGAGCAAACGGCGGAGCAGGGATACTTTGGCCGGTTTCATCTACTCCGCCTCTAAGTCCAAATCAACAGAATGTAGGTCTCTTTGAGGCTTTAGCACGAATTCTCTCGTCCTCCTTGTTAAATTTTTGTTAAATTCACAATATTATATACCATTAGCCCGGGCGCTGTTCTTCTCATTTTTGAATTTATGAAAAGTAAGCTGGCACCACCTCCCCCATTTTCCATACAAAACAAAAATGCACCTGCCCTTTGGCCTGTGCACTTTTTATTTTCTCTTCATTCTTCGTTTTTTTGCTTGATTTAATTTCATGATGTTTTTTTCAATTTTTCTTATGTTTCGCCTTTGCGGGATTGTTTTCATTTCATAATAAACAGAAATAAACCCGCTTACTGTCACTGCTGCAATATAAAGGACGCGCTGTTTGATCATCCGGTCAGCATGTCCATGATCATTCGCTTCTTTTTCCAGTCTTTCGATCACAGCTTTATCAAACAGCTGATCGACATACACTTGTTTCATTCCCACTGCAAACCCAGCAGCCAGCCAAAGAATCAGAAATAAACTGATATAAAACACCATAAACCCTTCCTTTCCTGTCTTTATGCGGTGCAGAATTTTAAAACAGTTCATCTCATTACAACTGGCAGACGAAGCTTCTTCTTTGTGTTAGGTTCTTTCAATAGGCTGGTTAATATGTGTAATGCTGTAATGAACAGTTAGAAATTTTATTCCAAACAGCCACATATGATGAACAGCGGTTAATTTGTTGTCATGTACAGCTTCTATCAGAAAGGTTTCAGATAAAGGAAGCGGACAAGTTCCCGCTCTTGTTTGCAGATAAATCCCCTCATCCCCCGCTCTGCTTTTTCTCCGCCTGCTTGTTAAAACCAGCTTCTCCTGATGATGATATGGTTTTAAAATACCTGTCATGCTGCTGAATGGAAGCGGTAAAGAAATATTCATATACCCTTCTCCATTTGAACGATACACTGAATAAAGAGCGGTAAAAATGGTTTCGTTTTTTTCATTTGTTCTAATCCAGGCACGTACTCTTTCCCTTCCGTCTTTTTTAGAATGAACACCTTTTATCTTGCTGTACATCCTGTACCAGTCAGGGTACGTCGAAAGATGTATTTGGCCGATTCTTCTGCTGAACCATTCGTAAATAATTGCAAGCGGCCGAAACCACGTGCTCCATGTTACTTTTGCTTTAATATTATATTCGATGGTTTGTTCATAAAACGAAAGAATGAGCGGCGCCAGTTTTTCTGGTGAAAAATTTTTTGAACGCAGGCTGCCCATATCATCCACAAGTCCGCTGTACCGAGCGTTATTTTCAGCTTGAATGTTAGCTAAAAATTCTTCTCCCATCTTTCTTTTTCCGTAGATACGGCTGAATGTCTTTACACTGTCTGCATCAAAAGGCTTCGGATCCTCTATTCTCCACCCTATGAGAGCGGGCAAGATAACACCAAACGCGTTGACAAAACCGTGAATCCAAATCATCTGATTGATGGTCAATGTAACTTCTTGCCGAAATACACCAAATGAATAAATCATCGAGAAAGCAATCGTTATCATTAAAACAGCGGAAGAAAGCCGAATAAGAAATGTCCCCGTCTTGGTGCGAAAGACTGCCGTGAACACCAAAAATGCATGAAGATAAATCGCCGCCATATAAATGCTAACCGCAATGACATCAAGTGTTTTTGAATATGTGATGCCCAGTGCGATAAGAAGGGGCGAAAGCAAAATCACCCATGTTATCCAACTGTACAACATCCGATGTTTTCTAATGGTTCTGCCGAGTAAGCCGTTAAAGATCGGGATCAGAAAAGCAGAATAGTGAAAGTGGACAGCAGTCAGCAAAATGATGAGAGGGCCAAATTGCATGATCTGCAAATGGGCAGCATAAGCAAAAAACCAAAATCCTCCTCCCGCCAAATAAATAAGACCGAACAAAACTGATGTCTCTTCGATTCTATGTATCTTTGTTTCCCAAAGGCGGAGGATCGCATACAATGCAATAAAAACTGTGTACATCCACCAGATAAGTGCGAAAACTCCAACCTCCGTCACAAGAGCCAACACTGCAAAGAATGCGGCTACAGGGTAGCACTGGATTAGCCCATATTCCATAAACTGAGCAGCACGAACCGGAGATTGACGAAAAACAAAAGGAAAAATTCCCGGCACGAAAAATAGAATGGATAACAAAACGAGTGCCTCTGCCACTGAAATATCCGGTGCTTCCGCTGCAAGAAATCCTATAAAACAAAGCGCACTGACTATGCCATTTCGTTTCATGATTCTCTCTCTTTCTCCTGAAACGTTCCTTTATAAAAGAAAAGAGTGCCAAGAATTGTATTTTGCACATGCACTTCAATGGTGAAACAATTCTTTTTTTCATCAAACGTTTCGCAAACTTCGGATGTACCGGTCAGCCATTTCGGCAGCGGGATTCTTTTTCCGCATATCAATAGCCATTGCTTTCCCGATGTGATCGTAAGAGAGCCGTCATGAGATGCCTCGAACGTCAAAACAGACAGCAGCAGATGAGGTTTGCCGAAGAAATCAAGTATTCTATTTTCTTTCTCGTCATATATCATTATCGCGTCAAAGAAACGTTTTTTGCCTTTAAAGAAAAATGTACGATTCCATTCTATTCCTGTATGTTGCGATTTCAAAAGACAAGTTCTATTTTGTATTGTAAATGGAATGTCTTTGCCTCTTTCTGAAAAGAAGCATCTGAAAAAAACACCCAGCTTTAACAGCATTCTAACCAGAAAAGAGCCTCCGCTTATTTCTGACATCGTTCCCGTCCCGCTGAATGTTTGAGACCCGTCTAATTGGTACCGTTTCCGCAGCTTGGGATGCAGCAAATGATAGTTAATAATTGATTTTTCATAAATCGAACTCACAATGTCACTTCTTTCTCTTTCGTTTTGTGCGCCTGGCACTGGGGAGCTGCAGGCTAAGAGCGCCGCTTGCTGCGGAAAACACACTCAACAGAACCCACATGAATATTTCGGAACCTAGACAAGCAAACCCCGCAAAGATACAAGCCTGGACACCATGAATGATCCATTTTCTTTTTAAAGGAATCAGCCACAAAATAGCTAAGCCTATCTCCGCTGTTCCTGCCAATATGCTTGTCTCAACACCTGCAAAGCCTTGATAGAACCAAAACAGGCTGAAAAACAGACACATGAACACATAGATGATAGAGGATCGAATGAAGCGCTTCGGATGTTTATTTTGCTCAACCCAAAGCCTTAATGCATCAAAGCTCCAGGCAGTCGCCCAGCCAAGCAGCGGCCGAAATAATAAACGATCGATCCATCTTCCCGGCAGTCCGTAGGCTGTTTTGTATTGGTACTGTGTTAAAAACGTCATTTTCCCATTTTCTCTCTGTATATACTTCCAGTAGCCGCTTCCATGCCGAATCAGAGATAATGGATGATCAGAGCCAAAAGCCAGTGAAGAAGACCTCTCAGATGAACATTTGTTGAAAACACCGACGGTTTCTCCTGTACCTGACACCTTTAATCCAAAGCCTACCCTTGTTTCGTAAAGAAACTTCTGTTTTTCGCATGGCTGACTATTCAAATACGTAATATTTGAAAACCGGAGATCCCATTCCTTATGCAGTGATGGGTTTTGTGTATATTTCCAGAGTGTATCCAGATCAGATTTCATTTCGATTTCTACATAAATCGGTTTCTGCCTCACAGCCCCTTCTCCCTTCTATTTCAAGCAATTCCTATATTAGCATATTGGTCGATTTGAAAAGTGTATATCTCTCCAAAAAATGTATCTTTATCCTAAAAAATGCATAAAAAAGAGAAGAGAGGTTTCCTTCTCTTCCTTGGGATTCATTACTGAGTTTTAACCGTGCCGAAATGAGTAATTGTGACGTTCACACTGTATGTGATGTCGGCTTTACTGAAGGTGTCATCCCAGTTATTTTTCACCCTTTTCCATAAGTGAGGATATGTAAGTCTAAAAGATTCATCAAAACCCGCAACATCTGCTTTATAATCATGCTGAATTTTTTTTAATACCTGACCAACTATTATCTTTACCTCGTTTTCAATAGTCGTTTCGAGACGATCTATAAACTGGGTGTCCAACGCCTCTTTTGTGTTCCAGTTTTCAACCAAATCGCCTTCTGATTCAATATCGACATGGAATGAAATATCTTTCCCTTTTACGATTGGCTGAATTTTGCTTTTGATTTTATTGATATCGTACGCTAACGTCTGTTGGCTCTTTTTATCATGACTTTTGACAACTCCGCCTTTCCCTTCTCCTCTAATCCATGTAATCCCCTCAGTTTCATATTCATTTAAAGTGCCTATCATTTTTTTCGATTTTCCGTTGATTACAGCTGCTCCGGAATACTTGACCGCTCCATTCGCCGCAACCACATTTTGCAGTAAAAAGCTGCTGCCAGAATGCAGTTTTCCAATTAGTTTCGCGAGTGTCACAGGGGGAAGAATTTTGGAAACCTTATGTTCATTTTCACCTAATCCAATCAGTCGAAAAGCCGGAATTTCTCCGTTCTCTTTCAGCTGGAGAGCTTCTTTTGCTTCCCCTTTAGCAGATAAAACAAGACAGCTTAGCCTGATTTCATTATCACGAAAAAATTGATCCAGCATTTCGTCGATAGGAAATGTGTGCAGCACATCTTCACTCATGACAACAACTTTTAAATGCGGGCTAAACACTTCTCGGTCCCGTCTTAGTGCAACCTCACTTCCGATCTGCTGTAATGAATCCCCTGTTTCACTTATATTAATATACGCTTTTTGCACTCCTTGTCCGCTACCGCCTCCCCCGCCAGTGCCCGCGCCTGCCGCTTTTTCATTAACAAATTGATAGGTCAGCGTAATGTTGTCTTTTTTCGGATAGCTCCCGCCCTCTTCTTTTAACTCTTTTTCAGTGTTCGTTTCTTTTCCTTTATCAATTGCGATAGCGAATGTGAGACCCAGATCTTCTATTTCCCGGCTGCTCCAGCATCCTGTTACGCAAACCATCACCAGACATACTATGACCATAGCAGGCACTTGACGTTTTAGTTTACTTTTCACCTCTTTTCCTCCATTTCGAAATGACTAACAGCAAAATCGGCAAAGCGCCAAATATATACAAAGCGATATGACTGACCGTATCGCCCAATATAAAGACGTCATTTTCATTTTTCGGCATGCAAGAGAGGATATAAATAACAGGAAGCAGCCCAAACATACATGAAAGGGGTTTCTTTTTAAAAACCTGTGAGACTCCCAGGGAAGCTGCATAAAAAGTGATAATAAACGTGGCAAAAAGCTGCATAATCCAAATCACAAGCAGAAATGATTCAAACCGTTCAAATATTAAACCAGGTATTTCAAAACTTCTCATCAGATCAAGCCCCGGCCATGTTCTCGTCACAACTCCCTCAACTGATAGTGCACCGATGACCATAATCAGCGTAATCATATAAAAACTGGTCACAACGCCTGTCCCAATCACAACCGCTTTCAGAGCATTTTTCGGCTTTTTCATAAATGCTACTAAAATGAGCATAATTTCTGAACATGTAAATGAAAGGTTCGTTGTCTTTACTCCTCTGAGAACCGGCATGATTCCATCTCCTAATACAGGGCGCAAATTGTTGATTTCAAATATGCCTAAACTCATGAGGGCTATCGTTAAAAAGATGATGACCGTAATCGGAAAAATCATTTCAAAAAGCCGTGCAATCGGATCTAGGCCTTGTGTAATTGAATAAAGCCCAATCCAAAGAACTGTCATAATGATGGCCCAAGACGGTGTCCCTTCGAGGAGAAAAAAATCCACGATTTCGGACATGACTCTGACTTCAAATGCACCGAGTGCCAGAAAATAAGCAATAAAAACAATACTGATCAGATGCCCGAGCCATTTTCCTACAATATGTCGGGAGTATTCATAAAAGGTCTCCTTAGGATACTGCTGGCTTAATTTAACTATAATCATCCCGGCTATTACCGCTAGGACCCCGCCTAATAAAATTGAAATCCATCCATCAGGAGATTGTGTTTGTTCTGTTACTGTCCGAGGGAGCGTAAGAACTCCGGCAGCAAGCATATAATTAATGATGATAATCGTTGCCTGAGCGGTTGTGATTTTACTGGTTGGACTGAACATGAGACTTTATCACCATCCTGTCGAGTTCATCACTTCACCCGTTTTGTATTATCTGTATTCATCATTTTAGGCCGGCGCTTCATGACTAAAAGAGGCATTCTGATAACAAAGTCTTTCCAATCTTTTAAGTGATAGGGCACTGCCGGACTTGCGTATGGCACACCAAAGCTCTTTAGCTTTACGACATGGCTGCTTAGCAGCAGATAATACATAATGACTCCAAACAATCCAAACACCGCCGCACAAAACATCGCGCCAAACCGAAGCATCCGAAGTGCTATACCTGTGCTATAATGCGGGATGGCAAATGAAGAAATTGCTGTGAGCGCAACAACAATGACCATGATTGGACTGACAATCCCCGCCTGCACAGCTGCTTCCCCGATGATTAATCCGCCAACTATGCCAATTGCGGGTCCAATCGGTTTTGGCAGACGAAGCCCCGCTTCTCTTAAAATTTCGATCGCGACTTCCATAAATAAGGCTTCAATGAGGGATGGGAACGGAACACCCTGGCGCGTCCCGGAAATTGAAATCGCCAGCTTGGTCGGAATTAACCCAGGATGAAAAGAAATAAATGATATATATAAAGCGGGTGCAAATAACGTTATCATTGCTGCGATGAACCTCAGCAATCTGATGAGCGAGCTCGGGAACCACCGTTCATAATAATCTTCAGGCGATTGAAGCATCATGCTGAAAGTGACTGGAACAATCAAAGCAAACGGAGTGCCGTCAAGCAGAATGGCTACTCTTCCTTCCATTAATCCGCTTATGACGCGATCAGGACGTTCTGTACTCTGTACTTGCGGGAACGGGCTCAAATAATTATCCTCAATTAACTGTTCAACGTAGCCTGACTCCGGCAAATGATCGATCTCAATCCCTCTCACTCTTTTTCTTACTTCCTCGACTACTTTTGGATCTGCAATGTCATTCATATAAGCGATAATTAAATCCTTTTTTAATCGTGTTCCTACTTCAAATCTCTGCAATGTTAATTGATCATTTTTTCCTTGCTGTCTCAAAAGAGCTGTATTCGTACTCAACTCTTCTGTAAAGCCTGTGCGCGGCCCTCTGACAAGCGCTTCTGAAAGCGGCTCCTCGATACTTCGATTTTGTTTTTTTACAGTTCCCAGAAGAAAGGCCTGCGGTATTCCATCGATGAGAAGCGCTGTCGAACCCATGAAAACATTCAACACGATATCACTGATTTTCTCTGATTCTATGACATCACCGATTGATATGATTTGATTTTTTATCTGTTTCGAAGTTAAAATACCTTTGCCGGATTGAGAAATTTCATCGCTTACCTGATTAGGTTGATTCATGACTAACACTGATAGTCCTTTATTAATCAAGTCCTGATCAGACAGTCCTTCAACAAAGATCAATGCCGCTTTCACATGTAAATGAGTGATTACAAGCTTACGGAAATGAACGTCCCCGTTATGTCCTATTTTTCTTTTTACATGTTCTAAATCGTATCCGATGTTACCGGTTAACACATCCTGATCCTTTTCAGCTGTTGAATGATCTGATTTATGCTGCTTCTGTGTTTTGTACTGATTGCTCCGCCACCTCATCATTGCACCTTCTTATACATGAATCCAAGTAAACACTTTATAGATTGCATATGGAACGAGAAATACTACTAACGCTTGAAACCACACATTCCAGTCAGTAAGTGTTGATATCATGTTATCCATCTGTCAGTTCCCCTCTCTCTAATAGGATTATTTTTCCCGTATACCTATTTTTTATGTTCGTCTTTTTTCTCAATAAAAAAAGCATGATGAACATTTCATCATGCTTTCCAAAGAAATCAACCTGACCATTTTGCATTATTAAACACAAAATGAGCCTTTTAGCAGTCTGGGATAAACTAAAATTCCAGCTTGAAGCTTTCTGCCTGATCTGAAACTTCCACAGGAATCCCCATTATCGTTTTCGGTTTGGATACGTAAACAAAGCGCATTTCTTCCTCTAATTGCTGAAACACTTTTTCACTAACTATAATTCTGGCCGGCTTTCCTGGACTGTTATCAATGGCTGCTTTGATTTTTCCAAGCATAAAAAACCTCCTGTTTTAGAAAATGGCACATTTACTATTAAAACAAAAATCGCAAAATAAATTGGCTGAACAGGAATTCCGGTTCAAACATAGCAGTTGCGGCTGAGCAAACAAGAATGAACGAAATGACAACATACACCTCTCTCTCTTTTTCGTGCATGCAGAATTCTCCCATTCACAGATCAGACTGGCGACTGACACGCTGTTCACCAGCAGCTCTAGCATAAATAATGCACGCTATGGACATGATCTTATTAGTTATTATATGATTGAATTGAAAAAAACATCATATGTCAAGAGGTAAACGAAATGGCTCAAAACAACGAAAATGCATTACCGGATATTACAAAAAGCATTACCCTGGAGGCTCCCATTCAGAAAGTCTGGGAGACAGTCTCTACTTCAGAAGGCATTGCCAAGTGGTTTATGCCCAATGACTTTCAGCTCAAAGAAGGACAAGAATTTCACTTACAATCGCCGTTTGGGCCGTCCCCTTGTAAAGTTTTGGCTGTTCAAGCTCCAACTGAACTTTCTTTTAAATGGGATATAGAAGGATGGGTCGTTACCTTTCAATTAGAAGACTTGGGGGAAAAGACAGGGTTTACCCTTATTCACAGCGGCTGGAAAGAGCCGAATGAAGTGATCGGCAAAGCAAACGAGAAAAGCTCCGTCGTTCGCGGTAAGATGGATGGCGGCTGGACTGGCATTGTAAATGAACGGCTTCGTAAGGCTGTCGAAGAATAAAAAAGAGAGAGGTATCTCTCTTTTTTGTTCTTTCCCAAGGGTTATACTTCACAATTTGAGTCCATCAATCATAAAACGTAACAGTTTTAGATTTACCAGAGTAATCGGTAACAAAGAACTCGGCCTTGTTATTGCTCCCATCTACAAATTTTCCAATACTGCCAAAGGTGTGGCATTCTCCGGGTGAAAAATAGTTTGCCCCTACATAATCATCAGGATTGTCACCGGGATCATCCTCATATAAGTGCAGTGAAACAGAAAAAGGAGTGCTTCCTGAAAGGCACACTCTAAAATCTCCTCCGGTCGAGTATACCGTCGGACTTGAGTAAGTATATGTGTAAGTCCCCAACTTATCCCACTCTCCAGCCCCCGCAGTTCCGGCTTTTTCTGCTTGTGCCGTTAATGGAAAAACCGCAGCCAACCCTAAAACAGACAAAAATCCAACTACCTTAGTGAATCTCATCAGCTACACCACTCCTCTATTTCAATGATAGCCGCAGATACGTTTGTATCATTTCCGGCAGAGCTACATAATTGATCCAGCCTGCCTCCCTGCTTCTTAGGCAGGTGGCATTGGACATTATATTCAGCAGCAGCCGTTTTATGAATCCGTCTTTGTGCTGGTTTTAAAATGTTAAAAATAAATACATTCCCATTTGTACTGCTATCTCTTATAATTTGTTTAAAAGGTTGTACTTCAATCAGGGGGAAAAGGATATGGAATTAAGCTTCACAAAAATACTCGTTATTTTGTTTGTAGGTTTTTTAGTATTTGGACCTGATAAACTGCCGGCGCTTGGCCGTGCAGCAGGAAAAGCCTTATCAGAATTTAAACAAGCAACAAGCGGACTGACTCAGGATATCAGAAAAAGTGACTCAGAAAACAAAGAAGACAAACAAATATAGGATAAATCGTTTGGGCCGATGAAAAATCGGCTCTTTATTTTGATTTGTTTCTGTGTCATCTGCCTTTTTTTTATCATTTGGACAGCCCTTTTTTCATTCTATGATTTTAACTGTCCAAGCCGCAAAATCTACTCGCCGTATAATAAAGCGTAGTAAAAATAAAGGAGGAGTATATATGGGTTATTACAAAAAATACAAAGAAGAGTATTATACGGTCAAAAAAACGTATTATAAGAAGTATTACGAATATGATAAAAAATATTATGACTGTGATTACGACAAAAAATATGATGACTATGATAAAAAATATTATGATCATGATAAAAAAGACTATGATTATGTTGTAGAGTATAAAAAGCATAAAAAACACTACTAAACGCCATTCACATCTCCTCGTTTTTACTTTCCCCGGCTATTGCCGGGTCTTTTTTGTTTATGCACTATATGTATATTTCTGAAGCTTCCCTTTCTATGAAAACCTTGGTGACTGAATCTAAAAAAAAATAATGAATATTTAGTACATAGTTTAGTTAGTTCATAAATGAGCGCATTCAGTTTATTGCAGTTACAAAGAAACTTTTATAAACTCTTTGAGAGATCATACATAAAAGGAGAGGTTTTTTGTATAGAAACATCGTATTTTATCTCATTTTACTTTGTCTTTTTATATCAGTTGTCATGAAAAGGTTTGAGGTGATAAGAACAATAGCCAATGTTATCTGCTTTGTTTTCGTATTGCTGTATCTTAAAGATGAAATGAAAACATACTCACGTAAAGCGTTAGCAATCCTAAGTATTTGTTTTCTTTTCTTAGTCGGTATCTGTGCTTTTATCATTTTACAAGGACAGACATTGATGAAACGTCACCTCTTTTTTACAGGCTGGGAAACGATAGCGGGCATTCTTTTAATGATCGTTTCTTTAAGCATTTGTACTTTTATTTTGAGGAAAATTTCAAATCGGTTAAAACGATTGTGATCTCGTTCTTTCCTCTGATAAAGTTACATAGCTTTCAGATTGGAGAAGCTGCTCGTCCCATTCAAAATGAAATATTTTGTCGATTTATATACATCAATCCAGTTCCAAAATAAGGTATAATAAATGGCGAAACCACTATCAAAAGGGGGAATTTTGGTGAAAAAAGTATTGATTGCAGGTGCAGTAGGAACAGCAGTTCTTTTCGGAACCCTTTCATCAGGTATACCAGGCTTACCCGCGGCAGACGCTCAAGTCGCAAAAGCAGCATCCCAGCTGCCTAACGGAATCGGCGGCCGTGTCTACCTGAACAGTACGGGCGCCGTTTTTACAGCTAAAATCACGCTTCCTGAAACTGTCAAAAACAACGACTCGGTCTCTACTCCCTATATTTATTCTGGCTTTAGGGCAACAAGCGGAACTGAAGCCGATATCGGGCTTCAGTACAGCAAACAATACAACGTCTGGAAGCCCCTCATGAAGGTTGGGTCCAAAAATGAAGAAACGTACATCGAAGGAAAAGACAAATTCACATACAATAAAGGCTTCCGCCCTGGAAGCACAGTCCAAATGACAATCTATAAAAATTTAAGCGGCAATACGCGCATGACCCTTTGGGGAACGAACAATGACGGCTATACTGGACGGATTATCACAGAAATTCAAGGAACCAACATCGGCACGATTTCAAAATGGAAAACCCTTGCTACCGCGGCTGTTTCGTATGAAAGCCAGCGTGATGCGATCAAAGCAACCTTTTCGACATCTTTTAACAACATCACAATCGACAATAAAGCCGTCACTCCTGTGGTAGATACACAGGATTTCGCAAAGGTTTCAGTTGCAGGAAATAACGTTACGATCTCTGTTAATAAATAAACGAAGCAGCAAAAAGCCGCCAGCATTGTCTGGCGGTTTTCCTTGGAGCATACTGGTCATAGTTCGTTTCTTCAGCTCTTTTGTTTAAACCTAACTTTAATAAGGGTGGAAATTGGTATGAAATATGAAAAAACAAGTCTTTTTGGAATGATTTTAGTTATTGTAGCACTTCTAATATCTATATATTTTATGTGTAATACAAATGCGTTGATACCTGCTGGATATGATCTAGCTATTCATGGAATTGTAATATCTAGAACTGTAATGATTGCTTTTACTTTGTATTTAGTTTCAAAGTTAGGATATTTTCTTCTGAATAAAAAAGATTAACTGTAGAGTTAATCTTTTTTATGTATTATACGTGTTTGTCCTTCAATTTTTATTCATCTTCCAGATTGCTTAATGAAATTAGGATACCTGCTATCTATTTACTGCAACAATAAAAAGGCAGCATTAAACCGCTACCTCAAATAAAAGCTTGTCCCCATGTTTATAGTTGATTAACTTGAAATCATCAATGGTAAAGTCATAAAAATCTTTCACTTCAGGATTGATCCATAGTTCAGGTGCTTCAAACTGTTCTCTTTCCATTTGGATTTTCAAATTGTCTATATGACGTGTGTACACATGGCAATCCCCAATGTTAAAGATATATTCACCAAGCTCATAACCAGTCACTTGAGCAATCATGCGCTGCAACACATTATACTGGAATACATTGAATGGATTTCCCAATGCCATATCATTGCTCCGTGCTCTTACCTCAAGGTGGAGTTTCCCATGTTTAACGTACCATTGTGTCTCGTATACACATGGCGTTAAGGCCATTGCGTCTAATTCATCAGGATTCCACAGCATTGTAATGTGTCTGCGTGAAGATGGATTGTTCTTCAATTGATGAAGAAGATAGTCTACCTGATCCACTTTTTCTCCATTTAGACTTCTGTTTTTCTTCCCCAACTGAAATCCATATGCATGTCCGATGGTGCCGTCTTCTTGTTTCCATTGATCCCAAATATGTACGCTCATCTTGTTTAAATCATTAACATCATTAGATTTCAGCTGCCAAATCCAGAGCAACTCTTTAATTGCTGTTTTCCAGGCAACCTTTTTTGTCGTTAAAATCGGAACCTCTGAGTTGTCGAATCTCATTTGCTTACTGATTACACTTAGAGTATGTGCCGGTGTTCCATCTGAGTCCCACTTGGTTCTTACATCAAACTCTTCGTCTGAGATTCCATTATTGATAATATCCTTTATAATTGAATTGTATTGTTTATCGAATTGCGTCATGACTATTCATATCCTTCTTTCATTTTCAGTTGCTAAGCATAATTTATTACGAATGCAATATTATCGCAAATACTAAGCACTTGCAGATAAAGTGAGGATCTTATTCCACTCACTGTGTGTTTAAAGAGGAGTTGATCCCCCCTCTTTTACACCTGTATTTCTCCATAACATAGTCTGTCACATAGCTCATAGTTACCGCCAGTTTGGTACATACACCGTTGATAACATTGTTGAGGATTATACGAAATGGTTTGATATTGCGGTACATAAAAATTCAAATAGTCAGGTGTTTGTGTATACCAAATTGGAAATTGTCTAAACACATTAAATCCTCCAATAGCTTTTTCTGATTTAATGCATTGTATTTTACCTCAATATCAATTGTCATTTGTCCATGTGCAATTGGGCTTTCTTTAAAATAAATTCTCTCTAATTTCATTCATTTGATCATTAACAACTTTTTTATGATATTTGGCAACGGTTCATTCCTTATACGATCTGTTTCTAACCGGTTTTGCTGTTTGTTTTTGATGTCTAACTCTAAATCCTTCAAAAGCAGTGTTAAAAATCACATCATAGAGCTCTTGAATCTTAACCATAACGTTCAAATATTCTTCAATGAGAAAGTCCCTTTTTACGTATACTAATCTCTCTATACACTTTACTATTATTTTACAGTGATTGAGTGCTCTCTCTCGCTCTTATTTTCATAAACAGCTATCCGTTTTGTTTTTCAGAAAGTGTTTTAAACAGCCTCTTTTTACTATTCTTATTTCATTTGACCATACCATATCATTTAAACTTCATAAATTAAATTCGAATAACATAAAGGAGGAATTTAATTGGGTTATTATAAAAAATATAAAGAAGAGTATTACACTTGGAAAAAAACATATTACAAAAAGTATTACGACAATGATAAGAAGCATTATGATTGCGACAAGAAGTATTATGATCATGATAAAAAACATTATGATTACGACAAAAAGTATGATGACCATGATAAAAAGTATTACGATGATCACGATTATCATTACGAAAAAAAGTATTATGATGACGATGATCATTATTATGATTTTGTCGAATCATATAAAAAACATCACTAAATCTCTTAAACGTCTATTTATTCCCTGGCGACATACCGGGGGCTTTTTTATGATATTTATCGACGATACTCAGATTTTTTTGTGCTCATGGCTGCTGTAAATTCAATTATTAATGAACACATGTCATTTAACTTGGCTTATTATTAGTGGCATTACTAGTTTTTAGTTGCCTTCCCCTACTTATAAAAATTTAGATAAAAGTATTTCTTTATAGAGATGCTTGTTTCATCGACAACTCATTCCTAAATGTGGTAAAAACGATAAAAATGTAAAAACGATAAAAATGTAAAAACTGTAAATATAATAAAAGGAGCATCTATATGTATATAAGTATTATAATTTTAGCATCCATGCTTTTATGGGGGGCGGTTATCCACGAGCTAAGTAAACCTTCAAAAAAGCAAAGCACCAGAAAAATTGTTTCTTTGACATCTTTAGGTTCTTTATCGACTTTAGTTATTACTATTTCACTTTTTCAAAACTTCCCTTTTTAAAATTTGTTTTTAATTAAATCCTTCGTATTAAAATATTCATTTTATACATAATATTTATATGTACCTTGGCTGAAACCTCCATTGATCAATCACACAGCATGAAGACAGCCAAGGATTTATTTTGTTTACTTCGTACCTGTTGAACCGAGTCCTCCTCTATCCTCGTTTCCCAAATGCTCGACTTCAACCAATTCAACCGCCGGCATTTTCTTCATGATTCTAAACTGGCAGATACGATCACCCTTCTTAATTTTAGTATCACGCAATGCATAAGCAGGAAAGAACCAGAAATCGTTGTCTCCCTTATATGACTCATCGATAACACCCATTGAATTTGTTTGAATAACGCCAAAGTTCTTATATGTACTTGAACGAGGGACGACATGTGCTTCGTAACCTTCAGGCAGTTCCATTGCAACACCTAATGGGACAAGCTGAAATTCATCTTTTTTGATAGTTACATCTTCAGCTGCCCGAAGATCAATCCAGTCTCCCTGCTCAATTTTGCTGATTCTTGTTTGTGTTTCATCTAGATACTTGATTTTAATTTGCATTGTCATGTACTAGCTCCTTTAATTTTTATTGACTATCATACAGTAAGGCTTGTTCTTGTGTCATTTTCATCAGTTATAAATTCAACGTCTTCAAAATCATTCTGTAAAGCATTGAAGTACAGTTTTTCAATGATATTTTTGTTTTTACAGTAAATCGAAACGTAGCTATTATCTGCTATCAACAGGACAAGTTCGCAATCACTGTCAGCAAACTCTTCATATGTATTGACTTGATTAACCATTTTTCCATATGGAAATGCTTTCAGTTCAACGAAAATGGTATAGTACTGATTCGTTTTTAATTGTTGCTCAAAAACTGCCCCTTCAACAATTGCGTAGTCATGAAAAAGTTCCTCATCATCGAGCTCTCCTTCTACAACAAAATAAGATTCCCCACTCGTTTGCCACCTATAATTAGCTATTTCTACCGGCTGCAGTATTCTCCATAGAAAATTTCCATATTCATTCGGTATTTGAAAACTAACTCCCCTATTCATGTATACCCCTTACTTAAACGATTTTTGTGAATACGAGTTTAATTATATACTCTGATGTTAGGTTTATGGAACAAGGAACCGACTGCCTTTTCAACCGATTATCTTTTACAGAATTTCCTCAGCCCTTCTCATTTAAAAGGTTCTTCCAATGTTCAAACAATAGACGCCCTCTTGTTCTCTTGTCTTTGTGGAGAAAAGTTAGCCAGTCAGTGCCTTCATATGTAGTGTCCTGCTTGTCTCAGACCGTACTTGATTACGCTTTAATCATCCTCATGTTATGACATGTTTACTCCGTCATAAATATTCACCAGAAATAAACATACCCTTTTTGTATTTCTTGTGAATTATAGGATTTCCCAAAGGTCTTTCCAACTCTTTACCGAATGTATAAATTTGTAATTTATTTCTTATATAGGAGATGAAGAAAAGTGTTTAAGAAAATTGTGGTAGGTTCGATTTTAGTTAGTTCAATTACAGGATTAAGCTCTACTTATGCTTCAGCTGCATCAATTGACCACACACCTAAAAAAGCCTCTGCGTTTGCAGCCGCACAATCCGATATTATACTGGAAGAGGAAGAAACGTTTAGAGGTGACGGAAAATTTTATTTTGATTATTATGGAAGTGAAGATGGCGAAATCAGAGTTTTTGTTGAGAATACAGGAAGCAATCCATTTGAATTCAAAATTGTAAAACCAGATGGTGGAACAATCGCTTCCGGCTATACAGTTAAACCTGGCAAAAGTGTAACTCTAACTCTTGACGTATCACACTATAAAACCGGAACATATTATATTCGCTGTCAAAATGATGATGGAGCTAAGATAAAAGCTTTTGCAAAAGTGCGTGCTCTCTAATAGGAATCCAATGGAGCAAGGAAGATTGCTGTTACTTCCTTGCTTTTTCTGTGCTTCTATACTGCAAACATCAAACATCAAACATCACTAATTCTAACCTGTATCCTTTGTATTGATGAACGGTAAGTATTTCCTGATTAGATTTCTCGTTATCATCTACCCTTAGAAAAAAATGTCCCAAAACAAATAATCATTTTTGTAATCCTCGGTCGCCGTACCCATTAACACCCCACTTACAAGCCTCATGTATCCCGTACTTGCTATTATTCGAACATTGATAGGCACCTTCTCGTATCACATGGATTTGCTGTTGAATGATTTCAAATAAAGTTGAATAAAATAAGATCGAATCATCCAACAATTAACATTTACTTGCGGAAATAGGTGGTATTTATAATCCATAAGAAGGAAGGAAGCGTTGATGATAAAGCTTTGCCGAGAAGTTTGGATCGAAGTCAATCTTGATGCCGTTAAAAAGAATTTGCGAGCGATCCGCCGTCATATTCCACATAAGAGCAAAATTATGGCTGTCGTAAAAGCGAACGGTTATGGTCACGGGTCTATAGAAGTGGCACGCCATGCACTGGAACACGGGGCGAGTGAGCTCGCTGTTGCCAGTGTGGAGGAAGGAATCGTTTTACGAAAAGCTGGGATTACAGCACCTATCCTTGTGCTTGGTTTTACATCCCTTAGTTGTGTAAAGAAGTCAGCAGCTTGGAATATAACATTATCAGCATTCCAGGTTGATTGGATGAAAGAAGCAAACGAGATATTGGAAAAAGAAGCGAGTGCTAACCGGCTGGCCATTCATATTAACGTGGATACCGGCATGGGACGATTAGGTGTACGCACAAAGGAAGAACTTTTAGAAGTAGTGAAAGCCTTAAAGGCAAGTAAATTCCTCAGATGGACAGGGATTTTCACACATTTTTCGACAGCTGATGAACCGGACACAACACTCACAAAGCTGCAGCACGAAAAATTCATCAGTTTTCTCAGCTTTTTAAAAAAACAGGGGATTGAGCTGCCCACCGTGCATATGTGCAACACGGCTGCAGCTATCGCATTTCCGGAATTTAGCGCTGATATGATCCGTTTAGGTATCGGCTTATATGGTTTATATCCTTCAGCCTATATTAAACAACTAAATCTCGTTAAGCTTGAACCTGCGTTAAGTTTAAAGGCACGCATCGCTTATGTGAAAACCATGCGGACAGAACCCCGAACCGTTAGCTATGGTGCTACATACGTCGCAGAACCTAATGAAGTAATTGCTACACTCCCGATTGGCTATGCTGACGGCTATTCTCGTGCCCTTTCCAATCGCGGGTTTGTTCTTCATCGCGGAAAAAGAGTGCCAGTGGCGGGAAGAGTAACAATGGATATGATCATGGTCAGTTTAGGAGAAAACGGTGAAGGTAAACAAGGAGAAGAAGTCGTGATTTACGGTAAGCAAAAAGGAGCCGAGATTTCCGTTGATGAAGTGGCTGAAATGCTCAATACGATTAACTATGAAGTCGTGTCTACATTAAGCCGCCGCATCCCTCGTTTTTATATAAGAGATGGCGAGATTTTTAAAGTATCAACTCCAGTATTATACGTGTAGAACATCTTAAAATGCTGAATCAAAATCCCTCTACCAGAGGGATTTTGTTTTTTCTGAAACAAAAAAATCCCTCCTATAAGAAGAGAGATTTTCAACATATTTATACCTCAATAACTGATTGTTCAGGAGTATTATGATCGTGTCGAGAACGAAAATGCTCTTCTAATTCTTCAAGTGTACGCCCTTTTGTTTCCGGCATGAATTTGTATACAAAACCGATTGCCAATACACCTAAAGCCACAAATATAAAGAATGTAAAAGACAAACCTACAGAGCTAAGCAAGATCGGGAAAGCAAAACCGATCACAAAGTTTAATATCCAAAGGAAAAAAACACTTATCCCAGAACCAAGTCCTCTTAACCTTTGAGGGAAGATTTCCGCTATGACAAGCCAAGTCACAGGTCCTACACACCCTTGCATAAAGGCAAGAAATAAAACGGTCAAAGAAAGCACTACATAAGGAAGTGCCATAGATCCATCAAGCACAATTGAGAAAATCGCAATCAATAGGAGCGCTGTAGTCGTCCCCGCCAAACCAATCAATAATATTGGACGCCGTCTCACTTTTCCGACCAGCCAAATCCCAAATATAACTGCAATAACTGATATCAGCCCATTTCCAATATTAGCGATTAAAGCCGCTTTTGTACCAAAACCAGATTCTTTAAGGATTTGTGTGCCATAATACATAATCGAGTTCACACCTGTAATTTGATTCACTATGGCAACACCGATTCCAATCCATAAAAGACGGCGCAGCCATGGTGTAGAAAAGTCCTTGAGTGATGCCTTTTCTAGTGCTGTATCTTTTTCTACCGCTTCTTGAATTTCTCTACATTCAGCTTCTGCACGTTTATCTTCTCGAATTTGTTTAAGAACTCGCAGCGCCTCACTGTTTTTGCCTTTGGAGATTAGCCATCGGGGGCTTTCTGGTACCTTAAGCATACTGGCAAATAACATGATAGCCGGTACAGCACAAATGACAAGCATGTATCTCCAAACATGTCCCGTATTTGCCATTGTTACACCGAGGATCGCATTAAAAACATATGCTAAAAATTGCCCGCCAACAATCATTAGTTCATTTTGGGTTACCATACGCCCTCTCTTTTCATGCGGTGCCATTTCTGCTAAAAAGGCCGGCACCATCGCCGAGGCTCCTCCAACAGCCAGCCCCAGTAAAAAACGAAAGGCCGCCATGAGTAAAACATTAGGTGCTAACGCTGTTCCCAGTGATGCCAGGAAAAATAAAAAGGAAAGATTAAGGATCATTTTACGTCGGCCATATCGATCAGCCAATCTTCCGCATAACAACGCTCCAAACGCGGCACCTAATAAAAGAATACTCGTAACAAGCCCTTCTGTAACCGGTGTTAAATCAAGCTGATCTGGCCTTGCCATAAAAGGTAAAGCTCCATTTATAACTCCGGTGTCATATCCAAAGAGAAGCCCTCCAAAAGTTGCTGAAATCATTATTAATTTCAACCTTCGATTTCGATGTTCATTCATATCCATTTCCCCTGCCTTTATTAAGAATACTTAATAAGCTCTTTCAGTGTGGATATTGAGTCAAAACTAACGTCATCTCTATCTTAGATTTTCGCCTCTGGATTTGTAACCGTTTACATTTTTAGCCAATAGAATAAACATAAGCTATTAGTTGTTATGTTGTAGTAATGTTTTTGTCATATTATTGTCATTTCTCATATTATCATAATTCCAAAAGCATTTTCAGTCAATATTATTTTCAGGATTATTTATTTCCGCTATGTGATGGTGATGTTTTGATCACCTCGTTGTGAAGTTAACTATTGGCAATTTGGAGTGTTATAAGTTCCCTTGAAGTTTTCCATTCACAAAAAATGTCCATATCGTTATAATGATGATGTTTAATCGCAAAAAGAGAAAATGATAAAGAGGGAATCAATATGAAGAAGATTTTGATCAGTATGATCGCAATCGTTTTAAGTATTACTTTGGCAGCTTGCGGATCAAATCACGCAGCCAAAAACCATTCAGATTCTAATGGGACGGAGCAAGTCTCTCAAGATACTCAATCTAATAAATATAATCAGACAGAACAAAAGGCCGGCACGCCTCATTCAAAAAATCAGAAGAAATTGGTCAATGTTACATTAGATAGAGCAATAGATGGAGATACGATTAAGGTTATTTACAACGGAAAGAAAGACACAGTTCGCTACTTGCTCGTTGATACACCTGAGACGAAGAAACCAAATTCTTGTGTTCAACCATACGGTGAGGATGCGTCGAAACGAAATAAAGAATTGGTCAATAGCGGTAAGCTACAGCTGGAATTTGATAAAGGCGATCGCAGAGATAAGTATGGAAGACTGTTAGCATACGTTTATGTTGACGGCAAATCTGTTCAAGAGACATTATTGAAAGAGGGATTGGCCAGAGTAGCATATGTATATGAGCCTAACACAAAATACATAGACCAATTCAGACTAGATGAGCAAGAAGCAAAGTCAGATAAACTGTCAATTTGGAGTAAGAGCGGTTATGTGACGAACAGAGGATTTAATGGCTGTGTGAAATAGAAAAACACTGTTTGTTAAAAAAAGCAGCAAACCTAGCAGAATGCAGTTTCCAAAGAATTAGAAAGAGATGATGGCGTGTCTAGTTTCCATTCTGCTTATCAAGCTAAAATCATGCAACTAGCCTGTAAAATTTCCACTGTATAGTAACAATAAAAAACACCCCTTCACGTCAATGTGAGGGGGTTATTTGTGTGTAAACATCCTTCCTATTTCATCATAAATCAAGAGATCCCTCTACCGTCGTTAGCGCGGTTTCATACATCTTACCCATTGGCATTCCTAAGCTTTCTCACTTCTTGAAGTGTTCGCTGACAGAATACAGTTCCGCTCGTTCGTTTTGTCTGCTGGACACTCCAATACTGTTTAAAGGTTGCGATACCTTATTCTCACCATCTTTTAATAGAAGGCAGCCATGGTAGTTATATTATTGTTCCTGCAATGAGTTTAGTTACTATTGTAATAGCTTAGTGTTTTGTGATTAGAAATGACATCAAAGGCCTTTGATGATTAATCATTAATTGTTCTTCGGTTGATCTCCGGACAATAACATCATTAGTTTTTTCGAAAGCTCTTCAAAGCTGTATTGAGATCCTTTGTGTGAGTGTAAATGTTCTTATACAAATCAAATAGTGTTTTATATTTTTGAACATTTTGCGCCTTTGGATAAAATGCAGCAGCCTCACGAATGAACTGCTCTGCACATTCTTCAAGGGATTCAAACCAACCGCTCCCAAAGGCAGCCAGCATTGCAGCCCCCATAGCTGGCCCTTGTTCATTTTCTAACTTAATCACCCTCGCATTGAAAATATCAGCTTGCATTTGCAGCCACGTATCATTTTTAGCTCCTCCACCGATAGAAACAACAGTATGAACTGATTTTCCCGCTTCGCGGAATAGCTCAATTGATTCATGTAAAGAGAATGTGATACCTTCCATTATTGCCCTCAAAAAGTGCTTTCTATTGTGAGCTCCATCCATTCCGATCAAGCTTCCCCGAATAGAAGAATCAGCATGCGGCGTTCTTTCACCAACCAAATAAGGAGTGTATAGCAGTCCATTGGCTCCTATCGGAATAGCTTCCACCCCCTGCAATAATTGCTCAAACGATTCGTTTGGTGCAAACGTTCTTTTAAACCAGTCCAAGCTGTAGCCTGCAGCGAGCGTGACGCCCATCGTATAAAAAGAATCCTTTTTTCCATGATTAAAAAAGTGGACTTTCCCTTTAAAGTCTCTTTCTTTTTCTTCTTCGTAGGAAAGTATGACCCCTGAGGTCCCAATACTGCATAAAGTTTTTCCGGAAGAAAGGATACCTGCTCCAATAGCGCCGCAAGCATTATCTGCTCCCCCAGCGTACACTTTTGTTTTTTCTAATAGCCCGGTCTTCGCGGCAACGTGCGGAAGCAGCGATCCTACACAATCATGAGATTCAACAAGCGGAGGACAAATATCTGCAGAAATACCAATTTGATTGCAAATATCATTGCTCCACTCCTTGCGAGTAATATGTAAAAGTAAAGTTCCTGCTGCATCGGAGTATTCGGTGTGAATGACACCGGTCATACGGAATCGCACGTAGTCTTTCGGAAGCAAAAACACAGCAGTTTTTTTAAAAAGTTCAGGTTCATGTTCCTTTACCCATAACATTTTAGGTAATGTAAACCCTTCTAAAACACGGTTTTTTGTGATGTCAAGAAGATGATCGCCAAATTTCTCGGTCATCCGGATACATTGAGGCGTTGTTCTGGTATCATTCCAAAGAATTGCATTACGTAACACCTGACGATCTTTATCAAGCAGTACTAATCCATGCATTTGTCCCGAATAGCTTATCCCGTCAATATCCTTGGCTTGAACATTGGATATAGAAACCAATTCAGCCAATGCTTCAATTGTTTGCTGCACCCAGTCTTCAGGATTTTGCTCACTATATCCCGCCTTCTCTTGGATAAGCGGATACCTTTTGGACGTTTCTGCACAAACCTTGCCGTTTTGGTTAACTAAAATGGTTTTAACAGCACTCGTTCCAAGATCTATTCCAATGACATACTTCATTTTTTCACTCCTTGCCCTTTTAAAAAACCTTTCACTCTAAATAAATCCTAATTATAGAAGTTACCCGTCATAACAACAAGCAATAGGAAAGGAATCATGACGGGTAATTCAGTGACTTGGTATTGATAGCAGGATCTGGAGCTTATCCTGTTATACTTCTAAAATGTATTGGTTCAATATCGCTTTTAATTTTTCCTGTCTTCCAGATTCGTTTTTAATTGATTTATGATTTAGCGCATATTGCTCAAGTGTGTGGAAATTAGCTCTTCCTTCTATAATTTCAAGACCAATCCCTTCAGTAAAGCTGCGGTAACGATGTTGAATCACATCTTCAAACACACGATCTTCGATTAATTTGTGGGCAACTTTCAATCCTCTTGCAAATGCATCCATCCCTGCAATATGGGCATATATTAGATCATCAGGCTCAAAAGAAGATCTTCTGACCTTCGCGTCAAAGTTTAATCCGCCGCTTCCTAAGCCGCCATTTTGCAGGATTTCGTACATTGCTAATGTCGTAGAATATAAATCCGTCGGAAATTCATCCGTGTCCCAGCCTAAAAGAGGATGACCCTGGTTTGCGTCAACAGAGCCAAGCAGACCATGTACTCTTGCCATGCGCAATTCATGTTCGAATGTATGCCCAGCTAATGTGGCATGATTGGCTTCAAGATTTAATTTAAAATGATTGTCTAAGCCATATTGCTTCAAAAAGGCAATGGTTGTTGCTGCATCTGTATCGTATTGATGGGTGGTCGGCTCTTTTGGTTTTGGCTCAATCAAAAACTGCCCTGTATACCCGATTTCCTTCGCATAATCCACTGCCATATGCATAAATCTAGCCAAATTATCAAGCTCAAATTTTAAATCAGTATTTAACAATGTTTCATATCCTTCACGGCCGCCCCAAAATACATAGTTCTCAGCGCCAAGCTCTTTTGCTGTTTCTAACCCTTTTTTCACTTGTGCTGCAGCATACGCAAACACATCTGCATTGCAAGAAGTCGCGGCACCATGGACGAAACGGGGATTCGTAAACATGTTTGCGGTATTCCATAATAGCTTAACGCCGCTATTTCTCATGTAATCTTTAATCATGCCCACGATCATATCTAAATTTTGGTTTGTCTCTTTTAGCGTACTGCCTTCTGGTGCAATATCCCTGTCATGAAAAGCAAAGAATGGTGCATCTAGTTTTTCAAACATCTCAAATGCTGCTTCTACTCTCATCTTCGCTAGATCCATGCCTTTATAGTGATCCCATGGTCTTTGCATCGTAGCTGCTCCAAAAACGTCTGTACCATCAGCAGTAAATGTATGCCAATAGGCAATAGAAAATCGCAAATGCTCTTTCATCGTTTTTCCGCCGATTACTTCTTGAGGATTATAATATTTAAATGCTAAAGGATTAGTCGAATCTTTCCCTTCGTAAACCACTTTGTTTGCGCTTCCAAAATATTTGGTTGAACTGGAATGAGATTGAGCCATGTGATTTCCCCCTTAAAAATAAATTCAAAACATGATCATTCAAATACAAATGCATTTTATTTCATATTGTAAGTGACCCATTAGTTTGTTGTTTAAACAAACTAACTTATTTTCATCTTATATAACCTCATCAGTATTTTCAATATTTTTTTTAGTTTTTTATGAACACATTAGATATAATAAAGGGAAGATTCGCTATGTACTATGTTCATACTTAATTTAAAGATTAAACAAATGGAGTGGATGAAGTGGATATCGCTGATCAAACCTTTGTCAAAAAAGTAAATCAAAAGTTATTATTAAAAGAAATTCTTAAAAATTCACCTATTTCAAGAGCAAAATTATCTGAAATGACTGGATTAAATAAATCAACTGTTTCATCACAGGTAAACACGTTAATGAAAGAAAATCTGGTATTTGAAATAGGTCAAGGACAATCAAGTGGCGGAAGAAGACCTGTCATGCTTGTTTTTAATAAAAAGGCAGGATACTCCGTAGGAATAGATGTTGGTGTGGATTATATCAATGGCATTTTAACAGACCTCGAAGGAACGATCGTTCTTGATCAATACTGCCATTTGGAATCCAATTCTCCAGAAATAACGAAAGACATTTTGATTGATATGATTCATCACTTTATTATGCATATGCCCCAATCTCCGTACGGGCTTATTGGTATAGGTATTTGCGTGCCTGGACTCGTTGATAAAGATAAAAAAATTGTTTTCACTCCGAACTCCAACTGGAGAGATATTGACTTAAAATCTTCGATACAAGAGAAGTACAATGTGCCTGTTTTTATTGAAAATGAGGCAAATGCTGGCGCATATGGAGAGAAAGTATTTGGAGCTGCAAAAAATCACGATAACATTATTTACGTAAGTATCAGCACAGGGATAGGGATCGGTGTTATTATCAACAATCATTTATATAGAGGAGTAAGCGGCTTCTCTGGAGAAATGGGACATATGACAATAGACTTTAATGGTCCTAAATGCAGTTGCGGAAACCGAGGCTGCTGGGAATTGTATGCTTCAGAGAAGGCTTTATTAAAATCTCTTCAGACTAAAGAGAAAAAACTGTCCTATCAAGATATCATAAACCTCGCCCATCTGAATGATATCGGAACCTTAAATGCATTACAAAATTTTGGATTCTATTTAGGAATAGGCCTTACCAATATTCTAAATACTTTCAACCCACAAGCCGTAATTTTAAGAAATAGCATAATTGAATCGCATCCTATGGTTTTAAATTCAATGAGAAGTGAAGTATCGTCAAGGGTTTATTCCCAATTAGGCAATAGCTATGAATTATTGCCATCTTCCTTAGGACAGAATGCACCGGCATTAGGAATGTCCTCCATTGTGATTGATCATTTTCTGGACAAGGTTACAATGTAATTTTTATGGAATGTACAGCTCATCTTTAAAGATGAGCTTTTTTATTCTAGGAGTATTTCTGAAGCAATATTGATATAGGCACCTTCTCATATGAAAAAGGAGTTCTAAAATAGAAATCTCCTTTTTCAAGTGCAAATTATTTTTCTTTATAACGAAAATATCTAAAGTCGGCCGGTATATGATTACCGCTGGTATCTTGGCATTGCATCCCTACAAAGGCCCCTGTGAAGAATCCTCCCCCACGGATGTAATCATCTGATAATTTTTTCGATTCCAGTGCAATGTCAATTTTGTGCCAAACTTCTTTGTTAAAAGAATAGAAATAATAATATTTGTCCTTTTCAATATTTACTTTTAAATATACATACTTTACTTCACGAGGAATAACAATTTTATTATTTAATGGCTGTGAAAAAGAAAAGTTGTCACATATTGTTAATTCAAGAATGCGGCCAAGTTCTTCATCATGCGTGACTTGAAGAGCCGTCCAGTTCTCTGTATTGTAGTAATTCACCAATCCAGCGGCTTGTTGAAAATTTTCCGGATAAAACTCAACAGCAGTTTCGGCTTCAAAATGGAGACTTTGCCAGCGTCTGGCTACAAATGCCTGAGTAAATGTCGAGGTCAATGATTCATGACCGAATAATCGTAAATGATTTGGCGCTTGAGTCAATGAACCTAATTCATTCGTGAATGGAATCCTTAAAGTTTGAAAATTTATATTTAATGTTGAATCCTCAAATTCATCAAATTCCGGGTACGTTGCTTCAAATATTGTTTCGGGTATAGAAGGTGCATCTACCTCCAAGCTTCCTTCTTTTCCACCTACTACATAGGGCCATTCATCTTTCCAGTAAAGTTTTTGAATAGCTGTTTCTCTGCCCAAAGGACAGTATCCTCTCTGCTGAAAAATTGAATCATCGTCAGGATGAATAGGACGTCCCGTTAAATGAGCTAAATACCACTCATCTGTATGTGTTTGAACAATGGATGCATGACCACATTTTTGCAATGGATTTCCTGGGTCATGCCATGACGTTAAGATTGGATTATCGGGATGAACTTCATATGGCCCCTCAATATTTGCAGAACGGGCAATTGTAGCAGCATGTTCGTACCGTGTTCCTCCTTCTGCAGTTAATAAATAATAATAGTTCCCGATATGATAAAGGTGCGGAGCTTCTGTCAGTTTTCTATCAGTTCCTTCAAATATAACTTTTGGTTTACCGATTAATTTTTGCTCTTTATCAGAATATTCCTGTATAACAATTCCTCCAAATGAGTGCCGATCAAGACGGTGATCCCATAACATATTTAATAAATATTTTTTTCCATCCGTATCATGGAACAAAGAAGCATCAAACCCCGAGCTATTTAATGTAATCGGCTCCCCCCAATCACCATTAATCGTTTCACAAGTAACTAAATAATTGTGACAATCTTTCCATGCGCCATCTACTACCTTAACATCCGTATAGATCAGCCAAAACTTCCCATCACTATAGCTTAAACATGGTGCCCAAACCCCACCTGAATTTGGATTTCCTTTCATGTCTAATTGTGAAACTCTCTGTAATGGATGTGCAACTAAGTGCCAATTTACTAAATCTTTTGAGTGGTGTATCTGGACTCCCGGAAACCACTCAAATGTAGATACAGCGATATAATAATCCTCTCCTGCCCTACAAATACTTGGATCGGGATTGAATCCTTTGAGTACTGGATTGGTAATCTTCATTTGGGACTCCTCCTCAGTTTATTTTCTTTTTTAAGCCTTGAAATCATCAATATGGTCCAAATAAACTTTGTCTCTATTCTCTAATTCTCGAACCATGTTTTTATATTTTTTCTCATCTAAGTTATAGAAATTAATATCAATTAAAGCTAGAACCAGCAAGAACACGGGAATAATGGTTGTTGTAATTAAAATCCCCGTTAATGCCGTCGGGGTTTGTGCCTGATTTGCTACATATCCAAACTTATCAAGAACCAGACCCGGAACAACTCCTCCTAAGGCCATACCAAACTTAAAGAAAAATCCGATTATAGCGTAAATGAGCCCACCCATTCTTTTCCCAGTCCTGTACTCTCCATATTCAATTGTTTCAGGAATAAGCGCCCACATATATCCCCCGGCAGTGAGACTTCCAGCAGCAGCGATTAATCGACAGACAAGTATGAGGTAAACATTACTTGGCGGAACAAACAGTAAAGCTAAGAGGCCGATAATATTCAGTAATAATGCATAGTTTAGTAATTTCTTTTTCCCCAAAAATTGATGAAACCTTGGAATAAACGGTAAAATGACCAAAGCGGGCAAACTTCCTATCAAACCGTACCACTTCACCAAATCCTCTCTTTCTAAGTTATACGTTACGTAGTAAATGCCAACCGAATTACTGATGGAATTCACTCCAAAAATAATAATAAAGAAAATACTTAATACAACAAGTGGACGATTAACACGAAACTGCTCAAATATATCCGTAAATTTAATTTTTTCTTCGGATTTTTGAAGAGTGATCCGCTCTTTTGTGCTTTTAAAACAAAAGATTAAAAGGCACCCGCCTATCACTCCCAAAATACCCATGGTTAGTTGCCAGCCAAGAGACTCGTTGCCGGAAGTATCGCTTAAATAAGCAGCCAGTAAGGGAACAAAAAATGCAACGACAAGTCCCCCAAGATTCGCAAATAACATGCGAACAGAAGTTATACTAACCACTTCTTGATTATTTCTAGTCATTGCAGAAGTTAACGCGCCATATGGAACGTTTATCGTCGTGTATGTAAGCGACAAGCCAACATAGGTCATATAGGCATATATTAATTTCCCCATATCCGAAAAGTCTGGGGTTGTAAAACAGAGTATTGCCAGTATGACAAATGGAAAAGCTCCGAATAAAAGATATGGTCTAAAGCGTCCAAATCTGCTGTTCGTTCTGTCAACTATTGTTCCAATAAAAGGATCAGCGAGAGCGTCGATTATTCTAACCACTAAAAACATAGTACCGGCTGCTGCTGCCGATAAACCAAATACATCTGTATAGAAGAACAAAAGATACGTAGACACTGTTGCATAAATTAAATTACACGCAAAATCTCCAGACGCATATCCAACTTTTTCAACCATGCTAATCTTCTTTACATTTTCACTGAGCATGATTTCTCCCCTTTTCGATCCTTTAATATGGAACAGTGTGAAACGGTATAACAATTTCTCGAATTTACGGTCAGTAAACTTTTATAAAAGCGCTTTCAAAACAGTGCAAAAAAATATGGTGATCAACAAGCAGTAAACTCATCTTTTTTCGTCATACCTTATATACCTGGAAAAGGATAAAAGCCTCATTCTTTCGTTTCTTATATTGTTTAGCTCCATTAAAATCGATCCTCTTATCCCCCTTCCATCCATATTCAGTAAGACCTTATCTTGTGGACAATGAAAGTTCATCTTATTAGTTTGTTGATCGAACAAACTAACTTGACTTAATATTATAAAATCCTTTCGACTTTTTCAACATCTTTTTCAGAAAGTTTAAACAGGTAAGATTTTAAAACTCTAAAAACCCTGAAGATCATTTTTACAATCTCCACTTTAAAAGAATTCTTTCATCTAAAAAGCCTTTTGTATTACTTAAAAAAACCGGTTCCAATAATTGATAGCACAATCCCGAAAAAGCTGGATAATAAAACTAATTTTTTCATGGTATTCCCCCTCCTTTTGATAGCCGCTTCCATTTCGCATGCTCAAACCGCTTTTGATATAGGCCTTCAAGTACAGCAGCCCATTCAAACCATTCTTGGTAACAATGCCTCTTCAATCCACTCTATACAATACACATGGAACACCTAACGTTTTGTGTCTTGAATTTCCCTTACTTCACAACAGATTTATATTCTTCAATATGTTGAATAAAGTATATGGCCACTACGACAATTGCGATTACCTCTGTTCAAAAGTGCGTGAATGCCGATGTTGTGGAATGAAAAAGAGCATTTAGTTTAATGCTCTTTTCGCTTTTGGTATCCGACAGTCATATACAAAGAAATTTATGTATATTTAACTTTTCATCATTTTTAAGCTCTTCCTATCCTTTTGTAACATGCATAAAGGTCGCTAAAAATAACTATAAACATTACAATCCAAATAAAAAAAATTCAAGTCAAATCCCCCAATTTTAAATAAAACAATTCTTATGTTTCTCGGATTAATCAAACAATCTGAATATTTACTGTTTGATTCAGCAGGCCTTTACTTGTTGTGAAGGGTGTGAACACATAATTTAAATCAAATGTTATAAATTCGCAAAAATATTGAGTCCCAGAACCAATAAATTAACGCAGCAAAAATGCTCATAATGTAATACCCAAAGCTTCTGAATACGGTAAGAGCATTTGACGGATAATCAACAAACCAGAAAAAAAACACAGCTAAAAAGGCTACTGCAGCATAAATTAACAAATTGATCAAACTGAATTTTCTGGGCCTTCTTCTTAGTAATTTTTGCAAAGGGATAGCAAATAATAAGTAAGTGATAAATGAGTAGAATGCTATGATTCCTATTGTGATTAATGCGATCGCCATAAAAGCTGAATAAACAAACATATACAAGCCAAAGATTAGACCATATGATAAGTTTGAAAATACCAATGGATAAGCGTAACTGCCTAACGGTTTATATAACCATAAAATGGTACCTCCGCTATTCTTTAAATTTTAAACTCCAAATAACAAAGTCCCTCCGATAAACCAGAAAAAAGGAAATGGAAACATAATTGCATTTAAGACAATCCCATATACAGCACACCGTTTATTTGTCTTCATTGAAACGAACGCTAAAATGATTCCTATAGGAGAAAGTAATAATGGAAAAAACACCGGCATTCCTTGCCATGGAATTGACATAACTCCCGTAAAAAAATTTAAGATAGCTGAGATAATTGGAATCGTGATTGAAAAAATAGCTGCAGCTTTTCTAACATTCATATTGAAAGCAAGTCTCCGTTCTCTTTAAAATCGTAGTTTTATTTAGTCTTGAGAAAGTTTGTCAAAATCACTTTCTTTCATTTCAGGCAGAGTTATATCAATCCCTAACCTTTTTATTAATTCTTGTACGTAGCTTTTTATTGCAAGCATATTAAATGGGAAATCGAAATCAAATTCCTCTTTAACGCTTAGAATATCCATTGCATACGAACAGTTATGCTTTATACCCAAAAGATCATCATTAAAGCTTAATACATCTTTATACGATTGATCAGATAACTCAAAGTGAGTAACTAAATAAACACTAATAAGGTTTCCACCTTGAGAATCAAAATCTACTAATCTTTCATCAAGTACTAATAAAAATGCAGATCTCTCATCATCAATACCAACTGAAAAAATTCTAAGTTTCTTAGTTTCAATAACCGTTTAGTATGTAAGGCCCCCATAATCTAATTCTGCTTTTTCTGGTATAAATCGTTTTATGAAAGAGTATTATATGCACTTATACTCTTCTACCCAGTCGTGATATTTTTCATAAAGTGGACGTATTCGTTTGAAATCAAGAGCTATGACTTCACATCCACGATCATCATAGATAAAGAAAATAATGTCTTTTGTAATGTTCACAAAGAAAACATCAGGGTAATCAATAGAGTAACCTCCGAATTTCGGTTTTAATGGAAAATCCTCGTTACTGGCTGCTTTAAGTAATTCAGTTACACGTAAGTCTCGAGGTTTGCATAACAAGGAAAATTGTTGCATCTCGTATTCTTCAGCTTTATTGATTTCGAAAGGGTAGGGATATGTCTTCACCAGAATTTGATTCAAATGATTTTTACACTTTAGAAACGGTTGATAGACCTTTAATTTTCTTATACATTTCTCTTTCTTGTGCTTATACATATTCGTCACGAGGAATATGTCATCGTTTTGTTCAAATAATTCATTAAAAAGGATTGTTATTTGCTCATATACAACTTGGAACCTCTTATGATTCAATTCTTCATTTTCTTTGAGTTGATAGATATTTTTCCCAAGACAAAAATGGATTCCTATGCCCCATTGATTATAGATGCTAGGAATGAATTCGAGGTTTTGAAACCTTTCCTCCATATACTCCATTATCTTCATTTAGACATTCTCACTTTAGGAATATGATCTTTTTGGAATATCAACAACTCATGGATGTTTTGATAGGGACAGCCTTTATCAAACAGCTCTCTCGGATACCGCTCCATTTCGTCATTATATAGCTTTCTGACAGTTGGATACTCATGATCAATATCTCTGGAAAGTTTCCGGATACTGATCTTTCTTTGGTCTATAATCGTTTTTAACTTTGATTTAATCATATTCTCACCTTTTAGTTATTTTTGATCACTTAAAATGATCATTAGGTTTATAATGGATCCTTGGCCTCGCTGAATTTAATAATCCCGCTCTTCATGTTAAAATCCATAAATACCTTTTATCCACACATCGCCGCAGCCTGGACTTTTTGTTATTTCCAACTGATCACCTTCTACTCGATCTGCTGCACTGTAGTCCAAATAACTTCCTGTGAATTCTTTCTCGCTCCTTGAAAATATCCATCAGTTAGAGCTATTCTGCTAAGTTTCATATTTAGAGTACAGTCTTTATTATTGTGTATTGTGAATTTATAACCAAGTGCGGTCAAAATTCCGGTCGAAATTATCTGCCATGAAGACAATTGTTGATTCCTCGCTCAAAACAAAGTCTACATTTGTTTAATCCACCGTTAGCTTTTCTTCAGCATTCGGAAGAGTAAAACTTGAGACTAAGCCTAAGCAAACCAAAGTTAGACGATTAACCCTTTTCATCCCTCTCTCCCTTACCCATTTATGGCATAATTCGGTAAATGAAAGGGCTTTTTGACCGTGCATAAGGAAAAGGATTGTGATGATTTAAGCTACGCTGCTACCCTCCCAATGTTTTGCAGAAAAACCGAGTCCCATATCCAAAATATTACAGAAAATGAGACACTAAACAAGTAAATTTCATATCCCATCAGAAAGTTTAAGGTGTTTTTTGGATCAGTAATGAAAGCGAAGAATAACCATACTAAGAAGGAAAAGAATATGTATATGAGTAAATATTTCGCGTTAAACCTTTTTGGATTGGGATTTAAGAAATATTGAACAGGTGCAGCAAAGATTAAATAAAAGATAAAGAGAAGAACACTTATTAGGAAGTATGGTAAGTAGCCATCATAACCAATGCCAAAAACATAAACAACAGCAGCTGATAACGCGGACAAGACATGAACAAATATGATCCTTAAAACTTGCATGTTTATAACCTCTTTCTTAATGAATGCTTCTTCAACATTGTCTAGATCCTCCTTAAAACTACTGTTCTACTCAGAAATTAAACATCTTGGTCGCATTTCTCATTCTTCCGCCATTGAATAGTATTTCGGCGAGTTATTGCAACAGGTATTAATAGTAGAGTACCGACAATAAGCAACATAAAAAAGATCACAAACAGCGCACTTGTTCCCGGAACAATTTCTTCATAGGTAATAAAGCGCTTCTCTCCCTGCAGGACGAAGAACCGAGAATTTTCGAGAAAGGCCAGATGAAAAGCGATAGACGTCCATAAGCTTCCTGTTACAATACGCAGGAGTTGAAGGATGAATCCAAAACCCAACAATAAAACAATGTAATCTAATGTGATAGCAGATGATTCAATTCCAGCTATATATTGCAAGCCACTTACAGTTATTGGTGCAAGCACAAACAGGATCGGCTGTAGGAGTAAGGCCATAAAACAGTTCCAACGCTTATTTAGAGCATAGTACACCGTCCCCCGAAAAGTTAATTCCTCTGGAAAAGCTTCATAAAAGAAAGCGATAATCATATTTAAGAGCAATGCTGTCACTAAATGGACAGAGAAGTGAAATTGTGTAACTTTGATCCAGCCTAATAAATGGGCGATAGCGAAACCAGACCCGGATAATACAATCACATATATTGCTCCTATTATGGCTTTCGGAATGGCTTGCCGCCACCCAGACAGTCCTATAGAATAAAAGGGTCTACTAGACATCCGTTTAAGAAGAATGTAGAGCAACGGGACAGTTATTAATGTGACTAAACCTGCTTGGATGCCTTGCTTCAAAAGCTTGGAAGCTCCTGCTTGGCTAGCCATTGAACCGACTAAAGTAGCAAAAAACAAAGCAAATACGAATGTTCCCCAACTGAGCAAGACAGTTCCTAACCATTTATGATGATTGTCTTGTTTTCCGCTTTTGGTGAGATGAATTTGCATTTGGATACCCCTCTCACATCATTCATATTAAGCACTATAAGCCCTACTATCACTATACGTTCTATAGCTGTTATGGTTTCAATTTCCTGCATTACCCCTCTTACAATTCCACTCTTCCTCTAAAATAGCGTAATAATATTCATCCCACCATTCATTGCCTTTTGGAATACATTTTTTAAAAAAGCCTTCTCTTCTCATTCCAATCTTCTCCATAACTCGGTATGAGGGAATATTCTCAGGTTGACACGTAGCTATAATCCTATGTAAGTTCATTTCTTTAAATCCATATTCCAAGATAGCTTGAGCTGCCTCAGAAGCATACCCTTTATTTTGATAATTCGGATTAAACACCCACCCAATTTCATATGTATGTTCACCAAAATACTTATAAAAGACAATATGGCCTATAAGAAAGTCTTCATCTCTTAGTATGACAGGGAATTTTTCAGCGTTATCACCTTTGTTTTTATTTACAAATGCCTTTGCATCTTCTTCAGTAAAAACCCCTTCAGGTATATACTTCATTACATTACTATCAGATGTATACTCATATACAGCCTGCCAATCTTTGAATTCAAATTCACGTATCAATAACCTTTTTGTTGTTATGTGCATTAAAGCAACTCCCCTCTAATATACTTAATCTTTATTCAATATGAAGACAACAATAACCTCTTTAAAACTATCCTTATTCAACAATATTGCCTCTTGCTAGAACAACTCAAGGATTTCTGACTATGAAGAAGCAAAGGAATATGATTCTCCAAAATAATTCCCTTACCCTTCTCTGAGGGACAATTATGAAGGAACAACACAACAAAAAAATGGAAGTCCAAGTAGCTCTGCAAAAAGAAGAGTTGTATTCATTGGTTAATGACTGGCTTGGCTTTATTAAAACAAACGATAAAGATATTGAATCAATTGATTACGATTACACTGATGATTATGAGGTAAACCCAATGAGCGGCATTAAAATCAATGGTTATCTCAATAGAAAAAAGTAACACGGGGAAAAGACGAAGTAAGATCATTTACTGTGGATGCAACTCGTAAGCCAGATTGCGAAGATAAAATAAGGATTAAACAAACATCCCCTTACAATAAGTAAGAGGATGTTTGTTATCAACAAGATTGTTTAATTTAATTGGTATTCCTTATTAAGCTTTTTAAGAAGTGAAATTTCAACTTCGTATTGGCTTCCATAAACTCTGCTTATTTTTTGCACTTCTTCCTTTGAGCCGAAGAAAATAACTTTAAAATCATCATTTACGTATTGAACTACAAAAAAACATCAAAATCATCAAATGTATTTTTATTTATCGAAATAAAACCACTTGATTGAGCTGTTGTTTTTACACTAATCCGCCTGCCATCACTCACAACATCAAATCCATGCTGATTAGTTTGACGTGCCAGAGTGCCGTTGGTTTGGATTGCACAAATGAATTCACCGATTCTGCCAATTAAATGCCTCAATTCTGTGGGCTTACAGTTCAATACATTCATTTCATATCTCAAGATTTGGTTATATTCATTATAAAGGTTTACAAGTTGTTCTTTACTAATGATTTCAGCTTGATCATGTATTTGGTTATTAGTAATAGGTACTTCTCGGAGTGATTTAACACCGTTTACCCATTCGCCTACGAAACTTCCTTATCTTCCCCTTTTGATTTTCTGAAAATAAGTCCTGTATAAAGAGAGTTTTCACCTAAGTATTTGTAAGAACTTCTATTCACATATTCAAAGAGGTGCTTATTAAATGAAATCCCCTTATTATACCGGTTATAACAATAATCTGATAAAATAATGCTATCCGGATTAGTTCCGTATTTTCTTTACTTCTTGAGGTGAAACCAACTCATTGATCTTATTTTTCAAAGCATCTTTAATTTGCTCGTAAATTGTCATTATACTTCCCTCAAATAGCAGATTCTTTGGTTGTTGAAATTAGTCATAATTTTTTCTTTTGCCGAAGTGTTATTCTGAAACCAGTTTATAATACTCTTGGAGATTCGGATTTACTTCCCAATATTTCGTTCCATTAGAAGACACTAGCATATCAAACCATATCTCGAAATTAGAATTTAAGTTAATCGCATCTTCAATATCGTCAATTGAGTCTAGATATAACATATAACCTAATCCTTTTTTTGATTTGTTTGTGTCTATGACATACCTTCCATCAAAATGATATCCTATTAATAAGTATCCCTCTGGGAAATCTTGAACCTCATTATATTCAACGATTCCCTCTAAGCTAAGTATTTCAATGCCATCAAACATTTCCATCCCATTGTGTTGTAACAAAAACTCTTTAAAGTCATTAGGAAAAGTAACACCTAATTTCTTTTCTAAGCCGCTAATTTCTTGAGGAGTTGCTGGATTTTTGAAATGAAAAGTAGCATCTTCCAAGACATAACCCCCATGATGGAACACAGGAAATGTACCATATTTAGTAACTGCTTTCTTAATACCATCTAATGTCATGTGAACTAACTTTCCTTCTTCCATAAATGCTCCTCCTCCTCCTTAAATCATCTCACTAAATTTTACCACACAGAACATTAAGATAAATTTAAAAGGGACATAAACTGTTTATTAAGAAACAATTTTACTCATAATTAAAGCAGGATTAGTGGTGAACAAAATGTAAGTGTTATATGCTGTTTTAATTACTACCCTATCTGTTGAGCCATAAGGAAACCCAATCCTTACTGCGCTTTTCTCCTCTCCCCCATAGTTTGGATCAAGAAATACATCATTGATTTCTTTGATTGGAATTTCAATTTTGGATAGCTGCCAATTGATAATTAAGTTTTCATTTGATTTTTCAACGTTGATTCCAAGTAAAAACATTCCCCTTTTGACTATGAATTCAGTGAAACAAACACGCTTTAAAATTTAATAAATCCAAAAAGTAATACTTACGGGAAATATGACTATAAGCAAAAGAGCCCTTTCAGGCCCTTATTTTTCTTTTACCCTTGGTATGAATTTGTTACAAACTCTTTTGCTTTATTAGCAACAGTTTCCCAAGTGGCGGCAGCATGATCAAGATCCGCAGAAAGCTTATTGATATCCTCATTCTCAAACCCTTGGGCGAGTGAATAAAATTGATTTTCTATAGAATGCCAGATGCCTTCGATTTGTCCTATAAACTCCTTAGACTTTTCTGCTTGAGCTATTAAATTAACCAAGTCTATATTGATACTGTGAAGCATCCCCAAAACTTTTACTTCTAATGAAAGTTGTGCATCTATATTGTTTAACTTATTCAGAAAATGATCAATTTGTTGTTTAACTGATTGTATATCGGAACACTCTAATATTTCAGATACAATAAAACCAAATAAAGGCCCTAGATCAAAGCTGAATTTTACTTTCTCATTAATATCTTGACCTTCAACAAATACACCCAATAATTTTTTTAATCCTAAGAACATATTTATTGAATCATGTATCTCACTCTCATCATTATACTGTGAATCTAAATATGCGACTTCTTTTTCTAAAGAATTATTCAATTGTCTAACACCTATACAGTCGTCACTACCTTGAAGAAGGGAATTTAATTGGTTTTGAACCTCTTTCATAGACTGTTGTTGTTGATTGAGTATTGCAGCAAGCTTTGAACAGGAAGACTGAAATTGCTTCGCAGCCTCTTGTCTTCCTTGTTCATTGCTATCGTTAGACATTATTTGTAATAATTTTATATCCATATTTATCGTTCTAGTTGCCAAAGATCCAATATTATTAATATCGTTAACCATATTAAGAACACTGCTGAATAAATTCTTCATCCACCAGTTACACAACTGTTTATATTCGTTATAAACATCATATATTTTTTGAAAATCTTGAGGAATTTCAACGTCATCCGGTATAGCCAGATAAGTTTTCATCTCTTCATCGCTCACAGGTAAACCCGTTCCAGTAAGAATATCCGCTTGAGTATTTGCCCAGAATCTAGTAGATATTAAAAGCCCCTCTTTTTCTAAAAGGCCTTGAGGCCCATATGGAAATGTTGAATCTAAAACTTTTTCATATTTCATTTTTAATCCACCTTTCATATTTCCAACGCTATATTTAATATAACAAAAAATTCAATTATTCATTATTTTTTTATTTTTTTCAAATCCTAGATATAAATGAAGAAACGTTTAAAAATTGACTGAGTTAAGAAAGAGATATCTGAATGGAGTGCCTAGTTCTCCTCCCTGCTTACCAACATAAAATGGACAAGGATCAAGGTAACTAAGCAAATGAACGTTGATTGAAAGCGCTTTGCGGCTTTCTTTTTTATTTCTCGAATTGTTTGTCATTGAGCAAAAATATTAGCGTCTCTTCAATTTCTTTTTCTAAGTCATTATTATTTAAATCGAATAATGTTCCACAACCTATCCACCGTAGTAATACCACAAATCCATTGTGAAACAGTCTAATTCTTCATCACAGACTATTGCAGGTTGATAGTAATTAATTGCTATTTGTGAACGGTATTCTTTTTCAAAACATCTCTCAGCTGTAAAATCATTTAGCACATCTCCATCTATGTCTCTACAAACTTTGATGCTGAGATTTGGTTTATCCTGAGCTTCAAAAACACCTGCATACTTATTCTGCAGCTTTTTCGATACTACTTCCCCCAGGCTCTCCAACTCAAATATCACTTGCTTTAATTCTTGATTTATATCCTTTTCTGGAATCTGTATATAACCCTCATCGAGTGGACTTTGATTTTTCTGTTTCTTGAGTAATTGACTTAAAGCTTTCCACACAGTATTGTCCTCCTATGATAGCTTCTTTAGACGTGCCTCTATGAAAATGGTCATTTGGTGATCAGCTTCACGAAATGTCTCAGCAAATGTTTCAATTCCGGTATCCTAGAAACATGGCGTTCGATAATCATGCCCACGGAAGCCCTAGCTGCAACATTCTGCGATTCATTACCGACCTTGTCAAAGGGATACTAAATAAAAAAAGAACCTTTATTTTACCATTGGCTTACTTTTGAAAATTTATAAATTATTATTATATTGAACAGTGTTGGTATGATGTATACAAGACCAGTTCCAAGTAGACCTATTACTGAACTAGCAATTAATAATATGCTGAAGACTGGTTTATTATTTGTCTGGATTGAAGCAAGCATGGTTATAATTCCCGCCAAAGCACCTAAAAACCATAAATTCCCCAAAGTGTAAGAGTCATCTATAACCGCAAACAGTTGAGCCAGTACAGAAAAAACCGCTCCTAATCCCCCGGAGAAGATAGTCAATTTTTTCATAGAAATCTCCTTTTTGAAAATTGATTTAGATTTCAACGTAATTATGGATTTTTTTGGTTATGACGTCAATGATAAACATCCACCTTACTCATCTTATTATTGCTGGTAGAAGTATTGAACAATGGAATTATCATAGAGTTTGTCGAATTATTTATGCGTATTACTTTCCTTAAGCATAGAATTATTTTCCTAATTGAAAATTTAGTACATAGAATTATTAGTGACATAGATAAAAGTGACCCTGCTTTTTAGCAGTGCCGCTCCATAATTTATTACCTATTAACATAAAAAATCCCTTGACACCAATAGTGCCAAGGGATTGAGAGATTAATACTGAGACATATACTGTTCGCGTTCCCAAGGGTGAACTTGCGTGCGGAACATATCCCATTCGATTTCTTTTGCTTCGATGAAGTGTTCGAATAGGTGCTCGCCCAGCGCTTTGACCATGACTTCGTTTGATTTGAATTCTTCTAGTGCTTCCGCAAGTGTTGCGGGAAGGTCAACGATTCCGTTTTCCATGCGCTCTTCTTTGCTCATCACATAGATGTTGCGGTCGATTGGAGCCGGCGCTTCCAGTTTGTTTTTGATTCCGTCTAATCCTGCAGCAAGCAATACGCTAAGTGCAAGGTATGGGTTTGCAGCTGGGTCTACGCTGCGTACTTCAACACGTGTGCTGATGCCGCGAGAAGCCGGGATACGGATAAGCGGGCTTCTGTTTTGCGCGCTCCATGCTACATAACAAGGTGCTTCATAGCCAGGAACAAGACGTTTGTAAGAGTTTACTGTCGGGTTTGTTACTGCTGTAAAGCTTGTTGCGTGCTTCACGATACCTGCAATGAAGTGCTTCGCTGTTTCACTTAACTGAAGATCTGCGTTTTCGTCAAAGAATGCGTTAACACCATTTTTGAAGAGTGATAGATTGCAGTGCATACCTGAACCGTTCACACCGAACAATGGTTTTGGCATAAATGTCGCATGCAGGCCGTGTTTGCGGGCAATTGTTTTGACAACTAGTTTAAATGTTTGGATGTCATCACAAGAGCGGACTGCTCCAGCATATTTAAAGTCGATTTCATGCTGACCAGGTGCTACTTCGTGGTGAGACGCTTCGATTTCAAAGCCCATCTCTTCAAGCTCAAGTACGATATCGCGGCGGCAGTTTTCTCCTAAATCAGTTGGAGCTAAGTCGAAATATCCGCCTTTGTCGTTTAGTTCAAGCGTCGGCTCGCCTTTTTCGTCCAATTTGAATAAGAAGAATTCAGGCTCAGGCCCAAGGTTAAAATCACTGAAGCCGAGGTCTTCCATTTCTTTCAGAATCCGTTTTAAGTTGTTTCGCGGGTCACCTTCGAAAGGTGTGCCATCCGGATTGTAAATATCACAGATGAAACGTGCTACTTTACCTTTTTCAGCTGTCCATGGGAAGATAACAAATGTATTTAGATCTGGATACAGGTACATGTCTGACTCTTCGATACGAACGAATCCCTCAATAGAAGAACCGTCAAACATGACTTTATTATCAAGCGCTTTTCCAAGCTGGCTTACAGGAATCTCAACATTCTTGATTGTTCCAAGAATGTCAGTAAATTGAAGGCGGATATACTTCACGTTTTCTTCTTTTACTAATTTTTCGATATCTTCTCTAGTGTACTTTGCCATTTGGTAAAATTCCTCCTCTTAAAAGGTAAATGTATATAGCAAAACAGTTGCTAACGGATTAATGAAAGAAGCGGGACATGTCGCCTTGACGGAATGTATTCCCTCTTTGAAAACGGCCGGCTTGCATGAGCTCGTTTTTCAGGAGCTGTCTCAGTTCGTCATCGGACAGATCATGTTTCATTGGTTTTTTCGTCTTCTCGCTTTGTTTTTGTTCTGGCTCGGCTTCGGCTTTCGCCAGAATCTGTTTAATTCCTGCCATGTTTACACCTTGTTCTATCAGGTGCTTGATTTCTAACAGTTTATCTACATCATGAAATGAAAATAATCGTCTATTCCCTTCACTTCTGGCTGGAAATATCAGTCCATTTTCCTCATAATATCGAATTTGTCTTGCTGATAACTCAGTTAACTGCATGACAATTCCTATTGGAAATAAAGGCATTGAGCGGCGAATATTATCACTCATCTCAATTTCCTCCTTTTCTTAACTTAGTTTCATTATAGGTGATGTTATATTTTGTGTCAATACGATGTAAGGATTCTTAACATCAAATCCAGAGAAATTTTTAAAAAATTTAAATTAATTGCTTTTCCATCAATGAATCCACTGCACTGCATATGGCATTCTTCACATGCGAATAGGTTAATCCTCCCTGAACATACGCTACATACGGCGGGCGGATAGGGCCATCAGCTGATAATTCGATGCTTGCTCCTTGAATAAACGTCCCTGCTGCCATAATGACATCATCCTCGTATCCAGGCATGTAGGCTGGATAAGGCGTCACATGAGCATTGATTGGCGATGCAAATTGAATAGCCTGGCAAAAAGCAATCATCTTTTCTCTGTCAGAAAACTCAACGGATTGTATTAAATCCGTTCTTTTCGCATCCCATTTCGGGTTTGAAGTGAAGCCGAGTTTTTCAAGGAATCTCGCTGTAAACACCGCTCCCTTTAGACTTTGAGACACAACGTGAGGCGCCAAAAAGAAGCCTTGGTACATTTCTTGGAGCGAGTAAAGAGATGCCCCCGCTTCTCTGCCGATGCCGGGTGACGTCATACGGTATGAGCAAGCTTCAATCCATTTCGCTTTTCCGACGAGGTAGCCGCCTGTTTTCGCAAGGCCGCCGCCGGGATTTTTAATGAGAGATCCCGCCATCAGGTCGGCTCCGACATGGCAAGGCTCAAGCTCTTCCACAAATTCTCCGTAACAGTTGTCCACAAAGACGATCAGGTTTTCATTGATTTCTTTTACAAAACGGATCATTTCTTTTATTTCACTAATTAAGAAAGAAGGGCGATTCGCATATCCTTTTGAGCGCTGAATGCCGATTACTTTTGTCTTCGGATTGATCGCAGCGGCGACTGCATCATAGTCTATCTTTCCGTCTTTCGTCAGATCAACCGCATTATAGCCGATTTGAAAATCCTTTAACGAACCAGCGTTTTCTCCACCCCTGACGCCCACAATTTCCTCTAGCGTATCATACGGCTTGCCCGTGATATAAAGGAGCTCGTCCCCCGGTCTGAGGACACCGAACAAAGCAATTGAGATGGCATGTGTGCCTGAAATGATTTGCGGCCTTACAAGCCCCGCTTCTCCGCCAAACACATCCGCATATATGCTTTCAAGCGTGTCTCTTCCGATATCATCATAGCCGTATCCAGTAGACGGCGTGAAATGAGTGTCGCTTACTTTGTGTTTTCTATAGCTTTGAAGCACTCTCCACTCATTTCGCTCGCTGATTTCTTCTATTTGTTTATGAATGCCGGCAATGTCCGCTTCCACTTCCATTGCCGTTTTCTTCAATAATTCTCCGTGTGTTAATGTGTCAAACATGTCTTTATATTTCCTTCCTACATATACTTCTTTAATTCACCGATGATACTTTGCTCTTCTTGGACATAGCCGGATATGTCATACTGTTCATTTTCTTCATTAAAATAGAAGCGGTCTACCATCGTTTCCGATTTGATTCTGGAAAGGAGCTTCCCTTCACTTGCCGGCACATGTGCTTCAAAAGACGTTAACAGTTCTTGGCGCAAATAGCGCTGAATCGCTTCTTTAAAGGCTGCAGCGTCGTCCTCAAATTTCGCACTGACCATAATGTGATCCCTTCCGGCGGACGGTATAAAATCAGGCAGTTTTTGATCACGTTTATTGTAAGCCGTCAGCATCGGGATATCATCTGCTTCAAGCTCCTCGAGAAGCCCAAGCACTGTTTTTTCATGTCCCGCATAATCCTCATTTGAAGAATCAATTAAATGCAGGATCAAATCCGCTTCTTTTACTTCCTCAAGCGTTGAGCGGAATGCAGCAATCAATGTCGTCGGAAGATCCTGAATAAATCCTACTGTATCTGAAAGAAGAACACTGTAGCCGCTTGGCAGGACCATTTTTCTGGTCATCGGGTCCAGCGTGGCAAACAGGAGATCTTCTTCATAGCTGTCAGCACTCGTCAGGCGGTTGAACCATGTTGATTTCCCTGCGTTTGTATAGCCGACAAGCGCAATTTGAAGCACACCGTTTTTCTTTCTTCTTTCACGGTATCGGCTTCTATGGCGAATGACAGTTGAAAGCTGTGTGTTGATTTCATGAATGCGATTTCTGATATGGCGGCGGTCGGTTTCCAGTTTCGTTTCCCCGGGACCTCTTGCCCCAATTCCTCCGCCTTGCCGGGAGAGATTGATCCCTTGTCCCGTCAGACGCGGCAGTGCATATTGCAGCTGAGCCAGCTCAATTTGAAGTTTGCCTTCTCTCGTTCTCGCCCGCTTTGCAAAAATATCTAATATCAATTGCGTGCGGTCAATCATCTTCACTTCAATTGCTGTTGCCAATGACTTCAGCTGACTTGGCGACAGTTCATCATTAAAGATGAGGAGATCAGCTTCAAGCTCTTCCACCAGTGCCTTCAGCTCTTCTACCTTCCCTTTTCCTATATATGTAGCGGCGTCAGCCCTGTTCCGTTTTTGTGTGACGCTGGTCAGTACTTTTCCGTCTGCTGTTTTTGTCAGAGATGCTAGCTCTTCCATAGAATTTTCAAAATGCTCATCCGTGATATGCGGCAGCTGACATCCGACTAAAATGGCTTTCTCCTGAATCGTTTCTTGTTCGTTCAAATGGATGTTCCTTTCTTTTGCATATTGGGCAGTAGTATTATCATACCAAACCCTGCATGTGTATACCACAAATCGATTGCTTTGAAAAGCGGAAATACGAGCAAAAAACAGACCTCTCAAAAACAGAGAGGTCTATGCAGATCCAGATGCTTCTTCTTTAATGGAAAGATCTTGGCTTTTGATGGTCATCAAGTCGCTTTTTAAGTATTGGTCTCCCATTAAAAGCCTCATGGCTTGTGCTCTGATCGATTTTTCGATCACATTTCTGACAAAACGTCCATTGCTGAATTTAATGGGACTTGTCGTGCTTTTCACTGTCATTAAGTAATCTTTCAATTTCCATTCAGCTTCTTGACTGAGCTGGTATTCCCTTTCATCGATCATTCGTTTCGCAATCTCCATGAGCTGGGTCACAGAGTAATCCGGAAAATCAATGGAGATGGGAAATCTTGATTGGAGTCCGGGATTTAACGAGAGAAAATGATCCATTTCCCGTGAATATCCGGCGAGTATCAAAATAAACTCATGCTGTTTGTCTTCCATATGCTTTACAAGTGTGTCGATCGCTTCTTTCCCAAAGTCCTTTTCGCCGCCTCTTGCCAGCGAGTAGGCTTCGTCTATAAACAAAATGCCACCTAATGACTTTTTGATTAAATCTCTCGTCTTTTGGGCGGTGTGTCCGATATACTCCCCGACCAGGTCAGCCCGCTCCGCTTCTATTAAGTGGCCTTTTGACAGGACATTCATTTCAAAGAACAGCTTGCCGATGAGCCGTGCAACCGTCGTTTTTCCCGTTCCCGGATTTCCTTTAAACATCATGTGCAGCGCTTGCTTTCCAACCTTCAAGCCTTGCTCCGCGCGTTTTTGGTTCACAAAAATCCAGGCGTATATCTCCTTGATGTTGCGTTTCATTTCCTCCATCCCAACTAATGCGCTCATCTCTTTTTCGATTTCCTTCAAAATGCCGTGCTTTGCTTCGTTTTTTTGCAATGCAGCCTGATATTCCGCCTCTGCCTCAGCATTCGTCAGCACCTGCTTTTGCCCGTTCAGAATAATGTTGATCTGTCCGTTGTTTTTATAAGTCACAGCGCGCTCCAACATCTTCACCTCTCTGTTCTCTCTATATGATATTCAAGCGGATGCCGATTGTGACAAACGCCTATCATGTGTCGAAACAATTGCTTTTTTCGGGAACAATAAGGAATCCTGCGCTTTCCCGAGAAATACTTTATTTCTTATTGTATTCACGGACATGGGGTGGACAAACCATGATATTTTGTTTTTAATCATTTTGTCAGAGTATTATAGTGAGCTTCTTTCTCATTATTTCTTTTTCATGCAACGGGCTGTTTTTTGTACGAAGCGTATTACCCGCCGTAAGATACCTGAAGTGTTTTTCTTTTTTTCGATTTTTAAAGTGGTGTCTTTAATGAAAGGAGCTTTTCTCATCAATTAACGTTTCAAATGCTTATGAACGCAAAGCTTAAACAGGAATCAGTGCAGGTTAACCGAACCCATAGTACATACAAACATATGGCGTATGCACAGATTTCATGTCGGATCGTATCTGTTGTCGCTTCATGTTGAATTGTGCGCTTTCCCGAGAAATAATTTCCGAATTTGAAAGGGTTATTTCCTCATTTTTCAGTTGAATGATAATCGTACAAGCAGAAGCCGTGTTTTTTCATATCCTGTAATGAGGTGATGAAAAATGGTTAAAATTTTTATTGATCCTGGCCATGGCGGGTCTGATCCAGGCGCAACAGGTAATGGCCTTCAGGAGAAAACGTTAACCCTGCAAATCGCTTTAGCCTTACGTACGATATTAACTAATGAATATGAAGGCGTTTCTCTGCTGCTGAGCCGGACAAGCGACCAATATGTCAGCTTAAACGACCGGACAAATGCCGCAAATAACTGGGGAGCAGATTTCTTTTTGTCCATTCACGTTAATTCCGGGGGAGGCACAGGTTTTGAAAGCTATATTTATCCAGATGTAGGAGCCCCGACGACGACTTATCAATCGACAATTCACTCTGAAGTGATACAAGCTGTCGACTTTGCCGATCGCGGCAAAAAAACAGCGAATTTCCACGTCCTAAGGGAGTCGGCAATGCCTGCCCTCTTGACCGAGAACGGTTTCATTGATACCGTTGCCGATGCAAATAAGCTGAAAACGAGCAGTTTTATTCAAAGCTTAGCGAGAGGACATGCAAACGGGCTGGAGCAAGCCTTTAACCTTAAAAAGACTTCCAGCTCAGGGTTATATAAGGTTCAAATCGGCGCATTTAAAGTCAAAGCGAATGCCGACTCGCTCGCAAGTAATGCCGAAGCCAAAGGTTTTGACTCGATTGTCCTTTTAAAGGACGGATTATACAAAGTGCAGATTGGCGCATTTTCATCCAAAGACAATGCAGACACCCTCGCTGCCAGAGCGAAAAATGCCGGCTTTGACGCTATTGTGATCCTAGAATCATAGCCGAGACGGGGACGAGCGTCTCATAAAAAAACCCGGCTCCTCATCGCGAGAAACCGGGTTTTTTTATTCAAGAATATCAACAACAAACTGTGACCATGTTTCCAGACGGTTGTAGATGTCATCCTGTTTTAATTCAGAAACTTTCATCCATTTACCCGCAATTTGTTCTTTCTCCTTCACTTCCACTTGTGCGCCAGGCTTTAATTGAAGCGCAGAAAGAATACCGATATGCACTTTGCCAACACTGTTTTCATCATCATTGATCAATCCCAGTGTGACAATCGCCTGTTTATCTTCTTCATTTATTTGCAGTTCTTCCTCAAGCTCACGGTCTGTGTTCAGCTTTAAGACTTCAGCAAATGAAGCTGCCCCTTCGATGGCGTTCATATGACCGCCAAAGCCGAGAGAAAGCTTGTTGTGCAGTCGTGATTCACCGCCGCCAGCCAGCCGCTCGTAAAGAAAAACTTCATCTTCACGCTTAATGACGACATAAGGTATCGGCTGCTTGAAACGCGGATCTTCTTCTGCGTCCCCTCTTCTCATTTCACGATAGGCCGCTTCAATCTGAGCCATGATTTCGGCTACTCTGCTATCTTCACTGTACACGCCCTGGAAGGTTAAGCTTTCTTTCTTAAACACATCACCGCGCGGGGCAACTAAAATCATTTCGTCCATTTTTCCCATGGGTACTGCGTCCTCCTCATTTGAACCTTCAAGCCGAAAAGAGCAGATATTATATCTGCTCTTTTTCATCTTCAAAATAAAAGTCATCATCTTTGAGCGGCTCAACTGTCGCTTTTTTATAACCATTCCCCTTCATAGAGAAGAAGTCATGCGATTTTGTTTTTGTGTTTAATCCGTTTAATACGATCGGATTAATATCTTCCTCTTCGAAGTATGGATCAAATCCAAGATTCATCAGCGCTTTATTCGCATTATAGCGGATGAATTTCTTTACATCGTGTGAGAGTCCGACTTGATCGTACAAGTCCTCTGTATACTCAAGCTCATTTTCATATAACTGATTCAGAAGGTCGATCGCAAATTCACGAAGCTCTGCTTTTTTCTCTTCTGTCTGTTTATTATAAATTTCCTGAGCAAGGAGACCGACATACACGCCGTGAATCGCTTCGTCACGAAGGATCAGGTTAATGATCTCACCGCTTTGCATCAGTTTTCCTTGTCCGTAGAAATATAACGGATAATAGAAACCGCTGTAGAAAAGGAAGCTTTCCAGATAGACGGAAGCAACCATCGCTTTGAACAGTGAAATTTCATCATCTTTTTGAATGGCTTTGTAAAGCCCGACAATCATTTGCGCTTTTTTCTGCAAATATTTATTTTGTTTAACCCATTCAAATACTTCATTAATCGTTTCAGTCGGTGCAAGGGTCATGAAAATATTAGAGTACGACTTCGCATGGACAGCGTTCTCCATCATCGCCATAAAGTTCAGCACCGCTTTCCGCTGGTGGCCATCTACGTGTTCAGCCACAATCGGCATCCCCGTATTCCCCTGCTCTGTATCAAGAAGCGTAAGTCCGGCCAGTACCTTCATATAAGTGTCCTGCTCATTTTTTCCGAGGTACTTCCATGTGAGGAGATCGCCGTTTAAAGCAATCTCTTCCGGAAGCCAGAACTGTTTCACGTTTTGGTTATAGAACATTTGGGTAAAATCGTCTTCATGCTTTGACCAGTTTGCTGCGTCATAAATTTTTGTCACTATAAACTCTCCTTTAATCAAACAACACAAGAAAGGCAGCTGTCTTGCCCAGTATCTTTCGTTCTTGCATAGTAAATGGTTTTAATTCCTCTATGATGTGCATACAGATCGATTCGGTTTAAATCACGGGTCGTCATTGTGTCTTTTAAGAACAATGTAAAGCTGATTCCCTGATCAATGTGCTGCTGGATAGTGGCGATCATATCCACAACCTTGAACATGTCCATATCGTAGGCTTCTTTATAGAAGAACCAGTTATTAGATGCAAGCCCAGGCATTGGGTAGTACGTTTTTGAGTTGCCGTATGTTCGTTCTTCAATGCGTTCCATAATCGGCATAACAGACGCCGTACTTGATTGGACGTATGAGATAGAGCCTGTCGGCGCAATGCATAATCTGTAGCTGTGATACATGCCGTGTTCAGCCACAAATGCTTTTAGCTTTTTCCAGTCCTCTGTCGTCGGGATATGCATACCCTCAAACAGGTTGGCGATTTTTTCATATTTCGGTGAGAAATCAGTAGAAACGTATTTGTCAAAGTATTCACCTGTCGCATAGGTTGAGCCTTCATATTGATCAAACGTTTCACCCTTCTCTTTTGCGATTTCCGCAGAACGCTGGATGGAGTAGAAGTTCACCATCATAAAGAACGTGTTTGCAAAGTCACGCGCTTCCGGACTTTCATACGCAATGCCGTTTTGCGCAAGGTAGCCGTGAAGGTTCATAGCACCGAGGCCGATTGATTTCATCGCTTTGTTTGCCCGTCTTACAGCAGGCGCATTACGGATGTCAGTTGTTTCAGAAACGTGTGTTAAAGAGTCTGTCGCAAGCTTGACTGTCTTTTCGATTGATTTATGCTCCATGACGTTGAGAATGTTAAGCGAACCCAGGTTGCAGGAGATATCCAGACCGATTTCATCTTCTTCATCATAGTCTGTGTATGAAGAAACTTGAGATGCCTGCAGCACTTCAGAGCAAAGGTTAGAAAATTTGACCTTGGAAATATGGTTATTCGCATGCACTTTATTGACGTTATCTTGGAACATGATGTATGGATAGCCTGATTCAGAACGAAGCATCGCCAATTTTTCAAGCAGTTTCCGCGGGTTGATTTTTTCCTTTTTCACCCGAGGGTTGTCGACAAACTTGTCGTACATTTCGTTCATGTCCATCTCATCCATGTGCTGGCCGTACTCTTTATAAATCGTGTGCGGGTAGAATACATAAGCCGCTTTGTCCTCGCGTGCAAGCTCAACGAACTTATCCGGAATGACAACACCGATCGAAAGCGTTTTGACACGCACATCTTCATCCGCAGAAATCTTTTTCGTATCAAGAAAATCATTGATATCGCGGTGGAAAATGTTTAAATACGCCGCGCCGGATCCTTGTCTTTGTCCCATTTGGTCAGCGTAACGGAACGCGTTATCAAGAAGCTTCATGACGCCTACAACGCCTTTTGTCGCATTCTCAACATCTTTAATGGCTTCACCTTTCGCGCGAAGCTTGGACAGGTTAAGAGAAACCCCGCCGCCAAGCTTAGAAAGCTGCATGGAGATATCGATCGCTCTTGAAATGTCATTTAAAGAATCATTAACTTCGAGCAAGAAGCAGCTCACAAGTTCACCGCGGCGTTTTCTGCCGGCGTTCAGAAATGTCGGTGTGCTCGGCTGATATTCTTGATTGATCATCAGGTTTACATATTCTTTTGCTTTCTCAGTGTCGCCGTTAGCGAAGAACAGCGCAACAATTGAGATCCGGTCCTCATAACGCTCGAGGATTTTTTTCTTGTCATTCGTTTTCAAAGCATAGTCATTATAGAATTTAAACGCACTCATGAAGGAAGGAAAACGAAACTTCTTAGCGTAAGCTGTCTTAAACACTTCTTTAATGTCTTCAAAAGAATAAAGGCTTAAGAATTCCTCTTCGTAGTATTGGTTTTCAACCAAATAATCCAGCTTCTCTTTTAAATCGTGAAAGAAGACTGTGTTTTGATTGATATAATCTACAAAATAGCTATGTACAGCCTCTTTATCCTTATCAAACTGGAATTTTCCATCTTTTTGGATCATGATTTCGTTATTTAACTGGATCCATTTTGGCACTTGATTTTGTGACAACTCTTTCTACCTCCTGAGTAAACAATTCAACGTCTTTAGATGTGCCGCTGAGTTCAAATTTGTGCAAGATCGGCACCTGATATTGTCTTGAAATGGTATCGGCGCTTTTTGCAAAGTTATCGCCCCATACTTTGTTGCCGCTCGCAGCGACTCCTAATAAGAGATGGGCGTATTTTTCGAGAAATGATTGTGTTGATGCCGGTACCTGGCCGAAGTTTGTCGTGTAGGTGACCAAAACAAACGGAGTGTCCACGTGGTCCATTTCGTCCACCTTGCGTATCTGCTGAAAACCTGTTTTATTCACAAACCGCTGAACATTCCCTGTTTTCGAATCAAATATGATTTGTACCACGTTTTATCACGACCTATCAAAAAATATGAATCTCTCATCACTAACACTATATATAGTATACTACCCTCTAGCAAAAACACAATATATAGATTCGTTTTTATGAAAAATTCATATTTTGATCAAATCAGGCAAATGGGCAGACTCATTAGGGCCCAAAAAAGAGAGCAGAACGAGAATCATCTCTCGTCCTACTCGGGGTGTCGTTTTTTAGCCGATGTTTATCATAACATGAAAAAAAACTGCTTAGTAGTCTAGATTTTTTTTTCTTAAGCTATCACAGCATTTTTCGCTCTCTACTGTTTCTTCTATTTCAACATCCGCGCCGATCTCTTCTAAAACCGCCTTCAAAGCAGTGATAATTGACGCTTCTCTGATTAATTCTTTTCCGTTCACAATGATACTTGTTCCGTATTCATAGCAAGAATCATCTTCGCAAATTTCTTCCCAATGATTCACGATCACTTTATGCTTCATGTTTTCACCCTCTGTTTGATCTGTGTCTGTATTTAGTTTAGCGGCTGGAATCCGCTTTGTAAATTCGAATGCTTGTGAATTTTATTCAAGCTCATCATCCGCGTATTCTTTCTTCAGCTTTACCTCATTGCGGGACTCATTATACTCATAAATTTTGATATAGCCGTCCTCCATAACGCCAAAATGGTTATGTTCAAGTGGAAACGAGGTGGGCTGAGGCGTTTCATAGTCTGAATTGCCGCTGTCTGTTTCAATAATGGTATCTTGATTCCCGCACGCCCCGAACAGTAAAAAGACAGCTATCCATACAAGTGCAATCCTGATTCGTCTCAGTTCTGCTTCACTTTCAAACAAGGTCGATCACTCCCAAATTCATTTTATACATAATATACCATTTTCACTTCCGTATGTTATTCTCATAAAAAAAGACCGTGCCTTGGCATGGTCAGCTTACACAAAAAGCTTGGAGCAAAAGTGGATTCATGTTAAAAATGGCCGCCGGGAACCCCCGGCAGCCTTTCCTCATATCTTGACATGGCATTTTTTGATCTATTCGAGTTCAAGCTGGACGTTTTTTTGCGGCGCAAACGTTGAGATCGCATGTTTATATATAAGCTGCTGCTTACCTTCCGATTCCAACAATACGGTAAAGTTATCAAAGCCTTTCACCTGGCCCCGCAACTGAAAGCCGTTCAGCAAAAAAACAGTGACATACGTATTTTCTTTCCGGATTTGATTCAAAAACTGATCCTGAATATTAATCGGTTTCATGTTTCGTCCTCCTTGATTCTCTATATCATACAGTTTCGATTAAAGTTCGAGTTTTCCTGCTATATGTGTGAAAATTTCCTTTTTTTTCAGCTCCATATCAACAGGCGGTGTCATATCGAACCATGTGACCTGCATTTTGTTGCGAAACCACGTCAGCTGGCGTTTCGCATACCGCCTCGAGTTCTGCTTTAGCTGTTCGACAGCATCGGAAAGTGTCACAAAACCGTCAAAATATGCATACAGCTCTTTATAGCCTATCGCCTGTATTGATTGACAGTCTCTCACGTTCTTGTCGTATAAGCGTTTCACTTCGGGAAGAAGGCCTGACTGCATCATCAAATCGACCCGCTGATTAATTCTTTCGTAAAGCGTGTCTCTATCCATTGTTAGGCCAATTAACACTGCATTGTACAGAAGTTCTCGTTTTTGTTCCTTCAAATGCTGGGACATCGTTTTTCCGGACGTATGTAAAATTTCCAGTGCGCGAATGACTCTTCTTGTATTATTCGGATGAATCGCAGCTGCTGCCTCGGGATCTGCTGCAGCAAGTTTGGCATGAAGAAAGTCAGCGCCTTCCCGCTCAGCGGCCATTTGCATGCTCTCTCGAAACACGGGATCATTTGCCTCTTCCGTAAATGTATAATCGTAAAGCACAGATTGTATATAAAGCCCTGTACCGCCGACAATCATCGGAAGCTTTCCTCTATTTGCAATCTCGCTGATTTTATTTCTTACTAAGCTTTGATAATCGGCAGTAGAGAAAGAGTCTTGGGGATCTAAAATGTCAATCAGATGATGGGGCACTCCCTCCATCTCCTGTTCGGTAATTTTAGCTGTTCCAATATCCATCCCTTTATAAATCTGCATCGAATCTCCGCTGATAATTTCCGCGTTTAAGGATTTGGCTAGCTGAATACTTAAATTGGTTTTCCCCACTGCCGTCGGTCCGACTAAAATGACAACGGGCTGCTTCGTATTATTCAATATGTATCACTCTCTTTTATAAATCTCCCCCCATTATAGCATTCAACATGGACAACCACCTATCCATTTTGCCCTTTTTTTGCATCGGTAAACATCCTTCTACCAGCCGAGCGGCTCATTGCCGACAATTTCCCTTGTCTTTCCTTTCAGGGTATGACGATGCGTTTTTCTTCTGTCATCTCCGGGATCGTACACAACCCCTCCGTACTGGATCTCAATCGGCTCGTTATAGGCCAGATACGTCGTTTCTTCGATTTCATGATAATGTGTGCCATCTGCTAAAGGAATCGCCGGTCCTGAGATTCCGTAATACCGATGAAAATGGCCGTTTTCAAATGAAGTGATCCCTGTATAGTAATGTGTATGCTGATCGGTATTTGATCCGTTTGCCGGCTGAGTAAACCCTTCGATGAGATGATAATGGCCCTGTTCTCTCGTTGTTTTGACATGATAAGCATGTGCGTGGGGCGGTGCTTTTGACCAGTCAGACTGATACAGGCCCAATGTGTTCACATCCTCCTTTTCCTCGATTCGCCCAATCAAATCCGGGCATGGTGAATACACTGCATCATCTACACTTTATTACAGGAGGAAAGAAAACATGAACGAGTTAGAGCATTTCAGCCCTGAAGATACAAGAATATTTGGAAGACCGTTCGGATTCGGGAGACCATTTGGGTTTGGAAGACCGTTCGGGTTCGGTTACGGGTTTGGAAGACCCGGATTTGGTTATGGATTTGGTTTTGGCCGGCCATTCGGATTTTTTGGAGGACCGTTTATCGGCGGCCTTGCAGGCGGGCTTATAGGAAGCGCTTTATTTAATCCTTATTTGTATGGCGGATACCCCTATTATCCGTATGCCCCGTTCCCTTATTATTATTAAACGCAAAAGACCCCTTAAAAAGGGGTCTTTTTATGTGTGTGAAAATGAATCTCTTGACTCATACATAGGCATACACTAATATTTTTCTAGCTGAAGTTTTTTCTAATCTAAAAATATAGTGAGGAGAATTCATGATGTTGATAGGATATATATTCCTCACGATTGCCATATGTTCGGAATCGATAGGAGCAGCCATGCTGAAGGTATCTGATGGCTTCAAAAAGTGGAAGCCAAGTGCTTTGGTCGTTATTGGCTATTCCCTCGCCTTTTATATGCTGTCCCTGACTTTAAACCATATTCCCCTGAGCCTCTCCTATGCGACTTGGAGCGGGGCGGGCACGGTGCTGACGTCAGTGATCGGAGTAAAATGGTTCAAGGAAGATCTGAATGCCAAAGGGCTGATCGGGATTCTTTTATTACTATCAGGGGTCGTGTTACTTAATTGGCAGTAAAGGAGTGATGAAGATGAGAGGATTGCTTTATTTGGCTCTCGCCATTGTATCTGAAGTGTTTGGGAGCACGATGCTGAAGCTTTCAGAAGGATTTACACAAGCCTGGCCCATTGCCGGAGTCATAGTCGGATTTCTTTCTGCTTTTACGTTTCTAAGCTTTTCTTTAAAAACAATTGACTTATCAAGCGCGTATGCAACATGGTCGGGCGTCGGTACCGCGCTTACAGCAATTGTCGGGTTTTTGCTTTTTGGCGAAACCATCAGTTTAAAAGGTGTATTTGGTCTCACGCTTGTCATTGCAGGCGTGGTCGTGCTAAATCAATCGAAAGCCCACGCTGAAGATAAAAAACAGACGGTCTGTGAGTGACCGTCTGTTTTCTTTATTCTCCACCCAGTTTCACAGAGGCTTCAAGCTGCAGCTCGACATTTCCTTGAATTGCACGCGAAATCATGCATGACGTCTCCGCTTTTTTACAAAGCTTGTGCGCCAATGCGACGTCGTCTTGTGAAGCATCATATTTAAGCACGACAGAGGGACGGTGAATGATCTTTTTGTATGTAAAGACTCCTTTTGTGACGTCGACAATGCCTTCTGACTCCATCTGTAAGTCTTCTTTTTCCAGCCCGCTTCTCTCCATCATCGCTGCAAGTGTAATAATGTAACAGGTCGCTGCCGCCCCGAGAAGCATTTCATCTGGGTTGGTCCCTTCTCCCGGGCCATCCATTTCTTTAGGAATGGAAATCGATGTGATCAGGTTACCGCTTTCAATCGTACCGACATCATTGCGGTTACCCGGCCAATTCGCTTTTAAATAAAAATGATGATCTGCCATTGTTTCGCCTCCTTTTTTATCCTATTTCAGTCTACTGATCTTCTCTTATTTTGTCTTCTGATCTGCTTGTTACGAATACTCTTTTTCCAGGACACCTTTGATCGCACTGACATAAGCATAAAATTCACTGTTCTTTGTGTATTTTCTATTTTTATAATAAAAATCATCAAAAAATGCTTCTCTCTGCTCACGGCTGATTTCCAGCTGGATACTTAGCCCCGTTTCCCCTTGGTTATTAATGTTTTCGGCATTCAATCCAGCAAGACCGCTTTTAGACGACGCTAACTCAGCGGAAAACCCTCTCCGCTCAAGGGCTCTCACAATCATTTTCGCCCGCTTTCGGTCTGTTCCCCCTACAAGCGTATTCTTGTTCTCTCCTTTATATCCGTGAAAAGCCACCACATATTGATGCTCCTTGATTTTCTTTTTAGCCAATGGCTCATCAAAGTTGGTACTTGTAATGTGCAGCGTTTGGTTATCGTGGGACTTCAACCCTTCAAACAGGTATGTAGAGTATTCATTATTGAAATAACGCACAAGCTCACTTACTCCGCCTTCAATTCTTCCACCATGCGGAGACATAATTAAGACTTTGCTTCCTTTTTTCTCATTATATGAAATATCGTAATCGGCTGGGCTCTCATTCTCTGCCAAGCTGCTGAAATTTGAATATGTATCTGGCTGATTTGATGGTTCAGGTTCCAATGAGTAATGAACATATCTCAAGAACAAGACAATGGCTAAGACTAATATGACATTTAGTAAAAATCTTCTCATGTTTAACTCCTTTCATAAGAATGGCGCGGTTCATTATATGAGGTTTAGCCAATAGGTTTTATCTTACCATTGTATACACAATATCATCAGTGAAAAAGTTCCCGGTTTCAAAAAATCAATTGATTGTCACGGTTATTAGCGGTTCATTTCAAATAAGAGTGAAAAAAGGTTGAGAGGAAAGACAAAAAAGGTAGGAACAACCTCACTTGGCAAATAAATGTATATAGGTTTAAGGAGGGTTTTAGTAACAGGCTGCCCGGTTGCTGAGACGGACAGCTGTTACCGGCCTGCAGAATAGAGATTTTGCTTATTTGTTCTCACAAAATCACAGGAGAGGATAGAGTCCAATAAAAATGTTCTGATCTGTTGTTTCGAAAAACAAAATGCTTTAATTTTCGTTTTGCTTTTCTGTCTCACAATAATCGTTCTTTTACTAATCGTTCCGTCTTTCTTCATATATATAATGCTGATTGGCATTTGGCTTTCCAAAGAACGGTGCAAGTAGAAATTCATACGGTTGCTCTCCCCTTCCCAGTTTGATATGATCACATTATAATACGAACAAACGTTCTTTTTCAATCCCCAATGATTTCCTCAACTTCTGAATCTATCGTATCTAATGCGAAAGATTCAGAAAAACAAACTCTTGTCTGTCTCTTACAGAGGACAAACAAACTTACCAAACCTATCATCTGTTCATAGAGTATACAGAGAACCTTATAATAGGAGGAAAATACATGTTTGGGTACTCTATGGTACAAATGGTGAGAGCAAATGCTCACAAGCTAGATTGGCCGTTACGGGAAACCGTATTGCAGCTTTACAAGCCCTTCAAATGGACTCCTTGCTTCTTGCATAAATTTTTCGAAACCAAATTGCAAAACAGAAAAAAAATGTCAGTCATTATCGAATTTGAGGAAGGCTGTCACGAGACCGGCTTTCAAATGGCTGGAGAGGTGCTGCAAAAAGAAAAACGCAGCAAGCTAAAAAGCCGCTTCAACAAAATCAACTGCTGCAGCGCCGAGGTTACTCCTTCAGCATTACATTCCCTTCTCTCTGAATGCAGCAATATCCGTAAAGTGTATTTAAACCGCGAAGTCAAAGCGCTTTTAGACACGGCAACCGAAGCAAGCCATGCGAAGGAAGTCGTCAGAAACGGGCAAACCCTGACAGGAAAAGGTGTTACTGTCGCTGTTGTCGATACAGGAATCTACCCGCATCCTGATCTAGAAGGCAGAATTATCGGATTCGCGGACATGGTCAATCAAAAAACAGAGCCGTACGATGATAATGGTCATGGCACACACTGTGCAGGTGATGTCGCAAGCAGCGGCGCATCCTCTTCCGGTCAATACCGCGGCCCTGCACCGGAAGCCAATCTCATCGGCGTAAAGGTATTAAACAAGCAGGGTTCAGGAACGTTAGCAGATATTATAGAGGGTGTTGAGTGGTGTATTCAATACAATGAGGACAACCCCGATGAACCGATTGATATTATTAGCATGTCGCTCGGGGGCGATGCCCTTAGATATGATCATGAACAGGAAGATCCGTTAGTCAGAGCGGTTGAGGAAGCGTGGAGCGCAGGGATTGTCGTCTGTGTCGCTGCCGGAAACTCAGGCCCTGATTCGCAGACCATTGCAAGCCCGGGCGTGAGCGAAAAGGTGATTACAGTAGGTGCGCTTGACGATAACAATACTGCAAGCAGCGATGATGATACTGTCGCTTCCTTCTCAAGCCGCGGCCCGACAGTATACGGGAAAGAAAAGCCCGATATTTTAGCGCCGGGTGTTAATATTATTTCCCTTCGCTCTCCGAATTCTTATATTGATAAGCTCCAAAAGTCAAGCCGTGTAGGGTCTCAGTACTTTACAATGTCAGGAACCTCGATGGCAACACCGATTTGCGCAGGAATCGCAGCTTTAATTCTTCAGCAAAACCCGGATCTTACCCCTGATGAAGTAAAAGAGCTTTTGAAAAACGGCACGGACAAATGGAAAGATGAAGATCCGAATGTGTACGGAGCGGGCGCTGTCAACGCAGAAAATTCCGTTCCCGGCCAATAAACAGCACCAAAAAGCCGGCAATTCTCTCTCAACAGAACTGCCGGTTTTTTGTTTGAATATTCATAATCATAAGGTAAAATAATGGAAAATAGATGAAGGAAGTGAAGAAAGTGCCATATTATATCTGCAACACATGCGGTGTGCAACATGCACAGACTGTAGATCCGCCCAACTCGTGTCTGATTTGCGAGGATGAAAGGCAGTATATTCATCCCGATGGACAAAGTTGGACAACCCTTGAAGACATGCGTGAGAAAGGAAACCTTCAAAACATCCTCAAAAAGGAAGAAGAGCATCTTTACAGCATCAAAACTGAACCAGAGTTTGCGATTGGACAAACAGCCCATCTTATCCAGCATAAGGGCTTCAATGTGCTGTGGGATTGCATGACATATCTTGACCAAAAGACAATTGGCCAAATCAACGAATTAGGCGGTATTCAAGCCATCGCCTTGTCTCATCCACATTATTACTCTACTCAGGTTGAGTGGGCTGAAACGTTTCAGGCCCCGATCTATATCCATGAGGATGATAAAGAATGGGTGACAAGGCCAAGCAATCACATTCACTTCTGGTCAGGGGAAACGCTCAATATGAAGCCGGGACTGGACCTTTACCGACTGGGCGGACATTTTAAAGGCGGTGCTGTTTTGCATTGGAGCAAGGGCAATGAAGGGAAAGGCTGTCTATTGACCGGAGATATCATTACGGTTGCGGCGGACCGAAACTGGGTCAGCTTTATGTACAGCTACCCAAATCTCATTCCCCTTCCCGCCTCCAAAGTTGAAGAAATAGCAGCCAAAGTAAAACCGCTTCAATTCAACCGGCTTTACAATGCTTTTTCTAAAGTTGTCAAAGAAAATGCTGGCGAAGCGGTCCAGCGTTCTGCCGTACGCTATATCAAGGCTCTCAACAGCGAATTGTTTCATACATAAAGAGTGAGGCGGCTCTTTTCCGTGTAAAAGATGCAGCAATTGGGAATAGTATCGTGTAGATCAAAAGGAGGAATATTGATGGCACACACGAATACACAGCTTTCTCAATGGCTGGAGTCAAAAGTCGGCCAGACGCTTGATATTAGAAAAGGTGAATTGACCCATAATGAAGAGATATCAGACTTGGATCAGATAGTTCTCCACCTTCAAAAAGTGGCTATACGCAGTACGAATCATCCTGATGATTATGTTGCGAAAGAAGAGCTGGTTTTAGAAGGCGAAGGAACAACATTCACTGAGGACGGAAACGTACCGCTTCCGCAAAATGCCTATGAGATTCCTTTATTAGGTGAAATTCATATTCACCAAGAAAACGAAGGATTGAAGGTCGTAACAGATCGTGCAGTATATACAATTGATATCCAGCACAGCTGAAAGCCACTTTCATCAAAATAATACAGCGTAGCGCCTTTGAGCTTTCGTTCAAAGGCGCTGCTTTATATCGAGCCGTTTTTTCACTTTTTTCGTTCTTCACCCTATTGAATGACTCCTAAAATAGATATATAGTTTTAGAGACAGGATTACATTTCAAATCATTCTGTTTTTTGTAAACTAGTTCAGCAATTTGATTCATCTATTTACCCTATTAGGCGAGGAGAATGCAAATGGAAAAATTGATGTTTCATCCGCATGGTAAAGAGTTTCATCACAATCCTTTTTCAGTTTTAGGACGATTTAGAGAGGAAGAGCCCATTCACCGATTTGAATTAAAACGGTTCGGAGCCACATATCCGGCCTGGTTAATTACCCGATACGATGATTGTATGGCCTTTTTAAAAGACAATCGAATTACAAGAGACGTAAAAAATGTGATGAACCAAGAACAAATCAAAATGCTCAACGTTAGTGAAGATATCGATTTTGTATCCGATCATATGCTGGCAAAAGACACACCTGACCATACCCGCCTGAGATCACTTGTTCATCAAGCATTTACTCCCCGAACCATTGAAAATCTGCGCGGCAGCATTGAACAAATTGCTGAACAGCTTTTAGATGAAATGGAAAAAGAAAATAAAGCGGATATCATGAAATCCTTCGCTTCCCCTTTGCCTTTTATTGTTATATCTGAATTGATGGGAATCCCAAAAGAAGATCGGTCACAGTTTCAAATCTGGACCAATGCGATGGTTGATACCTCTGAAGGTAATAGAGAGCTGACAAATCAGGCTCTTCGTGAATTTAAAGATTATATCGCCAAGCTGATCCATGACAGAAGAATAAAGCCAAAAGACGATTTAATCAGCAAACTTGTGCATGCTGAGGAAAACGGCAGCAAGTTAAGCGAAAAAGAGCTCTATTCGATGCTGTTCTTGCTCGTTGTAGCCGGCCTTGAAACAACTGTTAACTTACTCGGCTCAGGCACCCTCGCATTGCTGCAGCACATGAAGGAATGTGAGAAGCTCAAGCAGCAGCCTGAAATGATCGCTACAGCGGTTGAAGAATTGCTGCGATACACCTCACCTGTCGTTATGATGGCAAATCGGTGGGCCATTGAAGACTTTACATATAAGGGGCATTCGATCAAAAGAGGAGACATGATTTTTATAGGCATTGGATCGGCCAATCGCGACCCGAATTTTTTTGAGAACCCCGAAATATTAAATATAAATCGGTCGCCTAACAGACATATTTCTTTCGGTTTTGGCATTCATTTCTGCTTAGGAGCGCCTCTTGCCAGGCTGGAAGGCCACATTGCATTTAACGCACTTTTGAAGAGATTTCCTGATATTGAACTTGCGGTTGCACCTGATGACATTCAATGGAGAAAAAATGTCTTTTTAAGAGGATTAGAAAGTCTCCCTGTTTCACTTTCAAAATAATATTCAAAACGCCCCCTTTTAAAAGAGGGGGCGTTTGTGTTTTCTCAGCGCTTCACCAATTCATCTGTTTCTTTTTCTTCCCTCGCTTCATGTTTCTTCCGGAAAGCCTTAAGGAAATTCGCATTCACTACTCCCCTGTTTGAATAGAGCTTTTCGCAAAATTCTAACATGGCTGTTGACGCTTTCGGTTCGGTTAATATCATGAAGTGGTTGCTTGAATCGACATCCACCAGGTGGAAATGGGGAATTTGCCGCTCCCATTCCTCCCAATAGGCAGCTTGATCAAACGGTTCTTTTTCATTTGATAAAGTGAAATAAGTGTCTAAATCACCAAAGAAAGACCTGCTTTTGTTGCGGAAATAATAACATTTTATCGTCTCAGGATCAGGGAGAGGCTTAACAGTGTACGACTCCAAATCATAGGCGCGCTGTGTTTTCATCATTTGCTGAGCCTGCGCACGTATTTGCTTATCTGGTTTGTTTAGCCCTCGTTCTTTTGCCAAGTCAATCAACTCAGACAGGAATTCTTCATCCTCTAAGCTTATGTCCACCTCTTCACGGCTGATGAGAACATCCGTAAGCTTTTCCCGTTTCGCAATCGATGCCAGCATCGTATTAATTGTTTGCAGCATTGACGTTTTCATAGATGCCTCATTCTCTTTTGTCTCTGAACGATATGGGGAGTCAATCATCACCATGCTTTTGACAGCAAGGCCTTGGCTTTGCAGCTGGCGTGTGACTTCATATGCAATCATCCCGCCTAAGGAATATCCGCCTACATCATAAGGACCTTCAGGCTGTATGGATCGAATGATCTCTATATAATAGGAAGCCATTTGTTCAATTCCGTGCAAAGGAGCATAATCAGTCATGAATCCTCTGGCTTGAATGCCGTAAAAAGGGCGCTGGCTCTTTTGTGCAAATTGCTGATAGATTTCAACTCCTCCTACTCCGCCATGGAACCAAAAGACAGGGCGCCCCCGCTTGCCGTCATTTAACGGTATCAATTCCGGAAACGTGCGAGCTTGATCATTTTGTAAGGATGTATCCTCCTTTTTCTTTGCGATCAAGTCCATCATGTCCTGAACAGTATGGCATGCTTGAAGCTCCGTCAAGGCAATGAGAGGGTCCACCTTTGATTGCAATTGCTGTAATAACTGTATGCAAGAAATTGAATCAAATCCATACTGCTGCAATGGCTTATGAGGCTGCAGTTCACCCGGAACCATCCCTAGTACATTTGCTAATATGTGATGATCGCTGCTGTTGTTGATACGCTCATCCTGTGAAACAGAAGGCGTATTCTCTACTGCTTGAAAGCCGTTCCAGCAGCTTCTCTTTTCAAATGGATAGGTTGGCAACGGTATTCTGCGGGCACCTTTTCCTTTATAAAGCTTCTCCCATGGGATTTGCACCCCTTTTGTCCAGCAAAACGCGATCTTTTCAAGGTTGTTTTCAGACAACAAAGTCTCGATCACCATTTCTCTTAATGGACCATCCAGCAAGGCTTCGAGATCTGACGAGCCATTTTCTGCATTTCCGCTAAAGACAGGTACAGAACTCTTCGGCTTATCGCCTTTTTCCGCAGCTAAGCAGGCTTGCAAGCCGATTACCAGTTCTTCTTTACTGCGGACAACGAGCGCCAGGCGGTCTTCCATTTCCTCTCGGCCGGATTGGAGTGTATAAGCATAATCTTGTAATGACAGTACTTGTTGTTTATTCACATAGTCAAGCTGCTGTTGAACAATTGCTTTTAGCCTGTCTTGATTCTTTGCAGAAAGAACCACAATGTGGGCACCATTCTCACTCATACTAAACGGTGGTTTTGGTAAAGGAATATATTCTTCTAAAATGACGTGCGCATTTACGCCTCCAAAGCTATAGCTGTTGATACTCGCTCTGCGCGGAATTTTTTTGCCTGCATCGTCACTTAAATCCCCCCATTGCTGATTTTCGGCAGTCACTCGGAAACGGGTGCCCTTTATTGACACCTGGTCATTCAAAGACGAAAATCCGGATATGCCTGGTATTGTTTGATGCTTCATCGCCATGCTGACCTTCATAAGAGCAGCCATACCGGAGACGAGTTCACCGTGTCCGATGCTCGGCTTTAAGCTGCTGATATAACATGGCGCTTCCTCCCGTACTTCCTGTGGAAGTTCCAATTCGAGCTGACTGCAGCCTGACTTTAACGCCTCTATTTCTATCGCGTCTGCCAATGGAGAGGCGATCCCATGCGCTTCTATATAGGTCACCGTTTTGGGATCAATTTGCGCTCCTTGATAAGCCTTCAGCATTGCATCCTTCATGCCGGCCGGATTTGGCGCGTGAAGTGACATTCCCCTGCCGCCATGCGATACACCTGAACCTTTAATAACCGAATAAATATGATCAGAATCTTCAATGGCTTTTTGCAATGGTTTAATGATGAGAACTCCTGCTCCTTCACTTCTGACAAAGCCATTTGCATCTGCTTGAAAGGATTTGGCCTGTCCTTTCTCACTCAAATAGCCCATTGAGTCGAAGCCAATAAAGCCTTTTGGTGAAAGCAGCAAATTCACAGCCCCGACAATGGCTTGCTCACATTCGCCGTTTCGAATGGATTGTATAGCTCTGTGCAAAGCCACTAGAGCTGAGGAACAGGCAGCTTCATAATATTCACTTGGCCCTTTTACATCAAGTGCATAGGATATACGGTTTGGAATTAGGGAAGGAACTACAGCTGTATCCGTATTGCCGGCTGCGACAAATACTCCTGTCGGGCGGCTGGATACAACCTGCCCTGTTAAGCCTGCATCTTCCATCGCCTTCCATGCATGTATCAAGAGCAGAAACTCCTGTGGGTCCATATGCGCCGCTTCTTTAGGCGATATGCCAAAAAACAGGGGATCAAACTCACCTATTCCTTCTATAAAACCGCCCCATTGAAGGCTTGATTGCCCTTCCTTATCGGCTGCGGCATATTTGCGCCAGTCCCAGCGTTCTTTCGGCACTTCAGAGACACAGTTCTTTCCTTGGATAAGGTTATCCCAAAATTCCGTTACGCTGTTTGCTTTCGGAAACTGTCCCGACATGCCGATAATGGCTATGCCGTCTGCCGCGTGTTCGATTGTTTTATCCGTGTTCGTCTCGTATGCCGGAATCTGTTTCATTTGGTTTTCGATTTGAGCTGGGCGTTCTTCCTGCTGATTAGCTTCACCAAACAGCTGAGCAAATGATGCTTCATGTTTGTCCGCAAAAAAGTCGATTAGCTCTTGAATAGTCGGATACTCAAAAAACAGAGTCGGATTTAATTCGATCTTTGTCTCTGCTTCCATCTCCCTTGTCAATGCAACCAATTGAGAAGAATCGATTCCAAAATCCATGATATGCGCTTTTGCAAGAGACAATTTTGACGGATCGGCCATGTTTACTGCCAGTTTATCTGTTACATAGCTTCTGATACGATCTTTCAGATTGCTGGCTTTGATGGCCTTATTTTGATTTCCTCTTTGATTCGAAATACGAAGCTGTTTAAGCGAGTAGCCCGAGTAGTGCAGCACTGTTTCTGACGACTCATTGATCACATCTACATCAAACAGCAGCATGTCACCTGTATTCTTAACCAATGTAATCAAAAGCCAGCAATCCTCTTTTATCGTTTGCTTTGTAAACTGGATATCATTGATTCCAAACGGCAGGAAGCCGCCTGTCATGTCAAACTGCTCTAAGAAACTGAGGATAGCCAAGTACGCGCTGTTTGTCATCAATGGGCTTACAGTGTAATGGTGCCCGTTTGCCGGCCCGCTTTGGGGCAGGCGAATTTTTGCCAGTATAGATTTGTGATCTCTGTAAAGATGAGTAATTGTCTTAAATAACTCTCCCCATTCAGGACCGTTTCCGGTTTTATACATCTGATCGATGTGATGAAGCTTAGTTAATGAATGCTTAACGTTCTCGATATTGACTTTTTTGGGCTCAAAAGAACCGATTCCGCATTGTCCGATTGCGGCAGGCTTCCACAAACCGGAGGACGGCTCGCGATACATGATTTGCAGTTCTATGACTTGATCTTTTTGCAGCGGCTTTGCCTGAAGTTCAATGGTCTCGCCTTGTTTGATGACAATTGGACTGATATAACTTAATTTGCTGATACGGCCGCTGTTTTCCTCAGGGAACAGGTTAAAAAATGCTTCAATGGCCAGACTGCCATATGTGGCACCGACAAGCATCCGTTCATTGTTGAAGACGTGTCCTTGAACGTAAGGCTCATCATAAGTGAATTGGTCTTGAATGACCGGCTGATTGATATTGTCTTCAACATCTGACGATTTCTCATTGATAGACGATACATCGAAATGAAATGATGTATTATGGTCAAATGCATAGTGAGGCAGATGAACCCAGCCTGATCGGTTCTCTCTATCAGCTTCTTTAAAAGTAATCGATGCCCCTTGTGCCCATTGCTCTGCTGCGTTTATTTCTCTATCCTTAGATGCTGATTCCGGACATGGCTGTAAATCGAATGATGTATAGATGCCTTGCTGGAGTGAGCTTTCTCTTGATGTTCGGAACACCTTTAGTTTCTCGATCAGCTCTTGAGTCGATGTCACTGTAAATGCAGCCCTATGCTCTAAATTATGGTTTCTCCTGTGTAAAGCCTGTACAACGGGTTCAATATCCAGAGAAGCTTCCTTCTCTAAAAACAATTGCATATTTTCTAGATAGCTAAGCAGGCTCCATTTTGTTTTGGCTGAAAAAACGGCAGTGAATTCCTGCTGGCGGAGAGCGATATGTTCTTTCTCAGGGGCCGTCTCCATATATTCTTCTATAATAAGATTGGCATAGGCTCCCCCCGCTCCGAAGGAATTGATCATGCTTCTGCGAGGCAATTGTTTACCAGTTTCAGGATCATTCAAGCGATGCCATGGCTCTGTTTGTTCCTGAAGATAGAAAGCCGTGTGTTCCAGCTTAATATTTGGATTGACAGGCATCGCGTTAATTGTCGGCACCATCGTCCCTTTCTTCATCTGCAGCAGCACTTTTGTCAGCTGAGAAATACCGGAAGCCGCCTCTAAATGCCCCAGATTGGATTTGACAGAGCCTATCGCACAAAACTGTTTCTTGTTTGTATATTGTTGAAACGCGTTTGTTAAGGCAATTACTTCAATAGGATCGCCTAGCGCCGAACCATTTGCCGCCGATTCAATATAGCCGATAGTCTCTGGATCAATGCCCGACTGCTGAATCGACTTGACAATTAACTTTGCTTGCTGCTTCGGATCTGGAGCTGTATACATCTGTCTTCCGCCGCTATGGTTAGCAAAACTGCTTTTGATCACAGCGTAAATATGATCCTGATCTTCCATCGCCTTTGAAAGCGGTTTTAACAGGACAGCTCCGACGCCTTCCCCGGGAATAAGCCCGTTTCCTGTGCCAAAACTTTTGCTTTGATTGCCGCTTCCCAGCAGATTGGCACGCTCCAAAGAATCATATTTAGAGAGATCGAGTGTTAAATTGACGCCTCCAGCAATCGCCATTGAGCAGTTTTTCAATTTCAGGCTTTCACACGCAAGATGTATGGCGTTTAATGAACTAGAGCATGCTGAGCTGACAGCGATACTCGGTCCGGTCAGGTTAAAAAAGTGGGAAACGCGATTTGCAATGTGCCAGTCTCCCCCATTTGAGCTGAGGACTGCCTGCTCTAAAGATGGGATATTCCAAAAATACTGGTTATACATATTCCCTATAAAAACACCTACTCCGTCATCATCCCGCAATTTATCCAGCCGGGTTCGCGTATAGCCGCCGTCCTCAAACGTTTCCCAGACGGTTTCTAAACATAAACGGAGTTCCGGTGTCATTTCCATCACCCGGTTTTGCTCCACCTCAAAAAGCTGATGGTCAAATGCCTCTATATCTTGTAAAAATCCGCCATAGCGTTTCTTATTTGCCGGCTTTTTTGGATCTTTTGATAATGTTTTCAATAAAGATGTGCGCCATCTGGATTCCGGTGCCTCTGTAATACAATTGTCTCCGGCGATTAAATGCCCCCAAAGCTCTTCTAAACTGTTAGACATCGGATAGCGCCCGCTTACCCCGATTATTGCGATATCTTCTGTACTAGAATCATTAAAATGTGTTCCTTGCAAATTACTTGTCTTTTCTTTTTTTGGTGGTTCGGTATTTGCTAGCTGAGTTTCAGTGACTTCCTGCTCTGTAACAAAGCGGCGTGTATGAAAAGTAAATGGCTTATTAGGATCTGTACGCTCTGTTTGAAGTGGAGCTTCATTTTTTGCAGGCTTCGTTCTTTCCTTTAACAATGCTGTCCGGAGCTTATTTTCATGCCCCTTTACTAAATATTCGACGAGTTCTTTTGTGTTGTTATGTTCAAATAAAATGGTTTTTGGAAGCTCTCCCGTCACTTTTTCTAATTCACGAATGAAATTCACCTGCAAAATCGAATCAATTCCATACTTCTCAAATGTCGCATCTTCGTGAATACGTTCTGGTGATAGTTTGATTGATTTTGCCAGCGTATGCTTCACAAATTGTGCCGTTTGTTCGATGAGAGAATCGCTTTCCTGTGAATGATCGATTTCAGCATTCATTTGTATATGGCTTGGATCTTCTTCTGCCCCCGTTCTCTTCTTTTGACGGACGACTCCGTTACTTTCAGCGGCAATGATCTGCTGGCCGAGCTGATGCGATTGTTCAGCCATAAAGGAAACATAGCGAAATCCTTCACTCTCAAGCACCGTTTTCCAAGTATCCGGATACAGGCCCGGACAGCCCGGTATGCGAAGATCAGGGTCCTCATACAGCCACCAGCCTTCCAAAAGGCCGAACGTCAAATGCGAGTATATATTATGATCACTTATTTCATTTACAAGGAGCAGCCCGTTTTTTTTCAAAACTGCTTTTGCATTTCGCAATGTCTGCCGGATATTTTTTGTGGCATGAAGCACATTTGCCGCGATGACCGCGTCGTAGCCTCCCGCATCAATATGCTGTTCAGACGCCGGCTCCTCGACATTAAATCGTTTATATGTCAAATATGGATTGTCAGGACCATACTTATTTTCTGCATGCATTAAAAAAGCTTTAGACAGGTCTGTATAACAATATTCTTTTATATGTGTCTGCCATGCTTTCAATTTTCGAAAAACAGCCGCGCTTGTCCCGCCGGTCCCGGCTCCGATTTCTAATATTCGAATCTTCGCCTCAGGCTCTTGCTTCAGACGTTCTTGCAGATAGGCTGTTAACGTATCTGCAAGAACATCATTAAAATAGTCTGCGACTTGATTGTTTTTATAGACCCCTTCTACTAAATCCATAGATGAATTCGGAAACAGGATATCGGTGGCTGACGCCTTGCCGGTCAGAATCTCCGGCAAGGCTTTAAGTGCTGTCTCCACCAATGTCACCATGGCTTTCATATTATGATCTTGAAGCAGGTCAGATTTTTGTTCATTCCATTCTTTCCACAGCTCGCTCATGGTGCCTATTGAACGTGTTGGAACATATCCGTTCTCCGTTCGCTTGAGAAATTGATGCCGTTCTAAAATCGATTGGCTTTCTTCAAACCATCTGCCATAGAAATTCTCCAATACCGGCTGGGATTTACTTTCTGTGAAAAACCCTATGGACTGTAATTGTGCGAAAAGCATTTTACAGAGAATGTCTTCTGTGTTCAGCATTGGCGCTCCCCCTCCTATAACAGTTGTTGAATCTTTGTGCTGTCACCCGGGTGATAGCTTCGCAGCTTTTGAATGGCTGAGCCGTGAGTTTCCGGGTACACTTCAATCGTTTCTTCTGTCTGTTCCGCTTCATCATTCGTTTCGTTTGCCATTTTCATCATCACTAGCTGCTTCAGCGGTCCCCCGAGCAGCAATTCCAAAGCTTCCATTGCTTCAGGGGCTTCAATTGAGCCTATGCCTGCCTGAGCCATTCTCTTCTGGTAATCCGGTGATGAAACAACACCAATGCTTCCCCAATAACTCCAATTCATCACGGCTACTGTACAAGGCCATACTTGAGAAAGCCGTTGTGCAAAAGCATCCTTAAAACTGCAGCCCGCAGCGTAGTTGCTTTGTCCGGAAGCTCTTGCAAACGATTGTACGGAAGAGAAAAACAAAACAAAATCCAGTGGTTCATGCCGGAAAACTTGGGCCATTCGCACGCTTACATCAACTTTTGCAGCAAGAACGTTTCTGAAACATTCCTCACTCATATTCATCAGGCTTCGGTCTTGTAAGACAATCGCAGAATGAATGACACCGTTGATTTCTCGATGCGTTTGTTTCATTGTTTCATACGCGCGTTCAAATTCCTCTCGGTTAGCCGCATCTGCTTGAATGTAATACGGGGCTGGCCCTAGACGTGCAAGTCTGTCCAGCTTGCTTTGAATGGCTGCATCCTTTTTCCTTCTGCCAATCCAAACGATCTGCGCCTGATATGTTCTGATCATATATTCACTCCACGCCTCACCAATACCTCCAGCTCCGCCTATGACAACATAAACGCCTCCGTGCTTATACTTCGTGTGCACCGGTTGATTGTTGTGTACTGGAATTAGACGAAGCTTATGCCAGACCTTGTCTCGATAGGCCCACGTATTCCCTTCTTGATCGGCAGGCAAGGAAAGGAGTTGAGATAACGGCAGATCTTCGTATTTTTTAACATCGATCAGCTTTGTCTGCCAATTTGGATATTCTTTTGACATTGAACCGATCAGGCCGTGTACCCCGGCATCGACCGGGTCGACAATATCATGCTGATCAACATATTGTGTATTCACCGTCACGACCGTCCAGCTTATCTCCTTCTGTCCATAGCCTAAAGAGAGCATTGCCTTAATGAGCCTATACATTTGAATGACGCCTTGATCTTGGGCTTCAATCATTTCATCGCCGACTTCGCACTCTGTCACACGAGAAGGAGACATCCACACGATGTGGTCAAACGATCCGAGTGCTTCAAGCTGGCCTGCAATTCTATGAATTGATGCGTTCGGCTCAATGGACAGCTCCTTGGCAAACGGGATCTGCCTTTGAACAGCTTTTCTGCTGTTGTCATCCCCTCCGAGGATGACAACACGCTCATCAGCAGGCGAAATGATCCTCTTCTCCAGCTGCACTCGATCCCATATCGGCGCCATAAGAAGCGCTCCGTTAAGAGTTGCTTTGGAGTTTCCTAGTGATGTCGGCCCGTCTGGCGGTTGTATGCCTTCTTCCAGCAGCCTTGAGGTAATCCCCTTGATTCTTACACACACTCGGCCTTGTTCATCACACAAATCAATATCCAGTCTCTGTATTTTGTCCTCATTAGGACGAGATGTCACAGACACCCACATTTTATTTGTACACGGGCTGAATATTTCTAGCTCTTGCAGCGCAAAAGGCAGAGAAAGCTGCTCGTCACCGGAATTCAGCTTTAGCCCGATCGACGCTTGTAAAGCAGAATCGGCCATACTTGGATGAAGAACGAATTCATTCAGTGTGTGAGTTACACCAGCAGGCAGAGAAAGCTCTGCCAAGGCTTGATTGCGGCCGATGTAAAGCCGATCTATCCCTTGAAAACCAGGTCCGTAGTCAATGCCGATCGCCTTAAACAATTCATAACACTGGTCGTGTGAGAGTGTGCTTAAACTGCATTGATCTTGAAGCACGCTGATATCCTGGACTGGAATGTCTCCTGCCCCACGGATTGAAGCACTGCCTTGACAATGTATCTTTCGATCATTATGTGCAGCCTCTGTATAGACGTTAAAAGCAATCTCGCCGTCCTGCTGGGGATTTAGACTGATATCCACTTGCACAGGCTGGCCGTCCGCCACAATCGGCTGCACCCACACAACATTTTTGATGTGAATAACAGATTGTTGATCTTCGGTTCTTCTCACTGCTCTTGTAACGGCAGCATGAACCATCTCAAGATATGCCACGCCCGGCATAACCGGTTTTCCCTTCACCTTATGATCGGCGAAAAAGAACTCAGCACCTGTAAAGGCCGAGCTGAAACGCTGCTCTGACAAATCAGATGTGTTGACATGTATCAATGGATGCAAAGCTGCTGATTCGACTGTTTTTAAAGCTGTTTGATGGGCGGCTGCCTCCTCTTTCGTATCCGTTATCCAGTAGCGTTCTTTCGCAAATGGATAGGTAGGGAGGCTTATGCGTTTCGGCTGTTTGCCGTCATACAGTTTACACCAGCCTATTTCCATGCCTTTTACCCATAAATCAAGCAGTCTTTCATATATGTGAGGCTCCCAGCTATTGTTGAGCGTTTTCTGTACTTCGTCATCTGATCTCAATGTTTGTGCGATACCTTTTTCTGCTCTGCCTCTGTACATGTACTTCACATTGGTGCCCCCTTCTATAAAGAGGTTCAGTTTTTCCAGCAAGTCCCCAGTCGAGACAGCGATGATCCCTAATCTCTCCTCCATTGCATCACGCCCCTCTTGGAGTGTATAAGCAATATCAGTGAGGTCACGAGCAGTGATAGATCGCTTGCTGATAAAGTCTGCTAATTGCCGGGCTTGGTCTTTCAGACGACCTTCATCCTTTGCCGACAAAATAAAGATGCCCGGGTGCTGTGCTGTCACAGCTGGTGCTGTTGCAGGATGGGTTGTTTCTTTCGGAATATATTCCTCAATGACCACGTGGGCATTGACGCCGCCTATCCCGAACGAACTGATACCTGCGCGGCGCGGCAGCTCTCGGCCGGCTTCATCACGAAGCGCCTGCCACTCTCTCGATTCCTGCACAATATAAAACGGGCTGTCATCCAGTCTGATATATGGATTAACAGTTTCACTGTACAGACTTTTGACAAGCGTTTTATGCTTGAGCTGCAATAACACTTTAATGACACCCGCCACACCGGCCGCCAGCGATAAGTGACCGATGTTTGTTTTCGCTGACCCAAGTCCGCAATGGCTGCCATGAACAGCCGGGTCCCCCGTTTTTTCATACAGCTCTTTAAATGCCGCTTTTAAGCCGTTGATTTCTACTGGATCGCCCAGCTCGGTTCCAGTCCCATGCGCTTCAATATAAGTTACGGTTCTTGGATCAATTCCCGCTTTTTCATATGCTGTTTTTACGACATCCGCCTGAGCTTTCGGATTAGGAGTCGTTAGAGAATTTGCGCGGCCACCGTGGTTTACCGCACTTCCTTTAATGACACCGTAAATATGATCACCGTCTCGTTCAGCCGCTGTCAGCTTTTTCAGAAAGAGAATGCCGGCACCTTCACTGACTGCGAATCCATCGGCTTTGTCAGAAAATGTTTTGCATCTTCCTTCTTTGCTCAGCGCCCCGGCTTTATCATAGGCGATATGGCCTTGCGGAGTTACGACCGTGTTGACCCCTCCCGCAATCGCCATTTCACAGTTTCCATTTTCAATGGCGCAAACCGCATGATGAATGGCGACCAAAGAGCTTGAGCACGCAGTGTCGATCGGTTCACTCGGTCCATGAATGTTCAGGAAATAACTGACTCTATTCGGTCCTGCAGAAGGACTCATATTCGCAGCCGCTGAGCCTTCGATGTCTACATTTGACAGAAGTGAACTGTACCCTGTGTTTCCTGTCCCGATGAAGATGCCCGTTTTGGTTCCTGCCAGGCTTCTCGCTGAGTGTCCCGCTTCTTCTACCGCCTTCCACGCATAGGTCATTAACAGGCGCTGCTGAGGCTCCATCTGCTCAGCCTCCAGCGGAGATATGCCGAAGAACAATGGATCAAAGTCAGCTACTTCATCAATAAAACCGCCCCATTTGACGTTTGTTTTATTCGCTTCTTTCAGAGGGTCCCCGTAATACTCCTGCCAATCCCAGCGGTCTTTTGGAACCTCTGTAATACAATCCGTGCCCAATGACAGGTTCTTCCAATATTCCTCAACGTCTTTTGCCTTTGGGAAAACGCCGCTCATCCCAACAATCGCAATAGGCTCAGGCTTGTGATCAGCTTCCTTTTGCATTGGTGTTACCGAAGGTTTTACAAAGCGGTTTTCAGTCGAAAACGTCATATTTTTTATATTCTGTTCGACAGGCTGCATCAGCACCTCAGCTTTGGCAGGCGTTTGAGCTGTAAAAGCATTTGGATATTCTTCTGACAGAAACCCTGCAAATGCATAAACAGTTGCATGCTCAAAGAAGATCGTAGGCGTAAGATCCAGCTTGTACTTCTCATTCAGTGTATTTGCGAATTCAGTTAACGTAATCGAATCAAATCCATATTGATTAAACTCCATGTCCGGGTCAATCTCTTCAGGTTTGATTTTGAGCAATTGAGAGATTGTTTGCTTTAAAACTTCTTGAATGTGGTCAAACATATTCCCTTGATCCATTCTTGATTCAGATGTCACCGGTACATCATCAGAAGACGGCTTTTGAGTCAGCTTTTCCCTCATCATGTCTTTGATTCCTTCCATGACGATGACTTGATCTTTGCCAAATGCCAAAGCTTTATACAGCGCTTGAATGCCGGTCTCGGTCCGCATTGGAGTCACACCTGTGTTTTTCAACGTCATGTTTTCAATTTCTTTATTCGCGCGCATGCCGCCTTCTTTCCAGAGCGGCCAATTGATTGACAACGTTTGTCCGTGCCTGTACATGGCGGTTACAAGCGCATTCCGATAAGCAGCATAACTGTCCATAAATGCATTAGCCATTGCATAATCGGCCTGTCCCGCGCTGCCGGCAACACTTGATATTGAAGAAAAGAGGATAAAGAAATCTAACGCAAGATGCTCGGTTGCCTCATCCACATTCACAAGCCCTTTCACCTTAGGAGCGAGAACTTGTGTCAGCTCTTCATTGGTTTTGCTCATAAGATAGTTATCTTTAATCAGCCCAGCGCTGTGAATGACACCATTCAAGTCTTCGTAATCAGACGTAATGCTTGTGATAAGCTCGGAGGCTGCTTCGGTTTGTGTCACGTCAACCTGCCTGTATTCTGCGCGAGCCCCTAATTGCTGAAGTTCGTTAAGCTCCGCCTGCTGATCCGCATTCAACGCGGATCTGCCTGTCAGAATGAGCACAGGCTGTTCGGCTTGACGAGCAATCTCTTTTGCAAAAATAAACCCAAGTCCTCCTGCGCCGCCCGTGATGAGGTATACACCTTTATCTCTCCACGGCATGCTTATTTCCCGATCATCTATTTGCATTTCATCCAGATCATTGATGTACCGTTTGCCTTTTTCATATTTGATGTGCTGATCTTCTGTGTGCCTTTTATTCTCTTTCAGTTTTTCTATCACACTTTCAATATTTTCATGTGAATCGATTTCAATCGTCTGGCCGATTAGTTTTTTATTCTCCAAGCCGGCAGTTTTAAGGAGCGCCGATAGCCCTGAGAATGAGTACTGCTTTCTTTGTGCAGAGGTAAGCAGCTGGATCAGAACATTGCCCTGAGGTCTGCTTTTGAGAAGACCCTGAACCGTCTCAAGCGCTTGTTCGGCATAATCTTGGAACCTCTCTGCAAGTCCTTCGCGGAATGACTCCAAAACGATGCATTCCGCTCCTGTCAATCTTGATTCAATGCGGTCTTTTGAGAGGCCATTCATGTCACAAAGCATGACAATGTGCCGTTCGTAATGAGGCTCAGGACTTTCTTTTTTAAAATCCTTAGGCACCCATTTTTCTTCAAACATCAGGGTTTCCAGCGTTTGATCAGATTCCGCCGATCCAGAGCCGCCTTCCGCTGCTCTGAAAGATAATCCTTTCATCCGTACGCAAACATTGCCGCTCTCATCTAAAATATCAATATCGCGCTTTTGCACCTTATCAGTTGCCTTGCTGCCTTGGCTGTATCTTGCGTATACCCACATTTCTGACGAACATGCTCCGAAGACTTCAAGCTCCTGGACCGCAAAAGGCAGTGTCAGCTGGTTATCCCCGGCGCCTGTCAAAATGCTTGACGCCTGCAAAGCAGAATCCATCAGCCCAGGGTGCATTTTGTATTGGCTGAGCGTATCTGCAGCTGACGGATGCAATGACAATTTTGCCAAAACAAATTGTTCAGCTGTATAGATTTTTTTCACTCCGCGATAAGCAGGACCATATTCAAATCCAATCATTCGATAGGTGTCGTATACTTCGTTTACGCTGAAATGGCTTTCCTGACACTGCTCCCGCAGAGATTGCAAATCAACCGCCGGCAAATTTTCAGCAGGATTCAATACCGCGCTGCCTTGACTGTAGACGATTGACTGTTCGCCAGTAACGTCTGAATGACCATAGATTTCATAAGAGATCTCACCATTTTCTCCCGGTAAAAGCCTAATGTGTACTTGCTGCGGCTGATCCTCTACAACAATAGGCCGCACCCACACCGCATTCTTTAGCTTCATGGTACACGGTACACCTTGTACCTCTGCGGCCTGCTCAACAGCTGCCCGCGCCAATTCAAGATGAGCCACTCCCGGCAAAATCCGTTGGCCTTTCACAACATGATCAGCAAGGAAAAACTCTTCTCCCGTATAAATAGAGCTAAACCTTTGTTCCGAGAGATTCGATGTGTTTTGATGCATTAATGGATGCAGCACGGCTCCGCCAAGGCGGGAGGCTGCTTGATTTGCATCAATGCTGCCGCTTTTTTCAATATGATCAGAGATCCAATAACGGTCTTTTGCGAAAGGATACGTCGGCAAGCTGATGCGCTTTGGCAGATTCTCGCCATACAATTTCGTCCAGTCTACATCAAGCCCTTTTACCCATAATTCAAGCAATTTTGCATACTTTCCCCGTTCCATCCATTTCTCGACGGCTTCTTGAATCTCTTCGTCCTCTGTCAGCATTTGGAGTGTGCCTTTATCAATCCTGCCTTTAAATACATCCTCCACACCGCTTTTCTCCGCTGCAAAGTCTTTTAACTTTTGCTGTAAATCCTCAATGGAACCGGAAATAATCCCGAGACGTTCTTCCATCGCATCCCGTCCGGCTTGCAGTGTATAAGCGATTCGGGCGAGATTTACGTCACTATATGTTTGCTTATCAAGCGCATCTGCCAGCTGCTGTGCATGTTCTTTTAGCCGCGCTTTATTTTTAGCCGATAAAACGAAGATACCCGGATGTTCCGGCGTGATGGATGGTATATTCTCATCGGATGCTTCCGGAATATATTCCTCGATAATCACGTGGGCGTTTACCCCGCCGATTCCAAATGAACTGACACCTGCCCGGCGAGGAAGCTCTTCTCCCCGTTCATTTTTCAGCGCTTTCCATTCTTCCGTTTCCCGTACGATATAGAACGGACTGTTTTTCAGCTGAATGTATGGATTCACGGTTTCGCAATGCAGACTTTTCACTAAGGTTTTATGCTTAAGCTGCAATAATATTTTAATAACTCCTGCTGCACCGGCTGCCAGCGATAAGTGGCCGATGTTTGTCTTTACAGAACCTAAACCGCAGTAAGGATTGACTGATGTGTCTCCTTCATTTACACCCAATGCTTTAAAAGCTGATTTCAAACCGTTAATTTCAACCGGGTCTCCAAGCTCCGTCCCGGTTCCGTGGGCTTCAATGTAGGTCACGGTTTTCGGATCGATTCCCGCTTTTTGATATGCCGACTGAATAACATCTGCCTGCGCCTTCGGATTGGGAGTCGTTAAAGAGGCTGCACGGCCGCCGTGATTGATTGCACTGCCTTTTATGACTCCGTAAATGTGGTCTCCCGCTTCTTCAGCCGCTTTTAATTTTTTCAGGAACAGTATGCCGGCACCTTCTCCATGCGCAAAACCATCGGCTTGATTTGAAAACGTCTTGCATTTTCCTTCTTTGCTCAGTGCTCCCGCCTTATCAAAGCTGATATACACCTCAGGAAGGATAATCGTATTTACACCGCCGGCTAATGCCATGTCACAAGTGCCTTCCTCAATTGAAGAGATGGCATGGTGGATCGCCACTAGTGAACTTGAGCACGCTGTATCAATCGGTTCGCTCGGCCCGTGCAGATTAAGGAAATAACTGACCCGGTTCGGACCGACCGATGGGCTCGTATTGGCTGCCGCTGATCCTTCTATTGCCGAGTTCGCTTTAGATAGAAGAGAGCTGTATCCTGTATTTCCCGTTCCGATGAAGACGCCGGTCTTTGTGCCTGACAACCTTTTCGCCGAATATCCTGCATCTTCGATCGCTTTCCAGGCGTAAGTCAGCAGTAAGCGCTGCTGTGGTTCCATTTGTTCAGCTTCACGCGGGGAAATGCCAAAGAATAATGGATCAAAATCTGCAATACCGTCAATAAAGCCGCCCCATTTCACGTTCGTTTTATTGACTTCCTTCGCCGGATCACCTTCATATTCACGCCAATCCCAGCGATCTTTCGGGATTTCCGTCATGCAGTCTTTGCCCTCTTTTAAGATGTTCCAGTACGCCTCAACATCTTTCGCCATAGGGAAAATCCCGCTTATGCCCACAATGGCAATTGGCTCAGGCCCTGCATCACTCTGTATGGCGTTTGGCAGCATGACTTGCTGCTTTCTGCGTCTTTTAGCTTTGGCACGCACGGCTTGTTCCTGTTTCGCAGCAGGCTGAATCTTAGCCGATGCAGCGCGCACAGCAAATGTCTTCGCAAATACCGATTGATACTCTTCTGACAAATGCTTGCCAAACGCATGAATCGTCGGGTGGTCAAAAAATACGGTTGGCGTCAGCTCTAACTGATAGGCGCGATTGATATGGTTGGTGAATTCAGTCATGGAGATAGAATCAAAACCATACACCGTCATCTCGGCATGATCATCAATCGTTTCAAGCTTGACCTTTAACAGCTTGGCGATCTCTCGCTTTAACATCGCCTTTACTTTATCCAGCAAACTGTCTGTATCAATGCTATTTATTTGTTCAGTCATGTGTTCTGCTTCCTTCTTTTCCATAGGTGCGGAGGCGTTTTTTGCCAGCATGTTTTGTTTTATTTTCTGCACATCGCCTTCGATCACCATTACTTGGTTTGCCTCTGAATGAAGTGCTTGATATAATGCCTGAATTCCTTTTTCCGCCCTCATAGGAACAATACCGGCCAGTTGTACAAGCCTTTTCTCAGTTTCTTGATCGACCTGCATGCCTCCATCTCTCCATAAAGGCCAGTTTACAGAAAGCGTCTTCCCATGCCGCTGGCTGAGGTCGGCAAGCCGATTTCGATAGCCTGCATACATATCCATAAATACATTGGCTGCCGCATAGTCAGACTGGCCAATGCTCCCTAAACTTCCTGAAAGAGATGAAAAGAGAATAAAGAAGTCTAAAGGCAAATCCTTGCTCGCTTCGTCTAGATAAACAAGCCCTTTTACTTTAGGCGCCAGTACATCGTGCAGATCTTTCGCCTGTTTATTAACCAGGTAGCTGTCCTTGATGATTCCGGCACTATGAAGAATACCGTTCAGACGGCCATATCTTTTTTGAATGTCGTCAATGAGCTGATAGACTTCAATTTTATTGGTAACATCTGTTTGCCGGTAGGTGATGTCAGCCCCCTTGCTATGAAGCTCTTCCAGCTTTTTGCTTTTGCTTTCGCTAAGAGGTGAGCGGCCCGCCAGAATGACTGTCGCATTTTTCGTTTGTTCCGCAATTTCCTTTGCAAAAATATGACCTAGTCCGCCGGCACCTCCTGTAATGAGATAAACGCCATTGTCTTTCCACGGTTTGCTGCCGTCTCCTTTTGCCTGTTTGATTTCACGCCAATCAGCAATATACCGTGTCCCGTTTTGATATTTGACATATGAATCGCTGCTCATTTGATTTTCTAACAGTTTGCCAGCAATGCTTTCTCCACTTTCTTCACTGCTGACTTCAATCATTTGGCCGGTTAGTTTGGCATTTTCCTGACAAGCTGTTTTCAGCAGTCCTGTCAACCCTGAAAACAATTGCTGTTCTCCCTCGGCAGAGGTCACGATCTGAACGAGAATGCCGTCTTTCGGTTTCGTACGAATGATCTCTTGTACCTTTTTAAACACTTGTTCTGTATAAGAATGGAAACGCCCATCTACTGAAGAAGGCCTTGCTTCCAGGCTGTATACATGGACATCCTCGATGGCTGCTTCAATCTGTTCTCTCGTCTCATTGTCATATTCACAGAGGAACACGAGATGCTCTGCATATTTTTTTGCAGCTAAGCCGTCAGCAGCCTTTTGTTCTTGCCAAACGGGCTGAAACAATAAAGTTTCAGCGTTGATTTTTGATGGTTCGGTTTGTATATCTGCCTCCATCACTCTCGTCGAAAATCCTTTCAGCCGCACGCAGATCATGCCATGCTCATCGCATAGGTGAATATCGACTTTCTGTATCAAATCTCCTGGTTTGTTTTTCGAGTTGAATTGAACATAAACCCACATATCAGAAACGCACTGACGAAAGACCTCAAGTTCCTCCAGGGCAAATGGCAGTGCTGCCTTAAAGTCTTCAGTGTCTGAAAGTTCCGCTCTGACGACATTTTGCAAATATTCAGCCGCCTGTAACGCCCCGTCCATTACACTTGGATGAAGAACATAATCGCCCAACGTATGTGCAACAGATTCTGGCAGTGATAATTTGGCAAGCAGCTGGCCGTCGCCTTTATATACGGCCTCTACACTCTTGTAACCTGGACCGTAATCGGCGCCGATCATCCCTTCATAAAACGAGGCAGCATCCATTCTGCTTTGATCAAATTGTTTCTTGATCTTAGAAAGATCCAGTGCTTTTTCTCGCTTTAACTGAATCAATTCCGCTATACCTTGGTTATATACAACTGGTTCTGCATCAGCGGATTCCGGCTCACCATACATCCGATAAGCAATGTGTCCGCCATCTTCATCGTAAAGTCCGATATTTACCTGAACCGGCTCACTTCCTGCTACAACCGGGCGAACCCACACGACATTTTTCAGCCTGATTCCAGTTTCATGATCTTCCAATCCGCCAATTCCTTGTTCTATAGCGGCTCTTGCCATTTCAAGCGTGACCGCCGCCGGCAAAATCGCCATGCCTTTAATGATATGCTCGGCAATAAAATACTCTTGTCCTGTGAAAATGGAGCTGAAACGCTGCTCTGACAGAACCGATGTATTATGGTGCACCAAAGGATGCAAACGAGATGGTTCAATTGTTGTGATAGCGCCGGTGCTGCTTTCAGGCCAGTATCGTTCTTCGGCAAAAGGGTATGTCGGCAAGCTGATGCGGCGTGGCTTTATATTTGGATAGAGCCTGCGCCATTCAACGTGAAAGCCATTTGCCCACATCTCGGCAATCTTTCTCAATTCTTCTTTTGATATCCGCGATGAAGCCATATCATCTGCTTCAGCATTTCCAAGCAGCTGTTCAGCGGATGTCATTCTCGTTTTTTCTCCTTGAATACAGCCTTCTGCGAGCGGCTTTCCAGTCACAAAAGCTTCCAGCTGATGTTTCCACTCTTCCAGATCGTTCACTATAAAAACGATCCTGTTATCCATTGCTTCACGGCCGACTTGGAAGGTATATGCAATATCTCTTAAAGAGAAATGCCTTTGCTCGTCTTGACTGATATAGGACAGCATTTCCTTCGCGTATACTTGGAGCCGTTCACTATTTTTTGCTGATATAGGAATGATGTAAGGCTGATTGCCTTCGTTTTCGGTACCTGCATCAGAAATGTTTTCATATTGCTCAAATATTGCATGGGCGTTAGTTCCGCCAAGGCCGAATGAGCTCAGAGCCGCCCGATGGACACCTGCGTGTTTCTCTAACGATTTTCGTTCACGGACAACATAAAAAGGAGAGCTTTCAAACTTTATATCCGGATTCGGCTCCGTACAATTGATGGTCGGTGCAAGTTCATTATGGTATAAACTCATCGCAACTTTAATGCATCCGGCTAACCCCGCAGCTGTATCCAAATGGCCAATATTCGTTTTCACTGAACCAATTCCGCAAAATTGTGTTTTGTCGGTGTATTGCTTGTACACTTTATTTAGAGCAGACATTTCAATAGGATCGCCTAATTTCGTTCCCGTCCCGTGTGCTTCAATATAACTGACCGTTTCAGGATGGATCTTGGTTGTATCCAATACATGCTGTATCACTTCTGTTTGGCCTTTTACACTAGGCGCATAGAAGCCTGCCTTCTCTGCCCCATCATTATTGATACCTATTCCGCGCATAATGGCATAAATATGGTCTCCGTCTTTTACGGCATCCACAGCTTTTTTCAGCAGGATGACTGCTACGCCTTCACCTCCGGCCATTCCGTCCGCCGAAGCATCGAACGCCTTCACATGCCCGTCGCTTGAAAAATTCAACCCGTTTTGGTGCACGTAGCCGATCGCTGATTGTGCGTGCAATGTTGCGCCTCCGACAAGCGCATATTGTGATTCGCCCGATGTCAGGCTTTTGTATGCTTGATATAAACCGACTAGTGATGAAGAACAGTTAGAATGAACAAAATAGCTTGGCCCTTTTAATCCGAGCTTATGTGAGATCATTGTGGGAATGGTTCCGCTTTGGGCTAAAACCCATGAGACATAGCCATCCGGTGATTCATGTCCTTCTGTTGTCTCCTTCGGCAATAACGTTCTATATGAATTGCTGCTTGCAGACATATATACACTTGTTGCCGGAATCTCCTTAGCCACATATCCTGCATCTTCAATCGCTTTCCAGGAGTGCAGCAATAAGAGGCGGAGCTGAGGGTCCATATACTCAGCATCTTTTGGCGAGATTTGAAAGAAACCGGGATCGAATAAGTCTTTCCCTTCGATCACAGATTGCACAGGCACATAGTCAGGATGCTGTATCAATTCTTCGGGAACTCCATTTGCGCGAAGCTCTTCTTCAGAAAAGAATCGTATGCTTTCTTTGCCTTCTTTGATGTGGTTCCAGAAGTCATGATGATTTTTCGCACCCGGGAACTGGCAAGATATCCCCACAATCGCAACACTGTCATCAAAATAAGGGGGAATCTTCTGTTCTAGGTGTTTTCTATCTTTTTTGATATCATAATGATCTTCATTTTGTGTCCCGGCTAGATCTGAGTTTTTCATCTCCAAAATGTATTCACTGATTGCACGGATCGTGGAAAACTCAAACAGCTCAGTAACATGAAACTCACAATCGAATTCTTTTTTGATTCGTTCAGCCACAGCTACAGCCAGAAGCGAATCGCCGCCCGCATCGAAAAATCCGTCTTCCGGCCCAAATCCGCTGACCTTGAGCGTTTCCTCCCAAATGCGCAGCACCTGATCCTCTATTTCCGTTAATTGCAAGTGATTTGGTTTCCTTCTGTTGAACACGATCTCGCGTTTTTCTAATTCTTTACGGTTCACTTTTCCGCTGGGCGATAATGGAAGTTCATCTAAGCGGATAAAGTGTGAAGGTATCATATATTCAGGCAGACTCGATTTTAGATGAAGGCGCAAATCTTTTGGATTGGCAGAGGCATGTCCGCTTTCCTCTGTATAATAAGCAGCGAGCTGTTGATGGCCCTCCAGCTGCTTCACCACTACCGCCTGATCTAAAATGCCCGGAAATTCACTCAGCTTTGTTTCTATTGCGCCCAGCTCGACGCGAAAACCGCGTATTTTGACTTGGCTGTCAATCCGTCCCAAGTATTCTATGTTGCCGTCAGGAAGCCACCTTGCTGAATCACCCGATTTATATAGCTTCGTCCCTGGTTCAAAGGGATTATCAATAAATTTTTCAGCCGTAAGCCCCGGCTTTTTAAAGTAGCCTCTTGCCAAGCCGGCTCCAGCGATGCAAAGCTCACCAGGCTTTCCGATCGGGACAGGCTTCAAATGCTGGTCCACAATATAAATTTTCGTGTTGGAAACAGGCTTTCCAATCGGTGTATGGTGACTTGCGATATCTCCTTTTCCGCATCCGAAATACGCAGCGTAAATGGAGGCTTCCGTCGGTCCGTATATATTTTCAACACGGCAGTTTGTAAAGAGCGATACCGTCTTTTTCACTAATTCTTTAGGGAAGGCTTCACCTGCAACCATCATATACTTCAGCGGACCGTCCTCTGTGAATCGCTTGTTGTCTTTCGCCATTTCTAAAAAAACATGCAGCATGGCCGGCACAAAATTAATGTGAGTCACTTTATATGTTTCAATATAATCCATGCAAAGCTGCGGTGATTTCTCCCCATTAGGCGGAAGAATCACTAGACGGCCGTCTCCAATAAACCATCCGAATAATTCTGAGATCGATACATCAAACACATAGTTCGTCTTCAATAAATATGCATCCTCAGCCGTTACAGGATAGTGAGATTCAAGAAAATTCAGGGTATTCATAATGCTCCGATGCTCTACCATAACCCCTTTAGGCTCTCCGGTGCTTCCCGATGTATAAATAATATAAGCGAGGTGTTCCGGTTTTACTTCCCGCTTTAAACCGCTGCTTTGCTGGTCTGTATAACCGTTTCGGCAAGCTAACTCGATATTGATCGCTTTTACATGGCTGCCAGTTAATCCGCTGATCCTATCATGAACGTTAGGTTGGGTGAGGACAATGGATGCCTGACTGTCTTTGAGCATGTACTCTAATCGTTCTTGCGGAAAACTTGGATCTAACGGCACATACGCTCCGCCAGCTTTCAGTATTCCTAAAATTCCGATGATCATATCAAACGAACGCTCTGCACAAATGCCAACGGGCTGTTCAGGTCTAACACCCTGATGTTGAAGGTAGACTGCCACAGATGTGCTTTTTTCATCTACTTCTTTATATGTAAGTGATCTGTCTTCAAACATCACAGCAACCGCATCAGGGGTTTGTTTCGCTTTTTCCTCAAACACCTCATGTATACACTTGTCATTTGCGATGTTTGTCCCTGTCGCATTCCATTGTTCCACCAAATTAGTTTGTTCTTGATTTAATCGCAAAGAGTAGGCTTCAAGCGGCAAAGACGGGTCATCCATCATGTGTTGCGCGAGCTTCATATAGTTCTCCATCATGCTTTCAATGGAGGACAGTTCATACAAATCAGGGTTGTACAGAAGATGAAGCACTGTTTCATTTTCTTGCTCATATATTTCGAGCGCCAGCTCAAATTCACCCTCTTGCCGAATGTCTTCAATATATTCGATGCCAAGCGTTTGATACGGTTCGAGCACTTTTTGCAAGCCTGTTGCCTGAAAAAAGTTTTGGTACAGAAAAGCTGTTTGAAAAACCGGAGAATCCGCGGCCGAGCGGTCTACATTCAGCTCTCTTACCAATGCAGGGAACGGAAACGCCGCATGATCCAGGCCGTCAGCCACTGTCAGCTGCAGTTCCCGAATAAATGCTGTTAATGGCTGAGATCCGATATTCTTGCTCCGAACAGCCATCATATTGATAAAATAACCGATTAGGGTTTCAAATCTGTCTTCTTGCCGACCCATTGTCGGAACGCCAACAATGATATCCTTTTGTTTTGTATAATGATGCAGCAGTACTTTGTAAATGGAGAGAAACACAACCGATTCATTCACATGATTGGTGCAGGCAAACGATTTAATTTGATTTCTCAGGTGATGGGGGAGCAAGCTTTTATAAGCTTGCCCCTTGAATTTTCGTGCTGAAGACCGCGGACGGTCAGCAGGCAAATCAAGAACTGGCAGACTCCCAGACAACTGTTCTTTCCAGTAAGCGAGATGCTCTTCCCCTTCTCTGCCAGTCAGCATCCGTTTTTCCCAATCGACAAAATCGTAATAATCAGCCGTTAATGGCTGCTGCAAGGGCTCAATCCCATTCAGCAATTGTTGATACGCTTCGAATAGCGCCGATATCAATGTCAGCATCGACACACCATCAAATATGATATGGTGAATTGTTATAAGAACAATGCATTCTTCTAACCGATGAAAAAGGTGTGTGCGCCATAACGGACCAGCATCCAACTGGAAAGGTTCTTTTGCTTTTTCTTTTAGAAAAGGAAAGATATCTGCTGATTTCATTGCTGATATATCCTCTTCCACAAAACAAAGATCCTTTGATAACTGAACCGATTGAAATGGAACGCCATTCTCTTCTTGAATCACACTGGCTAAGACCGGATATTGTTTCTGTACAAACAGAAGGGCTTTCTTGAACGTCTCTGCATGTATTGGTTTGCTGAAGCGAAAGCATAAAGGAATATTATATGCACTCATCCCAGGAGACATTTTTTGAAGCATCCACAGCCCTTTTTGCCCTTCTGAAAGCGGGCTTTTCAACTGCCGCTTCATGCCTTTAAGATGTTCTTCCACCTCAGAAATGGTTAATTCTCCTGATCTGAAGGCATCGAGAATTTCTTTATGATTCATACGATTTACTCCCTTCTATGATGTTTTGCACACTCTTAAAATCCAATTTCCCTAGCGCCACCTCTTGCATCAATCCGATGATTTGCTCGTCTGTATACGTGCCCTTTATGTGATGTGCTGCTGCGCTATGATTTTGTTTTTCCGCTTTTAAGGCCAAATGGTCAGATAGAGCTTGGACTGTCTGACATTCAAGGATTTCCCGACCGGCCATCTTCAGCTGCGTGGTTTTTTCGATATGCCGCATCAATTTTCGGCCAAGAATTGAATCCATCCCATAATCCAAAAAGTTTCTTTTGAAATTGATTCGATCCTCAGATATGCCCAATTCTCGTGCTAAAAATTGAACAATGATCTTTTGAATATGGGTTTTGCCATTCGGCTCGTCAATCTCTGTTTTCATATCTTGTGAATGCTGTTTAACGGCCACTGATTGCTGGGTGCCTGACGAAACCCAATACCGCTCCCTTGCAAATGGATAACCAGGTAAAGAAACCATTCGAACGTGATCGCCATCATGAAGGAGTTCCCAAGGAATCTGATATCCTTTCACCCAGCATTCCGCGATGTTTTCCAAATTTCTTTCTTTTGCGAGAGCCTGCAGAACTGCTTCATCTTGTTCTTCTAATATCCCTTCTGTATATCCTGTATAAAGGGATCTCTGTTGGCCCGATATCCCACCATTCTTCATTGCTTCCACATATTCCTTCAATTTTCGCACCAATTGCTCCTGATTGTTTGCAACGATCGCTAGCCTTGCTTCCATGGCTTTTCTCCCAACCTGAAGCGTATATGCCACATCAGGTAAAGAAAAGTTATGATTCTGCTCCAGATACGCAATCATGCGGCAGGCAGCATCCTGAAGCCGATCGTCATTTTGGGCTGAAAGCACGATGACCTGCGGTGACCCTTGATGCCGCTGTGTGGACGGCTGATCATCCGGAATGTATTCTTCAATGACTGCATGTGCATTGGTGCCGCTGATTCCAGTCGTGCTGATCGTTCCCATCCTCGGCTTCTGATTTTTCCTGATCCACGAACGGTTTTCTTTGCAAAGCACAAATGGGCTTTCTTTAAACGGAATATACGGGTTTTCCGATTCACAGTGATGAGTGGCCGGAATGATCTGGTTTTTCATAGCCATCAGCATACTGATTAAAGCAACCGTTCCTGACGCTGCAAATGTGTGTCCGATTAAAGGTTTAATTGAGCTGATCATACAGAATTGCTTCTGCTTCGTATATTTGCTGAACACGCTCGTTAACGCTTGGACCTCAAGCGGATCACCAAGATTCGAGCCGGTACTGTGCGCCATCACATATTGAATATCGAGCGGATTGATTTCATTTTTTTCATAAATGTTTTCGATCAATTCTGCCTGGCTAAAAGGATTTGGCGCAGTAATGCCGTTGGTTTTGCCATCGTAATTCACGCCGCTGGCTTTGATGCAGCCATAAATATGATCTTTATCTTCAATTGCCTTTGATAATGGTTTCAAGAGAACAGCAGCCACCGCTTCACCTGGCACAAGGCCATTGGCCTCTTGGTCAAACACTTTGCATTGTCCGTTCGGAGACAGCATTTCGGCCCTTGTCAGCGCCTCAAAAGACATGTGAGAAATATTCAAGCTGACGCCGCCGGCTAAAGCCATTTCACAATCCCCCTGACGCAGAGCTGAACATGCCTGGTGAATCGCCACCAGTCCAGATGAACATGCTGCTGTCAAAGCCATATTAGGCCCTTTTAAATCCAATGCGTATGCGATTCTCGCAGACAATGTGGCGTTTTGTGTTCCGTTAATGTAATCCGAATCTCCGGTTAGGTGCGCATATTCCCCTTCTTCCACACCTACATAAACACCGCAGGATTTTCCTTTTATCCGATCTCCCATATAGCCGGCGTCTTCAAACGTGTGCCATGCTTCCTCTAGAAAAATGCGCTGGCGCGGATCCATGCTTTCGGCTTCTTTAGGCGATATTTGAAAAAACAGCGGATCAAACCGGTCTATGTCCTTCAAAAATGCACCCCACCTTGGCACTGCTTTTTCTGGATCTCTGTTAGCTCTCCCCCAGTCCCGGCGTTCGCCCGGAATGTCAGAGATACACGATTTACCGTTTTTCAGATTATCCCACAGCTCATGGACCGAATCAGCTTGAGGGAACCTGCCGCTCATGCCGATAATGGCAATAGGCTCATCGTGAACCTGCCGAATGCTTTGTTTACTGGTTTCCGGTTCTGGAGCTACAGGAATTGCTGCATAAGCTTCAGGGGGCTTTTGCGCCTCTGATGCATCATCCCGGTAAAATGCTTCAATCAGCTCTTTATGATCGGTTAAGAAAAAGCCTATCAATTCTTGTAAAGTCGAATAGCCGAAAAATAAAGCCGGTGTCACTTCGATGTTGAAATGCTTTGATAACACATTCGAAAATTTAGCCAAATAGATTGAATCAAATCCGAAGTCGGCCCAATTTTTGTTCAAATTCAGCTTGTCCTTTGAAATCTTAAGCAATGTGTGAATATGCTCTTTCAAGTCGTGTTCTAAACGCTTTTCAATGCTTAACGTTTTTACCTCATCCTTGTTTTCTTGTGCTAGAGGGGCTTGAGTGGCCGGTTCTGGAATAGCTGGTTCAGTCATTCCTAAAAATCTGCTGACACGGCTGGGCTGACCGGCTATCACGAGATGCTGAGCATCCTGCTGAGCTAGGATGTGCTCAAACATACGGATGCCTTCCTCGGCTTCTAGGAAGCGTTGGCCGCTTGATTTCAGGTACATATCCGTTGTTTCCTCATCACCGATCTTCATTCCGCCATCCTTCCATACAGGCCAGTTGATGACAAACGTTTTACCGTTATGCAGCTCATTTCTGTATTGTGCGTAAGCCATCTGAAACCTATTGCCAATCGCATAATCACAACATCCAAAATCCCCTAAAACCGCAGAAGAAGAAGAAAAATAACACATAAAATCAAGGTCTTCATTTTTAAGCCATTCATCAAGCGCTATCGTGCCGTTGATTTTCGGTTCAATGATGCGCTGGAAGCTTTCGATCTTTTTGTCAAAAATAGCAGAGTCGCTCTCGATCCCGGCTGCATGAATGACACCGTTGATGGCACCGAATCGGTCTTTCCCTCTTTTTACGCAGTCTCCCATTGCGATAGGATCAGACACATCTGCTTCTGCATACATCGCTTCGCCGCCTAGATTCTTTAATTCTTTTATTTGCTTTTGCTTCTCATCATTAAAAGGCGACCGCCCTGTCAAAATCAGGTTTGCGGCATAGTTTTTGGCCAAATGCTTGGCAAATAAATAACCAAGCCCTCCTACACCGCCTGTAATCAGGTAAGTACCGCCAGACTTCAATTTGCTGTCGTCTGGTTGTAACGTTGTCTGTTCAATGTGATTTACATATCGTTTCAGATTCTGATACAAAACCGTTTGTTCAGCTGAAGCCTGTAATTCTGCCCAGACTTTACGTGTCCAATCATCCATCGATCCTTGTTCCGCCGGCTGAAAGATTCCAGTCACTTTTGTATGCGGAAGGACAAGCCCGAGTGAACGTTCGAAGCCAATCCATGATTCCAGACAGCTTCGGTCAAGACCATCTTCAAAACACCCTGCCAGCAGCAGCCGTGAAGGATGAAGCTTTGCTGCGGACATACCTTGTAATAGGTAAACAATACAGGAATGGTCCTTTATACAGCGCTTGTCTTCCAAAGGCCACATATAGAGGATTGCATCTGGCTCTCCAAGTTCTTCTTTAATGCTCTGGAAGGCCTTTTCAAAAGTAACGGGTTCTTGCCGCACAATCTGGTAGCTATATCCAGACTGTTTGCTGTACACTTCGCCCTGTGATATAAAAATGACCTTAGTGTCTTGATCAACGTTTTTCAAGGCTGAAGCAAATGCGTTTTGCTTTTCTCTTTCAGTCAGAAAACAGATGAGCGTTTTGATACGTTTCGATGTGAAAGTCGCCGGCTCTTCTTTCCACACTTCTTGAAAAGTCATAACCTTGAAAGGTTCTTCTGTTTGCTGATCATGATCCTGTTCTATAGACGCCGGAGCCTTTGCCGCGCCTGGTGCCCAGTAACGTTCTTTTGCAAATGGATATGCCGGAAGACTGATCCGGACAGGCGTTTGGGTGCCATACAGCATGCCCCAGTCGAAAGACAAGCCTTTCACCCAAAGATCCAGCAGTTTCGTGTATTTCCCCTTTCTCATCCATGCTTCTATGATTTTTTCCGTATCCTCATCCGCTGATAAGACTGCTAACGCTTTTTTGTTATCATCGATGCGATCCAGATACAGGCTGTCTGCTTTGTTTTCGATAAAATCGTTCAGCTTTCTCTCAAGATCCTCTAGTGATTCCGCTATAAAGGCCAGCCGTTCTTCCATTGCTTCACGGCCTGTTTGCAAGGTATAGGCGATCCTGATCAGGTCTGTTTCGCGGTACCTCTTTTGTTTGATGGCTGTAAGCAGCTGTTCCGCTTTTTCTTGCAAGCGTTCCATGTTTTTGGCCGACAGCACAATCAGCGCTGGAGGATGGTCTTTCGGCGTTTGCGCCCCCGTTCTTGGAATATATTCTTCCAGAATGATATGGGCATTGGACCCTCCGGCGCCAAAACTGCTCAAGCCAGCGCGCCTAGGCACCTCTTGCCCGCCAATCACTGGGCGTTTCCATTCACCAAGTTGCTGCTGAACGACAAATGGCGTATGGCTGAACTCGATGTTCGGATTCAACCGCTGAGCATGCAATGATGGCGCAATTTGGCCATATTTAAACTGAAAAAGTATTTTTGTCAGCCCTGCAATTCCGGCTGCACTTTCACAATGACCGATATTTGATTTGCTGGAGCCGATCGCACAAAACTGTTTCTCCTGCGTATCTTTCTCGAATGCTTTTGTTAACCCCGCTATCTCAATCGGATCTCCTAATGCAGTGCCTGTTCCATGCGCCTCTAAATAACTGATGGTTCGGGCAGGAATGTCGGCGCGCTCCATTGCTTCTTTAATTACCTGTGCCTGTGCATGAGGATTTGGAACCGTGTATCCATTTGTTTTTCCTCCGCTATTAATGGCACTTGCCTTTATCACACCGTAAATATGGTCACCGTCCGCTATTGCTTGCTGCAGCGGCTTTAACACAATGGCGCCTACGCCTTCACCGTCGACAAATCCATCTGCATCATCGCCGAATGATTTACATGTATCACTAGCAGAGAGCATATTCATGACAGATAAATTCTGATAGTGAACCGGGTCGACAACTAAATTGACACCGCCGGCAATGGCACAATCACTCGATCCGCTATAGATGCTTTCCAGCGCTAAATGAATCGCTGTCAGGGAGGATGAGCAGGCTGTATCGACTGCAAGACTCGGGCCTTGGAAATTCAGTAAATAGGATATTCTGTTGGCGATAGACCAATAGCCGTAGCCGGTCGGATAATTTTTGTTCATGACTCCGGCAAAGACGCCGATTTTTCTGCTTGAACAGAGCGAGTCAGGCGTGTATCCCGCGTCTTCAATACTTGCATAAGCGGTTTGCAGAAATAATCGCTCCTGAGGGTCCATTCTTTCTGCCTCAAGCGGAGAAATCTGAAAGAATAATGGATCAAACTTGTCCATATCCTTGATAAATCCGCCCCATTTCGTATAAATTGATCCTTCTTTTCCTTTTTCTTTATCGTAATAAGCTTTCCAATCCCAGCGATCTTTCGGAATTTCCTCAATACAATTTCTTCCTTCTTTTAGGTTATTCCAAAAGTCTTCTGCTGTTTCCGCCTGAGGATAGCGTCCAGAAATGCCGATAATGGCAACGTCACGGCTTGCAAGAGTGTTTGTCGGTGTTTCTTTCTCTCTGCTGAAGCCAAGCTTGCGATAGCGCCGTGTTCTTTTAGCGGCCTGATCAGGTTTCTGTGAAGATTGGGTTCTGCTTTCGGCCGGTGTCTGTTGTTGAACTTGACGGTCAAGACCTGTTAATTTCATCAGCGCTTCTGTTTTTGTTTTGATGAAATGCTCCACTAATGCGTCAATGGTCTGGTACTCGAAAAATAAAGTGCTGCTTACATGGTCAAATTCTTTACGCAATGTATTCGTCAGCTGGACAACAACGATAGAATCAATACCGTACTTTTCAAGCGGTTCAGATGACTCAATCTTTCCTGCAGGAATTTTCAACGTTTCCCCGATTAGTTTTTTCATATATTCTGTGCTTTTTTCTCTTAGGAGAGCATGTTTTGATTGTCCAGCTTCCTCTGAATCTATGGTATGAATGTAGGCTGGCTCCTGATTAGACGCTTGTGAAACAACCTTCTCCGGCAAGATCACATTTTTCATCATACGGCGAACCAGCCCGTTACTTGAGGCTGCGACGATTTGGTGACTCAGATCATGTGCCGCCTCGGCCGGGAAAAAGACAGATTCAAAGCCTTCGCTTTCAAGTGCCGCTTTCCAGCTGTCAGGATGTAAGCCTGGACAGCCGGGAATCCGCACTGCAGGATCTTCATACAGCCACCAGCCTTCCAAAAGACCAAAGGTGATGTGAGGGAACAGGCTGTTTCCCGCCATTTCATTCAGCAGCAGCATTCCGTTGTTTTTCATTACCGCTTTTGTATGCCGCAGTGTTTGACGGATATTTTTTGTTGCGTGAAGGACATTAGCGGCAATGACGACATCATAGCCTCCCGCTTCAAATTCCTGCTGATCAATCGGTTTTTCCACATCAAAAAGCTGATATGTCAGGTACGGATTTTCCGCCCCATATTCCTTTTCTGCATGCAGCAAAAATGCTTTAGACAGATCTGTATAGCAATATTCATTGATGTGCTTTTGATATGGTTTCAGTTTTTCAAAGATTCCGGCACTCGTGCCGCCTGTGCCTGCGCCTATTTCCATAATGCGAATCGATGCCTCAGGGTCGTGCTTCAGACGTTCATCCAGATAAGCTATTAATGTATCGGCAAGCACTTTATTAAAATAGTCTGCCACTTGGTTATGCTTATAAATGCCTTCCACAAGTTCCATCGAGGAATGCGGGAACATGATATCTGTTGCAGGGACTTTCCCTGTCAAAATATCCGGTAATGCTTTCAGCATGGCCTCTGCTAATACAACCATCGCCTTTGTCTCGCTGTCTTTAAGCCACTTTTCTTTTTTCGCGTTCCATTCTAGCCAAAGCAGCTCGATATCCTCTGCTTGGTCCTTCCTCACCAATGAATCTCCAACTTTCTTAAGATAGCCATGCTGCAAGAGAAATTCGCTGCTTTGCCGAATCCATTTTCCATAAAATTCACGAGTCTTATATTGTTGAAGACGTTCAACCGATAATGTATAACCATCAAACAGCCCGGCTGTTTGCAGCTGTCCTAACAACAGCCTGTAAAGAAGATCATCAAGCTCTTCATGTGTCACTCTTTGAAATCGTCCCGTAGTCGGCAGACGCTCCATCAGGCTCTCTGCATCTGCTGAAGGTTGCTCTGGATAAAGAGTGATGAATTCATTCTGATTCACGCCTTCGACTGCTACAGGCTTTGTCGTATGAATGAAAGCTGTTTGGCTGACTGGCCCAGAAAGCAGTGCTTCCAGCGCCTTCATAGCCTCCGCAGGCTCAATTAAACCTAAGCCGATTTGATTCATGAGTTGTACATAATGTTCATCCTCAGCCGCTTCACTATTCCCCCAATATCCCCAGTTCATGACTTTTACAGGGCATGCCCAGCTCTGAGAAAGCTGGTGAGCAAAAGCATCTGCAAATGTACAGCCAGAGGCATAATGGCTTTGCTTCACATTTTTGATATGGGCTACAAGCGAAGAGAAGAATAAAACAAAATCTACATTCTCCTGGCGGAACACTTGGGCCATCCGAATACTGACATCGATCTTCGCCGCCAGTCCAGCGGTGAATTCTTCCGGCTTCATTTTTTCCAGGCTTTGCTCAAATAAAACCATCGCAGAGTGAACAATCCCGTGAATATGAGGATGGCGCATTTTCACTTGATCATAAGCCTGCTGCAATGAATGCTTATCGGCTGCATCGGCTGCAATGTAGAAAGGCTCAGGGCCAAGCGCCGAAAGTCGGTCTATTTTTGACTGGATGGCAGCATTAAGTTGACTTCGCCCAATCCAAACGATTTGCGCCTGGTAGCGGCGGATCATGTACTCACTCCACGCCTCTCCGATATACCCGGCTCCTCCGATGACCACATAGACTCCGCCTTTCCGATATAGCGTGTCGCCTGACAGTGAGTGCCGATATGGGATCAATTGCTGCTGATGCCATTGCTGATTACGATAGGCCCAAGCATGGCCAAGGCGGTCAGCTGGGAGCGCAAACATGTGATTTACCGGCCATGTGCAGCCTTTTTCAAGATCGAGAAGACGGATTTTCCAGTGTGGATATTCCTTTGCCATTGTGCCGGCAAGCCCATGAATGCTTGCATGAGCGGGTTGTACTGCCTCATGTTGCGTAACCGGCTGCGCTTGGACGGTCACAAGAGACCATTCAAGTTGTTTCTCGCCATAGCCTAATTGCAGGCATGCTTTCACAAGCTTAAATAAGTGAAGAACAGCTTCTCCTTGTCCATCACTACCTATACTTCCCCGGTGTGACGGGGCAATCCACAATACATGGTCAATGCTTCCGTACGCTTGCAGTTTGTCCGCTATTCCCTCAATGTCATCTGCAGGCCGGATATCGATAAAGGAAACTTGCGGATAATGATGCTTTATTAATGCCCGATCAGCTTCAGCAGCACCGCATAAAACAACTCGTGTACCAGCAAACGAAGCATTATCCTCCGTATCTGAAGAGACTGGTTCCCAGACAGGGATCATCATCGTATGCCCGGTCAGCTGAGAATCAGTTAATAGTTGCGGCTTTGAATGCTGCTCTCCATCAAGTGCCCGCATCGAGGCACCCTTCATTCGCACACAAACGTGTCCGTTCTCATCACATAAATCAATATCATACTTTCTGACTTTGTCCTCCGCTTTACTGTCTGAACTGTATCGAATATAAGACCATATCTTCTCTGGACATGGGCTGAAAATATCAACCTCCTGTAACGCAAATGGAAGAGACAGCGTCTGAGCTTGTCCAGCGGCATTGACTGAGCTAACGATAAAACCGACTGTGGCATGGAACGCGGAATCCATCAAACTCGGGTGGAGCGCAAAATGCTGCTTGTCGTTTTTTAGAAAAGCGGGTAACGAGATTTTTGCAAGCAATTGATCTTTGCCGACATAGACTTTTTCAATCCCTTGATAGCCCTCTCCATAGTCAAGCCCAATCTTTCGAAACGCTGCATAGCATTGTTCTGACGTCACTGTGTCCAGGCTGCATTCTGTCTGTATTGATGAAAGGTTTAAAATGGAAGTGTCCGCTTCATCTGAAATGACAGCGCGGCCTTGGCAGTGTATCGTCAGGGCTTCTTCTTTATGTTCAGAGCTGCTATAAATGTCAAAGGAAATGTCCCCGTTATCCTCAGGAAAAAGGCCAATATGTATTTCTTTTGGTTCACTTTCTATCGTGATAGGACGCACCCACACAATGTCTTTAAGCGACACCACTCTTTGTTCGCCGTCCAGATCGCCTGCAGCTTTTTCCGCTGCTTCCCTTGCCATCTCTAAATAGGCAACGCCCGGCAAAATCTTCTGTCCCTGTACAACATGATCAGAAAGGAAAAATTCCGTGCCTGTAAATACAGAGCTAAAGCGCTGCTCAGTAAAGTCTGATGTATTGCGGTGCACCAGCGGATGTAAGATATGATTCACAGTGCTGGTTTTCATTTCAGGAACCGGGATCCAGTAGCGCTCCCTTGCAAACGGATAGGTCGGAACACTGATTTTAAGCGGCTTGCGATCGCCGTATAGGTCTTCCCAGGTGACCCGCTTTCCTTGAACCCATGCTTTCGCCATTTCCATCATTTCACTGTCTGTTATCAAATTGTTATTCAGCGCATTTACCGATGCTAGCCCAGCCGCCTCCTGATTCTCCTTGGCTTGTCCGGTCCAGCAGCCCTCGATCTCTTCTTCGCCATTGGCAAACGCTCGAAGTTTAGCCGTTAAATCTTTTATGTCTTTTACAATGAAGGCCGCACGCTCCTCCATTTCAACCCGTCCTGCCTGCATGGTATAAGCTAACGCTAAAAGATTGACGTCCTCGCTAAGAAAATCAAGAAGTTTAAGAGCGTAAGCCTGCAGACGATCTTTGTTTCTCGCAGACAAAGGTATCACTATTTCTTCATTTTTCGTTAAAATCGTCTCTGAATGGCTCTCTGCCGGAATATATTCTTCCAAAATAAGATGCGCATTTGATCCTGAAGCGCCAAACGAACTTAAACCGGCACGGCGGGGATATGTGACGTCCACCCCGTTTTCTGTAAAAGATGGCTGCTCCCATTCCTTTGTTTCATGCTGGACAAAAAATGGGGTTTGATCAAGCTTCAAATAAGGATTCAGCTCTTCTGAATGTAATGACGGCACCAAGGTTTTATGATGCAGCTGCAGGACAGTCTTCGTTAAGCCGCTAATGCCGGCTGCAGCTTCAGCATGGCCAATATTTGATTTCACAGAACCGATTGAACAGAATTGCTTGTCCTGCGTATTGCGGCTGAAAGCTTTTACTAACCCCTGTATTTCAATCGGATCTCCCAATGAGGTGCCAGTGCCATGGGCTTCAACATAGCTGATGGTGCGCGGATCAATTCCTGTTTTTTCTAGACATGCTTCGATTACATCAGCTTGAGCTACCGGGCTCGGTACTGTAATTCCGCTTACTTTTCCTACATGATTTATCGCACTGCCTTTGATGACAGCATAGATTCGGTCACCGTCCTGTTCAGCTTTTCGCAGCGGTTTTAGCAATACTGTCCCGACACCTTCTCCAGATACGTAGCCATCTCCGTCTTTGCCGAAAGTATGGCAATAGCCGTCACTTGAGTGCATTCCTACACTGCCATAGCTGATATATTTAGCCGGATGCAATGACAAATTGACGCCTCCGGCAAGCGCGGCCTCGCATTCTCCATTCCGGATGCTCTCTATTGCCAGATGAACCGCAGTTAATGAGGAAGAGCAGACCGTGTCCACCGCCATGCTTGGGCCGTGGAAATTACAATAGTAAGAGACCCTGTTGGCGATTTGCGCATAATTCAGCGATAAAGGAAATGGATTGTGTTCTGATAGAGCTTCAGCCCCTATAAGGGAATAGTCCTTATGCATTACGCCGGCAAACACACCGACATGCTGTCTTTTATTTTCTCCCTGCGGTGAAGCAATTGTCTCTGGTGTATAACCCGCATCTTCAATAGCTTCCCAGCATGTCTCTAAAAATAACCGTTCCTGAGGGTCCATCATTTCCGCTTCACGCGGAGAGATTCTGAAAAATTGAGGATCAAAGCAATCAGCCTCCTCGATAAACCCGCCCCATTTCGAGAGTGGCTTGCCTGCAGGTGAATCCTGTCCATTGTTTTCTTTCCACTCCCAGCGTGAGTTTGGAATCTCTGTGATGCAGTCGGTACCCGCTTTAAGATGTTCCCAAAATTCCTGTATGTTTTTTGCCTTAGGATAGCGTCCCGCCATTCCGATAATGGCAATGTCCTCCCCGATCTCTGGTGAAGAGGTAACACCATCAGGAGAATCCTTCATTGGTGAAGGAGATTGGCGGACAGCATCGTCCGCCTCTCCAATTGAATAGTGATCAGCAAGATGAGCAGCTAGTTCTGCAATTGTTGTAAATTCAAACAGCAGTGTCGGAGCAAGATCCGCTCCAACCTTATCTCCAATTTCCTGAACCATGGTAAGCAATGACGGAGAATCCAGACCAAGCTCATAGTACCCAGCGTGGATATCCATTTGTTCTGCCGGCCTTTCAAGCTGCTTAGCAAGCAGCTGACGCAAATACATTTCAAATGCGGGATAGTCCTGACTGATGTTCTGAGAGACAGCAGCTCTTTTTTCTTGAATTTCTTTTGGAGAATGAAAGGCTGACATATTCCGTACAGACTTGCCTGCAAATTGTTTCAGCTCGGCCACTTTTTGTCCTGCTGAATTAAAATATTCAATCGTCATATAAGTGAGTTCTTTCTTTTGGCGCACAGATGAGGAGAGGATCCGTGCTGTACATCCTTTTTGCAATCGTTCTGAAGCAGAAAACGATTCATAATACAATGGCAGGTACATCGTTTGATCTGAGATCAGGCAGCTTGAACCTATGCCGCTGCCGTCAATAAGCGTCGGATGAAACAGAAAAGCTTCAGAATGGCGCAGGGCTTCCTGTCCAACTGCTAAATCAATTAAAGCCCCCTCTTTGGCTTCATAAATCCGCCCTTTTGCCTTCATCATGCCGGTATGGACTAACTCCTGAGAACGGCATTGTTCATAGATTTCATCTAAATTCAGAATCCTGTCAGCTGTACTTTTCCACTGATTAAGGTCTATTGATTCGGCAAAAGCGGTTTGCTCTTTACGATGCATGTCAGCAGTCACATATTGTCTCTTGTCAGATAGTGATTCTCCATGCTGTTTTTGTCCGTCGATGATGATGGACCATGTCCCTTCCTTTCTTTCAGACACGTGAATGGTCAGGGCAATGTCATATGACTCATCTGCGATCAAAGGGTAAAAAATGGTCAGGTTTTTTAATTCAAGCTCTTGGTATGCATAACCATGTTCCTGGAATACTTGGTAGATTAAATCTATATAAGCAAGGCCGGGTAATAACGCTTGTCCATATACCTTGTGGTTGGACATGATTGGATTATTTAATGAAATGTGCAGTTGTTCAGTTATCATTTTCCCACTCCTCTCTTATTTGAAAGTTTTCCAAAACATATCTTTAGAAGCCCCTGTGTCTGAATGCACTTTTTCCTGCACGTTTTGAGCTGATGGTTTGATTAAAACGGGCTGCCTATTTAATTCCGGCAAAGGCAGAGGTTTTCTTCTAATTGGACGAGCAACCGATTCATTCCAGGCTTCTATAATGAGATGGGCGTTCGTTCCGCCATCTGCAAAACAATTAATTGCCGCAGCCGGCGTTGTCTCCTTCCACTCGGCTTGCGATCTGCTGAAATACAAATCTGTTTTTTCTATATCAAAATACGGCATATTTTCATTACCTGACAGGAACGGAACCAATTGTCTATGCTTCAGCATTAAAGCTACTTTAATCAGGCTCGCAATCCCCTCTGCACATAATGGATGGCCGATGTTAGGTTTCACCGATCCCAGCCCTAACGGAGCCTTTGATTCAGAACGGTAAATGGACTGGATTGCCTTTAATTCAAGTAAATCTGTTACTGCCGACCCCGATCCGTTCGCTTCGAGATAGCTGATCTCTTCAGTCTTTTTGCCGCTTTTTTCAAGCGCTGACAGCATGACGTCCTTTTGTGCCTCGAGATTCGGAGATGATGGGCCAGCCGTTCTTCCGTCATTATTAATCGCAGCGGCTTTAATGACTGCATATATGGAATCTCCGTCTTCAAGCGCTTGGCTGACGGTTTTGACGAGAACCATGCCCACGCCTTCTCCTAAAATGACACCGTCTGCCCGCTTATCAAAAATATGGAATGACGGTTTGTCACATAAAAGTCCGCGCTCATGAAACATTCGATGCGCATCAGCATCAAGCAAACTGACGCCGCCTACAACCGCTGCCTCAATATCTCCGCTTCGCAGAGCCTGAATGGCCATATTCAGCCCCACCAGTGCAGAGGAACAAGCGGTATCCAGGACAATACTCGGTCCCTTCAAGTCAAAAAATTGTGAGATGTTAGCCGCTAAATAGTTTTGTCCGCCAGCGACTATCGGATTTTTTGCTTTTGAAAGACTGGCCGGATCAGGCTTGTGCTGGCTGCGGCCTCCTATATAAACACCAGCCCTCATGCCTTTCACTTCTTTCTCTGTATAACCCGCGTGATACCATAGCTTCAAGCTTTCCTCCAATACAGCCAAAGCTTGAGGGTCCATCGCTCTGACATCGTTTTCGGACATCATGAAGAAATCATGATCAAATCGGTTCATTTCATCAATGAGGCCCGCGTAATTTGAGCTGGAGTTCCCGAATCGTTCAGGCGGAACAGGCGCAATCGCAGACCGTCCATCATGTATTAGTTCCCAGTATTCCTCTAGGGTTTCTGCTCCTGGGAACCTGCAACTAAGACCGATGATAGCGATGTCCTCAGCAAGAAGTGCCGTTTTTTCATGGCTTATCTGTTGCGGCCGCTGTTCTGGCACCGGCTTCTGTTTCATTGCTGATTGCGGCTTGAAAGGTGTCTGTTTCTCAGGAACAGATGGCTGTAAAACAGCTGATATGTCATATTTCGAAATGAGCCAGTGTGCAAAGGATTCTATTGTCGGGTATTCAAACAAAATTGACGGATCAATATCTCCATTTAATTGTTGGTTCATCTGCTGTACCAGCTGGGCCAATATAATCGAGTCGATTCCGTATTCTTGGAAAGGTTCATCCGTTTCAAAGTCTTCTGCAGCTATTTTCAGTTCATCTGAAAAAAGAGTTACGAGCCAGTCGACTGTTTCAGGGAACAGGTTGCGAGTGCCGGTTTGCTCTTTCGTCTCAGGATGCGAGAGAGCTTCGACAGGCAGTGACGGCTGCATCAGCTTATCCGGCTTCCAAACGTTTGTATCTGGTACTGCCGGCAACACGACAGCATACTGTCTGTCTGATAGAATCTGGTCAAGCAGCTGTAATCCCTCGTCGTTTGTCAAACTGATCAATCCAGTTTGTTCTAAAGCTTTGCTTCGAACCTCGCCTAAACCGGTCTCCTTCCAGTTAGGCCACTGAATGCTTACAATGGGACATTTATCTTGATGAGCCTCCGCAAAATAATCCATAAAAGCATTTGCCATCGCGTAATCAGCTTGTCCTGCTGCTAGTGCAGGGATGGCCGCTGATACTGATGAAAACAAGGTGAAAAACGCCAATGGCTCATCTTGAAGCAGGTCAAACAACGTTTGCAGACCTTCGACTTTCGGTTCAAGCACCTGTCCGATCTCTTCTAGTGATTTTCTGATAAAAGCCGGGTTTTGTTTGTTCACCATCCCGGCACAATGGATGACTCCGCCAATCGCCCCCATTGTTTCGTGTATTGTCTTCAGGCTCTGTTCGACAGCAACCCTGTCTGTGAGATCCAGAGACAGCACCTGAACTTGCGCACCCATGTCTTCTAGCTCTTGAACGGCTTTTATTTTCTCGGCAAGCGAGGAAATTTTTACCGAATTCCACTGGTCACGCGGCGGAAGCTCTTCACGGCCGATAAGGACCAGCCGCTTAACGCCGTATGTTTTCACAAAATGCCGCGCACACAGCAAGCCGAGACCTCTTGTCCCGCCTGTAATGAGCAGGACTTTGTCTGTTGAAAACGATACTTGCTTATGACTAAGAGCGGCTTCTGCTGGCTGCTCTGCCAAATATGCGCGATATCGCTGTCCGTTTCGATAACAGACTTCTGATTCTGTGCTCTTGGCATAATATTCAACTGCAATCAGTCTGGCCAGCTCCTCATGAGAGGCTTCGCATTCCATATCTGCATGTCTTGAAGTAAGATGGCTGTACTCACTTTGAAGCATGCGGTATAAACCGGCCCGTGAAGCACCAGACAAAATAACACCCTCATTTGCGTAGGCCTCCAGCCCCTTTGTTACACCCAAGACCGTCAAATGATGCTTGCTTGCACGTCCTTTCTCGATCAGCTTTTGGAGCCAGTTTATCCAGCCCATAGAATGCTCATGGCTCGTTCCGCACCCGATCAGATCGATTGCTCCAGCAACGTGTTCATAGTCAGCAGCAGATACCCGATCCAGCTCTTGGCTGTCAAATATACGGTATGTCGAGAAATACGTCGAAAGCTCTTCCGCTAATGCCATTGTCTCCTCATTTGCCAAAATGGCGACGGTTTGATTCGTCATTTCTGCCGGTTCAATCGGACAAGGCTGCCACTGTTTACGCAGAAAGCAGCGCTTTGGCATCAGTTCGGATTGAGGCAGAGCTGTAGCAATGGTTTCGGGTTCACCTTCTTGAGTTGGCAGCCAGTAATACTCTTCCGCGAACGGATAAGCAGGCAGGCTGATTCGGCGAGGCGTGTATTCCCCATAAAGCTTGTTCCAATCTATCTGCAGCCCTTTCACCCATAGCTCTGCTACTTTCTCCAGCCTTTTTTTCTCTATCCATGTTTGCAGCAATGCTTTGGCATCATGATCCGTTTCAAACAGCTTGATTTCGCTCTTCTTCGTTTTCACGTGAGCAGCAAATATGCTGCCGTTCGGCATTTCAGCCAAATAATCATCTAAAGCTTTGATCAGCATTTCTCTCGAATCCGCCAAAAACGCCATGCGATAATCCATTGCTTCCCGGCCCGTCTGAAGTGTGTATGCCATATCCTCCAGATCGATATCTTCATTGGAAGTTACGAAATCTTTCATTGCTTCCGCATAGGCCTTCAATTGCTTCTCTTTTTTCGCTGAGAGTACAAATAATGCTGAGCGGTGCTGCTTTGTTAATCGATCGTTCCTCTTTTCAGGCTGATATTCCTCTATCACAATATGGGCATTCGTTCCGCTATATCCGAAAGAGCTCACACATGCTCTCCGCGGTTTTCCATCAGCCGTTTCCCAAGGCTTAAGCTCCGTATTTACGTATAAAGGAGAATGCTCAAATTCAAAATGCTCATTCGGCGTCGTGAAGTTCAATGTCGGCACAAGTGTTCTATGATTCATGCACAATAACACTTTTTGAACCCCGGCTACTCCTGCCGCCGCGGATGTATGGCCAATATTGCTTTTGACGGAACCGATTGCGCAAAACTGCTTTTTGTCTGTTTTTTCTTGAAATACGGTGGACAGAGCTTCTAATTCAATTGGATCGCCTTGTTTTGTTCCTGTGCCATGCATCTCGACATAACTGATACTCTCAGGATGTATGCCGTATGTTTCATATATGTCTCTTTCCAGGTCCATTTGGCTTTTCGCACTCGGTGCTGTGATTCCGTTTGTTTTCCCGTCCTGATTAATACCCGAGCCAATGATGATGCCATAAATATGGTCACGGTCCGCTTCCGCATCTTTCAGCCTTTTCAGAACCAGCGCACCCGCACCCTCGCCGGGCACAAAACCATTCGCGCCATTGTCAAATGCTTTACATTGTCCATCAGGTGAAAGCATGCCGGCCTCACACATACTGATGTAAGATTCCGGCGTCAGGTATAAGCTGACCCCGCCGACCAGCGCCATATCAATTTCTTTGTTTATAAGTGCCTGCCGCGCTAAATGTGTGCCGACCAATGAAGATGAACAAGCGGTGTCAATAGGAATCGCAGGCCCTTTTAAATTAAGAAAATATGGAATACGCGCCGCAGCGATCGCAAAGCTGTTCCCGGTGGCATTTGCTCTTGCCTGCCGGTTCAGCATGACCCCGTATTCATTGCTCATAATGCCGAGATATACACCGCATTTTTTCTCATTTAAAGTTCGGGCGTTGTACCCAGCGTCCTCAAAGGCTTTATAGCCTTCCTGCAAAAAGATTCGATGCTGCGGGTCCATCAGTTCAGCTTCTGACGGTGGAATATTAAAAAACAACGGATCAAAATGTTCAATATCATCAAGCATCCCCATTGATTTGCAATAGACTTTCCCTTTTTTGTTGAGGACAGGATCATAGTATTTGTCAACATCCCACCGTGATGTTGGAATGTCCCGAATGGCATTTCTCGCATGAACCAGGTTATCCCAGTACTCTCTTACATTACGAGCGCCCGGGTATCTTCCCGACATCCCGACAATCGCTATCGCATCCTCCGGGCGGTCTTGAAGAACAGGAACCGTTTTCTTCTCATGTTCTTTCTTTATTGGATGTTGAACAGGCTGTAGCGGCCGTTCTGCCGGCTTTGGATTAGATGGTGCTGCTGGCTTTTGCTGGGCTGCTTCGAAAGAGTCAGTATGCTCTATCTTTCTATCAAGATGAGTTCCAAGCTCGGACTTTAGCATTTCGGCAAAATCACGTATCGTTGGATAATCATATACTCTGGTTACCGTAAATGACGTTCCGTATTGCTTGTTCACCGCTTTTATCCATTCGAGTCCGGTAATCGAGTCCATTCCGATATCTATAAACGCTTCGTCAATATCCACCTCGTATGGCTCCATGTATAACACGTCTGCTATGCTTTCCCTCAAGTTTTCATGCAGCGTTTCAATTGCTACAGTATATTGTCTTGATGCAGATATTTCTGCCGCTGCATATTGAATCGTTTCTTCAGCCTCCTCTTGCACTGGCTGATGATGTTCTAACGGCTGCAGAGATATATTAGCCGGTTTAGCAGCAGGTACCGCTGTTTTTTGTCTGATCGGCGTGTACGTCTCCGTTTGTTTTTTCTCCCCAGCCTGTGTGCTTAACTCGTGTGCCAAGTAAACAGCGAAATCACGTGTTGTCGGATAATCATATACCTTTGTGACATTTAGTGATGTGCCATACTGTTTATTTATTGCTTTTATCCATTCGAGCCCGGTAATCGAGTCCATACCGATATCTATGAATGCTTCGTCTGGATCAATCTCGTTTTGGTCCATGTACAGCACTTCCGCTAAGCCCGCTGTCAGTTCATCGCACAAGGCTTCCGCCGTGATCGTCTCTGTTTCTGTATCTGATGGAACCAGAGATGCTGTCCGCTCCAAACGATCCTGATTGGTCATTAAAGGCTGTAACGTAATATTGGCAGGCTTGCCGCTGGCTTCTCTGTCTACAGACGGCTTTGGAATGACGGGCTGTACTGGAGCGAATGGCTCCTCCGTTCTTTTTTCCTCAGCCTTTGCATGTACGTCTATCCAATAGTGATCTCTTGAGAAAGGATAGGCAGGTAAACTGATGCGCCGCGGTTTTTGATCCTGATATAGCGTGCCCCAGTCGATTCGCAAACCTCTTACCCACAGGTCTAAAACCTTCGCATATTTTCCTTTTTGCAGCCATGCCTCAATTGTTTTTGACATATCCTCATCAGCAGCAAAAGCAGCAATGGCTTCTTTGTTGCTCTTTACTTGTCCGCGATAGACATATTCACGATTTTCTGTTCCGGAGATACATTCATACAGCTTTTCTTCAAGCTCCTGCATCGTTTCCGCAACGAACGCCAGCCGTTCGTTCATCGCTTCCCGGCCGACTTGCAGCGTATAGGCAATTCGGTGTAAATCTGCTTCAACATATGTTTGTTCACGAATGGCATGCAGCAATCGCTCCGCGCGTTTCTGAAGTCTTTCCTCATTTTTTGCTGAGAGCACAATGACAGCCGGCTGTTTCCTCGCTGGTAAACGTTCCTCCACAGGTTCCGGAGCATACTCTTCTATTAAAATATGGGCGTTCACACCCCCGGCACCAAATGAAGAGACTCCTGCGATTCTCGGTAATTCGATGTCTTTGCCATTGACACTGATGATCGGCCTCTTCCACTCTTCTAGCTCTTGCTGTACTTTAAACGGCGAGTTAAGGAAATCAATATTCGGGTTCAGCACGTTTGAATGCAGGGAAGGCGCAAGCTGCCTGTATTTCATTTGGAGCAATACCTTCGTTACTCCTGCAATACCTGCCGCACTCTCACAGTGCCCGATATTTGATTTGGCTGACCCTATTGCACAAAATTGTTTGTCATCGGTTTCTTGCGTAAACACTTTGGACAGCCCTGTGATTTCAATAGGATCACCGAGAGAGGTTCCCGTGCCGTGGGCTTCGATGTAACTGACTGTCCGCGGATCAACCTTCGCTTCCACAAACGCCTTTTTGATGACATCTGCTTGGGCATTCGGATTGGGCACTGAGTACCCGTTTGTTTTTCCCCCGTGGTTGATGGCTGTCCCCTTAATGATTCCATAAATGTGATCACCATCTTCAACTGCTTTAGACAATGGCTTCAAAAGCACTGCTCCAACGCCTTCCCCCGGCACATAGCCGTCTCCGCCCTGTCCGAAGCTTTCACATCGGCCTTTGCTGGACATAAATTTGTTCTGCCCGAGCATCAAATATTTATTTGGATGGATTGACACATTCACGCCGCCCGCGAATGCCGCCTCACACTCTCCGCGCTGCAGGCTTTGGCAGGCCAAGTGGATAGCCGTTAAAGAAGAAGAACACATGGTGTCTAAAGCAATACTCGGTCCGTGAAAATCAAAATAATAAGATACCCGGTTCGCGATGGATGATGGATTTCCCGTTAAAGCCAGAGACCTTCCCCGCACCTGCTCTTGTGCCCCGTACAGCTGATATTCTTCGTACATGACACCGACGTAAACACCGACGCTTCCGCCAAGCTCAGCATCACGCTTACGGCCGAGGTGCTCTCTTGTATAGCCTGCGTCTTCCATCGTTTCATACACGCACTGCAAAAATAAACGCTCTTGCGGGTCCATTAATTTTGCCTCACGCGGCGATATATGGAAAAACTGAGGATCAAACTTGTCTACATCCTTCAAGAAGCCTCCCCACTTGCTGTAGGTTTTTCCAGGCTTGTCTTTATCTTCATCATAATAAAGACTGTGATCCCAGCGGTCTGCAGGAATTTCAGTAATACAGTCTCGACCGTCTCTCAGGTTTTCCCACAATTCATCAATGTTGTCTGCCTGCGGATAGCGACCTGAGATACCGATGATCGCGATTTCTTCCGTTTCCTTCTCTCTTAACTGCTTCTGCTCTTTATCTCGCAAAGGAAGAAATCCAGACTTTCTTAGGGTAACTGGGATTTCTTGTTTTTCAGGTTCTGATTTTCTTTCAACAGAAGGTTTTCCTGTTTCAATTCCCAAGATGTCCAGCAGTTTTTCTCTGCGGGAATCAATAAAATACCGTGTTAATGAGCGAATATCCTGATATTCAAAGAACAACGTCTTGGACAAAGAACCGAATACTTTTTCTAATTGACCCGTTACATGCATGATCATGATAGAATCGATCCCGTAATCCTCGAGAGGAGCTTCAGCATCAATCTGGCCGGCTGGCAGCTTAATCACCGAAGAAAGCACCTGTTTAAAATAGTTCTCCGCTTTTTCTCTTGGTATCTCTTCATCAATTTCCCCGATCATGTCTGCTTTTTCTGCCTCCTGATTGAGACTGCTTTTTTTGATATCGTGAGATTGGCCTTTGCCATGTCCCGTTTCATGTAAAAATGCACGAATCCGATCAGTAACACCGGAAGCAACTAACACTTGCGGCTTTCCTGACGTCCAGCCATGATATAGCGCCTGAATCCCACGATCTGTTTCCATGGCCACCATGCCTGTTTCTCTTTTCAGCATCCTTGCAGTTTCCGCATCAATTTGCATGCCCCCGTCTTTCCACAGCGGCCAGCACACTGAAAGAGTTTTTCCGTAACGCTTGTGCAGCTCTGCTTGGCCATTGCGATATTCGCTGAATGCATTCATAAATGCATTGGCCATTGCGTAATCAGCCTGTCCCGCGCTTCCTACTGCTCCGGCACCTGAGGAAAAAAGGATAAAGAAATCGAGCGGAATATCTTTCGTTGCTTCGTCAAGGTGAATCAGTCCTGCTACCTTTGGAGCAAGAACGGTTTGAACCTCTTCTTTCTTTTTCTTCATAATGAAATTATCTTTTATTAAACCGGCGCTATGAATGATGCCATCTAAGTCTCCGTAAACGTTTTGGGTTTCTTTTAATAAGGCATCAACCGTTTGTTTGTCAGCCAGATCAGCTTGTCTGTAAATCGCTTGGATGCCAAGTTTCTGTAAGGCTTTAAGCTTCTTCTTCTTCCTTTCATCAAGCGGAGAGCGTCCTGTCAGGATCACAACCGCATCATTCGTTTGGTTTGCGATTTCAGTTGCAAAGATGAATCCCAGACCGCCCGCACCGCCTGTGATCAGATACACGCCTTTATCCTTCCATGGCATGTCAGCACTTAGGTGCTCACCAGACACTTCTTTCCACTTGCTTACAAATCGCTTCCCTTGCCAGTGGCGGATATGCGTGTCACGCGGATAGCGTCTGTTTTCCTCCAATATTTCGAATAGCTCACCAGCTGACATCCCGGTTTCTATTTCGATCAACTGTCCTGTCAGTTTTGGATTTTCCAGTTCAGCCGTTTTGAGTAATCCCGTTAAGCCGCTTAATAGCTGAGGCTCGTCCAACGCAGGCACCGCCACTTGAATGAATGTATGTCCTCCTGTTTTTGAGTGCATTAGCTGTTTGATTTCTTCAAATAACTGTATGGCATAACCTTCAAACCGTTCATCAATTGTCTCTGTATCATGCTGCAGAACTGTACAGTCAAGATGATTTTGGAGGCTTTCCATTTGTTCTCCAACATCACAGACAACGACTTTATGCGTGTCGTACTCTATGAGCTCTTGCCTCTCTGCAGCACGTTCTTCCCAAATATGTTCGAACAATAGCGTGTCAGTCGCTTCAGAAGGACCTTCTTGATCTGTTTCTAACACTCTTGCAGAATAGCCCGTCAATCGCACGCAAACCTGCCCCTCTTCATTGCATAAATCGATATCAAGCTTCTGCATACGATCCCCAGCTGTACTGCCCTCGCTATATGTGATCCGCGCCCACATAGATGCCTCGCAGCCTTTGAAGATTTGGACATCCTGTATGGCAAAAGGCAGCATTGCCTTTCTGTCTTCTAAACTCGTAGCTCCTCCCAGCCTCAAACCGATAGATGCTTGAAATGCCGAATCTATCATGCTCGGATGCAGAATATAATGGTCTTCTGTATCAGAGATTACAGGAGGCATCGTCAATTTCACTAGAACTCCGTTTTCGCCGGCATATAGGCTGTCGATCGCTCTGTGGCTGTCACCATAATGAATACCCATTTCTGTATAAGCCTCGTAGCAATCAAAAGGTGACAGCGTCCGGCCATTATAGCTTGCCTTCAATTCTTCAATGTTGATAACCGGATTTTCACCAGCCTCACAAAGCACTGCACTCCCTTGCCCATATACAATCGGCGACTCCTCTGCGCTTTCAGGGTCCCGGCAGATTTCAAATGTAATCTCACCATTGTCCTCAGGATATAGACGTACGTCTATATCTTTCTGCTGTTCCGTGACGGCGAACGGCCGGACCCAGACGATATTCCGGAGCCGGAATCCTGTCGGGAACTGATCCGCAGCTGCCCTTTCCACAGCTGCCCGAACCATCTCCAATAAAGCTGCGCCAGGTAAAACGTGTTCGCCCTTTATGACATGATCCTTCAAGAAAAATTCACGTCCTGTAAACGCTGAACGGAAGCGGACACCCGATATGTCGGACACATTTTGATGCAGAAGAGGATGCAGAATGTGTCGCTCCTCCTTTAAACGATCAGTCTTTTTCTCCGCTTTCGGCACCCAATAACGCACCCTCTCAAATGGGTAAGTCGGCAGGCTGATCCGCTTTGGTTTGTTTCCCTCGTAAAGCAGCTTCCAGTCAACACCAGATCCGTTCGCCCACTGCTCCGCAATTTGATCAAGTTTTCTTTGCTCCAGCAATTTATGTACCGATTCGGCGGGACGCGATGGTTCGCTTCCTCTTGACACGCGGCCCTTCCAGCAATGCTGAATGGTTTTTCGTCCTTCTATAAAAGCCTTCAATTGGTCGCTCAATTCTTGAATTCCGGATGCTAAGAAAGTAACCCGTTCTTCCATCGGTTCACGGCCTACCTGCAATGTATACGCCAAATCTCTAATCTGAATCCCATCATGAAGAAAATCCAAGAGACGTTTTGCATATACACGGAGACGTTCTTGATTACGGGCAGAAAGCGGAATAACTGCGGACATGTCAGAATCTGAGGACAAAGAAACGTCCTGCTCCGCTGTTTGAGGAATATATTCCTCAAGGATAATATGTGCGTTTGAACCAGTTGCTCCGAAGGAACTGATACCCGCCCGCCGCGGATAAGGGACCTCTTCCCCATTCTCCTTGATAACAGGCTGCTTCCACGTTTCTGTTTCATGCTGTACATAAAATGGAGACTTTTCAAAATCAACGTACGGATTCAGTTCTTCCGAATGCAAAGAAGGCACAAGTTTTTGATGGTGAAGCTGAAGGGCAACCTTGCTTAAACCGCTGATCCCCGCGGCGGATTCGGCGTGCCCAATGTTCGACTTTACAGAACCGATTGAACAAAACTGCCGATCCTGCGTATATTGGCGGAACGCTTTCACTAATCCCTGTATTTCGATCGGATCTCCTAAGGACGTGCCGGTTCCATGGGCTTCCACATAACTGATCGTCCGCGGGTCGATTCCCGTTTTCTCCAAGCATGTCTCAATCAGATCAGCTTGAGAAACAGGGCTCGGCACTGAAATGCCGCTTACAGTGCCCACATGATTCACAGCACTTCCTTTAATAACCGCATAAATGCGATCTCCGTCTTCCTCCGCCTGGCGCAAAGGCTTTAATAAAACCGCGCCTATACCCTCGGCCGGCACATAACCGTCCCCATCCTTTCCAAACGTACGGCAGTGTCCGTCAGTGGAAAACATATCCCAGACCCCGTATGTCATATATTTATTCGGGTGCAAAGACAGGTTCACTCCGCCTGCTAACGCAACATCGCACTCACCGTGACGTATGCTTTCCAACGCCAAGTGCACTGCGGTCAAAGAGGATGAACATACCGTATCGACAGCCATACTCGGACCGTGGAAATTACAAAAGTAAGAAACACGGTTGGCGATTTGCGCATAGTTGAGCGAAAGAGGAAACACATTTTCTGCTGATGCTTCTTCAGCTCCGACTAATGTATAATCCTTGTGCATGACACCGGCAAAAACTCCTACATGCTGCCTTTTATTTCGTCCTTTAGGCTTGGCCAACGTCTTTGGCGTATAGCCCGCATCCTCAATCGTTTCCCAGCATGTTTCTAAAAACAGCCGCTCTTGAGGGTCCATTGTCTCCGCTTCTCTTGGCGTGATTCTGAAAAATTGAGGATCGAAGCAGTCGGGGTCATCAATAAATCCTCCCCATTTGGAAATGTCCTTACCCGAAGGAGATGTGATTCCTTCAAGTCGCTGCCAATCCCAGCGCGACTCAGGAATCTCGCTAACGCAGTCCTTTCCCTCTTTCAGATTGTTCCAAAATTCATGAATATTGGCTGCCTTCGGATACCTGCCCGCCAAGCCGATAATCGCAATATCGCCTGCTGCCTCAATAGGTGCAGGACGAGAAGCTTCAACAGTCTTACGATCGTTTATTGTGTCGGAAACGCGTGCTCTTTCATTCTGGCCAAGGGAACCAGCGGCACTAAAATGCTCAGCATATTCCTCGGCAAGAAACGCTGACAGCTCCGCTATGGTGGTATGCTCAAACAGAAGAGTCGGCGAAAGGCTCTCACCGATCTTATCACTGATCGTTTCTACCACCTCAAGCAAGCCCGATGAATTCAGTCCCATTTGGTAATAACCGACCTGTTTTTCAACTTGTTCTACCGGCTTATTGATTTTCTCTGCAATTAATTGGCTTACGAACTGTTCAGCCCCGCTGTAGGAATCAACGGGAGAAGAAACCATGTCAGCAGGTTTATCACGCTCAGCAGTGTCCGCTCTTGTCATCTGTGTCTCCTGTGCATCTTGATGTTTTCCGCTAATCAGCTCCGCTTCTCGCACCAATTTGCTTGTAAAGTTTTTCAACTCAGCCACTTTTTCTCCCGACGCATTAAAAAATTCAAGTGTTACATAAATCAGCTCTTTTTCCCGCCGGACGGAGGAGCGCTTAATTCTTGTCATGCAATCCGACTGCAAAAGTGCAGAAGCGGAAAAGGATTCATAGAACAGAGGCAAATACAGCCTCTGTTCTCCTTTAAGCAAAGATGTGAGCAAATGATTGGCACCCACCCCGCTCCCGTCTATGAGAGTCGGGTGAAACATAAAGCCTTCTGCGTGAAGCATGGCTTCCGAACCGAGAGAAAGCTCAAGAAGAACGCCGTCTTCCTCTTCATAGATGCAGCCTTTTGCTTTCATATATTCGCTGTGCACCAATTCCTGACGTCTGCATTGTTCATATACATCATCAAGCTGAACAACGTTCTGTGCAGATGCTTTGATTTGACTGAAATCCAGTGTTTCTTCAAATATGGCTGGGGAGTCTGCGTGCATGTCAGCCTTCATATAGAGCTTTTCTTCCGAAGCTTCTTTCCCGTCACGTTTTTCAATTCCCTTGGCTGTGATTTGCCACTTTCCTTCTTTTTTCTCCGCGCATTGGATATTCAGAACAATTACTGCATCCTGTTCCGCCGTCAATGGCTGATAGATAGATAAATTCCGCAGCTGAAGCTCTGAGCAGGAGAAGCCGTGTTCTCTGAATATCTGGTAGATTATATCGATATAAGCCAATCCCGGCAGGACATTTTGTCCGTAAACCACATGGTGATAAATAAACGGATTTTTTAACGATAATGTGAGTTGTTTCGTTATCTTTTTCACGTTAGACCTCCACCTCATAAGTATCCCATATGTTTGCCGCAGTCATTTTCGAAGTCTCCGCTTCCAGCTTTGTCTCGCCTGGCGAAAGCATTCGTTTCTTTAATTGAGGAGGCGATATTGGACTGCGCTTGATGGCGTGTTTTTCATCTTTTTCCCACGCCTCTACGATGACATGGGCATTCGTCCCCCCATCGGCAAAGCAGTTAATAGCCGCAGTAGGCTGCGAATCTGTCCATTTTTCCAGGGCTCGGCTGAACGTGATGTTCGCTTTCTGTTGATCGAAATGCGCCATCTCTTTTTCACCTGATAAAAATGGGACAAAGCGGCGCTCTTTCAGCATCAGCACAACCTTAATGAAGCTGGCGATCCCTTCAGCACATAGCGGATGCCCGATGTTCGGCTTGATTGAGCCAAGAGAAAGAGGCGATGAGTGCCCAGAACGGTACACTGATTGGATCGCTTTTAGCTCAAGGAGATCGGTTACGATTGAACCTGACCCGTTTGCCTCAAGATAGCTGATGTCCTCTGGTTTTTTTCCGCTTTTGGAAAGCGCATCTTTCATGACTTCCTTTTGCGCCTCCAGATTAGGTGTTGCAGGCCCCGCCGTTCTTCCGTCATTATTGACCGAGGCCGCTTTCACGACAGCATATATGGTATCTCCGTCTTCCAGCGCCTGTTTTACCGTTTTTAGCATGACCATTCCGACGCCTTCACCTAACACAACTCCGTCAGCACGCTCATCAAACACATGGAAGGATGAATGCTTGCTTAAAATGCCGCGCCGGTCAAACAGCCTGTGAGAGGCATCTGAGCTCAGTAAGCTGACACCGCCGACTATGGCGGATTGAATATCTCCGCTACGCAGCGCCTGAATGGCCATATTCATGCCGACCAAAGCTGACGAGCATGCGGTGTCAACTACAACACTCGGGCCGCGGACATCAAAAAATTGTGAAAGATTAGCCGCTAAATAATTTTGGCCGACTGTCACGATCGGATTCTTGGCATGATCAAGGCTGTCTTCATCAGGTTTGTGTTGGCTTCTGCCTCCGATATAAACACCGACGGGCTTGCCCTTTATTTCCTCAGGTGTATAACCGGCGTGATACAAGAGTTTCAGACACTCTTCCAACACGAGCAGTGCTTGCGGATCCATCGCCCTTACGTCTTCTTCGTGAAGCAAAAAGAAATCAGGATCAAAATAGCTGACGCCATCAATCGTGCCGGCATAATATGGCGTCTTACAGCCCCAACGCTCTGCCGGAATCGGGCCGATTGACGAACGCCCCTCGGATAGTAACGACCAATATGACTCCAATGTATCTGCCCCAGGGAATCGGCAAGAGAGTCCGACAACGGCAATATCTTCTGCATGAGAGTCCGGTGACAAAATCGCTGGCGCCTGAATCTGAGGTGTAAGAGCTCGATCCTCCGCAGGAACAGATGCCTCCGCCTCTATTTTGTTCTCCAAAGGTGCTGATGCATCCGATATCCTGCCTCCGAATAAAGCGGACAGACTTTCGGAATAAGAACCGATCAGCCAATCTGCGAACCTTTGAATTGTCGGGTATTCATATAGAATCGATGGATCGAGCGCTGCCTCTAATTTGCGGTTTATACGCTGGAGCACCTGTGCCAAAATGATCGAATCCACGCCATAATCCTGAAACACCCCGTCAATCTCGAAGTCTTCACGATCTATTCTCAGCTCTTCGGTAAACAGATCAACAAGCCAGGACTGTGTTTCAGATAATAACCCATCACATTTGGAAACTTCATCGGCCTCTTCAATGTCTCTGGCTGGCGGGCTCTGTAAAGCAGCTTCCTGCAAACCGCCCTCATGCGGTTTCCTCCTCTTCATCAGCAGTTCCGGCTCCCAGTTTGTTTGATTCGCCATTGCGGGGAGAACAACCGGTCCGAACATTTTCGATACAATTTGATCTAGAAAACGTAAGCCTTCTGAATTCGTAATGCTCAACAAGCCGCTTTTCCGATACGCTTGATTTGTCACTTCACCCATACCGGTTTCTTTCCAGTTCGGCCACTGAACACTGATGATCGGCGCATGTTTCTGATGTGCTTCTGCAAAATAATCCATATAGCTATTGGCCATCGCATAGTCAGCTTGTCCCGCCGAAAGCTCCGGAATAATGGCTGAAACAGAAGAAAATAAGACAAAAAACTGTAAAGGCTCGTTACACACATGGCGGTATAACGTTGTAAGACCTGACACCTTAGGTTCCAGCACCCGCTGAATATCATCTGAAGTTTTTCGGATAAATGCCAGCGTATCCATATCCGTCAGACCTGCACAATGAATGACACCGCCAATCGGTCCTAATGTTCGCTTGATATGTTGCAGCGTTTGCTCAACCTGAGCATCATCAGATAACGTCAGCGACAGCATCTCCACCTGTACACCCTTCGCTTCCAGCTCCCGCACTGCCTGGATTTTCTGGGCAACTGATGTGTTCGAGGTGTCAAAACGAGTCCATTCCTCTCGCGGAGGAAGCTGTTCTCGTCCGGTCAGCACCAGTTTTTTCACTCCATAGCACTCTGCAAAATGACGGGCGCATAATAGTCCGATGCCTCGTGTGCCGCCTGTAATGAGAAGCACATGATCTTTCGGGAATACCGCGCTTTGCTCCGTGGCCTTACCTGTTTCCGGATGAGCTTTTAGAAAAGCTTGGTACCGTAAACCATCTCTGTAGCAAACCTCGGCATCATGAGAATCGGAATAAAACTCATCAGCGATCAACTTCGCGAGACGGCGATGATCAGTAACCTCCTCAGCATCCATATGCCTTGATATAAGATGGCTGTACTCGCATTGGAGCATTCGATACAACCCAGCCCGTGACGCACCAGCCATCCGGACAGATGTGTTTTGAAACGATTCGAGCCCCTTCGTCACACAAAGCAGCCTGAGCCCCTCTTTATGCCCGAATTCAACCAGTCTTTGCACCCATTCAATCCAATCCAGCCGGCCCTCATCATCCTTACCGCATCCGATGACATCCACTAGGCCGTCAAACTCTTTCCAATCAATGTCTGACTGATCATTTTCTATCCGGCTCACATCTAATAAGAGATGATTCGGAAAATACGAAGACACTTCTGCTGCTAAATCTGCTGTCTCTTGATTGCACAGGATGGCAACAGTTCTTGTCCCCGGCACTGCTGAGCCAATTGGACTCAAACTCCATTGTTTCGTCAAAAAACATGCGGCGCGATCTTCAATCGCATTAACCAGTTCTTTTTTGTCTCTTTCTGAATGTTCCTTTGCCGGCACCCAATAGTGATCCTTCGCAAACGGATATGAAGGGAGGCTGATCAGGCGCGGTTTGGTCTCTCCGTATAATGTGTTCCACTGGATTGAGACCCCTTTGACCCATAAATCAGCAAGTTTGGCGTATTTTCTTTTTCTGATCCAAGCATCAAGTGCCAACGCCATATCTTCATCTGCTGTAAAAATAGTCTGGGTCTCTTTATTTCGATGAGACTGTCCCCGGAAAAATTCGTCTGTTTCTTCCTTACCGTCAACAAACGCCTGCAGTTTCTCTTCAAGTTCCTGCATTGTCCCCGCAACACACGCCAGACGCTCATCCATTTCTTCGCGCCCGACCTGCAGGGTGTAAGCGATGCGGTGCAACTCCTGATCTGTATATTTTTTATTGCGAATCGCCTCAAGCAATTGCAAAGCACGATCTATCAGCCTGCTTTTATTTTTAGCCGACAGCACAATCACGTTTGGCTGTCCTGTAGCCGTGTGTTCTGAATTGGCTTTTGGCATATATTCTTCAACCACAATATGCGCGTTCACTCCGCCAATCCCAAACGAACTGATTCCGGCACGGCGCGGAAGCTCGTTTCCGTCACGATCTGTGACAGACTTCCATTCCTGTTTTTCCTGAACGATGTAAAACGGACTGTCAGTCAGCTGAAGATAAGGATTAAGCGTCTCGCAATGCAGGCTTTTCACTAACGTTTTATGCTTCATTTGCAAAAGCACTTTGATCAAACCGGAAATACCTGCTGCTAGCTCTAAATGACCGATATTGCTTTTAACTGAGCCGATGCCGCAACGGTGATCCGGAACATCCGGCTGGCTCTCGCCTCTCATATTGGATAGTTCCTTAAACGCGGCTTTCAGCCCATTTATTTCAATCGGATCGCCCAATTCCGTCCCTGTTCCATGTGCTTCGATATATGTGACAGTGTTTGGATCTATGCCTGCTTGGCGATATGCACGCACCAACAAATCAGCTTGTGCTTTCGGATTAGGCGATGTCAGGGTATTGGCTCTTCCGCCGTGATTTTCCGCCGTCCCCCGAATAACGCCGTAAATATGATTTCCGTCGCGCTCGGCATCTTCCAGCTTTTTCAGCATGACCATTCCGACCCCTTCGCCTCTGACATAGCCATTCGCATCGGCGGAGAAGGTTTTACACCTGCCGTCTTTGCTGAGCATACCAGCCTTGCTGTAGCTAATATGCGCCTCCTCGGTTAAGATCGTATTCACGCCTCCAGCGATCGCCATCTCACAATCACCGTTTTGCATCGCAGTCACAGCACGGTGAATGGCTACAAGAGAACTGGAACAGGCCGTCTCTACTGGTTCGCTCGGACCATGAATATTTAAAAAATAACTCATTCTATTCGGGCCTACCGAAGGAATCATATGACCTGTAGCAGCATGGCCTTCAATTGGAAGATTCGCTCTATGGAATAGATCTTTATAACCGGTGTTTCCCGTACCGATAAAGATACCGGTCCCTGTACCCGAAAGGCTTTGCGGCGAGCAACCCGCATCTTCCAGTGCCTTCCACACGTATGTCATTAACAAGCGCTGCTGAGGGTCTACATAATCAGCTTCTCGCGGCGAAATACCAAAAAACAACGGATCAAACTCAGCGACACCGTCAATAAACCCGCCCCATTTGATGTCGGTTTTATTGACATCAGTGTCTGGGTTTCCATAATGCTCCCGCCAATCCCATCGATCTTTTGGAACTTCTGTGATGCTGTCTTTCCCTTCTTCTAGGTTTTCCCAAAATTCATCTATATCCATAGCGCCAGGGAATCGGCCGCTGATGCCGACAATTGCAACCGGCTCAAAATCGGCAGCCTGCTTTTTGTTTCTTTCTGCTTTTGCAATAACAGGCTGTGTAAAGCGGCGCTTTCTACGTGATGTGATTTTCGGCGCTTCAGGGGATTTTGTCTGTAACTCTTCCTGTCCCTCTGGTTTTTCGCGCTCCTGAACCAGGGTGTCCTCATGTTCAGCAGTCAAATACTCAGCTAGGCTTTGGATGCTTCCATATTCAAAGAAAATGGTCGGCGTTAGCTCCAACTGAAATTCTTCGTTAATCTTGTTTGTAAAGACCGTAAATGTAACGGAATCAAATCCGTATTCACTCAGCTCTGTATTGACATCAATATCTTCACTATTTACTTTTAAAATTGCACTGACCATGTTGCTTAATGATGCCTCCAGGCTGTTTAAACTGTGCAATGAGTTTGTTCTTTCATCTATGCCTTTAGCAGTAGCATCTTGATTCCATTCGCCCTGATACGCAGCAACTACATATTCAGCCAGGCTTTGGACGCTGCCATATTCAAAGAAAATGGTCGGTGTTAGCTCCAACTGAAATTTTTCGTTGATCTTGTTTGTAAAGACAGTGAATGTAACTGAGTCGAATCCGTACTCACTCAGCTCTGTGTTGACATCGATATCGTCAGTGTTTACTTTCAAAATTGCGCCAACCATTTGGATTAAGGCTGCTTCCAATTTTCTAGTTTGTCCTTGATCCTGATCCGCCTTTCTCTGATCGTTCCGCTTGGCTTTCGATCCTGCGGAAAGCAGTTTTTGTTTCATTTTCTGAAGCTGTCCTTCCATCACAAAAACTTGCGGCTTATCAGATACTATCCCTTGATAAAATGCTTTCAAGCCACTATCTGTCGGCATCGGGACCATTCCCGTGGTTTTCAGCATTCTCTTTTCATCTTCAGCGCCGACTTGCATACCGCCTTCTTCCCATAACGGCCAATTGAAGGAAATGGTGGAGCCGAATCTCTTTTTTGATGCCGCAAGAGAACGGCGGTATTCAGCAAATGCATCCATAAACGAATTGGCTGCCGCATAATCGGCTTGTCCAGCGTTTCCTAAACATCCCGAAACAGATGAGAAGAAAATGAAAAAGTCCAATGGGAAATCCTTGCTGCATTCGTCTACATGTAACAACCCGCTTACTTTAGGCTGCAACACTTCTTGAAACTCTTCATTCGTTTTATGAATGATGAAGTGATCTTTAATGCTGCCTGCACCGTGAATAATTCCATTGAGAGTGCCATATCTTTCTTTGATTTCCTCAAAAAGATGACGAACCGCATGCTGATCACTTACATCAGCCTCCCGATAGACAACCTCCGCTCCGATGCTTCGAAGAGCCCCCAGTTCGTTTTCCTTATCCTCACTTAAAACAGATCGTCCCGTCAGCACAATAGTAGACCGGCCAGTTCGATTGGCAATTTCCTTTGCAAACAGAAGGCCTAAGCTTCCTGCTCCGCCTGTGATTAGATAAACGCCTTCGTCTCTCCACGGCATGTGAAGCGTATCAGCTGAAGGAAGCACCATTTCCCTCCAGCCTTTCACAAAACGGTGTCCAGCCTCATATCGAATCTGTTTGTCAAATGGTCTCCGGCTGTCGTCTTTCAGCTTGAGGTGAAGGTCTATCATCTCTTCAGGTTTCTCAATTTCGATGACCTGAGCAGTCAGTTTGCTGAACTCTATTTCTGCTGTTTTAAGCAGACCGGAAACGCCGGCAAACAATTGCTTCTCTTTTTCCAGCGGAACAATCGCTTGAATGATGATACGGCCTGCAGAAAGCTCACGGACCTTGCTTTGCAGGAGTTCAAAAATGTTCTGAGTGTAACATTGATAACGTTCAGCAATATGTCCTACAGCTTCGTTTAGAGTAATCACACGGGCATCTTTCATGTGGGAGGCAATGCTGTCTGTGACACTTCGTTCAGTTTCGAAGAGAACAATGATATGCTCCGTGTACGAAGGATCTTCGTCCTCTCGTTCTTCATTCTGTTTTTCCCACACCGGTTCAAGCATTAAGCGTTCGTGTCGTGTTGAAGGCTTTGAAGTATGAACCTCCCCTTCTAATACTCTCGTTGAAAATCCTTTGATCCTGACACATACGCTTCCACTCTCGTCAATGACATCGATATCCGCTTTCTGAACAACCCCTCCGGAGTGATCGCTGTCACTTAAGCGGGCATAAGCCCACATAGAAGAAGAACACCCTTTGATAACCTCAAGCTCCTCAAGCGCAAATGGCAAAATCAGCTTTTGATCCGTCAATTCCTGCATGATGCATATTGTTGCTGTCTGCAAGGCGGAGTCCATGATACTTGGGTGCAGCACAAACTGTTCATTCGTTCCAGAAACGATTTCTGGAAGCTGCAGCTGCGCCAAAACCTCTCTGTTTCCTATATTCACATTCTTAATTCCTTGAAAGGCCGGACCATGGAACATTCCTCTGCTTCTGCCTTCTTCGTAAAATTGATCAGGCGACATCTTTCCTTTGCCGCAGCGGCGTGACATTTCAGTGAGATCTGCGACTGGCGTTTCGGCGGCAGATGCCAGCTCCGCACTGCCTTGACTATGAATAACAGGGTCGTCCCCATCTTCCTGTGTACTGTAAATATCAAAGGTGATTTTTCCATCTTCTTCAGGAAAGAGACTGATATCCACTTGAGCTGAATGTCTGTCAACCACAACAGGCTGAACCCAGACTGTATGATTCAATCTGATTCTGACATCTTGGCCAATTTCACTTCCTGCCGCCTGGTTTATAGCCGCGTACGCCATTTCAAGGTACGCAACACCAGGAAGCACAGGCTTTCCTCTTACCACATGGTCTCTCAGGAAGAATTCGTCACCAGTGAAAACCGAACTGAATTTCTGTTCAGAAAAATCAGATGTATTCTGATGAAGCAATGGATGAATAGAGCCGATCCCTGTCTGATTTCCGGATATCTGCGCCACCGGTTTGCGGTCATCCTGCGACGGCCAGTATCGTTCCTTTGCAAATGGATAAGTCGGCAGACTCATTCTGTTTGGGCGCTCTCCCTTGTAAAGCTGCATCCAATCTATATGCGCTCCCTTGCTCCACATTTCTGCAAGCTTGTTTACTTTTCCTTTGGCCATCCACTTACGTATGAGTTCAGCGCTGTCCTCATCCTCCGTCAGCCATGAAACCTCCCTGGCATTGTGCTTACTTCCTTGAAAACAGCCTTCAATCGCTGTTTTTCCATTGATAAAATCTGTGAGCCTCTGTTTTAACTCATTTACATGATCGGCAATAAAGACAACGCGATGCTCCATCGCTTCGCGCCCCACCTGAAGGGTATACGCAAAATCAGGCAGCTGGCTGTTCTCAAGCCCTCTTCTTTCCAAATAGGCCAGAATGTCTTCTGCATACTCTTGCAGCCTCTCTTTATTTTTCGCCGAGATCGGGACGATGCAGGTTCCGTCTATCTTTCTCTTATCTGAATCCCTTTTGAATTGTTCAAAAATGGCATGGGTATTTGTCCCGCCAAGCCCGAACGAGCTAAGTGCAGCCCTGTGCGTTTTGATCTCACGGCTTAACGTTTTCTTTTGATCGACGACGTAAAAAGGAGAGCTGGCTAAGTCTGTATTTGGATTCGGCTCCTTATAATTGATACTCGGTGCAAGCTCTTGATGATAAAGACTCATCACGACCTTAATGCAGCCCGCAAGACCGGCGGCTGTATCTAAATGTCCGATATTGGTTTTCACCGACCCAATGCCGCAAAATTGCGTTTTATTTGTATATTGCCTGTAAACGTTTGTTAAAGCCGCCAGCTCGATCGGGTCCCCCAGCTTCGTTCCGGTCCCGTGTGCTTCTACATAGCAGATGGATTCAGGCTGTATCTTCGTTTGATTCATGACCTGTTGGACCACGTCAGCCTGGCCTTTAACGCTTGGAGCATAAAAGCCGACTTTGTCAGCGCCGTCGTTATTTACACCAATGCCTCTCAGCAAGGCATAGATATGATCCCCGTCCTTTACAGCATCAGCTGCTTTTTTCAGCAATACAACAGCAACGCCCTCACCGCCTATCATTCCGTCAGCTGAAGCGTCAAAAGCTTTAATATGTCCATCACTCGAAAAGTTCAGCCCAGGCTGATGCACATATCCGATATTTGACTCGGTATGCAGCGTTGCACCGCCAACTAAAGCATAATCAGATTCACCCGACAGGAGGCTCTTATAGGCAGAATGCAATCCAATCAGAGATGATGAGCAGTTGGCATGAACGAAATAGCTTGGCCCTCTCAGCCCGAGCTTATGAGAAATCATTGTCGGAATCGTCCCGCTCTGTGCAAGCACCCACGAAACATAGCCGTCCGGCGTCTCCAGGCTCTCTGTTGTATCTGACGGCAGCAGCGCGCGATAAGAATTATTGCTTGCCGACATAAAAACACTGGTTTGCGGAATCTGTCCCGCAGCATAACCGGCATCTTCTATTGCTTTCCATGAATGAGTCAGCAGTATTCGAAGCTGAGGGTCCATAAATTCAGCGTCTTTAGGAGAGATTTGAAAGAAGCTTGGATCAAATCTGTCTTTCCCCTCAATTGAAGCTTTAGCCGGGACATAGTCGGCATTCTCCGCTATCTCCTTTGAAATGCCAAAGCGCTGAAGCTCTTCTTTATTGAAAAACGCTATGCTTTCCTTGCCGTCTCTGAGGTTCTCCCAAAATTCATCATGATTTTTTGCCCCTGGAAATTCACACGATATGCCAATAATCGCTACACTATCGTCATAATAGTCTGGGAGATCACTCATCTCGGTAGACTGATCTTCTATATGAGCTGCCGGTTCTATCGGCATATGGTCACTTGCATTGCCCATTCGCTGTTCAGTGATGTACTGGCTGATATTTTTAATGGTTGAATACTCAAACAGGTCTGTGACAGAAAACTCACAGGATAGTTCATGTTTGATACGATCAGCCACAGTGACCGCGAGAAGCGAATCCCCGCCCACATCGAAAAATCCGTCATCCCATTCAATGTCACTCGTTTTCAGCACTTCCTGCCAAATGGTAAAAACAGTATCCTGAATGTTCTTAGGAGAGGTCTGCCTTTGCTTTAGCTGCTCCCCTGATAAATCGATATTCTTAAGGCTGTTTCTATCTATCTTTCCGTTCGGAGTTAACGGCATATGATCAAGCTGAATAAAATAAGAAGGCACCATAAAGGCAGGCAAAGCGTTTTTCACAAAATGACGCAGCTCTCTCGCTGTGAGAGAAGCATTTGCATGTTTAGCTGTATAATAGGCAGCTAGGTTATCCATATCTGCGACCACAACGCATTCCAGAATGCCGGGATGCTCACTAAGCCTGCTTTCAATATCACCAAGTTCAATACGGAATCCGCGGATTTTTACTTGATTATCGATGCGGCCTATATATTCAATTCGCCCTCCCGGAAGCCAGCGGGCCATGTCTCCCGTTCTATAAAGCTTAGACCCAGGCTCAAAAGGGTTGTCAATGAATCTCGAGTCCGTTAATTCTTCCTTTTTGTAATAGCCCTTCGCCACACCGTCTCCTGCAATGCACAGCTCACCCGGGACACCTGCCGGCACTGGCGCGAGCTGAGAATCCGTAATATAGATTTGTGTATTGGCGATTGGCCTTCCTATCGTGGCATGAGAGCATTCGTCGTTAATGCGCTGAACCGCTGACCAGATAGTTGTTTCGGTTGGCCCGAACATATTCCAGGCTTCGCTGCCCGTATCTAAGAAATATCGTTTTAATGTCTCAGGCAATGCTTCGCCTCCGCATAAAATTTTCACGCTCTCTTCATTTTCCCAGCCTGAATAAAAGAGCATCTTCCACGTAGCGGGGGTTGCCTGCATCACTGTCGGTTTGATCGTGTGGATGTCCCGTTTCAGTTTTTCAACGTCTTTTGTATGCTCCGTTTGACAAATATAACAGTGTGCGCCCTTTATTAAAGGCAAAAATAATTCCAGAGCTGCGATATCAAAACAGTAGGTTGTGACAGCAAGCATTTTATCCTCTGCCGTAAGACCTGGTGTTTCCCCCATCGAAACGAGAAAGTTTGTCAAAGCTTTATGCGGTATCATGACACCTTTTGGCTTTCCTGTGCTGCCGGATGTATAAATGACATATGCCAAGTTCTCCGGCGTGACAGTGCGTGTAAGCACTTTTCGATCAGAGGCTGTTTGAGCAATTTCATCCCAATCTTGATCTAAAAGAGCTGTTGTGACACCGTTCCAACTCAACGTATTTACTAATTCCGATGTCGTCAGTGTAATGAAAACTTCACTGTCCTCAAGCATGTATTCTAATCGTTCAGCCGGATAGGACGGGTCTAGCGGCACATACGCTCCCCCAGCCTTGAGGATCGCTAATAAACCCACTAGCATGTCCAGCGATCGATCCACATAGATCCCCGCCAGACGGTCAGGACCCACTCCATGCGCCTGCAAATAAATGGCCAGCTGTGTGCTTTTCTCATCAAGCTCCCGATACGTCAATGTTTGACCTTCATAGCTGACAGCCGCTCTATCAGGCGTCTTTTTCGCCTGCTGCTCAAACAACTCATGAAAAGTTATATATGGATACGTTTTTCCTGTGGCGTTCCATGTTTTGAGAATCACCTGCTTCTCTGCCTCAGGTAATAAAGAATACTCTTTTAAAGGCTGAGAAGGATTCAACATCGCCTGCTCTGTTACATAAACAAAATGGTCGAACATGGCGGATATAGAAGCCGCATCAAACAGCCCAGTATTGTACTTGATGTTCAGCTCCATTTTTTCTTCTGTTTCCCACAGTTCAAATACTAATTCGTATTCGCCCTCTTGGTGAATATACTCAACGTAATCGACAGAAAAGAAGTCAGCATAGCGACTCAGCAAGCTTTGATAGCTTCCGGATTGAAGAAAATTCTGATAGAAAAAAGCGGTTTGAAATACCGGTGAACCTGCTTGACTGCGAGGAATATTCAGATCCCTCACCATTTTTGGAAAAGGATATGCTGCATGATCAAGCCCATCCAATATCGTTAATTGCAATTTTGAAATAAAGCTAGAAAAAGTGTCTGCCGGGTTCAGCTCACTCCGAATCGGGAGCATATTGAGAAAATGTCCAATGGCATCATCAAATCTTTCTTCCGGCCTCACCATGGCCGGCATGCCGACGATCTGTTCCTTTTGGCCGGTGTAACGGCCAAGCAGCAGCATATAGCAGCTTAAGAATACCGTCGTGACATTTACAGAATGCTCTTTCGCAAACATTCTGACCTGATTCATGAAGCCGCTGGACAGCCGCCTGGTGTATGTATCCTCTCTAAACTCAGACACTGAACTTGCGCTGACCTTAGGCAGCTGAAGATTCGGCAAAGTTCCCGATAGCTGTTTCTGCCAATATGTACGATGCTTCACACCGTCTTTGCCGGCAAGCATGTTTTTCTCCCATGCCGCAAAATCATGATAAATGGCAGGAGAAACAGCTATTTCCGGCTGCTGTCCTTTTAAAAGAAGCTGATAGGTATCAAACAGACTGTGTATAAATGTGACAGACGAAACTCCGTCAAAAATCAAATGGTGAATGACAACTAATAAAAAATGCTCTTGTTCAGATCTGGAAAAGCTCATGACACGCACTAACGGGCTGTTTTCCTTTACATACGGTTCCTTTACTTTCTTTCTAAGAAAAGCAGGAATATCAGACTCTTTCATACTTGAGATGTTTTCTGTCTTGATTTCAATTGAAAGCGCTGGCTCATTTTTAAGAAATGGCACTCCGTCTTTCTCTTGGATGACGTGCTTTAAGATTGGGTGCTGATTCAATACAAGGCCGAAAGCCTGCTGTAATGTTTCAAGGTGAAGCCCTGACGAAAATTTAAAACAGAGAGGTACGTGATATGCACTTTTTTCGGGTGACATTTTTTGCAATGTCCATAATCCTTTTTGAACCTCAGAGAGAGGCTGAAAAGTTGCCTGACTCCTTTCCGGTTCGGTTTTATATGTGTCCGTGCCCTTTTTGTCAGCAGACAAGCTGCTGAGGTCTTCATGTTCTGATAGATAGCTGGCTAAGCGTTCAATTGTAGGATATTGATGTATCTCTCTGGCTGTTAGTTTGATATGGTAGTTTTTCTCGATCGATCGAATGAGCTTCATCATCTTGATAGAATTCACACCAAGACTTTGGATATTTGCATTTGGCTCCACCCAATCGCGGGAAACATGCAGCTCCTCAGTCAAACAGGTGAGCAGATGCTTCTGTATTTCTTCCCTTACTCTTTTCACATGGTCTGCTTGCTGTATCTCCTCATCCTGGACTGCATCGTTCATCCGATTGGGTTTATGTAGCAAGTGGTCGAACTCTCCATTTTCAAATGAAGTTTTTAGCTGGGTGCGCTGGATCTTTCCGATAGCCGTTTTTGGAATCTCTTCTTTTTGTACAGGCAGCAAATATTCCGGGGTGACTCCGATCACCTGTGAGACATGGGATTGTATGTTTCTAAGAAGCTGAGACATTTGCTCATCATTTAATTTTGCGGAAGTAACAAAGAAGATAGCCAGCTGATCTGTTGAATTCTGGCCCAGACGGACAGCGCAAGCAGCAGTATAAGAAGTTTCAATTTCAGATAATTCTTCAACTGCAGACTCAATTGCATGACTGTAATAATTAATGCCGTTAATGATAATTGCATCTTTCGTACGGCCTGTTATGGTTAAGCGCCCGTTTCGCAAAAAGCCAAGATCTCCGGTTTCAAACCAGCCGTCTTCTGTAAACACACTCTCATTCAAATCAGGCCGCTGGTAATAACCGCTAGTAACAGAAAGACCCGAGACTTGAAAACGGCCGATCTCACCCTCTTCAACCAATTCATTATGGTCATTCACAATTCTCATAGAGAAGCCGGGGATTGGAGAGCCTATTTCAACAAAATGATCATCATCACTTGTTCCAGCCCGGGTAAATTCATGAGAAAAAATAACGCCCGATGAAGTTTCGGACATTCCCCATGCAGGTCGGATGGCGTCAGCAGGCAGTCCATGTGGTTCTAAAAGCTCAAGTATTCTGCGCCCTACCTTGGCTACCATTGCTTCACCGCCATTGAGCATGTATCGCATTGAAGACAGATCCCATTTCTTATCTTTTATTTCTTCTGCAAAATCAGTAACCAGGCCAAACGCAAAATTCGGCGCCCACGTAACAGAAGCTCGGTAATGATCAATCCAATCCAGCCATTTCAACGGCTCCATTAAGATTGTTTCGCTTGAGACGTTAATTTCCTGACAGCCAAGATAAACATCCCGCAAATGCAGCATTCCGATCCCTCCGACATGGTCAAACGGCATCCAGTTAAACGTAATATCCTCTCTGGTGAAGCCTTGCATTTGAATAATCCCTTTCACCATGCTCATAATGTTACGATGATTAAGCATAACTGCTTTGGGCGTTCCCGTACTGCCTGAAGTCAGCAATAAAAGCGCTAAGTCTTCAGGACTGGATTGATGCCAATCTGTGTCCGCTTCAGCGCTGAGCAGATCCTCTACAATAATTGCCCTGAACCCTTCAAGCCCTTGTTCTTTTGCCCAATCGAGCATTTCCTGGTGCATCCCCCGATCCGTAATCACCGCCGGCTTGTCAAGAAGCGTCCATGCGTCTTTCAGCTTTTGAGTGCCGCTGCTCGATTCAGCATACGTTGGCGGAACGGCTAATGGAGCCGGAACAACCCCTGTTAACACACATCCCCAGAACGCAGGGAGAAGCTGTGAATTGTCACCAAGCTGCAAAATCACGTTTTGTTTTGCTTTCAGGCCTGATTGGCGAAGCCCTTTTGCAATGCGCAGTCCATCATCCCATAATCGTCTGTATGATTGGTAAACTTCAGTTCCATCCGGCTGCAAATAAATGATTCCCTTTGTATCCCCAAGCTCCGCCGCCGTTCTGTATAAAACTTCAGGTATTGTTGCCGGCTGCTTTTCAGATATATGTAAAGGCTCACCATGACTGACAGAAGGATTAGCTAAAATGCGGATATTATCATTATTTCTCATCACGCTGCCTCCATTTCACCTGCAAAATTTATATATATTTTCAGTTAATTACCATATAAACCTTTGATTCTACTTTTGACTTCTTCATGATGAAATGTTTTCTCATGCATCATCAGTTCCTGTTCAATGACGCGCGGCAGCTGATTGCGAAGCGGGGCAACCAAATGATCTTTCAGTGTAACCAGTGAGTTTCTCGGCTTTTCCGCTAGTTCTTGCGCCAGCTCCACTGCATAATCTAACACTTCTGCACGGGGCAGCACCTTAAAGGGAACCCCTCTTTTTTCAAGATCAGCTCCGCGGTAGCTGCCCGCATTCAATAATATTTCCTGGGCCAGGCTGAAACCCAGTTTTTTAGGAACGATAAAGGTAGCGCCCATTCCAGGCGTAAATCCGTATTTCATAAAATTAGCCGTATACACGCTTTCCCTGCTCAGAATGACAATGTCAGCAAAGAGCCCCATGACAAAGCCGCCTCCAATTCCATGGCCCTGCATTGCCGCAATAACCGGAATCTCGCAATCCAGCGCCAGAGAATAAAGATTGTCATCAGTGAACTTGGTCAATCCCTGTTGAATTCGTAGCAGTCCTTCTTGCGTTCCTCCTGAAGCAAAATAATTATCATATCCTGTCAAAATGACCGCTTTGTATTTGGGATTCTGCCGTATGTATTCAAACGCTTGAATTAAATCGTCTGTAAGTTCTTGTGAAAACGCGTTTTTATGAGTGCGATCTTGCATCTTTACCTGAATAATGGCGGATTCAATTTCGATAAGCTCTACAACAGAATGCGTCATGATGTCCTCCTAACGGTTCTGATTGTCATTTTTAAACGGTTACTGATCCTCCCATGGGAATTGTCCTGTTTCAACATACCTGATGATTCCCATTTGGTTTTGAGGATCAGAAAACATGTCTTGATTTGCAGTTAAAGCAGTAGCTTTCGCACGACTGACTTGATGATCAAGTGAGCTCATAAACTGTTTATAATGTGCGATTCCTTTTTTATTCAGCCTCCGCAAACGCAATAAATGCTTTCTCAGCAGCACGTCACTTTCAGCATCAAAAGCATCTATTAACCCCCATTCACTGGCTTCCTGAACGGAAATCGGCTTTGTCATAAGCGTCATATAATGCGCTTTCTGCCAGCCGATACGGCGGATCAGAAACGGTAAAACACAAGCAGGGTACAGGCCGAATAGCAGCTCAGAGAGACTGAATGACGCCGTCTGATCAGCAATGGCAATATCTGTGGCAGATACGAATCCAAGACCGCCTGCATTCACTTTTCCCCTGACATGAGATATCGTGACATAAGGGCCGGTCTGCAATTTCAGCCACAAATCATAGAGAGGCTCTTGGGAGCTTGCCTGTTTTCTGCCCCTTTTCATTTCCTGATAGATTTCTTGAAAATCAGCTCCGAAACAAAACACCTCGGGAAGCCCCTCTAAAACGACAACCGTCACCGTTGATGTTTCACATTGGTTTAACACTTGCAAGCATTCTTCTATCAGCGTGTCATTAATCGTATTATTCGCTTCAGGACGGTGAAAGGTAATATAGCAAACCGACGCTTGAAAGCGGACCTTTATCGTTTGATAGGTCACGAGATCCACCTGTACTTTCGATGAAACTCAGAAATTTCTTCTAAAAACAAGCGCGGCTTCTCTTGAGTGGACTGCATGATGCCCGGTATCATCTCAAAGTCCAGCTTTACATTGCGCGTCCCAAACCGCACCATCCCGCTCCCCTTAAACAATAGCTCATACTCTTCCATGGAGAGCTGATACCGGCGATCCAAATGCTTCTCAATACCAAATGTTCGCTGACGCTCCTGGCCTTGCGGAGTTGTAATTCCGCTGTAAAATTCAGAACAGCAGCCGGATCCGTAGGAAAAACAGCCAATTCGTTTAGGCGAATCAAATCTCCCTTGATCTATCGTGCTGGCCAATGCCAGAAACAAGGCTGCCCCCATAATATTTCCAACCCGTTGACAGTAGTTTAAACCTGGTTTTACCCGAGTTAAAAAATCTGTCTCAATCCCGGATGTTTTCACCTTCGCCACCTTACGCATCATTGTCCGGTGCGCACCTTTCACCATCCCGCCAAAGGGCGTATGGTAAGCAAGATATTGAAACGTGTCCTGATAATTGGCACCCGGTACACGCTTTTGATATTCCAGAAAGGTCTGTTCGCAGCAATCCAAATATGACATTAAAGACAGATCAGAATCTCCCGCTTCACTGTCGGGAATGGGGCGGCACGTGTCCATCACTTCATAGCCGTAATAACCATTTGCTCCGGGATCTATTTGAAACACCTCGGGATTTTCGCCAACTAAAACGGCCACCGCTCCCGCTCCGGCGCTCGGTTCCGCATAAGACCAATCTTCGCTTAAAGCGTCTCCGCCCTCAGCGATTAAAAAACGTGAAATATCACTGGCGATAACCAGTGCTTTGGCACCCGGAGAAGTCTGGGATAATATAAAATTCACCGCCATCTGAAATCCCGCTGTCCCTGAATAACACGCCTGTTTAACCTCAAACAAACGGCAGTTGCGGTTGAGACCTAAGTATTCATGGATATATGTACTTAACGATTTCCCAAAGTCGATCCCGGATTCAGAGCAAGTGATCAGCAATTCAATCCGGTCCTTCTCTGCTTCAGATAAAGCATCAATAATCGGCTTAGCTGCATTGACTCCGAAGGTCACGGGATCTTCATAAGGCAGTGCTACCGCTTTTTCTTTCATTAATAAGTTTTCAAATCTCGCAGTATCTAAGTGTCTGTATTTGGCCAGCTCCATGACATCAAGGTATGCCGTTCCGCCAAAGACATTCATCGCTTCTATTCCGGCTGAAACCATTTATGATTCGCCTCCACATTTCTCAATGTTTTGTATACAAACCGCGGTGTTCATTCCGCCAAACCCCATGCTTAAGCTCAGCGCATTTTTGATGCGGTATGAAATCGATTTCTCATTTACCCAATGAAAGGAATCATCGATTGGATGATCCAAATTCCGGCTCGGATGCAGGGCAGATTTTTTCATTTGCAGCAAAACAGAAATAATCTCTACGATGCCCGCCGCACTAAGCCCGTGTCCGGTTATCGATTTTGTTGCATTGATATAAGCATGGGAAAGCCGGCATGCACGGAGCGCCTTTAATTCTATTTCATCTCCAATAAAAGAGCCTGTTCCATGAGGATTAATATAATCAATATCTTCTGGTAAAAGCCTGGCACGCTCCAGTGCCTTCTGGATGACATGAATCTCTCCTTCTAATGAAGGATCAGGATTCCGGTTTCCGTCCAGTTTGATTGACCAGCCAGACAATGCTGCATAAGGTTTGAGACCTCTTCGTAAAGCCGTCTCCTTTCGTTCTATTACCAATGCACCGCACGATTCTCCATAGATAAACCCGTCTCTGTTTTGATCAAAGGGACGGCACGCTTTTTCAGGTTCATCAGCATATTTGTCCGTCCCCATAGCGCCTAAAGCCCTTAGCGCCTCGCATTCCATATAAGAAAGATCCATTAAAGCACCAAGTGCTATGCAAGTATCAACTTCGCCTGACAGGACTTGCTGAATCGCATGAATGACTGCTAACTGGCCGCTGGCCGAGGCTCCTCCCACCGTATATGCTAATCCCGTGATGCCAAACTGATCTGTACATATCCCGCAAAGATCGCTGTCCATGAAAGACAGACCATACGCCGGCGAAATAAAACCGGAGCGGTCTTGATACCTTTCATAAACTTCAAAGGTTTCTCTCTGCTGAAAATTTGACCCGCCAACAACCAGTCCGATACGTGAGGAATCTGCATCGTCCAATTCAGCCTCCTCCCAAGCCTCTGTGAGAGTTACCAATGCAGTGCGGCTGGAGAATGATGCTTTTCGCAACATTTTTTTAGAGAGTCGGTCAGGATAAGACAATGACGCAATTTCGGCTCCGATAAACCGGCTGTCTTTTTGTCTGCCTGAACGCTTCATGACATCAAAGGCATGTCTGCCGGACAGCAGCGAGGAAGCAAAGTCCTCTTTCCCTTGACCGATAGAGGCCGTAACGCCTACACCGGTCACCACCACCTCAGGCAGATTGCACTTTGTCATAAAGCACCTCAGCTAATTCACCGATGTTTTTCACCCCGGATAGCTCAATGCGAGGGATTTTTAACGATAAATCCTCTAGCACCATCGTGATAATTTCAGCTCTGTCTACAGAGTCAGCTCCTAGCTCAACTAACTGATCTTCAGGCTCAAATCTGTGTCCGTCTAATTCAGGAAGCACCTCGCAAATATTGGTGATTAATACTTCAAAGATTCTCTGTTTATCCATAATGCGCTCTCTCCTTCAAGGGATTATTTTAATGATTTTTATAGGTGTATTTTCATAATATTCAAACTTTTATTTTTATGTTGTCTGTTTCATGCGACGGCTGATACATCGATTGCATCCGTTCATGAAGCAATACTGCCGTTTCTGTCATTAATTTTTTCCCGATTTCATCCACATGGCGGTTTCGCCAATTTTCAAATTGCGATCCTTTAACCCATTGATTAAAAGCTCCCAGCGCGGGACCGCAGTGAATTTGATAATCGACCTTCGAATGTTCGCTTCCGCTGATTGCCAATTTTGAGCTGTATCTGAAGTACCATCGGAAAATCAAAGCCATTTTATGCTTCGGGTTTTGTTCAGCCTTCTCAATGTCTGCCGCGGGATAATGCAATGCAATATCTTTATATATGTCTTCTATACTGCGTTTAAAGTATTTCTCCTCAAGCTGGGCCAGCATCTTTGCATCCAGCTCACGTATAGACCCATACCGCTGGTACAGTTCATATAACTTGTTTGCCCGTGCGGGAAAGAACACGCCTTTCTTTAGCACCTGCACTTTACTGCCCGATTCAAACATATCACCTGCAGGCGCATAGGCTGTATCTTGTACATTCATCTGCTGAAGCAAATCCTTTACTTTATCACTTGTTGCCGCCTCAACCGTACATTGATTGATTGAGCCTGTTAGAATAAAATCAGCCCCTAGCATAAAAGCCGCCATCGCTGCCTCAGGTGTTCCAATCCCTCCAGCTGCACCAACTCGTATTTTTTTCCGAAATTGATATTTTTTCATCATTTCATCTCTTAAAGATGTCATCGCCGGCATCAGGCTGTATGCCACACCGCCATCTGTATGACCGCCTGAATCAGCTTCTACACAAATATCGTCAGCCATCGGAATGCACCGCAACAACTCAGCTTCGTTCATAGTGATTTTATTTTCTCCTAAAAGCTTTTGCAGCATATTCTCAGGCGCAGGACTCAGAAATGATTCTGCAACTTCCGGCCGTGATATTTTTGCTATGAGACGATTTGAGCATATAACGTCACCATTTTGATTGCGTTTCACTCCTTTTGCGCGGTACCTTACTAATGCAGGAGTGACACTTAAAAATGCTGAAGCCTCCACAATGCTCACTTGATTCCTCAATAAAAGATCGATCATTTTTTCTTCTGATTCATTATGTTTCATATTGTGGACCAGATTGATGCCGTAGGCTTGTCCTTTTCCTAATTCACCTTGTATAGCATGGATCGCATCTTCAACCTCTTTCAGGCTCAGACCTCCTGTGCCAAAGAACCCCATCATTCCCGCTCTTGACAGCTTTACTACCATTTCTTTCGAAGCAATGCCGCGGTACATTCCTCCTGCAAGATAAGCATATGTAAGATGATAATCTTTTTTAAATTCAGCACTTCCTAAAGATTCTGCCGTAATCCCGGCTTGAACATTGCGTTGCTCCTTTAGATGCGCACTGATCGCGGGGTTCTTTTTCGGTATATATGTCAATGGTTCAGACTCATTTTTAATCCGATGAATGAGACCGGTTAATACAGTTCCAGGCCCAATCTCTGCAAACTCCATTTCTCCTCTTCCCATCAGGAAACGAATGCTGTCCGTCCATTTCACTGTGTTGTCCATTTGTTCAGATAATGTATCTTTTAATCTGTCTTGATGGTATGGCTCTGCGTAGACATTGGAGATAACCGGGATGGCCAAAGATGCAAACTGGAATGAGTCAATATATTGCTTAAATACCTGTTTGGCTTCATTCATATATCTGGAATGAAAAGCTCCGCTCACATTTAATGGATGAAACAGCTTTACATCCTTGGTGTTTTCAAAAACAGCCCGAGCTTTTTCAATCTCGTTTTTCGGGCCGGAAATCACAATTTGCCGGGGCGTATTTTCATTTGCCACATCAATGTCATAAAGACGGTGCTCTTCTAAAACGGCTGTAACTTGTTCCTTATTCAGGCCGATCACAGCAGCCATTCCGCCCCCTGTAATTCGTCCCATCAATTCTCCTCTTTTTTTGACGAGCCTTAATCCGGTTTCAAAATCAAATGCACCGGCTGCCATCAGCGCATTGTATTCTCCTAAGCTGTGTCCTGCCGCAAAATCAGGTTTTCTGCCGGTCTCCTCCACTCTCTTCAAGTAACTGAGTGCATTAACAACATACAAAGCCGGCTGCGTGTATTCAGTATGATTTAAATCCAGATATGATTTTTCGGTACATAGCTTCTCTATTGAATAGCCCAATATTTGATCTGCTTGATCTGTCAAATGCTGATACTGTTCAAATAGCCCTTGTCCCATCCCCTTTTGCTGGGAGCCTTGCCCTGGAAAGACATATGTAATCATCTTGTAAACTTCCTTTCTGGTGTACGGAAATACTCAACCGTATTCAGATTTTTCAGCTCCTGATGAAATGGTGTTATGATTGAGCTGCAACGGTCAGCTGAATCACCCGGAATCAGCTGTTTCACAAAAGCAGCTAAGGTGCCGGATGGCCCTAAATCGATAAACTTGCATGTATGCTGGCTTTCCAAATATCGAATCGCTTCACGAAACATCATTGGCTTTCTGACCGCATTCCAAAAGAAATTCTCGTCCATTACGTGAAGGCAGCTTCCCGTTAAGCTCGATACAATCGGTATTGACGGTTTTTGAAAAGATTTTGATCTTAAAAATTCTGCATAGGCACTCTCTGCCGGATCAATAAGCGAAGAATGAAAGGCATAGGACACAGGAAGCAGCTGGCAAAGAATCTGCTTCTCCTTTAAATCCTCCATAATCTTCCTTATATGATCTTCTTCACCAGAAATGACGAAGTGCGAATCATAATTGATAGAAATGAGTTCACTATTTCCAAACAGTTGCGAATGATCATTCAGCAATTGCGGTTTGTCAAGAATGGCCAGCATTTTTCCTTTATCGCAGGAATTCTGGATGATAATAGCCTGTTCAAGTATGCAATCCAGTATATCCTCTGCGTCTGACACACCAGAAACTGCCGCTGCTGCGAATTCTCCCAGACTTGATCCCAATACGTAATCAGGATAAATTCCCCTGTCTTCCAAAACCTTATATAAGGAATACTCAATCATAAAAATGGCGGGGTGGGAAAAAAGAATACTGTCAAACGGATCTGACACACGTTTACCTGGATGGTAGATTTCTTCAACAATGGATGTGCCGATTCGCCGTGCTGCAATGGCATCCATTTCAAGCATTGATTGGCGAAACACGGTATTTTCCTTAAATAGTTCTTTCCCCATGTGATAGTATTGGGAACCTTGCCCGGAAAACATAAAAACAAGCGGTTCATTCATGTGTATAACCTTCTTTTTTTATATTTATGACGGCTATTGGATTTCTCATTTCCATGCATGTTGTTAAAGCACATAGCAGCGATTGAAATGAAATTAATAAATGGAAAAGACATATGTGAAAAAGTAAAGGAGATTCAACTTGGAAGGATTGCTATTGGTGCTCTGGATGCGGTTCATTTATGACGTGATCGTAGATGTATGTTGATATCTCAAAATTGATGTAACATGATAACAGGATCAGCAAAGAACATCGACTCTATGATTGGTGGGTGCGGTTAAAAAATGGACCATCTAGATGTGGGAGCGATGGTTTGACAGACCGGCTGACATAGTTCAAATGTCTAACTTAATTTATCAGCCTCTTTATGTAACAGTATATAAAGTTATTCAATTAGAAACAGTGTCAATCGAACGATTGAATCTTTAAAACTTTATACCTTAAATGAAAGGAAATCTGTGTTTAGACCTGATTGATGAGATACATGGCCATAGGGGCAAATGCTTTAGCGGGGCATTGCTTCCGCATCTTTCTTTATGCGATGAATTAACCCAGTTAAAACATTTCCAGGCCCTACCTCCTCAAACTCCATATGGCCTTTTTTCATTAAGTAGCTTATGCTGTCAGTCCATTTCACTGAATGATTAATTTGATCAGCCAGCGTCTGTTTCATGAATTCGTATGTATACGGTTTGGCATACACATTAGAAATAACCGGGATAGACGGAGGCGAAAAATAAAAGGCATGAAGGAACTCCTCGAATTCTTCTTTTGCTTTATTCATGTATCTGGAATGAAACGCGCCGCTTACGTTTAAGGGGAGTACCATTGTAACTTCAGTCATCGTTTCAAAAAGAGATGCGGCTTTTTCAATCTCATCTTTTTTTCCTGAAATTACAATTTGATATGAGGCATTCACATTAGCGATATCAACATCATGTAAATGATATTCTTTCAGAGCCTTTGCAACCTGCTCTTCATTTAGTCCCATAACAGCTGCCATACCGCCGTTGCTTATCAGACTCATCAGCTCGCCTCTTTTTCTGACAAGCTGTAAACCTGTCTCAAAATCAAAGGCTTCAGCTGCAAATAACGCATTGTATTCACCCAAGCTGTGCCCGGCGACAAAGTCAGGTTTAACTTCTTCATCCTTGATTTTTTTCAGATAGCTTAGTGCGTTTACCACATATAATGCCGGCTGAGTAAATTGCGTTTTGTTTAAATTGGAATAAGGATTTTCCAGGCAAAGACGTTTGATAGAATATCCTAAGATCTCATCTGCCTGATCCGTCAGTTCTTTAAATTCATCGAATAGGCCGCTGCCCATTCCCTGTTTTTGTGAACCCTGACCTGGAAAAACATATGTGATCATTCTCTCAAAGCCACCCTTCCGATTAGTAGATGTGTTTCACTTCTGTATGATTTTATAATAGTGATGACCGGATAAATAGTAGCATGTTCATGTTGATGGTAACCTCTGTAAATATTATCCGTCAAGTTAATTTTTCCTACAGTTTGCTCCATTGTTTTTCTGCTTTTTTCCATTGAGGAATAAAGGATCAGGAGATATAACAGAACATAAGAAAAAAGACCCGGATCACGTATAGGGCGCCATATCATGATAATGCGCTTCATTTTCTTTCAAATGAGTTTTCAAAATAAATAACACCTTCTATGTAATCATTTTCGAAAATAAAAATTATTTAGATATTCGAAGAAAAATAGGATAATAGATTCAGAAGGATTATTTAAAATCAAAAATACCTTTTTGGTTTTTACGAGTGCGAAATTTCACAAAATATTCTTTTTTATCAATTTGAAAGTAAATATTATGCTGATAAAGATCCTTTATCGAATGGCCGGGCGATTTGCCAAATGAGTGACCAGGATACACCCGTACATGGGGTGAAACCTCCGACTTTATTCTTTGAATGCTATCAAACATCTCTTCCGCAGAGCTGCCATCATCCTCACATATGCCGCACCCTTCTGTAAACACCGTATCTCCGGTAAAAATACTCTCAGAAAACAAATAACACATTCCGCCGGCTGTATGCCCCGGTGTGAGAAGGCACTGTGCTCTTGTGTTTCCTATACTGATCGTCTGATGATCATCTAGGCTTATTAAATTTCTGCATCGGAATTGATAATAATCTATTTCTTTTTTCGACATATAAACTTGAGCGTTAAACATCTTCGTCAGCGGGTCTACCAGATTTACATGATCATAATGAGAGTGTGTCAATGCGACTGCCTTTAATTCCGCTTCGAGTTCGGAAAGTGTAGTGGTTATCTTACTCAATTCCCATGAGGGATCAACAACAATTGCAGATCTGCTTACAATATCTTCAATGATATAGCAATAATTCGTCCAGCCCTGATACCTTGTTTTAATTGGATGCACCTTGTAAGTAAGATTCATTTATACCACCCCTATCATGTAAAGTTCTTAAACGATGGACCAGTGTTCACCCCTCAGTCCGTCTTTCATTCCACTTTACCAAACAGCATGATTGTTTTCCATTTTTTTCAGAGATCCTTGTTCTTTGAAAATAAAAAAGCGACTCTTTTGGACGCATGCCCAACAAGAATCGCTTTTCGCACTAGTGCCTTAAGGATGTCGTTTTTGTGTCTCACGTGTATCTTCCACGCAAATTGACTCTACATGCTGTATAATGACCCGCTTGATTCGGTCTTTATTCACGCGCACAGGGTCAAGCATGGCATGTAAAGCCAAGCCGTCAACAAGCGCGTAAAGTCTCTCAGCTTCAATGTCTTTATCAGCATTCTGCTTCAGTAAATCGGATTCATCTAAATAGGCAATCAGATTCCGCATGCCGCTGAAAATCCCGTCATGACTCGCATCAAACATATCCTTTTTATGTCTGGCGTAAGCAGTAAAAGCAAACCAAACCTCCATCTCTCTAATCGTTTCTTCATTCGTTGGGACCATTTCAAGCAAAATTTGCAACACTTTTTCCTTAGGGAGCAAATCCCTCACTGCAATGTCCTTAATTCGGTCCGTTACCTTTTCTTGGACAAGTTTCATTGCAAAAGCAAGCAATTCATCCTGTGTAGAGAAATAATGGCGCAGCGCACCTAATGACAATCCTGCTTCCTTTGCAATGTTCCTGGCTGATGCTCCCTCCATCCCTCGTTCTAAAATGACGCGCCACGTTGCTTCTGCAATTTGTTTTCTTCTTATCTCATGGTCAATTTGTTTTGGCATAGCTTTATTGTAACAAGAAAAAAATGAGAGAGCAATTTTTATAATACAGTTGTGTTACAAAAACAAAGATGGTAACATATTATTTAAATAATACAACTGTATTGAAAAGAGGGGAATGGATTGAACGGTATCGCATGGATGATTGTTTTCTGTGAAATTGCGTTTTGGGTTGTCATTGTTTTGGGGCTTGCTGTACGCTACGTATTCAAACGACATACATTAGGACTGCTATTCCTTGCCTTAACTCCAGTTATCGATTTGATCTTGTTAGCGGCAACTGGTGTGGACCTTTACCGCGGAGCCTCAGCGACCGCAGCCCATGGGATTGCAGCTGTTTACATCGGTATATCGATCGCTTATGGAAAACAAATGATTCAATGGGCAGATGAAAAATTTCAATATTATGTGACAAAAAAAGGCGCAAAACCGCTGAAACGTTTTGGAATGGACCATGCCAAGCACGGTGCGAAAGGCTGGCTAAGACATGTGCTGGCCTACTTAATTGGTGCGGGACTATTGGGAGGGATGATCTATTTTATCAATGACTCTGCCCGAACCGAGGCATTGAGCGGCATTCTTAAACTGTGGACTGTCATTATAGGAATTGACTTTCTCATTACAGCCAGCTATTTTATTTGGCCAAAAAAAGAGAAAGCTTCGGCGAATCTCAGGAGTTAACATGATGAAAAAGGCCCTTCCCCAGTGGAAAGGGCCTTTTTTGGTTTTGTTAAAATATGCTATACTATTTTCGTCAGAAAACAGACTTATAGATATTTTGGGCTGATTCAAGGGTGCTGTTTGTATGAGTAAGCAGGTGAAGGGAGTGTCATACTTGAACCATAAAGAACAGAACGAGCACTCTAAAGATTTTAACCTGAGATCAAAATTAATCGGAATTGTATCTATCACTTTTATCGCGGCCATTGCGCTTGCAGTCATCTTCGGCGGCTTTTTCTTCGGGATGAAAGGCTTATTCTCCATACTGGGCATCACATACGCTTCCAATCAAACATTAGCTTTATTTATTTTAGCCTGCTTTGCTGTAGGTTTAATCATAGACCCACTCACAAAGATTATCTCTATCATTTTGGCAAAATCACTTTCATTGAAAAAGACTGCACTTTTTGCTTTTATACTGTATTTTATCAGCAATCTTATAACGATCTGTTTTGCAGATTACTTTATGCAGTCTATTTATATTCCAGATATCTTGCTTGTTGTGATATCAGCAGTGATGGCTTTCATTGAACTTGCTTTTGATAACCAGCCTAATAGAGAAGCAGCTTAAAATGCCGATGGCAGATATGGAGAATTCATAACACCTTATATTTTGACATCACCAGTTATATAAACGAAAAAAACTCCCTGTTCACACGAACAGGAAGCAAAACACAATGTCGTAATTTAAATTCTGCATTCTAAAATAATTCTAACGTTCGGATCATCAAGTTCATCCAAAAAGATAATGATCTTCGGACCACATGCCATATGTTTCCACCTCCTCACCCAAAATATACATTAATTTCAATTACCTGTAAATTGAAATTTTGTTATACAGAGGGATATATCCATGAAGTGTAATGCGTTAACACTGCTCACACGTTTACAACCGTTTCTTATAATCTGACACTCGAAGGAGTACAAAAAAAGCATTGATCCATTCAGAGAATGGATCAATGCCTACCACCCCCGCTGCGATAGGAAATATCGTTGGTCCAAAAGATGAGGTGCCGCAGTGCAAACCACTACCAAGCTTTCTAAATTAGTAAAGTGGTAAAGATGGAACAGTAGCAACTCATATCAATAAAGGGATAAACAAAGGAAAAGCCTATATCAATTCTTTCATTAAAAGTAAGAATGATCTTGCACTTGTCGGGATTGCTCAAGACATCGACAATACGTATAACGCAAAAACACTCCTCTGCTAAAAGGTATTATTGGAGATAAATCGGTAAGACTGATGAAGAGTTATTACAGAGGCTACAGATAAACAAGAAGATACGTGCTTTTTCTAGTTTCACTGATAGGCCAACTGCAGAAAGAGTCGCTAATGAAACATTAACTAAACCATAAATAGGAAATTGAAGAGTGGTTAAATAGTGATATTGACGATACATTACCGTTGCCTTATAGAGGAAACCGAAGTTATAGTTCAAATGAAGTTAAAAATATGATTAACGCTAGAATAGTATTAAAGAAAAATAAAGATTGATGATATAACTCCATTAGAATGGCTTGAGCAAGTCATTGAACAAATTAAAGAACACCTTAAAACATTAAAGATATAAAAGGAGCCCCTCTTATTGAAGAGGGCTTCTTTTATTGTTTCAATAAACCTTCAGTCATCATCTGCATAGCGGTCAACATCTTGAAAAAAGATCAACTGCACATCTGTGCTTTTTGCTTGCCTTGATTTCACCGGAACGGATTTTCTCAGCGTATGACCATACCCGTTCTATGAGAATTTCGGCGGTAATTTCTTGCATTACATGCGGCCCCCGAACCGTTCTTCCTCTTTTGACTTCGGTTTCCCATCATCTTTTTTCGGGATAACGAGTTTACAGCGAGAGGAAATGGTCAGCCCTAAATCACTTGAAGCTTGCCGGCATTGTTTAAACAACTTGTCTTGGTTTATCAATAGTTCAGAATAGTCATCATTGGGAACAAGTTTTTCTTCTTCTCCTATTACATTCCCTTCATCGTCAAATTTTCTAACGATCACTGTTTTCATCGGACCCCGTTCAAGCAATTGCTCTGTTACTTGCAAATATAATTTCCGGGCAAACAAAAAACGGGCAAGCGCATCAACATCTAAATTCGTCATAATCCCGATGTTTTTCAGCTCGTCCGCTATCTTTTTAAACTCTCTTTTTAAGTCTTTTGGTAAATATGACGGAGCTTTTACTTTGTCGTTTGGTGCCTTTATTTCCTGTGCTCGACGCTCCTCAATCTCTTGCTGTGTCAGGTGTTTCTTCCCTTTCACCAGTAGCAAGTCAACTGGTTGCCGCGGTCTAGCCATTCCCTCACCTCCTTCCGAATTTTCATTTAGGGAATTTTTCAAAATGGGGAGGGGAGCGCGGTCTCCGGCGTTCACCCCTCAGAGATTTCAGGGTGGGGGGTGCTCATTTCCTCTTTCAACTGCAGCATTACGGATTCTAATTTCTTTTGTGCTTCTTTTAATTTCTTTGTATACAGATCGAATGCTGTTTCCTTCTTCATCGTTGCACGAAGAGCAAACAGTTTCTTTACTTTCTGTTGCATACGTCTTATGTCAGCATTCGTGTAATAGGATGTATACTCAGTCCGACACCGAGGACACTTGATATAATGTTCACGGATTCCGTCGTCATGCTTCCTGACCTTCGAGCATCCTTTAACTAAGAGCATTGTTCCACATTCATCACACATGCACGTTTGATGTTCTGTTCCCAAATCCTCCATCCTCCTTCGCTGTCTTCCTGCTGTGGCATGGCGCACATAGTGGCTGCCAGTTGCTTGAGTCCCAAAAGAGTTTCTTGTCTCCTTTATGCGGCTTGATATGATCGACTACTGTTGCCGGCACCCGTCTACCTTCCATCATGCACGATACACAGAACGGATGCTTTGACAAGTAGCCAAGACGCGCCTGCCTCCACTTGCTGTTTATCCACGCTTGGAAGCGGACTTCCGGTATTGGTCATAAGCCGGCTTGGTTCGCTTGTGCTGTTCGCAGTAGCCTTCCCGGGTAAGAGTTGGACAGCATGGTTCATTGCAAGGCTTTAAAGGTTTATTCATTATGACTCCCCCAAATATAAAAAGCCCATCCGGTAAAAATCCGTTGGACTTTAAATGTTCTAACTCCATTTTTGTATCCTCAAATTCTCATGAATTCCAAATAAATCACGCAGAAAATTCTCTACTGTTTTAATAAACTCAAAACAAAACTCTTTGTTCAATACGATGAAATTTTTATGATTTAATGATACGTTTTGTAATTCGTTTACTGCACCTATTACTTGTATTTTATTATTTGTTTTGTCTATATCCCCTTGACAATGAACAATACAATTTCTTATTAAACCTGCTTTTTTTATATAATTCCAATCCTTAGATTGATCGGGAAAACTTTTTCTTAATACTTTTTTTATAAACAATGCAGCCCTCGGAATCCCTTGTCCTTTGAGATCGTTTAGTTTTATACAAGTTTCATTATCATTATACGTACAATATTCTACAACTTTATCTTCTAAAAATGAATATATACTTATAAATAGAGAATTTCTCATAATAGCTGGAAAGTGATCTCTATACTGAATCATTTCATCATAATATAAATCAGCAAATACATCTAAATCGTTCTCATCAAGTTCTTTAAAAGACGTATTGAACTCATCCAATTTTTTGGTCAAGGAGTATTCTATGTAATTAGCATATTCATTAAATGTATCCAATTGATGAATTATGAGTAAAAAGTTCATCTGCTTAGCATCCAAAGATTTTCCTCTCCTAACTAAAAATAATACTAATTATTATAACTTATTTTATACCTCCTTATCTTTGAAAATAACTGACGCTTACATTTAATATTCTTTGTAAACCGGGCCCGCACTCAGAGGCCCTCTTTGGCCGCCAATAGTCTATCCTGAAATTTACCGGAAGCAGTTTACAAAGAATATAAAAAGCACTTTCACAAAAGGAAAGTGCTTGTACAATTAATTTAATTCATCTACTAGTTTACGCAATTCTTCAGCTGCTTCTTCGACACCTGACGAGTAATCTTCTTTAGGTGTGTCTGTATCACCTAAATACAAATACTTCTCTAAAAAGCTATCAATTTTCGCTTTGTCCTCTACTGAACCATCTTTGTAATATGGTGAAACAGCAGCTACAAGAACGGTAAAAGCACGTCCGATTCTATCAATATAATCTGCATCAATTACACCATATAATCCTCCACGACCGTTAAGGCGAAGTGCTTTTCTAGCTGCCGTCTCTAATCGCATGGATATTTGATGATTTATTAAAGCCATAGTATCACCTCCCACCTTATTATCGTTGAAAGAAAAGAAATAAGGAATAATTTGCAGAATTTGTCGAATTATTTACGAAACAAGTTTACATCTTGTTTCAACGAGTAATTTAGTTAATTCAGAAACAGACATATTATACAAAGCCGCTCCCTTTGGTCCTTCATAACATCCAAGAGATACAAGCGCTTCTATAAATGGCAGCTTACTTTCTTTAATCACACCACTACTTCCATAATAGAATATTTAGTACATAGTTTTTTTAGTGATAACAATGAAAAAGCACCCTCCCGATTGGGAAAGCGCTTGTCGATTTATTACCTATTACCATATTACATCATAGAAAACAAAATGGCGTGCCGTTATTCTGCCAAGTTTGTGCCAAAAATACGGTTTACATAAGCTCCTAATAATTTTCCACTGCTTGTTATCACATAATATTCTTCTGTTCTTGTATCAATTGTATCGCCATCTGCTATATCTAATTGAATACCTCTTTGTATTATTTGATTTGAAATTGACTTTTCCAATGTAATTAAAACACTTTGTATATCCAATTCCGTTTGTTTTAACTTGTAATTTAATTGAAACCAGTTTTTCTTAAGACCGGGTTCAGCCAAATAAGAACACAGGAACTTGTAATTTTCAATGTCCATATCATAAAAATTCATCAATGCATTTATACAAGTAAGATGTTCGTGAGATAAATTGTCTTTATTTTGTACAATATCATTTAAAACACTTCCCATGATCATACAAGCTTTACTAGATCGCGCCAACAAAATCTTAGAAAAAGCATCCGCAATAAATTCTGCTTTAGTTTCGTTATCTATATACTTAATTAGCTTTTCTAATTGTGCTTCAGTTGGCTCTTCATCTAAACTAAATCCTTTCAGAAACGACTCAAATTTTTTTCTTATAATTAAATCAGTCGAGCCACGTAAGAAACCTACTATTTTTGATGAATCACCCATTAGCTGAACAAAGTCATTTTCTAATAAATCATCCCTAACTTTCATATATTTCTTCATGTGCTCCAACGCTGTGTCTAATAGACCTTTACTACCCTGAATTTCGTCCAATCTAATCCCCCTCTTTTTTCCACTATTATACACAAGTTCTCCTACTTATCCCCACAATCCACGAATTACCCATATGTTTTATACTGTGCAACTCGTCAAACTGAGCCACCCCCTTGTCCTCTCTGTTTTTAACCAATATCTCTAAATTGAATTACACACCTGTTATTTTTGAGGAATTGACGAAAAATACAAAGAAAAAGGCCCATCCTTATTGTTTTGGATGAGCCTGGTTATATTTTAAATTTCTTCATAGCGTTGTTCATGGCGTCTTGGTTGATTCCAATATACCGCAGGGTTGTCCGTTGGTCTGAGTGATTAAATATCTCCTGCAGCATTGCAACGTCCTTTGTTTGTTTGTAAAAGTGATAGCCAAATGTTTTCCTCAATGTATGCGTGCCAATGTCATCTAAACCAACATATTCAGCAGCCGCCCTGAGAATCTTGTATGCCATCGACCGGGATATTGGCTTGTTAATTCCTTCACGGCTTTTAAAGAGAAATTCATGATCCTCTTTCCCTTCGACATAGGCCTTAAATTCTCTTTGAAGAGCTGCGTCATAGTATCGATTCTCTTTTTCTTTTTCGTTTTCTTCTCTATGAGATTGAAGTATGGCCGTTTAGCGTCTCTCACTCTCAGCTGCAGAATATCTGATATGCGGAGCCCTGAATTGATACCGGTCACGAATAGCATATAATTCCTCATATTTTGCTCTTTCAAAAACCTCTTGATGTAAAAGATGCATTCCGGATCACGTATAGGCTGAACAAAATTCATTAGGAAGCTGCCCCTTTCTTGTATACTTCTTCTCTTAGAGCAAACGCCAGCCTATAGAGAGCTTTTGCCTTTACACGATAATAGCTGCGCTGGCTCATTCCCATTTCTGCATACACTTCATAATCATACATTTCTTCCAGTTGCATATAGAGCATGACAATGATCTGCCGTTCTCTTTGAGAAAGCCGGTTAACAGCCCTTTGAATCCTTTTTTAAGAATTTGTCACGCTGAATCTCCCAATCAAGACGCTTTAATGCTGCCTCTTCTGTTGAGGAATGAAACTCATTCGTGATACTTGGCGGAACAATGCTGTAAGTTGTTGTAACCTTTGGCAAAAAATTATCTGGCACCTGTAAGAGATATAACCGGTATTGATCAAGCAGCTTCTCTGCTTTTAATTTAGTCGCTTCTTCGTCAATCTGAGGAATGTTTAATGTTAATTGATTCATATTTTTACCCTCCCGTTTATTTACGTCTTAAAGCCCCACCTTTGCCCCTTTTCAATGTTTGCCTATCTTGACCCATCATTTGCCGCCAAAACCATTCTGGAAGCTCCTGAGCGTTTTTATTGGATTTTTTCTTTCTCTTCTTCATTCCGTCCCTCCGTTCAAATAAAAAACGGACACCAACCAAAGCACAGATTTCTCTGTACAATGATTAGGGTCCGCAGGCTTTCCGTCTTGGACTATTTATTTTCTAACTCGTCAATGCAAACGTCTATCATCTCTTCAATTAGTTTGAATCTTTTTTTATTTGCCCTAAAGGCAAAAGATAATAAGATTATTATATAGAAGATCGCTACAATCGCAGATAAAACAGAAAGTACACTTATAAGCTGGTTACTGGCATCACTAACGTCTATTTTAAAATAATTTCTGAATGAGTTATTTCCTAGAATAAATACCATAATCGGGCCAGGAAGAAGTGTGATTATTGCTCGAAGAACAATATCTAAACTGCTCTCTAATCTATGTGTTCGGACATATGCACGAAGCATACGTAATTTATTTATATCGCTTTTTGTGTAAATTAGTAAATGTCTCTTAACAGCCTCTAAATTTTCTAATAAACTCTCACTTACATCCTGTTTTTGCAATCTTTCAACAAACTTTTCTGTTCTATATTCTTTTAATCGATCCATCCATTCAAAAAGATTTGCAGCTGGCTTTCTAACTCCTAACATCCCTAGAAGAATCGTTGTATATAATATAAAAATCATTGCATAGGATATAATAACAAAATAATTAGAAACCCAATTCGCCTTACCAATAACAATTAAATACCAACCACCTAGAAAAACGATATAAATTGTAATAGCTATAACCAAAATCATTATTATAATGCTAGGTAGTATATTTCTAATTATTTTATTCATCTTTATCAACTTCTTTCACGAACTTCTCGTGAATAACCTTTGAATCAGCAATTAAAGACTTGGTTATACTTAAATTCCAAGCTCTCATTCTCTTGTGCCAACGCTTATGCTTTATAAAACTATCCCAACTTAATTCGTATATTCCTTTTAAAGCATACTCTTTATCAAACAAGACAATTATTACATATTCAAATTTTTGAACATCTGGATCCGTTACTTCGGGATCGTTCAAGCCATAAAAAACTCCTGTAACATTTCCAGTTGTTGTCTTAATACTATATCGATCTCCTTTTATGCTTAGAGCATCGATATTTTGAGTTCCTGTCGGAGCAGCCTGAAGCTTAGGTAGCCCTTTAGTTTTATTATAAAAATTAATGGTTAAGTATTCCCCAAGCTCTCCAACTACATTATTTGTACGTATTATACCTCGACACTTCAACTCCTTTAGCAACTTACTATAAAGCAAAGTTAATTCTAAGTCGTCTAAATTTTCTAATGACACAGTCAAAAAGTAACCCACCTTTTATATTTTATATTCATATTAAATCATGAAAAAGTGAAATTATGTATTTTAACCGTGAAATTCTCTTAAAAATCTAAATATCGGGTAAATCTGCTGTGGCACAACCGCATTTCCTAATCCTCTAAGTCTGTCCACCCTATCGGGAACCCCATGAGCCACTCGACCCACATCGGGTTCAGCTGTCCACCGACTCGCTCCCCCTCTAGACTTGAAACTGTATTCCCCAACCTGACATACTGCTTTTTCGCTCGTCTTTCTTCCTCTGTCATGTTGTTCCACTTGGTCGCATCGCTCCCGAGAGGCGTCGGATATAACTTCACCTTTTCCGGTAAACCCTGCTGTTTGCTGTTCGGCCCTCGGCCTTTGTAATCGCTCGCTGTGGGTGTCGGCCATATTACTGTGTCTACCAAAGACCGGCCACCTTGCCGATTCTTTGCATCCTCTAGCCGACTGTCTCTTGTGGTCTGAGTAGGCAACAACGAACGTTCGATCTCTTCGATGTTTGGCGTCGACGGCGCAAGCCGGTATAATAAACGATTGCCCTTTGTAACCTGCGCTTTCCAAGTCAAATAACGTGCGGTCGAGCTCCATTCTTGCGAAGTTAGCAACGTTTTCACCAACAACCCAAGTGGGTCTAAGTTCTTTGATGATCCTAAACATTTCCGGCCAGAGGTCGCGGTCATCTTCCGTGCCTCTTCGCTTCCCGGCAATACTGTAAGGCTGGCAAGGGAATCCCCCTGAAATAATGTCAATTGTTCCACCTGGCTCAATCACTCCTTTTTCCTCTAAAAGATGTCTATTCAAGGTGCGTACATCATCGAAGATGGGAACGCCCGGGAAATTTTTATTCAATACTTTCTGGCAGAAGGGTTCACGCTCACAGAATGCGACAGTTTCAATGCCAGCCCATTCAGCAGCAAGTGCAATCCCTCCTATTCCTGCAAATAACTCTATGCTTTTCATGCTGTCATCCCCCTATTCCCAGCCGACTGCAATTGCAAAGAATAAAACCAAAACCATCGCCCCAATTAGCCAGCCATTTGTTTTGTCTCTTTTGGCAATAATTGCGTCATTTCCAACCATTTTCAGATCATCAGCCTGAGCAACGATCATAGGCACTTCCTCGACATTAACCTTTAAGTGTTCGGCCGCCTCATAAATGGTCATCGCTTCGTCTTTCGGTGGCTTTGACTGCCCGCTGAAGCTCTACTTGTAAAGGAATCATTCCTCAGCACCATCCTTTTGCCAGTCAGCAATGATCTTTTTAGATTCCTCAGATATTGAATACAGAATAGGCATTTGTATAAAACGTTCTTTTGTTTCAAAGAAAGCACGATCAAATCCGAATCTTGAGAAGTGAACCGGTATGTCCTGGCCCTCGGAATGCTTGCCAATTTTAAAGGCCTCTTCTTTTGTATAAAGTCCCGCACGCTGTAGAATTGCTGTGTATCCGCTGCTGTTGATTCCCCAAAACAAATGAACACTGCCGCCGAATGTCATGTCTCTATGTCTAGTGGTTAAAATCAGATATTCTTTTATTTCGCGTTTCTCATGAGCTTGCTTCAATTCCCCATTTAGCCGCTGAATCTCTTCTTGTGCCTGCCGGAACTGATGAACCGTTACCTCCTGCTGGCGCTTGTTTTCCTCGATGATTTCCCGCTGCTTAACAGCCAGTTCAGCTTGCTCAATAAGCCAAGTAATTTCATTCTGCGGAATGTATGTCAGTTTTTTCAGACGTTCAATTCTCTCTTTCATGTCCGTTCCTCCCATATCGCAGAGAGGACCGGCCTCTCTGCGTCACATTTTATAGCCGATTTCAAAATCAATTCTTGAAAGATCACCTTTCGACGTTTGCACGATGGTTTTCCCATGCTCCGGTATTTCCTTTAATTTGAATGATCTATTGTTTCCGTCAATCACAATGACGTAATTTTTGTCATTTTCAATTTGATTAAATACCTGTTCCAGATTTTCTATATGTTTTGGACAGTTCAGTGTGAACACCCCCGAAAGGTATAATAAAAGTGTTGAGTTTCTATTTTTCCATACGGGTGACGTCTACTGGATGACTGTTATCACATCCAATCGTTCATTGGGAAAACTTGCAGCTTAGTCTATTGTTCTTCTGTTGGGATGATTGGATGTTTTTTTATATAGTTCTAACGCTCCTCTTTCGTCATAATCCATGTAATGACTTCCCTATGCTGACGTAAGTCTTTATTTTCTACAGTCAAGATGACTTCAAATGTTTAAATTCATATCACTGAAAGAACACAATAAAAAAAGCATTAAGCTATTCCGAAAAATAGCTCAATGCTTGAAATGCATAGACAAAATATAGAAAAGGTTATATTGCCCTTCACCAACCCCCGCTACATCACGCGTTTGAACATCTTTTCCATCTCATATGTCGAGTGGTGAATGATGATCGGGCGGCCGTGCGGGCATGTAAATGGGTCTGATGTGCTTCGGAGGTCGTCCAGAAGCGCTTTGATTTCATCGTTTCTGAGGTGGCGATTTGCTTTGATGGAGCCTTTGCAGCTCATCATAATCGCCGCTTCCTCGCGGAGTTTTTTAATATCTATATTTTTGGAGTCGAGCACCTGCTGAATGATTTCTTCTATGAGCTCTGCTTCTTCTCCCTTTGGAAACCAGGCCGGGTGGCAGCGGACGATGTAACTGTTAGAGCCGAATGACTCTAAAAAGACACCGACGCTTTCGAGCTCTTGTTTGTGCTGTTCAATAATCAAAGCCTCATTTGTGGAGTAGTGGAATGTCAGCGGTACAATCATATCTTGCACCTCTGGCTCAACCTCCCCCATCTTTTCACGGAAGTACTCATATTTAATACGTTCTTGGGCGGCGTGCTGGTCGATAATATATAGGCCGTTTTCGTTTTGTGCCAATATATAAGTCCCGTGCATCTGGCCGATCGGGTACATAATCGGAACCCGCTCAGACGCTGGCTGATGCTGTTCCTCATGGCATTCCTGCTCAAATGTTTCAGGCTCTTCTGCTGAAACATCGGACACCTCAATGGTTTGTTCCTGATCAACGATAGGAGGAGCATCAAATTGGAGAGGAGGCAATTCTTCCTCCGCATCAACCGGCTCTTTCACGACTGAACTGAGCTTCATTGGTGAATAAGATGACGTAGTCGATTTTTCCGGTACTTTTCTTTCCGGAGGCTTTTCATCAAAGGTTATGAACTGCTGCTCATTTTTGATGGCAGGTGCTGATTTTTTCGGGAGCTGGGCACTTGGAATCAGCTGCTGCTGTTTAAACACATTTTTAATTCCGTCACGAATTAAGTCATGAAGCTCTGTTTCTTTGCTGAGCCGGACCTCAAGCTTCGATGGATGCACATTGACATCGACTAAAATCGGGTCCATCGTAATTTCTATAAAAGTAATCGGATGGCGTCCGATCGGCAGAAGCGTATGATAGCCTTCATGAACCGCTTTGACGAGCGGGAAATTTTTAATGTAACGGCCATTGACCACTGACGACATATAATTTCTCGACGCCCGTGTAATCTCTGGGAGGGCGATATATCCCTTTACTTCAAAATCCAAGGAGCTCACATGCAGCGGAAGCATTTTTTTGGCGACAGCCGTGCCGTAAATCGCTGCCAGTACATGGCGCACATCTCCGTTTCCGTTCGTTTGAAGCAGGTTTTTCCCATGATGGCGCAAGCGGATCGATACCTCTGGATGCGCCAGAGCAATACGGTTAACCACATCTGTAATGTTTCCAAGCTCTGTATGAACGGTTTTCATATATTTCAAACGGGCCGGTGTGTTAAAAAACAGGTTGGAGACGACAATTTCAGTTCCCTTCCTGCTTGAGGAACGCGATTCAGAAATGATGTTTCCTCCTTGGAGGACGAGCTTCGTCCCAGCTCCTTCACCAGTGCTTGTTGTAATCTCCAGATGAGAGACTGACGCGATACTCGGCAGGGCTTCTCCCCTGAAACCGAGCGTTCTCACCCTAAATAAATCATTTTCATCTTTTATTTTACTCGTTGCGTGGCGGCGGAAAGCACGCTTGCAATCTTCATTCTCCATTCCTTCGCCGTTATCCAAAACCCGAATGGATGCAAGACCTGCTTCCTCAATATCGATTTCAATGACTGTGCTGTCAGCGTCGATCGCATTTTCCACCAATTCTTTGACGACTGAGGCGGGCCGTTCCACCACCTCGCCCGCCGCTATTTTATTTGAAAGCTCATCTGACAGCTGGATGACTTTTGCCACATTCATCACCCCGTTTTAATGTAATTTCTTTTGCAGCTTGTACATTTCATTCATCGCTTCAAGCGGTGTCATATCCAGTATATTAAGTGATTTGAAGGCATCGATCACTTGCTTTTCTTTTTTTGAAAACTTTGGTGTTTCAGCCGGCTTTTCCGCTTCGTCAAAAAAGGACAGTTGTGCCGGCTTTTCTTTCACCTGAGGTTTCTGCACCGGCACTTCCGGTTTGTTTCCTGAATGCTCAAGCTCTTTTAAAATATCTTGAGCGCGCGCAATCAGATCTTCCGGCAGTTCGGCAAGCTGAGCTACATGGATACCATAGCTTTTATCAGCGGCACCTTCTTTGATTTGATGAAGAAAGACAACCGTTCCGTTATATTCTTCAGCGCGAACATGAACGTTTTTCAGCTGAGGCAGCTTGTCCTCAAGAACGGTCAGCTCGTGATAGTGTGTGCTGAACAGCGTCTTGGCACCGATATGATCGTGAACATATTCAATAATCGCCTGTGCCAGCGCCATGCCGTCATAAGTGGACGTTCCCCGCCCGATTTCATCAAACAGAATGAGGCTGTTTTTCGTCGCATTGACAATCGCATTTTTCGCTTCAAGCATTTCTACCATAAATGTACTTTGTCCGGAAATCAAATCATCTGCAGCGCCGATTCGCGTAAAAATTTGATCAAAAATCGGAAGCACCGCTTTTTTCGCGGGTACAAAGCAGCCGATTTGCGCCATAATGGAAATGAGCGCGATTTGTCTCATATACGTGCTTTTCCCTGACATGTTTGGACCTGTAATGAGAAGCATTTGTCTGTTATCGCCCATCATACAGTTGTTCGGGACATATTCCTGGCTGTCCATGACTTTTTCAACAACCGGGTGTCTGCCTTCAATCACTTCGACTTCATCTTTAGAGAACTCCGGTTTCGTGTAGTGGCGATTTTCACTGATTGTCGCAAAGCATTGCAGTGCGTCCAGCTCGCTCATCTGTTTTGCAAGCAACTGCAGCCGCGGAATATACTGCTTCACTTTCTCGCGCAGCTCAGTAAACAGCTCGTACTCAAGCTCACAGATGTTATTTTCCGCTTCTAAAATGAGCGCTTCTTTTTCTTTTAATTCAGGTGTGATGTAGCGCTCTGCATTGGTTAACGTCTGCTTCCGCTCATAACGCCCTTCCTCAAGCAAATGCAAATTTGCTTTTGTCACTTCAATGTAATAACCGAAAACTTTATTAAAGCCGACCTTTAAAGAGCGAATGCCTGTGTATTCCCGCTCCTGCTGTTCCAGGCGGGCAATCCAGTCTTTTCCGTTTCTGCTTGCATCACGATATTCATCAAGCTTTTGATTATAACCATCTTTAATCAGGTTCCCTTCTTTTACAGATAAAGGAGGGTTTTCGTACAGCGCTTCTTCCAGCAGTTCAAGTACATCCCCGCAAGGATCAATGCGCTCTGCACGTTCCTTGGCCTTGTCATGAGCCAGTGAAGCAACCAGCTGTTTGATGCCAGGAACTTGCTTTAACGATTCCTTCAGCTGAATCAAATCCCGGGCATTGACATTTCCGAATGCAACGCGTCCGGCAAGGCGTTCTAAGTCATATACTTCTTTTAAACGTTCACGCAGATCTTCCCGTTCAAAGAAATGGGACATCAATGTTTCCACCATTTCTTGGCGCTCTTCGATTTGATTGACTCTGATAAGCGGCCGGTCAATCCACTGTTTAAGCAGCCGGCCTCCCATTGCCGTTTTTGTTTCATCCAGCAGCCACAAAAGGGAGCCTTTTTTATTTTTTGAACGGATCGTTTCGGTCAGCTCCAGATTACGCTTTGAGTACAAGTCAATTTTCATCGCTTCCTCAAGCTCATACACCTGCACGGGCTGAAGATGATCAAGGCTGCGCTTTTGGGTTCTTTTCAAATACGTATATAAGCGCAGAAATGTTTTTGTTATATCTTCATTATTTAAGTGCTCAATGATCGTTACGTGTTCGTCTGTTTCTCCGTCTTCAATTGAAATCGTTGCACCGCACCGCTCTCTCAGCTGTGCCACTGTATCGGCATCCAAGCTTCCTGAAACCACGATTTCCCGTGCGCCGACGGAATAAATTTCTGATATGACGTCTTCAAGCCGTTCAATCAAAACAGCCAAATTTTCTCCCGTTGTTAAATCAGACAGCGCAAGTCCGTATCCGTTCGAGCAGGCTGAAACAGATGCGATAAAGTTATTTTCCGATTCATGGATGCCTTTGCCGTCCATTACAGTTCCGGGCGTAATAAGCTGAACCACTTCTCTTTTCACAACGCCCTTTGCGGCTTTCGGATCTTCCGTCTGTTCACAGATCGCCACTTTGTAGCCTTTTTTAATAAGCTGTTCGATATACGCGGAAGCAGAATGATACGGCACACCGCACATCGGTATTTTTTCAGCCGCACCGCCATCTCTGCTCGTTAACGTAATTTCCAGCTCTTGTGACGCTTTTTTGGCGTCCTCAAAAAACATTTCGTAAAAATCACCCAGGCGAAAAAATAAAAAGGCATCCTGGTGCTCTGCCTTTATTTTTAAATATTGCTGTATCATAGGCGTATAACCAGCCATTGTTTAATCCCTCACTATGTATCAACGTTTCTATTTTCCAACCTTCATTATAACATAAACAAAAAGTGATAAAAGAATGATATATCAATATAAAAAAGAGACTTGGGGGTGCTGTCTCCCCTAGTCCCTTTTTTATTCTTCAGGATCTCCCACTAAAAACTCCGGGTTGATGTCTTCAAGCTCTTCATCAAGCTCATCTTCCCAATCTTCCTCGTCATCCTCTTCCCAGTCAGGATTGACCTCAACAACTACCTTTGTTTCCCCTACCACTTCCGCCAAAAATTCTCTTTCTGCCTGCACAACGATTTTATTTCCATTCGGCGAAATGGTCACTTCAAGGCAGTTTGGCTGCTGAAGCACTTTGGCAATCACTTCATGCTCATCATCTAAGTAATTATTGTCTCTGTATCTGAGTTTAATGACATCTACGTATTTTACCCGTTCTGTGACAACCTCTGTCTTTGTGTTGTCCGCGTAAGAGTACCATACGTTTATATCATAATACCCTTCAATTTCTACCGTTTTTCCAATTTTTTCAGCGTCATACTTGTGGTTAATAATCCAACCACCCAAAATGCTGCTCGGTTTTTTCTCAGGCGAGATGGTGTTGGTGCATTGGGTGAATTTGCGGCCTTTCGCTACTACTGCCTTCGTAATAATTTCCCTGTATTCAGACATTCCGGCATGCCTCCTTGTTCTTCTTCGTGTTATCTTATGCTGGGCATTTGTCTAGTGTGCATTTTTATAAATAAAATATAAAAATACAAAGTTTCTGTTCCATTGTATGCAGGTGTGCCTAGAAACTTTACCTATAAGTGCGATAAAGTTTACACGCGGCTGATCACAGAAAAACAAATTGAACATTTGGCACATAGATTATTTAGTTCATTTATAACCGTATAAATAAAAACACGGGCCTGTAAAGGCACCGTGTTTAGAGAGAACAGCTGTTATTTGAATGCTTCACCTTTGAACCGGTTTCCCCTTTCAGCAGGTCGCCTCCGGTTGATGTGATGATTTCATTTGTGACTTGGTTGGAAATGGTGTGTGCGACGAGCTGCAGTAGGTCATTTACCTCCATCTGCGAGTCTCTGAATTCCTGGATAACAGGAATCCCTTCAAGCTCTTCTTGCAGCGCGTCAATTTTTGCTTCTACTTGTTTGAGCGCTTCATGCTTTTCATAATGCTTCAGATTGACAGCCTGCTTTTGCAGGGCTTTAATCTGATTAACGATTGTGGACACTTTGTCATTCTCATTGATTTGCGCTTCAGCCCGTTTGAAAAAATCAACCTCTTCTGTTTCAGAGATCATTTTTGCAAGGTTTCGTGCCTGCTGCACAATGTCTTTTTTTGAGTAGAGCGTCATCTTATTTCACCTCGATTGCTTCTCCTACCATTTCTCCGCCAAGCGACCATGTTTTCGCTTGCTGGATTTTCACGCGGACGATTTTGCCGATGGCTTCCTTCGGCCCTTTGAAATTGACGAGCTTGCTTTTTTCAGTATAGCCGGCAAGAATATCAGGGTTATTTTTGCTTTCACCCTCAACTAATACTTCGACAACCTTGCCTTCGTATTCCTTCATTTTTTTAGCAGAAATTTCATTCACCAGTGCGTTTAGACGCTGCAGGCGTTCTTTTTTCACACGCATCGGTACATTATCTTTCATCTTAGCAGCCGGAGTGCCCTCACGCGGAGAGTAAATGAACGTATAGGCGCTGTCAAACTCCACTTCACGGTATAGAGAAAGCGTTTCTTCAAACTGTTCGTCCGTTTCATTTGGAAATCCGACGATAATGTCCGTTGTCAAAGAAGCGTTTGGCATCGCTGTCTTAATTTTTCGCACCAGCTCCATGTAACGCTCTCTGTCATATTTGCGGGCCATCAGCTTCAGAACTTCTGAGCTTCCTGATTGAACCGGAAGATGAATGTGATCAAGCAGATTTCCGCCTTTTGCCAGCACTTCAATGAGGCGATCGTCAAAGTCGCGCGGATGACTCGTTGTAAAACGGATTCTCGGGATATCGATTTTTCTCAGTTCATCCATCAAATCACCAAGTCCGTACGTCATATCCTCAAAGTCTTTTCCATACGCGTTTACGTTTTGGCCTAACAGTGTAATTTCCTTATAGCCTTCACTTGCAAGCCTTCTCACTTCCTGAATGATATCCTCAGGGCGGCGGCTTCTTTCTTTTCCGCGTGTGTAAGGCACAATGCAATACGTACAGAATTTGTCACAGCCGTACATGATATTGACCCAGCCCTTAATTTTTCCGTTTCGGACTTTTGGAAGGTTTTCAATAACGTCCCCTTCCTTAGACCAAACTTCTACAACCATTTCTTTTGAAAGGTATGCTTCTGACAAAAGCTCCGGCAGGCGATGAATGTTATGCGTTCCGAAAATCATATCGACAAACGGATGTTTTTTCAAAATACGGTTCACGACTGATTCCTCTTGGGACATACAGCCGCACACGCCTAAAACCAGATCGGGATTGTTTTTTTTCAGTGCTTTTAAGTGCCCGAGCTCACCAAACACTTTGTTTTCAGCATTTTCACGGATTGCGCATGTGTTTAACAAAATGACATTGGCATCGTCAACAGAGTTTGTCGCTTCGTAACCGAGCGCCATAAAGATCCCTGCCATAACCTCTGTATCGTGTTCATTCATTTGGCAGCCGTACGTACGGATATAGAACTTTCTTCCGTCTCCCAATCCTTTAAATTGTTCAGAAATTTTAAAGTCATTATGATAAGTAACGGCTTCCTTGCCTCGTTTTTTCGCGTCTTTTAAAGAAGGCGGAATGTAAACAGCTTCAAAGTACTTGCTGTAATCCTTCTCGGATTTTTTGTCCGATGGATTAACTTGTCCGCTCTCTAATTTTTGTTTTTCATTCATGTCATATTTTCTCCTTTCAAACCAAACTTCCACCCTTCAGTATAAAGGTTATTGAAGCTCTGCACAACTGGCAACCTATCATTGTACACTCATTGAGAATAATAATCAATAAGGAATCAAAAGAGGAAGAGTAAACTCTTCCTCTTGTTACAATAGCTGGAGCTCCTTTGCCGTCTTTTCGATGACATCAAGCGCCTGATCCAGTTCATCTTTGGTGTGCTCGGCTGTTATAATCGTGCGAATTCTGGCTTTTCCCTTTGCTACAGTCGGGAAAACGATACTTTGGGCAAAAACACCGCGAGAAAGGAGCTGATCTGAAAATTGCTTTGCCACACCTTCATCACCTATTAAAATAGGAAGAATCGGCGTTTCACTCTGTGTGAGAGTCAACCCCATTTTCACAAGCATTGCTTTAAAATAGGCAGTATTCTCCCACAAGCGCTCCATATGCTCCGGCTCTTCAAGCAAGACATCAATCGCTTCCATACAAGCTGCAGTGACTGCCGGCGGATGAGATGTGCTGAATAAAAATGGACGGCCTTTATGGCGCAAATAATCGATCAGCACCTTTGAACCTGCAGCGTAGCCGCCGAGCACTCCGATTGCCTTGCTTAGTGTTCCGACCTGAATATGAACTCTGCCGTCAAGACCGAAGTGATTCACCGTTCCCCTGCCGTTTTCGCCAAGTACTCCGGATGCATGGGCGTCATCCACCATCACAAAAGCGTCATATTTCTCAGCGAGCTCTACAATATCAGGCAGAGGAGCTATGTTGCCATCCATGGAAAATACGCCGTCTGTCACAATCAGACGCATCCGATAATTCATTGACTTTCTCAGCACCCGCTCTAAATCACTCATATCGACGTGCTGATACACCTTTTTATCCGCCTTTGTCAGTCGAATTCCGTCAATAATAGAGGCATGGTTCAATTCATCTGAGATGACAATATCCTCTTTTGATAGAATACTTGAAAGTACGCCTTGGTTTGTTGTGAAGCCTGATTGGAATACAAGTGCCGCCTCCGTTTTTTTAAAGGCTGCCAGCTTTTTCTCAAGCTCTTGATGCATTGTAAATGTACCGGCAATCGTTCTCACTGATCCGGTCCCGGCTCCATACTGCTGAACGGCCTCCTGTGCGGCGTTGATGAGTCTAGGATGTGAAGTGAATCCGAGGTAATTATTAGAAGATAGCTGAATGACTTTTTGGTGATTCACTGTGACAGATGGGCCCTGCATAGATTCAAGCTGTTTTATGTCTTGCCAAGTATGGTTTTCTTTCATTCTATCAAGCTCTGCTTTTAAAAACTCAAATTCCTTCGTCATGTTTATCCCCCTTTATGGAATTAAAATTACTTTTCCGCACTGGCCGCTTCTCATCAGTTCGAAACCTTTTTCAAACTCCTCTAACGGAAACTGATGGGTAATAACAGGTGCAAGATCGATCACGTTTGAACTGATCAACTGAGACACCTGGCGCCATGTTGAAAACATTTTTCTTCCTGTGATTCCTTGGATCGTAAGCCCTTTAAATACCACTTTATTCGTCAAATCAATTGTCACCGGATGTTCCGGCAAGCTGAGAATATGAAATCTTCCGCCATTCGCAGCCATCGCAAGACCTTGGGCAATCGCTGAGGGATGGCCCGACATCTCACAAACAAGATCTGCTCCTTCCCCACCCGTTAAAGCGCTTACAATTTTGAGCGGGTCTTCTTTTTCAATAGAAACAGTACAAGTCGCTCCCATTTGTTTGGCAAGCCTCAGCCTGTATTCATTCTTATCAATCGCTATCACCTGAGAAGCTCCTGCTGCTTTTGCAACCGCAACAGCCATAAGACCAATCGGTCCGCATCCAATAACTGCAGTCGTTCCTCCTGCAGGCTGGCTCTCGAGTACGGTATGAACTGCATTTCCTAAAGGCTCTTGAATGGAAGCAATCGACGGGTCCATATCAGCGGGATTTTTCCAAATGTTATCAGCGGGAACTTTTACATACTCCGCAAAACAGCCTGCCGTGTCCACTCCGATTATAGCAGTATTGGTACACACATGAGATTTTCCTGTTATGCAAGGGACACATTCACCACAGACAATGTGTGTTTCCGCAGACACATACTCTCCCACTTTTACACTGCTGACATTCTCTCCCACGTCCTCTACGATGCCGCTGAACTCATGGCCGAAAACATAGGGTGTTTTGATTCTCTGACGTGCCCATTGATCCCAATTATAAATGTGGACATCCGTGCCGCATATGGAAGCGGCTTTCACTTTTATGAGGACTTCATGTTTATCAATCTCAGGAATGGGAACTTCAGTCAGCACAGCACCGAACGCCCCGTCCTTTTTCATTAGAGCTTTCATCTTTCCACTCTGCATGTACAATCCTCCTTGAAAAATTCTTGTTATATTCGGATTGTACCATGATATGGAATAAGCGTAAACAGCACTGTCTTTTTCAGAAGGACAAAAGTATCTGTCTTGAAAAATGGGCGGGATTTTTTTTGAAACGTTTTAGCTCATTTCTGATTTTGTATATTCGCTCATTTATATGCTGAAAATACTATTGGGAGAAAATATCACAATAAATGAAAAACAACCTGTTTGCATTACGCAAACAGGTTGAGAATGCTTTATTTGTTTTTAGCGAGGCTCCACGATTAATTTAATCGCTGTTCTTTCTTCCCCATCGATTTGAATATCTGTAAAAGCCGGAATACAAATCAAATCAACGCCGCTAGGCGCCACAAATCCCCTGGCAATCGCCACAGCTTTTACAGCCTGGTTTAATGCACCCGCTCCGATCGCTTGAATCTCGGCGGCTCCTCGCTCTCTCAACACGCCTGCAAGCGCACCTGCCACTGAATTTGGACTCGATTTTGCTGAAACTTTTAAGATTTCCATTTCTGCTCCCCCTTAATTTTACAATGGATAAGTGAGTGTTCATTAGAACAATCATTATTAGATGTTGCTATCCAAAAAGCCATCCCCACAATGCTTTTCAAAAATAGCGGGCTACCTTCCATTTTTACTATATTCACTAAGGAGTTGCTATATTCCTGCTTTTCTTTTTAATATTTTTATAAAATAACCATATGTTCAACTATTCAAAGAACATGTGATCATCATTGATTAAAATACGATCAATTTTCACGGCTTTTTTCGTTTGATCGTCAATGTCAATGACAACTCCGCTGAGCGTTGTTTTTCCTTCAGCGACAGTAAACCGGACTGGAAGGTTCGTTTTGAATCGCTTAATAATCGTCTCTCTGTCCATCCCCAGTATACCGTCATATGGGCCAGTCATTCCCACATCAGTAATATATGCCGTTCCCTTCGGCAAAATGCGGTTATCCGCCGTTTGCACGTGCGTATGAGTTCCTACTACAGCCGATGCCCGTCCATCCGTGTACCAGCCAAGTGCGAGCTTTTCACTTGTCGCTTCGGCATGAAAGTCGATAAAAATGTACGGTGTTCTTTTCGCAGCTTCTGCGATCAATTCATCCGCTTTTAAAAACGGGTCATCAAGCGGCGGCAAAAACGTACGTCCCTGCAAATTAATGACTGCTAGTTCTTTGCCGTTTGCTTTCACATATGTGATCCCTTTCCCCGGTGTTCCTTCAGGAAAGTTTGCCGGGCGAACCAAGTTCGGAACGTCATCTATAAAATCAAATATTTCTTTTTTGTCCCATGTGTGGTTCCCCATTGTGATTGCATCAGCGCCGGACTGGATTAAGCTGTGATAAATTTTTTCCGTCAGGCCTTTTCCATGTGCGGCGTTTTCACCATTAATAATGGTAAAGTGAGGCTTATATTTTGTTTTTAGCTTTGGTACATATTCTTTGACCATGTCACGGCCCGGTGAACCGACAACATCTCCGATAAATAAAATTCTCATTTTGTAAATCCTTTCTTCTTGAAAATTCCTTGCCGTCAAAAAAATAAAGTGATGCTTAGCGCATCACTTTATTTTGCATACTCTACGGCTCGAGTCTCTCTGATTACTGTCACCTTAATATGACCTGGATAATCGAGCTCGTCCTCAATTCGCTTGCGGATATCTCGCGCCAGTCGATGAGCCTCAAGATCATTAATTGAATCCGGCTTCACCATAATACGCACTTCGCGTCCAGCCTGAATGGCAAATGATTTTTCAACACCTTCGTAGGACTCAGAAATTTCTTCGAGTTTTTCAAGTCTTCGAATATAATTCTCGAGCGTCTCACTTCTCGCGCCAGGTCTTGCAGCGGAAAGCGCATCTGCTGCAGCTACCAGCACAGCGATAATGGAAGTCGGCTCCTCATCCCCGTGGTGTGATGCAATACTGTTAATCACGACTGGGTGCTCTTTATATTTGGTCGCAAGCTCTACCCCGATCTCAACGTGGCTTCCTTCTACTTCATGGTCAATTGCTTTCCCGATGTCGTGAAGAAGACCCGCACGTTTAGCAAGCTTTGCGTCTTCACCAAGCTCCGATGCCATTAGACCGGCCAAGAATGCGACTTCCATGGAATGCTTAAGCACATTTTGACCGTAGCTTGTACGGAACTTTAAGCGGCCGAGGATCTTGATGAGATCTGGGTGGAGGCCATGAACGCCAACCTCAAATGTCGTTTGCTCACCCATCTCACGAATATAGTCATCGACCTCGCGGCGAGATTTTTCAACCATTTCTTCAATCCGTGCCGGATGAATACGGCCATCCTGAACGAGTTTATCAAGAGCAATTCTGGCTGTCTCACGTCTGATCGGATCAAATCCGGAAAGAATGACAGCTTCAGGCGTATCATCAATAATCAGGTCAATTCCTGTCAGCGTTTCAAGCGTACGAATGTTACGCCCTTCCCGTCCGATGATACGTCCTTTCATCTCATCATTTGGAAGATTGACAACTGATACCGTTGTTTCGGCAACGTGGTCCGCTGCGCAGCGCTGTAAGGCGAGTGAAAGAATGTTTTTCGCTTTCTTATCCGCCTCTTCTTTCGCACGGTTTTCAGTTTCTTTTGTCATGATGGCGATGTCATGTGAAAGCTCGTTTTCAACCCGCTCAAGAATGATTTGTTTCGCTTCGTCACGAGTTAGACTCGAAATTCGTTCCAACTCAGACTGCTGCATACGAATCATCTCATCCACTTTGCTTTCCATCTCTTCAATATGTTGTTGTCGTTCATTCAGAGAATGATCTTTCTTCTCCAACATCGCTTCCCGTTTATCAATTCCCTCATGTTTGCGATCAAGGTTTTCCTCCTTTTGGAGTAAACGGTTTTCTTGTTTTTGAAGCTCATTTCGTCTTTCACGAACTTCCTGTTCAGCATCTATTCGAAGTTTGTGGATTTCATCCTTTGCTTCAAGCAGAGCTTCTTTTTTCAGTGCTTCAGCATCACGCTTCGCATCTTCAAGAATTTGCTCGGCTGCACCGCGTGCGCCCGCAATTTTCGCTTCGGCAATGGTTTTACGAACAAAGTAGCCAACAACTAAACCGAGTAGAATCAGCAAAATGGAGATGAGAACCATCATAATTGGGGTCATACTTTCACCTCCTCTTGCTATGAACTTGGTTGTTGCTTAAAAAGTGTCGGCATGTACATTGTCTAGTTTTCTCAACATACAGAACCTTCACAGGGAATGAGTGTGTTCATCGCCCTTGTCAAGTTTAAATGGTTTAACAATCATGTTAAAAAAACAAATGTTACAACTTCATTGTAAATGTGTCGGAAATACTTGTCAAGCTTGCCATCTTAACGTTTGCAGGCCAGTCGTCTTTTCACGTGCCGAATGCAATTCATCCAAAAGAAGTTCGCCAATCATTCTTGATTTAGAAGCTGGTATATTTTATTGTTCACTTGGCCCAATTTAGCATTATTTTGAATGTTTGAGAACAAAATAACAATGGTTTGCCCAGATTTGCTAAAGCTGTTCAAGATATTGAAGCCCGGCATAACACCATGGTTTGAATAGCTTCCGGGAGCAACATAAAATCCCATGCCGTATGTGGAGCTGCTCCCTGGCGTAAACATCTTTTCATAGCTTTTTTGCGAATACAGTTTTCCGTCTATCAGCGCTTGGTCAAATTTGTACATATCTATAGCGCTCATATAAATATCACCCGCTCCATACAGCTGGGATAAATCAGGTATATACGGTGTAACTGTTTTGCTGCCCTCCATCTTATACCCGACGGCAGGATAAGGTTCTTTTTCATATGTTTTGTAAAAGCCTGCATGCGTCATTCCCGCAGGTTTAAAAATATGATTCTTTATGTACTGTTCATAGGGCTCACCGCTTACTTCAGCAATAATATAAGCAAGAACAGAATAGTTGGAATCCTTGTAGTCCCATACGCCCGGCTGACGTTTGATTCCCTGAAGTTCTATATCTTTTATTAAATCGTCCGGAGTAATGGCGCCGTTTCCTTCAATATGTCCGTTTATCCCCGATGTATGTGTAAGCAGATTCTTCAAAGTAATCGTTTGTCCGTTAGGAAAATGAGGTAAATACGTACTTACCGGATCACTTGTCTGAAGTTTCCCCTTTTCCTCAAGCTGCAAAATAGCAGTTGCAATCAGCGCTTTTTGTGATGAACCGACATAAAAAGATGTCAATGGATTATTTTGAATGTAGTGTTTACGGTCAGCATAGCCAAAACCTTTATTTGTTACGATTTCTCCATTTCTGACAATCATGGCTGTTCCGCTGAAACCGATCTCTTCTAAATAATTGCTGATTTTTTGGTTTCGATCCACTGTTTTGATTTGTTCCTCTGATTTTTTGGCAGTTTTCTTTTTGACCGCTTTTTTCTGATCGGTATTTGAAACCGCTGCAGTTTCTTGAGATGGCTCGTTTTCTTCATTATTTCGATGAAGAGCATTCCAAATCGTAATGCAAACCATCACTGCTAAAAGACCAAGCAACAGTTTTCCTCTTTTATTTAGTTTTCTCCGTCTGCGTTTCGCAGTTCTTCTGCGGGTTGGGCTTGTCATTCATTTTTCCTCCCAAAATAAATTCCATTTTGCACACGTTTTGTTAGACGAATAAAGCCCTAAAAAAGTTGTCAAAAAAAGCAATATTTTTATCATTTTTTTGCAAAATACAAAAAAGCTGAGTTTTTCACTCAGCCTTTTGTATCATTTGAAACTGATTTTATTTTTATTCTTCAAATTCGAGTTCTTCTTGTGTCTCTTCAACTTGCTGCTGCACTACTCCGTTATTATCCAAGCCGTAATGTTCGCGAATTTGCTCCTGGATCATCAGCATGATATCTTTATTTTCTTTCAGGAATTGTTTTGCATTTTCACGGCCTTGGCCAAGACGCTCTTCTTCATAAGAGTACCATGAACCGCTTTTTTGCACGATATCAAGTTCAGTTCCTAGATCAATGATTTCGCCTTCTTTTGAAATGCCTTCTCCGTACATAATGTCAACCTCGGCTGTACGGAACGGCGGAGCCACCTTGTTTTTCACGACTTTGATTTTCGTTTTGTTCCCCATTACGTCGTTTCCTTGTTTCAGCTGTTCAGCACGGCGCACTTCAAGACGCACGGAAGAGTAGAATTTCAACGCACGGCCGCCAGGAGTTGTTTCCGGGTTCCCGAACATAACGCCGACTTTTTCACGAATTTGGTTAATGAAAATCGCGATTGTCTTCGATTTGTTAATGGCCCCTGAAAGCTTACGAAGCGCTTGAGACATTAAGCGTGCTTGTAAACCGACATGCGAATCTCCCATGTCGCCTTCAATTTCCGCTTTCGGAACGAGAGCGGCTACAGAGTCGACAACGACAATGTCAACTGCCCCGCTTCGAACTAATGCTTCCGCAATTTCAAGCGCCTGCTCGCCTGTGTCAGGCTGAGACAGTAAAAGCTCTTCAATGTTAACACCGAGCTTTTGCGCGTATACCGGATCTAACGCATGCTCCGCATCGATAAACGCCGCTTGTCCGCCCTGCTGCTGAACTTCAGCAATCGCATGAAGCGCCACAGTTGTTTTACCTGAGCTTTCAGGACCGTATACTTCAATAATCCGTCCGCGCGGATATCCGCCAATTCCCAGTGCTGTATCAAGGGCGAGGGAGCCGCTTGGGACAGTAGAAATTCTTGTATCTGTCTTTTCTCCCAGTTTCATAATGGAACCTTTGCCGAACTGTTTTTCTATTTGTTTAAGAGCCATATCTAAGGCTGCCTGACGATCACTCATTCTATTTTTTCCTCCTTTATGTTACCACTACATATACTATACCCTGTTTGAAGGGATTTGCCAAGAAAAAAGCGAACGCATATTCGGATTTTTTCTTGGCGTGATTCCTATCAAAATATCATAATGTATCAGAGAAATCATGTTTTCTTAGGAGGATAATGTGCTGAAAATATTATTTTTGCTCTAAAAGCTTTAAGATTAAATGGCAGCCGTATTTAGCTCCGCGTTTTCTGATTCCCGTTCTGGAGCCCGCAAAGTGAAACTCGTGAACCTCTTCTTTACCATTTGCGGAAATGCCGATAAACACATGCCCAGGCTCATGCCCTTCTTGAGCATCAGGTCCTGCTACACCAGTAAAGCTAATGCCGATATCGCTGCCAGTGAGTTTTTGAACACCCTTAGCCAGTTCGGATGCGCACTCCTTGCTAACCGCTCCAAAACGATCTAATGTGTCCTTCTTGACACCAAGCACATTCTGCTTCACGTCGTTTGTATAGCAAACGACGCCCCCGGCAAATATTTTTGAGGCACCGCTATGATCCGTCAGCCATTCAGAAAACAGCCCGCCGGTAAAACTTTCTGCCGCAGAAATTGTAATGCCTTTTTCCTTACACGCTATAGATAGCTCTTTTACAAGAGAAGTATCATCGTAACCATAGAAAAATTCACCGACACGCTCTAAGATAACAGCCTCTGTTTCTTTTAACAGACGCTCTGTTTCTTTTTCATCGGCGTGTTTGGCTGTCAGACGCAGCGTCACCTCTCCATCAGCCGCCAAAGGCGCAATTGTCGGATTGGTTTGCGCATCAATAATATCTTCCAAATCGGCTTCAAGCTGAGATTCACCGATACCGAAAAAGCGAAGAACGGTTGACACAATTTTTTCATTTGAACCCATCTTTTTCAGCAGAAGAGGCTTTGCCTCGTTTTCAAACATTGGACGCAATTCGCTCGGCGGCCCAGGAAGAAGCATATAATAGCGCGATTCATGCTCTGTGAGCATTCCGGGGGCCATTCCAAAGTGATTCGCCAGCACGTCAGAGCCTTCGATCACAAGCGCCTGTTTTCGGTTATTAGGTGACATCGTGCGTTTTGTTCGTTTGAAATAGTCCTCAATGGATTGGAATGCCTCATCATTTAAGACAAGCGGGCGTCCCAGCGTACTTGCAATCGTTTCTTTCGTCAGATCATCTTTTGTGGGTCCAAGCCCTCCTGAAAAAATAATGAAGTCAGAGCGTTCTTCAGCAATGCGGATGACCTGCTTCAGCCGCTCCGGGTTATCTCCGACCGCTGTATGATAAAATACGTTGACCCCGATTTCAGCGAGCTGTTTGCTGATAAATTGAGCATTTGTATTGGCGATTTGACCAAGCAGCAACTCTGAACCGACTGCAATTATTTCTGCTTTTTTTGGAAATTCCATGACGAAGTCCTTCTTTCTTAGTTAGATGTTTTTAACGCTTCCCAATTTTTAGAGAAATATTCCCAGCCTGAGACGACAGTAAAGAAGACGGCTACCCACAGCGCCAAGTCTGCAAACGGGAATGACACAAGTTCAAATGGAAGATTATGAAGAAGCAATGCGGATACCGCAATAATCTGTGCCCAGGTTTTGATTTTACCAAGCATGTTAGCAGCTACGACTTCTCCTGTTCCGGCTAAGACAAGCCTTAAACCTGTCACGGCAAACTCCCTGCTGATAATCACAATGACCATCCAAGCTGGAGCGAGATCAAATTGAACAAGGATAATTAACGCTGCGGATACGAGCAGTTTGTCCGCAAGCGGATCAAGAAATTTCCCGAAGTTTGTTACGAGATTCAATTTTCGGGCATAATACCCGTCCACCCAGTCTGTTGTAGATGCAATAATAAATAGAATGGCCCCCGCCAAATGTGCGACCGGGATCGATTCGTCTCCAACTTCGAGCCTGCCCCAGTCAAACGGCGCCAGCATGATAATCATGAAGATTGGGATTAATGCGATTCTAGCTAGTGTGATTTTATTTGGTAAGTTAAACATAAAGCCCCTCCAATTTCATACTCGGACGTGAAGAAAAGTCATCTGGTAATTAAGATGACTTTTCTTCCTTTTTATTTACAATCTTTATGGTTTGTGCCATCACTTTTTTCGGATCAAGTTCATATGAAAGAACCTTACCGTTGATTTTTATTTTCAGATTAGGTGCATATCCAGTGCGGATATCAACTTGTTTCTGATCAGTTATGTCTTTTTTATAGGTTTCGTCTTTTTTCAGCGTTCCTTCTTTTAAAGAGCTGCTGTTTTCATCGCGCACTCGAATCCAGGAGCTGTCTGATGCCTTCAGTTCCAGCTCGATTTTATCAGCGCCGGACACTTCATAAGTCGTTAACGATCCTTCAGTGCCAGCAGCTTTAATCTCCAGCTTATCACTGTCATTTTCTTCTTTCTTATTTTCGTTTTCTTTCGTTTCTTTTTTAGTGTCTGTCTCTTTTTCAGAGCTGTTCTTTTGATTCTCTTTCAGCGTTGAATCTTTAGGGATTTCGTACTTGCTCTCACTTTGCGTAATTGCTTTTTCTGATGCCGCATTGTGATCATCACTGCTTTTGTGATTCGCAAACTGAATGATCGCGTACACAATGGCAATCACGACAATCACGCCGAGAATAACAAGTATCGTTGGCAGCAGCTCCAGCGCCTTAGATGCTGGCTTTGGCATTTCCTTTTGAAGATTCATGCCGGAGATCTTTTCAGACACATCGTCATGATACGTATTAGGGATATCTTTTTTATGCTCCTCAAACAGTTGATCCGCATCAAGCCCAACGGCTTCTGCATATTGCTTGATGAATGCCCGAACATAAAACTTCCCCGGAATAATGTCATAGTTCCCTTCCTCCAAGGCGGTTAAATACCTTTTTTGAATCTTTGTTGCCGCTTGGAGATCATCCAATGACATTGCTTTTTCCTCTCTGGCTTCTTTGAGCCGGATTCCTAGTTCAGTCACAACAAACACCTTCCAATTTTAAAAATCAAAGCTTGAAAACCCGGATTGATCAAACATTTGGGGTTCCTCGGCATGTTCATATGTAATAACCTCATCAGGGTCATTTCTCAGTTCAATAATATAATCAAAGTCATCTAGTGTATACTCTGTATTTTGAACGAATATGTCCGGATGCTCCACCACTTTTGTTGCCGGAAGCCGCATGATTTCTCGGACCAGCTGGAGATGGCGTTCCGATCCTCTTCGTGTTGACACAATTCCGTCAACGATAAAGACATTTTCAGTGCTGTATTCATCGGCAATCAGCTGGCTTCTTATCGTCTGCTTTAGCAAGGTTGATGACACAAACAGCCACCTTTTGCTTGCACACACACTAGAGGCTACAATCGATTCCGTTTTCCCGACACGCGGCATACCTCTGATTCCGATTAATTTATGGCCTTCTTTTTTGAACAATTCGGCCATAAAATCGACTAATAAGCCAAGCTCGTCCCGTTCAAAGCGGAACGTTTTCTTGTCATCGGCATCCCGTTGAATATAACGGCCGTGGCGTACGGCAAGACGGTCGCGAAGCCTCGGTTCTCTAAGCTTCGTTACTTTAATTGTTTCCATCGTTTTTAAGATTGATTCTAATCGTTTAATTTGATCTATATGGCGGCACCTGAGGAGCATTCCCCTTCTGGAAAGATCGACGCCGTTTATCGTTACGATGTTGATAGAAAGCATCCCAAGAAGAGATGAAATATCCCCGAGCAGTCCGGGGCGGTTCACTTGAATTTCATATTCAAAATACCATTCGAGCTTTGCCAAATGATATACCCCCTTCATTGTGGCAAAATTTTACCTTCCTTTATCATAAAGCATTTTTCTCTAATTAGAAAGAAGAATGTTGCTGTGATGAGGAAAACATAAAAAAGAGAGGAAAAATCCCCTCTCTTCCTAGTGAGTGCTGTTATTTTCAACAAGCTTAACCATCATATTGGCAATGGCGTGCTGTTCATCTTTTGATGCTACACTCCAAAGATCTGCCAGCACTTTTTCCTGCTCGTTCTTAGATTCCACTTCATTAGCCAAGTAGCTGCCGATTTCTGTCGCAAGATCTGTAATCGTATCCTGGCTCATACCTTTATCTTGCGCATAGTTCAGACGGTCGCCAAGGAAGTTTTTCCAGCTATCCCAGTTTTCTAATACTGACATGCTTGTTTCCTCCATTTCATGTGAAGTTACAAGATTATTGTGTCCTTCGCAAAAGAAACTATACACCGAATATTTTCGGATCAGCAGTGCCAGCCGCCATTGACCGACAGAATTTGGCCAGTGATATATGACGCTTTTTCAGACAGGAGAAAAGCTGTTGCATCCGCAATTTCTTGCGGCCGGGCCAGCCGGCCGATCGGAATCTCATCAGCGATCTCTTCTTTTTCAGCCGGGGTAAATTGATTCATCATATTTGTATCAACTGCGCCCGGCGCTACGGCGTTTACTCTGATTCCGCTTGGCGCCAGCTCCTTAGCCAATCCTTTTACAAATGAATGCTGAGCTCCTTTTGCCATGCTGTACAGCACTTCACAGGATGCCCCAGTCTCTCCCCAAATCGAGCTGACAGCCACAATTGCTCCCGATTTATTCCGAATCATGCCTGGCAGAAGGTTTCTCGTCAGCATATACGGACTCGCCACATGAAGCTGAACCATTTCCTGGACTGTTGCGTTATCTACATCCGTAATCAGCCCAAAATGGCTTCTTCCGCTGTTTAAAACAATCGCATCAATATGCTGAACAATTGAACTTGTCAGCTTATCTGCTCCATCTTGCGCGGACAGGTCAGCTTGTAATATCTCCGCATTTACGCCAAACATCTGACTTAGTTTTTCAGCAAGCTCCGCTGCCGCATTTTGATTTGTATTGTAATGCAGCAGCAGATTGTATCCTCTAGCTGCAAGGGTTTCGCTGATGCTTTTGCCAATGCCACCGCTTGCTCCGGTGATTAGTGCTGTTTTGTTCATCCTCTTTCCTTCTTTCCGCAGAAAAACACCCCTCACACTGGAGGGATGTTTTGTTTATGATTTAGGAACAACCTTGCAGACAGTCAGTCTGTCTGCAGCAATTTCCTCTTGTATTACGTTCTGGACATCCTCGAGGGTAATCTGCTCGAGTACCGTTACAACGTCAAACAGGCTCATATCCAAGAACGCATAACGGGTAAATTGATTGGCGATGTATTCAGGGGAATTCAGCGCTTTTAAGAATGTACCGATCTTTTTCTTTCTGGCAAGTTCAATCTTTTCAGCAGTAATCAGTTCACCGGCGCGCAAAAGCATGCTTGAAATGTCTTCAGCCAATTGATCAGGCTCAGGCGTATCTCCGCCGATCGCCGCAAAACCAAACCCATATTCAGCAGTAAAATCAAAGCTGAACGTTTCGTCAATATATCCTTTTTCATAAAGGGATTCATACTGGGCAGAGCTTTTGCCAAAAAGAGCTTCAAGCAATAAGTTCATTGAAAGTTCATGCTTTAAGAGCTCTTTGCCTAATTTAAACGGATTTTTTGATTTCAGCCCGACAAGGCATTTCGGTCCCTGCACGTTCATTTTGATCTCTTTTTCTTTTCTGAAAACCGCTTCTTGCTCTTTCACTTCTTCCCGTTTGATCTCCGGCTGATCAGTATACGGCTTTTTCCCCTGGTTTTCTCTTACCTGAGAAATAATCGCTTCAGGATCTACAGGTCCGACAATGAAAAGGAGCATGTTACTCGGGTGATAAAACGTTTCATAGCATTCATAAAGAAGGTCTTTTGTAATATGTGAAATGCTTTCCACTGTTCCCGCTATGTCAATTCTGACAGGATGCTCTTTGTACATGTTTTCAATGACCCCGAAGTAAAGCCTCCAATCAGGGTTATCGTCGTACATATTAATCTCCTGCCCGATAATCCCTTTTTCCTTTTCAACCGTTTTTTCAGTAAAATATGGGTCCTGTACGAAATCGATAAGCGTCTCTAAATTGCGTTCAACATTTGATGTGCTTGAGAAAAGGTAAGCTGTTCTTGTAAATGACGTAAACGCATTGGCAGAAGCCCCCTGTTTGCTGAAATCTTGAAAAACGTCTCCGTCCGCTTTTTCAAACAGCTTGTGCTCAAGAAAGTGAGCAATCCCGTCCGGCACGTGAACCATCTCGTTTTTACCTAAAGGGACAAACCGGTTATCTATCGAGCCGTACTTTGTTGTAAAGACTGCATATGTCTTGTTGAAGCCTTTTTTCGGCAAAACGTAAACATCAAGGCCGTTGGACATTTTTTCATGATACAGCGTCTCCTGAAGCTGTTCATATTCGATTGGTTTGATCAAGATGCACCCTCCGTCCCTTTTAAGAAATAAGTCGTATCAAGCTGAATCTTTTCGCCGGCTTTAATGATATCCTCTTTTGTGACATTCTCAATATTGGCAAGAAAGTCTTCGATAGGAATCTCGACTTGAGCAGCGGCCTGCTGATATAAAAATTCAGATAAACCGTATGCTGTATCAATCGTTTCCAGCACTTGATTTCGAATGACGGCCTTTGTCTGTGCTATATCCTGCTCACTGAAATCGCCATTTTTCATTGCCTGGAATTGCTCAGCAATAATCGAAACAGCCTGTTCATAATTTTTCACTTCAATACCTGACATCACCATTAACAAGCCTTTAAAACTTTCTATACGCGAAGCCGCGTAGTAAGCAAGACTGGCTTTTTCCCGAACATTAATGAAAAGTTTAGAATGAGAGAATCCGCCGAACAATCCGTTAAACACTTGTAAAGCAGGATAATCCTGATCTGTATAAGTGATACTGGTGCGGTAGCCGATATTCAGCTTTCCTTGCTTGACATCCTCTTCATCAATTACTTCTTTTGGCTGAACTTTTTCATCAGCGTGATTGTTTTCAATCGTGCCAAGAGTGCGCTCTTCTGTTTTGAAATACTTATCGATTGCCGATTGTACCTGGTTACTGTCCACATCGCCAACAACATATAGATCAAGCTGGTCTTTTTGGATAGCGCTTTGGTATGTTTCGTATAATTGCTCTGCCGTAATGTCATCGACATCGTCGATTTCACCATTGACATGAAGCGCGTAAGGCTCATTTTTGCACATTTCCTGTATCAGCCTTAAATTCGAATAGCGCATTTTATCATCATAGACGGCTTGGATTCTTTGCTTAAGCGTCCGTTTTTCTTGAGCCACATATTGTGACTGAAAAGCGTCTCCCTCTAAAGCAGGTGAAAAGACGATTTCTGCAAGAAGCTGGAGCCCTTTCTCAAGTAGCGGCGTTTGATCTTTTAAATATTTTTCATTCGGGATTTCAAGCCTGAACGTAATGACGTGCCGCTCTCCTTTTTTCGTAAGATCAGCCGATACTGACGTGCCGTACAGCTCATCCAGGTATGAACGCAATTCTGCGGTTTTCGGATGGCTTTTCGTTCCGCGAAGAAGCACATGCGGAAGCAGCGCTCTTTTGGTGACTTGATCCTTTGTCAGCGGTGCCAGCATCTTAAAAATAAGCGAGACGGTTTTGAATTTTTCTGTTTCTACAATGTGTGCGGTTAAACCGCCGTGCTTTGATTTGAGTTCATTAACATATGACATATGGAACCTCCTTCGTTCATTTCTTAATTAGTATGTATTATGACCAATTTTCAGCATTCGCAGAAACACTCTTTCATGTAATTATAGCAACTGTAGGATTTATAAGGAAACAATAACCTCCGCATGCTGTATAGGTACAGTTGTAAACTGTGCAAGAAAGCGCAAAAAAAGACGGCTGGCTAGACCGTCCCTAAGTTTTTTTCTTCTTCTTCACTTTTTTTAGCATCTACAGTAAAGAGCACTAAAAATAAAGATACGATGCTGCAAAACGCCGAGAGTATGAAAATAATCCAGTTTGCATTAGACATTAATGCAGCAAAAACAGGTGGACCGAGAGCTACTCCTATAAAGCGCATGCTATTGTAGAAGGAGGAAATGGTTCCGCATTGTTCACTTTCAATCCCTTCGGTTATCAGTGCATCTAAAGCAGGAAGAGCCATTCCAATCCCAATCCCGCCAAAGCTTAAAAAGACAAATAAAAAATAAAAACTGTGGTTCCACCACAAGGCAATAAACGAAAGGGTTAACAGAATCATTCCTGTAACAACGCAAAATTTCATTCGGCCTTTATCTTTACCGATCTTTTTGCCAGCTATAAAAGAACTGGTTGACAAAAATAAAAGTGGGATTGCCAGTAATCCGCCTTTAGCTACTCCGTCAATGGCATACTTGTTCTCCAGCGTATCTGACAAATAAAATAATACGCCAAATAACAAAAACATAATGACACACCCGATAATGAAGACCGTATAAAGCCAGCGACCATCCTGTTTAAAGATTTTCTTCACACTCTTAATAAACTCAGAAACAGCAGGCGCATCTTCATCTTCTTCAGGCTTGGCCACCAAAAACAATACGAGAAAAAAGCTGATCAAACAGAAAAACGGAATAAACCAAAACGGTACGAACCAGTACCAAGAAGCCAGTAAGGCTCCAAGTATGGGACTCAGTACCTTACCAGATGTATTGGCGGTTTCAATATCGCCAAGACCAGCGCTGACCTTTTCATCGTCTCCTTTAAACAAGTCGCCGATAAACGGCATGACGATAGGAGCAGCACCTGCAGAACCGATGCCTTGAAGAACCCGTCCCGCCAAGATCATAGCATAAGGATTTTTCATATAGGTCGAGGCAAAAGCAGCTACCGCTCCCCCCAATCCTGCAATGAGGAGGCATGGAAGCAATATTTTTTTTCTCCCGAAACGATCCGACAAATATCCGGCAATCGGAATGCAAATAATTGCTACTACTGAATATACAGTAATGATTAAAGACACTTGAAATGAAGTCACCGACAGCTTTTTCTCCATCATCGGAAGAACAGGAATCAGCATAGAGTTCCCGAGTGTCATCACAAGCGGGACGGAAGACAATGCAATAATATTTTTCATTCCATTTTTCTCTCTCAACATTTTCACCCATTCACTTTCTTGTCATCCCTTATATATTGCGTTAACCGGAATGAAAGTATGTACAAAGAAACATGAATCAGTGCAAATAAAAAAAACAGACACATGCAGGCGTCCGTTTTTAGAATCGTTTACGCAAAACATGAAATCTGAATTTATCCGCTCTAAAATAATTTAAAGAATAAAGCACCGGTTTATCGTGCTGATCGTAATGGGTTTGTTTTAATAGCAAAAGAGCTGTTTCCGGATCGCATTCAAGCACTGGAGAAATGGTATCGTGATAGCCGATCGGTTCTATATCAGTTACTGCATAGCTGATTACGGAGCCTGAATTTTTCTCAAGCAGGTCAAACATAGATTCTTGCTGATGAGAAAAAGAATTCGGCAAAATATTCATCGGAATTTTGTCTATACAATACACAATCGGCTGTCCGTCAGCTGTCCTGACTCGTTCAAGGTAAAAAAGTTCTTGCCCTTCTGCCAAATGAAATCTCTTCGTATCATCTTCAGACGGCATAAGCACTTGTGATGATAGAAAAATCGTGCCAGGGGTCATATTCGCCTGTTCTATCATCTTCGTTACACTGTTCAGCTGTTCAATGCCCGAAAGAAATAACGGCTTAGAATGGACAAAAGTGCCTACACCATGCCTTCTGATAATCACATGCTCTTCTTCCAGTATCCGCAGGGCTTCTCTTAGCGTCGCTCTGCTGACACCAAGCTTTTTGGAAAGCTCAAATTCAGAAGGCAGCTTTTCCTTCTCAGTGTAGATCCCATTTTTTATATCCTCTTTAATTCGTTCAATTACTTTCAAATACAAGTGCCGATTATCAGCTTTTGTAGACATGTTTCCCCTCCGTAAACCACTTTCGATAAAAATTATTGAACAATTGGGACAACTATATCATGTTTTGTCGAAAAAATAAATAGAAAGGTGATCAGTTTACATAATGTTATTATTGACAACTACAGAAAACGGAACTCTCTTCATTAAGAAGAGAGCTCATCATATTTCTCTTTTGATAATAATACTTCCCTAGGTTTGCTGCCTTCATACGGTCCGACAACGCCGCGTTCCTCCATTGCGTCAATCAGGCGCGCCGCTCTCGTATAGCCGATTCTGAATCTTCTTTGCAGCATTGAAACAGATGCCGTCTGCATGCCGACGATTAATTCAACAGCTTCATCATAAAGTTCATCAGTAACCTCGGAATGAGTTTCCGTTATCTCCTCAGGAATCATTTCTTCTTGATATTGCGCTTTCTGCTGCGTAATCACATGGTCGACGACCTTCTCCACTTCGTCATCCGACAGAAATGCTCCCTGCACACGGACAGGTTTGTTAGCCCCTACAGGTAAAAACAGCATATCGCCGCGACCGAGAAGCTTCTCAGCGCCACCCATGTCAAGAATGGTCCTTGAATCCGTCTGTGAAGATACGCTGAACGCGATTCGTGACGGAATGTTCGCTTTAATCACCCCTGTGATAACATCCACCGACGGTCGCTGTGTCGCAATAATGAGATGGATGCCGGCAGCCCGCGCCATTTGGGACAATCTCGTAATCGAATCTTCCACATCAGATGAAGCGACCATCATGAGATCGGCAAGCTCGTCCACAATGACAACAATATAAGGCAGCTCTGGCTGTTTCGCTCCTTCTTCATTGTTGGCGCGTTTTATATAATCATTGTATCCTTCAATATTTCTTGTACCCGTATGAGAAAATAATTCGTACCGCCGCTCCATTTCATTGACAACCTTTTTCAAAGCCTGCGACGCTTTTTTCGGATCGGTTACAACCGGAGCAAGCAAATGCGGAATCCCGTTGTAGACATTGAGCTCTACCATTTTAGGATCGATCATCATCATTTTCACTTCATGCGGTTTCGCGCGCATTAAAATACTTGTAATAATGCCGTTGACACAGACACTTTTCCCGCTACCGGTTGCGCCTGCGACCAAAAGGTGGGGCATCTTGTTTAACTCAGCCAATACAGCTTCACCTGAAATATTGCGGCCGAGTCCAATTAACAGCTTCGCATCCGGTCTGTCATTCAATTTAGACTCCAGCACTTCCTTCAGCGAAACCATTGCCACTTCTGCGTTTGGAACTTCAATTCCGATTGCTGATTTGCCTGGTATAGGCGCTTCGATCCTGATATCCTTCGCAGCAAGCGCAAGCGCTAAATCATCGCTTAAATTGACAATTTTGCTAACCTTCACTCCGACATCAGGGTATACTTCATATTTTGTTACGGCCGGTCCGAGATGAACCTGTGTGACTTTTGCCTTTACGCCAAAGCTTTGGAATGTCCGTTCAAGCTTTCTCGCATTTTCATAAATATTCTTTTTATCAGCCTGCTGGCCGGTATGCTTCGGATCTGCCAGCAAATCCAGTGACGGCATCTCGTAATCCTTATTTTCAAGCTCCGTAAAGGTCATAGGAGGAGCGGAAACAGTTTCCTGATCACCTGTCTCCGGTTGGATGTCCTGAAGCGGCTTCGACACAGGTTCGGCGCGCTTTTCTATAACTGGAGGCCCTTCCTCTTCGTTACGGTCAGAAAAGCTTGAGATAATCGGCTCTGAATGAATAAGAGGCGATACTGTTTCATAATCCCCCTCTTCATCAGGAGGCTCCGGTTCCATTTGCTGTTTTTTGCGGGCCGGTTTTTGTTTTTTGCTCGCTGCTTTCGTTTTTTTCGATGACTGCATATTTGATTTGAAGGATTTCATATCATCAATAAATGCTAACCATTGTTCTTTTATAAAACGTCCAATCGGGCTCATCCACTTTTTCAGCGTTTCTTGCAGTGAGCGTCCTGTCACTAAAATCATTCCAATCAAAATCATGACAATCGCCATGATCTGAGAACCAGTCGACGCAAACAAAAAGTGTGAAGCCGCAAACAGCAGCGCACCGATCATCCCTCCGCCTAAATCAGGTGAAGCAGAGCTGCCATTCATGTCCATTAAAAACAATTCCCACGTATTGCGCACCACGCTTGCGGACTCAATAGACCCTTTGTGCGTCAAATTTTTAAATAGCTGCACATGAGAAAGCAGCAATATGCTTGCGATGATACAGTACAACCCGGCCTTTCGTCTCGTTAAAAGGCTTGGGGTTTTCTTCTTCCAAAACAGCGAGACTCCTAACACCAATAAACCTAACAAGCATAAAATAAACCACTCTCCAGCAAAAAAGCGGAACAAATAGATAAACGTTTGCCCGACTACCCCCAGCTGCAAGATTGCGATAATTGAAATGGCTATACACAGCAATCCGTTGAGCTCGTATTTTATATTGAGCTGTTTCGCCTGTTTTTTTCTTGATTTTCGTTTTTTCTTTGCCACACTCATCACCTTACTGCGTTAAAAAATGTAAGTTCATACATAATGAAGAAAGCAGCCGTTTACAGGCTGCGTTTTTTCTGTAGGATTCCCCTATTATAGCATATTTTGCCCTTAAAAAAGGGTTGGATTCTTATACGTTTAATTTCAGCTTTTGTCCCGGTGAAATGTCCGGATGAAGAAAATGCATTGGATTGGTGCTCATGATTTGAATGACTTCCGCTTCATTCCCTTTCATTTCGACTAGAAGCGGTACACCTTTATATTCAATTTGCTCATGTGCGCTTGTCTCTTGGTTCTGTTCTGCAAACACAATTTCCTGCGGCATCACGGTATAAAGAATCATTGAATCATCCGTCCTTCTTCTTTCCTTGCTTCATCGATGAGCTCATTCAGTTTATTGATTGCCTGTCCGACACCACCTGCATGATCGATCAATCCGTATTTAACTGCATCCTTACCGACTACATTTGTTCCGATGTCGCGTGTTAAGTTTCCTTTTGAAAACATTAGCTCTTTAAACTTCTCTTCGGTTATATTGGAATGGCTTGTCACAAATTTAACAACTCTTTCTTGCATCTTATCTAGGTATTCAAACGTTTGCGGCACCCCGATGACCAGCCCGGTGAGCCTAACGGGATGAATCGTCATCGTTGCTGTTTCGGCAATATAGCTGTAATCACAGGATACAGCTATCGGAACGCCGATGGAATGCCCCCCGCCAAGCACGATAGAAACGGTCGGTTTCGATAAAGATGCAAGCATTTCCGCTATGGCAAGACCAGCTTCAACATCTCCTCCGACAGTATTTAATATGATCAGCAAGCCTTCAATTTTGGGATTTTGTTCAATTGCCACAATCTGCGGGATGACATGTTCATATTTTGTTGTTTTGTTTTGCGGAGGTAGCTGAACATGGCCTTCAATTTGTCCGATAATGGTCAGACAATGAATATTTGTATCTTGGGGCAGCTGCGGAAGCGTCGTTTCACCAAGCTGCTGTATTTTATTCATAATGCTGTCCTTCGCATCATTTTTTTCAGGACGCTCTTCTTCTGTGTTTTCCATACGATGATCCATCTCGCTTTCATCCTTTCCGAGTTTCTCTTTGTATTATGAACAAAGATACTTCATTCAATCCCGGCATGAAGGACAAAAAATAAAGACCGGAGCAGCTCCGGTCTTTAGTCAGTCATTATACTTCCATAATAATTGGGATGATCATCGGTTTACGTTTCGTTTTTTCATAAAGGAATTGGTTCAAAGCATCCCGCATTGCCTGCTTCAGTGTTGACCATTCGACATTTGATGTTTCAGTCGCTTCTGTCACGATGGACCGGACAAGCTCAGTAGCCTGTACGATAAGACCTTCAGACTCTCTTACATAAACAAAACCGCGAGTGATAATTTCTGGTCCTGATACAAGATGTTTCTTTTGTTTATCAAGTGTAATGACAACGATTAAAATTCCGTCCTGTGAAAGCAAGCGGCGGTCTCTCAATACGATATTGCCGATATCACCGACACCTAAACCATCAATTAAAATATTGCCGTAAGGAACTTTATCCCCAATTTTTACGTTTTGGCCGCGGAATTCAACGACGTCTCCTTTTTCAATTAAGAAGATGTCACTGCGCTTCATGCCGGTTTCTTCAGCAATTTTTGAATGAGCTTTTTGCATTCTGTATTCGCCGTTTACAGGAATCAAATATTTTGGTTTAAGCAGATTGATCATCAGCTTTAACTCTTCTTGTGAGCCGTGACCTGATACATGAACACGCTTTTGGGCAAAGATGACTTGTGCACCGGCTCTCGCAAGAAGATCTACTGTTTTAGAATAAATGAGTTCCTGCCCGGGAATCGGAGTTGACGCGATGACAACCGTATCCCCTTCTTCAATGTTCAGCTGTTTGTGAGCTTTGTTTGCCATTCTTGTCAGAGCAGCTAATGGTTCACCTTGGCTTCCGGCTGTAATAATGGCCACTTCGCGCTTCGGATATTTTTTGACATCCTGTACAGAAATAAACAATTCATCATCAGCTTCAATGTATCCTAACTTTCTCGCCAGCTGCAGAACAGATTGAAGATTTTTTCCGGCTACGGCAATCTTTCTGCCATTTTGAGCCGCTGCATGAATGACTTGCTGAATCCGGTTAATATTGGATGCGAAAACAGCAATAATCACCCGGTTCTCTGAATTATACAGCGCATCCGAAATTTCTCCGCTGACAGCCGCTTCCGAAGGGGTGTAACCCGGCCGTTCCGCATTTGCACTGTCAGAAAGCAGCGCGAGCACGCCGCTATTGCCGATCTTGGCGATCTCGCCAATGTCGCACGTCTGATTAAGTGCAGGAGTTTGGTCAAATTTGAAGTCTCCTGTGCATACAATAGATCCAAGTGATGTTTTAAAGCTCACACCTACAGAATCAGGAATGCTGTGAATCGTTCTAAAGAACGAAACTTTTGTTGATTCAAATGTAATGACAGATTTTGAGTGAATTTCTCTTAAATCAGTTTTTCGGTTATGTCCGTATTGTTTTAATTTCTCTCTTAACAGTGCAAGCGTCAGTTTTGTTCCGTACACTGGAACGGACAGCTTGTTTAATAAGTAAAAAACGCCGCCGATATTTTCATCGTGCCCGTGCGTTAAAAAGATTGCCTTGACGCGGTCAGCCCGTTCAATCAAATATGATATGTCAGGAATTACTACATCAATACCGAGCATTTCGTTTTCTGGATGCATAAGGCCGGCATCAACGACAAATATGTCTGAGTCAATTTCAATGACATAAAGGTTCTTCCCAATCTCTCCGACACCGCCAAGGGCGATAATTCTAACGTTTTCTGTATTTTTCTTTTTCAAAATCTATATCCTCCTAGTCTCATACCCGTCCATCATCACTTGTTCCTATTATAACTGAAAGTAAATTTAGAAAACAAGATAAAGCAGAAGGTTTAGGGAAAACCAATATGTAAAAGAAACGGTCAAACTCAGCTGAATGTGAGAATGACCGCGTTTGTTTCACTGTATGAAATTTTCTTACAGTTCGCTGATCGTGCTGCTTAAGCTCAGACGTTCATCCTCAGTTAACGGGACAAGAGGCAGACGCACCGAACCGACATCAAGACCTCTCAGCTGAAGCGCTGTTTTGACTGGAGCAGGATTAGGCGCTTTAAACAGTTCCTTCATAATCGGCAGCAGTTTCTGATGGATCAGTGCCGCATTAGCTGTTTGCCCATTCGTATAATTTTTGATCATTTGCTGCATATCAGAGCCTGCAATATGGCTCGCCACTGATACAACTCCTCTTCCTCCAACTGAAAGAATAGGAAGCGTCAGAGCGTCATCCCCTGAATAGACATAGAAATCTTCCGGTGTTTCAGCAATTATTTTTGTAATCGCTTCGAGATCTCCGCTCGCTTCTTTAATGGCAACTACATTCGGAATGTCAGCCGCCAAACGGATTGTCGTTTCAGGAGCAAGAGAAGCAACCGTACGGCCAGGAACATTATAGAGCATAACCGGAAGAGATGTCTCTGCCGCAATTGCTTTAAAATGCTGGTACATTCCTTCTTGAGAAGGTTTATTGTAATACGGGGTAACAAGCATAACAGCGTCCACGCCCGCTTCCTCAGCTTTTTTTGTCAGCTTAATGGAATCTTTCGTGTTGTTGCTTCCAGTACCAGCGATAACGGGCACCCGTCCGTTTACTTCTTTTACCGTATATTCAAAAAGCGCAATTTTTTCTTCAGTTGAAAGGGTCGGAGATTCTCCAGTTGTTCCCGCTACTACTAAAGAATCCGTTCCGTTTTTCAACAAGTAATCAATCAGTGTAGACAGTTTTTGAAAGTCTACGTTCCCTTTATTGTCAAAGGGTGTAATCATCGCTGTAGACACATTTCCGAAATTCATTTTATTCACCTCATCATGATTCAATCACATTTACTTCGAAAGTTCAAACACTTCATGCAAAGCGTTTACAGCAGGTACCATATCCGCTTCATGGACGAGCACCCATATCGTCGTATGGCTGTCAGCCGACTGAAGGATCGGAATTTCTTTTTCTGAAAGAGCCGATACAATTTTGGACGTAACACCGGGAACACCCATAATGCCCGCGCCGACCGCCGATACCTTCGCGCAGTTTCTCGTCACCATAGGATCATAGCCCATATCCATTAAAATACGCTGAGCTGTTTCTGTTTTATTTCCGGCTACCGTATAGACGATTTCACTAGGTGTAATGTTAAAGAAATCGACACTGATTCCAGCGTTTGCCATAGCCTTGAACACTTCAGTCTGAACGTTATACTGGCCGATTTTCGCAGGCACTTTGAACTGCGTGACATCCTTGACATGGGCGATTCCCGTAATCAGCCTTTCAAAAACATCACTGCCGACCTTGGAAGAGTGATGTGATGTCACCAATGTACCTTTATCATTCGAATAAGTCGAACGGACGCGGATCGGAACCTTGGCCTGCATTGCGATTTCCACAGCACGCGGATGAATGACCTTGGCCCCCTGATACGCCAGGTTGCAGATTTCCGTATACGTCACGACAGGAAGCGGTTTTGCATTTTCCACCACTCTTGGGTCAGCAGTCATCACGCCTTCTACATCGGTGAAAATATCGATGTATTCCGCATCAACAGCTGCTCCGAGTGCGGCTGCAGACGTATCGCTGCCCCCTCTGCCGATTGTTGTTGTATCACCCTTTTCAGTTGCGCCCTGGAAGCCTGCGACGACTACCGCATCATGATTGGCGAGCACACTGAATAAACGCTCCGGTTTCATTTCAATGATTTTCGCATTGGTATGCTGATCATTCGTTAAAAAGCCAGCCTGAGCCCCTGTCAGCGCAGTTGCTTTCACACCGTTATCAAGCAGCATGCTTGTAAAGACGACAGAGGAAATAGTCTCTCCGCAAGATAAAAGCAAATCCTGCTCCCTAGGAGAAATCGCTGACTGATCGCCGTAAAGCAGCCCGAGCAAAGAATCTGTTGCATACGGGTCTCCTTTTCGGCCCATCGCTGAAACGACAACGACAACCTTATATCCTTCACTGATTGCTTCTTTAATATGCCCTAAAGCCAGTTTGCGGCCTTTATCATCTTTTACTGATGTTCCGCCGAACTTTTGAACAATTATCTTCACTGTTTTCACTCCAAATTATTCGGACGTAACAGAAGAGAGCAGGCTAATAGCGCCTTACTCTCTTCTATTCGTCTTTAGAAAATTCTCTCTTTTATACGAGGTTTAGTTTTTTCAGGCTTTCTGCAATTTGAACAGAGTTCCATGCCGCGCCTTTTAATAGGTTATCAGAAACAACCCATAAATGAAAACCGTTTGCTCTGTCCAAGTCTTTGCGGATGCGGCCTACAAACACATCGTTTTTGCCGACAGCATCAGCAGGCATCGGATAAAGCTGCTGGCTTGGATCATCCTGAAGTGTCACGCCCGGAGCTTCTTGCAATAGATTTTTAATATCTTCAACTGTAGCGTCATCACGGTCTATTTCGATGTAGACGGACTCTGAGTGCCCAGTTTGGATTGGCAGTCTCACACATGTAGCCGCTACTTGAAGGTCAGGCATGTGCATGATTTTTTTCGTTTCATTTATCATTTTCATTTCCTCAAACGTATAGCCGTTATCTTGGAATTTATCGATTTGCGGAATCGCGTTGAAGGCGATTTGATAGTGTTTTTTGTCACCTTTTACAGGCATGATCTCAGGCTCTATTTCTTCTTTATTTAAAATCGCCTGTGTTTGGCTGTAAAGCTCTTTTACAGCTTCATTACCCGCTCCTGATACTGCCTGGTAAGTTGATACGATGACCTTGTTTAAGCCATATGCTTTGCGGATCGGTTCAAGTGCCGCAACCATTTGGATTGTAGAGCAGTTTGGATTGGCAATAATGCCGTTGTGTTCATGCAAGTCTGCCTCATTCACTTCTGGCACAACAAGCGGTGTATTTTCGTCCATGCGGAACGCGCTCGTATTATCTATAACAATAGCGCCGCGTTTTACAGCTTCTGGTGCCAATGCTTGTGATACGCTTCCGCCGGCGCTGAACAAAGCAATATTTACCCCTTCAAAGCTCTCAGGAGAAGCTTCCTGAACAGTCAGCTCTTGGCCTTTAAACGTGACTTTTGTCCCCGCAGAGCGTTTTGAAGATAGCAATGTAAGTGTGTCCATTTCAAAGTTTCTGTCTTCAAGTGTTTTAAGCATTTGTTGTCCCACAGCCCCTGTCGCTCCGACAACAGCTACGTGTAAACCTCTTCCCATCTGTAAAACTCCTTCCGCCAATCAGCTTCATTGAATTGATTTGACTATGATTTTACGTTTTATTTTACCATAGAATATGCAGGTGATGACCGAATTTTTTAGTTTGGGAAAGATTTTCTGTAAATTTAGTCATTTCCCTGATAATTCTCAACTAGAATCGGCTGAAGCTGCTGGTGCATAAGTGCCTTTTCAATCGTTTGCGGAAGCAGATCCATTTTGGCTACCATTGAATTCGGTTTTTTAAATGGATCATCTTGCCCGAATGGAATAAAAAAGATATTTTTTGTTGACATGAGCCTCATTAAATTTGTTCCGTTTAAACCGAGAGCATCATTTGTCGAGATACCCAGAACGACAGGCCGATTGTTTCGGATTGTCGCTTTTGCCGCCATCAGCACCGGGCTGTCCGTCATGGCATTTGCCAGCTTGCTCATTGAATTGCCTGTTAAAGGCGCAATGACCATGCAGTCAAGGGGCAGCTTCGGCCCAAGAGGTTCTGCCTTTACAATCGAATCAATGGCCTCATATCCAGTCAGGTCTTCAATTTTTTTAACCCATTCTGCGCCCTCTCCAAATCGGGTATTTGTGGATTTCACATTAAATGTGACTACCGGACGGACTTCAGCTCCTTCGTTGACCAACGCCTCAATTTGCGGGAAAACCGCTTCATATGTGCAATGTGACCCGGTCAGCCCAAACCCGATTCTTTTTCCTTTTAATGACGACATCCTTATTTCCCCTCCTCAGCTTGTATTTCAGCCAAAAGCTTGCTCAAGACGTTTGCAAGGATTTGCCCAGCTGTTTTAGGAGCGACAATCCCTGGAAGACCGGGAGCAAGAAGTGCTTTAATCCCTTGTTTTTCGGCATATTTAAAATCCGTTCCCCCGGGACGTGAGGCCAGATCCAATATTAAGGTTTTTGGTGTCATGCTAGAAAGTACCGATTGATTTAAAATCATACTCGGTATGGTATTAATGCAAATATCTATATCTTTTACATGCTCTTTCAGCTCATCGGTATGAAAAGGAACGAGCCCCATTTCAGTGATACGTGCCAGATGCGCTGAACTTCTTGCCCCCACTTTTACATTCGCCCCGAGCGCGGCAAATGTACGGGCAATTGTCATCCCGGTGCGCCCCAGACCGAGAACAGCCACCTGTGATCCGTGTATCGTATAATCCGTGTGCTGAATAGCCAGCATGATCGTTCCTTCTACTGTCGGAATAGAGTTGTATATCGCAATGTCATCCCGCTCAAACAGCTTAACAAGTTTTCTTTTTGCCTGAGCTGCAATGTTTTCTAAATAGGCGTTAGAAATTCCTGAGAAAATGACACAATGTGCAGGCGTTCTGTCGAGATGGTCCTGTTTTAACACAACTTCTTCATTCGAAAATACAGTCGATACGACACCTTCTCCTGTTGTCGCGGATACTGGAAGAATGATGCTGTCTATTTGCTGAAAAGGAATTTCATCAATATTGCATTTTACTGCCCCGGTAAAACCGTGATCCAATTGGTCAAAACCGACAAGATAGATGTCAGCCTGCTGTTCAGTGAGCTTTCTTATAATTTCGAGCTGTCTTGCGTCACCGCCGATAACTGCAATTTTCAATCCGGTTAACATTCTAAACGTTCACCTTCTTTGTATATACTGGATCTCTAGTTGTTAAGCTCCCCTTCATCTTATGATCAAAAGGAAATACCGGTGAATATAAAAGATGCGCTTTTTCCATATAAAAAAACATCGGCTCCGGCAGCCGATGTTTCAGGTGTTTTCTTTAGAGCCCACTTCACAGTCAATTGGGCTATTTACTCTTGTCGAGGAGGCATTTCCTCAGGTACATCTAATATAATCATATCTGAACCGATCTTTTGAATATGATGCCATGGGACACGAATGTCATGACCTTGCTTTCTCAAACCAAACCACTTAACTGTGGGAATGAGGAGTGCTGTAATCTGTCCATCCTGTTCATTGATTTCTAAATCGGTCTGGCCGAGCACTCCGAGCCGTTCAGCTCTTTTGATGTCTACAATTTCCTTTCCTGATAATTCACTGAGCCGCATGTCTGTCACCCCCTTGTACTATGTATGATGAAAGGGATTAAAAAATGCCTGCTCCATTATGGGGCAGGCTTTCCTTTTTAAGACGGCATATTGCCGGAAGGGCTGATAAGTGCTAATGCATAGTCTTCGGTAAACAATTGTCTGGCAAGGCCATTAACACGCTCTAAGTTCACGGCGTTTAATTCATTGATGATTTCATCTAATGTTTTATGTTTGCCGAGCAGCAGTTCATTTTTTCCGTTTCGGCTCATTTTGCTGTTTGTGCTTTCTAAGCTCAGCATTAAGCTTCCCTTCATTTGCTCTTTGCTGTTTTCCAGTTCTTTCGAGGTAATGCCGTCACGTTTTAATGTGGCAAGGGTTTCTTGAATTGTTTCCGACAGCTGCTGAAGCTGATTTGCACCCGTTCCGCCGTAAATTGTGAGCATTCCGCTGTCCTCATATGAGCTGTGATAGCTGTAAACAGAATAAGCAAGTCCTTTATCTTCACGCACATCCTGGAACAGTCGGCTGCTCATGCTGCCTCCGAGCACATTATTGAGGACAATTAAATCATAAATACGTTCATGGCCAACCTCTAAGCCTTTAAATCCAAGACACAAATGAGCCTGCTCTGTTTCTTTTTTTCTCGTTAGTTTTTCCGTGTGGAACTCAGGCTTCTCAAGGCCTGTCGCTTTGCCTTTCGCCTCGTATGACCCGAACCATCTTTCTACATCTTTGATAAAACTGTCAGATATATTACCCGCTACTGAAATCACCACTCGGTCCGGCGTATAATAATCATGCATGTATTGTCTGAGAGAGTCACCGTTAAAGGAAGCAAGCGTTTCTTCCGTGCCTAGAATTGGGTAGCCTAAAGAATGATTGCCGTAAGTGGCTTTGCTCAATAAATCATGTACAATGTCGTCCGGCGCATCTTCGTACATTTTAATCTCTTCATATACTACATTTTTCTCTTTTTTCAGCTCATTTTCATCAAACGTTGAATGAAAGAACATATCTGCTAATACGTCCAGCGCGTAATTCGCATGCTCGTCAAGCACCTTTGCATAGTAGCAGGTATATTCCTTTGAAGTAAACGCATTGACCTGGCCGCCAATACGATCAAAAGATTCTGCTATCTCGCGTGCAGATTTTGTGCTCGTCCCTTTAAAGAACATGTGCTCTAAAAAGTGAGAAATTCCGTTTATCTCCGGCGTTTCATGTCTCGAACCTGTGCCGATCCATACGCCGATCGCAACAGAACGGACTGTCGGGTTATTTTCCAGCACAATTCTTACACCATTTTGACACGTATATCGTTTAATCAAATTTGTTCCTCCTATTCAAAGACAAGCTGCCTTCATCTGTTACTTCAATAGTCTTGTTTCATCCATTAGTTCAGTGACTGTTCCAAGCGCATATCCTTTGTCTTTTATCTTTGTAATCAGCGCTTCAAGACTTTCCGCCGTAGGGTCAGTCGGATGCATTAAAATCATGGCACCATTATGTATCTTGCTTAACACTCTCGTCTGAAGTACAGACGGAGACGGCTTTTGCCAATCGATTGTATCAACTGTCCACATGACTGTTCCCATCTGTTTCTCAGCTGCAATGTCGATAACCGCTTTTCTGAAACTTCCGCTCGGCGGAGCGAACCACTTTGGCTTAACGCCGATCGCTTGTTCTATTTGCTCATTAGTCTTGTCGAGCTGCTCGGAAATTCTTCCTGTAGTCAGTTTGCTCATATCCGGATGATTGTATGAATGATTTCCGATTTCATGTCCGTCTTTTGCAATCTTCTTAGCGAGCTGTTCATTGTTTCTCACCCAATTGCCTTCTAAAAAGAACGTAGCTTTAACCTGGTGCTTTTGCAGAATAAGGAGCATTTTTTCCAAATACTCATTTCCCCATGCCACATTGATTAAAAAAGCCACCATCGGCTTGTCAGGATTTCCTTTATAAATAGGCTCAGGCTGAAGTGACTCAAGATGAACACTTGGTTTTACTTGGCTGTACACCAAGTCTTTTTCCCGAAACTCACCATGTTTTTTCATTTTTTTATATGATTGTTCAATATTGACCTTTAACCCATTGTAGCCTGGAATGCTTTTCCACACTTTATCGATTCTTGCATTCTGGGGCTTAACTTCGTACTCCGGCGCTTTTTGAAGCAATTCTTCATATAACGGGTCTTTTGACGCCGTGACAGTCACCGTATCTTTTTTCATTGCCCCTATATAATCAAGTGCATGCGGATTTTCCATCATCTCAAATGAGACAAAAAAAAGAAATAAAAAAACGGCAAACGGTACAAATTTTTTGTACATGTTCTGTCCCCCCTCACCTCACATTATGAAGGAGAAGGACAAGGTAGAACCCGCCTGCTTTTGAAAAGCTTCAAAATAAAGAAGCCGGGTCTCCCAGGCTCCTTTTATGTTTTCATTTAAGATTGTTGTTCTTCTTTTTCTTTCTCTTCACGGAGCACCGCTTTGCGGGACAAATTCACTCGTCCTTGTTTATCAATTTCAGTGACTTTGACAAGAATCTCGTCTCCGATTTTTACAACATCTTCAACTTTCCCTACGCGTTCAAGCGCAAGCTCTGAAATGTGCACCAAACCGTCTTTTCCGCTGAAAATTTCAACGAAAGCCCCGAATTTTTCAATCCGTTTCACTTTACCTAGGTAAAGCTGGCCGACTTCAACCTCTCTAACAAGGTCTTCGATGATTTTTTTCGCTTTTTGGTTGCCGCTTTCATCTGTAGAGGAAATAAAGATTGTGCCGTCCTGCTCAATATCAATTTTAACACCGGTTTCTTCGATGATCTTATTGATTTGTTTTCCGCTTGGTCCGATGACATCGCGGATTTTATCAGGATTAATGGTCATTGTTAAGATCTTAGGCGCATATCGAGAAAGCTCTTTTCTTGATTCGCTTAATGTTGCAAGCATGCTGTTGAGGATTTCCATTCTGCCCTTTTTCGCCTGCTGAAGCGCTTCTTCAAGAATCTCTCTGGAAAGGCCTTCAATTTTAATGTCCATTTGCAGGGCCGTTACGCCTTTTTCAGTTCCCGCTACTTTAAAGTCCATATCTCCGAGCGCGTCTTCCATGCCTTGAATGTCAGTCAAAACAGTGTAATGTTCGCCTGATTTGACAAGACCCATCGCAATACCAGCAACTGGCGCTTTAATCGGTACACCGGCATCCATCATTGCAAGTGTGCTTGCGCAAATGCTTGCTTGAGATGTAGAACCGTTTGATTCAAGCACTTCTGAAACAAGACGGACAGTATAAGGGAAGTCTTTTTCAGACGGAATAACTGGCTCAAGCGCACGCTCACCCAGTGCTCCGTGTCCGATTTCACGACGTCCAGGTCCGCGCATCGGTCCTGTTTCCCCAACGCTGAATTGCGGGAAGTTGTAATGATGCATAAACCGTTTCGACTCTTCGACACCTAAGCCGTCAAGGATTTGCACATCTCCCAGAGCACCTAGCGTACATACGCTGAGGGCCTGAGTTTGTCCCCTTGTAAACAGACCTGAACCGTGCGTTCTTGGCAAGAGGCCAACCTCTGAAGAGAGCGGGCGGATTTGATCGACACCGCGGCCGTCCGGTCTTACTTTCTCTTCAGTAATCAGGCGGCGAACTTCATTTTTTACCAGCTTGGATAAAATCTGCTTCACTTGCTTGATTGTGTCTTCATCATGTTCTTCATCCTCGAATTTTGCCACAACTGCGTTCTTCACTTCGTTAATGGCATCTTCACGGGCATGCTTTTCATGAACTTGGATGGCTTTCAGCAGATCCTCTTCTGCCAAAGCTTTTACTTTTTCATTAAGCTCTTCATCAATTTCAAAAAGCTTAATTTCAGATTTCTCTTTGCCGACTGCTGCAACAATTTCTTCTTGGAATGCAATCAGGCGTTTAATCTCTTCATGACCGAACATAATGGCTTCAAGCATGATTTCCTCAGGAACTTCGTCCGCTCCCGCTTCTACCATGTTAATCGCATCTTTCGTGCCGGCAACGACAAGATTGATGTCGCTTTTTTCAAGCTGATCGACTGTCGGGTTAATGATAAATTGATCATCAATGCGTCCGACAGTAACCCCTGCAATCGGTCCTTCAAACGGAATATCCGATACAGAAAGTGCAAGAGATGAACCGAACATGGCTGCCATTTCTGAAGAGCAGTTTTGGTCAACACTCATGACAATGCTGATGACTTGAACTTCATTACGGAATCCATCGGCAAACAAAGGACGGATCGGACGGTCAATTAAACGGCTGGCAAGAACCGCTTTTTCACTTGGACGTCCTTCTCTTTTAATAAATCCGCCCGGAATTTTCCCTACCGCATATAATCTTTCTTCATAGTTTACAGTAAGAGGGAAGAAATCAAGCGGTTTAGGTTCTTTTGAAGCGGTTGCTGTACTAAGTACTGCTGTATCACCGTAGCGGATCATCACAGCACCATTTGCCTGTTTGGCAAGCTGGCCGGTTTCAACGGTAAGCGTTCTTCCGGCCCAATCTATGGTAAAGACATGTTTTTCTTGTCCCATACGATTACGAACTCCTCTCTTCGTTGTGTGAAATAATCAATTACTCCTATTATGAACGAAATGAATTGAACATATCAATGTCAAAGTAGTATGTAAAAGGATTTCAATGATTTGTTATAAGAAATTTCGCTTTAATACGATAAAAAAGCGGGAATCCTCCCGCTTTTTACGATTATCGACGTAAGCCTAGTTTGTTAATTAACTCACGGTAACGAGTTACGTCTTTATTACGCAGATACGTAAGAAGATTACGACGCTTACCTACCATTTTAAGAAGACCGCGACGTGAGTGGTGGTCTTTCTTGTGAGTACGTAAATGCTCGTTCAAGTTGTTAATTGAGTCAGTTAGGATAGCGATCTGAACTTCTGGAGATCCAGTATCAGATTCGTGTGTTTTGAACTCATTGATGAGTTGATTTTTACGCTCTTGAGTAATTGCCATCCTGTTTCACCTCCAAATCATATTTAGCCCCAGTTACCTAGCAACCGTCGGTGACTTCGGATTGCCAAGCAATGGTTTTAAGACTACGAGAACTATCATACTAAAAAACGCGCCTATATGCAAATATTTTAGAATAAAATTTGTGTACATTGCAAGTTATTTCCGCAAATTGCTGAAATAACGGATGGCTTCCTGCTTATCTTTCTCAATTTGCTCAGTTAATTCTTTGATGCCATTGAATTTCCGCTCGCTCCGAATCCGTTTATACCATTCGATTTTTATAGCGGCTCCATATACTTCCTGATCGAAATCAAACAGATTGACCTCGATGGAAGGCTGCTCAGGGCGCTTTTCATAAAACGTCGGCTTATAGCCGATATTGCAAACGCCATTGTAAACTTCGCCGTTCACTTCCGCTTTTACGGCATATACACCTGTGGGCGGAACGATATAGCTGTTATTTAAACCGACATTTGCTGTCGGAAACCCGATGGTCCGTCCTCTTTTATCACCATGAATGACAATTCCTTTAATAAAATAAGGCTGTCCAAGCAAGACATTCGCCAATTCAACATCTCCGTTTTGAAGCGCGGTACGGATATACGAAGAACTGATTTTTTTATCTTGCTCCGTCAATTTTTCTACCATTGTGCACCCAGCTTTTCCGTCTAAATCATCTGGCATGGTCTCCATTGTTCCCTTGCCGTATTTGCCGTACGTAAAGTCAAAGCCTGCCACTGCATGCTGCACATTAAGGCCGATAATATACTGGTCTATAAACTGCTTAGGAGAAAGAGAAGCAAACACTTCATTAAATTTAACGACATACAGAATTTCTGTGCCTAATTGTTCAATTTGGTTTATTTTGTCTTCAAGAGGCGTAATCAGATCCTTTGGTTCCTTATCTCTGCCCAACACGTGAGAAGGATGGGGATGAAAGGTCATCACAGCTAATGTCAGACCTTTTTCTTCGGCTATTTGCTTCGCTGTGCCGATTACCTTTTGATGCCCGAGATGAACGCCGTCAAAATAACCTAACGCCATCACTGATTTAGCCTGCTCCTCTTTTATTAAATGATGAGGATGTGTAATATGTATCGTCTTCACAGAACGGTCACCTTTTTTCTATTGTTCGCTTTTTTGCATCAATACTTTTGCCGGCTTTAACAGCCCTTTTTTTGCAGGATGAGGGAAATAGATCGCCAAGCAGGTTCCGGATTCAGTAAAGACGGCAATACGCTCTTCACTTGTCATTTCAGAAAACTGCTCAGGCGTCTCAAGCAAAGCCCCATTTTCTACTTTCTTAGCTAATGTATCACTTATGATCCATTTCGGCAAATGATTGAGCGCACGTTCAATAGAAACTGTATGCTCTTCCACGGTTCCGGATTGGGCCTGTGCTTCGAGCTCATCAAAAGTAAAGCATTCGTCGAGAGAAAAATCTCCGGATGCCGTACGGATTAAATGAGACATATGAGCCGGATATCCGAGCTTTTCTCCGATCATGACCGCCAGCGTCCTTACATAGGTCCCTTTGGAGCAAGTCACTGTAAACCGGAAGCTTGCGGTTTCTCCATGATGTTTAATCTCTGTCGTCAGGGCAATGTCTTCAATGGTTATCATACGTTTCGGACGTTCTACTTCAATCCCTGCTCTTGCGTATTCGTATAATTTTTTGCCGTTTACTTTTACAGCGGAATACATAGGCGGAATTTGTTCTTGTTTACCCTTTAAACTGTTTAAAACCTTTTCTACATCCGCTTTATCAATGTCGTGATTAACAGGCTTTGTTTCCACCGTTTCTCCGGTTTGATCCTCTGTTGTGGTTGAAAAGCCCAGCGTTATTTCTGCATCATACGTTTTAGATTTTTCAGTTAAGTATTCGACTATTTTTGTCGCTCTTCCTACACAAATCGGAAGCACGCCTGACACTTCCGGATCGAGCGTTCCTGTATGTCCTACTTTTTTTGTTTTTAACAGCTTTCGGATCTTCATGACACAGTCGTGCGATGTCATGCCAACAGGTTTATGTAAAAGGAGAACTCCGTTAACCATTTGCCTTTCACTCCTTCTTTTGAGTTTTTTTCTTTTAAACGAAGAAAGAGGACAGACGATATACGCCTATCCTCTGATTTTTTATTCAGATGGTTTCTCTGAATGTAATTCGTGAATCAGTGTTTCGATCCGATTTCCGTAATCGATTGATTCATCGAACTCAAATTCAATTTCAGGCGTTTTTCGAAGTCTGATGCGGCTGCCGATTTCGGATCGGATAAATCCTTTCGCCTTTGCCAGCCCTTTCAGCGCTTCTTCCCGTTTTTTCTCGTCACCGAGAACCGAGATATACACCTTTGCAATTTGCAAATCACCTGATACACGTACATCCGTTACTGTCAGAAAACCAATTCTCGGGTCTTTCAGCTTGCGGCTGATAATATCACCGAGTTCTTTTTTCATTTGCTCGCCGACACGGTTTGCTCTCATACTCAATTCAATCACCTCTAAGTTAAAACCACTCTGTCCTAGTGATCGTCCGTTCAATTTCAGGAAAAGAATCGATAAACGCTAGGACGCGCTGCAGTTCTTTTTCTGTTTGAACGCGAGAGGAAGAAACAGCGGCGATTCCAAAGCTGGTTCTTTGCCAGGTGTCCTGATAGCCAATCTCCGAAATCGAAACATTGAACTTGTTTTGAACCCTGGTTAAAACCCGCTTCAGAACGGCACGCTTTTCTTTTAGCGATCCTGCATCATAAATGATGCATTCACACTCCGCAAATCCGATCACGTTCTTTCAATTTCTTGCATGACAAACGCTTCAAGGATGTCACCTTCACGAATGTCATTGTATTTCTTAATTGTAATACCACATTCATAGCCTTGTGAAACTTCTTTCACATCGTCTTTAAAGCGTTTCAGAACATCTACTTCGCCTTCAAAGATGACGACGCCGTCACGAATTAAACGGAGGCCGCTGTCGCGCGTAATGGTTCCTTCAGTAACATATCCGCCGGCAATTGTACCGATTTTAGATACTTTGAATGTTTGGCGTACTTCTACTTGACCAATTACTTTTTCTTCATATTCAGGATCAAGCATACCTTTCATGGCAGCTTCAATCTCGTCGATTACTTTGTAAATGATACGGTGAAGTCGAATATCTACATTTTCAGCTTCAGCCGTACTCTTAGCATTTCCGTCCGGTCTCACATTAAACCCAATAACAATTGCATTGGAAGCAGATGCCAAGATAATGTCAGATTCAGTAATCGCACCAACGCCTGTATGGATGATTTTCACTTTAACGCCTTCTACTTCAATTTTTTGAAGTGCAGCCGTTAAAGCTTCAGCAGATCCTTGAACGTCAGCTTTTACGATGAGGTTGATGTCTTTTACATCACCTTGCTTAATTTGCTCGAATAAATCATCAAGACTGAGCTTCGCTTTATCGCTGCGCTGCTCTTCAAGCTGTTTCGAAGCACGGGCTTCACCGACAGAACGAGCTGTTTTTTCATCCTTAAAGACAAGGAATTGGTCTCCCGCTTGAGGGACATCATTCAAACCGGTAATTTCAACCGGAGTTGACGGGCCGGCAGTTTTCACACGGCGGCCAATGTCGTTGACCATTGCACGGACACGGCCAAATGTATTGCCGACTACGATTGGATCACCGACATGCAATGTTCCAGTCTGCACGAGCAATGTCGCGACTGACCCTCTGCCTTTATCGAGTTCAGCTTCAATAACCGTTCCTTTTGCCTGACGGTTCGGATTTGCTTTCAGTTCCTCTACCTCACTGACAAGCAAAATCATTTCAACGAGCTCATCAATGCCTTTTCCTGTTAAAGCGGAAAGCGGTACAAAAATGGTTTCTCCGCCCCAAGCTTCAGGGACAAGTCCGTATTCCGTCAGTTCTTGCATCACGCGGTCAGGATTGGCGGATTCTTTATCAATTTTATTCACAGCAACGATGATTGGAACCTCTGCTGCTTTTGCATGGTTAATCGCTTCTACTGTTTGCGGCATGACACCGTCATCGGCAGCTACGACGAGAATCGTAATATCAGTTACTTCTGCACCGCGTGCACGCATTGTTGTAAATGCGGCGTGGCCCGGTGTATCCAAGAACGTGATTTTCTTGCCGTTCTCTTCAATTTGATAAGCACCAATATGCTGAGTGATTCCGCCTGCTTCTCCTTCAACAACCTTTGTTTTACGGATGCTGTCAAGAAGCGTTGTTTTCCCATGGTCAACGTGGCCCATGATTGTCACGACAGGAGGACGAATTTCAAGATTCTCTTCATTATCAGGCTCTTCGTATTTTTCCAACTCTGTTTCTTCAAGCACAATGACCTCTTCTGTTTCAACACCATATTCTGATGCAATGAGTTCGATTGTGTCTTTATCAAGCTCTTGGTTAATAGTTGCCATTACGCCAAGAAGCATCAGCTTTTTAATGATTTCTGAAGGCTCTTTGCCAAGCTCTTCAGCAAGTGCGCCAACCGTTAAAGTGCCAGAGAATGTAATTTTCTCAGGAAGCTCCTTTTTCGGCTTTACAGGCTTTTGCTGATGTTGGTTTTTATTGTTGTTGTTGCGTTTATTTTTTTTGTTGTTGTTATTCTTCTTGTTTTTGTTAAATTGATTATTCTGCACGTCATTCTTCTTTCCGTCTCGAATTTTATTTGGTTGATTTCCAGCTGATTGCTGATTAACCCCTTGTGGCTGTTTGTTTTTGTTCGTTTCTGCTGGCTGTTGAGATTTAGCGGCTGCGCCGCCTTTTTTATATTTGGCATCAAGCTTTTTAATGGCCTTTTCTTCAAGCATGGCCATGTGATTATTCACTTCTAAATCCATGTTCTTCAGTGCGGTCAAAATTTCCTTACTTGAAACATTTAACGCTTTTGCATATTCGTATACTCTCATTTTAGCCATTCGTTCACCCCCAAAAATATTAATCGAGCAAGCTGATCAGCTTATTCGCAAAACCTTGGTCAGTGACGGCGACAACGACACGGGCTTCTTTACCGATAGAGCGTCCAAGAACCGCGCGACTCTCGACTTTTTTATAAGGGACTTTATAATAATTGCACTTGTCAGTTACTTTTTTTGCTGTGTTAGATGATGCATCCTCTGTAAGCAGGACAAGCTTTGCACGCGCATTCCTGATTTCTTTTATTACCAAGTCTTCGCCTGACACGACCTTACGAGCTCGATTGGCCAGACCCAGCAAGGGAAACCATTCCATTCCAGACATTTTATTTTTTCACCTTTTCCGCCAGTTCCAGCAATTCATCGAAAATCTGGTCATCGATTTGTGATTGAAATTGATTTTGCAAAGTGTTTTTCTTTTTTGCTGCTAAGATGCACTCTTTATCCAGCGTTAAATAAGCACCCCGCCCATTCTTTTTTCCAGTCGGGTCTACTGAGATTTCGCCTTCTTTCGACCGTACAACTCGGATCAGTTCCTTTTTAGGCTTCATTTCACCAGTCACTACACATTTGCGTAATGGGATCTTTTTGTGTTTATTCACCTAAAGTCACCTCTTATTCATCCGATTCAGCAGTTTCAGGCTCCGTAAAGAGCGGCTCATCATCTTCTTCAAGTTCTCTCGGATAGATTCCAAGTTCTCTTGCGTCCGTTTCGCTCTTAATATCAATCTTCCAGCCTGTCAGTTTAGCAGCTAAGCGTGCGTTTTGTCCTCTTTTGCCAATTGCCAGAGACAGCTGGTAATCAGGAACAATAACAGTTGTCGCTTTTTCTTCTTCATTAACAATGACATCAAGCACTTTGGAAGGGCTGAGCGCATTCGCGACAAATTCTACAGGATCACTGGACCAGTTGACAATGTCAATTTTTTCACCTTTTAATTCATTGACGATTGCTTGCACACGCTGGCCTTTAGGCCCTACGCATGAACCGACAGGATCCACGTCAGGATCATCTGTGCGAACAGAAATTTTTGAACGGTCGCCGGCTTCTCTGGCAACAGATTTTAGCTCGACAGTTCCATCATAAATTTCAGGCACTTCAATTTCAAACAAACGCTTTAACAGGCCTGGATGTGTTCTTGACACATAAATCTGCGGGCCCTTCGTTGTTTTTTCTACTTTTGTGATATATACCTTAATGCGGTCATGGGGCTTGTAGCTTTCATTCGGCATTTGCTCATTAACCGGCAGCAAGGCTTCTATTTTGCCTAAAGACACGTAGATAAATTTATTGTCCAGACGCTGGACGATCCCTGTCATGATGTCTTCTTCACGGTCGATAAATTCAGAATAAATCACACCGCGCTCAGCTTCGCGCACACGCTGTGTGACGACCTGCTTCGCTGTTTGAGCAGCTATGCGCCCGAAATCCTTAGGTGTAACTTCGATTTCGACGACATCGCCGACCATATATTCCGGATGGATGCCCTGCGCCTCTTCAATTGAGATCTCTAATCTCTGGTCGTATACTTCGTCAACGACATCTTTTCTTGCAAATACACGGATGGAGCCAGTTTCACGGTTTAGATCCACCCGTACATTTTGCGCTTGATTAAAATTCCGCTTATAAGCAGAAATTAACGCAGCTTCGATTGCTTCGATGATAATTTCTTTACTGATGCCTTTTTCTTTTTCAAGAATCGTGAGAGCATCTAATAATTCACTGCTCATTTAACGGTCTCCCCCCTTAAAACATTTGTATTCATTAGAATGTAACAGCTAATCTTGCATTAGCTATCTTTTCATACGGAATATTGATCCGTTTCTTTCTTGTTTTGATCGTGATCTCAACTGTCACTGTTTGTCCATCAAATTCAGCCAGTTCACCTTCAAACACTTTTACGCCGTCAATAGGCTCATACGTCTTAATGTATACGTTTTTTCCTAGTGATTTTTCGAAATCGGCTTTTTTCTTTAGCGGACGCTCAGCTCCTGGAGATGAGACTTCAAGAAAGTAATTTTGGCTGATTGGGTCTGCCTCATCAAGCTTTTCGCTTAAAGCTTCGCTTACTTTGGCACATTCCTCAATATCCACACCGTCATCGGAATCAATAAACACGCGAAGGAACCAGCTTTGGCCCTCTTTGACAAATTCAATGTCAACGAGTTCCAGCTGAAGGCTGTCTACGATTGGCTGAGCCATTTCTTGAACGGTGTCAGTCACTTTTTTGCTCATGTTCTTCCTCCTTGTGCTGTCGATCTCATATTCGTCTCGTCACTCTGCATAAAAACCCTGCTTCAAAAGAGCAGGGGCTAAAAAGTAAACGATGAACATGTCGAGACAAAATTCTCCTGTTCAATACAAAAGAGCGGGTTTCCCCACTCTTTGCCTCGGTAATCGTTAGCATTTCCAATAAAACTATACCATAACCATATTTTTATTGCAAATGGATATACGCTTACCTTCATACCTAAGCAAGTGACAGAAACTCTAATATTACGATGGCACTTTTTGCGCTTATGTATGCATAGAAGCAGAATTTCTGAGAAATTCTGCTTTCCATATTAGAACAGTGACAATTGGTTTTGATCAGGCAGTGATTCCAGACAGCCATGGCGATCTAAGTACTCTAAAATCGTTTTTGATACTTTCCCTCTCTTTTGCAAATCTTCTTTTGAAAGGAATTCGCCTTCTTCGCGAGCTTTTACAATGTTCAAAGCAGCGTTCGTCCCTAACCCTGGAATAGAGTTAAACGGCGGAATAAGACTGTTGCCGTCAATAATAAACTCTGTAGCACTGGAGCGATATAAATCGACTTTTTGGAATGAATAGCCTCTCTCACACATCTCAAGCGCTAATTCTAAAACAGTCAGAAGGTTCTTTTCCTTCGGTGAAGCATCAAGTCCTTTAGAGTTTATATCCTCCATTACCGCTCTGATTGCTGTAGAGCCCTTGATCATTGTATCGATATCAAAGTCATCTGCACGAACGGTAAAATAAGCCGCATAATACAAAAGAGCATGATGCACTTTAAAGTAAGCAATGCGGACTGCCATTAAGACATATGCCGCGGCATGGGCTTTCGGGAACATGTATTTAATCTTTTTACAGGAATCAATATACCAGTCTGGGACATTGTTATTTTTCATTTCTTCTTCCCATTCAGGCGTTAATCCTTTTCCTTTACGCACGAATTCCATGATTTTAAAGGCAAGGGACGGTTCAAGGCCTTGATAGATTAAATAAACCATAATGTCATCACGGCAGCCGATAACCTCACTCAGCTCACAAATATTATTGTGGATGAGCTCCTGTGCATTGCCAAGCCATACATCAGTTCCGTGAGACAAGCCTGAAATCTGAACGAGCTCAGAAAAAGTGGTCGGCTTTGTATCTTCAAGCATCTGCCGGACAAATCGGGTTCCGAATTCAGGAATTCCAAGAGTGCCCGTTTTACAGCCAATCTGTTCTTCAGTCACACCGAGTGATTCGGTTCCCTGGAAGATCTTCATCACTTCAGGATCATCCGTCGGAATTGTTTTCGGATCTATTCCGCTTAAGTCTTGAAGCATCCGAATAACAGTCGGGTCATCGTGTCCGAGAATATCAAGTTTTAACAGGTTGTCATGGATGGAGTGGAAATCAAAATGAGTCGTTTTCCACTCTGAACCTGTGGCATCTGCCGGGAACTGGATCGGTGAAAAATCATAAATATCCATATAATCCGGAACTACGATAATACCGCCAGGGTGTTGTCCAGTTGTACGTTTTACACCTGTGCATCCCTGTACGAGCCGATCTATTTCGGCACCGCGCATATGAAGATTGTTGTCTCCGGCATAGCCTTTTACATAACCGTAGGCTGTTTTTTCTGCCACCGTGCCTATTGTTCCCGCACGATATACATTGTCTTCTCCGAACAATACTTTTGTGTAATTGTGTGCTTGCGGCTGATATTCCCCTGAGAAGTTCAAATCGATATCAGGTACTTTGTCCCCTTTAAATCCTAAGAACGTTTCAAATGGAATATCATGGCCGTCTTTTTTCAAAGGCGTTCCGCAATGAGGACATGTCTTGTCAGGCAGGTCAAAACCAGAACCGACAGAACCGTCATTAAAGAACTCAGAATGCTGACACTCAGGACAAACATAGTGCGGCGGCAGCGGGTTTACCTCAGTAATCTCAGTAAGTGTCGCAACTAATGAAGATCCTACGGAACCACGGGAACCAACGAGATACCCGTCATCTAGTGAACGTTTTACAAGTTTGTGAGAGATCAAGTAAATAACAGCAAATCCGTGGCCAATAATACTCTTTAACTCTTTTTCAATCCGCGCTTCGACAATTTCAGGCAGCTCTTCCCCGTAAATGCTTCTTGCACGCTGATAGCTCATTTCTCTGATCTCTTCATCAGCGCCTTCGATTTTCGGCGTATATAAATCATCTTTAATCGGCTTGATGTCATCAACTAAAGAAGCAACCTTTTGGGTATTGGTGACTACGATCTCCTTCGCTTTTTCTTCACCTAAGAAAGAAAAAGCTTCAAGCATTTCGTCTGTCGTTCTGAAATGCACTTTCGGCAGTTCATGCCTATTCAGCGGATTTGCCCCGCCTTGTGAGGATATTAAAATCTTTCTGTAGATTTTATCCTCATCATTCAAGTAATGAACATTTCCCGTAGCAACAACCGGTTTATTAAGCTTTTCCCCCAGCTTCGTGATATTCGCAATAATTTCTTTCAGCGCTTTTTCATCACGGACCAGTTCAAGCTCCAGCAAGTGACGATACACTTCAGGCGGCTGAACCTCAAGGTAATCATAAAATGACGCGATATCTTCCACCTCTTCAGGCGATTTTTGCATCATTCCCTCAAAAACCTCTCCCCTGTCACAGGCAGAACCGATCAGAAGCCCTTCCCTGTATTTCTCAAGCTGAGATCTCGGAATACGCGGCACTCTGTAAAAATAATGAATATGAGAAAGTGACACAAGCTTAAATAAATTTTTAAGTCCCGTGCTGTTCACGGCAAGTAATGTTGCATGATACGGTCTTGATCTTTGATAAGCATTGGACTGACCCATATTTTCATTCAACTCATCATGGTACTGAATGCCTTTTTCAGCCGCGTCTTTCAGCATTTTCAGAAGCAAATAAGCGGTTGCCTCAGTATCATAGATCGCACGGTGATGCTGTGTGAGTTCGATATCAAACTTTTTACAAAGTGTGTTCAACCGGTGGTTCTTAAATTCCGGATAGAGAAAACGTCCAAGTTCAAGCGTATCAATGACTGGGTTTTTAGCTTTTTCGACTTCAAGAAGCTTTTTATAGGCTACATTTAAGAATCCCATATCAAAGCTTGCATTATGAGCGACAAGAATATCATCGCCAATCCATTCTCTGAAATCTCTTATTACATCTACGACATCCGGAGCGTCTTGTAGCATATCATCTGTGATCCCTGTCAGCTCTATGATTGTGGCGGAAAGCGGACGATGCGGGTTCGCAAACGCCTCAAATTTATCAATAATTTCTCCGCCTTTTACTTTTACTGCAGCCAGCTCAATAATGGTATCGTATACAGCAGACAATCCTGTCGTCTCAACGTCAAAAACAACATATGTTTCTTCTTCGAGCAGACGATGTGCGGCATTATAAGCAATTGGCACGCCATCATCCACGAGATTCGCTTCCATCCCGTAAATCATTTTAATTCCATGCTTTTTGGCCGCAGAATACGCATCAGGGAAGGATTGAACGACAGCATGGTCGGTCAAAGCGATGGCCTCATGCCCCCATTTTTTCGCTTGTTCGACAAGCTTTCCGATACCCGTAACAGCATCCATTTGGCTCATTGGGGAATGAAGATGCAATTCCACTCTTTTTTCTCCTTCAGGTGCTGAATCTTCACGGGTTTTTGCTTTTATTTCGTTTACGTCATTTGCGATCATGACAAGGTCTCTGACAAATGTATCATTTTGAATGCTTCCGCGTGCTTTTACCCACATTCCTTTTTTCAGAGACTTCATCAGTGCCGCATCTTCTTTTTCACGTGCAAACATTTTGATCAAAATACTATTTGTATAGTCTGTAATTTTGAAGATACACAGCGTGCGCCCGCTCTTCAGCTCGCGCGTCTCCACATCAAACACATAACCTTGGACCGTAATTCTCCGTTCTTCGTCCATGATGCTGTCAAGTGTCCGGATTTCTTCGTTATCTTTAATTTGATAACCGATAACAAGAGGGCCAGATGGTGCTTGGTCTTCATCACTTTCTTTATCTTTCTTCTCCATTTCAATCAAGGCCTGCATCGCCCGCTCTTGGTCTTCTGCAAGCTTTTGCTCCCGAAACTTTTGAACTTCCTGCTCGGATACAAATATTTCAGCATCAAGCTGAAGATCCGGAAAGCCAAATTGACGGTAGCCTGCTTGAATCATGGAACTGTATTTGTTTTTTAGCGCAGCCGCTTCTGTATCCGTTTTGGTTTTGACAATCAGTTTATTGCCCTTCAGCTTCGGTTTTTGCTGGTTTAAAAGACTGATAATCGGCGGCGAAATGCCCTGCAGTTCTTCAATGCAGCGTGACCAGTAGTCTTGAACGATACTTTCACTGACCTCGGCATCCTGAACTTCAATTGAAGATGTCACTTTTGCTATGTGGGCAAACGATTGCGTCAGCCTCGTTGTTAATGTGTCATATATTTGAAAAGGCAGCAAAGATTTAAATTGAAAATGAAAATGCCAAGACTTAGAAGCTTTGTGAATTGTCAGCTTTTTAATCTCGCCATGTTCAAAGTATGTCATGAAGGTATCATCTGTCATATTAATCTGCTGCAGAAGAATTTGAAACTGCCTTCTGTTTACTGATAACTGTTCCATTAAGACAGTATCCCTCCCTAAAAACATCATAAGTGAAGGTACCTCAGGCAATGAGGTACCTTCTATTATTTCTATTTTAACATGTTTTTTGATAAATCGTTATGGTGATTACTGCTTGCTGATAAACGCAGATAATTCGTCTACTGAAATCTCAGTTGACTCACCTGTTTGACGAATTTTCACTTCGACAATTCCTTCGTCAGCCCGTTTTCCGACAGTGATGCGGATTGGAAGACCGATTAGATCTGAATCAGCGAATTTTACGCCGGCACGCTCAGCACGGTCATCATAGAGCACTTCATAGCCTTCCGCTTTTAAATCGGCATACAGCTTTTCAGCAAGCTCTCTTTGCCCATCGTTTTTCATGTTCAATGCAAGAATATGAAGATCGTACGGCGCAACGCTTTTTGGCCATATTAATCCTTTTTCGTCGTGATGCTGTTCAGCAATAGCAGAAAGCGTTCTTGACACACCGATTCCGTAACAGCCCATCAGCATTGGCTGCGCGCGTCCGTTTTCATCTAAATATGTCGCATTCATCGCTTCTGAATAGCGTGTTCCGAGCTTAAAGACTTGTCCGACTTCGATTCCCTCAGCAAAACGGATCGTTCCCTTGCCGTCTGGTGAAGGATCACCTTCTTTAATAAAACGAAGATCAGCAAATTCTTTAATTTGCGCGTCACGATTCACATTGACATTTTTATAATGATGATCTCCTTCATTTGCCCCGGCAACAGCATTAACCATTGCTTTCACAGCTTGATCGGCATATACTTCCACATCCTGATGAATACCGACAGGGCCTACAAAGCCTGGCTCTGTTCCGAGCTGCTGAATGACCTCTTCATGTGTGGCAAGCTCTACAACTTCTGCATGAAGCAAGTTTTTCACTTTAATATCGTTAACTTCATGATCCCCTCTTACAAGCACTAAGACAAAACGGTCATCAGCTTTAAACAATACTGACTTAATGCACGCTTCAGCCGAAACCTGCAAGAACGCAGTCAGTTCTTCGATTGTTTTCACGTTAGGCGTATGAACCTTCTCTAGAGCTTTAGGCTCTTCATCTGAAGGAACTTCCTGGTGAAGAACTTCAGCCATCTCGATATTAGCCGCGTACTGTGATTCATCAGAATACGCAATCGTATCCTCTCCGATCGCAGAAAGTGCCATAAATTCGTGCGTATCCTTTCCTCCCATTGCGCCTGAATCAGCGATAACAGGTCTTACATTAATGCCGCAGCGGGCAAAAATATTAGAATAGGCTTCGTACATTTTTTGATACGTTTCATCCAGGCTCTCTGCAGATGCATGGAAAGAGTACGCATCCTTCATAATAAATTCGCGGCCTCTTAACAAACCGAAGCGAGGACGTTTTTCATCTCTGAACTTAGACTGAATTTGATAAAGAGTCAGAGGGAGACGCTTATAAGATTTAACCTCATCGCGAACAAGCGAAGTGATAACCTCTTCATGCGTTGCCCCTAAAGCAAATTCACGGCCATGACGGTCTTTTAGCCTCATCAGTTCGGGACCATACGTATACCATCTGCCTGATTCCTGCCATGTCTCTGCCTGCTGCAATGCGGGCATGAGCATTTCTACGGCATCAATTTTCTCCATTTCCTCTCGAACAATCTGCTGAATGTTTTGAATCACCTTATACGCAAGAGGCATATAGCTGTATACCCCGCTCGTATTCTGTCTGATAAATCCTGCTCTCAGAAGAAGCTGATGACTTTTTGCTTCGGCATCAGCTGGAACTTCACGGAGCGTAGGAATAAGCGTCAAGCTTTGTCTCATTTCTTCGCACCTCTGATTGATTTACTTTTCGTTTACAAAAACAGCCGCTGGATATCGTTCCATGTGACAACCAGCATAAGAAGCATTAAGAAAGCTACGCCGATAAACACAACAAATGCTTCTTTTTCCCTGTTAATCGGTTTGCCCCGAATCGCTTCAATAAATAGAAACAACAGTCTTCCTCCGTCAAGTGCCGGAATCGGAAGCAGGTTGACAATCCCAAGGTTAATGCTTAAAAACGCCGCAAACTGAAATAAGTTCACGATCCCTGTTTTCGCCACTTGGTCTGTCATGTCATATATGCCGACAGGACCTGACAGCATATCGAGTTTAAATTGGCCTGTTACTAATTTGCTCAGATTGGTTAAAATGGCTTTGGTGACATCAACTGTTGATGTCGCGCCGTAAGCAACCGCTGAGAGTACGCCTTTTTCAGTCGGCGCATAGGAACCGAAACGTCCGATTGTTTTTTTGTTCTCATCTTTAACAGCTTCCGGAGTCACTGAAATATGAAGCGTTTTGTTATCTCTTTTTACTGCAACGTCCATTTCTTTCTCCGGGTTTTCTTTTACAGCGGAGACAATGTCAGTCCAAGACCTCATTTTCTCTCCGTTTATGCTTTGGATATAATCCCCTTCTTTTAGCCCTGCTTCAGCCGCCCGTCCATTGTCTGTCAGCTGCCCGAGCATAGGTTCATTTGACGGTACGCCTTGAATCAGCCCAAGCATCACTAAAATGACGTAAGCTAAAATAAAGTTCATAATCGGCCCTGCAGCAATTGCTTTAATCCGCTGCCACACAGGTTTGGAACCAAATTGGCGATTATACGGCGCAATCTGCACTTCTTCTCCGTCTACAATAAAAAAGGATGTTTCGCTGACAGTAAAGCTGGAAAGTTCGTCCTCTTTCCCCTGTTCATAACCGGTGATCTTCATGTCATGCTCTAGATCCGCTGTTTCCACTTCAATGACTAAAGCATCCGGATATTTTTCCTTTTGATTGATGATGACTTTCTCAACTTGATCTTCCTTATTAAACAGAAGCCCGACCGTGTATCCGGGTTTCACCTCAATCATTTCCGGATCTTCGCCGGCCATACGAACAAACCCGCCGACCGGAAGCAGCCTGATCGTATAAACTGTTTCATTTTTTTTGAAAGAAAAAATCTTTGGACCGAAGCCGATCGCAAATTCACGGCAGAGAATTCCCGCTCTTTGGGCTAGCAATAAATGGCCCAGTTCATGGAAGAAAACGAGCGTTCCGAAAATAATGATAAACGCTATAACTGTATTCACGAACATACCACCTTATGTGAGTATTGAATTGACGTATCCCCGGGTATCTTTGTCCACTTCTTGAATGTCCGCCAGGCTCGGTTTTTTCAGTAATTGATGGCGGGTTAGTGCCTTTTCGATAAAGTCTTCAATAGCCAAAAACGGTATCTTGCCAGCTAAAAAGGCAGCGACAGCTACTTCGTTTGCCGCATTTAGCACTGTCGGCATTGTTCCTCCTATTTTACCTGATTCAAAAGCAAATTGTAAGCATCGGAACCTGTCAAAATCAGCTTTCTCAAAATGAAGGCTGCCGATTTCCCATAATTCAAGCCTTTTCGCATCTGGTAATGGCAATCGGTCAGGATAAGTGAGCGCATATTGAATGGGGACTCTCATATCCGGAGTTCCGAGCTGTGCGATCACACTTTTATCATGGAACTCAACCATTGAATGGATGATGCTCTCCTTATGTAAAACCACATCAATTTGTTCATAAGGTATATCGAAAAGCCAGTGTGCCTCGATCACCTCTAATCCCTTATTCATCATTGTAGCCGAATCAATTGTAATTTTTGCACCCATTGACCAGTTTGGATGTTTTAATGCATCTTCAACTGTTACTGATTCGAGCTCCTCCCGCGTCTTGTCCCGAAAACTTCCGCCGGATGCCGTAATGATGAGGCGTTCAATGTTTTTAGCCTGTTCGCCTTGAAGAGCTTGAAAAATGGCTGAATGCTCACTGTCAACAGGCAGCAGCGGAACATCATATTTCTTAGCATGTTCTTTTACTATATGCCCTGCAGTGACAAGAGTTTCCTTATTTGCAAGCGCAATTGTTTTTTTCTGTTCAATTGCCTTTAACGTCGGGATAAGGCCGACGCTTCCAAGCAAAGCGTTGACAACAATGTCAACCTCCTCCATCACTGCTGCTTCTATCAGTCCTTCTTCTCCCAGCCCGATTTGGCATTCAAAAGAAAAAGACATTTGTTTTAATTTATGATATGTATCCAGATCACCGACAGAGACAAACTTCGGCTGAAAGACCTCAATCATTGGAACGGCCTTATCAATATTTCTGCCAAACGACATAGATACCAGCTGAAATTGATCTTGATGTGCACGCAGTACATCAAGAGTCTGTTCGCCGATTGATCCTGTTGCTCCTAAAAGACAAATATTTTTCAAAGTTGCCACTACTCCTATTCTATTGCTGCATGATCAGTCTCATATTCATATTAGACTTTTTTATGAAAAAAGGGCAAGCAGAAAGTACAAGAAAGGCATGACAAACAAGAAACTGTCAAAACGGTCTAATATACCGCCATGCCCGGGAAGAATATTCCCAGAATCCTTTACATCGTAATGTCTTTTCAACGCGGATTCCACTAAATCTCCCAGTTGTCCAAAAACAGACAAAAACAGCGTGATCAACAGCAGATAAATATACGGGATCGGAAGTTGTGCAACAAGCTGAAAAATCGTCGCCAATACAAGTGCGATGACAATTCCGCCTGCAAACCCTTCCACTGTTTTATTCGGACTGATTTCAGGCCACAGTTTCCGCTTCCCAAGCGATTTACCAACAAAATAGGCACCGGAATCGGTGGACCAAATGACAACACACGCATAAAAAATGTATGTTAATCCGTATTGGTCAAGATTTCTGATTTCGATAAAATAATGAAAACACATTCCGATGTAAATTGCTGCAAGCGTAATAAATCCGACTTCATCAAAAGTAAAGGTGTTCTTGACCAACACTGTGTAAGTCAGCAATAGCAGTACCGCAAATAAAGCGATTTCCATTTTGGAAATCCCGTCCGCTTCAAAAAACGAATACTGGCTTGGCAATAAGAACATCCACAATAATAAAAGACCGATCAAACCCGGCAGTGAAACCAGCTTCAGCTTTTTCATCCGTAAAAGTTCAAAAAGCGCCACACTGCCCATAGCATAAATTAATATGGTGAACGGCAATTTCCCGACAATAACCAAAAATAAAAATACAATTGCTGCCAGAACACCTGTCAAAATTCTTTGTTTCATGTCCACCATCCTCTAAATTCCGCCAAACCTCCGGCCTCTCTGCTGAAACTCTCCTAACGCCTGTAAGAAGTGATCTTCTTTAAAGTCAGGCCACAAGACGTCAGTAAAGACAAATTCACTGTAGGCAACCTGCCATAGCATAAAATTACTCAGCCTTATCTCGCCGCTCGTTCGAATTAAAAGTTCAGGATCCTGCAAAGATTCAGTCATCAAATAAGTAGAAAAAAGCGATTCATCAATGTCTTCAATATTCAAAGAGCCTTCCTTCACTTTTTCCGCGAGTGATTTTGCAGCACTGACAATTTCAGTACGGCCTCCATAGTTAAGAGCAAAATTAAGGATCATTCCGTCGTTTTGCGCCGTGTCCTGTACAGCTTTTTCAATCGCACGTAATGTGTGCGCGGGCAAAGCCGTTTCATCCCCAATGATCCGAACCTGTACATTTTCCTCAACAAGCTCTGGAAGATACGTATTCAAAAATTCTTCCGGAAGCTTCATTAAAAAATCGACTTCCATTTTCGGTCTTTTCCAGTTTTCTGTTGAAAATGCATACAATGTCAGTACTTTGACACCTAATTCGTTTGCGAGCTTCGTGGTCCTTTTTACCACCTTCATCCCTTCATGGTGGCCTGCAATTCTGGGAAGAGAGCGTTTTTTAGCCCAACGGCCATTTCCATCCATGATAATGGCGATGTGTTCGGGAATTTCTCCCTTAAGTATGTCTTCTTTTGTATAACGTTCTAAGTTGGAAGCCGCAGTTTGCTGATTCTTCCAATTTTTGAGTATGTTGAGCATGAGATTCCTCCGTCACCCAAAAAGGTTACATTCCCTGCTGATAATCAATGTAATCAACAGTATTAACAAAAAAACCCCCTGTAAACATGAGAGGGTCTTTTCACTATTATCTATTGTACATAGTTTTTCATTAAACTTCCATGATTTCTTTTTCTTTGTCTTTTGTGACACTGTCAATTTTTGACACATATTCATCTGTCAGTTTTTGAACGTCTTCAGTGGAAGCACGCAGTTCATCCTCAGTAATGTCTCCGTTTTTCTCAAGTTTTTTGAGATCATCGTTAGCATCACGGCGAACGTTACGAACAGCTACTTTTGCTTCTTCAGCATATTTTTTTACAACTTTCACTAATTCTTTCCGTCTCTCTTCTGTTAGTGCCGGAATTGCAATTCGAATCATATTGCCGTCACTTGTTGGTGTAAGACCTAAATCAGCTTTTAAAATCGCTTTTTCGATATCGCCGATTGCTGTTTTGTCGTATGGTGTGATAACGAGCATACGAGCTTCAGGCACGTTAATAGAAGACAACTGATTTAAAGGTGTCTGCGCTCCGTAATATTCAACCGTTACTTTATCTAATAATGATGGATTTGCACGCCCTGCGCGTACAGTAGCCAATTCGCGCTGATAAGCAGCAATTGCTTTCTCCATTTTTTCTTTTGTTTGAGTTAATACTTCTTTTGACACGTTATTTCCCCCTCACGATCGTTCCGATTGATTCACCGATAACGGCACGTTTGATATTTCCTTCTTCCATAATAGAAAAGACGATAAGCGGAATGTCATTGTCCATGCATAAAGAGGAAGCTGTTGAATCCATGACTTCCAGGCCGTCTTTAAGAACGTCAAGATAAGAAAGTGATTCATACTTAACAGCTGATTCATCTTTTCTAGGATCAGCATTATACACACCGTCAACGTTATTTTTAGCCATTAAAATAACGTCTGCCTCAATTTCAGCAGCCCGCAGTGCAGCTGTCGTATCAGTTGAGAAATATGGGTTTCCTGTGCCCGCAGCGAAAATAACGACACGTTTTTTCTCTAAGTGGCGTATCGCTTTTCTTCTTATGTACGGTTCAGCAACTTGTCTCATTTCAATGGATGTTTGCACTCTGGACTGGATTCCGAGTGTTTCCAAGCTGTCTTGAAGAGCAAGCGAATTCATTACTGTCGCCAGCATTCCCATATAGTCAGCAGTCGCGCGGTCCATGCCCAGGTCACTTCCTGTTTTTCCGCGCCATAAGTTGCCGCCGCCTACAACAACAGCCACTTCGACTTCAAGCTCAGCGATTTCTTTCACTTGCTTTGCAATGGATTGAATGACAGTCGGGTTAATTCCATTTCCCTGTTCTCCTGCCAATGCTTCCCCGCTAAGCTTTAATACGATACGTTTGTATTTTGGTTTTTCCATGATAACCTCCAAGTGTAAACATTGCCGTTTTCTATTATGCAAGAGAAAAAAAGGTTTGTAAATATAGTTTTAAAAATAGGGAACACAAAATGTGTCCCCTATACTGCCTGAAAAGACGCGACTTAGCCGCGAAATCTTTTCACCATTATTTTTTCACTTGGTTCATTACTTCTTCAGCAAAGTTTTCTTGACGTTTTTCGATGCCTTCTCCAACTTCATAGCGGACAAAAGTTTGAACAGTAGCGTTTTTCGCTGCAATAACTTGTTTCACTTTTTCATCTGGGTTTTTAACGAACGCTTGGTCTAATAGACAAATTTCTTCGAAGAATTTGTTCAGACGGCCTTCAACCATTTTCGCTACGATGTTTTCAGGTTTGCCTTCTTGGAGGGCTTGCTGAGTTAAGATTTGACGCTCATGATTTGTTTCTTCTTCAGATACTTGATCACGAGAAATGTAACGAGGGTTAACTGCAGCAACGTGCATTGCGATATCTTTCGCAGTTTCTTCATCAGTTGTACCGTTGAGAACAGTTAATACACCAATGCGGCCGCCCATGTGAAGGTACGCACCGAATGCAGAGCTGTCGTCTTTTGTAAGAACTGTAAAGCGACGAAGAGTGATTTTCTCACCGATTTTAGCAACTGCGCTTGTGATGTACTCTTCAACAGTTGAGCCATTTTCCATTTTTTGACCCAATGCTTCTTCAACATCTGCTGGCGTGTTTGCAAGAAGGTGGTCAGCTAAAGTGTTAAGAAGCTCTTTGAAGCCTTCGTTTTTCGCAACGAAATCAGTTTCAGAGTTTACTTCTAGGATAACGCCTTTGTTGCCGTCAGTTTTAATAAGAGTAGAACCTTCTGCTGCGATACGGTCAGCTTTTTTCGCTGCTTTTGCAATCCCTTTTTCTCTTAAAAGGTCAATTGCTTTGTCCATATCTCCGTCAGTTTCAGTTAACGCTTTTTTACAATCCATCATGCCCGCGCCAGTTTTTTCACGCAGTTCTTTTACTTGCTGTGCAGTAATTGCCATTTGTATTCCTCCTTATATGTTTAAACAAGAGTATGTATATTACACATTTTTCTTGAAAAAAGGTGATAAAAGGCAGTCCCTCTTATCACCTTTTGAATAGGTTACGCAGTTGTTGTTTCTGTTTCTGGTGCAGTTTCTTCAGCAACTTCCGCTTCTTCTTCGCCTTGCTTCGCTTCTAAGATTGCATCTGCCATTTTAGAAGTTAGAAGTTTAACAGCGCGGATAGCGTCATCGTTCGCTGGGATAACAACATCGATTTCATCTGGATCACAGTTAGTATCTACGATACCGATGATAGGGATGTTTAATTTGCGAGCTTCCGCAACAGCGATGCGCTCTTTGCGAGGATCGATGATGAATAATGCATCAGGAAGATCCTTCATATCTTTAATTCCGCCTAGGAATTTTTCAAGACGCTCTAATTCTTTTTTCAATTGAACGACTTCTTTTTTAGGAAGTACATCAAACGTACCGTTTTCTTGCATTTTTTCAATGTCTTTAAGACGTTTAATACGTTTTTGGATTGTTTCGAAGTTTGTTAATGTACCGCCCAACCAGCGTTGGTTGACATAGTACATGCCAGAGCGTTGAGCTTCTTCTTTAACAGAATCTTGAGCTTGTTTTTTTGTTCCGACGAAAAGGATTTTTCCGCCTTCAGCAGCAAGATTTTTAGTGAAGTTGTAAGCTTCCTCTACTTTTTTGACTGTTTTTTGAAGGTCAATGATGTAGATTCCGTTACGCTCCGTGAAAATGTAACGCTTCATTTTTGGGTTCCAACGGCGTGTTTGGTGACCGAAGTGAACACCAGCTTCAAGCAATTGCTTCATAGAAATGACTGACATGTTATTTCCTCCTAATATAATGGTTTTTTTCCTCCGCTTAGGTCATTTTTGTGCAGAACTGCCGCCTGCAGCACCCTCTGCATAAATCGTTAAGCGTGTGTATTTAACACCAAGACATAATATAACACAGCTTTATCCGACAATCAAGAATCCTTTACACCTTTGGAGCGAAATTTTAAAAATAGCTCGATTTCTGTCTTTCCGCTCTTCATTTTCTGGGCAATTTGACTTGCCGAATATCCCTGTTCATATAATTCTATGACCTGGTCTTCAAATGATTGGACCTCACTGTTTACGATCTCTTCCCGACGGTCAACCTCTGTAATCAGACCTTCAATATGTTCAGGAAGATTCTCTGCCTCTTGAACTGGATCCCGCTCTTGATATGTTTCAGAGTGCTGAAGGCCTGGCTTTTGGGATTCTTCATCTGATTGACTTGCAGATGAAGCTTTATTTTCTATCAGTTTCTCATTTTCTTCTTTTAATTCAAGCAGAAATGCCGCCAAGGTGTTTTCCGTCTCTTCAAGTATCTGTTTTTGCTGTTTTTCTGTTTCTTTCACTGCAGCGAGCCTCGTATACAGGATAATGACAGCGTACAGAAGAACGCCGTGGAGCGTAAAGCTTAAAAGCCATAATAGTGTTGACATGTTTTTCACTCGCTAACCATGAAATTCATTATTGTATCACTTTTTCCAGCAGATTCTTTAATTTAAATAATGCCTTTGAATGGATCTGAGATATGCGGGACGTAGAAAGATTTAATACTTGTCCGATTTCTGTCAGTGTCAACTCCTCTTTGTAGAACAAACTCACAACCAGCTGTTCTTTTTCAGAGAGTTCGTGAATTTTTTCCGCAAGCTGTGCAATCAGTTCATCCTTCATAATCTTTTCTTCAGGCGGAACATTTTTGTCATCTCTGATCATGACTTGAATGTTTTCCCCATCATCTTGATCATGGAGCTTTTCATCAATTGACAGCAGATTTGCAAAAAAACCTTCATTCATTGTTGACACGACATCCTGTACCGTCATTCCGAGTTCCTCTGCAATTTCCGCGGGCGATACATTCCGAAGATACCGCTGTTCAAGCTTTTCAATTGCTGCTTCAACCTTTTTTGTTTTTTCGCGAGAGGTTCTGGGCAGCCAATCTTCTTTACGAAGCCCGTCTATGATTGCGCCGCGAATTCTAAACGAGGCGTAGGTATCAAATTTTAAGTCCCGGCTGGGGTCAAATTTTTCAAGGGCATCATATAAACCAAGCATACCAAGGCTCATAAGATCGTCTTTATGCACTGATTTCGGCAGCCCGACAGAAATTCTGCCTACATGATATGTGACAAGCGGCATGTAACGGCGCATTAAGTCGTCACCGGCTTTAGGATCTTTCCACTCTTTCCAGCGCGTCCAAAGCACCTGATCTTCATAATTCAAGGATTGCATTGTTATCCCCCTAATACCTTAATTAAATCGTTTTTTCACCTTGTTTAACAGTTCGAATATGCAGCATGCAGGACTTCGGTTCAAATTCTATCGTCCGGCCGCTTGAGCCGCCCGTATCTTCACTAATAATAGGAATATTAAATAAAGACAGCTGTTCTTTTATCGCTAATACATTTCTCGGTCCGATCTTCATCAAATCATTTGTCGATTTAAATTTAAACATCTCTGATCCGCCGGCCAGCTTTGCTTTTAATGCAAATTTCCGGCATCCCGCTTCTATCAGCATATCAATCGTGGTCTGTACGGCGGTGTCAGCGTACTTAGCCCGGTTGAGCTCGGCAGTTTTCGATAACGTCGAATCCGGAAGCATGACATGAACAAGACCCGCCGTTTGCTTTTCTTTATCATAAAGCACCAGCCCCACACATGAGCCCAAACCAGAGGTCCGGATGGTATCCGGGAAGCGGGCGATCTTCACGTCAGCAATCCCCACCTTTATAACAACAGCCTCAGTTGTACTCATAATGATGCACCTAAGGCGACAAAGAGCTTTTCAAATGAATCATAGTCCGGCAGCATAAACATATGCGCTTTCAGCTCCTGCTGATGGCTTTGGTCAAAAATTGACGTGTCGACAACAATGGCGTGTTCTCCAACTTGACTGAGCTCCATCAGCCCTTCGCTGATCACAGCTCCGAACATGTCCAATGAGACTTCAGGAACACTTGGATAGAGCTGGAGCTTCGTCAAATCCGCCAAAGCTGTTAAATATGACCCCGCTAAAATATTGCCCAGTTCATGCAAAGCGGATGAGCTCATGTGGTCTTCACCTAAGTCCTCTATGTCAAAATCGGGGTTTCCAATCAGCTCTCTGATAAACTGCTCCGCCTGAAAAAAAGGCATTATAAAGAACATCGAACCCGTTAAATCGCCTTCCATTCTTAAAAAGATGCTGGCAACCGGGACATCGGCGCCGCCGAAAAAATCAACAAGCTCATCAAAAGACAGCAGCTTTGCAAATGGGACTTCCATATCTATCTTTCTATTTAACAGCTGGGCCATTGCAGAGGCGGAGTGGCCGGCGCCTATATTGCCGACTTCCCGCAAAATGTCCATCTGCTCTTCTTTGATTCCATTAAAAATACTCATGTCATAACCCCTTTAAGATTAAGCTTGATCGGGCACAGCGGACTGAGATGATTCTTTATCCAAAACCGCGTTCGCATCAATAATATTTAAGAGTCTGTTCTCTTGTTTCACAATCTGTTCGATCGACACATCCGTATCTTTCTGAACGCCTTCTGGAGCAGATTCTATTTCACTTTCGTGTACGGTAATCACATCATTCGCTTCATCCACAATCCAGCCGACTTCAATATCACGATAAGCAATAATGATAATTCGTGTTTCATCGGTAATTTCATACTCTGGCAAATTCAGGCGTTTTCTTAAATCAATAACCGGAGTCACCACCCCGCGTAAATTGATTACCCCGCAAATATATGGTTCGACGCCAGGTACCCTCGTTGGCTTTTGCCATTTTTCAATTGATTTCACCTGAGTGACGGAAATGGCATATTCTTTGCCATTTACCATAAAGACTATCATTTTTTCGCCTGTTTTAATTTCTGCAGTCATGTGAGACACCTCCTCGAATGGTTAAATAATCAGTGCATTACAATCAATAATGAGCGCTACTTCTCCGTCTCCTAAAATAGTAGCTCCGGAAATTGCAAAGACGTTTGTTAAATAATCTCCGAGTGATTTCAGCACAACTTCCTGCTGGCCAATAAAGGAGTCCACCACAAATGCAGTAGGTTTGTCGCCTTTTTTCACGACAATGATATGGAGCTGTTCCGCATCTTTTCTTGTATCTTCTATTTTAAACTCTTCTTTTAAATAAACGACAGGGACAATATGCCCTCTAAAGTCAATCACTTCACGGTCATGCGTTTGCAAAATGTCTTTTCTGTCAATAACTGCTGTCTCAATGATTGAAGAAATCGGAATGGCAAATGTCTCTTCTTCCAACTTAATCAGCAGAACTGAAATAATAGACAAGGTAAGCGGCAGCTGGATGCTGAATAGAGAGCCTTGACCCTCGGCTGATTTCACACTTACTGAACCGCCAAGAGATTCCAGTTTGTTTTTTACAACGTCAAGTCCGACACCGCGGCCGGAAATATCAGAAATTTGGTCAGCAGTTGAGAACCCCGGAGCAAAAATCAATTCGTAAATTTGGTTGTCTTCTAAGGTTTCAGCTTCTTTTTCCGTTATGACCCCGCGCTCAAGCGCTTTTTCCAGAATTTTTTTGCGATTAAGGCCTGCGCCGTCATCCTCTACTTCGATAAAGACATGGTTGCCGCTGTGATAAGCTTTAAGCACAACTTTTCCTGATTCCGGTTTTCCCTTTTGCAAACGTGTTTCCGGTGCCTCGATACCATGGTCAATACTGTTTCTGATCAAGTGAACGAGTGGATCTCCGATTTCATCAATTACTGTACGATCCAGTTCAGTTTCCGCACCGATAATCGAGAGTTCAATTTTTTTATTCAGCTCTTTCTGAAGCTGGCGAATCATTCTCGGGAATCTGTTAAAAACGGTTTCAACCGGGACCATTCTCATATTCAGAATAATCGATTGCAAATCTCCGGAAATTCTCGTCATTCGTTCAACCGTTTCAGTCAGTTCATTGTGCTCAAGCTCTTTCGCAATCTGCTCGAGACGCCCGCGGTCAATGACAAGCTCTTCAAATAAGTTCATTAAAGAATCAAGCCTGTCAATGTTGACACGAATTGTTTTAGATCCGCCGGCTGAATGCTTCGCCTGTTCATCGTTTTTAGCAGGCTGTTTTTGTTTCTCCTGCTTCGCAGGTACAGCTGCTGCTGGTGAATCTTCTTGCTTAGATTCTTCAGGCTTTTCAGCTGATGTTAAAGGAACCCCTTGAATGACTTCAACATGCTCAATTTCCGACACGCCATTGATTAATTGTTCAATGTCTTCCGCTGATTGATGTGTTAAGAAACAAACTTGAAAATCAGTTCCAAAATCTTCTGTTTCAAGCACTTCAGCACTTGGAATTGTTTTGGCTACTTCTCCGACTTCATTTAGTTTTTCAAACACCATATAGACACGAACTGCTTTTAACATACAGTTTTCGTTCAGAGAAATCTTGATTTCATATCGTTTGAAGCCTTGCTCCTCCGCTTCTTGTATAACTGTACGTTCAAATTCATCATATTCCCAATCAGATGCTGAACTCTGTGCTTCTGCAGGTTCCGCGGAGGCGGCGGATTCAGCGTGCCCACCATTCACATCAAGCTTGGCACTCACTTCTGAAATATCTCTTTTACCATCCCCGCCATCAATAATAGACTGAACCATTGCTTCCAGGTGATCCAGAGCTTCAAACAAAATATCCAGCCAGTCTGAGGTGACTGCCATGTCTCCGTTTCGGATTGCATCCAGCACGTTTTCAAGCAGATGGGTTAGATGTGCTAAATCCGTGTAGCCCATCGTTGCGCTCATTCCTTTTAATGTATGGGCAGCCCTGAATATATCATGTACGAGCTGAAGATCAGTCGGGTCTTTCTCTAAAAGGAGAAGCTTTTCATTACATGTTTGTAAATGTTCTTTACTCTCATCAATAAAGACATCTAAATACTGATTCATATCCATTTGAATCACACCCTCTCTTTTTTCACACAGCTTGTGATGGATGCTGCGATATCTTCCACATGTTTAATCTCATGAATGAGACCCGTTTTAACAGCAGCTTTTGGCATCCCGTATACGACACAAGATTCTTCAGACTCCGCAATGGCTTTCACATTGCCGGCTGTTAGCATGTCCTTTAGCCCAGCAGTGCCGTCACTGCCCATTCCGGTCATGATAACCGCTACTTTTTCATAATCTGTCAGTTTCCCGACAGAACGGAATAAATAATCAGCAGATGGTTTATGACGGCTTGGTGTGTCATGGTTATCAAGCACAATCTGGAGTCCTTCGCTGTTTTTAATAACGGATATGTTTTTTCCGCCCGGTGCTATGTAAACACAGCCGTTAAGAGCTGCTTCACCATCTTTTGCTTCTTTTACTTGAATGTCAGATAAATGATTCAGCCGATCAGCCAAAGAAGCAGTAAACCCTTCAGGCATGTGCTGAACGACAACCACTGGTGCGTTCAAATCCTTAGGGAGCTTCGGTATCACCTTTTGTAACGCCCGTGGACCGCCTGTTGATGTGCCGATACACACAATTTGTCTGCCCGTGCCAGGTTTCGGTTTGCTTAATTCAGGCTTAACGACAGCACGCACAATAGGTTCGGGCCGAACTGTCTGGGAAACAGGACGTTTCTGCTTGCCGGAAAGTCCTGCCGCGACGACACGCTCAACTAATTGTTCTTTAATTTTGTATAGATCCAGAGATATTGAGCCTGATGGCTTTGTGATAAAGTCAAAGGCACCGATCTCCAAACAATTAATTGTGCATTCTTTACCTTTCTCGGTCTGGCTAGACACCATAATGACCGGCAAGTTATAAATCTCAATAATTTTGCGGAGCGTATCTGTCCCATTCATGACCGGCATTTCAACATCAAGAGTAATAACATCCGGTTTTAATAATTCAATCTTCTTAAGCGCTTCTTCTCCGTTTCTCGCAGTTCCGATTACTTCTATCTGCTTTTCCTCGGTCAGAAAATCACTTATCATTTTTCTCATAAAAGCTGAATCATCAACTACAAGCACACGAATCAAATTAAGCCCTCCTCATTAAAAAAGAAGATAATTTCTCAATAAATGTCTGTTTGTCTTCTTTGTGTCTCGTTTCTTCTCTTTCAAACAAGGCGTCCGCTAAAATACGGACTGACCGGCTGGCTTTTGCCTGAGGGCTTTTTATGAAAAAAGGAACCTGTTCGACAACCGCTTTGCTCACGATCACATCGTCAGAAACGGAACCGGCAAACTGAACCTGAACATCCAAAAACATATGAATTGTACGGGAGAGGCGGGCAAAAGCGTCAAGCCCTTCCTTTTGGTCACGGCACCGATTGACAGCCACCTTCATTGAAAGCTTATTTTCTGTCAAAACCAAGTGCTTGACAGCGCTGTATGCGTCCATAATGGCCGTCGGCTCAGGAGTTGTTATAATCAAAATATCTTCTGCTGATAAAATAAAAGGCAGTTGATCTTTTGATAAGCCTGCTCCCATGTCAAACAGCACATAATCGAACTGGCTTAATGCATGAGAAAGTTCATGGGCAAAAAACGTCCATTTTCTCTGATCGAGCTGAAACATCACATCCAGACCGGTTCCCCCTGATATATATCGCAAACCCTTTGGGCCAACGGATAATGACTGCAACAAAGGCTTACGATCGGTTAAAACATCGATTATCGTGGCAGACGATGAATTTCCCATTAATATATCAATGTTTCCCATCCCGATATCAAGGTCGATGAGCAGCACCTTCTTACCTTTATCCTGCAGCGCAAGTGCCATATTTAAGGTAATATTGGATTTTCCGACACCGCCCTTGCCGCTGATGACAGCAAGTGTCTTCGCTTTTTGTGAATAAACCATCGGAAGAACGCGCTCACGTTTTTCCATTTTCGCCCGCAAAGTTGCTGCTTGGTCATATCTGTTCATCTGCACAGCATCCTCACAAAACCAAGTGGAGATACAGTCTGTATATCCTCAGGCACATTCTGTCCGTTTGTCATAAACCCGACACCTATTTTTGATTCTGCCAGTATATTAAATACAGAACCTAAGGAAGTCGTTTCATCTATTTTCGTAAAAATATACTGATTGACAGGGACGGATGAAAACCGTTTGACAATATGCTTCATATCTTCATATTTTGCAGTCGCGGATAAAACAAGAAATGACTGAATGCTGCTCTCAAAAGGAATCGTTTCTTTCAGTTCATCAATGTATTGCGGGTCCTTGAAGTTTCTTCCGGCTGTATCAACAAACACATGATCATACTCAGAAAATAGCTCCTTCGCCTGCTGAAATTCTTCTTTTGTATAGCAAACTTCCAGAGGAGCCTGCAGCAGTTCAGCGTATGTTTTCAACTGTTCAACAGCTGCAATACGATACGTATCTGTTGTAATAAAAGCGATTTTTTTATGTTTTTCAAGCATAGATATGGCTGCGAGTTTAGCAAGTGTAGTTGTTTTACCAGCCCCTGTTGAACCAAAGAGAACGATATATTTTGAATGAATTGGCTCCTGCCACTTGTCTGCTGCGGGCAGCATATCGCATAGTATTTCCTGAAGTTTGCCGACAACATTTTCTTCAGTCAAGCCGCCTGCTTCAACAGAGAAGCGAAGCAATTTTTTCAGAGTGTTCGTTTTCGTAGACTCTTTGATCCCTGTTTCTTGCAAAAGCTTTTCTGCTTTTCGCAGCGGCTCAGGAAGTACAGATTGATATGCTGAAAAATCACCTAGCTCCTGTTGCGCCGGAATTTGAGGGGGATATGTTCTCTCCTCTATTTTCGGACTGCTGACCGGAGTTTTTAATGCTTGTTTCGGTTCAGCTGCCTTCTGAGGCGTTTTTTTCTCAAGAAAGTCCTGATCCAATACGGCGATTACTTCAACAGCAGGCTTGTTGACGAGGCCAAACCATTTTCGCTTTTTAATTTTTTTCGAATTTAATATGACCGCTTCATTACCTAACTCTTTTCTGATGAGAAGTGCCGCTTCTTGCATTGAAGCAGCAGTAAATTTTTTTATTTTCATTAAATATCCACCACTCCAATGCTTTGTACCTCAACATTCGCCTCAAGTTCGTTATAAGAGAGTACCGGAAGATCAGGGAAGTACCGTTCCAGAAGCTGCTTCACATACATTCTGACAGGCGGCGAGCAAAGAAGAATCGCGGTTTCCTGACGTAATGAGAGCTGTTCAGCTTCTTTAGCGACAGAGCGCACTATACTTTCTGAAATATCTGGTTCAAGTGATAAATAGTTCCCGTGTTCCGTCTGCTGCACACCGTCTGCTATTGCTTTTTCTACACGGCCGGAACAAGTAACAACCTTCAACACTTCATTTTCTTTGGCAAACTGGGCTGTAATTTGTTTAGCAAGCGCTTGTCTTGTATACTCTGTCAAGAGATCAGAATCTGTTGTTAATTTCCCATAGTCAGCAAGTGTTTCAAAAATCGTTACTAAGTTTCGAATTGAAACTTTTTCTTTTAAAAGCTTAGCAAGCACTTTCTGAATATCACCGACAGACAATGGATTCGGCGTAACCTCTTCAACCAGGACTGGATACGATTCTTTCAAGTGATCGATCAGCTGTTTTGTCTCCTGCCTTCCGATCAATTCGTGGGCATGCTGCTTAATTTTCTCCGTAATATGCGTTGAAACGACTGATGCAGGATCAACTACTGTATAACCAAGCATGTCGGCTTCATCCTTTACCGCTTCGCTAATCCATTTAGCCGGCAGTCCGAATGAAGGCTCCACTGTTTCAATCCCTTCAATGAGATCGTCCTCAGGAGTAGGCGACATCGCTAAATAATGATCAAGCAACAGCTCGCCTTTTGCTACCTCGTTTCCTTTAATTTTCAATCGGTATTCATTAGGCTGCAACGCTATATTATCTCTGATTCGCACGACAGGAATGACAAGCCCGAGTTCCAAAGCCAACTGACGGCGTATCATAACAATTCGGTCTAATAAATCACCGCCTTGATTGGCATCAGCAAGCGGTATCAGGCCATATCCAAACTCAAATTCTATCGGATCTATATGCAGAAGCTGAACAACACTTTCAGGGCTTTTAAGCTCGTCCACCTCAGCCTCTTCCTCAAGAATCTCATCCACTTCTTCTTTTTCCTTACCTGATTTAGATAGTGTATATGCGCCAAAAGCAAGCAATCCCGCAAGCGGCCCCGTCAGAAGGATGCCGATCGGAGTGAAAATACCTAAAAGCATGATCGTAGCTGCTGCGACGTACAAAAGCTTTGGATACGCAAACAGCTGGCCTGTAATGTCATGCCCTAAGTTTCCTTCAGAGGCAGCTCTTGTGACCACAATACCCGTAGCCGTAGAAATTAACAGTGCCGGGATTTGCGAAACAATTCCATCCCCTACAGTCAGCATCGTAAAGTGTGAAGCAGCCTCTTGAATGGACATGCCCTGCTGAAGCATTCCGATCACGATTCCGAAAATAATATTGATCATCACAATGATGATTCCGGCAATGGCGTCACCTTTTACAAATTTACTGGCACCGTCCATTGCTCCATAAAAGTCTGCTTCTCTTGCCACTTTTTCGCGGCGATGCTTCGCTTCCTGTTCGGTAATCATCCCTGCGTTTAAATCAGCATCAATACTCATCTGCTTCCCCGGCATTGCGTCCAGCGTAAACCTTGCTGCAACCTCGGAAACACGTTCAGCACCTTTTGTAATGACGATAAACTGAATAATAATAAGGATGATAAATACAACGAGTCCAACTAATACATTTCCGCCGACAACGAAATTTCCGAAAGTCTCGACGACTTTCCCTCCTTCACCGTGTGAAAGAATTGAACGGGTAGTTGAGACGTTCAAGCCCAAACGAAATAGGGTCAAAAGCAGCAACAGTGACGGAAAAATCGAAAACTGAAGCGCTTCCTGCATATTCATTGTGGTGAGAAGCACGATCAACGCAAGAGAAATATTAATAATGATCAAAATACTTAACAGCCATGGAGGAAATGGAATCACCAGCATCGCCACAATGAGGACAACACTTATTAAAACGGATAAATCTCTTGTTGACATGCTGTTTTTTCTCTCCTTTTAAATCGAAAAATTCAATATACTTTTTGTTTTGTTTTATATACGTAAGCCAGAATTTCTGCTAAAGCTTTAAAAAATTCTTCCGGCACTGCCTGGTCAATTTCCACCTGATCATATAACGCACGGGCAAGCGGTCTGTTTTCTACCATCATGACATCATGCTCTTTAGCAATTTTCCTGATTTTTAACGCAAGGTGATCGACGCCTTTTGCAACAATATAAGGTGCGTCCATTTTTTCTTCATCATATTTCAAAGCAATCGCATAGTGAGTCGGGTTTGTGATAATGACATCTGCTTTTGGAACTTCCTGCATCATCCGCCTCATCGCCATTTCCCGCTGTCTTTGTTTAATTTTAGACTTGATAATCGGGTCTCCTTCAGATTTTTTGTACTCATCTTTTATATCTTGTTTTGACATTTTGATATTTTTCTCATAGTCAAATCTCTGATATAAATAGTCGAGACCCGCAAGAATCAACAATGCACCTGCACCGCTTAGTCCCATCCACAAAGTGAGTTTTGAAACGAAAGAAAGTGCCTCTTCGGGTGTCAGGAGAGGAAGCCGGAGAATTTCTCCATAATGCAGCCAAAGCACAGCAAAAGCCGCAAAACCGACGACTACGATTTTCAAAATTGATTTAATCAGCTCTACAATCGCCCTCATACTGTATATTCGTTTAAAGCCTTTGATCGGATCCAGTTTTTCAAGCTTAGGCTGTATCACTTCAGCAGAAAATAAGAACCCAACCTGCATATAGTTGCTTACGACTCCTGCAACAAGAGCAACAAGCAAGATCGGTGCGAGTATCATGCCCATATCCTTTAATAAGCTGACAAACAATGTATGCACATTTGATTCTGAGAGCTTCATTGTGAGCGATTCGGTATAAAATGTTTCTATGAATGACAGCAGCCTGTCTCTCATATACGGACCAATTGCAATAAGCGAAAGGAATATTACCAGTAAAGAAACGGCGGTATTGACATCCGAGCTTTTGGCTACTTGCCCTTTTTTTCGCGTATCCTTCCGTTTTTTCGGAGTGGCTTTTTCTGTCTTCTCTCCCGCAAAAAACTGCAGGTCAACTCTAAGCTTCATTAAGAAACACCGACCAATGCTAAAAGATTCCGCATCGTTTCAATCGTTAAGCTGAAAACATTCCGGACAACGACGAAGATAACGGACATACATACAATGAGCATGATGAAACTGACAGCGATCTTTAAAGGCAGACCGACCACAAATACATTTAACTGCGGAACAGTTCGAGCCACGATACCTAATGCTAAATCAACTAAAAACAAACTGGCCACAACCGGCGCTGACATTTGAAAAGCGATAATAAACATTGCATTAAAGCTTTTCGCGATAAAATAGGCAAACTTTTCATCGCCGAAATTCGGAAATGCCTGATCAACTGAAATATACTGAAAGCTGTAGTAAATACCGTCCAGCAGCAAATGGTGGGCATTGACACTCAGCATAAACAAAAGTGCCATCGTATAGATAAACTGGCCAATCAACGGACTTTGTGCACCGGTTTGCGGATCAATAACGTTTGCTATTGAAAACCCCATTTGAAAATCAATAAACGAGCCGGCAATCTGCACTGCGGCAATCATCATATAAGCAATTAAACCCAGACATAGGCCGACCAAAGCTTCTTTAAACGCCAAGAGCATATAGTGCTCATCTATCTCCAAAGAGGGCGGTTTATCAATGGTGCTGAAACAAATGACCGCAAGAAAAAAAGCAAATCCTATGCGATGAACAGCTGGCACATTTCGATGTCCAAATAGCGGAATTGTTACAAAAAAAGCAGAGATTCTAATAAAAACCAATAAAAAAGCAGGAAATAAGTCAATAATTGAATTCATCTCTACATTACCCTGCAAAACGATTTAAATTAGAAAACAGCTCTGTTGTAAATGAAAGAATCGTCGACAGCATCCACGGACCAAAAAAAATGAGAGCCAGGAGAACCGCCACGATTTTCGGAATAAACGCCAAAGTCTGTTCCTGGATTTGAGTTGTCGCCTGAAATATGCTGACAATTAAACCGACCAGTAAAGCAATAGCCAATAATGGCCCGCTGATCATCAGCGTTACGTATACGGCTTTTTCCGCCATAGAAATTACAAATTCTGAACTCACGTTTAGCACCTACCCTAAAAGCTCTGAAGCAAAGATTTCACAATTAAATACCAGCCGTCTACCAAAACAAAAAGTAATATTTTAAAGGGCAGAGAAATCATAACTGGAGGCAGCATCATCATTCCCATTGACATCAAGACGCTCGCCACTACCATATCTATAATTAAAAAAGGGATAAAAATCATAAAACCTATTTGAAATGCTGTTTTAAGCTCCGATATGGCAAAAGCCGGAACCATTGTTGTTAGCGGAATATCCTTTAATGATTCAGGTTTATCCATTTTCGCGTAATTCATAAACAGCGCCAGATCCTTCTGCCTTGTGTGTTTACTCATAAATTCTTTAATCGGTTCCTCAGCTTTCGTATACGCTTCATCCAAGCTGATTTTGTTGTCCATTAATGGGGTCAGCGCTTCTTTATTAATTTCTGAAAAAGTAGGAGCCATAATAAAAAATGTTAAAAACAGCGCAAGCCCGATAAGAACCTGGTTTGGGGGCATAGATTGCGTCGCAAGTGAAGTTCTGACAAATGACAGAACAATGACGATGCGAGTAAAACAAGTCATAAGAATCAATATTCCAGGCGCCACTGAAAATACAGTTAACAATAATAGTAATTTAACAGTCGAACTTACGTTTTCCGGATCGCTTGAACTGAAAATATTTATAAACTCATTCATGATGACGTGGGCCTTTCTTCTTTCCTTCAGAACGGTTTTGTTTTAACTCTTCAAGTTGCTCTTTTAATGCTTTTGAAAATGAAGGCAGTTTTTGCTGCGGCTGATGTTCAGAACTCTTATGCGGCTTCACAAACTTTTGCCACTCTATTTTGCTTGACATTGCCTCTTCATGCTGACTGAGAATGACTTCAATCTCTTTTTCATCCTCAATTTCTTTCAGCAGCTGGATCGTCTCTCCTACACCGACGACGAGCACACTTTTCCCGACCTTGATCAATTGTATGGATCTGTTCTGGCCGACCGATGTGCCGCCAATATTTTCAACATATTGAAAAGGCTTTAGAAGCCGATTTCTTTTGTTCATGAGCTTAACCAGCCCGTAAATCAGCACGATAACAAACAGTAAAGCGAAAATCATCTTTACAAAATCAAAAGCTGAGACAGAAGGAGCAGCCGCTCCCTCCGTCTCATCAGCAGTTTTTGTTGTTTTTTCTTTCTTTTGCTCTGACTTATCTGCATTTTTTTCATCTTTTTTTTGAAACCATTCGTTTACAGTTGAATTATCAGAGTCTGCCGCGGCAGCAGCAATCGGATGTACACTGAATAAAACGAAAAAACAAATAAAAACGATAAAATATTGACTCTTTTTCAACAGTCGTACACCCTTTAACTTAATGTTTTGTTGATTGCTTCAAGCACACGGTCAGCCTGGAAAGGTTTCACAATGAAATCCTTAGCGCCGGCCTGAATGGCATCAATAACCATTGATTGCTGTCCCATAGCAGAACACATGATGATTCTTGCCTGCGCATCAATTTGTTTAATTTCTTTTAATGCTGTAATACCATCCATTTCTGGCATCGTGATATCCATAGTAACAAGGTCAGGTGAATGCTCTTTATATTTCTCTACCGCTTGTGCTCCATTTTCAGCTTCCGCCACAACTTCAAAACCATTTTTAACCAAAATATCTTTAATCATCATTCGCATAAATGCTGCGTCATCTACAATTAAAATTCTATGTGCCATAATCTATCTCTCTCCTTGTGTTTCGTTATTTTAAATTATTAATGCGCTCTGCCTGGCTTAAAATGTCAGTGACTCTTACTCCGAAGTTTTCTTCAATGACAACGACCTCGCCTTTGGCAACGATACGCTGATTAACTAAAATATCTACAGGCTCACCGGCTAATTTATCAAGCTCGATAATACTTCCGGCAGAAAGCTCTAAAATCTCTTTTACGCTTCTCTTCGTTCTGCCAAGCTCAACAGTAATCGAAAGCGGGATATCCAAAAGCATATCCAGATTATGAATAGGGGCTTGTACAGCTTCGTTTGGATCAAACGCGGAAAATTCCACCGGTGAAACCTGAACTGGCGCTGCTTTTTTTGCTGTTCCCTGCCTTTTTGGCGGCTGCTGCTGTTGCTTCGGTTCAATACGCGGCTCTGGCGTCACAGGCTCTTTCGGCTGTTCGTATGTAACTTCAGGCTGCACCGTTTCTTCTTCCTCTGCACTTTCTGAGTTCATAAGGCTTGAAATTAAATCTTTCGCAAATGTCAATGGGTAAAGCTGCATAATGCTGGAGTCTATTAATTCTCCCACCTTTAAGTTGAAAGAAACTTTCACCAGCATTTCATCATCAGGAATACGGTCTGTACCCTTTTCTTCAGTAACATCCAGCAATTCAACCCGAGGAGGTGAAATATCAATTTTTTTACTGAATACAGTAGACATTGATGTGGCAGCCGATCCCATCATTTGGTTCATTGCTTCTTGAACCGCACTTAAATGGATTTCACCCAGTGAAGGGTCCGCACCTTTTCCGTCTCCCCCGATCATTAAGTCAGCAATGATCGCCGCGTCACTTTGTTCCACGACTAACAGGTTGCTTCCGCTGAAGCCCTCCGTATAATTCACTTCAATCGCTACATACGGTTCAGGAAACGCATCGCTGATTTTACTTCTTGGAATGACCGTTACGCTTGGAGTCGTAATATCGACCTTTTGATTTAAAAGCGTTGACAGTGCTGTCGCAGAACTGCCGAATGAAATATTACCGATTTCACCGATCGCATCACGCTCCATTTCCGATAAGTCATCTACTTCCGGAACCTCTGGCTCATCAAGCGTGCTGCCAGTACCGTTAAGAAGCGCGTCAATCTCATCTTGAGATAATCTATTATTCTCCATCTTGTTCACCTCTTATGTCGTGATCTAAAATTTGCACTGCCTGTTTTCGATTCACCCGGCCGGCTTGTCCTAAAAATTTCGGCTTATCTCCGACCAATACAGTAAGAGGATCCGTGACTGATTTGTCCAAAGTTATGCAGTCTCCGACTTCTAAACTTAAAAACTCTTCTATCGTCAGTTCAGATGTGCCGAGCTCGGCCACGACAGGTATTTGTGCTGTCATGATACGTTTTTCAAGCGACTTTGTTTCCTCAGGCTTTGGCTCATTTCGGTCTGATTGCATCCAATAGTGGACTGAAAGCTTCGGTATGAGCGGCTCGAGTACAATATGCGGGATACAGAGATTAATGACACCGCTGATTTCACCAATTTGAGTATTGAGCGAGATCACCACGACTGTTTCATTAGGAGATACCATCTGAACAAATTGCGGATTCACTTCAAACTCAGTCATTTCCGGTTCAATATCAGCAATTGACTGCCAAGCTTCTTTATAATTACCCAGTGCATTTTCAAATAAATTAGAAATGATTTTTGTTTCAATTTCTGTCAAACTGTCAACCTTGTTATGACTGATTCCAATCCCGCCCATGACTCGATCCATCATCGTATAAGCTATCGTGGGGTTGACCTCCATCATAATTCTTCCTTCCATCGGATGAACATCAAATAGATTCAGAATCGTCATGTTTGGAATCGATCTGATAAATTCCTCATACGGAACCTGATCAACAGAACTGACAGATATGTGAATATAGGTTCTGAGCTGAGCAGAAAAATGAGTGGTAAGAAGTCTTGCAAAATTGTCATGAATTCTCGTTAAACTGCGAATCTGATCCTTAGAAAACCGCAGCGCACGTTTGAAATCATAAACCTTGACTTTCTTCTCTTTTTCTTCTTTTTTCAGCTCTTCAGCGTCCATTTCACCAGTTGATATTGCAGAAAGCAGTGCATCTATTTCATTTTGGGAGAGAACTTCTCCTGACATTTTCCTCACCTCCGTATTCTGTCAAATTATGCTTTATTGCAGATTAAAGGAGGTAATATACACTTTTTCTACTTTTCCTTCTTGGAGGTAGCTATTTATTTTATCTTTTAGTTCCTTCTTAAAGGTTTCTTTTCCCTTGTCTCCCTCAATCTGATCAGCATTCGTATCAGCCAGCAGTGATATAACAGCGTCTTTCACTTGGAAATCACGTTTCTCAAGTTCTTCTTTTGATTTATCAGAATCGGTTTCAAGTTTAATAGCAAGACGGATAATGTTATCAGACTTTAAATTTGTTGTGATCTCTTCTACATCAACAGAAGACGCAACGATTTCATCAATACTTTTTTTCGCTTCACTTTTTTCGGACTTTCCGCCTAAAACAAAATAAGCCGCCGCCCCGAGAGCACCAATTACGATAAGGATAATTAGTAATATGATCATTAACTTTTTCTTCATTCCGGTTCCTCTATTCCTTGATCCATTGCAAATATTTGTATTTTTCGGTAGAAAGCTGCGATCTTTTCCAGAACAGCTTCTTCATCTTCTTTTACTACAAACTTCTTACCATTTGACAGAGTAATTGTAGTATCCGGAAAACATTCAATCTGTTCAATAAATAGCGCATTCAGTGTAAAGGGCTGCCCGTTCAAACGGGTTACTTTAATCATAAAACAGCGGAGAAGCGATTACTCGCCTCCCCTCCCTCCTTAACGTTTAAGGTTAACCAGTTCTTGAAGGATTTCATCAGATGTTGTAATAATTTTTGAGTTTGATTGGAATCCGCGCTGGGCTACGATCATTTCAGTAAATTCGTCAGTTAAATCGACGTTAGACATTTCGAGAAATCCTACTTTAAGGGAACCTGTTCCGCCATCACCGGGCTGGTTCGCTGCACTGGCCGTACCAGAGTTTAAAGATTCACGGTATAAGTTGCTCCCGATTTTATCCAATCCGTCACTGTTGGCAAAAGTCACAATCCCGATTTGTCCGCCGTCTTGTGATTGACCACCGGCATCAACGATCGATACCTTGCCATCAGAACCGATAGTGAAACTTTGTGCATCAGTAGGAATTTTAATTGTTCCGCCATTCATATTTAGTACATGGTAGCCATCACCTGTAACCAATGTTCCGGTATTATCTAAATAGAAGTTCCCTGCTCTTGTATAAGCTGTCCCGTCACCTGTATCAATTCGGAAGTAACCGTCGCCGTCAATTGCTAAATCAAGTGTTCTTCCTGTGCTTTGTGTCGCGCTTGTTGAATGAATTGTATCAATTGTGCCAGATGATGAACCTAAACCGATTTGCTTAGAGTTTGTTCCGCCGATTGTTGCACCAGCAGCAGAACCGCCGGCAATCGTTTGGCTTACCATATCTTTAAAGGTAACCCGGCTCTTTTTGAATCCTACTGTATTTACGTTGGCAATGTTATTGCCGATTACGTCAAGCTTTGTTTGAAAGTTTTTCATACCGCTGATTCCAGAATAAAGTGAACGTAACATAATATATTCCCCCAGATGTTTTTATTTAGATGATTGTCCCACAGACATGACATTCGCAGGACTGATCTCGGTCCCATCATCAAGAACGAGATAATAATTTCCTTTAAAATGTTTAACAGAGCTTACTGTGCCTGTTTTATCTGTTGCACTTTTACCATCAGTCCAAGATACTTCTTTTCCCATCCAATCAACATACGTTGTAAACGGATCTTGGTTTTCAACGAATTGAGTCATTGTCGTATTCAGATTCATCATTTGCTCCAAGCTTGAAAAAGTCGCCATCTGGCTGATAAATTCTTTATCGTCAACCGGGTTAAGCGGATCTTGGTTTTGAACTTGAGTCATTAATATTTTTAAAAACTCGTCTTTCCCCAAGCTGCTGTTGTTCGTCGACACAGTGTTCGTTTTTTCAGGCAGTTTATATTCTGAACTTATAGAAGTCATTCTTCTTCCTCCATTTCAACCATCGACACTTCATCGAGCAGATCGCCAAAATCATTTGATTGCTTTTTCTGTCTTTGCTGTCTCTGCCCCTCTTGCTGCTGTTTCTGTTCATCAGCAAGCTGGCCGTATATCGGCTGATCCCCGCTTTGGACCGGAAGAGTAAAACGGTCAATTTGGACGGCCATATTCGGCAATGATTGCTTCAGCTGAGGAAGATGCTGTTCAAGCAATTCTTTTGCTGATTGGCTAGATGCTATGATTTTACTCTGAAACATTCCATTTTCATTTGTCAGCTTGATTGTGACAAATCCTAAATGTTCAGGGTTCAGCCGAATAGTGAAACTTCCCGTCGATCTGCCGAAAGGCGTATATTTCATCTGCTTCCACGCATTAATTACTTGATCAGCCACCGTTTTTGTTTCGGCATTTGGTATATCAGATGACATCTGCTGCAGATCAAGTGTTTGAACTCCTCCTATGCCCCGATACCCCGAAAACAGCATTTGGAGTCCTGATTTACTATCTACAGGCTGAATACTTCCAGAAACATCCGATGCATTTTTGCTGGATGAACTCTGCGATAGCGGTGTGAGAACACGCTTCCCAAAGTCTTGTGATGATTCGGATGATTTCGATAACAAGAAAGCTTTCAGCTGGCTTTCAGCTAAACTCCATTCTTTGGTCCCTTTTTGAGGGAGCATAGACATTTGATCCATTAAGCTTTGAAAACTTTTCAGCTCTGACGCTGTCATCGAATAAAGTTTTGAACTTGACTCATCTTTGGTGAACATTTGCTGTTTAAGATCCTGAATTAGTTGTTGAGATACACCCTTCTTTTCTAATGCAGAAAGGAATTGATCTCCATTTTGATAAATGGCATGAGCTTCATTGCCATTCCCGCGATCAGTCAACTTATTCCCTTCTACGAGCTGGCTAATGAACATCTGGATATAGAAAAGTTCTTTAGCAGCTTCGGATACTTCATTTTCCTGATTTGATTGCTCTGTATCCGACTTCAGTCCTCCATTAATGTCAGAAGCAGAATCATTGGCACTCAGAGCCGTTTTAGCTTCTGAAAAGATTTTCTCCGTTTCTGTGAGCAATTGATCCGTCCCGCCTGACATTTTTGATTCAACTGCTTGCAAAAGATTTTGCAACATTTGCAGAGCATTCGCATCCAATTGCTTCCCTGTCAGTTTGCTTAATGTTTGCAAAAGATCCGCATTTTGTTTGTCTTGATCTTCAGGACTTGCATTTAGCCATTCACCGATCTTTTTAAGCGCATCTGCTAAAAGCTGATCTTCGGAATTAGAAGTTCCCTTTCCTTGTTCTGAAAGTTCCTTCAATCCAGCCTCAGACATAAGCCAGTTTTGAAAAACCCCCTGGCTACTTTTCATGTTTTTAGCGGCAGAACCCGTTGTGGTTTGCAGCAAAGGTCCGGCTAATTCAAGCAGCTTCACCTTTCATTCCCCCTATTCTTGGCTGGCAGCAATTTTTTCTGTATAGGTTGCTGCTTGCTCAGGAGTCATTTTCGCCAATATGTCAGCAAGCTGCTTTTTGCTTAGGCCATTCAATATTTTCAGTGCTTCTTGCTCCTTTAATTGGGCAATAATTTTAGCAGCCTTTCCGCTGTCCATGCTTTTGTACACACTGATCACTTTGTCATTTTCAGAAGAAGCTTTCGAGTCTGCTGATCCTTCAGTATGATCTTCTGATGACTTTTTTTGATTCTCAGCCGTCTTTTCAAGTGAACGGATCTTTTGATTGAGCCTGTCGATTTCTGATTTACTTGTTTCTAAATCTTTATTCAATATACTGATTTCACTTTTTTGATCCTTAATGGTCTTTTCCAGAGCTGCCGTATTACTGCTATCCTTACTTGATGCTGTGCCTTTTTTATTTTCGGTTTCAGGGACCAATTCTTTAAGAACCGGCGTTTTTGCCGCAGCATCCTGTATCGGCTTTAAGACATTGATACCAGCAGCCCAAAGAACAATCCCCCCTGCGATTAATAGAAACATCAGCGGGAGGATAATGATAAGCAAAACCGAACGGAACTTACCTGATTCTTTCTTTTTGCCGGACATTACATTCGCTCCTAATGGCCTTGAATCATAAACTGCTTAATCGAAATATCGTCCATTTCTTTCATTTCTGCAGCTTTATCTTCAAGAGCAAACATTTTAAACTGTTTTTCACGCATTTTTTCAAACTTTTTCACTTCAATGTTTTTCTCTGTCAAAATTTCTTGTTTTTGATTCATTTGATTTCTTTTCATAATGACAAGCTTTTGATAGTGATAGATCGTATTATCAAGATTTGAGACAAATTGTTGGTAGTGCCTCATTTCTTGTACACTCATGCCGCTTTTTAATTTCTTTTCCTTATTTTGTTCCAGCAATTCTTTTTTGCTCATATTCTCATATAATTTTTCAGCAACGTTTTCAAATTCAGAAACTGATTGCTGATACTCGGATAAGGATTGGTCTTTTTCATTTTCTTTTAGTTCCAGCAGCTTTTGGAATCTAAATTGATAAGCCACGTTTATTCCTCATTTCCTGTCAAACTAGTTAATACAGCAATGCTTTCTTCCAATAAAGCCGGTTCGTCTGTTCCCTGCTTTAAAAATTGAATAAGCTGCGGATAAAATTGTATCGCTTCATCAATTTCTCTGGATGATCCTCTTTTGTAAGCTCCGATATTAATGAGATCTTCCGAATTTTGATATGTCGATAAAAGCTCACGGAATTTATTGGCCGCATCCAGATGCTGTTTTGTTGAAATGTTTGACATCACCCTGCTGATGCTTTTTAGTACGTTAACTGCAGGAAACTGGCCTTTATTGGCAAGCGCCCTGTCCAACACAATATGTCCGTCTAAAATTCCGCGTACGGTATCGGCAATCGGCTCATTCATGTCATCCCCATCTACCAACACTGTATAAAATGCCGTAATGGTTCCATGCTCGTTTGCACCTGTTCGTTCTAGTAAACGAGGTAAAATAGCGAACACTGAAGGTGTATAACCTTTTGTCGTTGGAGGCTCTCCTGCAGCCAGTCCAATCTCTCGCTGCGCCATTGCCACCCTTGTAACAGAATCCATCATAAACATGACATTTTGGCCTTTATCTCGGAAATACTCGGCAATGGCAGTCGCTGTATATGCCGCTTTCAATCTCATTAATGCTGGCTGGTCTGAGGTGGCAACGACTACAATCGATCGTTTCAGCCCCTCTTTCCCCAGATCTTTTTCAATAAACTCCCGAACCTCTCGTCCGCGTTCTCCGACAAGTGCAATGACGTTTAAGTCAGCCTCTGTCTGCTTGGCGATCATCCCCATTAAGGTGCTTTTTCCGACACCGCTTCCTGCAAAAATTCCAATCCGCTGGCCTTTACCGACTGTCAGCAAGCTGTCAATTGATCTGACTCCAACACCCATCTTTTCACGGATAGGCGGCCGTTTCATCGGGTTGGGCGGTGATTGCTCCGTTGATACAGGCGAAAGCCCTTTCGGCAGAAGCTTTCCGTCAAGCGGTTCTCCAAAAGCATCGATGACTTGTCCGATCAGTCCGGTTCCAACTTTAACCCGAAGTGATTCCCCAGTAGCTTCTACAATGCTGCCAGGTGCAATGCTCGCAGCCTCTAAATAAGGCATAAGCAAAATATTTTCTTCCTGGAAGCCGACTACCTCAGCTTTAATGACTTTCCCAGATTGTCCTTTTGCATAAATCAGGCACACGTCGCCAATTGAGCTTGCTGGCCCTTTTGATTCAATCATCAGGCCGATTACCCGCTTGACTTTTCCGTACCGTTTATACGAGTCTGTCATTTCTATACAATCTATCAGACTCTGTGTCTTCATTCAGCTGCACCTGCTTCCAGCGCTGTCAGAAGTTTATCTTTCAATTGCATCAATTGTGTGTCAACACTCGCATCTACCCTGCCAAAAGGAGTTTCAATATAACAGGTTCCTTTTTGAGCTTTTTCATCAGCATATATGCCAAGCCGGCATTCTTTATAAAGAAGCTGCTGGATTTCATCTTTTTGCTGAAAGATTGTCTCATAGTAATATGGATCAACATAAATTGATATATCGTCATATTCCTTCACTTCGTTTATAACCTGTTGTACAAGCAGGAGGAAAGCCTCTTTATCATCAGACTTTTGCTGCCAAACTTTTTTTGCTAGGGCAACGGCAAGCTCAACGATTTCTTCATTAGCGTCTTCAAGCTTGTCCTCAACAGCTTTTCTGGACATTTCAGTTATACTGTTTGCTTGGCCGATCAGTTCGGCATACTGTTTCATTGCCTCAGCTTTGCCCAGCGCTACTCCTTGTTCAAAGCCCTCGGTTTTTGCTTCTTCAATAAGCTTCTGTTTTTCAGCCGCCCAATCGTTTTTCTCCTGCTCAATTTGACGGCGAATATTTTCTATATGACTGTTTGCCTGCTCAGAAATCCGGTCAGCTTCCTCTTTCACTCGGGCCATAAGCGCCTCCGGGTTCTCTTCAGCCTGCAAAAGGTGAGAATGATCAATACGCACCTCTTGTATAGAAAGTTTTCTTTTTTCCTTTTGTGGAGAAATAGATGATTCTTGTTTAATGATATTAGACAATAATATCATCCCCTCCGCCTCTTGCTATCACAATTTCACCGGCTTCTTCAAGCTTTCTGACGATGCTTACAATTCTCGATTGTGCTTCTTCTACATCTTTCAAGCGTACAGGGCCCATAAATTCCATTTCTTCTTTGAAGGTTTCAACCATACGCTGTGACATATTGTTGAACACAATTTCTTTGACTTCCTCGCTTGCAACCTTTAATGAAAGGAGCAAATCGTCGTTCTCAACATCGCGAATGACTCTCTGAATTGCACGGTTATCAAGTGTGACAATATCTTCGAAGACAAACATCCGCTTTTTAATCTCTTCAGCAAGATCGGGATCCTGAATTTCCAATGAATCCAAGATCGTCTTCTCTGTCCCTCTGTCTACCCCGTTTAACACTTCCACAACAGCTTCAATTCCGCCTGTTTGTGTATAATCCTGAGTAAATGCAGAAGATAATTTTTGTTCCAGAATCCGTTCTACCTCGTTAATTATTTCTGGAGACGTTCTATCCATGACCGCGATTCTTCTCGCAACCTCAGCCTGCACTTCAGGGTTCAGCTCGGATAAAATTTGCCCGGCCTGCACTGGATCTAAATAAGACAAGATTAACGCCATCGTCTGCGGATGCTCTTGCTGGATAAAATTCAAAATTTGTTCTGGCTCCGCTTTTCTGGCAAAATCAAATGGTTTAACCTGCAAAGAAGAAGTCAGCCTGTTTAGAATGTTCTCCGCCTTATCCTCTCCAAGCGCCTTTTCCAGAACTTGTCTTGCATAGCTTAAACCGCCTTGAGAAATATAATCTTGCGCAATGGCTATATTATGAAATTCTTCTATGATTTCATCCTTTTTTTGATGATCGACGCTTCGAACACCTGATATTTCCAGAGTAAGCCTTTCAATTTCTTCATCGGTTAAGTGCTTATAGACAGAAGCTGACACATCTAACCCCAAGGAAATCATGAGAATGGCTGCTTTTTGTTTTCCTGTAAGCTTATCTTGATCACGTCTCGCCATTTCTAATTCCTCCTAATCCTCGGCCAGCCAGCTTCTCAGCAGTTTTGCAAAATCTTCCGGCTTGTCTTTCGCCATCTTTTCAAGCTGTTTTCGTCTGACTGATTCCGCTGTTTCATTTTCCTCTTCGTTGATATCAGGCAAATTGATTGGTTCTTGAGGAACCTCATACTCATATTCCTCAAATTCATCCTCTTGCGCCCGTTTCTTTCTGATAAGCATAATGATCAGAACAATGATCGCTGCGATTAAAACACCGCCTACAATATATGCCCACAGCGGGATACCTGAGGATTTTTCCGTATTTGTATCCAAATTGACTTTGCCGTCGAATGGCTGAACGGAGACAACAATCTTATTATTGATATCAGCATCAGATAAATTCTGGTTTTGCGTTTCATCTTTATCCAAAGATGTTCTGACTACAGTTGAAAGGATTTTTTGTATATCATCCTGTCTTTCAGTTGATAGCGACGCTGTGTTTTTGGCATCAGGCGGCTCTACCATTACTTGAATCCCTAAATCTCTGACCTTATAAGGACTTTCAGCGATTTCTTTATGAATTCGGTTAACCTCGTAATTGATTTTGTTGCTGTTTTTTTCGTAGTTTCCGCTTTCGGTATTTTCACCGTCAGCCTTATAATTTGTTACATCTTCCTCGCCGGTTCCGGCAGTTCCGCCGTTGGCTGCACCGTCGCCCTGATATGTTTCAGATACCTTTTCAGCGCTGACTGCAATGCCTTCCATGTTTTCTTTATCCACAGGTTCGACAATGTCTTCTGTCCGATTTTCTTTTGTGAAATCAATGTCTGCTGTAACGGAGACAACGACTTTATCTTGGCCCATCATCGTACCAAGAAGTGACTGTACATGTTTTTGAATGTCTTTTTCAACTTGAGACTTAATTCCTTGCTGAGAAGAATAACTATCCGCGTAGGACCCTGCATCACTGTCTGATTTATCGTAGTATGTAGAATTTTGATCCATGATGACGATGTTATCTTCTTTTAGGTTCGGCACGCTTTTAGATACCAGATGATATAATCCGTTGATCTGGCTTTGATCAAGTGTATAACCCGGTTGAATCTGCAAAACGATTGATGCAGATGCTGCAGATTGCTCTTCACCGACAAACACCGCGTCTTTCGGGAGATTAATCATTACTTTTGAACTTTTAATACCGTCCATTTCATTGATCAAGTTTGACAGTTCTGTCTGTGTAGCTTTTACTTTCACCATATCAAACTCATTGTCTGTCAAACCAAAGCCGGCATTCTGTCCAAAAAATGAATAATCAATTGATCCGGTTTTAGGAAGTCCTTCTGCAGCCATCTGCACTTTCAAAGAATCAACCTGATCCTCCGGAACACTAATCACTGTACCGCCATTCGAAAGTTCGTTTGGCACTTTTTTTGCATCCAATTCTTCTTTGATTTGTCCTGCTTCTTCGGCAGACAAATCTTTGTACAGCGGCGCCATTTTAGAATTTGAAGCAAAAACACTAATAATAATTCCAATAATAATAATTGCCGCTAAAGCACTAACCATTAAAATCTTTTGTAATTTAGATCTATTTTTCCAAAACTCACTCGTTTTGTTTTTCATTTGCATTAGAGTACGATTCATGTTAACCCCCGGTCATTCCACTCTTTCTCTAAATCGTCAGACCCCCTACATTTGCATTCTCATAATCTCCTGATAAGCTTCCACAGCTTTATTGCGGAACTCTGTTGCTGCAGTTAGAGAGATGCTAGCTTTTTGAGCGGCGATCATGACCTCATCAAGATTTACATCTTTTCCTGCAGCCAAGGCATTAGTCATGTTGTCAGAAGCTACTTGGGACTCATTTAACGAACTAATAGAGTTTTTTAAAAGCTCCGAAAAGCTTGTTTGATTTGAAGAATCTGTTTTTTGGCTATTGTTTACTTGATTTGTTGCATTTTGAGTGTTTTGAGTATTTTGAACCTGAAAAGGAGAAATTGCATTAATCACATTCATTCACCTACTTTCCGATTTCTAACGCCTTCATCAGCATTCCCTTTGTGGCATTCATCGCCGTGACATTCGCCTCATATGATCTGGTGCTGCTGACAAGATCAACCATTTCCTTTAATGGATCAACATTAGGCTTTTGTACATATCCATCAGCGTTTGCATCAGGGTCTGTCGGATCATAGACAAGATTAAAATCCGAATCATCCTCTGTAATTTTTGAAACCTTCACACCGTTTCCAGCACTACCGCTTCCGCTCATTTGAGAATTGAGAATGGAAGAGAACGATTCACCTTTTGACTGAAGGGAGACCATTTTTCTTCTGTAAGGCACCCACTCTCCATTCACCTGCTTAGCTCTTGTCGTATCCATATTTGCTAAGTTAGATGATACAACGTCCATTCTGACTCGCTGAGCTGTTAAAGCCGATGCTGAAACATTTAAGCTATGAAAAGCTGTCATCATTTTCCTCCTGTTAATACGGTCTTCAGCGAATTAAATTTACCGTTCATTCTTTCAACCAAAGCTTGATAGTTGATTTGATTTTGCGCCAATTCTGTCATCTCTTTGTCAACATCAACATTGTTTCCGTTTTGCTGATACGATGTATCTCCGCTCGCAACAATTGAATAATTCGAATCAGTATCAGAAAAATCAACATGACGATAGTCTGTTTTTATCGCTTCAAGACGCGAGGATTCTTGATCTAATAAATTTTGGAAAGAGACTTTTTTCGCCTTATAGTTCGGTGTATCTATATTGGCGATATTATTAGTTATGACTTTTTGCTTAATATCCGCTCTGCTCAAGGCATTTTCAAGATTTTGTATCGTTCCAGAAAATAAGCTCAAATCCACTTACCTCCATTTCAGTTTTTTTCACCCTCAATATCCTTGTCGAGAATTGTAAAACTATATGCTTATTGTAAGAAATAACAGGCATAAAGTCTATGAAGTTCGTGTAAAAAAATGTCCTCACAATTATCTATTTTGTAACTAGGTATAAAGTCCTAGATTGTTAGAACTACATTTCTCACCTTGATATAAGCCTGAAAATAGCAGAATTTCTGTTTTTTCTCCTTTCTTTTCGGCATTTTTGAAACTTTTTGAAGAAAAATGCAAAATTTATTAAAATTATTACATAGAAAGACTTTCAACCCAGGAAATAAAGCTTATTGATTTCCTTTATTTGAAATAAAAAAAGAACCCTCAAAAAGGGTTCTTTTTGTGATTAATGAGATTTTAGATTTTCTAATTCAATTAGGAATTTGTTGTTTAGTACCTTGATATAAGTACCTTTCATTCCTAATGATCTAGACTCGATAACACCGGCGCTCTCCAGCTTTCTGAGTGCGTTCACAATAACAGAACGGGTAATGCCGACACGGTCAGCAATTTTACTTGCAACAAGAAGACCTTCGTTTCCGTCAAGCTCCTCAAAAATGTGCTCAATTGCTTCAAGCTCACTGTAAGAAAGCGAGCTGATAGCCATTTGTACGACAGCTTTGCTTCTTGCTTCCTCTTCAATTTCTTCTGCTTTTTCTCTTAGGATTTCCATTCCGACAACTGTTGCGCCGTATTCAGCTAGAATTAAGTCATCGTCATTGAATTGATCTTGTAAACGTGAAAGAATAAGTGTTCCTAATCTTTCCCCGCCTCCGATGATCGGCACAATTGTTGTTAAACCAGCTTGAAACAGGTCTCTGTTCTCAACAGGGAAAGCAGTATATTCACTATTAATATCCAAGTTAGAAGATGTTTCAGGGACATTAAACAGATTTTTCGTATATTCTTCAGGGAATTGACGATCCTCAAGCATTTTTTTCATACGATCATTTTCAATTTGCTGGTTAATAGAATACCCAAGGAGTTTCCCTCTGCGGCTTACAACGAAAATATTGGAATCAATTACATCCCGCAGCGTCTCCGCCATTTCCTTGAAGTTTACCGGTTTCCCTGCCGCAGCTTGCAGCATGGAGTTAATAATTCTTGTTTTTTGTAATAAAGCCATGATAAATAATCCTCCTAAACATTCCTCATATTAAATTTTTCACAATATAAATTGACTTAAATCTTTGTTTTTGGCTATCGTTCCGAGCTTTTCTTCGACATACTGTGGTGTAATCGTTATTTTCTCCATCGTTACATCTGGAGCTTCAAACGACAAATCTTCTAATAGGCGTTCAAGTATTGTATGAAGGCGTCTCGCACCGATATTATCTGTGTCCTGGTTCACATGATAAGCAACTTCAGCAATCTTATGAATAGCTTCGTCAGAAAATTCAAGAGATATACCTTCTGTCTGCAATAATGCCTGATATTGTTTCAGCAGCGCATTATCCGGCTCAACCAAAATTCTCACGAAGTCGTCTACCGTGAGTTTGTTCAGTTCTACACGAATTGGGAAACGCCCCTGCAGCTCAGGAATCAAATCAGACGGTTTGGCCATATGAAACGCTCCTGCTGCAATAAATAATACATGGTCTGTTTTTACAGAACCATATTTTGTGACAACGGTTGAACCCTCAACAATCGGCAGGATATCCCGCTGAACGCCTTCTCTTGAAACATCGGCAGAAGAAGATGCACCGCCGTTCTTTGCGATTTTATCAATCTCATCAATAAAGATAATCCCGCTCTCTTCTGCTCTCTGAACAGCTTCCTGGCCGACTTCATCCATATCGATGAGTTTGCTTGCTTCTTCATTCGTCAGGACTTTTCTGGCTTCTCTGACTGTCATTTTGCGCCGCTTCTTTTTCTTTGGCATTAATCCGCTCAGCGCATCCTGCATGTTCATACCCATCTGCTCCATACCCGAGCCCTGCAGCATGTCAAACATAGAAGGCTGCTGCTCTTCGACTTCTACTGTTACATAGTAGTCTTCGAGCTCTCCTAAAGCCAGCTGATGCGCCATTCGTTTTCTTTTTTCTTCGATGTTTGCTTCTTCCTGGCTCTCCGCCTCATCTTCACCATTCGGCTGGCTGCCTCCAAAAAACATTTCAAACGGATTTTTAACGCCAGATTGTTTTTTCTTCCCGGGAACTAACAGACGAACAATGCGTTTGTTTGCATTTTCTTCTGCCTGTTCCTTTACTTCATTCATTTTCTCTTCTTTTATAAGCCGAACAGAAGTCTCCACAAGATCTCTGACCATTGATTCAACATCTCTGCCTACATAGCCGACTTCGGTAAATTTAGTAGCTTCAATTTTGATAAATGGCGCACCTGAAAGCTTAGCGATTCGTCTGGCAATTTCAGTTTTCCCGACGCCGGTAGGACCCATCATTAAAATGTTTTTCGGAACGACCTCGTCCTTCAGCTTTTCATCCAGAAGACTTCTTCTATAGCGGTTTCTTAATGCCACGGCGACAGCTTTTTTCGCATTTTGCTGACCGACAATATATTGGTCTAACCGATCTACAATCTGTCTAGGAGTTAACGGTTTTTTTTCCATGCGCCTCAAGTCCTTTCTATTCAAGCTCTTCCAGTATGATTTGATCGTTCGTGTAAACACAAATTTCGCCTGCTGTTTCTAACGCGGCTCTGGCAATCTCACTTGCAGACATGCTTTCACCGGCATGCTTTTTCAATGCTCTTCCCGCTGCCAAAGCGTAATTGCCTCCTGATCCAATCGCGAGAATGCCGTCATCTGGTTCGATCACCTCGCCTGTTCCCGATACGAGAAGCAAAGTATCCTGATTCATAACAATCAGCATGGCTTCGAGCTTTCTTAGCACTTTATCGCTGCGCCATTCCTTCGCAAGCTCAACAGCCGCACGTTTTAAGTTGCCGTTATATTCTTCAAGCTTAGCTTCAAACTTTTCGAATAAAGTGAAAGCGTCTGCAACAGATCCCGCAAAGCCAGCAAGAACTTTGCCGTTAAACAGTTTTCTCACTTTCCGTGCCGTGTGTTTCATGACAACAGCCTGACCAAATGTTACTTGGCCGTCTCCGGACATAGCGCTTCGTCCTTTATGCTGTACGGCAAATATTGTGGTCGCATGAAAAGATGACATAAAGGGCCTCCTTTAATTTTTCTTAAATGCTCTTGGATGGTGAGACATATATGTGTTTCTCAACATTTCCTTCGAAACGTGCGTGTATATCTGTGTAGAAGACAGATTGGAATGCCCGAGCAGTTCTTGAACGCTTCTCAAATCCGCTCCTTCATTTAACAGATGCGTGGCGAACGTATGTCGAAGCATATGCGGATGGATATGTAAAGTGCTTGACGCTTTTTGAACAAGCCCGCTTAAAATATGTCTGATGCCACGGGCTGTAAGCGGTCCGCCTCTTTGATTTACGAATAATAGATCATGAGGTTCTTTTGCCTTCATCAGCAAGCACTGTCTTCCGCTATTCATGTATACCTTCAACGCTTCGCGGGCATAAGACCCAAAGGGGATATAGCGCTGCTTCTTGCCTTTACCGTGAACAAGCACAGTGTCCATAAATAAATCAACGTCGTTAATAGTTATGGAACAGCATTCACTGACCCTCATTCCGGTGGCATAGAGCAGCTCTAACAGCGCTTGATCCCTCATTCCGGCCGGCTGGCTTATATCTGAAACTTCAAACAGCTCCTCAAGCTCTTTTTGATATAGAAACTTCGGTATCCGTTTCTCCTGTTTTGGCAGATGAACAAGCTGAAACGGATTTTCTTCAATAAGCTTTTCCCGCATCAGAAACTTATAAAAGCTTCTTAATGCAGATATCTTTTTGCTTATTGTTCTTCTCGATAAACCTTTTTCATAGGCTTCTGTCAAAAAAATCCTAGTATCTTGATATGCAGCTTCTTCAAATCCATTTATACCTTGAACGCGCAGGAAAGTCTCGAATTCTTCAATTGAATCCACATAATTCACAATAGTATATTGTGAATAATTTTTTTCAATTTGTAAATATTCAACGAATAACTTTACGAAATTCTTAACATTCTCCATGCCTAATACCTCCCCAGGAAGGGCTTTTAAATGGTATCACAAATCGCGCTCAGGTTGCAATCAATACCTATATTGTTTTCGAAATTGTTTGAATTGTTTCAATCGCACGGTTCGCGTATTGTTCATTTCGTTCTTTTTTATTTTTAATTTTAACTGGCAATTCTTTTAAAAGCCCAAAGTTTGCATTCATCGGCTGGAAGTTCTTCTGGTTTGTTGTTGTAATATAATGTGCCATACTGCCAATTGCTGTTTCCTGAGGGAAGATCACAAGCTCTTCTCCCAATACAAGCTTCGCCGCATTAATGCCTGCTACAAGTCCTGAGGCAGCTGATTCCACATATCCTTCTACTCCCGTCATTTGGCCTGCAAAGAACAGATCACTGCGGTTTTTAAATTGATAAGTCGGCTTTAACAGGCTTGGAGAGTTAATAAATGTGTTTCTGTGCATCACGCCATATCTGACGATTTCTACATTTTCAAGTCCTGGAATCAACTTGAGAACTTCCTTTTGGTCTCCCCATTTTAAATGAGTCTGGAATCCTACAATATTATAAAGTGTTCCCGCAGCATCATCCTGTCTGAGCTGAACGACGGCATAAGGGCGTTTTCCTGTAACAGGATGCTCTAGACCAACCGGTTTCATCGGACCGAAAAGCATTGTTTTCTTACCCCGTTTTGCCATGATTTCAATCGGCATGCAGCCTTCAAAGAAAATCTCTTTTTCAAATTCTTTTAACGGCACTGTTTCTGCTGATGTTAATGCTTCATGAAAACGGTCAAACTCTTCTTCTGTCATCGGGCAGTTCAAATATGCTGCTTCACCTTTATCATAACGGGATTTCAGGTACACTTTATCCATATCAAGGCTGTCTTTTTCTACAATTGGCGCCGCTGCGTCATAAAAATATAAATAGTCCTCTCCAGTCAACTCCTTCAGCTGGGCAGACAGCGATTCAGATGTTAACGGACCCGTTGCGATGATAGTGGGGCCTTCAGGAATTTCAGTCACTTCTTCATTAATAACGGTTACGTTTGGATGATTTTTCACCCGATTTGTCACACTTGCGGCAAATTCATGACGGTCTACTGCAAGAGCGCCCCCGGCAGGCACCGAACATTCGTCAGCCGCAGCGATAATGGCTGAATCAAGCGCACGCATTTCTTCCTTTAATACACCGACAGCGTTAGCAAGTGTATTAGAGCGAAGAGAATTGCTGCAGACAAGCTCTGCAAATTTATCTGTATGGTGCGCAGGCGTTTGTTTAACTGGCCGCATTTCATACAATTTGACTTGAATCCCCCGTTTGGCAAGCTGCCATGCTGCTTCACTTCCTGCAAGTCCGGCTCCGATTACATTCACTGTTTGTTGGTTCATCTTTCACATCTCCTAGTTTATTATTCAAGGCCTTCTTTTAACACACAAAGAAGGTGAGCAAGACCCTGCTCACCGCTACTTCTGTGGTTCTTCCTTATAATCGCATTCCACGCATTGGACTTGTATGCCTTTTTTGAGTTTTTTCTCGACGAGCATTTTTCCGCATTTCGGGCATTTTCGTTCAATTGGTTTGTCCCATGATACGAATTCACAGTCCGGATAACGGTCACAGCCGTAAAACACCCGTTTCTTTTTCGATTTTCGCTCAACAATGTTTCCTTCTCCGCAGCTCGGGCACTTCACACCGATTTGTTTCACAATCGGTTTCGTGTTCCGGCAGTCAGGGAAGTTGGAGCAAGCTAAGAATTTACCGTATCGTCCCATTTTATATACCATTGGAGAACTGCACAATTCACAATCCTCTCCAGCATACTCTGGTTCAATCTCAACTTCCTTCATTTCCGATTCGGCTTTTTTCACGCGTTTTTCAAAATCGGTGTAGAAATTATCGATAATCTTGACCCATTCGGTATTTCCTTCTTCAACATGATCAAGATCTCTCTCCATTTTAGCTGTAAACTCAACGTTAATGATCTCAGGGAAAAACTCCATGATCAAGTCAAGAACGATCTGACCTAATTCAGTCGGAACGAAACGTTTATTATCCAATGCCACGTAGCCGCGCCGCTGAATAGTATCAAGTGTCGGAGCATATGTGGATGGACGGCCGATACCGCGTTCTTCAAGGGTTTTAACGAGCCGGGCCTCAGTATATCGCGGAGGCGGCTGGGTAAAATGCTGCTCAGGTTCTATATCTTTTGATAATACCGTGTCGCCTTCTTGTAAGTCAGGCAGCATCCGGTCTTTTTCTTCCATTTGGTCGTCTTTTCCTTCAACATACACCTTCATAAACCCGGAAAACTTGACTTTACTTCCATTTGCACGAAATGTCAAACCGTTGTTTGTCAGGTCGACACTCATTGTATCGAGAACAGCCGGTGCCATTTGGCTGGCAACAAAACGCTCCCAAATTAATTTATACAGTCTCATTTGGTCTCTGCCGAGGACTGCTTTTAATTCACTTGGTTTTCTAAGAACTGAAGTCGGCCGAATTGCTTCGTGGGCATCCTGGGCGTTTTCATTCTTTTTCGCAGGCTTCCGTTTTCCGCCTAGGAACTCTTTTCCATATGTCTGATCAATAAATGCAGCTGCTTCATCAACAGCCGTATTTGAAATACGGGTTGAATCCGTTCTCATATACGTGATCAGACCAACCGTTCCTTCTCTTCCTAAATCAATTCCTTCATATAATTGCTGTGCAATCATCATCGTTTTCTTCGCTCTGAAATTGAGCTTGCGAGCTGCTTCCTGCTGCAGGGTAGAAGTGGTAAAAGGCAAAGCAGGATTACGTTTACGTTCCTTTTTGGTTACTTTTTCAACTGTATATTGATTCCCTTTGAGCTGAGAAAGAATCTCTTTTACATCAGCTTCACTATTTAAAGGAAGTTTTTTGCCGTTTTTCCCGAAAAAGCTCGCTTCAAAGGTTTCTTGACCTTTTAAGAACGTACCGTCAATTGTCCAATATTCCTCAGGCTTAAAGTCGTTAATCTCTTTTTCACGGTCAATAATCAAACGGAGGGCAACGGATTGCACGCGTCCTGCGCTAAGCCCTTTTTTGACTTTTTTCCATAAGATAGGACTGATTTTATATCCGACAAGCCTGTCTAAAATACGTCTCGCTTGCTGTGCATCCACTAAATCCATATTGATCATGCGGGGATGCTTAAACGATTCCTTAATAGCGTCTTTTGTAATTTCGTTAAACACCACACGGCAGTCTGAGTTGAGATCTAAATCAAGACTGTGTGCCAAATGCCATGCAATCGCTTCCCCTTCTCTATCGGGGTCGGCTGCGAGATACACTTTTTTGGCTTTTTTCGCAGCCGTTTTCAGCTCTTTTAATACCGGGCCTTTACCTCGAATGGTAATATATTTCGGTTCGAAATTCTGTTCTATGTCAACTCCCATTTGACTTTTTGGAAGATCCCGGACATGTCCCATTGATGCTTTTACTTTATATTTTTTACCTAAGTAACGTTCAATCGTTTTCGCCTTAGCGGGCGATTCCACGATGACTAGATAATCAGACATTTTCATCCCCCTCAAGAGGTGTTCTCTCTCTTTTCAAGATATTTCAATTTTATTTTTGCAGCTGTCTTTATTTGGCTTTCAACATTTCATTCTTTATCATGAACGTCATTAATTAAATAGAAAACAATATGCAACTTTAAATCCTCACTATTATTAAATATTACAATACCGTTTGTCAAACGATAATTCAAAAGGGTTCCGTATATTGAACGTTTCTCTCAGGAAGTTCCTCGAAAATATCCTCTGCTGACCATATGGCTTTAGCCCCCTGCTGGATCAGTTTTATAGGACCTCCGGCGTAAGGATCAAACAATGAACCGGGTACGGCAAATACCTCTCTCCCTTGTTCCAATGCTTGATAGGCAGTAATCAGCGAACCGCTTTTTTCTTTGCCCTGAACGACAATAACGCCTTCACTCAGTCCGCTGATAATACGGTTTCTCATAGGGAAATGCCATTTTTGGGGTTTAGTTTCAGGTGGGTGCTCTGACAGCAGGATATGGTGTTTAGCCATGTGATCTGCTAACTGAAGGTTTTCTCGGGGATAAATGTGTTGAAATCCGCCTGCAATGACGCCAATTGTCCGCCCCTTCGCCTTAATACTTGCAGCATGGGACATTCCGTCTATCCCAGACGCCAGTCCGCTGACAATCACCCAACCTTTACGACAGATCTCTTTTGTAAGATGATTGACAACTTGTTTCCCATAAGCTGTTGGATTTCTTGTCCCTACAATTCCAATTTTTCTCCCTTTCGAAAGAAGAGTCATATCACCTTTTGCAAACAGTACGGCGGGGGGATCATAAATGCTTTTAAGCCAGAAAGGATATTGCTTTGAAGAAATAGGGATGGTGTTAATGCCTTGCTCACGATAAGCAGCAAGTACACGCTGGAGCTTTGGATAAAGTTGTTCTATTTCGTTTTTTAATGCAGCTGCTTTTATTTGATCACGAGTAACCGTTTGTAACACGGGTGATGTCAGCGACATAGACGGATCGGCTTTCCACCATTTTAATAGAAGGGATGGGGATAATAATTGATTGATTCTGCAAATCGTTAGGCAGGCAGCGGCCTGATCCAATAGATTGACCTCCTTTTGTTAGAAAAAGCAGGAACAGCCTTGACGGCTGTCCCTTTTTTATTAATGCGTTTTGCAAGTTTCGAACAAGTTCTTCTCTTTCAGCACCTTGATTAAGGTTTCACCCATGACAGAAGGTGTCTCTGCAACTTCGATTCCGCATGCATTAAGGGTTTTGATTTTTTCATCAGCTGTCCCTTTTCCGCCGGAAATAATGGCGCCTGCATGCCCCATGCGCTTCCCAGGAGGTGCTGTTTTACCGCCGATAAAACCGACTACCGGTTTTGTCATGTTGGCTTTTACCCACTCTGCCGCTTCCTCTTCGGCAGTACCGCCGATTTCGCCAATCATGATGACTGCGTGAGTGTCAGGATCTTCGTTAAACGCTTTTAAAACGTCAATAAAGTTTGTTCCATTTACAGGGTCGCCGCCGATTCCAACAGCTGTAGATTGCCCTACACCCGCTTCTGAGAGCTGGTGCACCGCTTCGTATGTTAATGTTCCTGAACGTGATACAACGCCTACATGACCCTTTTTATGGATGTATCCGGGCATAATGCCGATTTTACATTCTTCAGGCGTAATGACACCAGGACAGTTCGGCCCTATCAGTCTCGTTTTCTTGCCTTCCATGAAGCGTTTGACCTTCACCATATCCAAAACCGGGATATGTTCTGTAATACAAATCACGAGATCAAGCTCCGCATCTACCGCTTCCATAATCGCATCAGCTGCAAACGGTGCGGGCACATATATAACAGACGCGTTAGCGCCGGTCGTTTGAACTGCTTCAGCCACTGTATTAAATACAGGAACACCTTCCACTTCTGTTCCGCCTTTTCCAGGTGTTACACCGCCAACGATATTTGTGCCGTATTCGAGCATCTGCTTCGTATGAAATAAAGCGGTAGAACCTGTAATCCCTTGCACAATAACTCTTGTATCTTTATTAATGAAAACACTCATTATTTGGTCCCCTGCCTTTCATTCTTTCTTAAACTAAGGATACGATTTTCTGCGCGCCGTCAGCCATTGATTCCGCAGATGTAATGTTTAATCCTGATTCACTAAGGATTTTCTTCCCTAGATCCACGTTAGTGCCTTCAAGACGGACGACAAGCGGCAATGTCAAACCAACTTGTCTAGTCGCTTCAACAACCCCTTCTGCGATGACATCACATTTCATAATGCCGCCGAAAATGTTGACAAAAATCCCTTTAACGTTTTGATCAGAAAGAATGATTTTAAATGCTTCCGTGACTTTTTCCGCGGTTGCACCGCCGCCCACATCAAGGAAGTTGGCCGGTTCTCCCCCATAATGCTTGATAATATCCATCGTAGACATTGCAAGCCCCGCGCCGTTTACCATACAGCCGATATTTCCATCAAGGGAAATGTAGCTTAGATCATATTTGGACGCTTCAATTTCTTTCGGATCTTCTTCATCCAAATCTCTGTATTCCATAATGTCCTTTTGTCGGTACAACGCATTGCTGTCAAAATTCAATTTTGCATCAAGCGCCATCACATTTCCGTCGCCGGTAACAACAAGCGGATTGATTTCGGCGATTGAGCAGTCTTTCTCAACAAACGCTTTATATAGTCCAAGCATAAATTTAGCAGCTTTTCCCACGAGCTCTTTTGGAATATTAATAGCGAATGCAATTTCTCTGGCTTGATAGCCTTGAAGGCCGACAGCCGGATCAATGACAGCTTTTTTGATTTTTTCCGGTGTTTTCTCCGCAACTTCTTCAATTTCCGTTCCGCCTTCTTCAGAAGCCATTAAAACGATTCTTGAAGTGGCGCGGTCAAGCACTAGACCGATGTAATATTCTTTTTTAATATCGCAGCCTTCTTCAATAAGTAAGCGTTTTATTACTTGGCCGTCCGGACCCGTCTGATGTGTAACTAGGGTCTTCCCTAATAGTTCTTCGGCATACGCTTTTACTTCTTCTAATGATTTTGCTATTTTTACCCCACCAGCTTTGCCTCGACCGCCAGCATGAATTTGAGCCTTTACGACATAAACCGAGCTGGATAAGCTCTTTGCACTCTCAACTGCTTCTTCTGCTGTAAAAGCCACTTTACCTTCAGGAACAGATACCCCATATTTTCTGAGGACTTCTTTTCCCTGGTACTCATGGATATTCATTTCCCATCCTCCTAACTTATGTAACAAAACTAAAATAGACTGCGCTTTCATTCTATAATAATACTGGAAGAATTGTCTACAGTTCGTTGCAAAATCTTTTAATCCTTCTAAACATTCAAACTTTTACTTTATTAAAAACATAAATTTCAAAGGAGGATGGGGAATATTTTAGCTATTTTTTGTTTTTTACACTTTCGTCCAATTTGTAAATGAATGAAAAAATCTCGGCTACCGTTTCATAAAGAGCTTCAGGAATTTGATCATCTACCGTCAAATGGCGCATTAATTCGACAAGGGTCCGATCTTCTTGAATCGGGACCCCTGCTTTTTTCGCTTCTTTGATAATGTTGTCAGCTACATGGCCCTTTCCTGTGGCAATCACTCTCGGCGCCTTGTCTTTTTGTTCGTCATAATGGAGAGCAACAGCTTTTCTGATCGGTGTCTGCTCTTTCATATTTTCACATCCACTTCCTGATCACTGATACTTGTTATATATTGATCGATTGAAGCCTTTTCTTCGGTGTGAACCCTTTTTTTAGCGTTTACCCCTGAAAGGCTGTACCCCATTTCCTTTAGCCCCTGTTTAAGCGCGGGCACCATCGGATCGATCGCAGCCTGCAGCTCGAAATCAGTCTCTATTGTAATAATCATGACTTTTTGCTGTACCAAGCAATCAACGACGGTTTCTTTTAGTGTATCAAGCTGCAGCAAAAACAAAAGGCGGCAATGGGAAGGATCAAGCTTTCCATCCGCTCCTTTCTTTCCTTTAAACAGAACAGTCATGTCCTGAACCCCTGACTTCGAAAACATCGGAAATGACATTACAATTTGGCTGTATGACGGATGGTCATGCTGCATGAAAAGCTGGCCATTTAATTTATGAAAAAGCTGATCGGCTTCTTGTTTGACTGGTTCGGCTACCTCATGCGATGCTCTTAAGGCAGAAAGAGCCAGCTTGATGGATTGCATTTCGCCAGATGTGACTGCGCTTCCTTGTTCAAACGCTTTAATGAACGCAACCTCGTCCCTTGCGCCGATTGCCGTTTTCACTTTGGATAAGAACGAAAGAACATCTGCTTTATCCGCCAAATGGGGTGCTGTCTGCTGAACAGCCTTTAAAAAGACTTCGGCTTCCTGGTCTGTGACTTGTGCCGCTTGTAAAACAGCTGAAGCTGCAAGTGACTTACTATCACCCGATGAAGCAGCCGCTTTAATCCAATTTGCTGCTTCTTTCACAATTTCGAGACTGTTTTTTTCAGCAGATTCCGTCAGCTTTACCAGCAGCTGGCGGGCTTCTTTAATTGGAATGTCTACTGCTGTTTTAACAGGCTCTTCTTGTATGCTTCTCTGTTCTGCTGTGTGATTTGCAACCGGCAAGCTTGCTTTTCCGGGGGAGCCAACTGGTGTGCTAAGCTCCCTGCTTCCAGCTGTATTCGCCGGAGAAGGTGCTTTCGTATTGTCGGTTAAAGAAATAAGCTTATCAATCAGCCGTTCTGCATGGACATCGATTTCACTATTTAAAAGCACCGTAACTGCTTCCTTTAGCTTTGACATCATTTGGCTCTGCTGAGGGTTTTGGTCGATTGCCTGAAGCAGCTGGGATACGTGCTGATGCAACGGAACAGGCGATTTCACAGCGTGAACACCATTCAAAATCTCGGAATGAATGGGAAGATCACGCTTTAAAGCGAAGAGAACCGTTTCAACTGCTTTTTTTGTGTCTTGCGAAGGCAGCGTGTCCATCCAGCGGACGGCTGTTTTGATATCATTTTCTGTTACGGGTGTTTTGCTCTTCAGCATCGCTCCTGTCATCATGAGAGCTGCGTTTGACGTCTTCACTGATATGGCATTTAAAAGCTTGCCAGCTGCATCCTGAATGGTTTTAGGATTTTGGTCAAAGCTTTGAACGACCTGAAGACGGCCTGTTTGTTCTGCCGTTTTTTTTTCGTAGGAAAACCAATAGTATGCCTGAGGGCGAAGCTGGGCCTCAAGTTTTCCCTGAACAGTTTGATTGCCGACTTGGATCAGGGCATGCTGATCTCCTAGTAAGCGAAGCACTTTTCCTAAGAGGAGACGCTTCTCCCCGTTTAGCGCTTCGTTTACTTTTGATGTTTCCTGCGGGACGGCTGTACGCCCAAAAAGGTGCTGCAGCGCCTTTTGCACATCATTTCGTATGTTCATTTTAAAAAGGTGCCTCCTTGTCCATGGTGATTTATCTGAAAGATTGAACAGGAGCGAAAGTTTTGCGGTGCAATTCAGTTGGGCCGTATGCAGCGAGAGCTTCCAAATGTTCTTTTGTCCCATAGCCTTTATTTTTTTCAAAGCCGTACATGGGGTACGTTTCGGCATAAGCGCTCATCATTCGGTCCCTCGTCACTTTTGCGATACACGCACCTGCCGCAATAGACACGCTTTTGGCATCGCCTTTTATAATTGACGCCTGAGCCGTGTCGAGCGGAAGTGTCATTGCGTCAACAAGCAAATAATCAGGTGTATCCGACAAATCCTGTATCGCTTTCACCATTGCCATTTTTGAAGCTTCATATATATTGATCTCATCAATCACAGTAGCTTCTACAATTCCTATCCCGACCGCCAGTGCTTCCTTCATAATAAGCTCGTAATATTCCTCGCGTTTTTTCTCTGAAAGCTTTTTGGAGTCTGTCAGTCCAAGTATTTCACATTCCTCTGGAAGGATGACTGCGCTGGCGACAACTGGTCCTGCCAATGGCCCCCGGCCGACCTCGTCAACACCTGCAATCAAGCGAAATCCCTTGTTTCTTGCCAGCCTTTCATAGGAAGTCATATTCACCCATTGTTCTTTCAGCGCTTTTTCTTTCGCTTGCTTTTTAAGCCATTGCTCTACAAGCGTTTGAACGCTTTTTCTCGGGTCGTTTTCGCATTGGGCAATGAATGGGTCTTGTGCATCCTTCACTTCCTCCAAACGGTCTTTAATGTCCTTTACGGTTAATGTATTCACTTTCTCTTCTCCCTTACTGTATGTATCGGTTCAGCCAAGAAAAAATAAAGACCCGCATTTCTGCGCGCCTTTACATCGTCGGCTGTTCAAATGACAGCCTGCCGAACTTTTCAGTGCGAATATCGCGAATGATGACTTCAGTCGTCTTATCGTAGTTAATGAGCCCACCGCTCATGAGACAGCCCCGCTTTTCACCTATTGCATCAAACAGCTCAGCAATGTCCTCTGGGATCTCATCAAGGCCATAACGCTCTTTAAGCCGTTCTGGGTAATGTTCTTCGAGAAAACGAAGACCAAACACGGCCACGTCCTGCAAATTGATAATCGAGTCTTTAATAGCCCCGGTGACTGCCAGTCTCAAACCGACAAGTTCATCCTCAAATTTAGGCCACAAAATTCCCGGTGTATCTAATAGCTCTAATTCTTTCCCAACTTTGACCCACTGTTGAGAAGTCGTAATGCCAGGTCTGTCTCCCGTTTTTGCTATGTTTTTCTTTGCAAGCCGGTTGATGAGCGTTGATTTTCCGACGTTTGGAATGCCGATAATCAAAGCGCGAATCGCTCTCGGCTTCACACCTTTCGCACGCATCCGGTCAAATTTTTCTTGGAGGATCTCTTTTGATGCAGGCACAATTTGATTTAACCCTTGTCCATTTACAGAATTAATAGACAGAGAGCGGATCCCCTGCTTCTCAAAGTGCTCTTTCCACCGCTGTGTAACTGCCGCATCTGCTTTGTCAGCCTTGTTTAACAGCATAATTCGCGGCTTGTTTTTTAGAATATCTTCAATCATTGGGTTTCTTGATGACATTGGAATTCTGGCATCTACCAATTCATATACGATATCGATTAATTTTAATTTTTCGGTTACTTCCCTTCTTGCTTTTGCCATATGGCCCGGGAACCATTGAATTGTCATGTGACACGAACACCGCCTTTATCTTCAGTATGCATGATTCATTGTTGTCCTTTATGTATTTTACGATGCCTGTCCGGCATTTTCAAATTCTGTATAAAAAAAGAGCTTGTTACAGGTAACAAGCTCTTTTCGTTCGTTATCATTATCGTCTGATCTCTTTAATACGAGCCGCTTTTCCGCGAAGTTCACGCAGGTAGTAAAGTTTAGCACGGCGTACTTTACCGTAACGTACAACTTCGATTTTCGCGATTTTTGGTGTGTGTACTGGGAAAGTACGTTCAACGCCAACACCGTAAGAAATCTTACGAACTGTGAACGTTTCGCTGATTCCACCACCACGACGCTTAATCACAACACCTTCAAAGATCTGGATACGCTCACGGTTACCCTCAACAACTTTAACGTGTACACGTAAAGTGTCACCAGGACGGAACGCAGGAAGATCAGTACGAAGCTGTTCTTTTGTGATATCTTCAATTAGTTTTTGCATCGTTTTCAACTCCTTCCAACAGATGCTCTTGGCCACAAAAACCGGCACAGCGGAACATCGTTTTCAAGCTTGCAGCGGATAAGCCCGCTTAAGCCACAAGTAGTATCTTATCACAATTTCATAGCCTATGCAATAAAATCTATTCTTTTTCCCATTCAGAAATCCACTTTCTTTGCTGCTCTGTAAGCGGGTAGTCTTTCAACAGATCCGGACGTCTTAGGTAGGTCCTTCTGATCGATTCTTTATTCCGCCATTCTTCAATTTTTGCATGGTTTCCTGACAAGAGTGTTTCAGGCACTTTTAAACCTTTGTAATCTGCCGGTCTTGTATAATGCGGGTGCTCTAAAAGTCCGGTGCTGAAGGAATCCTCAATATGGGAAGCCTCTTTACCCAGTACACCCGGAAGCAGTCTGACCACACTGTCTGCGATCATCATTGCAGGGAGCTCACCGCCCGTCAGAACAAAGTCGCCAATTGATATTTCATCCGTTACCAAGTGCTCGCGAATGCGTTCATCATAGCCTTCATAGTGGCCGCAAACGAACAGCAAATGTTCTTCCTTTGCTAATTGTTCGGCTTTTTTTTGGGTAAAACGCTCACCTTGCGGGCATACGAGGATAATACGCGGAGCAGCGGCTGCCTTTGATGTCAGGTCCTCGACCGCGTCAAAAACAGGCTGGGGCTTGAGAACCATGCCTGCCCCGCCGCCATAAGGATAATCATCAACAGTATTGTGCTTGTTATCAGAGTACTCCCGGAAATTTACGACTTGAAACTGCACCGCATTTTTTTCCTGGGCTTTTTGAAGAATCGATGAGCCGAGCACGCCTTCAAACATTTCGGGAAACAGCGTCAAAAAGTCGATTTTCATTCGTCTATTAACCCTTCCATGAGTTCAATCTCAATTTTCTTTTCCTTGACATCGATATGTTTGACCACTGATTCAATGTAAGGAATGAGTGCGTCTTTTTTTCCTTTTCTTCCGATGACCCAAACGTCATTGGCTCCAGGCGTCAAAATTTCTTTGACCTTTCCGATGAGTTCGCCTTCTTCAGTAAATACTTCACACCCAATAATTTCGTGGAAATAAAATTCACCCTCATTCAGCTCTCCTAATTCTTCTTCAGGAACTTTAATGATTGCGTTTTTCAGCTCTTCTACTTCATTTAGGTTTTGTCTTTCTTTAAACTGCAGGAGATGAAATTGCTTATGCAGTCTATGTGTGTTTACCGTTACCTCCACTGGTTCGTTACGGCCGTCCATAAACAAATACAGCGTGTTTCCCGGCTTGTATCGTTCTTCGGCAAAGTCTGTTTTTGAAATCACCCGCACTTCGCCTTTGATTCCGTGGGTATTTACGATTTTGCCTACATTAAACCATCGCTTTGTCATATGATCACCTCTGGCGAATTTCAATTACTTTTCCGTCTTTTATGACGATGGTGTTCGCTGCTGTTTTCTCATGCCAGTCATCCCCGGCTTCAATCGTCAGCAGCGCATCGACTTCCTTTTCTTTCAACTCACTGCCAAGCGGCAATGTATGTACTTGAGCAATTTGAAAATCAATGATTTTTATATCATCTTTTCGCTTTTCTATTGCCTTTTTAAATTGTTCAATCATATCAGGGTTTTGCTGTTCTTTCTCATGTTTTCTAAGCTGAAAATAGAGCTGGCTGCATTCTCGTTCAAGCATTTGTTTCTTCTCAGCAAAAGAAGCTAAAAGCTTTTCTTTACTGCGCTCGGTTAAGACTTGCATAACGGCTACACGGTGAATAATTTGCATCGCACCAAGCTCCCCGCTTTTAAAACTTTTACTCGCCCAGGCTTTTCTATTTTGCCTAAGCTTCTATCAGTTTACCCTTTTTTTGCGTGTAAAAAAAGGGGAGGTGCCGGCCCTCTCCCTTTTAGTCAAATATTTCAAATTGAACTTTCTTAGAAGACTGTGCGCCAGCTGCAAATACAGCTGTTCGAATCGCTTTTGCAGTCCGGCCTTGCTTTCCGATAACTTTACCGGTATCTGACTTATGGACAGATAAGCGCAGCGCAATCTTTTGATCGGTTTCTTCTCTTATGACGCGAATGTCATCTGGATGATCAACAAGCGGCGTCACAATGTGGACAATCAAATCTTCCAAGTGTTGATCAGTCATTACTTGCCTTGTTTAGCGTTGTGGAATTTTTCCATGATTCCTTGGCTAGAGAACAAGTTGCGAACTGTATCAGATGGTTTCGCTCCAGTTTGAAGCCATTTAAGAGCAAGCTCTTCGTCAATTTTTACTTCCGCTGGTTTTGCAACCGGGTTGTAAGTTCCGACTGTTTCGATGAAACGGCCGTCACGTGGTGAACGAGAATCTGCTACAACAATACGATAGAAAGGAGATTTTTTTGCTCCCATACGTTTTAAACGAATTTTTACTGCCATTTTACTAGCACCTCCGAAAATATTTCAACAAGATAGTATATTAACAATGATAAAAGTGTTTGTAAAGTGTTTTTTCTTAACAACGGTTTTATCATGTATAACCGATTACATAAAAGGTAGCTTAAACCCTTTTTTCTTGCCTTTTGACATGTTTGTCATCTGCTTCATCATTTTTTTCATTTCATCAAACTGCTTAAGCAGACGGTTGACTTCCTGTACGGATGTCCCGCTTCCTTTTGCAATCCGCTTCCGCCGGCTGGCATTGATAATATCCGGCTGTTCTTTTTCAAGAACAGTCATTGATTTGATGATTGCTTCCACATGATTCAGCTGTTTTTCATCAACTTGGATGTTTTTCAGGCCCTTCATTTTACCTGCACCCGGCATCATTTGCAGAAGCTCATCAAGCGGCCCCATGTTTCTGACTTGCCCGAGCTGCTCCAGAAAATCGTCCAATGTGAAGCTCATCGTTCTCATTTTTTGTTCCAGCTCTTTGGCTTTGTCTTCATCAACGCTGGCCTGTGCTTTTTCAATCAATGTCAGCACGTCGCCCATGCCGAGAATCCTTGATGCCATGCGTTCAGGATGGAACGGCTCTAACGCATCAAGCTTTTCGCCCAAACCTGCGAACTTAATTGGCGTGTTTGTAACAGCGCGAATAGAAAGCGCAGCCCCGCCGCGTGTGTCTCCATCCAGCTTAGTTAACACAACACCGGTTAAACCGAGCTGTTCATTAAAGCTTTTGGCAACATTCACAGCGTCCTGACCGGTCATTGAATCGACAACCAGGAAAATTTCTTCCGGATTCGCGATTTCTTTGACGTTGGTCAGTTCATCCATCAGTTCATGGTCGATATGCAAGCGCCCTGCCGTATCCAAAATGACATAGTCATAATGTTCTTCCTTGGCTTTCTCAATAGCCTGTTTAGCTATTTCTACAGGACTGACCTGATCGCCAAGAGAGAAAACAGGCATATCAAGCTGTTTGCCGAGTGTTTCCAGCTGCTTAATTGCGGCTGGGCGGTAAATATCGGCAGCAACCAGCATCGGTTTGCGATTATGCTTTTTGCGCAGCAGATTCGCAAGCTTACCGCTTGTTGTCGTTTTACCGGCACCTTGGAGACCGACCATCATAATAACAGTCGGCGGCCTTTTTGCGACGGCGATTTTGCTCTCTTCGCCGCCCATCAGCTCAGTCAGTTCCTCTTGAACAACTTTAATGACCTGCTGGCCGGGCGTCAGACTTTTCATGACGTCTTGGCCTACAGCGCGTTCACTTACTTTTTTGACAAAATCTTTGACTACTTTAAAGTTAACGTCAGCCTCAAGCAGCGCAAGGCGAACCTCACGCATCATATCTTTTACATCTTGTTCGCTGACTTTCCCTTTTCCGCGGATTTTAGAAATCGTCTGCTGCAGTCGGTCGGCTAATCCTTCAAATGCCATAGTTTGCCGCCTCCTAATCTAATTTCTCAAGCGCTTCAATCAGAGCTGTAATTTCTTCCTCTTCTTTTGAACCGGAAGCAAGCTCCTTCAGCTTATTAAACATCTCTTTACGCTCCTGAAACTTTTTCAAAAGGAGCAGCTTTTCTTCATATTGTTCAAGCATTGCTTCTGTTCGTTTGATGTTATCATAAACAGCTTGTCTTGAAACCTCATATTCTTCGGCTATTTCGCCTAGGGAGAAATCGTCCAAATAATAAAGCGACATATAGCTCTTCTGTTTTGACGTCAACAACGACTGATAAAAATCAAACAGATAATTCATTCTCGTTGTCTTTTCGAGTGACATTTGAGCTCTCCCCTTTGTTAAGTCAAATCCCTTTACGATAACTTAGTTTACACGGTTTTATTGACACTGTCAAGTTTTTATCTTGTCAAAGCGGTGATTAACTTTTTTCCAAAATACGCTAAATATCATCCAATTTATTCCGATATTGTATATGAACCCTATTTAAAGGAGGATTTTTATGAAAAAAATCGGTTTATTGTTTATGTTATGTCTGGCAGCCCTGTTTACAATAGGTTTTCCGGCACAGCAAGCAGACGCTGCTGAGGCACCTTATAAGGCTTCGATCACAAATATCAGCACAGATGGAGGGGTTTACGGTAAAATCAATTATGGACAAGGTCAATATTGGCGAGTCAAGTACAATATTACAGTAAGCGGCAAATTACTCGACCAAAACGGACAGCCAGTGCCAAACGCGCCCGTAAGATTTGAAGCGGACACGAAGGTCGGAAACACAACACAAACTGCTTCAGGAACCACTGATGCAAACGGAACATTTGAGGTTCCAATGTATTTGGGGCCAGCTGCTGGTTACTATACGTATTACACATCTGTTTCCGTTCATTACTATGACATCATCCCATTCAGAGTTTTTTCTGGTGAATCAAGACTGGTATCCACTGATAACAGCCTTTATCATTTCGCCTATCAAGTAAGAAGATAAAAAAGAAAAGGCCCCAAGATGTTGGGGCCTTTTTCTTAATCGTCGGCTTTTTCCACTAAATCTGAAAAGAGTCCGTACACATAGGATTCTGGATCAAATTCCTGAAGATCATCAACTTTTTCTCCTAAACCGACTAGTTTAACCGGGATGTGAAGCTCGTTGCGAATCGCAAGGACGATACCGCCTTTTGCCGTACCGTCAAGCTTCGTTAAAGCAATGCCGGTAACATTTGTTGCTTTAGAGAACTCTTTTGCCTGAGCCATTGCATTTTGGCCGGTCGTGGCATCAAGGGCAAGCAGCACCTCATGCGGAGCTTCAGGAACTTCTCTTTCGATAACACGTTTCACTTTTTCAAGCTCTTTCATGAGATTTACTTTGTTTTGGAGACGACCTGCCGTATCACAAATTAATACATCGGCATTTCTTGCTTTCGCAGCATGAACAGCATCGTAGATGACAGCCGCCGGATCGCTTCCGGCCGTCTGCTTAATGACAGGCACTCCTGTACGCTCTCCCCACACTTCCAGCTGTTCAATGGCCCCCGCTCTAAAAGTGTCTCCGGCGGCAAGTACGACAGATTTTCCTTCTTGTTTCATTTTATGAGCAAGCTTTCCGATCGTTGTTGTTTTCCCGACGCCGTTTACACCTACCAGAAGGATTACGTTTAAACGCCCATCCTGGATGTTCAGTTCTGAAATTTGCTCATCTCCACTGTTATAAATCTCGACCAGTTTCTCAGAAATCACTGACTGGACTTCCTTTGGATCTTGAATATTTCTGCGTTTGACTTCTTTTTTCAGCTCATCTATTAATTCCATAACGGTTGTAAAACCGACATCAGCGCTGATAAGAACCTCTTCAAGCTCTTCGAAGAAATCCTCATCCACTTTACGGTAACGGGATACAAGATCATTCACTTTGTTTTGAAAGGAGTTTCTTGTTTTTTCAAGGCCATCCTTAAACTTTTCAGATACGGAATCTGTCTGTTTTGTGATTTTCTCTTTTAATTTTTTAAAAAAGCTCATCTTTTAACCTCTTTCCTCGTTACTGAACGAATTCTTTTGTTTCTTCCAGCTTGACTGAAATTACCTTGGAAACACCGGATTCCTGCATGGTTACGCCATAAAGCACATCCGCTTCCTCCATCGTTCCTTTTCTGTGGGTAATCACAATAAACTGGGTATCACTGCTGTATTTTTTTAAATACTGCGCAAAACGGAACACATTCGCTTCGTCGAGCGCAGCCTCTACTTCGTCAAGGACGCAAAACGGCACAGGACGAACCTTTAGGATTGAGAATAAGAGCGCTATAGCAGTAAGCGCACGCTCTCCGCCTGACAGGAGGTTTAAGTTTTGCAGCTTTTTCCCCGGCGGCTGAGCGATAATCTCGACTCCTGAATGAAGCAGATCGTTAGGATCAGTGAGCCTCAGTTCAGCTCGCCCTCCTCCGAATAAGGAGCGGAAAACTTGATCAAAGTGTGAGCGGATTTGGACGAATGTGTCATTAAAGCGTTTCGTCATTTCTTCATCCATTTCTTCAATCACTTGGAACAAGGTATTTTTCGCTTCTGTTAAATCTTCTTTTTGTTCCGACAGAAACTTGTACCGTTCGTTGACCCTCTCAAACTCATCTATGCTTCCGAGGTTCACGGTACCCAGCTCTTCAATTGCGAGTTTAATCAGCTTCACGCGCTTTCTGGCTTCCTCTGGATCAGTTTCAAGCTGATATTTCTCTTTTGCCCCCTCAAAGGACAAGCTGTATTCCTCCCGTAAGTATTGGAGTAAATTATCAAGCTCGACTTCCATTCGTCCAAGTTTGACTTCTTCGTCTTTTAAGAGCGTTGTTTTTTGTTTATACAGGCGTTTCATTTCTTTCAGCTCACGCTCATACGTATCAAGCCCATGCTGAAGCTTGATGCGCTGATCGCGCCTTAATGCAATCAGTTCGATCGTTTTCGTTTTGTCATTCAATTTATGTTTTGCTGCTTCTTCCAGCTTTTCTTCGCCGCTGGTGCTAGATGACATCTCTGACGTTAAGAAGCTTAAGTCTTCTTTTGCTTCTTTTAACGCAAGCTCTGTTTCAGTGAGCTCTTTCTTTAATCTGGCAAGGTTGTCCTCTTCCCCCTTGCAAGCCTGCTCTTTTTTGGCCGCTGCGATCTTCAGCTCAGTCAGCTCGTTGGAGAGAGACTCTTTCGTTGAGGATTGCGTTTGTTTTTGTTTTGTCAGTCTGTCTATGTCCTCTTCAAGCTGTTTCATCTTTTCAGATACGGCAGAGAGCTCTTCTTCAAGCTTGCGTTTGCGCACTTTTCTCTCTTCATCGCTTTCTGACAGAGCAGATTTTTCTTGGTCATAGAGCTCTAAATGGGTATTGATATTTTTCTCGGCAACTTGAAGTTCGTACAGCTGGCCTTTCACATCCTGCTGCTTTAACCTTAAGCCTTCCCCGGTTTCTCTTAAGTCAGCCAGTTTTTTCTCCATATCCTGAATGGAGTGCTTAAGGGTTTTGACCTCTTGTTCAAGCAGTGCCGTTTTCTCTTCCATTTCAGCGAGCCGTTTCGTCACATCTTCTAGCTCCCGGCTTCTTCCAAGGAGGGAGTTATTTTTCTTTTTAACCGCGCCGCCCGTCATTGAACCACCGGGGTTCACAACATCTCCTTCAAGGGTTACGATGCGGTACCGGTGCCCGAGAAGCTTTGCAAGCTCGTTTGCACCCTTTAAATCCTCTGTGATCAGCACGGTCCCAAGAAGGTTCTGGATGACGCTTCGATATGCAGGATCAAATGTGACAAGTTCACTGGCAACCCCGAGAAATGATGAATGCCGGGCGGCTGTTTCCGCGTCACGGCTTTGAAGCTGGCGGTCTCTAATAACAGAAAGAGGCAGAAACGTCGCCCGGCCGAAGGAATTCTGCTTTAAATATTGAATCGCTTTGCGGGCAGACTGTTCATCGTCGGTCACGACGTGTTGAGCAGAAGCGCCGAGCGCTATTTCAATGGCCGTTTCATACTTCTGTTCTGTAGAAATCAGCTCAAGAACCGCTCCGCGAATTCCGCCAAGGCGCTCTTTCGCTTTCAACACTTCTTTAACACCTTGATAAAAGCCGGAGAAATCTCCCTGCATCGTCTCAAGCATGTCCTTTTTTGCTCTCGCTTGCTGAACGTATTGGTATGCCTGATACAGAGCGGATTCATTTTTTTCGTATTGGCGCTTTTTCTGCTCATATTTTGTCTGCATATCACGATATGCACCGACTTGACTGTGAATCTCCTGCTCAATTCGGGCAAATTCCGTTTCACATGCGGCTTTACGCGCAGAAATATCACGCCGTTCCTGCAGGTGCTTTTCATTGTTGTCCGCGAGTCTCTGCAATGTGACAGCGGATTGGGACATCTGGTCATCAAGAAGCTGGAGTTCGTTGCGTATCGAAGCCTGGCTGTTTAACAGCTCAAAATAATCACTTTTCAGCTGCTCGATTTTCTCTTCGACATTTTCATTGTGAAGACTGAGAGCCTGCTGTTTTTCTTTTACTTGCGCCCTTAACTGCTTCACCTCAGCCTGAAGCGTTTCGAAGACAGCTTCCTGCTTCGAAAGCTCTTCTTTCAGAACCATTTCTTTTTGCTGGAACTGAACGATGGCTTCTTCAAGCTGTTCTTGGTTTTGCACAGCGTTTTTCTTTCGTTCTTTTAGGACTTCTTTACGGCCTTCAAGCTTTTCCAGCTCTTCACTTGTTACCAGTAAAACTTGCTGGAGCTCATCTACTGACTCATCAAGCGCTTGTATTTTGTCCCTTGTATCCTCAATCTTTGCTTCTTTCGCAGAAATAGCAGACGATTCAGCAAGCTCTTCTTCTTTTGCCATCTGCACTTTCTCTTTAAGAGTCGACCATTTACCATGCAGCTCTTCGATATCATAGGCAGTCAGCGCAATTTCAACATGCTCCAGCTCTTTCTTTTTCTCAAGGTAGTCTTTCGCTATTGAAGCTTGAATTTTAAGAGGTTCAACCTGTCCTTCAAGCTCATGTAATATATCTTCTACCCGATTTAGATTGTCCTGTGTCTCAAACAGTTTATTTTCTGCTTTTTTCTTTCTCGTTTTATATTTAAGCACCCCGGCCGCTTCTTCAAAGATACTGCGGCGATCCTCCGCTTTGCTGCTCAGGATCTCTTCCACTTTCCCTTGGCTGATAATAGAAAATGCTTCTTTACCAAGGCCAGAGTCCATAAATAAATCAATAATATCCTTCAAGCGGCACGGCTGATTGTTAATCAGAAACTCACTCTCACCTGATCTGTACACACGTCTTGTGACACTCACCTCGTGGAAGTCAATTGGCAAGAAATGATCATCATTATCAAGAGTAAGCGTAACTTCAGCTAGATTTAATCGCTTTCTTGAATCACTCCCGGCAAAAATGATGTCTTCCATTTTTCCGCCGCGAAGAGAGCGTGCCGATTGTTCGCCGAGAACCCAGCGAATGGCATCCGTGATGTTGCTTTTTCCGCTTCCGTTCGGCCCGACAACTGCTGTCACGCCTTTAACGAAGTCTACGGAAATCCGTTCTGCAAATGATTTAAATCCTATAACGTCTAAACGTTTGAGGAACATAGCGATCCTCCTTATGTAATAAGTATTTCAATTCTATCATAAACATTGGTGAAATAAGACGGCATACATACTGAAATCCCCCTGAGTCATAAGGGGGATTTTATTGTTTCGTATGGTGTTTTTGCAATTTAGCTAAAGCTTCCTGAGCAGCGTGCTGTTCGGCTTCTTTCTTTGAACGGCCGTTTCCGACTCCGAGTGGTTCACCTTTTAGAGATACGATGGCTTCAAATTCACGGTTGTGCGCAGGTCCTTTTTCGTTGGAGATTTTATACTCCAGAGAGCCTTTGCCGTCCCGCTGCACGTATTCCTGCAGCTGGCTTTTGAAATCCATCACATGAGAAAAAGCACCATCGTTAATTTTAGGGAACACATAAACTTTTAAGAAACTTTCGACCGGCTCTAATCCTTGGTCAAGGTACAAGGCTCCGATAAATGCCTCAAAAACATCCGCCAATAGAGCAGGACGCTTTCTTCCGCCTGTCATTTCCTCGCCTTTACCTAACAGGACAAGATCGCCGAATGACAGCTCGTGAGCCAATGAAACGAGAGACGGTTCGCAAACAATTGCGGCTCTCAATTTCGTCAAATCTCCTTCACTCATAGCCGGGTATTTGGCAAATAAGAATCTGGAGATCGTCAGTTCCAAAACAGCGTCACCTAAAAATTCAAGCCTTTCATTATCTTCATACGGCTTTTTCCGATGCTCATTCACATAAGATGAATGTGTAAATGCTTGATACAAAAGCTTTTCATTTTGAAAGTGAACCGAAATCCGTTCTTGAAACTCTTTAAATTGTTCTACTTTTTTATAGAACTTTTTTTTATCTTTATAATGTGAGTGTTTTGACATAGTAACCTCCATAGGCACATCAGGTTCACCGCGCTTCTCTGACTAAACCGGATACAGCGCGCGTAAAAGCGGCATGCTGTAATAACTGCACGAATAAAGGGCTAAAGCCCCGCGTTTCGGCGGGACTTTTAGCATCAGCTTATTGCTGGTTTTGTATGTAGTTCACAGCGTCGCCGACTGTTGCAATCTTTTCAGCATCTTCGTCAGAAATCTCCATATCAAACTCGTCTTCAAGTTCCATAACAAGCTCAACTACATCTAGGGAATCAGCACCTAAGTCTTCCTTGAAAGAAGCTTCAAGTTTGACGTCTGCTTCATCAACGCCAAGGCGATCTACGATGATTTTCGTTACACGCTCTAATGTGTCTGCCATAGCAATTCACCTCCCCTCAAGTATTATAGTGGATTCGTTTTTAAAAAACTAGAGAAACTATGATGAAATTTTCGAGAAAAAACTTACATCACCATTCCGCCGTCAATATGAAGCGTTTGGCCTGTCATATAACGAGCTCCCTCTGAAGCTAGGAACGTGACAACACTGCTGACATCGCTAGGATCACCAAAGCGCGCGAGCGGAATTTGTTTCAGCATTTCGTCTTGAACGTCTTTTGCAAGTTTATCTGTCATATCAGTTGAGATAAATCCTGGCGCTATTGCGTTTACCGTAATATTTCGGCTGGCGAGCTCTTTAGCAGAAGACTTGGTTAAACCGATGACGCCGGCTTTTGCAGCCACATAGTTGGCTTGTCCAGGGTTTCCGCTGACTCCGACGATAGACGATACGTTAATAATGCTGCCTGAACGCTGTTTCATCATTTGTCTTGTAACAGCTTTCGTGCAGTTGAAAACACCCTTCAGGTTAATGTTAATAACGTCATCCCATTCGTCTTCTTTCATTCTCATGATGAGATTGTCTCTTGTAATCCCGGCATTATTAACCAGAATGTCAATCGTAGAAAAAACTGATAGCGTTTCTTTTATCATGTTTTGTACATCTTCGGGATTTGATACATCCGCTTTGACAGCAATTGCGTTTCTGCCCATTGATTTGATTTCATCAACCACTTCATTTGCTTTCGCTTCATTGCCGGAGTAGTTCACGACAACATTGGCGCCGCTTTTTGCCAGATCAAGGGCGATTGAGCGGCCGATTCCGCGGGATGCGCCAGTGACAATAGCCGTTTTATCATTAAGCATTATCATTCTCCTCCTTAAGCGTTTGAATTGCCAGCTCGATCGTTTCCGGATCTGATACAGCAATTGTTTTTAACCGTCTATTTACTTTTTTCACAAGGCCTGAAAGCACTTTTCCGGGACCGATTTCAATAAAAGTCGTAACACCCTCTGCGATCAGCTTGTTAATGCTTTCCTCAAAACGAACCGGAGAGTAAAGCTGCTCAATAAGTTTTTCTTTGATATCTGCTTTTTCAGTCATCACGTCAGCAGAAACATTTGAGATGACCGGAACGTCAGCGTCTTTTATGTCACAGGCGTCCAATACCTCTTTCAGCTTTTCAGCAGCCGGTTTCATCAGTTCAGAATGGAACGGACCGCTTACTTCAAGCGGAATTGCGCGTTTTGCGCCGTTCTCTTTTGCCAGTTCAGATGCAAGCTCGACCCCTTTAGCTGTTCCGGAAATGACGATTTGGCCAGGACAGTTGAGATTCGCAAGCTGTACAAGGTTGCCTTCCTCTGTGACTTTATCGGTTACTTGCTTTAATGCTTCAGCATCCATGCCGAGAATCGCTGCCATTGCTCCTTCGCCAGCCGGCACCGCTTCATTCATAAACTCTCCGCGCTTTCTGACGGTATAAACAGCATCTTTGAAAGACAGAGCGCCAGCCGCAACCAGTGCAGAATATTCACCAAGGCTGTGTCCTGCTGTGAAATCAGGTGTAATGCCAGATTCTTTAAATTTCTCAAGAACAGCGATGCTTGTCGTAAGCAAAGCAGGCTGCGCATTGTATGTAAGTGTTAATTCTTCAGCAGCACCCTCAAAAATAAGCGAGCTGAGTTTTGTTTCTAATGTTTCATCGGCTTCATCAAACAGACGCTTTGCAGCAGGCACCTGCTCATAAAGCTCTTTTCCCATGCCGATAAATTGTGATCCCTGACCCGGGAATAAAAATGCAATCTTACTCATGATGTAAAAACCTCCAGACTACTCATCTGTTTTTTCTTCTTTCACTTCTTCCTGAATGAGCGCAGCCACATTTTGGCTGACCATCTCTCTTGCTTGCCGAATCGCATGGAATACAGCATTTGAATCTGAAGAGCCGTGCGCCTTGATCACAGGCGCTTTTAAGCCAAAAAGACTTGCTCCGCCATAATTCGAATACTCCATTTTCATTTTCATTTCTTTCAATTTTGGTTTCAGCACAGCTGCTGCAAGCTTGGATGTCAAAGTAGACGTCATTACGTCTCTCATCATTTTAAAAATTGACAACGCAGAGCCTTCCAGCGTTTTGAGTGTAACATTCCCGGTAAAGCCGTCTGTTACTACAACATCCGCCACATCATCTAAAAGGTCTCGCGCTTCCACGTTTCCGATAAAATTGATGTTTGCTGTTTCTTTTAAAATTTGAAACGTCTGCTTCGTCAGTTCGTTTCCTTTTTTATCTTCTGTTCCGACATTTAAAAGTCCGACTCTCGGTGAAGTGACACCGCGCACTTGCTGAGAATAAACAGAACCCATGATGGCGTATTGAACGAGGTGCTCGGGTTTGGCATCGACATTGGCGCCGACATCAAGGAGAAGAAATCCATCTCCCGAAACAGTCGGAAGTGTCGGGGCAAGCGCCGGACGGTCAATTCCTTTAATTCTTCCGACAATAAAGAGACCGGCTGTCATTAATGCACCGGTATTTCCTGCTGAAATGCAGGCGTCAGCTCTGTTTTCCGCAACCTCCTGCGCCATAAGAACCATAGATGAGTTCTTTTTTCTTCGCACGGCACGGACAGGTTCATCAGTAGGCTCAATCACTTCATCTGCGTGCAGCACCGTGATGCGATCTGATGTAGTTGTTAAATGTGATTCTATCGTTGTTTTGTCACCGACAAGTGTGATATGGAGATCATCAAATGCCTCTATACCTTTTATAACTCCGTCAATAACAGCTTTGGGAGCGTGGTCTCCTCCCATTGCATCTACAGCTATTCTCATGCATGCTCCACCTTTATGAATGTTTTGAACGATACATGTCAAAGCGTCCAGAAAAAACAATTTCTTCGCCAACGTAGCTGTTCACTTCGACAACCGTTCTTCCTTTTTCTTTTTCGACAGCCGTCACTTTCGCTTTTGCTACGACACGTTCACCCTGCTTTACCTGTCTTGTAAAGCGGATGTCTGCACTTGCAGTCAGCGCCAGCTCGTCATCAATGACTGCAACGGCCAAAGAATTCGCCTGTGCAAATAAATGGTGTCCTCTCGCAATCTGATTCCGGCTGAACACGTGCTCCTGTTTTATTTCTAAAATGGATATCGCCTGATCATCCAGCTCAAGGTCAATAATTTCTCCGATAACTTCATCAAGTGACAGAGACTTCACTTCGTCCTCAAGTGTTTTCTCTGCGACGTTCTTAATTCTTTCTCTCAGTTCAGGTATGGAAAGCTCTAAGCGGTCCAAACGTATCGTCTGGATGCTCACCCCGAATTTACCCGCTAATTCTTCATCTGTAATAAAGGGGGTTGCTTGAATCGTCTGCTGAAGTAATTCCTGGCGTTCTCTCTTATTTCTTCTCATATCTAAACACCATCCGGACAATTAAGACTAGGTACTAATAGTAGTATATAATTTCATAGATTGGAATGCAACGATTGTTTCTGGCTGAACACCAAAAACTTCTGATACTCAGCTTAATTTTTCCCCGTCCATTACTCCGCTCTTCAGCAATTCATCTCTTAACACAGCGTATTCCGGCTCCTTCCAGAACGCGTCAGAAGCCACAAGATTCGCAGCATCCTGCCTTGCCGTTTCAAGCGCTCTGTAATCATGAACCATGTCCGCCACTTTAAATTCCGGCATTCCGCTTTGTTTTTTCCCGAAGAAATCACCGGGACCTCTCAGTTCCAGATCCTTTTCAGACAGCTCGAAACCGTCATTGGTCTCCGACATGATCCTCATCCGTTCTTTCCCTGTTTCTGATTTTGGATCAGCCATCAGAATACAGAAAGATTGATGCTCACCCCGTCCAACACGGCCGCGCAGCTGGTGAAGCTGTGATAGCCCGAAACGGTCGGCGTCATAAATCACCATAATCGTTGCATTCGGAACATTCACGCCAACCTCCACAACAGTGGTTGATACGAGAATTTGACAGTGATTTGCGCTGAATTCTCTCATGACCTGGTCTTTTTCATCGGAATGCAGCTTTCCATGCATAAGGCCGACATTCCATTTTCCCCGAAAAATATCAGAAAGCATATTGTACACGTCAATGGCGTTTTGCACATCAAGCTTGTCTGATTCTTCAATCAGCGGACAGATGATATAAGCCTGCCTGCCTTGCTTTAATTCTTTTTCGACAAATGCCAAAATACGATCCAGCATGTCATGTTTTACCCAATAGGTTTCAATTCTCTTTCGTCCAGCCGGCATCTCATCGATGACAGATACATCCATTTCACCGAACACTGTGATCGCTAATGTTCTTGGGATTGGAGTGGCTGTCATAAAGAGAACATCGGGATCCTGCCCTTTGTTCCGAAGCTTTTTGCGCTGCTCAACTCCAAATCTGTGCTGTTCATCAGTAATAACGAGACTCAGCGCCTTAAACTCCACCTCGTCTTGGATTAAAGCGTGGGTTCCTACAAGAATATCAATCTCACCCGCCGCAAGACGCTCAAGCAGTTCTTTTCGCCGCTTCCCTTTAACAGAGCTTGTCAAAAGAGCAACGTTGACGTCCCATTTTTCAAATAGCGAAACGAGCGAATCAGCATGCTGCTCGGCCAGAATTTCTGTCGGCACCATGAGCGCTCCTTGGTATCCGGATAGGATCGCGGCATACAGTGCAATGGCGGCGACTGCCGTTTTTCCTGATCCAACGTCCCCTTGAAGAAGACGGTTCATTCTGTATGGAGAAGACATGTCTGCTGTTATTTCGCGAAGTACGCGTGACTGGGCGTTTGTGAGGGGAAACGGGAGGCTTTTGATAAATCTCATGAGTTCTTCATTTGAAAAACGCTGCCGTATCCCTTGTGTCTGCTCTCTTTCCGCCTTTCGGAACGCCTGCATTTTCAACTGAAACAACAAAAATTCTTCATAAACAAACCGCCGTCTGGCAAGCTTTAATGCTTCCCTTGTTTCAGGCTGGTGCATTGCTTTTAACGCTTGATAATAGTCAGGCAGTTTATAGCTTTTTCTTAGCTTTTCCGGAAGAGGATCAGGAAGTGAGTCTGCATATTGGGTCAGCGCCTGCTGAATAAAGCGCCTCATCATTTTGACGGTAACATTTTCTTTCACAGAATACACTGGTTCAATGCTTTTGTCTTCTTGATGCGGCCCGTTTTTCAACTCCTGAACAGAGATGGTTTGGCGGTGCTTGTCCCATTTACCTGAAACCGTCACCACAGAGCCGAGCGAAAGCTTCTTCTTCAAATAAGGCCGGTTAAAACATACGGCTGTGATTAAATAGTGGCCGACCAGAAGCCTGAATGTCAGCCTGTTTCGTTTTTTTCCGTAATAGGTAAGAGAAGGCTCTGAATGAACCTTCCCTTCGACTGTGACTCTTTCATCATGCTTTACTTCTTCTAAATCCCTCAGCTCGTAGTCATCATAGCGATAAGGGAAATAATTCAGAAGATCAGAAATGTCATAAATACCGAGTTCGTGTAATGTTTTTTCTGTTTCCGGCCCAATACCCTTAATGTTAGCTATACTAGTTTGCTGATGTTGTTTCACGTGAACCTAGCGCTCCTCCGAAAATTTTTTTCTCTAATTCTCTTCCTGTCGGTGTTGCCGCTAAACCGCCTTGGCCTGTTTCTCTAAGTGCAGTTGGCATCGTTTGGCCTATTTTATACATGGCATCGATAACCTCATCACATGGAATACGGCTTGTAATGCCCGCCAATGCCATATCAGCGGCAATCATCGCATTTGACGCGCCCATCGCATTCCGTTTCACGCAAGGCACCTCAACAAGCCCTGCAACAGGGTCGCACACGAGGCCTAGCATATTTTTTAATGTAATGGCCATGGCCTCCGCGCTTTGTTCGGGTGTTCCTCCTGCCATTTCAACAATGGCCGCAGCCGCCATGCCTGAAGCTGATCCAACCTCTGCCTGACATCCTCCGGCGGCGCCGGAAATGCTTGCGTTATTAGCCACGACAAATCCAAAAGCCCCGGCTGTAAACAAAAAGCGGATCATTTGTTCTCTTGTTGGATTCAGCTTTTCTTTTACAGCAAATAACGTACCGGGCACCACACCGGCAGAACCTGCAGTCGGTGTCGCACAGATGGTTCCCATTGCTGCATTTACTTCATTTGTTGCAACGGCTTTCGATACAGCATCTAAAATCAGCGGGCCAGACAGGCTTTTTCCTGATCGAATATAGGCCTGCAATTTAACGGCATCTCCGCCTGTTAAGCCCGTTTGGCTCGTAACTCCCTCGAGTCCTTTCTGAACCGCCGCTTCCATAACAGACAGGTTATGATCCATCTGCTGAAAAATGTCCTCTTTTGTTTTTTCTGTTACTTCCATCTCTTGCGCTATCATCACATCAGAGATCAATATTTGTTTTTCTTTAGTAATCTCAATTAATTCTTTTACATTACGAAACATAACTGGCTCCTCCTGACCCTTTCGCTAGTCAGCAATCTTTGTCACTTGAATAATATTCGGCAGCTTCGACAGCTCGTCGAGAATGTGGTCGTCAATATATTGATCGACCTCTATTGTCATCAGCGCAAGCTGGCCAATATCTTTCCGGGCTACTTCCATATGTCCTACGTTGATTGAAAATTTCGCCAAAACATTGGCAACACCGGCAATTGTGCCAAATTTGTCATTATGAACAACTAATATGGCCGGATGATTTCCTGACAGCCGGAGCTCAAAACCATTCAATTCTGTGATTTCAATCTTTCCTCCGCCAATCGAAATACCCGTCAGTTCAAGCTCACCCTTTTCATCAGAAATGGTGATTTTTGCTGTGTTCGGATGGACCGGGACAGCGTCTTCTACCCGAAACTCTATATCAATTCCTTTAGCTTCTGCAATTTGTATAGCGGTTTTAATCCGTTCGTCGAATGTATCAAAATCAAGCAATCCGCCGATAATCGCGACATCTGTGCCGTGGCCCTTATACGTTTCCGCAAACGAGCCGTAAAAAGATACAATGATGCGCTCAGGCTCTCTGCCAAATAAACTTCTGGCCACTCTCCCGATTCTAGCAGCTCCCGCTGTATGAGAGCTGGACGGACCGATCATAACCGGGCCGATAATATCAAAAACGCTTCTGTATTTCATGCTATTCCTCCTTATGAACCAGAGCTTATTAGCGCTTTGCTTCTAGACTAATTGATCAGATATAAAATGGCAAGCGGACGCGTTACAGCGCTGCCGCACTTAAAAGCAGACATAAGAATAGAAGGGCAATTTGCCCTTCTATTCTGCAGAAACTATATACGAATACAGAGGCTGTTTCCCATTGTGGATCTCAACCTCAATCTCCTCGTACTTTTCACTGAGAAACGCTTCAAGCTGCTCAGCTTCTTCCTGAGACGCATCCTCACCATATAGAATGGTCACGATTTCATCATCTTCTCCGATCATTTCTGACAGCAGCATTTTCGCGGCTGACAGCTGATTTTCAGAAGTGCCGATAATCGTTCCATTCAGAATGCCCATAAAGTCGCCTTTTTTAATATCTTTACCGTCAATATGAGTATCTCTGACTGAGAACGTCACCTGTCCGCTTTTTACTTGCTGAATGGCGCTTAGCATATTGGCCTCGTTCGCTTCAGCTGCTTGATCCGGGTTAAAAGCCAGCAGGGCTGACATCCCTTGCGGAACCGTTTTAGCAGGAATGACAAAAACCTGTTCATCCACTACGCTGGCCGCTTGGTTAGCAGCCATGATAATGTTGGAGTTGTTAGGCAGGATAAATACCGTATCTGCATTTACAGACTTCACGGCATCAACAATATCCTCAGTGCTTGGGTTCATGGTCTGGCCGCCTTCGATCACAACAGAAGCGCCAATGCTTTTGAATAGGTCTGAAATTCCTTCTCCCATCGCCACAGTCACAATGCCATACGGCTGTTTTGCCGGCGGTGTTTCGTTGTCTGCAGGTTTGCTTTCTTGACTGATGATAGAGGTATGCTGTTCTCTCATATTTTCTATTTTTATTTTGATCAATTCACCGTAATGCTGGGCGTAGTTTAACACGTTTCCCGGCTCTTCAGCATGAATATGAACCTTCGCCAGCGATTCATCCGCAATCACAAGCAGAGAATCTCCGAACTGGCTGAGGTCTTGCCTGAACGTACCTTCGTCGAACTCTCTTTTTGTCTGATCAAGCCTAACCATCACTTCGGTACAGAATCCAAATTCAATATCTTCGGTATTCATCATGCTTTGCGCGCTCTTGTGATGCTCTGCGCTGACCATGTCGTCAAGTGACGGAAGAACTGCTTTCTGAGGTACAGTTTCACCTTTTAATGAAGCAAGGAAACCTTCATACACACAGAGCAGGCCTTTGCCCCCGCTATCGACAACTCCTACTTCCTTTAGGACAGGTAGCAATTCAGGGGTGCGGTTTAAAGACGCCTCTGCTTCTTCTGTCACTGCAATCATCAGCGCAGTGATATCGGTTTCTTTTTCTGCTAAGATCATCGCTTTTTTTGCAGCGTCTTTTGCAACTGTTAAAATGGTGCCCTCTACAGGTTTCATGACAGCTTTATACGCCATGTCTACACCTGCTTGCAGCGCAGCAGCAAACTCAAGTGCATTAATTTCTTTTTTCGTTTCAATGCTTTTGCTAAATCCGCGGAACAATTGGGATAGGATAACTCCTGAATTTCCGCGTGCTCCCATGAGCAGCCCTTTAGATAACGCGGAGCCCACCTTCCCGATATCATCCGTATCCATTTGTTCAACTTCTCTTGCTCCGGAAGTCATCGACAGGTTCATATTTGTTCCCGTATCACCGTCCGGCACCGGAAACACGTTCAGTGCATCAACTGCACTGGCGTTTTGAGACAGATTCTGCGCTCCCGCAAGAATCATCTCGGCAAAGGTTCTGCCGTCTAATGTTCTGATAGACAATCCTACTCCTCCTAACTACGGGTTCGTCACTCGTACGCCTTGGACATAAATATTGACAGAGTCCACTGCCAGTCCGATGGTTTGATTTACTGTGTACTTTACTTTTGTTTGGACATTATGTGCCACTTCAGAAATTTTCGTGCCGTAGCTGACAATGATATACATGTCGATATGTATCTGTTCTCCTTCTTGGCGAACTTGGACACCCCTGCTGAAATTCTCTTTCCGAAGGATTTCAGTCAGTCCGTCTTTAATCTGGTTTTTAGAGGCCATGCCGACAATGCCGTAACAGTCAACCGCCGCGCCTCCTGCAACCATCGCGATGACTTCATTAGATATATCAATCTGTCCGTACTTCGTTCTTAATTCAATGGACACACTAGTTCCTCCTTCGAATGCATAGAGTTACAGCTATTCTACTATATGGTTTCCATTATGAAAAGACCAGGCAATAATCGCTGGCCGTACCTCTACATATACTATAGCGCTGCTGTTTCCGCAAGATGTCAAGTGAATTTTCTTGAAAGATGATGAAACAATAGTTGCAAACGTTTTTTAGCTGTGGTAAATTATTTAAAGTATCCATATCGAAAGCATCTAAGATTATATGAATGTTAAAAAGTAGATGTTTTGTGCAAGTGAGGAGGGAAACAAATGGCACGTAAATGCGTTATCACAGGTAAAAAAACAACAGCTGGGAATAACCGTTCTCACGCAATGAACGCTTCTAAGCGCACTTGGGGCGCGAATCTTCAAAAGGTTCGTATCCTTGTGAACGGAAAACCTAAAAAAGTATATGTATCTGCTCGAGCTTTGAAATCCGGTAAAGTTGAGCGTGTATAACAAAATGAACGCCTGCCTCGATATGTGGCAGGCGTTTTTATGTGGTGAAAGAGGGCTTTGAACCCCTGGGCATTAATCTTTTCTAAATGAGCCCAGCATCGCCCGGACAATTCCTCCTAAAAACTTCGGCAATTTAATGGTGTAAAATTTCATTTTTGTCCCCTCCTATAACGTCCCGTAACCGCCTTGTTCATTGTTTTCAGCAATTGAATGAAAGCACATGCTTAATCCGTGCTTCTTATCATTATTAATATGCCTTTTGCAAACGAAAAAGTACCTCGTGAATGAATGAGTTCGTTACTAATACATAGTGTTGAACCGAGCGTAATATGACAATTATTTAGAGGATATTTAAAACCGGTCAGGGTCAGCTCATGTATGTCTTCGGAAAACGGTATGAAGGAGATATATCGCTTATTTTCATCCTTCTCAATATCATATTCACCAGGAGGGAACATTTGAATATGATTTTGTTTGTCTATCAGCCTAATTTTTATGTTTGTTTTTACACCTCTATACAGAAGCTGAATGTTTCCTAAAAAATGATCAGCTCTGCCGCCTGTAATGCCGAAAATCTGAATAATATCCGGCTGCTTTTCCAGCGCCCAATCAAGGGCGAGGTCTAAATCTGTTTGATCTTTTTCTGCTTGATACACATGAAGGGCGGGAGCGGCTTTTTCTATTCGCCGGCGTTCTTGCTCTGTTATGCTGTCAAAATCTCCGAAGGCTTCAACAGGAATGATCCCGGCATCTAAGAGAGTGACGGTGCCTTTGTCAACACCGATCCAAAGCGTGTGTTCATCCGTATAGCCGGTTAGATCGGGAATGAGATTTTTCGGGCCTCCCGCAACGATATTAATTGTTTTCATCTCTGATTCCTTTCTCTGCATACAGGAAAAAGAGCTTAGGCTATTGTATGCCCAGCTCTTTTCTAAAGCTGCTTATTTACTTCCTCTGATTTCAGAAATTGCTTTTTTGCGGTCAGACTGGCCATAAACAGCTGAACCGGCAACGAGTAAATTTGCGCCCGCTTCAATGACGAGCGGAGCGGTTTCTTTGTTGACGCCGCCGTCTACTTCAATTAACAGATCTTTTTTTCCTTTTTCATCCGCCATTCGCTTAACCTCTTTTATTTTAGGAAGGACTGAATGAATAAATTTCTGCCCGCCGAAGCCCGGGTTCACCGTCATTAAAAGAACAAGATCAAGATCGTCGAAAACGTGCTCGATGACTTGAACAGGAGTATGCGGGTTTAGAACTACTCCGGCCTTCACTCCTTGCTCTTTAATGAGCTGGATGGTACGGTGCAGGTGCGGACATGCCTCAGCATGCACAGACAGGATATCTGCGCCTGCTTTCGCAAAAGCCGGGATATAACGATCCGGCTCTTCTATCATTAAATGGACATCAAGCGGCAGATCCGTTACCGGCCGGACTGCTTCTACAATCAGCGGACCGATTGTGATATTCGGGACAAAATGGCCGTCCATAACATCAATATGAATACAATCGGCTCCGCCTTTTTCTACATCTTTAATCTCATTGCCTAAAGCGGCAAAATCAGCGGAAAGAATAGATGGTGCAACCTTTATCATTATGCTAATACCTCGGCTTTCTGTCTTTAATCTCCGTCATAAATTCAACATAATGGTCATAGCGATACTGCTTTAATTCCCCGTCTTCAACAGCTTGTTTCACCGCACATTTCGGCTCTTTCAGATGTAAACAGCCTCTAAATTTGCATGAAGAGCTTTTTTCTCTGATATCAGGGAAGGTATAGCCCAGCTCTTCTTCCTCAATGTCTGTAAATTCAAGCGAGCTGAATCCCGGTGTATCTGCAACCAAACCTCCGGACGTGTGAATCAGCTCCACGTGGCGGGTTGTGTGTTTCCCGCGGCCCAAATGCTCGGAAATCTCGTTTGTTCTCAATCCGAGCTCCGGGCTGATCGCGTTGAGAAGCGAGGATTTCCCAACACCGGACTGACCGGCAAATACCGTTGTTTTATCCTGAAAATGCGGGATGATGTCCGCTAAACTATCTTGGTCCTTAGAGGAGGTAAGGTATACGTCATAACCAATATTCCGATAGTCTTCTGCATAGGCTTGTATCGTATCTTCTGTATCTTGATCTTCAATCAGATCCATTTTAGTAATGCATATAATCGGCTGAATATCATTGGCCTCAACGAGAACCAGGAAGCGGTCAAGCAATGCCGTGCTGAAAGAAGGCTGAACCGCTGAGAAAACCAGGACCGCTTGATCAACGTTGCAAATTGGCGGCCTGATAAGCTCATTGGTTCTTTCTTTAATTTCCATAAGATATCCTTCTTTGTCATTTTCAGCCTGGTACACAACGTAATCACCGACAAGAGGGGTAATTTTGTTTTTTCTGAAAATGCCTCTTCCTCTGCATTGTATTACTTTATCTGAATCCTCTGATTCATCCAGTACATAGTAAAAGCCGCTTAGCGCCTTAATAATTTTGCCCTCAGGCATATTTTCCCTCCTTGTTATTCATCTTTCGGATACTCAATGGTTTTGTAGCTGACAACTTTATTGTTTACCATTACTTGATAGTACCCTTTTTGGCCGGGTTCAATCTTTAGTTCGATCGTTCGTTCAGTCGGCTCTTTTATCTTAAATTCTTCGTAAGTGTCAGAGATGCTGTGATCCGCATCGTCAACCGCGATTTGCACTTGAAGCTCGTCCCCTTCATTTTCTGGTTCGTAGGGGATCTTGACCTTTTCTTTCACTGTTTTCGCAGGTTTTTTCTCTGGTCCGAGAGAGAACGTCACTTCAACTTCGTTTCCCGGCTTTACTGCCGTACCTGCTGCTGGTTTTTGTTTGACAACCTGTCCTTCTGGAACATCATCTGAGTATGCTTCTTTTTCTACAAGCTTTAATCCGTTGTCTTCCAGATATCCAGACGCTGCTTCTTTACTGTAGGTTTTCAAGTCTCTAAGCGTAATGTCTTCGGGTCCGATACTGACTGTAAGTTTGACTTGATCTTCACTCGGGACAAGCTCAGTCCCTGCTGAAGGATTTTGGTCAATGACAGTGCCCGCGTTTTTCTCGTCATTCACTTCATTTACCGTTACATGTTTAAACCCTTGGTCCTTCAACGCTTTTTTTGCCTGGTCGACCGTTTGGCCTGTCACATCACCGATCTCCGTTTTTGCCTTTCCGGTGCTTTTATAAAGAGTGACCGTGGCGCCTTCTTTGACTGTTGTATCCGCTTTAGGGTCCGTTTTTACCATCAGGCCCTCTTCAATTTTTTCATCTGAGATTTCCAACACCTCGGAATCAACCTGTAAACCTTCTTTTTCCAAGAGCCCTGCGGCTTTTTCGTATTCCATTCCGGAGACATCAGGTATTTTGACATCCTTAGGCATGAAAAGCGACGGAAAAACAGTGACAGCAAGAATTCCAGCTGTGATAAAAACAAGGCATATCGTGAGCAAAACCCACGGCCACTTTTTTCTTTTGCCGTTCTTCTTTGTTTTGTTTTCTTGTGCGGTTGTCACTTCAGCTTCTTTTTCGCCAGCAGCTTTAGCGAGTTCTTCATCTTTAATGATAGGTATCGCTTTTGTCATTTCTTCATCTTCTTGAATCGTAAATCTCTTTTCATTGAGTCTGTCGGCATCAAAAGCTGTTTTTATGTCTGCTTCCATGTCTTCAGCCGTTTCATAGCGATGAAACGGATCTTTGGCAGTTGCCTTGAGTATGATGTTTTCAACGCTTTGGGGGACCGATGGATTCCACCTTTTTGCCGAAGGAGTTTCCGCTTGAAGATGCTTCAAGGCGATGCTGACTGCTGACTCTCCATCAAACGGAATACGGCCGGTTAAAAGCTCAAATAGAACGATTCCAAGCGCATAAATATCCGATTTCTTTGTGGCTAAGCCGCCCCGGGCCTGTTCAGGTGATAAGTAATGGACCGAGCCCAGAACTGAATTGGTATGGGTGATTGTGGTCGAACTTAGTGCCGTCGCAATTCCAAAATCCGTTACTTTGATATTTCCCATATGATCAATCAAAATGTTATGCGGCTTGATGTCTCTGTGAACAATCTGGTTTTGATGGGCATGAGCGATGGCTGAGACAATTTGCTCCATGATGTTCAGCGCTTCTTTAGGGTGAAGCGGCCCATTTGCTGTTATGTATTCTTTAAGCGTCATGCCTTCAACGTATTCCATGACAATATAATAAATATCATCTTCCTCGCCCAAATCATAAATGCTGACAATATTCGGGTGATCGAGGCTTGATGCGGATTGGGCTTCTCTGCGGAAACGCCTGATAAATTCATTGTCATTTGCATAGTCAAACCGCAGGATTTTAATTGCGACTTCACGGTCTAGAATGATATCCTCAGCTAAATACACGTTGGCCATTCCCCCGCCGCCTATAACGCGGAGAATTTGGTAACGCCCGCTGATCCGCTTGCCGATTAGCACTGATCTTCACCCTCTTCAACTTGTAAAGCAAGCTCAAGCAAAACTGCTGTAATGTTGTCTTCCCCGCCATTCTGATTGGCTTTGTCCACAAGCAGGTTTACTTTTTCCTGAGGAGCTGAATCGCTTTGCAGGATGTCTTTTAATTCAGTGCCTTCCACTTTATTCGTCAGTCCGTCAGAACATAGAAGCAGTTTGTCTCCGGGTTCTATATCAAAGGAACGGGTGTCAATGCTGACTGACTGGTCTGTTCCAAGCGCCTTCGTCAACACATTTTTTCGAGGATGATGTTCAGCGTCTTCTCTGGAGATCTCTCCAGTGCGAACCAGTTCATTTACAAGCGAATGGTCTTCTGTCACTTGAACGAAATCATCGTCCTGAAGCAAATAGCATCTGCTGTCTCCGATATGGGCAACAGAAACCGTTTTCCCCGTAAAAAGCGCACATACAATCGTCGTCCCCATGCCTTGGCATTCTTCGTGGGCTTGAGCGTGATCGTATATTTTGCTGTTTACCGAAAGAATCTGTTCAATGAGCCATTTTTCACATTCCGAGGGCGCAGTTGGAATCGTCTCTGCTTCATTCCATTTCTCCCCCATGGCTTTCACAGCCATCTTGCTCGCAACATCTCCAGCAAGATGGCCGCCCATGCCATCAGCGACAACCGCTAATATAAATTCATCTTTCCCCTTGAATATCCCCGCATCATCTTCATTATGCTGACGGATTTTTCCTGTATCTGTTTTTAAGGCTGTTAACAACCCTCATCACCTCGTCTCGTCTTGACGCTCCTTCGCGCGAAGCTGACCGCAGGCTGCGTCAATGTCATGTCCTTGCTCTCTTCGGATTGTGACATTTACTCCGCGGGATTTCAGCGTTTTTTCAAAAGCAAAAATCTGATCACGCGGTGTGCGCACATAGTCCCGTTCAGGCACGTAGTTTACCGGAATCAAGTTCACGTGGCATTTGACTCCTTCCAGCAAGTCGGCAAGCTCTTCGGCGTGTTCCACCTGGTCGTTTACGCCTCCGAACAGCCCGTATTCAAAGCTGATACGGCGTCCTGTTTTATTAATATAATATTTAACGGCTTCCATTAGATCAGGCAGTTTATATGCTCTGTTAATCGGCATCAAACGGCTTCTGATTTCTGTGTTCGGCGCGTGCAGAGAAATTGCAAAGTTAATCTGCATTTGCTGATCAGCAAATTCGTAAATTTTCGGGATGATTCCACTCGTAGAGACCGTAATATGGCGAGCACCGATATTCAGGCCCTTGTCATGGTTAATGATTTTCAAGAAAGCGAGCATTTCGTTAAAGTTATCAAAAGGTTCGCCGATTCCCATGATCACGACAGAGCTGACGCGTTCATCCGTTTCATCAAGAGCTTTTTGCACTTTAACTACTTGAGCGACAATTTCCCCTGCTTCAAGGTTTCGTTTTAAGCCTCCAAGCGTTGACGCGCAAAATGTGCAGCCAATACGGCAGCCGACTTGTGTCGTTACACATACAGAATTGCCATACTCGTGTCTCATTAAAACGGTTTCGATGGTATAACCGTCATGAAGCTCAAACAAAAACTTCATCGTACCGTCTTGAGAAGTTTGTTTAACAGCCGTTTTCAGCGTTGTTAACACAAAGTGAGTGTTTAATTTCTCACGCAGATCCTTTGAGAGGTTTGTCATTTCTTCAAAAGAAGATACGCGTTTTTCATATAGCCATTCAAAGATCTGAGCCGCACGGAACGGTTTCTCTCCGTTGTCTGTCAGCCATTGTTTAATTTCATCTAATTCAAAAGAATAAATAGACGGACGCTCTGTCCGCAATTCTTTTCTTACTTTTGTTTTATTAAGTTCTGCCATTGCTTATCCCTTCTTTCTCATGCTGCAAATAAAGAAACCATCTGTTCCGAAATAATGAGGAAGGATTTGAAGCCTTCCATCCCGAACAAAGGGTCTCACCTTTTCAGGCAGCCGCTTTTCAAGAGACAAATCGGGTTCAAAATCAGGATGTTCTTGTATAAACGCATGTATTACTTCATCATTTTCTGTCCGGTCCATTGTACACGTACTGTAGACAAGAGTGCCACCTTTTTTTACTAATGGTGCGATTTCCCTCAAGATCGACAGCTGGATTTCAGCTAGACGGGCGCTGTCGTCAGGTTTTTTCGTGTATTTCATGTCCGGCTTTCTTCTGATAACACCGAAACCTGAGCACGGGGCATCGACCAATATTCGGTCAAACTGTTCGTTTTCAAACGTTTCCCCTGCTTTTCTTGCATCCATTGTTTCCGCATGAATGATTGTCAGGCCAAGCCGATCTGCCGCTTCTTTGATTAGCTTCACTTTATGTTTGTGAAGATCAAGCGACGTAACGCTCCCCTTGTTCTTCATTAATTCTGCGATATGAGCCGACTTTCCGCCAGGCGCCGCACACGCGTCAAGCACTGTTTCATCAGGCTTAGGGTCGAGGGCGCGGGCGACGAGCATGGAGCTCTCATCCTGGATGGAAACTTCGCCGTTTTGGAAGAAATGAGTTCCGGCAATTGTTCCCTTTAAGAGCTTCACAGCATCTTCAGCGAGGTCGCCTTTTTCAACTTCGATTCCCTCAGCAGCCATTTGGTCAAGCAGCTCAGCTCTGTCTGCTTTCATTTCATTGACACGCAGCGTCTGCTTCGGCGGAATGAGATGGATGCGGCAAATCTTTTCCGCAGCTTCAAATCCATACGCATCCGCCCACTCTTTCACAAGCCATTCCGGATGGCTTGTTTCTGTCGCCAGCCGGCGTACAGGATCTTCGATCGCGTCAAAGGATGGAACACCTTCGCGCTGAATAGAACGGAGCACGCCGTTGACAAATGAAGCAATGCCTTTGTGTCCGCGGATTTTAGCAATCTCAACCGCTTCATGGATGGCTGCCCTGTCTGGAATCTTCTCTAAATACTCCATTTGATATAAGGATAGGCGAAGAAGCTGAATCACCCACGGCTTTACCTTTTGAGGCTTATTGATAAACGGTTTAAGCATATAATCAAGCGCGATCTTATTTTGTAATGTACCATAGACAAGTTCAGTCAAAAGCCCTCTGTCCTGATCACTCAGTTCATTTGATTTAATGACCGATTTCAGCAGCAGGTTGCTATATGCCTGGTTTTGTTCTAATTTGATCAGCGCCTCAAGGGCGATGTCACGAACACTAGTTTTTTTCATTGTTTACTCCTAACACATCACCGGCTTCAACATGAGCGCCTCGCACAAAGTCTTCGCCTTTCATTCGTTTTTTGCCTGCCGGCTGGAGTTCGGTTAATAACAGAGCCGTCTCGTTACCTGTGGCAACGATAATTCCTTCCTTTTCAACTGCAACGACTGTGCCGGGCTCAGCTGTTGTTGGTGCCGGTATTTTTTTCGACGCCCATATTTTCAAGTTTTGGCCGTTTAGAGTCGTATAAGCAACAGGCCATGGATTTAAGCCGCGGATCTGGTTGTAAAGCTCTTCGCCCGTTCTGGACCAGTCGAGCAGCTCTTGCTCTCTTTTGATATTAGGCGCGTACGTCGCTTTCTCTTCATCCTGCTTTTCAGGTGATATGCTACCGGCAATGACGTTTGGAACCGTTTCAGACAATAGCTTCGCGCCAGCAACGCTTAATTTATCGTGCAGTGTTCCGACATTGTCGGTTTCTTCAATGTCCACTTCCACTTTTGAGATCATATCGCCCGCATCCAATTTTTCTACCATATACATAATGGTAACCCCGGTTTTCTTCTTTCCCTGCAGAATGGAATAATGGATCGGAGCACCCCCGCGCAGTTCCGGCAAAAGGGATGCGTGAACGTTAATGCAGCCGTATTTTGGACTGTCGAGAAGCTCTTTAGGCAAAATTTGTCCGAATGCCGCCGTTACAATCAGGTCAGGCTTTAATGCCAGCACTTTCTCAATTTCTTCTGTCAATCTGACTTTTTCCGGCTGAAGAACCGGGATGCCGTGACGCAATGCCTCTTCCTTGACCGGAGGAGGTGTCAGTACTTTCTTTCTGCCCTTCGGACGGTCCGGCTGTGTGACGACCCCCACTACTTCATATCCGTCCTCAATCAGAGTTCTTAAAACAGGAACTGAAAAATCCGGCGTTCCCATAAATACGATTCTCGTCATCAAATCATCCTTCCATATCCGCTAGTTCATCTTCTGTATAGTATTTACTTATTTTAGATGTAAACAGCACACCGTCTAAGTGGTCCATTTCATGCTGCACGGCTCTTGCTAAAAAGCCTCGCGCTTCCAGAACGAACGGTTTTCCCTGACGGTTAAACGCACGTACTTTGACATAATCGGCACGTGTGACATCACCATAGACGCCAGGAAAGCTCAAGCATCCTTCAATTCCGGTTTGCTCGCCGCTTCTTTCTAAAATTTCAGGATTAACGAGATCAATTCTCCCTCTGTCATCCCCGATGTCTACAACGGCCGCTCTTTTTAAAATGCCGATTTGCGGCGCTGCCAGTCCGACACCATCCATTTCAAGCATGGTGTCGTACATATCATCAAGCAGTTTTTTTAGCTTTTTATCAAAAACAGTCACGGTTTCCGCAGGTGTTTCCAAAACCTCCGCAGGATGTGTGACGACCTTTTTTACTGCCAATTTGTTACCCTCCAAGACGTGAGATCTTACATCATCATATAAGGATTCATATCAATTGAAATCATTACATGTTTTTGTTCAATTTCGCGTTTATAATGTTCCAGTATCTTCTTCAATAAAGCAGATAACTGGGTTTCCTGTTTGTATTTTATCACGCATTGATAGCGATATCTATCTTTGATCCTGGCTATCGGCGACGCGCTTGGTCCGAGAATTTTCGTGTCAGCTCCGCAGTTTGCTTTCAAAAAATGAGCGATTTTTTCAGCTGTAACCGCTGCTTTCGCCACTTCCTCATGAGAAACAGTCACAAGAGCCAAATAGTAGTATGGCGGATAGGATTGCTCTCTCCTGTGCGCCATTTCATGCTGATAGAACGTTTCATAATCGTGTGTTTTCGTCAGCTGGATACTGTAATGAGACGGTGTATACGTTTGAATGATGACATGGCCGGGCTTTTCATGCCTGCCTGCCCGGCCGCTGACTTGCGTTAACAGCTGAAATGTTTTTTCAGCCGATCTGAAATCAGGAATATGAAGTGTTGTATCAGCACTTAACACTCCGACAAGCGTGACATTCGGAAAATCAAGCCCTTTCGCGATCATTTGCGTTCCGAGAAGAATATCCGCTTTTCCTTCTCCGAAAGCTGACAGTAATTTTTCATGGGCGCCTTTCCGTGATGTCGTGTCAACATCCATCCGAATCACTCTCGCACTTGGCAGCACTTTTGTCAGCTCTTCCTCCACTCGCTGTGTTCCCGTTCCGAAAAAGCGGATATGCTCGCTTGCGCATTCAGGACAAGTGTGCGGAACAGGCTCTTCATGTCCGCAATAATGGCATTTCAGCCTTTGGCCGTAACGATGATACGTCATGGAAATGTCGCAGTGCGGGCATTGCGGGACATAGCCGCAATCCCTGCACATCACAAAGGAAGAATAGCCCCTCTTATTTAAAAACAGCACCGCCTGCTCACCCTTTGCAATCGTTTCTTCAAGCTTTTCCATCAATTCAACCGAAAACATCGAGCGATTGCCGTTTCTAAGCTCCTCTCTCATATCGACAAGCGAAACCTCGGGCATCACCCGATGGTTAACACGGTGCTTCAGTGAAAGAAGCTCGTATACGCCCTTTTGCGCTCTTGCATATGATTCTAATGTCGGCGTAGCACTCCCTAATACAACCGGGCAGCTGTGATGCTCAGCCCGCTTGATTGCCACCTCTTTCGCATGATAGCGCGGCATTTCTTCCTGTTTATAGGAAGACTCGTGTTCTTCATCGATGATTATCATTCCGAGATTTTCAAACGGAGCAAAAATGGCGGATCTGGCACCGACGACAAGCCGTACTTCCTTCCGGTGGATTTTACGCCACTCGTCATATTTTTCTCCTGTGGATAAACCGCTGTGCATGACTGCCACCTGGGAGCCGAAGCGGCCCTTGAAGCGGTTGACCATTTGCGGCGTCAGCGATATTTCGGGTACGAGGACGATGGCTTCTTTTCCTTTCGCCAGTACTTTTTCAATTGATTGCAGATAAATTTCCGTTTTTCCGCTTCCTGTCACGCCGTGAAGGAGGAACACTTTATGCTCATCGCTGTCCAATGTCTCGCGTATGGGCTCGAAGGCAGCCCTCTGTTCGTCTGTCAGCGGCAGGGGCTCTGTTTTTTTGAACATTTTGTCCTGATAGGGATCTCTGTAAACCTCTTCATAGCTTTCCTTCAAAAGCCCTTTTTGGATAAGGGTTTTGATGGTTGCAGAGCTCGTGTCCGTTTTTTTGCACAATTGCGCCGCAGGAATTTTCACACCTTCCGGCTCAGAGATGAGAAAGTGAAGAATCGCCTGCTGTTTTGCTGCTTGGCGGGACAATCCCTCAGCCTGCTTAGCAAGCTCTTCTTTACTCGCATTTGCCTGAATATGCCTGACCATTTTTTTATTGGTTTTTTGCGCGACTTTATACGTCACGTCAATGTCCCCTTTTTGAACATGCCTTTGAATCAGTTTCAGCGTATCATGATCGGGTATATCTGAATACAGCAGCGTCTTTGTTTCAGAAAACAGCCGTTCCACTTGCGGCGGAAGATCGGCGCCGTGTGCAATTTTTAATTCTTTTTCATATTTCGCCTTTAAGGCGGCAGGCAGCATTGCTTGAAGCGCCGTTATTTTAAAAGACAGCGTTTTGTCTGACAGCCATGATGACAGATCCATAAGCTCTTCTGTCAGAACAGGTGTAAGATCTAATAAATCCTCTACTTCCTTGACAGATTTCCCCGATAGGTCAGATGTTTCTTTGACTGCTGTCACAAACCCTTGAATCTTACGGGGGCCAAATGGAACAATGACCCGCATCCCCGTTTTGATCATGCCCTTGAGATGGTCTGGGATTTTATAATCAAAAGGCCTGTCTATATTTTTGGTGCTGACATCAACGATGACTTCTGCAAAATTCATGAGCGCTCTCCGGTTTGTTTTGAGAGGGCTGCGATCTCCTGAAGGATTTCAAAAGAAACATCGAGCTTAGACATGATCGGGAGTTCGCGTTTATGCCCGTCTTTGAAAAAGATTGTCACGATATTCGTATCAGCACCAAAACCGGCCCCATTTGCTTTCACATCATTTGCCACAATCAAATCAAGGTTTTTAGCGGCGAGCTTTTTACGTGCATAGTGTTCAATGTCTTGTGTTTCGGCGGCAAATCCGACCAAAATCTGCTCTTTCTTTTTCTCGCCCAATTCTTTCAAAATATCGACTGTTCTTTTCAGTTCTAAGGTCATGCCGCCGTCTTGTTTTTTCATTTTATGGTCAAATACTGTTTTCGGCGTAAAATCGGCTACCGCAGCTGTTTTAATGACTATATCGCTTGCGTCATACACAGAGAGCACAGCTTCGCGCATATCCGCAGCCGATTGAACAGGGATAAACTCAGCAAGGCCTTTAGGCTGATCAAGTGAAACAGGCCCAGAAATTAAGGTTACCCGTGCGCCGAGCTGAACAGCAGCCTCCGCTAATGCGTAGCCCATTTTGCCCGTCGATTTATTGGTAAAAAACCGGACAGGATCAACCGCTTCCCGCGTTGGGCCGGCTGTAATGATCACATGCTTGCCTTCTAAAGGAGCGGATGTTTCTTCAGCAAAATGTTTTTCGGCCAGCTTTACAATGTTTTCCGGCTCTTCCAATCTGCCTTTTCCTACATAACCGCATGCTAAATAGCCCTCACTTGGCTCAATAAAACGATAACCGTCCTGATAAAGAACAGAAATGTTTCGTTTGACTGCCGGGTGGTCATACATATGAACGTTCATTGCCGGCGCGATCCAAACGGGAGCCGTTGCTGCCAACAATGTTGTCGTCAGCATATCATCAGCGATGCCGTTTGCCAGTTTTCCAATCACATTAGCCGTAGCCGGCGCTACGATAATCAAGTCGGCCCAGTCTGCGGCATCAATATGAGAAATAACGCTTGGATTTTGTTCTTTAAATGTATCTGTATAGACTTCGTGGCGGCTCAATGCCTGAAATGTCAGCGGTGAAACGAATCGGCAAGCGGATTCAGTCATAATCACTTTGACATTTGCTCCTGCCTGAACCAGCTTGCTCGTTAACGCACAGGCTTTATAAACAGCGATGCCTCCGCTCACGCAAAGTAACACATTTCGATTGTTTAGCAATGAATTCTCCCCCTCTGCACTTTACAAAACCGCACGGAAAAAAATAACAACCTACATGATATAGGTTGCTACTTGTGCTACTATTCGCGGTCTTCCTTTTCAAACGAAAGCAGGCCTGCATCAATTTCTTCTAAAGCTTTGCCTACATATTTGTGTGAAATCGTATGTTCAATCATTTGGTCTTTTTTGATTTGCATTTCACGGGCGCGTCTCGCAGAAACAGTCACGAGCGTATATTTTGAATCTAATTTATTCATTAAAGAATCAATTGACGGATCTAACATTGATTATTCAACCTCCAGCATTTTCTTATATCTTGGTGCAACGCGTTCACGCTTCAAATGTTCAGCAAGAACGATTGCTTTGATTTTATCGCAAGCCGTTTCGACATTATCGTTTTCAACGACATAGTCATAAGCATCCATCATTTCGATCTCAGCTTTTGCAGCTTTCATTCGATTTTCAATCAGAGCGTCTGTTTCTGTGCCTCGTGTCACGATTCTGTTTTTCAGTTCAGAAAGGCTTGGAGGCGCAAGGAAAATAAACAGGCCTTCCGGGAAAGCATTTCTCACTTGAAGAGCCCCTTGAACTTCAATTTCTAAAAAGACGTCTTTTCCATCTTGAAGCGTCTGTTCAACATAATCGACTGGCGTGCCGTAATAATTGCCGACATACTCTGCCCATTCAAGCAGCTTGTTGTCCGCAATCATTTGCTCGAATTCGTCTCTTGTTTTGAAAAAATAATCGACTCCGTTCACTTCGCCCTCTCTTGGACTTCTTGTGGTTACTGAAATCGAATATTCAAATTTTGTGTCTTCCTGCGAAAAGATCGCTTGTCGAACCGTTCCTTTACCAACTCCTGAGGGACCTGAGAGAACGATTAATAACCCTCTTTCTTTCATGCGGCAATTACCCCTGCCCTTCATCCATAATTTCTTCTTTAACAGAAAGTCTGTGTGCAACTGTCTCAGGCTGGACGGCAGATAAGATAATGTGATCACTATCCATGACGACAACTGCACGGGTTCTTCGTCCGTATGTAGCGTCAATTAGCATTCCGCGGTCTCTTGCATCCTGAATCATCCGTTTGATTGGCGCAGACTCCGGGCTGACAATCGAAATCATCCGATTGGCGGAGATGATATTGCCAAATCCGATATTAATCAGTTTAATCGTCATCTTCTACGTTCCCCCTGTAAAATAGACGTCTCTAGTTTAGCCTAGTAAGACCGTCTGTAAACAATACGCACAGTCACTATTCTATATTTTGCACTTGTTCTTTTATTTTTTCAATAGAACTTTTCATTTCAACGACAAGCTTTGTGATCTGATGATCATTTGCTTTTGAGCCAATCGTATTTGCTTCCCGATTGAGCTCCTGAACAAGAAAGTCGAGTTTGCGCCCGACAGCTCCGCCACTAGCTAATATATCACGAAACTGGGCGAAGTGGCTCTTCAGTCTTGTAATCTCTTCAGTGATATCAGAGCGGTCTGCAAAAATAGCGCATTCTGTTACAAGCCGGCTCTCGTCTAATACGTCTTCAGTCCATTCTTTGATTCTGGCGTACAGCCGTTCCCGATAACGAGATACGACATCTGCAGCCAGCAATTCAGTTTCTCTCACCAGCTCTTCAAGCTGATCAATATGCATCAGGCAGTCTTTCGCTAAGAGCAGCCCCTCTTTTTCACGCATTTCACAGAGACCTTTTACCGCTTCTTCTGCAGCATCGATGATCAACGCCTCCAGCTTGTCATTTTGCGTCTGTTCTTCATGAACCTGGACGACATGATCAAGCTTAAAGAAATCCATTACATCGGGCTCTGCAGACAATTGATACCGCTTCTTCATATCTCTCGCGGCTGCGACAAACTCATCGAGCAGCGGCCAATCAATTTCAAGCCTTTTCTCAACAAGCATATCGCTGTCAACGGATACGAAAAGCTCAATTCTTCCGCGCTGAATATGCTGCAGAATGGTCTGTTTCAGCTTATCTTCAAAATATAGCAAAGGCCTTGGCAAACGAGCGTTCACTTCTTTAAATCTGTAGTTCACAGATTTAAGTTCAACGCTTACAGAGAGATCGTCTTGTGTTTTGCTTGCACTGCCGAAGCCTGTCATACTTCGTATCATTTTAAAACACCCAATTCTTCCCTGTTCTCATAATAAAAGGGCAATAGACACGCTATTACCCCTAAGATTATATCATATGAATTTATTTTTTTCTTGTTAAAAGTGACCCCGCCAGCAAAAAAGTAGGGATGGCGGACATACCGATGACGAGCATCCAGTCCCCCGGCGTGATGGCTACAGTATGGAAAATCGGCTGAAGCGGCGGATAGTAGATTACTACAAGCATCAGCAAAATGGATGACAATACCGCGCCGATTAAATACAGGTTTTGAAACGGATTTCTAGAGAAAACAGAAGTTTCGCTGCGGCAGTCAAACACGTGAATAAGCTGAGCGAGCACCAATGTGGCAAACGCGATCGTCTGGGCATAAGCCAAGTTTTCCGGATTGCGGTGGTACACAATGATAAACGCTAAAATAGTGGCAACTCCGATTAAAAATCCTCTGGAAACGACCTTCCATCCTAGCTTGCGGGCAAATACCCCTTCTTTCGGATGACGGGGCTTGCGCTTCATGACGTCTCCTTCCGGCTGATCCATGCCGAGCGCCATTGCCGGCAATCCGTCCGTCACCAAGTTGACCCACAAAATCTGAATCGGAACGAGCGGTAAAGGAAGGGCCAGCAGCATCGCAAACAGCATGACAAGGATTTCTCCGACGTTAGACGCCAACAGGTATCTGATAAACTTCCTGATATTTTCGTAGATGTTCCTGCCTTCTTTTATCGCTGATTTAATCGTCGCAAAATTATCATCTACGAGAACAAGAGATGATGCTTCTTTGGCCACATCTGTCCCGGTAATGCCCATAGAGACGCCGATATCAGCTTGTTTAATGGCAGGAGCATCATTGACGCCGTCTCCCGTCATCGCCACAATATGCCCGTTCTCCTGATAGGCTTTTACGATTTTTAGTTTATGTTCAGGGGAAACGCGGGCAAATACATATACATCCTCCACCACATGAGAAAGCTCTTCTTGAGAAAGTTCATTCAGCATCTTGCCGTCCATGATTTTGCCGCTTTTCGGAAGGAGGCGCAAGTCTTTCGCTATCGCTTTAGCGGTTTCTACATGATCACCTGTTATCATAACGGTCTTAATTCCTGCTTCACGGCATTCTTTTATCGCCTGTCTGACTTCCGGCCGCGGGGGATCAATGATACCTGAAAGGCCAAGCATGGTCAGATCTTTTTCTGCCTGATCCATTGACGGTGTTTCGCCTGCTTTTATCGGCCTGTAGGCGACCGCTATCGTTCTGAGCGCCTGTGATGCCAAATGTCTTAATACCGCCTCTGTTTCTGCTTTTCTTTCATTTGAAAAAAGAGCTGCTGAGCCATCATAATAAATACGGGAAGATCGCTGCATCAGTACATCCGGCGCACCTTTTGTAATGATATAGCGCTTTCTGTCTTGATCCTCTACGATGACAGTCATCATTTTCCGTGCGGAATCAAACGGAAATTCTTCAATCACTCTGTAATTAGATTCAACAAACTCCTTTGAAAAACCGCCTTTTCTTGCCGCGGTGAGCAGCGCTCCCTCTGTCGGATCTCCGTCAAGCACATATTCGCCGTCTCTTTTCTCAATATTGGAGTTGTTACAAAGCGCTCCGAACAGAAGCATCTGCTGAAGCGGCTTATGTTCATTGACACTGATCTCTTTTTCGTTTAGTGTGAAGCTTCCTTTCGGTTCATAGCCGGCCCCTGCCACTCTCCATGTTTTCCCTCCGGACCAGACATGCGTCACCGTCATTTTGTTTTGGGTCATTGTCCCTGTTTTATCTGAGCAAATGATAGACGCACACCCAAGCGTTTCAACAGCAGGAAGCTTTCTAACAATGGATTTTTGTTTAATCATCCGCTGTACACCAAGCGAAAGCGCCACTGTCACAATCGCCGGCAGCCCCTCCGGAATAGCGGCTACCGCTAACGAGACACCTGCTAAAAACATACTGTACAGATCATGACCCTGAATAACACCGACAGCAACGACAAGTACGGTCAGAAGCAATGCAACAACAATCAAAATCTTCCCGAGCTGCTCTAGTCTTCTTTGCAGCGGGGTTGACAATGTCCCTGCCGATTCAAGCATGTCGGCAATTTTCCCCATAGCCGTATTCATTCCTGTCCCGACGACAACCCCGACACCGCTGCCGCGGGTCACAATCGTTCCCATAAATGCCATATTGGTAATATCGCCAAGTGAAACATCAGGTTTTTTCAATTTATCAGCATGCTTCACAACCGGGATTGATTCCCCGGTCAGCGCTGATTCTTCTATTTCAAGGCTTCTCGCTTCAACAATTCGAACGTCTGCGCCAATTCTGTCCCCGCTCGTAAATTTCACAATATCCCCCGGCACAAGTTCCTTAGAAGGAATCTTTGTCCAGCTTCCTTCCCTGAGTGCCATGACATGCGGTGTTGAAAGCTCTTTTAAAGCCTGAAGAGATTGCTCAGCACGCCTTTCTTGAAAGAAACCGAGTATGCCATTCACAAACACAATCGCAATAATCGCAACCGCATCTACATATTCACCAAGAAATCCTGAGATTAACGTTGCCGCCAGAAGCACAAGCACCATAAAATCTTTGAACTGCGCGAAAAACAAGAGAAGCGCTGAAGTTTTTTTCCCTTCTTGCAGCTCGTTTGGTCCATGCTTGTCAAGGCGTTTTTTTACCTCTTTTTCTGTTAATCCTTGTTTCATGGACGTATTGGTTGCCTCTAGTAAATCTGTTTGTCCCATTTCATGAAACTTCATTCCGCTCGTCCACTCCCCTGCTCTCTTATAGAGATATCACTCTATAAGCATGCTTATTCTGACTCGTCCCATTTCATGCTATAATTATCGAATGCAGGAAGAATGAGAGGGTGTATTGCATATGTCGTTTGATGGCATGTTTACATACGGAATGACACACGAACTTAATGAGAAAATAATGGGCGGACGAATTACAAAAATCCATCAGCCATATAAGCACGATGTGATTTTCCACATCCGTGCCAAGGGAAAAAACCAAAAACTATTATTATCGGCACATCCGAGCTATTCACGGGTGCATATCACGGCACAAGCTTATGAAAATCCAAGCGAACCGCCAATGTTTTGCATGTTGCTGAGAAAGCATATCGAAGGCGGATTCATTGAGAAAATTGAACAAGCGGACTTAGACCGCATTATGATTTTTCATATCAAAAGCCGAAACGAAATTGGCGATGAAACCGTACGAAAGCTTTATGTAGAAATTATGGGCCGCCACAGCAATATCATTTTGACTGACGCAGCAGAAAATGTGATTATCGACGGACTTAAGCATTTATCACCGTCAATGAACAGCTACCGTACAGTACTGCCCGGCCAAGATTATAAGCTTCCGCCTGCTCAGGACAAAATATCGCCTCTTGAGGTGTCAGAAGATGATATTTTGCGTCACCTCAACTTTCAAGAAGGAAGGCTTGATAAACAAATTGTCGACCACTTTTCAGGCGTGTCTCCGCTTTTCGCCAAAGAAGCAGTTCACAGAGCAGGCCTTGCCAACAAAGTCACACTGCCAAAAGCGTTGCTGGCACTGTTTGCCGAAGTGAAAGAGCACCGTTTCATTCCCAACATTACGACTGTAAACGGAAAGGAATATTTTTATCTGCTGGAGCTGACTCATCTAAAGGGCGAAGCGCGCCGTTTTGATTCATTAAGCGAACTGCTCGACCGTTTTTATTTCGGAAAAGCTGAACGAGACCGGGTCAAACAGCAGGCTCAGGATCTTGAGCGTTTTGTTGTGAACGAACGGAAGAAGAATGCCAACAAAATTAAAAAATTAGAGAAAACCTTGGAGTATTCGGAAAACGCGAAGGAATTTCAGCTTTACGGGGAGCTTTTAACCGCTAATTTATATATGCTGAAAAAAGGTGATAAACAGGCTGAGGTCATCAATTATTATGATGAAGAAAGCCCGACAATCACGATTCCTTTAAACCCGAACAAAACGCCTTCTGAAAACGCACAGGCCTATTTCACGAAGTATCAGAAAGCGAAAAATTCGGTCGCGGTTGTCGAGGAGCAAATCAGGCTGGCACAGGAAGAGATCGAATATTTTGATCAGCTGATTCAGCAGCTTTCGTCCGCTTCTCCCCGGGATATCAGCGAAATCAGGGAAGAGCTTGTAGAGGGCAAATATTTACGCCCTAAGCAGCAAAAAGGCCAGAAAAAGCAAAAACCGCACAATCCGGTGTTAGAAACATATGAATCCACCTCAGGGCTGACAATTTTAGTGGGTAAGAACAATCGTCAAAATGAATATTTAACGACAAGAGTGGCGGCCAGAGACGATATCTGGCTTCACACGAAGGACATTCCGGGCTCCCACGTTGTGATCAGAAGCAGCGAACCGGATGAGCAAACAATCATGGAAGCCGCGACAATTGCAGCTTATTTTTCAAAAGCTAAAGATTCAAGTTCAGTGCCTGTAGATTATACAAAAATCAGACATGTCAAAAAACCAAACGGCGCGAAACCCGGTTTCGTCACCTATGACAGCCAGCATACCGTCTTTGTCACGCCTGATGCTGATACTGTCATCAAGCTCAAAAAAAGCTGAGCCGCATAAAGAAAAGCCAGAGCATTTGTATGCTCTGGCTTATTTCTTCCTTCTCACCTGATAAAGCCTGTTCACTTCAGCAACAAAATCGCCGTCAATCAGCTTATCCACGTTTTCGGCAAGCTCTTTTGTGTGCTTTGGACTGGCTCCGCTTGTAGAAACAGACACAGTGACATGCCCTCTTTTTACGATTTTCGGCATATATACATTGCCAAGCTCAGCGTCACTGACACAATTGACAAGCTGAAAAGGCGAAGCGGATTGGGCAATTTCTTTGTTCACTGCCGCATTATCCGTCGCGGCAATAATTAAGAAAGCATTGAGATAATCTTCTTTTTCAATTATCCGTTTTTCCCATTTGATACGTCGCTCTTCTGCCATTTGCTTGATTTCCGGTTCAACATCCGGACTGACGAGCGTTATATCAGCTCCCTCAGAAATCACCGTTTTCAGCCTTCTGAGAGCGATGCTGCCGCCCCCCGCAATCACAACCTTCTTCTTTTCCAGGCTAATGTGCAGCGGAAGCATATGAACCTCCATCAAAATCAAATTGCCCCTCAGGATTTGCCGCAGTTTCTCTCACACGGTTCAAAAATGCGTTTTTCACATGAGGATGAAAACCGATATAGGAAGAGAGGTAGACGTTCGGATTATGAGCTTTTAATTTCTGAACCTCTCGTTCGATTTCATTCATCAGCATACCCGTAAAGAGCAAATATGGAACGATAAAGGTTGTTATGCCGTCATCTTTTTTAAGTTCTGAAAAAACCTCTTTGTAATTAGGGCCGCATGCTGTCAAAAAGCACGGAATGACTTCCTTGACTGGAATCATTTCCTGAAGAAGATTAGCAATACCGGTTACGTCTCTTTTGACATCTGGATCTGAACTTCCCCTTCCGATGAGTACCACTCTGGCATTTTCATATGGAACACCTATGTCTTTCATTCGGTGATATACAGCCTTGACTACTTCTTCGTCAATCCCGATCGGCTTTCCGTATGAAATGCGGACTGATGGATATCGAGATGCAACACGCGCAATTTCTTCCGGAATATCATGTTTTGCATGCGCAGCTGTTAAAAGAAGCAGAGGCACCACTGCGATATGAGTGGCGCCTTGCTTCACACATGCTTCAAATCCTGTCTCAATTGTCGGCTCCTGAAGCTCTAAAAAGCTGATTTCTTGTACTGGCACAGAGATGTGGGCCTTGCATCCTTCCAAAAAGGCTGCGGCTTCTTGCTGCGCTTTTTTGACCCGGCTGCCGTGGCCGACATATAAAATTGCTTGTTTCATTATTACAACGCCTCGCTTAAATCTTGTTTTTTCAGTTCAGATTCAAACCATTCCAGCTTATAGTGATAATTTACAACATTTCCAATGACAATTAAACTCGGATTTGTAATGTTTTCTTTTATCACCGTTTCTGAAAGGGTGTCAACTGTACAAAAAACAGATTTTTGCTTGTCCGTTGTTCCCCAATGAATAAAGGCTGCCGGCGTAGAACCGTCCCGGCCGTTTTCAAGGAGTTTTCTTTCTATCTGCTGCACGTTTTTGATACCCATATAGATGACAAGTGTATCAATTCCTGTAGCCAGCGCTTTCCACTTTTCCTCAAAATCTTCTTCTTTTTTATAATGACCCGTTACAAAAGCGACGTTAGAGCCCGCCTCCCGATGAGTAACAGGAATCCCGGCATAAGCGGCTGCCGCGATTCCAGACGTAATGCCGGGGATGATTTCAAACGGAATTCCATTTTCAGAGAGGCATTCCGCTTCTTCCCCTCCTCTGCCGAACACAAAAGGGTCTCCGCCTTTCAGTCTGACAACCATTTTCCCTTTTTGCGCATACTTCACAAGAAATCGATTGATGGTTTCCTGCTTCATCGTATGAAAATCTGGAAGCTTCCCGCAGTAGATCAGGTCTGCTTGCTCTTTGGCATATTGTAAAATCTCTTTATTTACTAATCTGTCATATAAGATGACATCAGCTTTTTCAATGGCTTTCAGCGCTTTAATTGTCAGCAGATCAGGGTCACCGGGACCCGCTCCTACAATATATACTTTCCCCATCATATTTCCCCCGATCTATTCGAGTTCTTCCAGAGCATTCGCTGTGATGATGTTCTCGCTCGCATTCCGGCACCTGAGAAGAACGCAGCAGATCATATTCAGCTCAATTTTTGTTTAACAAACTCGATCAGCTGATTTTTACACGCTTCACGGTCATGTTGTCCTGAATCAAGAACGAGCTCTGGAGCTTCCGGTTCTTCATAAGGAGAATCAATTCCTGTAAAAAACGGAATCTCGCCGTTTCTTGCTTTTTTGTAAAGCCCTTTCGGATCTCTTTGTTCACAAATATCAAGGTCGCATTTAATGTAGACTTCATTAAATTCGCCCGCTTCCACAAGCTCGCGAACCTGTTGTCTGTCCTCGCGGAAAGGAGAGATAAAAGCAGTAATCACAATGGTTCCCTGCTGAACAAAAAGCTTTGCCACCTCTCCGATTCGGCGGATGTTTTCTTTTCGGTCTTCATCAGAAAAACCAAGATCCTTATTTAAGCCGTGACGGATATTATCCCCGTCCAGCACAATCACTTGGTAGCCTTGCTCAAACAATTCTCTCGCAGCGGCGTTGGCAATGGTTGATTTGCCTGAGCCGCTTAACCCTGTCAGCCAGAGAATGGAGCTTTTATGCTTGTTTTTTTGCTGGTACTCTTCTTTTGTGATAGAGGCTTCATGCCATACAATATCGCGATTTGTCACTGCCAGTCCTCCTTAAGATACGCCTACTTCTTCTTTTTTCTTCATCCCTTTGATTAACACTTCTACGACTTCTTTTCGACTGAATTCAGCAGGCGGCAGCACACCGTCTCTCAGCATGCCTCTTACCTTAGTGCCTGATAAAATGACGTGATGCTCTCTGCCATGAGGGCATGTTTTCGCGGTTCCCATATTTCCGCATTTTTTACAGAAGAAGCTGTGCTCGAATTTCAGCGGCGTAATCCCGAGTTCTTCAGGTTTAAAGGTATCAAAGAGCTCCTGCGCCTCGTATGTTCCGTAATAGTCACCTACACCTGCATGATCGCGGCCGACGATGAAATGTGTGCAGCCGTAGTTCTTTCTGACAAGCGCATGGAAAATTGCTTCTCTCGGGCCTGCATAACGCATCGCCGCTAAAAAGACACCAAGGAAAACGCGATCTTTCGGGTAGTAATGATCAAGAAGCACTTGGTAGCTTTCCATCCGTACATCAGCTGGAATGTCATCAGATTTTGTTTCACCTACTAACGGATTCAAGAACAAGCCGTCTACTGTTTCAAGAGCCGTTTTTTGAATGTATTCATGCGCTCTGTGAACAGGGTTTCTTGTTTGGAAACCGACAATGGTTTCCCAGCCATTTTCCGCAAACTGGCGTCTCGTTTCTGACGGTTCAAATGTAAATTCAGGGAACTGTTTTGAAGCTTTTTTAATCAACGTAATCGGCCCGCCGACATATGTATTGCCGCGGCTGAACAGCTTTTTAACACCAGGATGCTCCTGTTCATCTGTTTTGTACACATTGACAGCTTCTTTTTGTTTGTCAGGCACGTACAGGTCTTCGATTTGGATAACGCCGTATGTTTCTCCTTCATACGTTAACTTTACCGTTTCACCAAGTGACAATTCCGCTGCTTTTTGCGCATCGACCGGAAGCGTGATTGGAAGAGACCAGACAACGCCGGAAGAAAGACGCATGTTTTCGACCACAGATACGTAATCTTTTTCATTAAAGAAACCTTCAATCGGGCTGTATGCACCGATACCGATCAATTCCAAATCCGCGAAAGAAATTAAATCAAGTTCAATTTCTTTTTGAATGCCGCTCACATCATATGATTCATCTACTCTGTTTATTAATGTTCCTCCGTGTGGTGCTAAGCTCATAATATCCATCTCCTCCTAGTTAACTTATAAAATTACTCAGATTAATGATCAGATTCCCCCGCCTTGTTCGTGGACTGAGCGTCTCTCTTTACGAATGGCCTTTGTCAGGCTGACGGCACCGCCCGTCGCTAAAAGCACACTTACCATGATAAAGATCGAATAATAATCTGCTTTTAAAAACAAGGATACAAGCAGATAAGAAATCGATAAAGATAAAAACGGCGATACGATCCATACCTTCAGCATCGTTTGAACAACTTGTTTATGGAACACGTTCGGACCGTTTTTTGCCATGCCTATTCCGATAATAGACGATGACGTGACTTGCGCCAAGGGCACCGGCATCCCAAATACAGAACTGATGATCACCAGTCCCGCTCCTGTACCGGATAAGAGAATGCCTTCCCCTTTGGAGAATCTCGTAATTTTCTTCCCGTTTGTTTCTAGCACACGCCGGCCTAATAACAGTGCGCCAAGAGCAACAAAAGCTCCTCCATACAAGGTTCCTTTTCCGACATCAAGCACATCGGCAGCTACTAACGGGCCAACAGCATTCGCCACGTTATTCATGCCGGCAGAGAATGCTTCGAAAAATCCGGCAACTAACAAAACAATGCCGAGGATTTTTTGCTTTTTAGAAGATTTTACTTCAATCTTAAAATAACGAAACAGCTTAGATACGAAATAGGTGAAGCCGAAAGCGAACAGCGGGACAAAAACCCAAAATGACACAATGATCAGAAGATTGTTCACAAACAATACTTTATAAGCCACTCCCACGCCGACAACCGCGCCGACTGTTACTTCACTTGTCGACAAAGGAATGCCGAGCAGATTAGCAGTAAAGAGCGACAGGGCAGCAGCTCCAATAATGATGCAAACAATCGTCAGTGTAATCGTCTGCTCAGGAATAATGCCGGAGCTGATTGTTTTTACAACCTCGCCTCCGCCAATGACCGCCCCGGCAAAGACACCGACTGCGCATAGGATCAAAGCGTAGGTTTTCTTTTTGATGGCTCCGGAGCCGTAAGCAACCCCCATCGAAGCTGCAGCGCCGCTTGCACCAATATTCATCGCGAAAAACAAGCTAAATAAAATAGCGGCTAATTCCATTTTGCAGCTCCTTATTCATGCAGTCCGCATTCTGTTTTCGCCATACCATTCCATCTGCCTGAGCGCAAATCCTCTGCTGTAAAAGCGGGAGCAGTGCAAGGCGCACAGCCAATACTTGGATATCCTTGGTCATGAAGCGGATTGTAGTCCAGTTCATTCCGGGATGTGTATCTCCAAATGTCTTTCCAAGTCCAATGGATAAGCGGGCAAACTTTTACTGACTTGAATTTTTCATCTTTGTTTAAGAAATTCGTATTGGCACGGCTTGGCCCTTGATCACGGCGCAGGCCGGAAAGCCAGGCTGGATGTCCTGAAAGCGCCTCTCTTAAAGGAACGACCTTTCTAAGATAGCAGCACTGATTCGGCTCTCTTTCCCATAGTTTGTCACCATGTTCTTCGGCTTGTTCCTCAAGGGTGAGGTCTGGTTTTTTCAGGATGATATTAAGACCCGGATAACGCTCTTTCACTCGTTCAATTGTTTCATAGGTTTCTTTAAAATGAAGTCCTGTATCAAGAAACACAATCTCTGCGTCTTTTTTCACTTTATAAATTAAGTCAATCAGAACGATTCCCTCAATTCCGAAACTGCAGGCATAAACAAGCTGATCGCCGTAATGGCCGTATGCCCATTTTAAAACTGACAGCGCTCCTTTATAAGGATCGTCTTCCGGAAATGTAATCGCTGGTTCTTCCCAATTATCATACGTTAACATTTCTTCTTTCCTCCTTTCGGAGACAAACAAACAGTAGCTTTCTGCCGGTTGTCTTTTCCCATGTAATGTGATTCGCGGCTGCTGATATACAGATAGCCTTTTTACCTCTTAAAATAAAAAACTTTCAATCCGGCGGAAAGAAAGACAGGAACAGCATGTAGCCCTTATCTTTCAAAATGGAATTCATTTTGCTGGAAGTAGCACCTTACAAACTATGCAGGTTGCCGGGCTTCATAGGTCCAGTCCCTCAGCCGCTCTTGATAAGTTTTTAGATTTGTAGTAAATTTTAGCACAATTCTAACATAAGTCAACCCGACTTTTTTTATAGGATTAATAAAAAAACAGGCCTCACAGCCTGTTTTCAAGTACATCAAGGCTTTGAAGCCTCTTTACATCATTTGAATTTATTTTTTATTTTTTAAACCAATCTTTTGACTCGGGATTTCGTTTCCATGTTTGCAGCTTTTTTAGATCATCTGAATGAATATATCCGTTTTCAAGCGCGACCTCTGTGAGCGTATCATAATCAGTTAATGAGTAGTATGGCAGTTCTGCCTTTGCGAAGGCTTCCTCCGCTTTAGGAAGTCCGTACGTAAAGATTGAGAGGACACCAAGCACTTCACAGCCGGCCGCTTGTAAAGCTGCACAAGCTTCAAGCACACTGCCTCCTGTGGAAATTAAGTCTTCAATGACAACTGTTTTTTGCCCTTCTTGCACAGCTCCCTCAATCTGATTGCCTTTTCCGTGCGCCTTCGGCTTGCTCCTCACATAACACATCGGAAGATTCAAACGGTCAGCCGCAAGAGCAGCATGAGGAATACCGGCAGTTGCTGTTCCCGCAATCATTTCAGCTTCAGGAAAATGCTCTTTGACAAGCTTGCTGATACCTGAAGCAACATCGTTTCTGACCTCTGGGAAAGATAGCGTAAGGCGGTTGTCACAGTAGATCGGTGATAAAATGCCGCTTGCCCATGTGAACGGCTCGTTCGGGCGTAAAAATACAGCTTGGATGTCTAATAGATGTTTTGCGATGATTTGTTTCAAGATTTGATTCCCTCCCATTCAAGTCTGACAGCCTTATAGGCTTTTACCGGGTCTTCCGCTTTTGTAATCGAGCGTCCTACTACAATCGCTGATGAACCTTTCTCTCTTGCAATGGCAGGCGTCGCTACGCGGACTTGGTCATTCGCAGCGTCCTCTGACATTCTGATCCCCGGAGTGACAGTCAGAAATGAAGGCGACACCGCTTGGTAAATGGCTTTTGCTTCATGAACAGAGCAGACCACTCCATCCAGTCCGCTTTCTTCCGCCTGTTTGCTGTAGTGCACAACCGTATCAATCAGAGACTTTTCGATCAGCAGTTCATCTTTCATGATTTGTTCAGATGTGCTTGTCAGCTGGGTTACCGCGATAAGTGACGGACGTTTTTTTCCAGCCGGCGTACCTTCTTCTAAGCCTTCGAGAGCTGCCTGCATCATTTTTTTGCCCCCGGCAGCATGAACATTGACGAGGTCTACTCCAAGACTGGCAAGGCGCTTCATCGCTTTGTTTACAGTAGTCGGGATGTCATGAAGCTTTAGATCTAAAAATAGCTCGCAGTTTCTTTCTTTGAGTTGTTTCACGATAGATGGCCCTTCTTGATAAAAAAGCTCCATCCCAACCTTTACAAATAACGGTTCTTGCTGAAAAGGCGCTAAGAACGCAAGTGTTTCTTCAGCTGACGCAAAATCAAGCGCGATGATGGGCAGGTTGTTTTTCATGATTCCAGCTCCTTCCGATGCATTCTTCAATTGATTGATAGCCGTATTGGAGCAAAACAGATGGGAGCTGTTCAATAATCTCTGGACATGCAAAAGGATTCACAAAGTTTGCTGTTCCGACAGCGACTGCGCTTGCTCCCGCGAGAAGAAATTCCAGGGCATCTTCAGCCGTTTGCACGCCTCCCATTCCGATAATCGGGATGTTGACCGCCTGGCTGACTTCATACACCATGCGAATGGCAACCGGCTTCACAGCAGGGCCTGAAAGTCCCCCTGTTTTATTCGCTAATATCGGTTTGCCGGTTTTTAAATCGAGTCTCATGCCGATTAGTGTGTTGATCATCGTAAGACCGTCCGCTCCCGCTTCCTCGATCGCTAAGGCAATTTCTGTGATATTAGCCACGTTCGGGGAAAGCTTCACATAAACGGGTACATCCGAAACCTCTTTCACCGCTTTTGTCAAATCGGCAGCCATTTCAGGATTCGTGCCAAAAGCGATTCCGCCTGTTTTCACATTCGGGCAGGAAATATTCAATTCAAGAGCATGAACATTAGGCGCTTTGCTGATATGCTCTGCGACTTCAACATAATCCTCGACTTGAGAACCTGCGACATTGGCAATGATCGGCGTATCAAACTGCTCAAGCCACGGCAGCTCATGATGCAACACGCTATCCAGCCCCGGATTTTGGAGACCGATCGCATTGAGCATTCCAGCACCAGTCTCAGCTACCCGCGGCGTCGGATTCCCGAAGCGCGGCTCCTTTGTCGTAGCCTTAATCATGATAGCTCCAAGACAAGACAAATCATAAAAACGTGAAAACTCTTTTCCAAACCCGAAGCAGCCTGATGCAGGAATGATTGGATTTTTCAAATCAAGTCCCGGCAATTTCACCTCTAGCATTACAGCGCCACCTCCTGAGCTTTAAATACAGGCCCGTCGAGACATACTTTTACATAGGATGTCTCACTTTCGTTTGTATGGCACACACACGCGAAGCATGCGCCGATTCCGCAGCCCATTCGTTCCTCCATGGACAGATATACTTCTTTATGGGCATATTCCTGTTTTAACGCCTTGAGCATCGGTGTCGGCCCGCAGCTGAGGAGGATATCAAACTCTAGATTTTTCCGTTTAATCACATCTGTGACAAATCCGGTTTCCCCGTAGCTTCCGTCAGCTGTTGCCACATACGTGTCTCCGTACTGCCTGCATTCTTCCTCGTAAAAAACATCCTTTGCCGATTGGAATCCTAAAACGTGGATGACATTAACCCCTTTTTCATTCAAGCGTTTCGACAGCTCTTGGAGAGGCGGCACACCTACTCCGCCTCCTACCAGCAAAGCCGTCTTTCCGGGTTGAACTTCATTAACAGGAAAGCCATTTCCCAAAGGCCCGAGGACATCCACAAGTTCTCCCTGCTGCTTCAGTGACAAGAGTCTTGTCCCTTCCCCATCTACCCGATAAATGATGGTGACTTCATTTTTTTCAAAGTTGACATCTGCGATGCTGATCGGCCTTCTCAAAAGAGGCGTAACCGCTTCGCTCACTTTAAGATGAAGGAACTGTCCCGGGGTTGTAAACCCTTGGACAAGCTCCCCTTTCAGAACCATTTGATACACCCGGTCTGCAATTTGCTGGTTAGAACATACTGTCAAATACGCTTTTTTCATATAGTGACTGCCGCCTCCTGATTTGTGTTGACTGCCGGCATTTGATCAGCACGGAATGTCATGCTTTCCAGCACTCGCAATATCGCCTCTGCCGTATCTAAAGATGTTAGGCAAGCAACACCATTTTCTACTGATTCACGTCTGATTCTAAAACCGTCTCTTGCCGGCTGCTTTCCTTTTGTCAGCGTATTGATGACAAACTGCGCTTCTCCGTTTCTGATGACGTCAAGCAAGTTCGGGCCATCCTGACCGATTTTTCCGACGACCTTCGCTGGAATGGAAGCTTCTTTCAGGTAGCCTGCCGTTCCTTCCGTCGCTAAAATGTTGTAGCCGATCGCGTGGAACCGCTTAGCAATGGCAAGCCCTTCTTCTTTGTCCTTATCAGCTACTGTTAAAAGCACGGAACCGTAGTTCGGGATTTGAATACCTGAAGCAATCAAGGCTTTGTAGAGCGCCTTTTCAAGTGTCGAATCTTTCCCCATGACTTCACCTGTTGATTTCATTTCAGGCCCTAACGTAATGTCCACTCTTCTCAGCTTGGCAAAGGAGAAGACCGGCGCTTTTACAAATACACCTTGCTGTTCAGGCTGAAGGCCCTCTGTATAGCCAAACGCAGCCAGCTTTTGACCAAGAATGATTTTTGTTGCGAGATTCGCCATTGGGATACCCGTAATTTTGCTTAAAAACGGTACGGTTCTGCTTGATCTCGGATTCACTTCTAGCACGTACACCTCACCTTGCGACAAGACGAATTGAATATTGAGCAAACCGACAATATTCAGCCCTTTAGCCAATGCGATCGTGTATTGTTCAATTTTTTTCTTAATGTCCTCTGTGAGAGACTGAGGCGGATAAACAGCGATTGAGTCTCCGGAGTGAACGCCCGCACGTTCAATGTGCTCCATAATTCCCGGAATGACGACTGTTTCACCGTCGGATACTGCATCGACTTCAATTTCTTTTCCTGTCAAGTATCTGTCAATTAATACAGGGTGCTGTGGATTGATTTTAACTGCGTTTTTCATGTAATGAAGCAGCTCTTCTTCATGATACACAATCTCCATCGCCCGGCCGCCAAGTACATAGGAAGGACGCACCAGTACCGGATAACCGATATCACTCGCGATGCTTACCGCCTGATCAACTGATGTCGCTGTTTTGCCAAGCGGCTGAGGAACACCAAGTTCTCCAAGCGCTTGTTCAAATTTATCCCGGTCTTCTGCACGGTCTAAATCTTCTAATGAAGTTCCAAGGATTTTCACTCCGCGTGCAGAAAGCTCGTCAGCAAGGTTAATCGCAGTCTGTCCGCCAAATTGTACGACAACGCCCATTGGCTGTTCGAGGTCAATGATGTGCATAACATCTTCAATCGTAAGCGGTTCAAAATACAGCTTGTCTGAGATGCTGAAGTCTGTTGAAACGGTTTCCGGGTTGTTATTGACAATAATGGCTTCATAGCCTGCTTGTTTAATTGCCCATACAGAGTGAACCGTCGCATAGTCGAACTCGACACCCTGACCGATTCGAATCGGACCCGAACCAAGCACCATCACACTTTTCTTATCTGTAACGACAGATTCATTTTCTTCTTCATATGTGCTATAGAAGTATGGCGTTTCTGACTCAAATTCCGCCGCACATGTATCTACCATTTTGAATACCGGCGCAATCCCCGCTTGTTTTCTCAAGCTGTAAAGCTCAGATTCTTTCATTTTCCACTCGCGGCTGATGTACTGATCAGAGAAGCCGAGTTCTTTTGCCTGTCTCAGCACATCTGTATCGCCCGCATTCGCCTTCAATTCTTTTTCAAACTGTACGATTCCGAACAGCTTATGCAAGAAGAAGACATCGATAGCGGAAAATTCATGGAGGTCTTCTACCGTGTAGCCTCTTCTATACGCTTCAGCTAAGTAGAATAAGCGTTCATCACCGGCCTTTTTAATTCGCTTTTCAAGAAGTTCATCTGAAATGTCAGCGGCATCCTTCAATTCAAGATGATACACATCAGCTTCCAGTGAACGCACAGCCTTCAGCAATGACTCTTCAAGCGTGCGGCCGATCGCCATGACCTCACCAGTCGCTTTCATTTGCGTGCCGAGCTTTCTGTTTGCTGATTCAAACTTATCAAACGGCCAGCGCGGAATTTTGGATACGACATAGTCAAGAGCAGGTTCAAATGCTGCATATGTTTTTCCTGTCACCGGGTTCATCATTTCATCTAATGAAAGTCCGACTGCAATTTTAGCAGCGAGCTTTGCAATCGGGTACCCCGTTGCTTTTGATGCAAGGGCAGATGAACGGCTGACACGCGGATTTACTTCAATAATGTAATATTGGAAGCTGTCTGGGTCTAAAGCGAGCTGCACGTTACATCCGCCTTCGATCCCAAGCGCGCGAATCAGTTTTAACGATACATTCCGCAAGAGCTGATATTCGCGATCGCTGAGCGTTTGGCTCGGCGCGACAACAATACTGTCACCAGTATGGATTCCAACCGGATCAATGTTTTCCATGTTACAAACGACAATGGCGTGATCCTGGCTGTCTCTCATGACTTCATACTCAATTTCTTTATAGCCGGCGATGCTTTTTTCAAGCAGACATTGGTGTACCGGGCTTAATTTCAAGCCGTTCTCAACGATTTCTTTTAACTCTGTTTCATTCGAGCAGATGCCTCCGCCTGTTCCGCCTAGTGTATATGCCGGGCGGACAATGACAGGGAATCCAATGTGACTGACGAATCTTTCCGCTTCTTCGAGGGAGTGGATAATCTCACTTTCAGGCACCGGTTCATTCAGTTCATTCATTAATGTTCTGAACAAGTCACGGTCTTCAGCTTGCTGAATCGCAGACAGTTTTGTGCCAAGCACTTCGACGCCGCATTCTGCCAGAACACCTCTTTCAGAAAGCTCAACCGCAAGATTCAAACCGGTTTGGCCTCCGAGTGTAGGAAGAATGGCATCTGGGCGCTCTTTTCTGATGATTCGTGTCAGGAATTCAGGTGTGAGCGGTTCGATATAAACCCGGTCAGCCATTTCTGTATCTGTCATGATCGTGGCAGGGTTTGAGTTGACAAGGATGACTTCATAACCTTCTTCTTTCAAAGCAAGACAGGCTTGTGTTCCCGCATAGTCAAATTCTGCTGCTTGGCCGATGATGATCGGTCCAGATCCGATTACTAAAATTTTGTTAATGTCTACGCGTTTTGGCATACCGCTTCCCCTTCTTTCTCTGTTGTTTCGATCATTTCGATGAATCTGTCAAATAGATGGTTGGCATCCTCAGGACCAGGTGAGGCTTCGGGATGATATTGAACCGTAAATGCCGGCAATGTTTTATGCTCCAGCCCTTCAATCGTATCGTCGTTAATTGCGATATGCGTCACTTCCAGTTCTGTTTTACTGATAGACGAAACTGTATATCCATGGTTTTGAGATGTTAAGGCAACTTTTCCTGTAGCCAGCTCTTTTACCGGGTGGTTTGAGCCCCTGTGGCCGAATTTCATTTTTTCAGTATTCGCCCCGCACGCCAGCGCGAATAATTGGTGGCCAAGACATATTCCGAATAATGGCACTTTTCCAAGAACACCTTTAATCATTTCAATCGCTTCAGGCACATCCTTCGGGTCTCCAGGTCCGTTAGAAAGCATGATACCGTCCGGTTTCAGCTGAAGCACCTCTTCCGCTGTAATGTTGTAAGGCACAACGATGACGTCACATTTCCGTTTGTTCAGCTCTCTTAGAATCCCGTGTTTCATGCCGAAGTCAACCAAGACGATGCGTTTGCCTCTTCCCGGGCTCGGATATGCTGTTTTTGCTGATACTTGGGATACTTGATTTCTTGGCAATTCCGTTTCGTTCAGTCTTTTCAGCACTGCTTCGATATCTTCATCAGATGAAGCGAATGTTCCTTTTAGCGCGCCTGCCGTGCGGATCATTCTTGTCAGCTTCCTTGTATCAATCCCCTGGAGTCCGGGAATGTTTTTCATTTTTAAATACTCGTCTAAGGTGTATGCTGAACGCCAGTTGGAAGGCAGCTCACATAATTCTTTGATGATCAGCCCTTTCACAAAAGGGGTAATGGATTCAAAATCATCACGGTTAATGCCGTAATTTCCGATAAGCGGGTATGTTAATGTTACGATCTGTCCGCAGTAAGAAGGGTCAGATAAAATTTCCTGATAGCCTGTCATCCCAGTATTAAAAACGACTTCTCCCATGTTGTGTTCTAAGCTTCCGAAGGCTTCCCCCTCGAATACCGCTCCGTTTTCCAGTACTAATCGTCTCTTCATTTGACAAGTCTCCCCTCTTCATAAGCAAGCTTCCCTGCCGCAATTGTAGCGACCGGCCAGCCGGTGCAGCTGATGCCGTTGAATGGTGTATTTTTTCCTTTTGATAAAAATGTGTCTTTGTCTATAACTGATTCTTTTTCTAAATCGATTAACGTAATGTCCGCAGCTTGCCCCGTTTGTAATGTTCCATATGGGAGACCGAACGCTTCGCATGGCTTGATTGTCATGTAGTCAATCAGCTGCTTCAGCGACCAGCTGCCATTTTTGACAAAGTGTGTGTAAAGAAGCGGGAATGCTGTTTCTAAGCCGACAATTCCGAATGGCGCCAGTTTCATTTCTGTGTTTTTCTCTTCTTCCGTATGCGGTGCATGGTCTGTTGCGATAAAATCAATTGTTCCGTCTAAAAGACCTTCAATTAAAGCAGCTCTGTCTTCTGCGCTGCGGAGCGGAGGATTCATTTTATAGTTTGTGTCCAGCCCCGGGATGTCCTCATCACAAAGCAGCAAATGATGCGGCGACACTTCTGCTGTCACTCTGATTCCCGCTTTTTTCGCATCGCGTACAACTCTGACAGATTCTTTCGTGCTGATATGGCATACATGATAATGGCAGTTTGCCGCCTCAGCCAGCAGCACATCGCGGGCAATATGAACTGATTCACACACAGAAGGTATGCCATTGAGCCCGTTCGCTTTGGAGAATGTCCCCTCATGTACGCTTCCTCCGTAAATTAAGGAATTGTCCTCGCAATGTGCAACAATCGCTTTGTCAATTGCGGCTGCCCGTTTCATCGCTTCATACATCATTCCTGCTGTCTGTATACCAACACCGTCATCTGTAAAAGCAAATGCCCCGGCTTCTTTTAACGCTTCAAAGTTTGTCATTTCATCGCCGATTTGTCTGATCGTAATGGATGCATATGGAAGAACTCTGACGCATGATGTTTCTTTAATTCTGTTTTGCACCCATTCCATCTGCTCCTTTGTATCAGGAACCGGCCGCGTATTCGGCATTGCTGCTACTGTAGTATAGCCGCCGCGTGCCGCCGCATTGGCCCCGGTTTCAATAGTTTCTTTTTTCTCTCCGCCCGGCTCTCTGAAATGCACGTGGAGATCAACAAACCCAGGTGAAACGAGCAAACCTTTTGCATCAATTACCGTTTCATTATCCGTTGCATCAAGCTTGCCGATTGCGGTGATGGTTTCTCCAGTCACTCGGATATCCGCTTCTGTTTTTTCACCATTTTCGTTTAGTATCCAGCCGTTTTTAATGAGATATGACATACGCTGCTTCTCCTCTTTTCACATTGGTTTGTAAGGCACGCTGTATCACTGCCATTCTGATAAATACGCCATTTTGCATTTGCTTGAAGATTCTTGATTTTTCGCTTTCTACTAAGCTGTCATCAATCTCCACTCCTCTGTTTACCGGAGCAGGATGCATGATGATCGCATGCCGCTTCATACGCTCAGCCCGTTCTACGGTCAAGCCGTATTTGTTTAAATAGCCTTCCTGGCTGACAGCGGATTGATGTCGTTCATTTTGAATGCGCAGCAGCATGACGACATCGGAAGACTCAACTGCTTCATCTATTGAGACATACGTGCCGAATGTATTTTCTTCATCCTGCCATTCCGAAGGGCCGGAAAATAGGACCCGGGCACCCAATCTTGTCAACACTTCCGCATTTGACCTTGCCACTCTGCTATGCTTGATGTCGCCGTGAATGGAGACAGTAAGCCCTTTGAACGTATTGAACTCTTCATAAATCGTCATTAAATCAAGCAGTGATTGTGTCGGATGCTGGCCGCATCCGTCTCCCGCATTCAGAATCGGAATATTCACCTGGCTGACAAGCTCTTCATAATACTCATCCTCACTGTGCCTGATGACGCAGACGTCCACACCGATTGATTCGAGCGTCCGGATCGTGTCATATAAGGTTTCGCCTTTTTGCACGCTTGTGCTTGTTCCATCAAGGTTGAGCACATTCATGCCCAGCTTTTTTTCTGCGACCTCAAAGCTGAACCGCGTTCTCGTGCTCGGTTCGAAAAACAGGTTTGCGGCAAACTTTCCTGTAAGCTGATTGTCTGTTTTTCCGCTTTTGAGATCTTGTGCTTTTTGAAGCAAATCTTTGATTTCCTCAGTGCTGAGTTCACTCATCGTCGTTAGATGCTTCATGTTCTTTCCCCTCTCTTTTCAACTTAAGGCTGAAAAAAACCCCGGTCTAAGATAGACTCGGGGTATGGTTAAATAGAGGGCAGCATTGAAGCTTCCTTCTCTTCATAACCCTTCCAAGCCTCTCTGGACTTTCATTAAAAGGTTTTAGATATGATGTTCAGATGTGTCTGTCTGCTCTTCCTTCGCCTGCGGAAGAATCAGGTTTAAGATGACACCGACAATTGCGGCAAGCGCCATTCCTGACACTTGGAATCCGCCTTGAGACACTTGGATAAAAGCTCCTCCTACACCGATGACAAGGATAACTGATGTAATAATGAGGTTTCTGTTGTTTTCATAATCAATTTTGTTGTCAATCAGCATTCTCAGGCCGCTTGAAGCAATGATTCCGAACAGCAGGAAGGAGACGCCTCCCATGACCGCTGATGGCACTGAACTGATCAGCGCTGAAATTTTGCCTATAAAGCCGAAGCAACAAGCAATCACTGCCGCTCCTCCGATGACAAAGACGCTGAATACTCTTGTGATGGCCAGTACGCCAATGTTTTCTCCGTAAGTCGTTGTCGGCGGACCGCCGATCAGGGAAGCGAGGATTGTCGCCACACTGTCACCCATAATAGAGCGATGAAGACCTGGCTTTTTAATGAAATCTTGTCCGACAACCTTGCTCAGCACCATTTGGTGGCCGATATGCTCTGACATTGTGACAAATGCGACAGGAACCATTGCGGCTGCGATGCCGAGTGTAACTGACGGTGAATAATCTTTGAACGGAATGATAAATTCAGGCACTGCAAACCATTTCGCGTCAAGCACCGGCTGGAAGTTGACAATCCCTTGAGTAAGGGCGAACAAGTATCCGCCGATGATTCCGATCAGAACCGGAATCAGGCTTAAAAATCCTCGTAAAAAAATCGCACAAATAATCGTAATTGCCAGCGTAACTCCTGCGACACTAAAGTGCTTTAAGCTGTAGACCAACTCACTCGCGTTTGGATCAGCATACATCGCCATGTTTACCGCAGTGCTTGCCAGTCCCAGCCCGATGACGATAATAACAGGCCCTACGACTACAGGCGGGAGAATCTTCATCAGCCATCCTGTTCCAAGCTGCCTGATCAATAAGGCAATCAGCCCGTACACCAGCCCTGCAAGAAACGCTCCAACCATTGCCGCTCCTGGCCCGCCGGTCGCTTTTACCAGAATGATCGGAGAAATAAAGGCGAAGGACGAACCGAGATACGCCGGAATTTGCCCTTTCGTAATAAGAAGGTACGCCAGTGTTCCGATGCCGCTTGTCACCAACGCCACAGCAGGACTCATTCCGACGAGCTTCGGAACCAAAATGGTTGAGCCGAACATGGCAAACAAATGCTGAAGGCTGAATGAAACCCAAGAGAAAGGTGTCGGGACATCCCTGACCCCTAAATTTACTTTTTTCTTACTCATGATGATTTCCCCCTGATTGTTGACTTTCATTTTAGGATGACTCAATGACTGTATAAAAAAACCTCTTTGCTTTTTTACGCAAAGAGGCATACAAAGACCTGCCGAATACTTTTTGGGCCTTTGTTGTGCACCTCTTTGCAACCTCTCTGGATTGCCCTTAAAAAGGTGATCTATTATTCGTTTTCATAAATGGCGACGAGATCGTTTTGGTCTACCTCATCAAGCTGAACCATAACCTTTTCAGACTTTGATGTCGGGATGTTTTTCCCGATATAATCCGCTCGGATCGGCAGCTCCCGGTGTCCTCTGTCCACAAGCACTGCAAGCTGAATGGAGGAAGGTCTGCCTACATCAACAAGCGCATCCATTCCTGCTCTGACTGTTCTTCCGGTATACAGAACATCATCAACGAGAATGACTTTTTGATCTGTAATATCTACCGGAATATCTGCACCTTTTACAAGCGGTTCATCGTTGCTCGTTTTTTTGGAAAGATCGTCTCTGTAAAGAGTAATATCAATTTCACCGACTGTAACAGGATTTCCCTCAATCTGTTCAATGCGTTCCGCAAGGCGTTTTGCCAGGTAAATCCCTCTTGTCTTAATGCCGACAAGAATGCAGTTATTCATTCCTTTATTGCGTTCGATCATTTCGTGAGCAATCCTGGTCAGCGCCCGTCTGATTGCCTGTTCGTCGAGAATGACAGCTTTTTGATTCAATGTGTGACACCTCACAGTTCATATAGAAGAAAAAACCCCTCCTGCCAGAGCATAGAGGGGTTTTAGGACAAGGTGCGCGCCTGTACACGCATCCCGTCTATCCGTTATCCTTCTCAGCCTCTCTGGACTGTTTTAAAGAATCTATTCAGCTTCGTTTATTATTTCAGAAAAGAAACCCTCTGTCAACCGTTTTTTCTAAGGTTTTCGATTAATTCTGCCATATCCTCGGGAAGCGGCGCTTCAAATTCGACATATTCTCCTGTTCGTGGATGGTCAAAACCTAAAACTCCCGCGTGAAGCGCTTGGCCATTAAAGGCGATTGTTTTTCTTGGGCCGTATTTCGGATCGCCTGCTAATGGGAATCCGATATATTTCATATGAACACGAATTTGATGCGTTCTCCCTGTTTCAAGCTGGCATTCCACTAACGTAAAATCCTGAAAACGCTCTAGTACATGAAAATGAGTGACAGCGTTTTTGCCATCACGTGTCACAGTCATGCTTTGACGGTCTTTCTTATCTCGTCCGATCGGCGCGTCAATTGTGCCGTCATCGTGAGAAATAAGCCCGTGGACAACGGCCGTATATTTTCGCGTGACCGTTTTGTTCACCAATTGGTTTACGAGTGACTCGTGTGCCATATCATTTTTCGCCACCATTAATAAACCGGACGTGTCCTTATCGATTCTGTGAACAATACCCGGACGCATCACGCCATTTATACCCGAAAGGTCTGTGCAGTGAGCCATAAGGCCGTTTACAAGTGTGCCCGTAAGATGACCGGGTGCTGGGTGAACAACCATTCCGCGAGGTTTGTTGACGACCAGCACATCCTGGTCCTCATAATAAATATCGAGATCCATAGGTTCTGCCAAGACGTCGAGCGCTTCCGGTTCGGGTACAGTGACGGTCACCTGATCACCCGGCTGAATTTTATAATTCGCTTTCACCGCGCTTCCATTCACGACAACCTGTCCGTCTTTTACCCATTGCTGAACCTGGGTTCTTGACCAATCATTCTCAGTCGATGCCAAAAATTTATCAATCCGCTCACTTTTTTGTTCTTCTGAAGCGGTTATATCAATTTGATTCATGCTATTGCTCCTTTTTCTTTTTCCCGCTGTCCAACAGCATTTGTATAAATAAAAGCATTACGCCGACACATAGTGAAGAGTCCGCGATGTTAAATATCGGGTAATTGTAATTGACAATAATAACATGGATAAAATCCACAACTTCCTGTCTGACAGCCCGATCAATAAAGTTGCCGATAGCACCGCCAAGCATAAGTCCGAGGGCAACGCCAAGAAGCCTTTGTCCTTTTGTATAACGCTGTATGTAATAAACAATACCAATAATAACAGCGGTTGTTATGAGGTAGAAAAACCACATCTGACCCGCTAATATCCCCCATGCAGCACCCGTATTGCGATGGGAGGTGATATAGAATACCTGATCAATGATCGGAATGCTTTGGCCAAGTTCCATGTTCTTAACAACTAGCCATTTTGTCAATTGATCGGCTGCAATAATAAGTAGTGCAATCATATAATACAGCACAAACGTTCCTCCAGTTTACGGTTACTTTAATCCATTATGCATTTTATCAATAAAAAGCACTGGAGTAAAGAAATATCAGGCATATTAACCGGCCAGACACTGTTATTCATACAGTGCCTGACCATATTCGATATCCGTTGATTTCCATATCGGAAGCGTTTTTTTCTCAAATTGGACAGAATAAAGAAAATCGTTTGCTGTTCGGGCCGTCGGCAGCACTGCCAGCTTTGCAAGAGGAATGGGAGCCCCGGTTTCTTCACAGTATCCGAATGTGCCGTTTTCGATTTTGGACAATGCAAGGAGAACGTCTTGAAGTTCTTCTTTAATATGATAGATCAGAGTTGCTTTTTGTTTTTGATTGATTGCTGCTTGCGGGCTTGTAGAAACCTGAAAGCAAGAATACTCAAATAATCTGGACTGTAATTCTTCTTTCATCAGAAGAAGTTCCGTATAAATTGCGGTCAGTTGATCATTCATTCTTCACAACTCCTGCTCTTAACGTAGTATCTTTATTGTTGCCTGTGAATGATGATCTAAAGCCCATAAGATTTTTCCTGTCGTTCTAAAGGATGTCACTCTTGGCACAAAAAAAGCCCGGCTTTTAAGCCGGGCTCTTTTGCATTATTTTTGATAGTATTTTTCAACGATTTCAGCGTTGCGTAATGAAAGTGTAGGATATTTCGGATTTGCCCCTACATCTTTTGAAATCACACGAGATCTCTCACACATTTCGCCTTCAGCTTTCTCGACAGCGATTTTACCTGTCGCAAAGCTTTGCGCATCGTTCGGCGCTTCATTTTCTTCGCTGATTGTCAGTTCAGACACAATAAACAGCTGAGAAAGGTTTTCTTTTATGGAAGCCAAGAGCTCCTTGTTTTCTTTGTTTGGATACAATTTCAGGTTTGCTTCCAAAGATTTACCGATAATTTTTTCATTTCGCGCAGTTTCTAATGCTTTTAACACGTCATCACGAAGAGCCATAAAGCGGTCAAATTTTTCTTCAGTCGCTTCACTGTTTGGAACCGCGATTGTTTCCGGCATATCGGTCAGCTGAACGCTCTGCTCTTCAACAAATGTTAAATGAGACCACAATTCGTCTGCCGTATGTGGAAGGATAGGCGCTGAAAGCTTCACTAATGCAAGAAGCGTTTCGTAGAATACTGTCTGCATGCTGCGTCTATCCGGATGATCCGCATGCTCGATGTAGACAATATCTTTTGCAAAATCAAGGTAGAATGAGCTCAATTCGATTGTGCAGAAATTATGAATGCTGTGATACACAACCGCAAATTCGTACTCATCATACGCTTTTTTCACTTTATCAATCAGCTTGTTCAGCTTAATCAGCATATACTGATCCACTTCGCGAAGATCTTCGACAGCCACCGCATTTGTTTTTGGATCAAAATCGAAAAGGTTGCCGTGAAGGAAACGGAACGTGTTGCGGATTTTACGATATACTTCCGCAACCTGCTTCAGAATGGCGTCAGACACGCGAACGTCCGCCTGATAATCCACTGAAGATACCCATAATCTTAAGATGTCGGCACCAAGCTGTTTCATGACTTTAGCCGGAACAACAACGTTACCGATTGATTTACTCATCTTGCGTCCTTCTCCATCCAGTGCGAACCCATGGCTGAGCACACCTTTATACGGCGCTTTCCCTGTTACGGCTACTGCTGTAGAAAGAGAAGAGTTAAACCAGCCGCGATATTGGTCAGATCCCTCAAGGTATAGATCAGCCGGGCGAACGAGGTCATCACGTTCTTCAAGCACTGCTTGATGTGAAGAGCCTGAATCAAACCAAACATCCATGATATCCTGTTCTTTTGTAAATGTGCCGTTCGGGCTGCCAGGATGCGTAAAGCCTTCCGGAAGAAGATCCTTTGCTTCTTTTTCAAACCAAATGTTTGATCCATGCTGTCTGAACAATTCAGAAACATGTTCAATGGTTTCATCTGTAATAATCGGTTCTCCGTTTTCAGCGTAAAATACCGGAATCGGCACACCCCACGCACGCTGTCTGGAAATACACCAGTCTCCGCGGTCCCGAACCATGTTGTGCAAACGCTGCTCGCCCCATTCAGGAACCCATTTGGTTTCTTTAATGGCATCCAGCAGGTCTGATCTGAAATCTTTAATAGACGCAAACCATTGCGCTGTCGCTCTGAAAATGGTTGGTTTTTTTGTTCTCCAATCATGCGGATAAGAATGAGTAATGAATTCAAGCTTCACAAGTGCGCCTTTTTCATCAAGCTGCTGTGTGATCGCTTTGTTTGCATCATCATAAAACATGCCTTCAAAGCCAGGAGCTTCGCTTGTCATTACACCTTTTTCATCGACCGGGCAAAGCACATCTAAACCGTATTTTTGGCCGATGATAAAGTCATCTTCCCCATGTCCAGGCGCTGTATGAACACAGCCTGTTCCGGCATCAGTTGTTACGTGTTCACCAAGCATAACGAGAGAGTCTCTGCCATATAGCGGGTGTTCAGCGATAATGTTCTCAAGGTCTTTTCCTTTGACCGTTCTTGTCACTTCATACTGATCAAATCCGCATGCCGATGCAACATTTTCGACTAAGGCACTTGCTACGACAAAGCGGTCTTCACCTACTGCAATCACGCTGTACTCAAGATCAGGGTGCACTGAGATTCCGAGGTTCGCCGGAATTGTCCAAGGCGTTGTTGTCCAAATGATGATGCGCTCGCCGTTTTCAAGAACGCCTTTTCCGTCTTTTACACCAAAAGCGACGTAAATAGATGCTGAACGTTTATCTTGATATTCGATCTCGGCTTCAGCCAGAGCAGACTCACTTGAAGGTGACCAGTTAACCGGTTTAAGGCCTTTGTAAATGTAGCCTCGTTTTGCCATTTCACCAAATACGCGGATTTGCTGCGCTTCGTATTCCGGTTTTAATGTCACATATGGGTTTTCCCAGTCACCGCGGACACCAAGACGTTTGAATTGCTCACGCTGTCCCTCGATTTGCTTCCAAGCGTACTCTTCGCACAGTTTGCGGAATTCCGCTACTGACATTTCTTTGCGGTTGACCTTTTTGTTTTTTGTCAGAGCTGTTTCAATTGGCAATCCGTGTGTATCCCAGCCCGGCACATACGGTGCGTTGTAGCCGCTCATTGATTTATAGCGGACAATGAAGTCTTTCAAAATCTTGTTAAGTGCATGGCCCATATGGATATCGCCGTTTGCATACGGAGGTCCGTCATGTAAAACAAATTTCGGGCGGTCTTTCGTCCGTTCCTGAACAAGACGGTAGATATCTTCTTCCTCCCATTTTTTTTGAATGTCAGGCTCACGGTTTGGCAAATTTCCACGCATCGGGAAATCTGTTTTCGGCATTAAGAGCGTGTCTTTAAAATCCATTTTCATTCCTCCACTGCATTTTTTCAGAAAATAAAAAAAGCCCTCTCATCCCATAAGGGACGAGAAAGCTTATCTCGCGGTACCACCCTTTTAGAAAAAGCAAGCATACACTTTTTCCTCTTGAGCATCGTAACGTGATGAACGTCCTAACCTACTGTGAGTTCAGCAAGGAAACTAAAGGGCTGATCTACATGATTCCGGCCATCCCGGACTCTCACCATCTCCGGGTCGCTATGAAGGCCTGAAGGAAACATGACTGTCCCTTTCAACCGTTTTTTCATCTGAATTTATGAACGTATTATATTCGACAAGCTAAGAAAATGTCAAGATAATCAGAGAATTTATTCCTTTTCCTCAAATACAGCGTCGACTTCATACTCAAGGAGATGATCCCAATCGTCATTTTTCAGAAGATCAAGCTGAGCTTCAATCAGCATTTGGAAGCGTGTTCTGAACACTTTAGACTGTTTTTTCAGCTCTTCAATTTCCATTGCAATTTTTCTTGATTTTGATAACGATTCGTTGATAATGCGATCAGCGTTTTTCTCCGCTTCCCGAACAATCAGCTTTGCCTCTTTTTGAGAATTGCGTTTTACGTCTTCAGCCGCTTCTTGAGCAACTAAAATTGATTTATTCAATGTTTCCTCAATATTGGCAAAGTGTCCGATTCTTTCATCTAGCTCATTGACTTTCGCTTCAAGCTCAGTTTTCTTGCGGAGAACAATTTCGTAATCTTTTCTGACTTGGGCTAGGAATTCATTTACTTCATCTTCATCATATCCGCGAAAACTTTTTGTAAACGTCTTGTTGTGAATATCATTTGGCGTTAATGGCATGATGCCACCTCCATTTTTACATTTCAGTACGGTTATCTAGTTCACATTATAAAACAAATTTCGCACAGATGGAGAAAAAAACTGAAAAACCGACTATTTTTGTCGTTCAAACGTAACTCTCCATTTGTCTTTTTTGGTTTTCCCTTCGATTTTTGTTAAGCTGCACCGGCCAAAACCTCTGATTGACAGCATGTCCCCTTCCGCGACTATGTATGAAGGATCTTCAACCACCTTCCAGTTCACTTTCACAAGGCCGTTTTTCACAAGCGTCTGTGATTTCTGGCGGGATTGCCTGCTCATAGAGGCGCAGACGGCGTCAAGCCTTAAAGAAGAAACCGTGTCATCTCTTATTTCGACATCAACTGCTGGAATGTTAAGGTCTGACAAGTCGATTTTCTCTAGGCTGACCGCCGCTTTGCCTGCTTGGGTCAGCTGTGCAGCCACAAAATCAGCGGTATCGGCTGAGACAATCAATTGCACTGCTGTCTCAGAAAACACGATGTCACCGAATTTTTGCCGCTTTAATCCTATGCCCATTAATGCACCAAGCAGAGAACGATGATCTACTGAGACAAACTTGTCAGCATAACGGACGTTAAACGCCTGCAATTCAAAATCCGATACTTCCGGAGTAATGTACTCTGGATACAGAATCGCCCGTTTCCGCTCCGCTCTGTCATAGCCGCCGGAAAAAGCAAGCCCGACGTCAGCCTGTCCCGTAACAGCAGAGAGGATGACCTGCTCTCGGGGGTCTAAAAAGTCGGTCAGCTTCATCCGGTACTGCTCCTGGACAATTCTTTTCCATTCGAGCGCCTGATCAATAAAGGCCCGCTCGTCTTTTCTGAAGTGCTGATATATATCGCTCATCGTCTTTCCCTTCTATGTAAAGAGGCTTGGCTGCTGCCAAGCCCCTATCAAACTGTCACATTAAAACGCAATCATGCGATAAAGTCCCCACAAGCCGGTTGTCGCAAACCGAAGCACAAGTATTGCTACGATTGGTGAAATATCCAGCATTGCAATCGGAGGGATGATTTTTCTGAATGGTTCGAGATATGGTTCACAAATCGAAGCCAAAAACCGCCCGACTCCTGTTTCCCTCGTACTCGGCACCCATGACATAAAAATATATATGATCAGGGCAAATGAGTATATTGTGATTAATAAGCTTAAAACCGAAAAAACTTGATAAAGGATCATCTCGCTTTACCACCTCTGATGTTCGTCTTCAGATATGAGCTCAGAAATTGTGCCTGATACATCTACGTTGTCAGGCGTGCAGAGGAAAATATCTGAGCCGATTCTTTGAATATCGCCGCCGATGGCATAAACGGTTCCGCTTAAAAAGTCAACAATCCGCTTCGCCTGGTCATGCTGTATCCGCTGAAGATTGACGACAACTGCCCGCCGGTTCTTCAAATGGTCGGCTATTTCCTGCGCCTCCGCATAAACGCGCGGCTCACTCAACACCACTTTAGAGGATTTCTGAACACTTTGCAAGCTCACTACATTCTGTTTGCCTGCAGGTTTATTCCCCGTATAAGCCGGCTTTTCTTTTTGCTCATGCTCCTCATGAGATTCCCGCTCTGTCTCAATATATTCATATTCGTATTCTTCATCTTCCATTGAGAAAAAGTTTTTCAGTTTATTTTTCATACTCATTGCTGTACACCCCCTGTTTCATTTCCGACTAACGATGAGCCGATTCTAATATAAGTAGCTCCTTCTTCAATTGCAATTTCAAAATCATTTGACATGCCCATCGACAGTTCAGTACACGGAGCGTTCGGCTGGTTCAGCTTCTGAACCTGGTCACGGAGTTCTCTCAGCGACCTGAAACAGCTTCTGATCTGATCTTGATCATCAGTCAGCGGAGCCATTGTCATCAGTCCGGCAACAAGGATATGTTCGAAACCGGAAAGCTCCTGTATGAATGGAATGACTTCTTCTTTTTTCATGCCGTGTTTAGAAGGCTCAAGAGAGGTATTGACCTGCACAAAGCATCGTACAGTACCTTCAGCCCGTTTTTCAATTTCTTTCGCTAATGAGAGCCGGTCTAGGGAATGGATATAGGAAACCGCATTGACGACAGATTTTGCTTTTCTTGATTGCAAACTGCCGATAAAATGCCATTCCGGATTCCCTTTCATCAATTCCTGTTTGCGGAGCAGTTCCGCATCCCGATTCTCTCCGAGGCAGGTGATGCCAGCATCTACTGCCTCCTGTGCTCTTTCAGGTGATACATATTTTGTGACTGCAATAACCGTAACTTCATCGGAGCTGCGGCCCGATCTGTTACATGCTTCGTTTATTCGTTCGTTTATATGTCGTAAATTATCAACAACACGCAAGATCTTTTATGCCTCCTTCATTCCGATAAAGGACATCATCCGTCCAGTTTTCCCCTGATCGCGGCGATGAGAATAGAAAAGAGACGGCTCGCTTTCCGTGCATAAACCGCTGACAGAAATTTGTTCACTTGCCAAACCGCTGTCCATCAGTATAAGACGGTTCAGCTCTTTCAGATCAAGCTGATATTGTGCCTTTGCCGTCTGATTGGCGGCAAGGTCTGCTGAAACCGGCAATGCACGGACAGCATCCATGACGCGGTCGTCTACCGTATAGCATGCACCGCTGATAGACGGGCCAATAACAGCGTAAATATCTGAGGGATTTGAACCTTCCTTCTCAGTCCATTGCTTCACCATTTCTCTGCCAATCTGTTTGACGGTGCCTTTCCACCCGGCATGGGCGACTCCGACAAGCGACTTAACCGGATCATAAAAGAAAAGAGGCACACAATCAGCAAAGCATAATGCTAAAAATACATTTTTTTCATTTGTATAGAGCCCGTCCGTTGCTTTTAGAGCCGTGTGATACTCACGGGCGCCTTTTCCCCTATCCCTCTGCGTCACTTTCTGAACGCGATTATCATGTGTCTGATCAGCGAATACCCAAGACTGCAAATCAGTATTAAACATATCGGCAATATATTCACGATTTTTAACTACATCTGCATCTTTGTCATGAACGTGCAATCCTGTATTTAACGATTCAAAAGGCTTTTGGCTGACACCGCCGTTTTTTGTCGTAAATCCGGCAATGACCTCTTTGTTGTTTTGATTCGTTTGAGCCCAGTCTTGTATCATGAGTGTCGAGGGTGTGGTAAGACTGAATGGGTGATATGTATTCATGATGATCCAACCTTTCGACAAACATTTAAAAAAGCGGAATTTCCCACTTATTTTACCACATCTTACTGCATTCGTTGAGCGCCGATTTGCATATTTCTAAATGAAATGTGCCGGAAGAATCGAGACTTCCGGCATTTGCCAATCTGCGGCAGACAAGCAGGTTTATGCATGCGGTTCACTTAATCGGACTAAGATTACATCTTCCCCGATTTTTACTATATTTCGCCATGGAATGACCAATTCCTCTTCTTTTCCAAAAAATCCGAGAACTTTCCCATTTCCTCCGAGTATGATCGCCTGAATTTTTCCAGTAGTCACATTGATATCAATATCACCAATACTCCCCAGCTTTTTTCCGTTTGAGACATTGACGACATCCTTTACCTGAAATTCTGAAATGCTGATCATTCCATCACGTCCTTTTTCCGTCCTTTTGTTCAAGTATATGAACGGGCAGGCTGAACCTTGTCAGCAAGAAGAAATTTTCATGTCATTGTTCTTTTTCCGGCTGCACCAGCTGATGATAAAATTGAGTATAATTTTTGTATACTCTACTAGCTGCTCAATCGATACCTTCTCGTTCACAGAGTGTGCATTGTGCAGATCTCCAGGACCGTATATTACGCATGGAATACCGGCATCATACAGCCATCCGCCATCTGTAACTGATTGAGAAACGTCAATAACTGGACACTCCCGTTTCACTTTCTCATGAGAGGCAGTTAGCGCTAAGACGCCTGGGTGGCCAGGGTCAACTTCCAATGCCGGAAAAATTTCTCCTCTGTCTTCTATCATAGATGAGCCTCCCCACTTGAATACAGGGCGGTTTTCCCTAAGCCAAATATCACTGTCACTCAGCCGATTGACGTAATCTTCTATTTCCTCTGCCACTTGGTCATGGGTTTCATTCGGATAAAAATGGACTGTGATCCACAGCCGGCATTCGTCCGCTATAAAAGCCGCATGTCTGCAGCCTTCTATAACTGCCGGGTTAATCGTATTTGTGCCGGGTTTAAAACCGGGATAACTTTTCATAATAGACCAGTGGCGCTCAAGTTCACCGAGCCCCGCAATGATTTTTGCCATTTTTTCAATTGCGCTTGCTCCGAATGTTCCTCCGCCTGCATGAATCATATTCCGTCTCGTTCCATCATGAAATGTTTGACTGCTTTTGATTTCGATCCAGCCTGTAATGACACCGCCTTGGCCTTGAATATGCATATCGCTCGTATCCGCGACAATTGCAAAATCAGCGTGGTAGCCCCTCTTGCAGCATTCAAGTGTGCCGGCCTCTCCAACTTCCTCCCCAATAACCGATTGCAGAATCAGATCACCTGGAAGCTCAATGCCGGCTTCACGAATTAATTTGACAGCAAACAGCACACAAGCCATTCCGCCCTTCATATCGGAAGCGCCTCGCCCGATTAAGAGACCGTTTTTTTCAATGGGATGAAACGGATCGTGCTTCCATTCTTCATCCTCTTTTACCTCTGCCACATCTACATGACCATTGATAATCAGGCTATAATAATCTGCTGAATCTGTTCCCTTTAGCTTGCCGACAACATTGGGATCTCCAGGGTACACATCCCATTTGTCGATCGAGAATCCCAATTCATTTAAAAATCCCGCAATCCATGACTGAATGCCCTCTGTATTTCTTGCAGGCGGAGCGGGTGTTTGATAAGAAATCAGTGTTTTAGCAAGCTGAATAAGCTCCTCCTTTTGTTCTTCCACTTTTTTTTGCAAAGAGTCTATTTGTTGATCCAATGTAAATCCGCTCCTATTCTTTAAAATCAAAAAAGCCGTTTCAAATGTGATGAAACGGCTTAATAAAAACAAACGGAGTCCGATGTACTCCGCTTTTCACCGCTTCCCTCCGCTGGCATGATCCAGATCAGGTCAAAAGGGTTGAGACAAAGTCTCTCTCAGCTTCGTAAAGCACCCCTAGGATGAATCTATATATGTTTGTCAGGCATTCGTTATCGGCTCAGCTCTTGTTAAAAACGGCCGATCCTGATTCCATAATACATGGATTGGCGTATCAAAAAAAGCGGAAAGTATTTGATCAGTAAGCATTTCCTTTATTTCTCCGGATCCAAAGACCTCTCCCTGTTTTAATAAAAGGGCTTTATCAAAGACAGGCAAAATTTCTTCAGCATGATGAGTCACATAAAGGATAGATGGTGCATTTTCTTTGTTTGCAATGTATGTAATCGTATCTAACAACTTTTCCCGGGCAATAAAATCCAGCCCTGTGACTGGTTCATCCAGTATCAGCAACTCCGGATCGGCCATTAGTGCTCTAGCAATCAACGCTCTTTGTTTTTCCCCTTGAGAAAGGGTTTCATAGCGGCGATCGGCATATTCAATTGCTCCCAAGTCCTCTAACAAACCAATCGCTTTTTCCCTGGTTTCCTTACTTGGCGTTTCATATAACCCAATCGAAGCGTAAGCTCCGCTCAAAGCAATTTCAAAGGCTGAATCTGCCGGATACAATTTTTGCTGAAGAGCTGCTGAGACGAGGCCAATTTTACGTCTGAGCTTTTCCCCAAGCTCTGTTTTGCCAAATTCATGGCCAAGCACCTGCATCTCGCCTGATGTTGGAAAATAATAAGAGCAAAGCATATTTAACAGCGCTGTCTTCCCGGCTCCATTTAGGCCATAAAGCACCCAATTTTCCTTTTCTTCCACCTTCCAATGAATATCTCTCAGTATCCATTTCCCATTCCGTTTTAGTGAGACATTGTCAAGCTTCAAAATCATCGTGGTCCTCCTCTTTATTGCCTTTTATAATTGTTTTAATTTTCATAAAACTTTGTACGAACTAGGATACCTTACTTTTTCCAAAACGTAAACCATCCGTAATCAATAGAAAAGCCTTTAAAACAACATCGTTTTAAAGGCTTTTCATTATTGATGAATATTTTTATTCATTTGTTTGATAGCCGCTTTTTCAAGTCTAGACACCTGTGCCTGGGATATTCCGATTTCTTCGGCGACTTCCATTTGGGTTTTCCCTTGGAAGAATCGCTTTCTCAAAATCATTTTTTCCCTATCATTCAGCCTTCTCATGCCCTCTTTTAAAGCCAGCTCTTCAATCCATTGTGAATCTGTGTTACGCTCATCACTGATTTGGTCCATCACATAGATCGGATCTCCGCCATCGTTATAGATCGGTTCAAATAGAGAAACCGGATCCTGGATGGCATCAAGCGCAAATACTATTTCCTCATGCGGTACTTCAAGAACTTTTGCGATGTCTTCTGCAGTCGGCTCCTTGCTTGTCTCACTGATTAACCGCTCTCTTACCTGAAGCGCCTTGTAAGCGATGTCCCGGAGTGATCTTGAGACACGGATCGGGTTATTATCGCGTAAATACCTGCGGATCTCTCCGATAATCATAGGTACAGCGTATGTTGAAAACTTAACATTGTGGCTTAGGTCAAAATTATCAATGGATTTCATTAGTCCGATGCAGCCGACTTGAAATAAGTCATCAACATACTCCCCTCTGTTATTAAATCGTTGAATGACACTTAAGACAAGACGCAAGTTCCCGTTTACAAGCTTTTCTCTTGCTGAATCATCGCCTTCATCCTGCAGCTGCCTAAACAGCTTTCTCATCTCTTCATTCTTGAGTACTGGTAATTTGGAGGTATCCACCCCGCAGATTTCGACTTTATTTCTCGACACTTTTTTCCCTCCCTACAGGAGCTGCTGTACAACGTTAAGTATCTCCTTGGGTGGGAAAAATATGCACTGCACTCAGACCGAAAAACTGTCGAAATCAGGAAATCCCTGTAAAATCAAGGGGTTCTAACCATAAAATTTTTTACACCATTTTGTTGAACTCTTTTCTCAATCTTTTTATAATTCTTTTCTCAAGCCGCGAAATATAAGACTGAGAAATCCCCATCATATCCGCTACATCCTTTTGGGTTTTTTCTTCTTCACCGACAAGCCCAAACCGCAGCTCCATGATTTGCTTTTCTCTCTCATTAAGCTGTTCAAGCGCTTTTTTCAAAAGCTTTTTATCGACGTTAGCTTCTATGTCTTTAGTGATGATGTCATCGTCAGTGCCGAGCACATCAGAAAGCAAAAGCTCATTGCCGTCCCAATCAATATTAAGCGGTTCATCAAAGGAAACCTCTGAACGGATTTTGTTATTTCTCCTCAGATACATCAGGATTTCATTTTCTATACATCGGGAGGCATAGGTAGCAAGCTTGATTTTCTTTTCTGGATTGAATGTATTCACAGCTTTGATTAGACCGATGGTACCGATGCTGATTAAATCCTCTATATTAATTCCCGTATTTTCAAATTTACGGGCGATATATACGACCAGACGCAAATTGCGTTCAATTAAAATGGCGCGCGCCGCCTGATCGCCGTTTGGGAGCTTCATTAACAAAACCTGCTCCTCATCTTTAGATAATGGAGGCGGCAAGGCTTCACTCCCGCCTATGTAATAGACTTCATCACTTTTCAGCCCAAGTTTCATCAGCAGCTTATACCAGAGGTGCGTCAACCGTAATTTCAGTTTTTTCATCTTCCTCTCCCTTCTAAATGTCACGCCGTTTGAGTATGATAAGTAACGGACATTTGCGAACATTATGAAACGTGTTTGACAGCCTTGCCCGAAAGCATTTTCGGATGAATAATCGCGTCAAACTCTCCATCTGCCGACAGCTTTGTTGTGCTGATGCCGATTAAACATTTATCTGCAGAAATCATTTCTTCTTTTGTCATAATCGTTACGTGATCCGGTTTAACGCATAATAAAAATTGATTTTGCTGACCAACTCCCCTGTATGGAATCAATCTCATTTTATCTAAAAAGCGAAAGGAATCATCGAGCTGTTCGATGGCTTCCAATGGGTCTGTGTTTCGAATGATCATCGTTTCGGCTGTTCCGAAAATCGGCTCCAGTTTATCAATGTAAATGATCATTACTGGTGTTTTTGTAAGAGGATCGTACAGCTGATTACCGGAATCAATCAGGCCTCTGACATGAAGTGTTTGGCTGCCCAAATCTGCCTGGACGCTGACTCGTTCCTCATATTGAATGTTTTTTGTTTCAATATCTTCAATTCTTCTTTTAGAAAAAAACCATAATGCTGGAAAGCCAGCAACAATAAACAACCAGCTGATCGGGTCTCCAAACCCTGTTTGATTGGTAATCATGACACCGTTTTGAACAATAGAATTTGACTGCAGCAAAGAATGGGCTCCGATAATTCCTCCCCCCATTAAAAAAGTGGCAAAATAAAAGGAAAACAAATTTTGAAAGAAAAACCGAAATCTTTTAAAGCCAAATGTCACCACCACAATCACAACTGAAAAAGCTAGCTTCCCAGCCGGATGTTCAACAATCGGCGAAAAAGGAGTAAACATCAAAAGGACAATACTGGAACCGATGAACGCTCCGCCTACCAGTCTTCTTTTTTTTACATGCCGTTTTAAAATAAATGCCGTGAGCAAAAGCAAAAGTGCATCAAAACAAAAGTTTAACAGCCAAATGACATCTAAATAGATTTTCACATCTGACTCCTTTCTTTCTTGCCTCACGCTGTTCCCCTTCTTGCTTCATAAGTATAAAGCAAGCTCTGTGGGAAAGTCTGTCAATTAATGTTGAGAGGAAAATACAATTTTTCAGGGAAATCTGCTTAATTTGTCGAGGAAGTGTAATGAGAGGATATATAAAAAAGCTGCCAATGACGGCAGCATTTTTCCACTTAATTTTCTGTGTTGATATTAAGTTTTCCATTCGCAGTTTTTCTTGTTTCATTTCCATAATCATCTCTTACGATCACTTCTACTTTTGCTCCTTTTGCTTTAATAGAAGAAGTGGCTGTCCAATAGCCTTCATATCTTCCCGGAGAAATTTCTCTTAACGGGAGTTCGGTGGCGTTTTGCACACTCGCTCTTGCATTTGTCAACGGCATACGAATGATAAACGTTGCATCTAAATCCTCAGCGCTTGAGAAAGCGATTTTCACAGATTCACCGGCTTTTAAGTTTTTATCCTCTCCCGGAATTAAGCCGGAAATGACAGGCTTGTCAAAGTTGACATCAATGACAGCCTTTTTCGTCGTTTTGTTGCCTGCTAAGTCTGTAGCAATCACCTTGATTTCATTGCTTCCATTCTCCAAAAGAATTCGGGCTGAGTATGAACCATCAGTTATTGTTGCTTTTTTGCCATTCACCTTGACGTCTTTCAGATTATCATCGGATACAGCCCCTTTGACAGTCAGCGTTTCTTTATTTGTTTTCCCGCCATCCTTTGGAGTGTCCAGCGTTAACTCAGGCTTTTCTTGATCAAGCGTGACCGTGATTGGGCTGGAGGCATCTGTTATTCCGTTGTCAGTTGATGCAGTTGCCGTCAGCTCATTTTCACCTTTGTTGAGTGTGATGCCTGCATGGAACGTGCCATCCGCAGCAGCTTTCGTTTCTCCTGCCTCTTTCTCTCCATTATAAATGTGTACCTTTGTACCAGGAGAAGCGTTTCCTTTTACAGTGACGCTATCCTTATTTGTGTATGATTTGTCTGTCGGTGAAGTAATCTCAGGTACAGCAGCTTCATAATTAACTAATGCGCGAATCATATAGTTGCCGTCTGCTTCGTCACCCGGCTCCCATTGTCCACCTATATACTGCCAGTTGCGGCCGGAATTCTTGCCGGTTTCATCCATTGCCAGTCCAGGTGAATACGGGTCAGGTTTCGACTGGATATATACGAGATAAAAGTCTTTATCGACCATAATCCCTTTTGAACTGAGATCTACCTTAGTCCACTCGCCATTGCGAAGAGCTTCAGCGTTAAATGGCCCGGCAATTTTCTTGCCCGGTGCTCCGTCTTTTCCTGTAGCATCGTATACCTCAACCTTAAACTCTGTGCCGCCGGGATCAGGGAACTCTGTATCCCAGAATCTGAACAGCCCTCCTGTAAGCATGCCTTTGTCCTTGCCGTCAGCGAGCGTCATTTTTACCGCCCATCCGTTACCGGCAGCAAAATAGGAATTGGCATTCTCCGCCGTTCCGTCATCATATGCAATTTCACCCGGATAACCGACGAAAGGCTTCAATGCAGTTTCTTTTGTAACATCACCTTTTAACTCAACGGAAAATTCATCACTGTAATAACCCGGTGCAGCGACTTTAATCGTATAAGCGCCTTCATAGGCCTCCAGCGTATATTCACCTTTATCGTTTGTCATAGCCGGTTCCACCGCAGCATCCTCTACAACATAAACGGAAGCGCCTTTTACCGGCTCTCCTGTCGTTTTATTGATGACCGTGCCTTTTAATGTGCCCTTCTTCATCTCTTCTAACGTAAAATTAGCTTGTGTCGTCTGATCCGTCTTTAAAGACACTTTTTGTGTTTTCGACTGATAACCATATGCTTCTGCCATAAGCGTATAGTCTCCCGCTTTGTGCTTCAGCGTGTACTGCCCTGTGGATTGATCTGAATATGTTGATTTTCCTGTTTCCACTACACTGACTTGTGCCCTGAGCGGCAAAACTTGAGGCTGTATAGCCTTGTTCTGATGTTTTACCGCTGTGTTTGCAGATGGCTTAGCCTTTTTCGGATTTACTGGCTTTTTCTTTTGCTTTCCAGACGGCTTTTCGACGCCCAGCTTATTCTTTTTGACTGTTTTTCCGGCTGATTTGTCAGAAAGCACTACATCATCAATGTACCAGCCCTCTTTTGCAATGCTTTCATCTGATTGAAGGTTAAACATCACTTGAATGTTTTGGCCTTTATAAGCCGATAAATCAATTTCTTCTTCCGTCCAGCTTGATGTCTTTCCGTTATAGACACCAGCCTGCTCCCAATTCTTTTCACCTTCCGGAAGAACAAAAACGTAGCCGTAATCAAAATCATCCTCTAAATTGTGCCAGCTTTTAAATTGAAGAAACAAACTTCCTGAATCAGGTACTTTAACAGGAGGCATAACAAGGTTCATGTTTGCTGAGTTGGCATAATTTCCTGTCAAATTCGTTCCATATACTTTTTCTCCGGATGCTGCTGTATTTGGGCCAGTTGACGGAACTCCCCATTCCCAGTTATTATTTGTTCCGCTCGCAACCCAGCCGCCGGGTGCAGTTTCAAAGTCCTGCTTATATCCCGCCGTGATGCTTGGTTTCACTGTTACATCGTATATGTCAGACGAAACCACATGACCGCCAAAATCGTGAATCATCCACTTATAGCTTAGTTTAGTTCCTTTTATATCTGGGATCTCTGCCTGATACGTTCCTTTTAGATGATCACCGCTGATTCGTTTAGCCGTTATTTCTGTCCATTCACCTTGATCAAGCTTGTAGGACAGCTTTACAGATGTCACACTCACATTGTCTTCAGCTGTCAATGTCAATGGCAGGCTGCCGCCTTCATAGGCTTCAGTTACTTTCTCATGCTGATAGACAGGAGGCTCTTGGTCATCCCCCTCTACAGAAACTTGTCCTTCCGCTTTCCCTAAACCATCTGTAACAGCGGATACAGCATCAAAAGCATTCACCAGACCATGGCCATATCCGTTATTCGGTGAATCAGGAAATGTTGAATCCGTGAGCGGTTCAGCCGTGCTGGTTAATATATCCTCCATCTCATCAACAGAAAGTGAGGCATTCGCCTGTTTTAGCAGTGCAGCAACAGCGGATACATGCGGCCCTGCCATTGATGTGCCGTCCCATCCATCCTCATATGTCTGACCGGGAACGGATGAACGAATATTTACGCCCGGTGCAGATATTTCCGGCTTTGTTTCATCATATGGAGATGGCCCTTGAAGAGAAAAGTCAGCGAGCTTTTTATTGATATCAGTCGCTCCAGTTGCAAACGATTCTGGATAGTTTGCCGGATTTGCGATAGAACCAGGCCCGCCGGGAATAAAGAGATCCGTATTCCCCGCTGAAAACTCTGGGAAAATATCGGCCGCACGCCAGGCATTGACCATGTCTCTGTACCATTCATCAAGTCCAGAGCCCCCTCCCCATGAGTTATTGACAACATCAGGAGCCATTTCCGGGTGGGGATTTCCTTCCGCGTCCTTTGGTGCTAAAACCCATTCACCAGCTTCCAAAATGTCAGCATCAGTGCCGCCATCTTCAGAGAACGCTTTAACAGCAATCCATTTTGCGCCAGGCGCTACACCGATTTGATTTGTTCCATCAGGTTCAGAGCCCACCATCGTGCCTGTCACATGGGTTCCATGAGCCAAATCATCATAAGGGCTTGCCTCTCCTGCTACGGCATCATACCAGTTCATTTCATTTTCAGGCTCATTAGGATTTTCCGGATTATATCCGCGATATTTCTCTTTTAATGCCGGATGATTCCATTCCACCCCGGTATCAATGGACGCAACAACCGTGCCAGTTCCATCATATCCAAGTGCCCAAGCTTTTGGGGCATCGATTTGGTCTACATTCCATTCCACACCGTCAGTTGCTTTAATAGCTTTCTGTGCTTTTTTCATATTAAATGGGGAGGATGACTTAAAAAGCTGCCGTTTCTCATTAGGAAGCACCTTTTCCACTTCGGGAAACTGCGCCACTTTTTCCATAACCTCTTTTGAGGCATGAACAGCAATCCCGTTCACCACATAATAAGAATGAATTTGGTCTGCATTTCCTTTATCTTTCTGGGTGTTCAAGTATTTTAGGACATCTTGCTGGGATTCATCGGCTGTGACTTTTAAAGATGACACAACAGCAGAACGCTTTTGATATTCCGTCTTAGCGGCAGACAGCTTCTTCGATTTCGCTTTTTTAACAGCCGCTTTTGCCGCTTTTTCTGTGTTAGCCTGATCTTTAAATTTAATCAGAAAAGTCGTCTTTTCTTTCTTTTTAAAGCTTTTCTTTAATGAACTCGAAATCTTGTTTTGAATGGATTCCGCAGATTGAAGCTCCTTTTTAACAGAAGGTGAGGTGACTTTACTGCTTGCCCCGGCTGCTCCCGGAAACAGCAGTGAACTGATGACAACTGTACTTAAAACAGAGCTGATGAGTCTGTTTTTCGTTTTTTTCTTCATTTTCATCCCCCTTTTTCAACATGCTTTTTAAAAAAAGTGTCGTCCCTCCTTTTAATAATGAATGGTTTGTCAGAACATCGCTGTATATTAACTGTAGACAATCTGAATTACAGATATTGTCGTTTCATGTCATTCAATTTCCATATATATGAAAATGATAAAAATGTCACAAAAATAAATAGGTCTAATTATCTTTTTTGTTACTAAGCGAAGGAAGCAATAGGGAAAAAGACTTTATAAGAAGGAAAGTGCGAAGAGAAAAGCAAAAAAGGACAAAATCGAAAACGATTTTGTCCTTTACATTAGCCGCGTTTATTACGGTTTCTTAAGAATGTCGGGATGTCAAGCGTATCATCAGCCGGCTGTGAAGTATGACGGCTTACTGTATTCTGCTGCTGAGGCTCCTCACGTTTTGGCTCACGCTTCGGAACACTTTGGTTGTGTGTTTTGATGCTTTGATTTAAGCTTGGACGCTGAGGCTTCGTCACGTCCTTCTCTTGTTCGATAAAGCCGGTTGCAATCACTGTCACCACAATCTCATCTTTTAGATTTTCATTAATAACAGAACCGAAAATCATGTTTACGTCTTGATCAGATGCCGAAGCGACAATGTCTGCTGCTTCCTGAACCTCATATAGGCTGAGGTTAGTTCCCCCAGTGATGTTCATGAGGACACCTTGCGCACCGTCAATGGCCGCTTCAAGAAGCGGGCTGGAAATTGCTTTTTTTGCTGCCTCTGCCGCGCGATTTTCCCCAGTAGCAATACCGATACCCATCAAAGCAGATCCTTTGTTTGACATGATTGTTTTCACATCAGCAAAGTCAAGGTTGATAAGACCAGGTGTAGCAATCAAGTCAGAAATACCTTGAACCCCTTGGCGAAGTACGTTATCCGCTTCACGGAATGCTTCAAGCATCGGTGTGTTTTTATCAACAATTTCAAGGATACGGTCGTTCGGGATCACGATCAGTGTATCCACCGCTTCTTTCATTGCCGAGATTCCGCCTGCAGCCTGAAGCTGTCTTTTGCGTCCTTCGAAGGTAAACGGTCTTGTCACAACGCCGACAGTTAATGCGCCTAAGTCTTTCGCGATTTGTGCGATAACCGGTGCGGCACCTGTTCCTGTTCCGCCGCCCATACCAGCTGTCACGAATACCATGTCAGCACCTTTAAGTGCTTCTTCAATCTGCTCTTTGCTTTCTTCAGCGGCTTTTTTCCCAACTTCCGGATTCGCACCTGCTCCCAATCCTCTAGTCAGCTTTGCGCCGATTTGCATTTTCACTTCTGCTTTTGACAGGTTAAGAGCTTGAGCGTCCGTGTTTACCGCGATATACTCTACTCCTTGCACTTCATTTTCAATCATTCGGTTAACGGCGTTGTTTCCGCCGCCTCCTACTCCGATTACTTTAATTGATGCTAAGCCGTCTATGTTTGTTTCGAACTCCAACATGCTAAATCCTCCTAATCTGCCGAATGACTATCTATCTATTCCCAAAACATGCTTAATAGTTTTTTCATTTTGCTCTGTTTATTATGTTCGGCTTGTGTTTTTTGTTTTCCTTTTGGCCGCTGCTGCACCTCATTTTGGTGATGATGCTGCTCTTGTTCCTCAGATGATGAGACTGCGATTTCCTGTATCGCTTCTTCAGGCATCTTAAAGCCTATTTTTCTGCCTTGGATTCTTGCATTCCGGCAGGCGAATTGGATCAGGCCCACTCCCGTCATATATTGAGGATCTCTTACACCGATATAATTCGGGCTTGCCACTCTGACATTGTTTTGCAGCACATCCTGTGCCAAAGACATGACACCCGGCATAGCTGCTTGTCCTCCTGTCAGCACGAAGCCTCCCGGCAGATCGGTAATTCCCATACTGCGAAGCTCTTCTGAAACAATTTCAAGAATTTCTTCTACTCTCGCTTCAATGATATTCGCTGCTTCTTGCTGTGTAAATGTTTGTTTTTGATTGGTGCCTATAACGGTTACCTCAAAAATTTCATCTTCCGAGGCTTCGTCATAGTAGGCATGTCCAAATTGCTTTTTCACGCGTTCTGCTTCTTCTGTTGACGTTCTCAATCCGATGGAGATATCTTTGGTGATATTTTCGCCTCCGAGAGGAATGACACGGGTAGAAGTGAGATGTCCGTTCTGGAATACGGCAATGGTTGTTGACCCTCCCCCTATATCAATGAGAGCCACACCAAGGTTTTTCTCGTCCTTTGATAATGCAGCAGAACCGGCTGCCAGCGGCTGAAGGCAAATATCAGTTATTTCAATACCAGCTCTTTCAACGCAGCGGAGTAAGTTATGTAAGATTGTTTTTGAACCGGTGATCAAGGTGCCCTCTACTTCTAAACGCACACCCAGCATTTTTTTCGGGTCGGTGATTTCATCTCTTCCATCTACGATAAACTGTTTAGGAATGACGTCAACAATCAGCTGTTCGTGCGGTACTGAAACAACCTGTGCCGCTTCCATGACACGGCGTACATCTTCAACCTGAATTTCTTTATTTTCACTGGAAACTGCTACAACACCGTTTGTATCTTGAATATTGATATAATTTCCATTAACGCCGACAATAGCTTTTCTAAGCGGAAAACCTACCATTCTTTCAGCTTGGTCAAACGCTTTTCTTATAGAATGAACGGTCTCATCTATATCAACGATTGAGCCTTTTTTCAACCCTTCAGACGGTACATTTCCCACACCGATAATATTAAGGGAATCATCTGTCATTTCTCCGACGATCACTTTTGTATTGGACGTACCGATGTCAAGACTGACGTAAAGTTCATTGTTGTTCATTCTATGGCACCTCCTCACATTTCGATCATTTCTATTCTATTATTTGCGGAACAACAATACAATGAATGTGGCTTTACAAGTGTGTAACAAAAAATAACAACAGAATATTTTTATGTGCTTTTCACATTTTATGTTTATTGAAAATATTCGTTATATCCTATGTATATCCTCTTTTATATCACATTTTTTTTATTTTTTTTAGAAAGAGTCCACTTTGTTAGTAGATTTCTTCTGATAACGGCTATATTCTGAAATAATCTGACTCCAAATGCGAATATACCTGCTAAATACAAGTCTACACCAAGATGGACTCCCAGAAAAGCTAAACTTATTGCCAATATAATATTAAAAAAGAAACCGGAAACAAATACCATTTCATCATATGTACCTTGTAAATGCGCCCTGATTCCGCCGATTAATGTATCAAGTGCGGCAAGCACCGCAAGCGATAAATAGTTTGAGTATTCACTCGGTATCGTTAAGTTTGTCATTAGTCCAATCGCTATTCCGAGCACCAGTCCCAACACGGGCAGCCACATGACAATTCTCCTCCTTTTCAGTCTTTAAGCAGTTTCAGCTGTTGTACGTCCAGTGGTCTGTCATATGCTTTTAATGTTAGTTTGCTTTCAGATTTACCGGCTTTTAATGCTAAATTTTCAGATGCAAAAAGATCCTCAAGGCCTGACCCCTTCACTCTGCTGTGTAACATGTCCGGATCTTTGGCAAGCACTTTTACTGTTAAAGGATAATCGTCAAGGGCGTATCCGTCTATTTTTGTAGTGCCGTTTATATCTCTGATGACTGTATGATTCACAACTCTTCGCTCGTTAATCGAGATATGCTCTGCACCGTAGGAGTTGAGTTCATTAATCAGCTTTTTCAGCAAATCCGGAGGCGGATTTTCGATCGGCTCTCCTGTTAAGCTTTCAGAAAAAAGCGGGGAAATCGTAATGACAATTCCGCTACCTGTTATATCGGTCATGCCGGCTGTTTTTTTTAAGGATTGCAAGGTATTATTTAGCGCGGTTTCTTTTGTCATTTCTTTCGTTTGCGAATAGCTATTCAGCAGTTTGTCATATTTGTTTATTTCAGCCAGCAGCTTTTCCTGCTTCTTCTGCTCTGATGTCAGCTCTTCCCTAATATCCCACATATCTCTTGTATCCCGGACTTGAGGGTGCTTTAACGAATTAAACTGAACAGATATCATCAGGCCGAAGATGACCATAAGCACACTGATGCTTATGAAGGAACGCTTTATTTTCAATCTGTTTCACCCGCTTTTTCAGTCATTCCTTCGTTTTCAGAATCGGTTTCATTTGTACGTTTTTCTCTTTTTCTGCCGAAACAGAAATATGATCCATTGACAACTGATCAATCAGGCCTCCTGCGATATTTAACGAGGGCAGCAGGACATCTGGATCTCCAATAGCGGATACCGTAAACGGAGCGGGATGCTGCACCCCGTCTACCGTTACCACAGGACCATTGCATTTGATATACGAATCATGCGTCAAACGCTGCCCATTAACGGCGACAGCTGCCGCTCCTGAGATATACAGTTCGTTTACTACTTGGAAGATATGGCTTTCGTGAACGATGTAACTATTCACATTCTCCCCTTCCGGTATGTATGACGCATCTTCCAATGTCACCTCAACGCCTTCTCCCTGCACACCGACTTCCCCAATATACATCCTGTATTTTTCTGTATCTTCGAGGACATTATAGTATTCCGTCTTCTCTTTCTTCAGCTTATTTTCCGCCTGGCGGACTTTGTTTTGCTTTTGATATAATTCTTTTTCAAGCTTCTTATTTTCTTTCTCTTGTTTCAGAAGTTCATCTCTCAGCGCATATTCTTTTTTCCACTCTTCCGTCTCAGCCGCGCTTTTGTTGTTTTCTTTTGTCATTTGAAAAGAAAATGAAATCAAAAAGCCTGCGATAAGCATAATCAAGGAAAGAAGGACTGCTGATTTGCCCCTCAATTTTCATCTTCCTTTTTAGCAGCTTTATCGTTTTTCCCAAACTCTTCAAAATAGGTGGCAACTTCTAAATGAATGATTCCTTTTTTATTGCTGCTTAGCTGTGAGATGATAGAAGGATACGTCTTCATTCGGTCTGCAAACGTTTTAATAGATGCAGTAACAACATAACCGTCGTTCATGTACAACTTAATACGGTTTTCATCCATTTTTACAGGCGTATAATAAATTTCTGAAATCGACTGTTTTAACGAATTTGACAACGCATCGAGCTGCTTGGCCATTTGAGACCGCTTCTTCGGGTTTGTCCAATTCACTAAAATCGGTCCGGCATCATCCGGCGTTACTTCGTTTGGCAGAACTGAGCCGTTTTCAAGCACTTCATAGTACACATCGTCTTTTTCTAAATAAGCAATCGCTTTATATTCTTCGATTGCAATGTTGATTTTATTAGGAAGCGATTTGCTGATCTCCGCTTTTTTCACTAATTTATTTTGCTGAATCTTCTTTTCTGTTTTTTGCTTGTCCAAACTCCAAAACTCAGTATCTCCGCTATTAATATCGGAAAGGTCGATAATTTCCTTTTTTGATACATTTTCATTCCCTGTAACAGAGATTGTTGACACTTTACTGATTGGTGTTTGCAGGTACACAATGATCAGCACCATAATAAAAAAGAGCATAATAAATGAAATGAGACGGCGGTTTGCCTTTTGTTTCCTCTGCTCTTTAATTTTAGGGATACGCTCTTCAATGTTAACGATTTTTTCTCGGTCTTGACCCGGGTTCATTGCCTGTTCACCTCATTCAAATGAAACAGCTGTTAAAAGTCTGTCTATTCCAAAACAAACGGCATACTATGATGCCGTTTGTCGTTTGCTTACAGTATATCATATGAACAGCTTCAGTCAGAACTTGAATCAGCGATTTCCGCCGATGATTTCAACCTCTGTGTGCATATCAATCTCGTATTTTTCACGGATTGTCTTTTTCACATGGTCAATGAGATCAAGCACATCTTTTGCTGATGCTCCCCCCGCATTGACGATGAAGTTTCCGTGCATCTCCGATATCTTTGCACCGCCGATTTGATATCCTTTCAAGCCTGCTTTTTCTACAAGGTTCCCGGCATGATTCGGAAGCGGATTTCTGAATATGCTTCCCGCACAAGGGCTTGAATACGGCTGTGTATTTTTTCTATAGTCTTTATTGCTTTGCATTTGCTGAACGATTGATTCCTTATCCTTCTGCTCCAGCTGCAAAACAGCTTCAAGGCAAACGCCCGGGCGTTTCTTTTGCAGTACAGATGTCCTATAGCTGAAATCCATCTGCTCATTTGTCAGCCACTCAATCGTTCCGTCTTCAAATAAAATATGCGCTTTGACGAGGATCTCGCTCATATCAGAACCGTGAGCGCCGGCATTCATATAAACCGCTCCGCCGACTGATCCTGGAATGCCGGCAGCAAATTCCAAACCGGACAGACCTTTTTTGCTCAATGATGTAGCAAGGCGGACCACTGAATAACCGCCTCCGACTGTTACTTGTTCCCCTTCAAGCTCCAAATGGTCAAGACCCGCACCCAGCTTGATCACTACGCCTCTAATTCCTTCATCTAAAACAAGAAGATTTGATCCGCGGCCGATGACTGTCCACTTCACATCATATTTTTTAATCACGTCCATGATGTCTTTAACAGCATCTACACTGCTTGGAATGACCAATACATCCGCAGGTCCGCCGATTTTCATCGTTGTATGATTCGCGAGCGGTTCATTTGCAAGAACCTTGCCGACTTCGCGTTCTTTTAATTCCTGTATCACTTTCTCCATCGTAAACCTCCGCATTCCATTTGCTTTTCTACTATTTTTTTAATTCCTCGAGTACGCTGTATAAACGGGCAGCCGCGTCAGGAACACCAAGTGACTTTGTTCGTTCGCTCATTTCCTTTAACGTTTGCTCATTCAGTACAATCCGGTCTAGCGCTTCAATCAGCTTCTCCCCGCTGAGCTCTGTTTCTTTCAGTACAATCGCCGCATCATGCTGGCCGAGAGATCTCGCATTGACCTCCTGGTGATTCGCTGTCACATATGGACTCGGGATCAGAACACTTGGGATTCCGAGAGCAGTAATTTCGGCAATCGTTGTCGCACCGGCTCTGGCCACAATGACATCAATGGCCTTTAAATACTCAGGCATTTGATGAAGAAACGGCTTTGTGACCATATTATCAGCGGCACCTTTGCTTTTCAGCTCATTCATTACTTTTTCATAGTGAACTTCACCGGTGATATACAGCACTTGATAGTCTCTTGTTTTCAGCGCATCCTGCATGTCAATGACAGCGCGGTTAATCGGTGCAGCGCCTCGGCTTCCGCCGAAAATTAAGACCGTTTTTTTCTCTTCAGAAAGCCCAAATTCAGCCATTGATCGTCCCGTCTTTATTGAGACGACTTCAGAGGCTCTCGGGTTTCCCGTAAATACAACTTTCTCGCTAGGAAAATGTGATTTCGCTTCTTCAAAACAAATCGCTACTTTATTAACATATTTTGAAAGAAACTTATTCGTGATGCCCGGCAGGCTGTTTTGTTCATGGACAATAGTCGGAATTCCCATTTTCGCAGCGGCATAAACAACCGGCCCGCATACATAACCGCCCGTTCCAATTACGGCATCGGGCTTAAATTCCGCTAAATACGATTTACTCTTTTTGACGCCCTTCAGAAAACGCATCACAGTCTTGACATTTTCAAATGACAATTTTCTTTTAAATCCTGTAATTTCGATTGAACGAAACGGTATATTCTCCCGCTCAACAATTTTTTTCTCCAGCCCGTTTTCTGTTCCGATATATAAAAATTCCACATTAGGATGACGTCTTTGCACTTCTTTAATAAAAGCAAGCGCAGGATAAATATGTCCCCCTGTACCGCCTCCGCTTATTGCAATTCGCATTTCTTTTCCCCCAGTCTAAGTTTCTCTATAACATAACGATAACCCTGTTTTGTTGGACAGGGTTATCGCATCAATTGTTTCCAAGCTTCATGTTAGACAGGAAGCTTGGACATACATTCGTTAATACCTCGAGTAGCGGCTTACATTCAGCAGCACACCAACTGCCATCAGCATTAGAGTCAATGAAGAGCCTCCGTAGCTCAGAAACGGGAGCGTGATGCCTGTTACAGGAATCAGGCCCGTGACTACGCCGATATTTATCATGACTTGAATGGCAATCATTGAAATAATGCCGACTGCGACAAAACTTCCGTACAGATCAGGGGCACCAAGCGCAATTCTGATTCCTCTCCACAGCAGGACGCTGAAGAGGAGCAAAATAAGTGTTCCCCCGATAAAGCCCAGCTCCTCTGACAAGATGGCGAAAATAAAGTCTGTTTGCGGCTCAGGCAGATAAAAGAATTTCTGTCTGCTTTGTCCGAGCCCCATTCCGAACAACCCGCCGGGCCCCACTGCATAAAGCGATTGAATGATCTGAAATCCGCTTCCGAGCGGGTCTTCCCATGGATTTAAGTATGAGGTAATCCGCTTAATCCGATATGGAGCCGATAGTACGAGCCCGACAAATCCGCTGAGGCCGATCAGCCCGAGAAAGACGAAATGGGCGATCCGTGCGCCGGCTACAAAAATCATGACAATACAAGTTCCGACCATAACTGTCCCCGTTCCGAGGTCAGGCTGGCACATGATAATCAAAAATGCTGAAAACACGATGCCAAGTGCAGGGACGAACCCCCGTCTGAACGATGTGATGTTTTTTTGTTTTTCAGAGAGAAATTTAGCAAGGAATGCAATCATCGCAAGCTTCATAAACTCTGAAGGCTGTATGCTGAATGCTCCGACTCCGATCCAGCTTCTTGAACCGTTCCGCACCATTCCGACGCCCGGTATCAAAACAAGCACCAGAAGGAAAAAGCAGATAACCATCAGCAATTTGGACCATGTCCTCCAAGTCCAATAATCGACATTCATGATAAAAAACATAGCAATGACGCCGATTCCCGCAAACAAAAGCTGCCGTTTCGCGAAAAAGAATGAGTCGTCAAATTTATAATCCGCCCATACCGCACTCGCACTGTACACCATAATTAATCCGATTGTTAATAATAATAACGTAATGATGACCAATAACAAATCAGGCGATGTTTTTTTAGTAGTCAAAGCAATCGACACCCCAAGCTTAAAGTCATTAGGGCTGCCGATTTACTTCAAGACAAGCCCTTACTTAAGCATATGCACGGCATCTATAAACATGTCACCGCGTTCTTCAAATGTTTTGAATTGATCCCAGCTCGCACACGCGGGTGACAGCAGGATGACATCTCCTTCATTTGAGAGCGCAAACGCCGCAGATACTGCTTGTTCAACATTATCGACACGTTTGACATGTTGTATTCCCAGTTCATTGCCGAGTTTCTCGAGTTTTGGCGCCGTCTGGCCAAATGTAAGCACTGCTTTGACATGCTTCATATAAGGTTTCAAGTCATCAAAACCATTTCCGCGATCCAGTCCGCCCGCAAGCAGAATGACCGGCTTATCAAAAGCTGAAAGCGCCTTGCTTGTCGCCAGAATGTTTGTTGCTTTACTGTCGTTATAAAATTTGCGGCCATTCACAGTTGTGACATATTGGAGGCGGTGCTTCACACCAGTAAAGCTTGTCAGCACCTTTTTAACCGCCTCATTGGATGCTCCTGCCGTTTTCACAACTGCAATAGCTGCTAAAATGTTCTCCAGGTTATGAGCACCGGGCAGCACAACCTCTTCCAGAGGAAGAATGGCTTCGCCGTTAAACATAATCATACTGTCTTTTACATATGCGCCCTGTTCAAGCGTTTTGCTGACTGAAAATGGGACGATTTCGGCTTTTCCGGCTTCAGCAAGACGCACGACGGTTTCATCATCCTGGTTGACAATGGCTTTATCTGAAGCAGTCTGATGAAGGTACACTTTCTGTTTCGCTTTTTCATAGTTTTCGCGCGTATGGTGATAATCCAGATGGGCGTCAAATACATTTAAAATCAGGCTGATTTCCGGTCTGAAAGCGTGTGTTCCCATCAGCTGAAACGAAGACAGTTCGGTAACGATCCATTCATCTCCATCAGCATGATAGGCAACCTCACTTGCGACTGTGCCGATGTTTCCGGCAATCAGTGCTTTTTGCGAGTCAGCTTTGAGCATTTCGTAAATTAGCGTTGTCGTGGTCGTTTTACCGTTCGATCCGGTAATCCCGATAAACTTGGCGCTGGTCAGGTAGTAAGCGAGCTCAATTTCCGTCCAAACCGGAATGCCTCGTTTCTCCGCTTCCTGAACCATGATATTTTCATAAGGAATTCCCGGGTTTTTGATCAGAATCGTGATTTGATGCTGATCGAACAGAGAAACTGGATGCTCTCCGCAAACAACTTCGATTCCTTTTTCAGAAAGCTTTTGTGCCGGTTCATTTTCTTCAAAAGGCTTTTGATCATTGACTGCAACATAAATGCCTTTTTCATGAAGAATGGAGGCCGCCGCATATCCGCTTTTCGCAAGCCCAAGGATTAAAAAATGCTGTTTCTGTAAAAATTGATCATTTTCCACTTATAACCACACCTCGATGTAAATTCCTAAAACGGCAAGCAAAAGTCCCGCAGCCCAAAACGTCACGACTACTCTCCATTCAGACCAGCCGACAAGCTCATAATGGTGATGAAGCGGACTCATTTTAAAGATTCGTTTACCTGTCGTTTTAAAGCTGATGACCTGCAAAATAACGGATAATGTCTCGATAACGAATACACCGCCGATGATAACCAGCAGGATCTCTAATTTCGTTAAAATGGCAATGGTAACGATGGCTCCTCCCAATGCAAGCGATCCGGTATCTCCCATAAAAACTTTGGCCGGATGAGCATTAAATACAAGGAAGCCCAGAACTGCACCGACAACGGCAACTGAGAAAATCGCTACGTCATATTGAGACTGATTCCATGCCAGAATGGCAAAGGCGCCAAAGGCAATCGCCGCAGTACCGGATAATAACCCGTCAAGGCCGTCAGTCAGGTTAACTGCGTTTGATCCGCCGACTAGCATAAAGAGCACAAGGATAAAGTAAGCCCAGCCAAGATCAAATGATAAGTCAGTTCCAGGAATGCGAATATCCGTCGCAAAATTGTAGTAATGATACACAGCGTAAAATACAACTGCAATAATAATTTGTCCGATCAGCTTTTGCTTTGATGTCAACCCAAGATTGCGCTTCATGACAACCTTGATGTAATCATCTAAAAAGCCAAGCAAACCGTAGCCTAGCGTAACAAACAGAAGCAGCACCATTTCGGGGCTTATTTCTGAAAACTTCTGTGTCATAACAATTGTTGTCACTATGATAGAAAGTATGATCATGACCCCGCCCATTGTCGGTGTCCCTGATTTTTTCTGATGTGATTTCGGTCCTTCTTCTCTAATACTCTGGCCGAATTTTAATCTTCTTAAAAACGGAATAAGAATCGGAGAGAGCAGAACACTAATTAAAAACCCCATTAAAATTGTAAACAGAATGACTTGCTCAAGCATTGTCCTTTTCTCCTCCTGTTTCTTTCAAACGACATACGTAGTTATCATATTCATGATTTTTTTCCATATGAAAAATCTTTTCAAGCTCCATTATTCAGTAACATCTCTTTCCTATGAATTCGTCTTATTCTTATTGAGTTCAACAATGGCTCTCGCCGCTACTTCAGCATCATCAAAATCGAAAGTTTCATTTCCGATCTGCTGATAGGTTTCATGTCCTTTTCCGGCAATGAGGACAACGTCGCCTTTTTTGGCATTGGCAATTGCGAAAAAGATCGCCTGCTCGCGGTTTGCAATACTGTGATAGTATGCGTTCTCTACTCCGGCTTCCATATCTCTTAAAATCGCGCGAGGATCTTCGCTTCTCGGGTTATCTGACGTGAAAATCGGCTCGTCAGCCAGCTCCACAGCAATTTGAGCCATTTTCGGGCGCTTCGTCTTATCTCTGTCTCCTCCGCAGCCGACAACGACAAATAGCTTTCCTTCCGTCATATCTCTGCATGTCTCCAGCACATTTTCAAGGCTGTCCGGTGTGTGCGCGTAGTCTACAATGACAGGAAACTCCTGCTGCTGATTGACCAATTCAAAACGTCCTCTTACACCATGCAATTCTTCAACAGCCTCAGTGATGATTTCAAACGGTATGCCTGCTGCAATACATGTCGCAACAGCGGCCAGCACGTTATACACATTAAATTGTCCGACGAGAGACATCGTGATGTGCTTCGTGCCTTTGTTTGTCACGAGATCAAAGCTTGTGCCCTGTGCAGTGATACTGATGTTCTTCGCCATCACATCAGCATCGTTTTTAATTCCGTATGTAGAGATATGCGCAGCTGTTACCTTTTCAAAATAAGCGCTCGCCTCATCGTCAGCATTCAGGACGGCACGCTTTGGATGTTCATGGTTGAAAGCCCCGCCAAGTTGGGAAAAGAGCAAGCTTTTTGCATGCCGGTACTCATCCATCGTTTTATGATAGTCCAGATGGTCCTGTGTTAAATTCGTAAACACGGCAATATCATAATCACAGCCATGGACGCGTCCTAAAGACAAAGCGTGGGAAGAAACTTCCATGATTGCAGTGTCAACGTGCTTGTCATTCATTTTCTTAAACGTTTTCTGCAGCGTGACGCTTTCCGGAGTCGTGTTTTTAACAGGAAGTGTTTCGTCTCCGATTTTCATGTACATTGTACCGATCAAGCCTGTGCGTTTTCCCGCTTTTTTCAGAATCTCATCGACCATGTGGGTCGTTGATGTTTTGCCGTTTGTCCCTGTTATCCCAATCAGCTGAAGCTTCTTCGTCGGCTGTCCGTAAAACGCATCAGACAAAACGCTGAGCGCGCGAAGTGACTGCCGGACAATAATAACAGGAACATTCACATCGACCTCTCTTTCTGCCACAATAGCCGCTGCGCCGTTTTCTACTGCTTTTTGCGCAAAATCGTGGCCATCCACCGTATACCCTTTTACACATACAAAAAGACTCCCTTTCTTTACTTCTCTGGAGTCCATCTCAATTGAAGTTATTTCAGGGTCTTGTGAGTCGTTTACAGAAGGTTCGGTTGTTAAGTATGTAAGCAGCTTTGTAAGTTTCATCGTATCAAACCTCTCAACATTCTAATTCGTTCTTTTTATCATTGAAGTCACATCAAATGATGTGGTAATGATTTTAAGCATACAGTTCATATTTTAGCGTAAATAAAAGGATACATCCAGCTAATATTGAAAGATATCAGCATTTTTTCTGCAATAAAAGAATAGGCAGTCCGAATCAATCGGCTGCCTCCTTTTCATCTTCTTCAGTCAAATACACGCGTATCTTTGAGCCTTCTTTTACTTTCGTTCCGGCAGCTGGCGATTGTTTAACGATTTTGCTCCCTTTCCCGGAAGCATCCACATTGAGATTCACCAATAGTGACTCAAGATCTGAGACAGACATCCCTACAACATTCGGAACTTCTATTGTTTTTGTGTCGTTCCATTGGTATTTTTTCTCGATTTGATTTTTCCGGGGCTTCACACCAAGTTCCGGCAGACTGTCTCTCATAATACTCCCGACAATAGGCGCTGCAACCGTTCCGCCAAACTGAATCGTGCCTTTCGGATTATCCACCGCAACATAGACGACTAGACTCGGATCATCGGCGGGCGCGAAACCGATAAATGATACAATATGGTTGTTTTCAAGGTATTTTCCATCTTTAACCTTTTGTGCAGTTCCCGTTTTTCCTCCGACACGATATCCTTCTACAAATGCATTGCGGCCGGTTCCTTCTGCGACGACGCTTTCTAGAGCATAGCGGATTTGTTTGGATGTTTCCTCAGAAATGACTTGTTTCTTTGCGATTGGTGATTGTTTTTTGACCGTTTTCTTCGTAACAGGATCGATCCATTCCTTTGCAATATAAGGTGTGTAGAGCGTTCCTCCGTTTACAGCGGCGGATACTGCTGCAACCTGCTGAATCGGCGTGACGGATACTCCCTGTCCGAAAGCCGTAGTTGCTTGCTCCACCGGGCCCACTCTCTCAAGCGGGAATAAGATGCCTGTTCCCTCGCCTTGGAGATCAATCCCCGTTTTTTGTCCAAAACCAAAGTCTTTGATATATTTGAAAAGCTTTTCCTTTCCTAAGCGCTCGCCTAATTCAACAAACCCCGGGTTGCAGGAGTTCTGCACAACTTCCAGATACGTCTGCAGCCCGTGCCCGCCTCTTTTCCAACACCGCAGTCTCGCTCCGTCCACTTCCGCATGCCCTTTATCATAAAATTGATCCCGTTTCAAATTTACTTTTTGCTCTTCAAGGGCTGCTGCAAGTGTAATAATTTTAAAGGTAGATCCCGGTTCATACGTGCTCCATACTGGCAGATTTCGATTGTAGACGGACGGATCAACAGATTGGTAATCAGCAGGGTCGAAGTCAGGCCTGCTAGACATCCCCAAAATTTCTCCGTTTTTCGGATTCATGGCTACGGCAATCATGCCGTCCGGATGATATTTGGCCTCAGCGTTATCAAGCTCTCTTTCCATTATCGTCTGGACCTTTGAATCAACCGTCAGCTTCATATCAAGCCCATCCTTAGGCGGCGTATAGTCATCCGCTTCATCAGGCATTTTTTTACCCTTGGCATCTGTATAAAACTTAACAGAACCTTTTTCCCCTTTTAAATCATCGTCATAATAGGCTTCCAGTCCAAGGAGCCCTTGGTTATCAATTCCTGCAAATCCAAGCACATGAGATAAAAAGCTGCCGAACGGGTAATGACGGATACTGTCCTCCGCAACATACACACCTTTTAAATCAAGCGCTTTAATTTCCTTCGCCTTCTCATTTGAAATTTTTCTCCCTTCAGGAGTGATCTTTTCGATTGACGCTTTTTTAGTCACATGTTTATATACTTTTTCTTCTGACATGTTGAGCACCGCCGCAAGCTGCTTGCTCGTTTTCATCGGATTCTGAACTTGGCGCGGCACGACGAATACGGTCGGCGCACTTTTATTTGTTGCGAGCTTCACACCGTTCCGATCCAGAATCTCGCCTCTCTCCGGCTCAAACGGCAAGTTACGGCTCCAGGAATCTTTCGCCAGCGAAGTCAGTTTTTCGCCCATCACAAACTGAACATACCCCAGCCTTGTATCAATGATCAGAAACACGATCACGCCAAAAAGCAAAACAAATAATAAACGTTTTCTAACCGTTACATTCGAGACGCGCAAGAGACCGTTCACTCCTTATTTAGGCTTGTTTCATTTTATGCCTGAAATTGGACAGGTAGAACGATGCTCCTCTGAAGGCATAAAAAAAGAAAGCCTGCATAACGCAGGCTTTCTTTTTAATCAGGATTTTTAAACTTAACCTTGATTACGGTTTTGTCTTTGATTTCTTTGTCTTTCTTAACACTTTGGCTGACAGCGTAGCCTTGTCCGCTTACTTCAATATGAATTCCCGCGAGCTCGCCGTACTGCAGAACCTCTCTTCTCGACCAGCCTGTCATATCAGGCATTTTGATTTTGCCGCCCGTTTTCAGGAAGACCTTTTGATTGGTGAGAACTTCCTCATCCGCTTTCGGATACTGTTCTTTTACAGCGACATCACTGCCGATGACAATTGGTGTGAGATTCTCCTCTTTTGCTTTCTTTTGAGCAGCAGCTACCGTTTGATCTGTTAAATCAGGCATTGTCTGCGCTTTTGTTTCTTCCTTATCTGTGTCAGATTTTTCAGTTGGTTCGATGTTTAGGTAGTGCAGGCTATTTTTCATTGTTGGGTTGAAGATTTCAGATACTGGATCAGAGCCAGTTTCATCATCCTCTAATTGCGGTTGCTGTACCGCAACATAAATCAACAACTCAGGATTATCTTTAGGAGCCATTCCCATAAATGAGAAAATATAGTTATCCCGTCCCTTTAAATAACCATTCGTTCCTGCAATTTGTGCTGTACCTGTTTTCCCAGCCACGTCAAAGCCCTCAATTTTATAAGGGCGTCCGGTTCCAATGTCTGATGAAACGACGTCTCCCAGGATATCACGCACATTTTTAGCTGTACTGGCAGAGATCGGTGTTCCTGCAGATTCCGGTTTATTTTGATAAACGGTTTTCTTCGTATCAGGATCAACAATATGATCAATGACATAAGGCTTCATCATTTTGCCATCATTTGCGACGGCAGTCGCTGCTTCTAGTTGCTGAATCGGGGTGACTGCAGATGCTTGGCCGTATGCAGTTGAAGCTTTATCGTAATCATACTTAAAGTTCATTTTACTTGATGCTTCTCCCGGCAGATCGATTCCTGTCTTTTGATAAAAACCAAATTTATGCAAATACTCATTATAACGATCAAAACCTAATTTTTCATTTGCTAATTTGGCAAAAGCAACGTTAGAGGATCTAAGCACCCCGTCTTTGAAAGATATGGGACCCCAGCCCACACCCCCGTTATGGTCATATACTTTTCCGCCGCCAACTTTATAGGTCCCTGATTTATATTGTTCATTCGCATTAAACACGTTTTCCTGCATCGCAGCAGCGAGTGTAAAGATCTTCATCGTGGACCCGGGTTCATACGCATATGAAATCAAATCATTATAGTAGTTTGTCACATCGCGCTTGTTCGGATCAAAGCTTGGGCGCTGTCCCATGGCAAGGACTTTGCCCGTTTTCGGATCGACAACTGCGGCCATGATTTTTTTCGGATTATACTTTTGCGCCACTTTTGTCATGCTGTCTTCCAAAAAGGTTTGAATTTTCTGGTCAATGGTTAAATATACATTGTCACCATTTTTTGGCGCTGTAATTTTATTTTTGCTGTTCGGGAGCTCCCAGCCGGATTTGTCGCTTTCATATGTCACATATCCGTCCCGCTCCTTCAAATACTTATCCAGCACTTTTTCTAACCCCATCGCGCCGGAAATTTCATTTGTGTCTTGATCAACCTCGGCATAGCCGATTAAATTGGATGCAAAAACACCGTTTGGATAATAGCGTTTTGTATCCCGTAAAAATGAAATGCCCGGGAGTTTCAGCTTTTCGATTTTTTGCTTTTGCGAATACGTAATATCCCGGCCAGCTGAGCCAAACTCGACTTGTTTTGCATCCTCCTTATTTAAGATATCAAGGATGTCGGCCTTGTCCAAGTTTATCACTTTAGACAATGCTTCTGCCGTTTTTTCTTTGTTTACAACATGCTGAGGATGCTTGACATCAGTGGTCATTTTTTTATCGAGAATCGCAATCAGTTTATACGTCGCTGTGTCCTCTGCAATGACTTTTCCTTTTCGGTCTAAAATCGAGCCGCGGCTCGCTTCGATGGTCCGTTTCTTTTCATGCTGCTCTGTCGCTTTTGTCGCAAGCACTTCGCCGTTCGCTTTTCCGGTTATTTGAATATATGCCATTCTCCCCAGGATGACAAAGAAAAAGAGAGCGAAACAAATACTTAGAATCGCTGCTCCTCTATTCATAAATTTATTCTTTTTTGGCATTTGAATCATTCCTGTATGTTTTTCACTTTTTTATCTTTTAAATTCAAGCCGTTCTTTTTCGCAATGTCCATAATGCGCTGCGGTTTGCTTAAATCAGCAACGCTTTTTTCGAGGTCACCAATTTGCTTATTTTCGGATGAAATTTGCTCCTCAAGCTTTTGCACCTCAATATTGGTTTGATATGCCGCATACGCCTTCGATACGATCAAAAGCGATACGCTGAGCACCGCCGCAGCAAAGAGGACAAGAAGCACTTTTTCTCCGAGAGTAATGGAAGCCCTTTTCTTGACAATCACTTTTTTCTCAGGACTGATCGCATGCCGCTGCTGTTTCTCTGGTTGGTAAGCTAAATTGCTCATAGGCTGATGACCTCCTTTTAATTTTGCGTTCGCGTTTCGTTATTTTCTTTTTTCAGCAATCCGAAGCTTGGCAGAACGAGCCCGGTTGTTCTCTTCAAGCTCTTCTTGAGATGCCGTAATCGGTTTTCGTGTGATGAGCTTCAGCTCCGGTTCAAACTCTTCCGGTATAACAGGAAGTCCCGGAGGAAGTTCCGGAAGCGACGACTTTTCTTTAAAAGTGGTTTTGCAAATTCTGTCTTCTAGCGAGTGGAAGGTAATGACTGATACCCTGCCCCCTGGCTTCAGAACCTCAATTGCCTGCTCCAAAGCTTCTTCAAACACCCTAAGTTCATCGTTTACGGCAATTCTGATTGCCTGAAACACGCGTTTAGCGGGATGTCCGCCGCTCCTTCTCGCTGGAGCGGGAATCGCGTCTTTTATTAGATCGACCAGTTGGCCCGTAGTTTGAATAGGAGACTTCATTCTTGCCTCCTCAATTTTTCTGGCGATCTGTTTACTGAACTTCTCTTCTCCGTATTTAAAGAAAATACGGACGAGATCCTCATAGCGCCACTCATTAACGACTTCTTTCGCCGTAAGCGTAGCCGACTGGTCCATCCTCATGTCCAACGGTGCGTCATGATGGTAACTGAATCCGCGCTCCGGTGTATCCAGCTGCGGAGAGGACACCCCTAAATCAAATAAAATACCGTCTACTTCTGTAATGCCTTGTTCATTCAAACATTCTTTTAAATACCTGAAATTGCTTTTAATCAGAATGAGCTGTCCTTTATAGTCGGACAACACTTCTTTAGCATGCTGTAATGCCGTATCATCTTGGTCAAAAGCGATTAAACGCCCCTTCTCGGATAACTGCTGCAATAAGTATGTACTGTGCCCAGCTCCGCCGAGTGTGCAGTCTACATATGTACCGTCCGGCTTAATATTGAGTCCGTCTACGGTTTCACGAAGAAGTACTGTCTTGTGTTGAAACATATTGTGTTGGTCCCACCTTTTATCAGGATGAATTGAAATTGTTTTTAGAGTGTTATACACGAAGAATCATTATATATCAAACCCAATCATGTTTTCAGCAATTTCAGCAAATGAATCTTCTTGCTCTTCTGTGTATTGTTCCCAAATTACTTTACTCCACAATTCAATTCGATTAGAAACCCCGATAACAACACATTCTTTTTCCAGTTTGGCGTAATTCAATAGAGATGATGCGATATTTACCCTGCCTTGCTTGTCCAGTTCGCATTCAGTCGCCCCTGAAAAGAAGAAACGGGTAAACGCGCGGGCATCTTTCTTTGTGAGAGGAAGAGCTTTTAGTTTTTCTTCAATTTGTTTCCATTCGTGCATAGGGTAGCCGAAGAGACATTGGTCAAGTCCTCTAGTCAGCACAAATTGCTCACCCAGGCCTTCTCTGAATTTAGCGGGTACGATCATGCGGCCTTTCGCATCGATGGTATGCTGATATTCACCCATAAACATGATCTCTTGCCCCACTTTCTCTCCTTAACTCACCACTATTCACCACTTCGCTCCACAACTTCATTTTACACTGTTTACCCATAAAAAAAAACCCTGAACTATTCAGGGTTCTTTAAAACTTTATTTCAAAGTTTGACAACTTGATGTTGATTTTGAAAAGAAAATGGCAGATTCTTGAATGTCGTGAAGAATTTTGGACCGTACCTGTTCAAATAATACATAATATTCCAAATCCGTTCCTGCGGCGCAAGAAGCGGCTTAATGCTATTTTGAATTCTTTCATAATCCTTCAAAACGTAGCCTTCTTTTTCTTCAATTCGCTTCGTCACCGTGCGCTCTAAGAATTGAAGCTGATCCTGAATAAAAGCGGCATTTTTCAGGAGTAAAGGTTCCATGCTTTGATCAACCTTTAACGCCTCCTGCCGGACCGTTTTGTGAATCGCTTCAATTTGGCTTTTCGCCTGATCCATCACCGCCGTAAACTCTTCCGGAATCTGGCGCTCGAAGTATGTCTCTCTTTGATTCTCCGTTCCGCGCTCAATCGCGTCTTGTAACGAGATATTCCGTTCAGCCAGTTTTTTCTCAATATGCCGCTCAAGTATCGTAATGTTCAGCCTTGGCATGACAGGAGGCATTTTGAAGCCCATCACCGCAAAAGCCTGTTTGAGCTCGCCCCAATAATTGATTTCTCCAGGCCCTGCAATAAATGCTAAAGTCGGAATGAGAAATTCCTGCATTAACGGTCTCGTTACAACATTGTTGCTGAAACGCTCTGGATGTTCTTCCATATGTGTATGAAGTTCATCCATCGTCCATCCTAGATCAAGCTCTTTGATGACAAATCGGCCGTTATCTTTTTCAATTAAAAAACGCTCATCTTCGTATTCATAAAACAGATTCGCCTGCTCTTTTCCGGACTCGATAATCGGTTTGTAGCCTGCTTGACGCATGAAGGCCTGCTGATCTGATACAGCGCGGGCGAGTTCATCATTTTCTCGAAGAATCTTTTGGAACATGGCCGTTTCCAGCTTTTTAATCCCCGGATCTCCAGAATTTAATAAAACTAAGCCCTCTTCTTGGAACAAATCCGCGATCAGCAGTTCAAAGAAGTCAGTAAACGTAACAGATTCCCTTAAACATCGTTTCACATTGTCGAGAAGTGTATTCGTATGGTCTGTTTCTTCAAAAGCAGCAAAAACATCATCTATCCACGCGGCACACTTTTCCTGATCAAGCGATGTACTCGCTGCTGATGATTTCTTCCAATAAGACTGAGACAGCTTTTTTTTCACAGGCCCATTCTCTTCAGATGTGTGAACAAAATTAATCTCATCCAAATCGTGGTCTTCTCCAGCCACCCAGAAGATTGGTATGACAGGCACCTGCAGTTCCTTTTCTTGTTGCTTTGCTAAAACAATGATTGAAATGATTTTATGTATGGTGTAAAGCGGTCCTGTTAAAAGTCCTGCCTGCTGTCCGCCGACTACAGCGGCACTTGACGGGTCCTTCAGCTTCTCAATAGCAGACTGCATCGCACTTGAACCGAATTTATTATGGTAAGAGGTTAAGTACGCCGCCAATTCCTCTCTTGCGAAAAACCGGGAAGATAAGTCTTCCAGTCTTTCGCGCCACATGTCCTTATGATGAATACTGTAATCAAAAAAAGAAGACATTTCTTCTTTGCCATCTATATAGTGCTGTACAAACACATTCTGATTTTTGATGGAAAGTTCAGTTAGCTGCATCTTCTAGAACTTCCTTTCTCCAATAAATAGTTAGTGATCCGAAATGAGTATAGCATGTTACCGAAAAAGCTCAAAAGACTTTGTTTGTATTTCGCTCCAATGCTTTGATGCTGCCATATAAAAACTCTAGGTGGACGGCATCAAGACCTTGAAGACTTGCTTCCTTCAATAAGTATCCGATAATGGCGTCAGCTTCCGTCTGCCGGCCTCCAATGACGTCAACCAGCATTGATGAACGATTCTCTTTCGTTTGCCCACAAACCGCCTGAACCCGCTCCCAAGCCTTTTCTTCATTTTCAAGTTTTAAAATGCGGCATGCCTCCTGAAATACCAGCTTCATAAAAGCCAGATAAGCTGGCGTTGTCAGCAGTTCTCCATTTTTCACCTGCAATAACGCAGTTAAAGGATTAATACACGCATTTACAATCAGCTTGCCCGTCAACAGACGGTACCAATCCGTCTCATAATAAATCGGAAAATCCGAATGGTTATGCTGAAACAAGATGTTCAGCCGGTCTGGCTCAGCATCGTCGAACGCGCTCCATTTTATCGCACCTAGGCCTGTATGATCAACAGCTGTATCCGATTTTCTTACAGCTCCGTGCTCAACGATTCCAACATAAATGGAATGGCCAACGTGCCATTCTTTTAGGTCGTGGATATGCCCCATGCCGTTTTGCAAAAATAATATATTCGTCTTATCGATCCGTTCAAGCGACGAAAAAACAGATTGAAGCTGATGCTGCTTCACTGTCACGACAAGCAGGTCAAAGTCCGAATTGATACTCGTGTCCGCACTGCAATCAGCCCTAAATTCCTCCCCGCCTTTATAAAGCCGGATTCCTTCAGACTGAATGGCCGCAGCCTGTTCTTGCCGCCTCGTCACAACAGTCACGTCGTGATAAAGTGACAAATAATAGGCGCATAAAAGACCGACGGAGCCTCCGCCGATAATTCCAATTTTCATGATGTCACACCCAATTTAGCATTTACGTATTATCATAGCAGAAGTAAGAAGAAATTACTTCTCAAAGATCCCATGTGCTTAAAATTAAAGTTTAAATATTTGGATTTTTTAAATAAAGCGTTTACAATATATGTAGAAACACCAAAGGGGGAGATTTGTTTGACAAAGGTAGAACGTCTGCTTATCAACTATAAAACGCTGGAAGAATTCAAGAAATTCAAAGAATACGGCATTCAGGAGCTTTCAATGCTTGAAGAACTTCAGGATAATATTATTGAAAATGACAGCACCTCGCCTTTTTACGGGATTTATTTTGGCGATAAACTTGTAGCACGAATGAGTCTGTATCAAGTTAACGGCAAATCGAATCCCTATTTTGACAACCGCCAGGATTATTTGGAGCTGTGGAAGCTTGAGGTTCTTCCGGGCTACCAGAACAGGGGATACGGGAGAGCCTTGGTTGAATTTGCAAAATCATTCAAAATGCCGATCCGGACAAATCCGAGAATGAAATCAGCGGAATTTTGGAACAAAATGAACTTTAAAACTGTTAAGTATGATATGGCGCGGGACAAAGGGGAAAACCCGCTCATCTGGCATCCTGATATGGATCGCGAAATGACACCGGGAGAGTCTGCATAGAAATAAAAACAACCGGCCTATTCTTACTATAGGGCCGGTTCATTTCAGGCGTTTCTTTATGTTTCTTGAGCCGTTTTTTTCATTCTTCCGTCTTCCTTCGAAACAACCATTTTTCTGGCCCGATCCATGATATCGATCAGTGCCTTGTAATCCTCTTCTGTCATCTCTAGCTGATTCCGCAATGTCTGATTTTCACTCCGCAAATCCTCAAGCTCTTTTTGCAGCGATTGGATTTGCTCCTTCAATTTTTCCCTTTCAAGCTGAAATTCTTGTGCAGACGGTGCTTCTTTGAATTGTTCGAGAAATTGAATGACATCCTGAATGGACAAATCTCGTTTTCCTTCTGACGATGCCGAGGCAGTCTGCTTCATGGAATTCGGCATATTGACCGAATGAACGCCGATTTGCTTTCTCAGTTCTTTCCTTTGCTTTTTTGCAAGCTCTATACCTGACTGGTATTGTTTTCTCACATACGAGTTCCACCTGAACCCACAGGCTGCCGCGGTTCTGGTCAGCGCCCTTCCAACCTCCTCAAAGGCTGAAAGCTGTGTTCCTCCCTCTCGAATATGACGAAGCACCACTTCTGCCAGCAGCAAATCCTCATCCTGAGTCCAAGCATCTTGTCTTGTAATGGTCAAATTCAATCTCCCTCCATGTCAGCTTATTTATCTCATACATATGCCGGTAATAGATTAGATAGACTATTTGCACTCACAAATTTTCCGCAAGCTGACAGGAAGAGAAAAAGAAAAAGCGCAGGGCTTTCACCCTGCGCTTTTCTCATTAGTTACTTTTTACATTTATGTCTTTGCCGTTGTATGATCCGCATGCTTTGCATACACGGTGAGACAACTTCATCTCTCCGCATGACGGACATTCTGTCATACCAGGTACATTAAGTTTGAAATGTGTACGGCGCAATCTTTTCTTCATTTTAGAAGTTCTTCTAAAAGGTACAGCCATTATTCCCACCTCCTTAAAGAGTTAAGATTCATCATCTTGTTTTAAGAGCTTTTCAAGGGCTGCAAGTCTCGGATCAACTTGATTCTTCTTGTCTTCTTCCGAAATAACTTGCCAATCCTTTCCTTCTTGAGGAGCAGCTCCTTTTTCTTGTTCAGATTCACAAAAGATTTGCATAGGGATTTCTAAAAGAATTTCTTCTTTCACGATCGGAGTTAAGTCGATAGTATCGTCCTCAACAATGTGAACGTCATCATCTTCTATATCATCCGTGTGATGAAATATAAACAGTTCTTTTGTTGAAATTTCAAATGGATACGGGACATCAACGAGTGTTCTTGAGCATGGCAAAATCATTTCGCCTGAAATTGTAAAATCAAACGAAACCTGTTTGGATTTGATATCCGCTCTGCCCTTCACCCGGACGGGAGAAATGCGGCGAATGTCAGAATTCAGCTTTGTCAGCTCATTTAACTCAACTGTTTCATCAAACTCAAAACTTTGTTTTGGCATTTGATGCAGCTGATAAATCGTCCATTTCATTTGTATCACCTCAGGAAAGCAACAAACATGATTATAGCTTTTAAGATTGTTTTTGTCAATATTTTTTCTTTACAGCATAATGCTGCCATTGAAGTATCGTTGACAGCGGAATATGCTATGCATACACTTAAAACAAAAATAAGGCGTAAGAGTTTTCATTTGCAAATGTACCATACGTTTTTAAACATAGCAAGAAAGGCGGAAAAAATATGAAAGCTGTCGGATTGGTGGTTGAATATAATCCCTTTCATAACGGTCACCTTTATCATGCCCAAACAGCAAAGCGGCAAACCGGATGTGACACGGCTGTGGCGGTCATGAGCGGGCATTTTTTACAGCGCGGGGAACCCGCTGTTGTATCAAAATGGGCCCGAACAAAAATGGCGCTGCAAAGCGGAGTTGATCTTGTCATTGAGCTGCCTTATCTTTATGCCGTGCAAAAAGCAGACATTTTTGCACGCGGCAGTGTTTCAATCCTGAACGAACTTGAATGTGAGGCGCTGTTTTTCGGGAGTGAAAATGGGGATATCAAGCCTTTTTTAGAAACAGCACAGCTTATTGATGAGCATAAACATATATTGAATGACCGAATTAAAGAAGAACTTAAAAAGGGGGCCAGTTACCCAGCAGCGGCGGCTAGCGCCTTCAGCTCCATTTTGCATACTGAAAGTGCACTTGACTTGTCAAAACCAAATAACATTTTGGGATACCAGTATGTGACCTCGATTCTAACCGGGGGATATCCTATGAAACCTTATACTACGGCACGCATCTCTTCGGACTATCATGATGCCGATCTCCCTGAAGGCGAAAACCATATCGCAAGCGCCACAAGCATCAGAAAAGCAATGACTGGCCAGAATCTCGAAGCCTGCTTTCGTTTTCTCCCTGCTGCATCTGCACGTGAATTAGCAGCTTACCGCAAATCTTTCGGATTGTGGCATACACCTGAGAGCTACTTTTCTTACTTAAAATACAGCCTTTCAACTGTAACAGCACAGGAATTACAACAAGTATACGAGGTGGAGGAAGGTTTAGAGCACAGAATTCTTCGTTCGATCAGAAAATCCAGCTCCTATCAGGAATTTATGGAGCTGCTGAAAACAAAACGCTATACGTGGACAAGGCTCCAGCGGATGAATACACACATTTTAACCAGAACAAAAAAACTGGATATGCAAAAGCTGCTTGACAACGATAAGGTGCCGTATATCAGGCTTCTCGGCATGACGAAAAAAGGACAGGCTTATTTATCCGAAAAGAAAAAAGCACTGTCTGTTCCGCTTGTCAGCAAACTGTCCTCTTTCTCCCATCCAGCTCTCGATCTGGACGTAAAAGCAAGCAGGATTTACAGCCTGCCGATAGAAGAGCCGCTGAGAACTGAGTTTGACCTGAAGGAATACGGACATGCACCGATTCGATATGACGAAGATGAACAACACTTTTTAAATGTATAGAAAAAGCACCTGAGAATCAGGTGCTTTTCGCTTTCAGCTTATTCAAATAATCAATCGCATCCTGCATGGTATCTACAGGCACAATCTTCATATCTGAATCAATATCTTTTGCTGTTTTTACTGCGTTCTTATAATCGGAATTGCTGGCGCCGTTTTGATTTGGCGCGAAGAAAATGTCTTTTCCGGCTTTGTCTGCGGCGACGACTTTTTGATCAATGCCGCCGATCGGGCCTACTTTTCCATCAACATCAATGGTACCTGTTCCCGCAATATCGTAGCCTTTTGTTTCGTCTGGTTTTGTCAGCTGATTATAAATTTCAAGGGACATCATTAACCCTGCTGACGGGCCGCCAATATTTTCGATTTCAAAATCAATATCAGGCTCTACCTTCACGTTTCTGTCTGTATAAAGCGAAACTCCGATTCCTGCCCGATCCGGCTCATCAGGAAATTGTTTTAACGTAAGGGTGACACGCTTTTCTTTTTCTTCTCTTTCGATCTTTAACGTGACTTTATCTCCCGCTTTTTTGCTGCTGATATAATCAATCAGCTTTTCAGCAGACTGATAGTTTTTGCCGTCTGCGCTGATGATTTTATCACCGACTTCTATTTTCCCTTTTGCCGGCATGTTTTCTACAACTGAGCTTGCGTATATGCCGTTAAAGGAATAGCTGACTTTTTTTCCTGCCTTTTGATAGGCGGCTATAACCGCATTTTCTTGCGAGCTTTTCATCATTTGGAGCTGTCTTTTCATATACTCCTTATCTGACTCGCCTTCCTCCTTAATGCTCTCATCAGGAACAATTTCATAATAAGGGTGCATCTTTGCCCACACATATGTAAACGGATTAGCCGGTCCCACTTTAACAGTCATTAAGGACAGGCTTCCTTTTTCCGGGTAGCCTCCCTCCACTTTTATCAATGAAGCAAGCTCTGTCGCTTCTCCCGGTTTTGTAATATAGTATGGAAGTTTTATAAATGATAAAACGGCGATCAGTATGAGGATGACGAGCATCCAGCTAAAATGTTTTTTACGTAGCAAATTATGAGCCCTCCCAATTCTCTATTTCTTTTCTTATCTTGCTGATCATTCGGTTTGTCGCCTCTTCGCCTGCCGATATCATTTCTTCAATATTGGCAAACGAGCTTGAGCTGTATGTTTCAAGGGAAGGGCGAATCATGATATCTGCGGCAATTGTTTGATGCCGCACTAATTCATTTTGCAGTATATCCATACTTTGCATAATCACATCAAAAATATGCACTGCTGTTTCAGTTTTTCGAACCCTGGAAACATCCGAAGCGATGATAATATCAGCTCCCATGTCTTTCACAACAGAAACCGGAATTCGATCGACGACCGCGCCGTCTACAAGAAGGCGTCCGTCCAGCCGCTGCGGAATAAAGATACCCGGGATGCTGATGCTGGCCCTCACTGCATCTGACACTGATCCTTTTCGGAACACAATCTTTTCTCCCGTCTGTAGATCACACGCAACAATGCCCAGCGGGATTTGGAGCTCTTCAATCGGTTTTCCGAATGTATAAGCATGCACAAGCTGTCTGACGCGGTCACCTTTTAAAAAACCGAGCTTCGGCACCGTATAATCAGCATAAAGCCTTCGTTTAAAGGCTTTGGCTACTTTTTTCATCGTTGCCACGTCATGTCCGGCGGCATAAAAACTGCCCACCAAAGCGCCCATGCTGCTTCCTGCAATCATATCCACTTCAATTTGGTGCTTATGTAAACTGGAAAGCACACCGAGATGAGCAAGCCCTCTGGCCCCTCCCGATCCTAACGCTAACCCGATTTTAGGTTTGGCCAAAGCGTTAACCTCCTGCCTGAATTCCCTGTATACCGAATTCTATGGTCTAAACTGAACCCCTATGCTCGTATATTAGTACAAAGAATCAAGAGGACAGGTACTGCTTGGCCGTTTTACATCATACATTATTTTATCATGATATACATGTCATTGGGCATTTTTAGCATCGGGGAGGTAAGAATGAACTTGTCGAAGATTAATACACTTTTGATTGCCTCGTTTTTTCTTTTTTTAACAGCGACTGTCATCTCACATCCACAGGCCTCATTCGAAGCCTCTAAAACCGGGCTGTCTATGTGGTGGGAGGTTGTGTTTCCGTCATTGCTGCCATTTTTTATTCTGTCCGAACTCTTAATCGGCTTTGGCATTGTGCGATTTGTCGGTGTTTTGCTTGAGCCTTTTATGCGGCCGATCTTTCGCGTGCCGGGTGTCGGCGGCTTCGTTCTTGCTATGGGAATGGCATCAGGAAACCCAGCAGGAGCAAAACTCACTGCCCGTCTGCGGCAGGAAAATCAGATTTCAAGAGTAGAGGCAGAACGGCTCGCGTCGTTTACCAATTCTTCAAACCCGCTCTTTATTTTCGGCGCTGTTGCCGTCGGTTTCTTTCAAAACGCGTCACTAGGCATTTTATTAGCTTCTGCACACTATTTGGGGAATCTGGCTGTCGGTTTAACAATGCGTTCCTATGGCCGCAAGGAAGAGCAGCATCTCAGAAGAAAGAAAACGATACCTTTCCCTTCAGTCAAAGATGCTTTACACGCTCTTCATACCGCCAGACTTGCAGAAAAACGGCCCTTGGGCAAAATTTTAGGCGACGCCGTGACGTCTTCTGTTCAAACGCTTCTTATGGTAGGCGGCTTTATTATTTTATTTTCTGTCTTCAATCGGCTGTTGTCAGTGGTCCAGCTGACTGATGTTTTGTCTGTTTTCACAAAAGGAGCACTGACTTTGTTTCAGCTTCCGACTCAATTGGACATTCCGCTTTTATCAGGGATGTTTGAAATTACATTAGGCAGCAAGCTTGTCAGCGAGACAGATGTTTCTCTTCTGCAAAAAGCCATTATCGTCAGCTTTATTCTCGGGTTTAGCGGCTTTTCCGTACAAGCTCAGGTGGCAGGTATTTTATCGGAAACCGACATTAGATTTAAACCATTCTTTATCGCACGTTTGCTGCAGGGCGTTTATGCCGCTGTCTTCGTCATGCTTTTATGGAAACCTCTTTACACGGCATGGCATGATCCGTATCAGTATGTATTTAAATCTCTTAACAGCAGTGACATGCCAACTGCCTTTATAAACGGCTGGAATCTGCTTGTGCAGATCGGACCTGCTGTCACACTATGCGCGCTGTTTACGTACATTATCATTTTTTCTTACAGACTGACAAACGGAACAAAAAAAGGATGAGTCAAAACCCTCATCCTTGTCTGAATTTTTGCTGAAGCGCCAGCTCTACTTCCGGCGGTACAAACTCTGATACCGAGCCGTTGTATCTCGCCACTTCTTTTACGATGCTTGAACTTAGAAACGAATATTGATTGTTTGTCATCATAAAAAACGTCTCAATAGATTCATCAAGCACCCGGTTTACTGATGTCCCCTGCATCTCGTATTCAAAATCGGATACAGCTCTCAAGCCTCTTAAAATCGCTTTCGCATTTTTTCTTTTTGCATAATCAATTAACAGGCCTTGCGATGTTTCAACTGTTATGTTCGGAATGTCTTTTGTCACTTCTCTCAGAAGCTCACACCGTTCTTCCACACTGAACAAAGGCTTTTTTGAAGAATTATTCAGCACACATACATACACTTGTTCAAAAATATGCGCCCCGCGTTTGATGATGTCCAGATGCCCGTAGGTCACCGGATCAAAACTGCCGGGGCAGACAGCTATACTCGCCACCTCACTACCCCCTCTTTTTATAAATCGCCACACCTGTTAACCCATAGGTTTCTTTTCTAGTCATCACAAGATCTCCTACGGTTTCGGGAAGCTCGACCTCTCTGTCATGCTCAGCGACGATAAAGCCGTCTTCTTCCAGCATTTGATATTCGTCAATCATCGTTAAAAGTGCTTTCAGCTTTTGTTCCTTATACGGCGGATCGAGAAAAATGCCGCGAAAGCCGGTTTCTCTTTTAGCAGCAGCGTGCAAAGCACGTTCCGCATCATTGCGGTATACCTGTGCTTGTTTTGTAAGCTCCAGCGTTTTCAAATTAGATTTTACCGTTTGAATCGCTTTAAAATCACGGTCAACGAATATACAATGCTCAAACCCGCGTGAAAGCGCTTCGATTCCAAGACCTCCGCTCCCTGCGAATAAGTCAAGTCCCCTGCCCCCGTCAAAATAAGGGCCGATCATATTGAAAATGGATTCCTTCACTTTGTCGGTTGTCGGTCTTGTTGATGTTCCGGGTACAGCCTTTAGTGAACGGCCTTTTTTTGATCCAGAAATTACTCTCATGTTCCACACCACTTTTTCTAAAAGCTATTTTGTTTCTTTATTCGGCCGGACGCCGCTATGTACATAGAAAAAAATCAATCCTATCTTAACATAAAGCATTCTTCCAAACAATGAACGCTAATCTTGATAAACAGGTGTATAGGCAGCATGATCCTTGTCCATACTATAAGCAACAGCATCTAGAGGATGTTGTTGCCAACCGCGGAGAAGACTTACGTTTCCCCATAAGTTCTTCCTCCGGTTTCTCCTCTCCCTTTGCCTTCTCCTTAACATATTAAGGAATAGAAGGACCCCGCAGATGCCTGCGGGGATTTTTTTATAGCTATATGCCGATTTTATAATCGTATTCTTTTGCCTTATCAAGCTTTGACTCGAATTCCAATTTTAAAAACGGTTTATAAGAAGGCTCCACTTTTTTCACAAATGAGTAAGACGCAATCTTGTCCATTGTTTTTTGAATTTGGTCCATATCACAGTACAGTACGACATATTTTAATCGTTTTGATACATAGTGCACATTCCCGAACTTCCTCAGCATTTTGCTTTGCTTTAGGGAGTGCAGATACACAACCATGCCCTGGCGCCTATTCTCCAATACAATCACCTGCCTGTTTTCTCTTATATGTAAAAGACGAGACGGCCAGTCTCGTCAGGACACTTTACATCCGCAGCTTCCGCCTGAACCGCAGCCGCCTCCGCATGAAGACAAACCGTCAAAATAAGGGTTCCCAGTCGGAACTTTCACATGCTCCGAAACAGCTGTCCCAATCTCGACGCTGACCTCATCAAGAATGGACTGGAGCTCATTTTCAGCTCTCTTGAAGTCAGCCACCTTATCGTTCAGGTCCAGCTCACGTTTGATCTCCCTCATTTTCCGGGATATTTCTCTATAGTCAGGATGATATTTGCCAAAACGCTGTACATCCTCATACTGCTCTTTTATTTTGATAAAAGAACGAATAATCCGACCTGCCTCTTCATCTTCCTGGAGACGCTTGTAACAATTGCGGTAGTTCTCAGCCGTCTCCGACTGCAGAATCATCTCGGCAAGCTGCTGAGCTTCACTTTGAAGCCGCACGGATTCCATCGTCGCATACATAACATGCACCTCCAGTTGTTAGTTTACCATGAAACCAGCCAATTGGAAAATGCTTAACCGCAGCCGCCAACAAAACCTTATGACCGCATGAAAAAAGACCCTTCTTCGGGGCCTTTTAATCTTTTGTCCGCATCGCTTGAAACATTTGCATCATCATTTGCGCCATTTGAATCCCGTTCGTAAACTGATTCACCCGATGCGGAATGGTTTTTTCATAAAAATTCATCATTTCAAGCTGAAAGGAGGACAGATCATCCGGTTTTCTTGAAAGCCTGCGGTACCATATCGGCTGTTCTCTGATGAATCGTTTCCGTTCTTCATTTGCTAAAATATATTCCTGAACCTCTTTGCGCATATGAGCTCCCCTTTTTTAATCCTTTCGAAAAGAAAAAGGATGCTGTCCAGAGCCTGGCTGAGAATGCTTCTGTCCGCTTCCGGAAAATGTATTAAGAAGGCTTTGCAACGATGAGATCGACTGGCTCATTTTATTGATTTGTTCGTTCATTTGATTGACATCCATCTTTTTCACCGCTGTCACCATTTTCGAGACAAAATCATTTTTTTGCGGTGTTTCAGGCAAAGCTTCAGCAGCTTCTTCCGGTTCCCGATACGGATCCCAAATCGGGTCGCTCTCCCCAAAGAGGACCCAATTTTCATATACGTCCTGCCAGCTTCTTTGTTCTTTGCGCACTTCTTTTATCAGCTTGGGATGCTTTTTGACGAATTGTTTAAAGTCATTGATTGAATGATTGGCATGTTGATTCGCCACAATCCTCACCCCCTCCGAAAATCGTTACCTACTACAATGTATCGTTTTGTCGGGCATTGTGTTCGCCTATATTCATTCCCAAATGAATTTTTAGCGATATCCCTATACACTGGTGAAAAAGCCTGACTGAAGGGATGGGAAACGGCCTTATCTGTAAGCTATCAGCACATTCATTCAGACCAGCTTGTTTGGAAATAGAAAAAGCCGGGAACCATTCGTCCGCGGCTTTCATTACCATCGCTTAATAAAATTTTGGGTGTAATATTTCCGGTCTACTCCGACACCAAGATGCGTATAATCTGAATTCAGAAGCGCTTTTCGATGGCCTTCGCTATTCAGCCAGCCTTCTACAGCGGCCGGACCGTCCACATAATTGTATGCGATATTTTCTCCCGCTTGCTGAAAGTCAACATGCCCTTCTTCTAAGCGGTCTTTCAGCGAGCCGTATTTTTTAGAGACATGGGAGAAATAATTATTTTCCTTCATATCCTCACTATGTCCAAACGCCACCTCCGCCGTTGGCTGATCCCATTCAAGCTTCGCAAGTCCATGTTTAACGCGTATGACATTCGTCAAATCAAGAATTTGCTTTTCACTCGTTGCTTGGATCTTTTTCCATTTCTCATCTGAAACGGCTTTCGGTTTAATTAATTCCCCGCGGTACACTACCTCATAAGGTCTTTGCTTTACAAAGGTTTGCGCATCAAACGCCCTAATGCTGGATAGCTTTCCCTCAAATTTGTCCATATACAGCTGGACATACATCTTTCCAACCTTTACAGTCGGTCTTGTATTGATATCCTCTTCAGAAAATTCAAACCGATAGGAATTTCCTTTATACTCTACATTCACAAATGGTGCCACCTGGGTCGTTTTGAATACTTCTCCGGTCGATTCTCCAATTTTGAAAGGCTTGGCGTTAATATCATTACCAGCCGCGAATAATGTGACCACTTTATTGTTTAATACCCCGATTTGGATATATTGGTCCTTACCTTGATTGTATACCCACCAATCGTAATCATAAGCCGAAGGGTCAATACGTTCAGGTTCCCCAAGCTTTTTCGTTACTTCATCGGCGGACTTGCCCATGAAGGACAATAACCCTGAAGTCGGCATATGTATTCGTTTGCCGCTTTGCGCTTCCTCATTCGACACCTGAGGCTCGCTGTCATTTGATTTCTTTTCAGGAACAGATCCATATTGAATAAACAGAACGTAGGTTCCGCAGATGATCAAAAGGATAACCATTGCTCTCAATATATTTTTCAATCTATCACCCCCGTGGCGATTCACAATCTCTTGTTTACATCCCATTACAATACAGCCTATTTAACATGTCAAAGATTTATGTGTTAATGAAAAAAGCCTTCTTCTCTATTATCACCTTCGGAAATATCCGATAAGGCGCTGCCGGCACGTTCATTCGTTTGCTCAGATAAAGAAAGATCACCAAGCGTGACAATTCCAGTCAGTTTTTTATTTTTTGTAACTGGTATCCTTCTGAGCTGATGCGATGCCATCAAATGAAGAACCTCATCGACTGAAGCATCTTCCTCCACACTGACAGGTTTTTCGGTCATCGCGTCAGTGATTTTTTGCGAGTTCGGTTTTTTGATGGCGATTCCTCTTAATACGAGATCGCGGTCGGTTACGATGCCGACCAATGTTTCCCCGTCCTCATCAACTACCGGAATCGCTCCTACATTTGCGTCCTTCATCTTTACTGCAGCTTCATATACATTATCTAATACCGTGCAATATTGCAAGTCGGCTGTCATCAGATCTTTTATTTTTGTCATCCGTTTAACCTCCTTTAGTCTAGTGCTATTGTCGTCAAAATTTAATTTTTGCATACTTTCAAAAGAAGAAGATTCATTGAAAGTTTAACGCTTTCATACTATGATTGTCAGGAAAGGTAATTTTTATAAGGAGGGGTCAGTGTTGAAGTTTACTGAAAGCGGACTTGAAGGGGTTAAGGCTGAGCTCAGTTGGCTAGACGACTTAATGGAAAGCAAAGGTCTCATCAGAGCGGGTCAATGGGATTACGAGAGAGTCACCTATGACAAGAAGTTTTCGACGATTGAGGGTACGTTTTACCTGCGGATACAAGGTATTGCGGCAGAAGGCGATGTCGGAAGCGGGCGCGCCGTGATTCAATTAATGTCCCCTCTCCTAGGAAAGCATTACTACCCGCACGGAGTAGAATATGGAGAAACGGAAGAGTTTCCCGTACAGGTTGTAACAAAAAGCAAGGCACTGATTCAGGACATAGCCAACATGTTAAAAACAGTTCAAATGTAACGAAAAGGTACAGCATATTCTGCTGTACCTTTTATGATATCGTCTGCTGAATATACGGCGGCTCCTCCTGCCCGTCCTTTTCCCTTTCTTTCTTCACCCATTGGAAAAAAATAATGGCCAAAAAAGTACCGTACACAATTTCCTGAATGATTTTCATCATGACGGCTCCGAGCTGCTGATCCTCTAACAAAGGCAGTGTATTCAACATCTCTGGCCCTGTTAATGGGACCTGCCCCATCATATCCGCTGGCACGCAAAGCCTCATTGCCTCAGCCCATACAGCCGGATCTGTATAGGTAGCGTATAACGGTGCACCGCTGAACATGATCAAGGCGCAAGCAGGTGTGAGCAGCATACCGTCCGCCATAATATAACCCAGCTTCATCAAGCCGCTGAGCTGCCGTAGACGCTCAACCTTATGAACAAGCGGCCACCACATGAAGAACGAAAGCACAAAGATAAGCCAAGTGATTAATGTATGGTAAAACGGATCCGTTTTGACAGTATCAAATATAAGCGGTACATGATATAAAGAAAAAATGCCGTTAAACAAAAGCAAAGCAATTAAAGGCGTCGAAAAAAAGGAAAAAACCGGTTTGATTGAAGGCCTGAAAATGATTTTTTCCCAGAGCCATGCAGGAATTCCCGCGATCAAAAGCGGCGGGACAACCAAATACAAGACGGCCATCTGCACCATATGCGCGCTGAACATAATATGTCCGAGCAGATCAACCGGGCTTCCCTCGGCTGCATATAAAAACAGCATCGCCGACAGAAAGCACACCATCTCTTTACCAGTTATTCGATTCGGCTTTGAAGACATTCGCCTGTAAAAATAGAGATAAAGCGCCGTAATGCCTAACAGGATACAAAAAAGATAAGGGCTCCACATGGCGCGAAACCCGAATATCTCCAACTGATTCATTTCTTCACCTCCGGCGGCTGTTCAAATTACCACCATATAATTGTCACAAACGCAAGCACAGTGATAAACGCGACAAACACCCCTGAATACAAAAACAGTGCCGGCGCCTCATGCCCTTTCTGATTCATATGCATGAAATAATACAGCTGAAAGATGACTTGAATTGCAGCTAGCAAAATAATGAAAGGAATCGTAAACCAGCTGCCGACACCGTCCGTGGCCACAGTCAGAAATGCAACAATCGTAAGACCGATCATTAAACCAAAAGACAGGACTTGATATTTCATCTCCCGGGCATGCTTTTTTTTCTTAAATTCAAGGTCGCTATTGATATGCCCTCTGCTTTTTTTATCGACCATGTTTATCCCACCATCCCCATTAAATATACAACGGTAAAGATGAAGACCCACACGACATCAATAAAGTGCCAGTAAAGGCTGGCAACGTAAAACTTAGGCGCCGTATACAGATTCAGCCCTCTCTTGGCATTGCGGATCATAAGCGTGCTGATCCACATAAGCCCAAATGCCACGTGGGCGCCGTGTGTACCGACAAGCGTGTAAAACGCAGAACCAAGGGCAGAGCTTGTGATGGTAAAGCCAAATTCATGGGTGTAATGCTTGAACTCATAGATTTCCAGTCCTAAAAAGCCCGCCCCCAATAAAATCGTAATTCCCAGCCAAAGCTGCATCTTGCCGAAGGAAAAGTTCTTCATGTGGTACATCGCGTACACACTCGTTAAACTGCTCGTTAATAGAAGCATTGTGGCAATGAATACAAGTGTCACATCGAACATTTCCGTCGTAGGCGGATCGCCGGCATTTGAATTCCGGAGCGCAAGAAACGTGGCGAAGAGAGACGCAAACAGAACAGTCTCTCCGCCAAGAAAAAGCCAAAAGCCTAAAAATTTATTTTTCCCTTCCAGGGTTACTTTTTCAGGAGAAGCTGGAAAGGTTTCTGCGGTGAATTTTTCTTGAACTTGCATTATGCCTTCACCCCTTTATCATCGTTCGGCAGTTCCTCTTTATGAATATGATAGCCGTGATCATCAATTACTGAACGAAGCAGCATCGTAATAAATGTGATGCCGAGCCCGATAAAGATCACCGGCAGACCCCAAGCGTAATCACTTCTGTACAGCAGCCCGAACGCTGCGACAAAAAGGCCGAAGGAAATGATGAGCGGCAGGATTGAGCCGTTTGGCATATGAATATCATCAACCGGTTCCGCCGGCGTCATTGATTTGTGCCCTGCCTGCTTCTCGATCCAAAGCGGATCAAGTCCTCTGACAAAAGGAAGCTGTTTAAAGTTATACTCCGGCGGCGGTGAAGAAACGGTCCATTCCAGCGTACGTCCGTCATGCCATGGATCAGCACCTACATATTCACCTTTTACCGATGTCCATATGACATTGACCAGCAGAAGAATAACAGCTGCCGCCATAAAAAACGCCCCGATTGTACTGATCAAGTTGCCGGTTTCCAGACCCTGTCCTGGCAAAAACGTATAAACCCGGCGCGGCATCCCCATTAAGCCGACAAAATGCTGAATGAAAAACGTGAGGTGAAAGCCGATAAAAAACAATACAAATGAAATTTTCCCCATCGTTTCATGCAGAATTTTACCGAACATTTTCGGCCACCAGAAATGAACACCGGCTAAAAGGCCGAATACAACGCCGCCAATAATGACGTAGTGGAAGTGCGCAACCACAAAATACGTATCATGAAACTGATAATCAGCCGCAGCAGCTGCCAGCATGACTCCCGTCACACCGCCGAGCACAAAGGATGGAATAAATGAGACAGCATACAGCATAGCGGTTGTATACTTCACATTTCCTCCCCAAATCGTCAACAGCCAGTTAAAAATCTTAATCCCGGTCGGAATCGCGATAGCCATTGTTGCAACCGCAAAAATCGCATTTGCAATCGGGCCCAGACCAGTCGTGAACATGTGGTGCACCCAAACCATAAAGCCCAGAAAGCCGATGAGCACGATTGCAAAAACCATTGAAGAATAGCCAAACAAACGCTTTCTGGCGAACACAGGGATGACCTCAGAAAAAATACCGAATGCAGGCAAAATTAGGATATAAACCTCCGGATGGCCGAAGATCCAAAATAAATGTTCCCAAATGACCGTATTTCCGCCAAGCTCCGGATTAAAGAAATTGGTCCCGAACAGCCGATCCAGCATCATGAGAGCCAATCCGACCGTAAGCGGCGGAAACGCGAACAAAATCAATGCCGAGGCCACAAATGTCGTCCATGTAAATAAAGGCAGCCTCATATACGTCATGCCCGGAGCCCTCATGTTGATAATCGTGGCCAAAAAGTTAATCCCGGCTATCAGCGTCCCGAGCCCCGATATTTGGAGTCCGAGGACGAAAAAGTCTATGCCGTGCCCTTTAGAATGAAGCGAAAGTGAGGCATATGACGTCCAGCCCGCATCTGGCGCTCCGCCCAAAAACCAGCTTAGATTTAAGAAAATACCCCCGAAAAAGAAGAGCCAAAAACCAAGCGCGTTTAAAAATGGAAACGAAACGTCCCGAGCCCCGATCTGCAAAGGCACAACCGCATTCATCAAGGCAAATAAGAGCGGCATCGCAGCAAGAAAGATCATCGTCGTTCCGTGCATAGTCATTACTTCATTGTACGCTTGAGCACTGAGAAACGCATTTTCCGGCTTTGCAAGCTGAATTCTGATAAACATCGCTTCAATTCCCCCGACAAGAAAGAAGAATCCCCCTGCCACTAAATAAAGAATCGCGATTTTTTTATGGTCCACCGTCGTCAAATAATCCCAAAGCATAGATCCGCGCGTCCGCTTTTCTGTAAGCGCATTCAACATATGTGACCTCCCCCAATATCTCCCTTTCTTCCCTACTTGCTTTCCGCTTTTAAGCCTTTTAAGTATTCATAAAGCGCATCTGTTTCGCTGTCTGAGAGCTTTGGATATGTGCCTGTCATTTTGTTCCCCGGCTTTATGCTGTCAGGGTCCTTCAGCCAAGCCTTCACATTTTCTTTGTTGGCCTCTTTCACCCCTGCCACTTTTGTCCTTTCACCGAAGGTCGCCAAGTTAGGTGCCGTTCTAGCGGCTTCTGCACGCTTATCATTCGGCTCTACCGCATGGCAGCTCAGGCAGTTTTTCTCTTTAAACAGTTCTTCACCCTGCTTAGCCAAATCGCTCTCTGCTGTAGACTTATAGTTCTTCATTTCTTTTGTCCAGCCCTGAAATTCTTTTGCAGACATCGTCTTCACCTTAAAATCCATCAGCGCATGTGAAGGGCCGCAAAGCTCTGCACACTTCCCAAAAAACATATCTCCTGCCTCTTTGCTTCGTTTTGAATCAAATGTCAGGAAGAACTTATTTTCATTATCCGTATTCGTATCAAGTTTTCCTCCAACTGAAGGAATCCAGAAGGAATGTTTTACATCAGAGGCTTTTAAATTAAAATATACACGCTGATCTGTCGGTACAATCAGCTCCTGGCTTGTGATAATGCCGTAATCAGGGTACTCAAACTCCCACCAGTATAAATTTGCCCTAACATTGACTACAAGAGCATCCTCAGCTTTGCGGCCTTTTTTATCCATTGGTGATGTGTCCGCTAGCTCCAGCGTATATAATACAACAGGAATCACAAGAATAATGAGCAGCAAAATCGGGATCACGGTCCATGTGATTTCTAAAAATTTATTCCCCTCTACCTGTTTCGGTATCGTGTTCTCACCGACCCGTGATCTTCTGAATCTCACAATCACATAAAAGAAGATAACAGATACTACTGCAACAACAACCACCATAATCAATGTGCTGAGCACTGTCAGGTCATACTGTTTATCAGCCACCTCGCCAGCAGGCTTGAGCGTGGATAAAAAAGGTTTTCCACATCCGCTTAATAGAAGCGGCACTAAGGCTAATAATAAAATAAGACGCCAATGCTTTACCATTTCACCCAACCCCTTTTCTGGTCAATACAAAGGCGGAAAGCGGATCGAAATCTATCGCCATCCAACCTATCACCAATAAAGCACTTACATTTCCTCTTCTCTTAAATTATGAGTTTTTTTACTCAAAATGCCATCTATGTATAAAAGTAAAGCCGCCTGATTAAACAAGAGGTCAAGGCGGCATTTACTAGTTGTCATCGTTTATTTTGAAGCGATAAAACAAGCATCATATCTATTTTTTAGAAAAGCGTCAAGACAACCATGGCAACGAAATAGATTGTCATGTAGTTAAGCGAGTAAACGAACATCTGCGTTGCCCACTTCATGATATTCTTGGAGCGGAATCCCATTAAGCCAAGAATCAGCCAGCCGATATTTAACAGCAAGCCGAGAATGACAATCGGAAGACCCAGGCTACCAAGGAAAAACGGAAGCGGCATCAGGCATGCAACCCACACAATAATTTGTCTTTTTGTCACTTCAAATCCGTATACGACAGGAAGCATCGGAATATTTGCAGCTCTGTAATCCTCAGTTTTCTTAATAGCCAATGCTAAGAAGTGAGGAATCTGCCAAATAAATAAAATCATGAATAACACCCATGCTACGACACCGATATTCCCTTCCACTGCCGTCCATCCAATAAGCGGCGGCACTGCACCGGAAACGCTTCCTACTACTGTGTTAATCGTATAGCGGCGTTTCGTCCACATTGTGTACAATACAACATACGTAAAGACTCCGATAAAACCGATAACAGCAGCCATGACAGTTGTCATCAGCAGCATGATCAATCCTAAAGCAACCAGCAAAATTCCAGACCATAACGCCTGACTCGGCTGAATTTTACCCGTAACCGTCGGTCTTACTTTCGTACGCTCCATAAGATGGTCAATGTCCCGGTCATACCAGTTATTGATCGCGCAGGAGCCCGCAATAATCAGTGAAGACCCGATTAACGTAAGAAGAACGGTGTTTATATTGCCTAAAAAACTTAAACCGGATATATGCAGTGCAAGCCACATTCCAGTGAAAGTCGTGATGAGGTTAGAATTGACGATCCCTATTTTAATAAGGGACAGAAAATCTTTCCATGCCGTTGTTTCTTCAATTTGTCCGTCTATAGCTGTATCATTTAAGATTCTGGAGTTAGCCATAACGTAAACCTCCCTTACAAACCTAACGCAGGAGAATAAAATAACCTGCAACTCTATCATACAAGATAACATCTTGTAAAAAAACATCCTATTAAATATTAAACGACAAACAGGAATTTATTTGTGAACTTTTTATGAATTTTACCAAAGATGAAGGCAATCTCCAAATCGGCATTGCGTTTACCTTATTTCTATCAGACCCGGCATGAATAATCAAGTGTACATTTTCCAGAAGCCGTCATTCTATTATATTTTTGTGAACAAAAGGCTCTGGGAATTGCCACAAAACACATATTCGCTTACACTTGGAACGTATATAAAATTGCAGCAGTATGTTAAGAAGGTGAATATTGTATGAATAAAGCATTAAAAGCTCTCGGTGTTCTGACGACATTTGTCATGCTAATTGTTTTAATCGGGGGTGCCCTCGTTACAAAAACAGGTTCCGGCCAAGGATGCGGCAGACAGTGGCCGCTGTGTCACGGCCGTTTTTTCCCTGAACTGAATCCGGCTTCAATTATTGAATGGAGCCACCGATTCGCAAGCGGAATCTCTATTATCCTTGTGCTAAGCCTTGCGTTTTGGTCATGGAGAAAAATCACGCCGATTTTCCGTGAAACAACGTTTCTCGCGATCATGTCAATTATCTTTTTATTTCTTCAGGCATTGCTTGGCGCATTGGCTGTCGTATTCGGTTCGAACGCGCTGATTATGGCGCTTCACTTCGGCATCTCATTAATTTCTTTTGCTTCAGTGCTTATTTTGACATTGCTCATATTTGAAGCTGATAAATCAGTCAGAACACTGGTTAAGCCGCTTCAAATCGGCAAAAAGATGCAATTTCACATGATAGGAATTTTGATATATTCCTATATCGTTGTGTATACAGGCGCATATGTAAGACACACTGAATCAAGTCTGGCATGTCCTGATGTGCCGCTGTGCAGCCCGCTGAACAATGGACTTCCGACCCAATTCCATGAATGGGTGCAAATGGGCCACAGAGCAGCAGCCTTACTGTTATTTGTATGGATTATTGTTGCCGCTGTTCATGCTATTACTTCCTATAAAGATCAAAAACAGATCTTTTGGGGATGGATCTCATGTCTTATTTTCATTACATTACAGGCACTGTCCGGGATTATGATCGTATACTCTGAACTGGCTCTGGGCTTTGCACTTGCCCACTCGTTCTTTATTGCCTGTCTGTTTGGCGTTTTATGCTACTTCTTATTATTGATTGCTCGTTTCCGTTACGAATCCAGGCAATCATAAGGACTCAAGACCAAAGCCTTAGGCGGCTTTGGTCTTTTTTCATGTCTTGTTTTGGCGCTTTATTGTTTCAATGGCCAGCCTTCGCTGAACTTGATGATCAGTGAGCGGCTCACTTCGGTCTGTCCCCTTCCTCATCGTGATTATAGAAATTTCATATGCATCTATAGTCCGCGAACATTAGTATTAAAGCCTTTTAAATCAGATAGTGCTTAAAGAAATATGCATGGCATACTACAAAGCATCTATAATATTGGCTGTATAAGCCTCTTTTTATTTTGGGCTTGTGACAGTACTGTATAATCTCTGAAGTCCCCTTATATCTCTTCTAACCATCTGCTTCACTCCATATTTTCTATATAAAAAAACAAGAGTGTATATCAAATGACATACACTCTTGTTTTTTATGCTTTTTCAATTTCGAGAAGCAGATCTCCCGTTTGGATCGGCTCGCCATTTTTCACATGAACCTGCTTGATTGTTCCTGAGAAAGGAGCCTGAACCGTTGTTTCCATTTTCATCGCTTCATTAATCATCAAATGATCACCTTTATTGACTTTTGTGCCTGCTTCAGCCAATACCTTAATAACGGTTCCAGGCATGGAAGCTGCGATGTGGCTTGGATTTGTCCGGTCTGCTTTCAGCCTTTCCTGAACGGAAGACTTAATGCTTTCATCTTTAATGACTACTTCACGCGGCTGCCCGTTCAGTTCGAAATAAACGACGCGAGTGGCGTCAGGCTGAGGCTCACCGATTGAAATCAGCTTAACGATCAGCGTTTTGCCGCGCTCAATTTCAACTTCTATCTCTTCACCCAATGTCATACCGTAGAAGAATGTCGGTGTATCTAATACCGAAATGTCTCCGTAGCTTTCTGTCGTTTTCACATAATCAGTGAAGACTTTAGGATAAAGGGCATACGCCACAGCATCCTGATCTGAAATTTCCAAGTTATGCTGCTCTTTAAATTCCTGTTTGATCGCTTCAAATGACACCGGCTCAAGCAGTTCGCCCGGTCTGACTGTAATCGGCTCCTGCCCTTTTAAGATCAGCTTTTGCAGTTTTTCCGGGAATCCGCCATGAGGCTGGCCGATATTTCCTTTGAAAAGCTCCACGACAGAATCAGGGAAATCTAAAGATTCGCCTTTTTCGTAAACGTCTTTTTCAGTCAGATTGTTTTGCACCATGTAGAGTGCCATATCTCCGACTACTTTTGAGGAAGGCGTTACCTTGACGATGTCACCGAACATATCGTTCACGCGTCTGTACATTTCCTTGACTTCGTTCCAGCGGTCGCCAAGGCCTACTCCCTTGGCTTGCTGCTGCAGGTTGCTGTATTGGCCCCCTGGCATTTCGTGCTCATAAATTTCAGTATGCGGAGACTTCATTCCGCTTTCAAATTCACTATAATATTTACGCACCGACTCCCAATATTGGGACAGCAATTCAACGCCTTGGACATTCATTTCCGGACGGCGGTCGTTGCCTTCCATCGCATGATAAAATCCGCTCGCGCTAGGCTGTGACGTTAATCCCGCCATTGAGCTGACCGCCACGTCTATGATATCAACGCCGGCTTCAACAGCTTTCGCATACATATAAATACCGTTTCCGCTCGTATCATGTGTATGAAGGTGAACCGGAATGTCGATCGTTTCTTTCAACGCAGAAACGAGTTCATATGCAGCCTGCGGTTTTAACAGCCCTGCCATATCTTTAATCCCGAGAATATGGGCTCCGGCCGCCTCAAGCTCCTTCGCCATCGATGTATAATAAGCAAGATCGTACTTCGTCCGGTTCTTGTCAAGGATATCTCCCGTATAACAAATCGCAGCTTCTGCCACTTTTCCGGTATCCCGAACGGCATCAATGGCTAACGTCATCCCTTTTACCCAGTTTAAGCTGTCGAAAATACGAAACACATCAATACCGGATTGAGCTGATTGCTTCACAAATTCTTTAATCACATTGTCCGGATAATTCGTATAGCCGACCGCATTTGATGAGCGAAGCAGCATCTGGAATAAGGTATTCGGCACTTCTTTGCGAAGATCTTCCAAACGCTTCCACGGATCTTCTTTCAGGAATCGGTAGGCTACATCGAAGGTCGCGCCTCCCCACATTTCCATACTGAATAGTTCAGGCCATAACGCAGCCGTCGGATTTGCGATTTTTTTCAAATCATGCGATCTGATTCTAGTTGCCAATAACGATTGGTGGGCATCCCTGAATGTCGTATCAGTTAAAAGGACAGATTTCTGCTCCTTAACCCAATTTGCAAGCCCTTCTGCACCTTTTTCATCGAGAATTTGCTTTGTTCCTTTGGCAGGCTGCTGATCAACGTCTACCTTTACGCTTAACGGTTTGTCAAACGCCGGTTTTTCTTTTTTCCCGATTCCGGGGAAGCCGTTTACTGTCACATTGCCGATGTAAGTGAGCATTTTCGTTCCGCGGTCTTTTTGTTTAGGGAAATTAAATAATTCAGGCGTTGTATCAATGAAAGACGTATCATATTGCCCTGTCAGGAACATCTCATGTTTTGCAACGTTCTCAAGGAACGGAATGTTCGTTTTTATGCCTCTGATTCTGAACTCCTGAAGGTTTCGCACCATTTTGGCAGCTGCCTGTTCAAACGTTAAAGCCCAAGTTGAAAGCTTAACGAGAAGTGAATCATAGTATGGTGTGATCACGGCACCCTGAAAGCTGTTTCCGGTATCAAGACGGACACCAAAACCGCCGCCTGAGCGGTAAGCCATGATTTTTCCTGTATCAGGCATGAAATCATTTTGCGGATCCTCAGTCGTAACCCGTGACTGAATGGCATAGCCGATTGTAAAAATGTCCTTTTGCTCAGGAATATTTACTTTTTTGCTGTGAAGGCTGTGCCCTTGGGCAACAAGGATCTGAGTTTGAACAATATCGACACCAGTAATCATTTCTGTTATCGTGTGTTCAACTTGTACGCGCGGGTTTACTTCAATAAAGTAGAACTCGTTGTTTGCAACAAGGAATTCGACCGTCCCCGCATTTATATAGTTTACATTTTTGGCAAGCGCAACTGCCGCCTCACAAATTTGGTCCCTTAATTCAGGTGACAGCGAGACACTCGGCGCCACTTCAATGACCTTTTGATGGCGTCTTTGAACGGAACAATCCCTCTCAAAAAGATGGACGACATTTCCCTGCTTGTCTCCAATGACCTGAACCTCAATATGTTTTGGATTCTCAATTAATTTTTCTACATAAACTTCATCATTGCCAAAGGCTGCTTTCGCCTCTGATTTAGCACGCTCATATGCTTCTTTGACTTCACTTTCAGATCTGACAATCCGCATACCGCGGCCGCCGCCGCCAAGCGAGGCTTTAATGATGATCGGATAACCGTTAGCTTGTCCAAATTGTTCGACGGCTTCAAGCGTTTCGGCAGGACCATCGCTTCCCGGAATCACGGGGATTCCCGCTTTTTCTGCCTGCTCACGCGCTTTTACCTTGTCACCAAACATATCGAGATGCTCGGATTTTGGCCCTATGAATACGATGCCTTCTTCTTCACATCGTCTCGCAAAATGAATATTTTCAGATAAGAAACCGTATCCCGGATGAATTGCATCGACTTTGTTTCTTTTCGCAATATCAATGATACCTTCAATATCCAGGTAAGCATCAATCGGTTTTTTCCCTTCACCGACCAAGTATGCTTCATCCGCTTTGTACCGATGGTAGGAACCGGAATCTTCTTTTGAATAGACCGCAACTGTACGAATATTCAACTCGGTACACGCCCGGAATATTCGGATTGCAATTTCTCCCCTGTTTGCTACTAATACTTTTTGTATCGATTGCTGAGACAAACTTTTCTCCCCCTTACCCGAATGGAATATAATCTATCATAGCGGAATATCCTTCCCCTGTACACACTTGTTTTTTACTGATAAACAGTTTTTTTGAGCTGTTTCTTTTTCATTCCCTTCGGCGCCAAGGGCTCTTTCTTTTTCTTATTCTCTGAATATTTCACAAACATGCTGATATTCGCTAATATCCCCATACTCCCCAACAGCAGCACCAAAGAAGAGCCCCCGTAACTGATAAATGGCAGCGTAACCCCTGTAATCGGAATTAATCCGCTGACACCGCCAAGGTTAATAAACGACTGGATGGCAATCATGCTTGAAATGCCGATCGCCAGAAGACTTCCAAAGGGGTCCTCGCATTTTCTGGCTATATAAAAACCTTTAATGACGACAAAACCCAATAGGAAAATCACAAACAAAACCCCAAAAATGCCGAGCTCTTCAGCAATGACAGCCATAATAAAGTCAGTGTGTGATTCAGGCAGATATCCGTATTTTTGGATACTTTCACCGAGCCCCAGACCGAAAATGCCGCCTGAGCTGATCGCATAATAAGAATTGATCACTTGCAAACCTGATGAATTTGCATACTTAAATGGGTCTTCAAGACTCTCAAAACGCGCTAAACGGCCTTCAGTTAAAATTTTGTCCTGATTCAAATAGATAATCGGGCTGACTAAAATGAAAACAATTCCGCCCAGTATCACAAGCCTCACCAGCGTCTTTCCGCTGAAGCCGGAGCACAAGATCATGCACGTCGCAATTAACCCTATAATCATGGCTGTACCGAAATCTGGCTGCATGGCAATTAACCCGCAAATTATAAGCGTCATGACTACCGGAGGGGCTACACCCGTTAATAGATGGTCAATATAGCTTTGTTTTTTGGCATATACGGCTGCGAGGTATAAAATCACGACCAGTTTCACAAACTCCCCCGGCTGAATACTCATTCCGCCGATTTTAAACCAGCTTTGCGCGTTTCCGGCAACATGCCCGAATACAAACAGTGAGATAAGCGCAAGAACAGATACAAGCAGTATCCCCTTCTGAAATCTTTGATGGGCCAGTGCTTTATAAGGAAACAACGCCATGAGAATAAATAGAGCGCCACCCGCAATTAAAGCAAACAGCTGCCGCATGAAGAAAAAATTACTGCTTACTCCATACCGGGAGACAGCCGTAATCATGCTTGAGCTGTATACCATCACTAAACCGAATCCGCATAATAAAACGATTGCGAATATCAGTGAGTAATCATAAGATTTTAGCATTTTTTTTAACATAACATCCTCTTCCCTGCTTCTAACTTCCATTATCTATGGTTTTTATGTATTTATCTTTTTTATTTTACTACAATTTATCAAACGAGACGAAGAATCTCTATACGATTCGGAAGGAATGTGTAAAAAAAGACCGTCTTTTATGAGATGAGAGAAAAATAGCGGTTATAAAAAAACCCAAACTGTTAATAAGTTTGAGTTTTATCATTTATTTAGCTGTAAACGCGTCATGTAAAGCAGACAATTCGCGTTCCAATGTGTATAAAAGGTCTTTACCGTCTTTTTCATCAACCAATCCCAGGCGGACAGCAAAATCGATTTCCCTCGAAAGCCCGAACATTTGAGTATCTAAAACCTCTTCATATAGAGGACATTGAGGCATCGTTAAGTTATCCATTTGTACTCGGATCAGCTTCAAAATCTTCTCAGCGTCCACTTTTAAGAGTTCAAAAGCTTTTTGCCGATGGTCAACTATCATCTCTGAAGCCAAAAGTATCCCTCCGTTCCCCAGGCGAGTACCTAATTCTTCTATTTATCATAAAGGGTATCAACAGAAAATGCAAGAGGATTTAAGCATATGACATAAATTAAAAAATACTCAGCCTGTACATCTCAGACATTATTTCCAAAAGCTTTACACCTGCAATGCTGTTCCCTTTTTCGTCTAATGCGGGGCCGAATATGCCGATCCCGAAATCGTAAGGCGAAATGCCCATTATCCCGCCGGATACGCCGCTTTTCGCAGGAATTCCGACCTTAATTGCGAATTCCCCGCTTGCATTGTACATTCCGCACGTCACCATAAACGTTTTGCAAATTCTAGCGACATCTTTTGAGATGACTTGCTCCCCAGTCTCTGGATGTCTGCCGTTCAATGCAAATACAGATCCGATTTTCGCTAAATCCAAGCTGTTCATCTCAATCGCGCATTGCTTCGTATATAAATCCATTACTGCTTCTACATCATCTTCAAAAATGCCGTACTGCTTCATATAATAACACATCGCCCGATTAATCATTGAAGTGCTGTATTCAGATTCAGCCACTTCCCGGCAGTATGTAATCTCTTGGTTGTTTGTCAGCCTTCTGATAAAAGAAAGCAAATAATCAAGTCTCTCTTTTACTGTTCTTCCCCTTATCAGACTTGTCACTACCAATGCCCCGGCATTAATCATAGGGTTTAACGGCTTGCTCGGATTCACTGTTTCGAGCTTGATAATTGAATTAAACGGATCACCGGTCGGCTCCTGTCCAACATAACTGAAGACCTTATCTTTGCCGTATTCCATTAACACCAAAGCAAGGGAAAGGACTTTCGATATACTTTGAAGCGTAAATGTTTTTTCTACGTCACCTGCTGACAGACAAACATTATTGGAATAATAAATCGCCACTGACAGGTCGTGTTTATCAGCTTTTGCCAAGGCGGGAATATAGCTGGCTACCTCCCCCTTGTCCGTTACTTTTTTCGCCTTTTTCACTAAGGCTTCAAGCTCATCATTATGCCGGCATACCATGCAAACACCCTCGTTCCCTCAGCATTTCAATACACATAATTTGTACACAAAGTGACAATTCATGCGAAAACTTTTATAATTTTGAGAGAAGGGGGTCATATCATGAGCGTTATCCAAGTAAAAGGCAATGTTACATATCCAATTACCATTGATCCAAGCGTATGGATTTTTGATGATCGCAAATTTTCGTTTGACCGCAAAGGGGACAGTCAAGACACATATTTACAATCAGCCGGGGATGAATCCGACCTTGATCCGGAACGCGTCATCAGAGAGGGGCGAATTGCGCCGCCTACATTAAAGACGGAAAAACAATATGAGAAGCAAAAACTGATGAACGGCAGTTTCGCAATGAGACTTGGGACTGTCCTGAAGAATGCTGAGCCGAACAGCTCTGCGACGCAATGTGTATTTGTCACAAGTTCGGGAAAAGCCGCCGTTTCTCTGGAAACCGCTCTGAACAGTATTGTCCATTTCAGTGAGGCAGGCAAGCCGATTCAAGAAGGCGGCCCCGTGCATATTTACTTTGAAGATCCAATTCATCACAAACAGCCGATTACCGATGTAAAAGAGATCGAAATCATTTAAACGTTACAGCAAATCAGCTGCGAGCTGGGCGAGACCTGATCTCTCACCTTTTAACAGTTTCACGCTGCCTGAGATGGGTTGTCCTTTAAACCGCTCAACCACATAGGCCAAACCATTGTTCAGACTGTCTAAATATGGGTGATCAATTTGTTCAGGGTCACCCATTAAGACAATTTTACTGCCTTCACCGACTCTCGTCAGCAAAGTTTTCACCTCATGCCTGGTCAAATTTTGCGCTTCATCAATGATAATAAATTGATCTGGAATGCTTCTCCCTCTGATATAAGTCAGCGCCTCTACCTGAATTGAGCCAATTCCCGCCAAAATAGCATCAAGCTCCCCTGGTTTTTTCGTATTAAACAGAAACTCTAAGTTGTCAAAAATCGGCTGCATCCAAGGCTTTAGCTTTTCCTCTTTTTCGCCTGGCAAATACCCGATGTCCTTGCCAACAGGAACAATCGGCCTTGCGACGACCAGCTTTTTATATATTCCCAAGTCTTCTGTCTGTAATAGCCCCGCCGCCAAAGCTAAGAGCGTCTTGCCGGTTCCCGCTTTTCCGATCAGGGTGACAAGCGGAATATCTTCCCGCAGCAAAAGCTCTAATGCCATTGTCTGCTGTACATTTTTCGGCCTGATTCCCCATATATGTTCATCATCAAATACGAGTCTTTTTAATACCGTTCCGGTTTTGTCTGCAATTCCGACTGCCGAGGAAGACCCTCCTAGCTCATCCTTCATTAAAGCAAACTGATTCGGATAAAACGCATGCTGTTTTACATCGTTTACTGAAATTTGATTTTTCCCGTAAAAAGAGCTGAACAGCTGCTGGCTGATATATAAATCTTTATAGCCGCTGTACATTTCATCATTGTCCACAACACGGTCATTCAAGAAATCTTCAGCAAGCAGTCCGATTGCGTCGGCTTTAACCCTGACCAGTACATCCTTACTGACAAGGATAACCGGCCTGCCATTTTCCTTGGTTTCTTCCTCGAGGCTTAAGTTTTTCGCAACGGCTAATATGCGATTATCGTTCGTCTTTTCAATAAAGATCTCTTGCAGCTGGTGAAACGAACGATGATTCAGTTCAATTCTCAGTGTGCCGCCGGTGTCAAGCGGTACATGCTCATGCAGCCTGCCCTTTTGTCTTAGCGCATCGATTAGCTTAGATACGTGCCTTGCATTCCTCCCAACTTCGTCCATATACCGTTTTTTTGAATCAACCTCTTCTAAAACGACAGCAGGGATGACAACCTCATTTTCTTCAAAAGAAAATATCGCGTTAGGATCCTGTAATAACACATTCGTATCTAACACATAAATTTTACTCAAGTCTCAGCCTCCTGATATAAGGGTCAAAGTTCTTCCTGCTTCTCTTTTGATGAAAAAGGTGAATGCCTGCTAAAATATATGTTTTTGTGCATAAAGATAGAAGGTTAATTCAACAATAAAATTAATGAAAGCATTTTAAGGAGGGAACCCGCAAGTGCGAATTCTTTTCATTATCATACAGCTGACACTTATCCTGTCCGCTTGTGCCTATCAACAAGGAAAACAGGGCCAGAATGTTGAAAAAGAATCAACAAGACAGCAGGAGACTAAACCGATTCACGTAAAGGACACAACTCAAGAAACAAAAGACAATGGAACAAGAACGGATATTGCCAAGCATCTTGTCAGCGTTGCTGAAAAAAACCCCGACGTCAAGGATGCAACAGCCGTTGTGCTGGGAGGCTATGCTGTTGTTGGGATTGATGTCGATGATACTTTGGACAGAAGCAAAGTGGAAACCATTAAATATTCTGTAGCTCAGGCGCTAAAGAATGATCGATATGGCGCCAACGCAGTAGTCATTGCTGATCCCGATACGGTCAGCCGCCTTCGCGAAATGAGCAGAGAAATCAGCGAGGGCCGTCCGGTAACAGGCATACTGGATGAATTAGCTGCAATTGTCGGCCGAGTGCTTCCCGAAGTGCCTAACGATGTGATTGACAATGAAGACGAACCGCAAACAAAGCAGCAAAATGACCAATTAAATAGAAAACAGCAGCAGGAAATGGAGAAGGAGCAAAACGATCAATCTGATCATCATATGAAAAAGAACAACAATGACTAAGCTATAGCCTTGCGCTTTAGCTTTTTCTTATTTTGGACAGCTTCTGATCCGTGCTATAATACATGTTAGTGAAAGAGGTGATATGATGAGGGTCAAATGTTCTATTTGCGATAAAATTGAAACAATTGATGATGATACCCTGATCGCGAAACGGCTTCGAAACCGCCCGATCCATACATATATGTGCCAGGAATGCCACGATCGGATTGCCAAAAAAACAGAGGAACGGCTGAAAACGGGAAAATTTACTTTTCACCCGGGACAGCAGAAAAAGGAAAAAGTCAAAAAATAAAGCGTCCGCTTAACCATACAGAACACAAAAAAAGACTCAGCTTTCAGCTGAGTCTTTTATGATTTTGCAGACTGTCCTTTTTTCGACTGATACAGCCGGATTTTGTAAATGATTAAAATCAGCGCAGCGACGACCAATCCTTCTGCCACGGGCAAAAACACCCCTAAAAAAGTCAAAACAGTGCAGCCCAACGCCAAAAATACATACACCACTGCAGATTTTAATACAGGAAGCCGTTTAGCAAATCCAAGCTTAAATACAATAACGGCCAACACAAAAATCGTGCCGTACAGCAGCCACATGCCTGCCGCAGGCTGCCGGTCTACTTGATATAGAGCGGCGAAGAACGACAGACGTTCGCTTACGTCATTCAAAAAGATTCCCTCCCCTGTAAACGTACGGGTTCTATCTTTTCAAATTCTGCACGAGATTAAGACAATCCTGCTGTTTTTTTCTTTTTAGCTGCTTTTTCACGTTCGTTCTTATTGAGGATCTTCTTTCTTAAACGGATGGATTCAGGTGTTACTTCACAATATTCATCTTCGTTTAAGTACTCTAGAGACTCCTCAAGAGACATGATGCGCGCTTTTTTAATTGTAGTTGTCTGATCCTTTGTCGCGGAACGGACGTTTGTTTGCTGTTTCATTTTGCTGACGTTAACAACAAGGTCATTGTCACGGTTATGCTCTCCAACGATCATTCCTTCGTATACTTCAGTACCCGGCTCAACGAAGATGACACCGCGGTCTTCAATTCCTTGAATACCGTATGATGTTGCTTTTCCGTTTTCCATTGACACAAGTACACCTTGACGGCGTCCGCCGACTTGGCCCGCCTGCATCGGCTGGTAGCTGTCAAACGTATGGTTCAAAATACCGAATCCGCGTGTTAATGATAGGAATTCTGTAGAGTAACCGATCAATCCGCGGGAAGGAACTGTAAAGATGAGACGGACTTGGCCGTTTCCGTTGTTGATCATATCAACCATTTCGCCTTTGCGGGCACCCATTGATTCCATGACAGAGCCAGTATGCTCTTCAGGAACATCAATTTGCACACGTTCAACAGGCTCACAGCGTACGCCGTCGATTTCTTTGATAATAACTTCAGGTTTTGACACTTGAAGCTCATAGCCCTCACGACGCATATTTTCAATTAAAATTGACAAGTGCAGTTCACCGCGTCCTGAAACAACCCAAGCATCAGGAGAAGCTGTCGGCTCAACACGCAAGCTCACATCCGTCTGAAGCTGTGATTGAAGACGCTCTTCGATTTTGCGGGCCGTTACATATTTGCCTTCACGGCCTGCAAACGGACTGTTATTCACGACAAATGTCATTTGAAGTGTCGGCTCATCAATGCGAAGCACCGGAAGCGGATCTTGATGGTCTACAGGACATACCGTTTCACCAACGTTGATATCTTCCATTCCGGAAACCGCAACGAGGTCTCCCGCTTTTGCTTCTTCAATTTCCACACGCTTTAAGCCTTGGAAACCAAAAATCTTTGTAACACGGAATGACTTTGCCGTTCCGTCAAGCTTCATAAGAGAAACCTGCTGTCCGACTTTCATTGTGCCGCGGAATACGCGTCCGATTCCGATACGGCCTACATAGTCGTTGTAGTCAAGAAGGGCAACTTGGAATTGAAGCGGCTCCTCTGCATTATCAACAGGTGCCGGAACATGCTTAATAATGGTTTCATATAAAGCTTCCATGTTTTCATCCTGTTGTTTCGGATCAAGACTCGCTGTTCCATTAATCGCGGAAGCATATACCACTGGGAACTCGAGCTGCTCTTCATTAGCATCAAGCTCAATGAACAGATCCAGAACTTCATCGATAACTTCCTCTGGACGAGCAAAGTCACGGTCAATTTTGTTTACAACAACAACAGGGTTCAGGTTTTGCTCAAGAGCTTTTTTCAGAACAAAACGAGTTTGAGGCATACAGCCTTCATATGCGTCAACGACAAGCACTACGCCGTCAACCATTTTCATAATCCGTTCTACTTCTCCCCCAAAGTCTGCGTGTCCAGGGGTGTCCAAAATATTGATACGTGTATCTTTATAGTTAATCGCAGTATTTTTCGCCAATATTGTAATGCCGCGTTCGCGTTCAAGATCATTAGAGTCCATTGCGCGTTCAGCAACCTGTTCGTTGGCACGGAACGTACCAGCCTGATGTAAAAGCTGATCGACTAGAGTCGTTTTCCCATGGTCAACGTGGGCAATAATCGCGATGTTGCGAAGATCATTTCGAAGTTTCACTTTTTCATCTCCTAAAAAAATTAGATAACTTTCATATTATATCACACATCCTCTTTAAAAGCGTCACGTTTTTCTGTAAACTTAATATAAGACGTAAAAGGGGATGGAAATTATGAAAAAAATGAATTGGCTTTTACTATTATTTGCATTTGCAGCGGTTTTCAGCATTATGCTGATCGGCGTCTTTATCGCTGAAAAAAGCCCTGCAGGCATTATCGCCAGCATTGTACTTGTTTGCGCTGTCATGGGCGGCGGATTTACATTAAAAAAGAAAATGCGCGAACAAGGCTTGCTTGATTAAAAGCATTGCCCCGCCGGCGACATTGTAATCAAAAAACACCGCAAAGAAAGCGGTGTTTTTCATTTCTTTAAGCCTTATCTCCCCTGTTTCTTAGTCAGGAAGATGCAAAACAGCCTACATACATAGACAATCGTTCTAACGGTCACACGTGCAGCCTTCAAAAAGTAGTTCGGCAACGATACGCATAAAATACCATAGCGCCTATTCCTCCACCGGAAACTACTCCCTATAATGGAATTTGTAGCACAATTCACAAAAGGGAGAGAAGAAACATGAAGAAAACATTTGTAAAAAAAGCTATGTTAACGACTGCCGCAATGACCTCAGCTGCTCTATTAACGTTCGGTCCTGATGCAGCCAGCGCAAAAACACTGGTTGATAACACTGCTGTTCAACTCCAGCATCAGGCGAGCACTAATGAAGATCTCAATACATTCATTGATATATTAAATCAATGTATATACGAACAAGACGGTGTATATTATTTTGACAGCGAAAAAGCTGTCGAGTTAGGAATGACAAAAGAAGAGGCTCAGGTAATTGCTACACTCTGGGAATCGACATCAGAATTTTTCAGCATTGTTTCACAATGTGTGTATCTCGAGGATGGAAATTACAAATTTGATACAGAAAAAGCAGTTGAACTTGGCTTCACAGAAAAAGAAGCACTTGCACTTGAACAATTTTTCTCCGCTGTTTCTCTCAAGATTCACATTCTTCAAGCAGCCATTGTGCTACAAGATGATGTGTACAGCTATGATAAAGACGCAGCGCTACAAGCAGGTGCAACGCCACTGCAAGCTGACGTTTATGAAAAACTCTTCAGTGCCCTGTCACAAGAACAGCTTGCCGCTATTTATGATATGATTCATCCCCAGGCTTAATGTGAAAAAGCGCTTGCCGGAATCGGACAAGCGCTTTTTTTATATCAGCAGTTTGATGATCAGCATCACGGCAACCGCCGCTCCAAACCAGCAGGCGGCTTTCATAATCAGTAATCCATAGTACCTCTGTTTAAAACGCAGTTCTTCCTCCAGCAGAAAAGCCTCCTCAACGGCCTGTTCGCTTTCCAATTCAAATGGCTCAGCCATCGTGTCATACATGTCTCTGCAGCTGCTGCACATTTTTAAATGCTCTTCTATAACGTGTTCCGTTTCTCTTTTACAATCACCTTCAAGATACAGAGGAAGCAGGTCTCTTACTAGAAAGCAGGTCATATCCGCTCCTCCTCTCTACTTTTCGTCATGTTTTTCTTTAGCTCTAATCTAGCCCGGTGCAATGTGGTTTTCACCTTAGAAAGACTCCAACCTAATATCTCAGCGATTTCTTCATAAGAAAGCTCTTGGAATTCTCTTAAAATCAAAACGGATTGATGCTGATCTTTTAACTTCAGGAGCTCCTGCCGCAGTGTTTCGCTTTTCACCGTCCGTGACAGATACTGTTCAGGCTGCTCATAAGTTGTTTGCGTTAACCCTTCATTTTTGCTGATATCAGTAAATTGGTATTTGACATCCCTGCGGTACCAATTGATAAAGGTATGATGCGCAATGGTGTAGAGCCATGTTCTGATGGAAGAATGCCCCCTAAACGAAGCCAGACCGTTAAGAGCTTTCACAAACGTGTCCTGCGCTAAGTCCTTGGCTGTTTCAAGATGATGAGTCCTTCTGAATAAATAATTTAAAATTTCTTGATAATACTGTCGATACAAGTCCTCAATGGAATCCCTATGCTTCATTAAAAGTAAAACCACACCGCCATCCAAATGGCCAATAAAATGAAACAGATATACATGGAAGACAGGTATACTTTCATATATCTGATTTGGCTTTCTTCTTCAGCACCGGGACTTCTCTTTAAACAAGTTTTACTCTTTAAGTCTTCCGCATTCTTTTGGAATTGGGATTCATGCTGTTTCATCCATTCCATTGATTCATCCTCTAGCTCTCCTTCTTTATACAGGTCGTATAGGTCTACAAAAACAGACTCTTTTTCTTTATGATTCATAAAGACTTTTCACCTCTTGTGTTTCTCCATCCACTACATAGGCATCATGGCGATTTGAACCAAACGGCTGAATAATGATCAGCCATGCATAATGCCGTTCATCCCCTCTTTGAACGATAATCGGGCGCATACGCTTTTTGTAAATGACATCCTGATAGAGAGAAGCTACTTTTTCGTAAGCCAATGTTCCATTACGATATGTATAGGGGAATGACTGATCAGGTGTATCGCTGTATACATAAACGTTTAGCTGACCTTGATCTTCAAAAAACTCATATGTTTTAGAAGAATCAGTATACATCACCATGTCACCCTGACTGCTTTTTTTCTTCTTTTCTGATCCACGAGCATCGAAGATCGATAATATCTGATGCTGCAGCCGGCTGTTAGCCATTGAGATATTCTTTTTCATCGGAAGCGAAAGACTATGTAAACAACCGGATTCGCCCTCAAATCCCAAAACAATTCCACCTTTTGTTTCCACTCTCACCATGCTTCCGAGCAGGCTATTGCTTTCAATATCAGTGATCTGATAAGGCTGTTTTGAGATGTTCAGTGCTGTAAACATTTGTTCCACTTTGTCGTGAATGTTTTGTTCTGTTATATGAACATGCAGAAGAGAGTCAAGCCGATAAATCGAAGGATCTTCACTAAAACCCATTAAGGTTTCCTTTTCCCAATAAAATACCGCGCCATCATCAGCAGGATCTTTTTTATGAAGTTGATTTTTCAGGTAAATACGTACGACTGTCTGGTCGTCTTCTTGAGATACCTTTGTTTCGATATGATCCTTATGTAACACACGTCCGTGTCGCTCAAGGAAAGCGATGGACTTTCGCTTGTACTCCTGATTCGTTAGCTTTTTCCCATGTGCTTTTTGTAAGTATTCATAATTACGAATCAGCTGCGATACTTCATCTACCTCAGCTTTATAACCTTTGCTTTCAAATGAGTAGAAATAATGCACATCCATGTTTGTATCGCGCAAATACAATGTCTCATCCGTAGGAAAAAATGACTTTAAAATCTGTTCCGCTTTTTCTGATGAAATGTGCTCCCCGACAAAATTGAATGAATCATGGACATTTGCTGGCTTTGATACAGCGAAAGCAGCCGTTCCTATGTTATATATCGGATTTAACAGCAGGACAAAAAACACCATGACAGCCATCGGCAGCCACTTATTCACATGCACATAAACCTTTCCTGACTTTTGGAACAGATGATAGCTCATCAAAAATCCCGCCATTGCCAAATAAATCGTATATGGCATTACTGCACCATAATTTTTTGAGATTTGATTGGGATATGGCGCAAGCAGCAAGACAAGCAGTCCGATAATCAGCGTATAAAATAAGCCTAGTAAGATCTTATCCGTTCTCCAATACAGCTTGAAAAACACTACATTCAACGCAATGGGAAGAGTGATGATGAAAAACAGAAACACGAATGCAATCGGCTCCATCCCATCCGGGTATTCCTTCCAATACGAAAAGAAACTAAAAATCATTTGTACGATCGGCAAACTGACAACGGCGAGGTCGAACGTATAAAACTTACCCTTTCCGCCATGATCACGCGGCATCAGCATATAGTGAAAAGCCGTCAGCAGCACATATCCGTATAACAAAAAATGCAGCAGCGGCAGCAGTTCATTTCCGTCCTCTCTTAAGTAAGCGCTGGTGAAGTTTGTTGATTGCACCTGGTGAATAAGTTCAACAGACACTCCCGCCAGCAGCACAATCCGCAATATAACACCCGCCAAGAACATTGTGCGCTGCCGGTTCATTTTGGGATGATGCACCAAAAGATATAAGCCCGCCAGAACAACAATTGACCATTGAATCAGCAGGGTGCTTTGTCTGCTTAATATAAAATAACGTTCGAAATGCAATACATAATGACTGAATAACTCCAACACGAACAACAATCCTTTACTTCTTATTAAGGCCTCATTCGGTTAGACAGCGGACTTTTCAAAAAGTTTCAAGATGAAACAAAAATATCTCATCTTCCCCTTGATATGCAAAAAACATAACTCTTGAATGAACCACCACATGACACTTGACTCATCTTGATATTATTCAACAAAAACAAACACAGGACAATACTATCAATTTTGTCTAGTTATGTTAGTTTTTGTTGAGTATTCCAGAATGCTAGTTTAATATAACAATATAAAGTTTTCAGTATTTTCAAAAAGGGGGATTTATTGTGGGTTTAGGTAAGAAATTGTCTGTTGCTGTCGCTGCTTCGTTTATGAGTTTATCAATCAGCCTGCCAGGTGTTCAGGCTGCTGAAGGTCATCAGCTTAAAGAGAATCAAACAAATTTCCTCTCCAAAAATGCGATTGCGCAATCAGAACTCTCTGCACCAAATGACAAGGCTGTCAAGCAGTTTTTGAAACAGAACAGCAACATTTTTAAAGGTGATCCTTCCAAAAGGCTGAAGCTTGTTGAAAGTACGACTGATGCCCTTGGGTACAAGCACTTTCGATATGCGCCTGTCGTTAACGGAGTGCCAATTAAAGATTCGCAAGTGATCGTTCACGTCGATAAATCCGATAATGTCTATGCGGTCAATGGTGAATTACACAATCAATCTGCTGCAAAAACAGATAACAGCCAAAAAGTCTCTTCTGAAAAAGCGCTGGCACTCGCTTTCAAAGCTATCGGCAAATCACCAGACGCTGTTTCTAACGGAGCGGCCAAAAACAGCAATAAAGCCGAATTGAAAGCGATAGAAACAAAAGACGGCAGCTATCGTCTTGCTTACGACGTGACGATTCGCTATGTCGAGCCTGAACCTGCAAACTGGGAAGTCTTAGTTGACGCCGAAACAGGCAGCATTTTAAAAAAGCAAAATAAAGTAGAACATGCCGCCGCCACTGGAAGCGGAACAACTCTAAAGGGCGCAACTGTTCCATTGAACATCTCTTATGAAGGCGGAAAATATGTTCTAAGAGATCTTTCAAAACCAACTGGCACCCAAATCATCACATATGACTTGCAAAACAGACAAAGCCGCCTTCCGGGAACGCTTGTCTCAAGCACAACGAAAACATTTACATCTTCATCACAGCGGGCAGCCGTTGACGCACACTATAACCTCGGTAAAGTGTACGATTATTTTTATTCAAACTTTAAACGAAACAGCTATGATAACAAAGGCAGTAAAATCGTTTCTTCCGTTCACTATGGCACTCAATACAATAACGCTGCATGGACAGGAGACCAGATGATTTACGGTGATGGCGACGGTTCATTCTTCTCTCCGCTTTCCGGCTCATTAGATGTGACAGCGCATGAAATGACACATGGCGTCACCCAAGAAACAGCCAACTTGATTTATGAAAATCAGCCAGGTGCATTAAACGAGTCTTTCTCTGACGTATTCGGGTATTTTAACGATACAGAAGACTGGGACATCGGTGAAGACATTACGGTCAGCCAGCCTGCTCTTCGCAGCCTGTCCAACCCTACAAAATACAACCAGCCTGACAATTACGCCAATTACAGAAACCTTCCAAACACAGATGAAGGCGATTATGGCGGTGTACACACAAACAGCGGAATTCCAAACAAAGCCGCTTACAACACCATCACAAAACTTGGTGTATCTAAATCACAGCAAATCTATTACCGTGCGTTAACAACGTACCTCACGCCTTCTTCCACGTTCAAAGATGCCAAGGCAGCTCTCATTCAGTCTGCCCGTGACCTCTACGGCTCAACTGATGCCGCTAAAGTTGAAGCAGCCTGGAATGCTGTTGGATTGTAATATTAGAAAAAGCCTGAGATCCCTCAGGCTTTTTTTGTTACATATCTTGATTTCTCTCTCAGCAGAAACGACGAAAAGATGCTGCCATGAGACAGAAACCGCTCCTGATTTGCAAAAGAGGGATGCAGCCGCAAGTGCGCATTTTATAAAAGCAGCTAATGATTCAGTCCACATAATTGATAGACGAATTCTGCTACAGGTCACGTGGCTATGTGAAGGATCGCGCGTCCAGTTAAGAGCAAAAACATTGACAAAAAAATTTATTTATGCTAAAATTTACTATTAATATATTTGTATGTATAATAAGATTCTCCTGGCCAGGGGAATCTTATTTTTTGTGGAGGATCATTTCATGAGGAAAAATGAGTCCAGCTTAACGTCTTTGATTTCAGCTTTTGCCCGTGCTTATCACAGCAAATATGACACACCTCTTATTTTTGATGATTTTATCGCAAAAGAGCTCATTAACGAAAAAGAGTTTATCGACATCAGTAAAAATATGATTCAAGGAATATCGTTTTTCAACAAAGAGATCGCCGAACGTCTTCAAAATGATCCTGAAAAAATATTAAAATGGGTTGCACAAATCCAGCTGTCTCCCACGCCCCTAGCACGTGCTTCTTATTGTGAAAAAGTCTTGCACAACGAATTAATCCTGGGGGCAAAACAGTATGTCATTCTTGGAGCGGGGCTGGATACTTTCTGCTTTCGGCATCCAGAATTAGAAAACAGCTTACAGGTTTTCGAGGTTGATCATCCGGCTACACAGCAATTCAAAAAAAATAAGCTGAAGGATGCAAATCTGACAATTCCGGGTCATCTTCATTTTGTTCCTATGGATTTCACCAAAACGTTTTCGTATGATCCTCTCTTAGAAGAAGGATTTAAAAACACAAAAACATTCTTCAGCCTTCTCGGAGTGTCTTATTATGTAACACGGGAAGAAAATGCAAGCTTGATCAGTAATTTATTTTCTCATGTCCCGCCTGGAAGCTCTATTGTTTTTGATTATGCGGACGAAACACTTTTTACAGCAAAAGGGACGTCAAATCGAGTTGAACATATGGTGAAGATGGCTGCCGCAAGCGGGGAACCGATGAAATCATGTTTCACTTATCAAGAGATTGAACATCTGTTAGAGTCATCTGGTTTACTGATCTATGAACATCTATCACCAGACGACATTAATGACCTTTTCTTTAGTAATCGAAAAGACAATTTGTCAGCGTTTGAAACGATTCATTATATTCATGCGGTAAAAAAATAATTTTCAAATTATCAGAAGCCTCTCAATGTTTGAGAGGCTTTTTATTGAACCCGCATGCAGCAAATAAGCTGCCATTATCATATGGCAGCTTCTGCTAAAGGCTTCACCAGGATCATAAATGATTTGCCTTTCTCATCTTTTTCCGTTTTCAGCTGTTCAAAGCCGCATTGGCTTAAAAACAGTATCCATTCCCTGCGCTCAATGGGAACTCCCGCAAACATCGCTTTATGTTTCGCTCTAAGCAATTTGCTGATCTGTTCAATGATCATCTTCGCATGCCCCTTTTTTTCTTCAGCCGGGTCAATCAGGACCGTTCCGAGCCACGGCTTACCGTTTGAAGGAGACCACTCGAGATGGTAGCTGACGGCAACAGGCATACCGTCTTTTTCCCATACAAGCCATGAACCGTTGTACATGGAGTAGGAAATGATATAGTCTTCTGCATCTTTATCTCCAAACTCCTCCTCTTTCCATACAGGATGAGCCTCCGCGAGCTTTTCTAACAAGCTGAGATCATCCTGCTCAAATGGCCTACTTCCGAGCATGAAGATACTCTTCAAATATCGTTTTATGTATAGATGGGTTTCCGGCTAGCACACTGTGGTTTTCTAAAAAGGTAAACGGCTCTCCTTCAATGGTCGTATAGGTGCCTCCTACTTCATTTAACAGCACACAGCCGGCTGCGTAGTCCCATGGCGCAAGCCGCATCGTGATGTAAGCATCTATTCTTCCTGCCGCGACATTTGCCAGCTCTAAAGCGGCAGAACCGTAGGAGCGTGTGCCTCTGACTCTTTTCACAAGTGGCGCTAACACACTTTGATCAATTCTTCTGTTTTCCGTTACCCATGTTGCATTAATGGCAAGTATCGCTTCTTCAATGACGGTTTCTTTTAATGGAGCCAGCTTCGTTTCATTCATATAAGCTCCTCTGCCGCTAAATGCGTGATACAACTCATCGTGCACCACATCATAAATTAAACCGATTTTCCCTTCACCGTTTTCAAAAATCCCAATGGAAATCGCAAAATTTCTTTGCTGGTGCACAAAATTCATCGTCCCATCAATCGGATCAATAATCCATACGACTCCCTCAAGTGAGTGGATTTTGTCTCCTTGCCCCTCTTCACCGAGTATCCGATGTCCCGGAAATGTTTCTTGAATTCGATCAATGAAAAACTTTTCGGTTTCTTTGTCAATATTGGTGACTAAATCATTCGGATTTGATTTCGTTTCAATTGTTAGGCTTTCATGCATGGATTGTTTAATTCTCGCGCCTGCTTCTCTTATCCATTTCTTTGCAATCTCATCAATTTCCGTCCAATTTGTCATTCGTTCGTACCTCTCTTCTATGTAGACCTTTTATTTTATAGGATACTGATAACGGCAATGAAAAAGCAAGGAAAATGAAAAATATCCCTTCTCACGTAAAAACGAACCATTCATGCGGTTCGTTTTCACTATCGCTTTTTTACCCGTTAAGACGAATCCATTCTTTTCTAAGTCGCTCAAGTTTGTTTTTGCTTTGTTCAATCTGCTCTTCATTTTCTTTCTGCATTGCTTCATATAGGGTTGCCAATTCATAATCAACCTCTAGTCTCCAGACAGCAACACGATTGTTTTTCTCTTCCTTAAATCCCTCTTTTACAACTTGCCTCATTGTCTTTCGCCCCTTCCAGAGATCATTTGTTTGTAAAAAAGCATCCCATTTTGCCATTCAACAATGATTACTTCTTATATCGTATGATTGTTCTATTTACGCGCAACATGATTCTGAAAATTGTGTGTTTACCTACTCGTTTATTACCACATTTCCCCTTACTTCAAACGCGCTCAATCTTTTTGAAGCTCGTATGAACTGTGATAAAATATGTATACTTAGCATGAAGGAGGAAAATCATGACACAAATGCGTTTCACTGAAGAAGACTTTAACACATTTACAATAGAAGGCTTAGACGCGCGCATGGAAGTATTAAAAGAGACGATCCGTCCGAAGCTTACAGCTCTAGGCGAACATTTTGCCCCAACTTTATCAGCTTTAACCGGAGATGAAATGTTTCCGCATGTGGCGAAGCACGCAAGAAGATCCGTCAATCCCCCGGCTGACAGCTGGGTGGCGTTCGCAAACAGCAAAAGAGGCTATAAAAAACTGCCGCATTTCCAAATTGGTTTATGGGAAAGCCACGTCTTTGTATGGTTCGCGATTATTTATGAATCCCCTATCAAAGAAGAATACGGCAAATTGCTTGAAGTGAACCAAGAAACCATTACGAAAAATATCCCTGACAGCTTCGTTTGGTCTGCAGATCACACAAAACCGGGAGTACATAAACAGTCTGAAATGGACAAGGAACAGCTGAAGACACTGTTTGAGCGTTTGCAGACTGTAAAGAAAGCCGAGCTGTTATGCGGCATCCAGCTCCAAAAAGAAGAAGTGCTGAATATGAATAACCAGGAATTCCTTCAGCGTATCGACGATGCCTTTAAGCAGCTTGCTTTTCTGTACCGTCTCACCCAAAAAGTATCACAAGCATAAAAAAGAGCCGGGACATCCCCGGCTCTTTTTCCTACATCTTAATCTTCGCCTGATCAGATTCTTTCGCCTGTTTGACCGTGCGATAAGGAGAATATGTACTTTGTTCCTCAAACTCGCCACATAGCTTTTTTTCCTCGGCCTTCCCCGGTACAATTTCCTTGAAACGGCGGTAAGCTTTAAGCAGTTCTTCACGATCCGCCCCTTTTTCATATGCAAGCTCAACCTGCTGGAAAAATGCAATCACATCCACTGCTTCTTCGGTTGTCCAATCTTCATTCATCGGATATTGATACTCCATTTTCTTCACTCCTTGTAGATTTACTTCCCTTAAGAGAAAGCATCTTCATTTGATCATAAATTGTTCTTTACATTCTTTCAAGTTCATAATATAATTCATTTGTTTTACGTCTAAAAAACGGTTGAGAAACTGATTTTAATACACACTATTATGCATAGGTATGATTACAAAGGTGGGAAAACAATTGTCGCAACATGAAACACCCTTATACACAGGACTGAAAAAGCATGCAAGCAGACAGCCTGTTCAATTCCACATTCCCGGCCATAAAAAAGGGGCAGGAATGGACCCAGAATTCAGACAATTTATCGGTGAAAACGCGTTAAGCATAGATTTGATTAATATTGAACCATTAGACGATCTGCACGCGCCAAAAGGCATTATTAAACAAGCACAAGATCTGGCTGCTGAAGCATTTGGCGCGGATCACACATTTTTTTCTGTTCAAGGAACAAGCGGCGCCATTATGACAATGGTAATGGCTGTTTGCGGACCTGGCGATAAAATTATTATTCCAAGAAATGTTCATAAATCAATTATGACAGCTATTGTATTTTCCGGAGCGGTTCCAATTTTTATTCATCCTGAAATTGACAATGAGTTGGGCATCTCCCACGGCATTACACTTGAATCTGCTAAACGGGCGCTTACCGAACATCCGGATGCAAAAGGGCTTCTCGTCATCAACCCGACATATTTCGGTGTTGCAGCCGACTTAAAAAGCATCGTAGAACTCGCTCATTCGTTTGATGTGCCAGTGCTTGTGGATGAAGCACACGGCGTTCACATTCATTTTCACGACGAATTGCCGCTATCGGCTATGCAGGCAGGAGCGGACATAGCAGCGACAAGTGTCCACAAACTGGGCGGATCACTGACACAAAGCTCTATTTTAAACATGAGAGAAGGCCTTGTATCTAAAGACAGAGTGCAATCCATCCTGAGCATGCTGACAACTACGTCAACTTCTTACTTGCTTCTCGCTTCTTTGGATGTTGCCAGAAAACGCCTTGCAACAGAAGGCCGCCAGCTTGCTGAGGAAACACTCAAGCTTGCCAATCAGACGAGAGATCGCCTCAATCAGATTGAAGGCATTTATTGTGTCGGTTCTGAGATTCTTGGGTCGAAAGCAGCTTACAGCTATGATCCGACAAAATTGATTATCTCTGTGAAAAGTCTTGGCCTGACAGGACATGACGTGGAAAAATGGCTTCGTGAATCCTTTAATATTGAGGTTGAGCTTTCTGATCTGTACAATATTTTGTGTATTTTCACTCCTGGTGACAGCCAAAATGATGCAGACCGGCTTGTAGAGGCTTTAACTGAGATCGCACAGCAAATGTCAGAACAAGATGTAACACATCAGCAAACTGAGGTTCTGCTTCCAGAAATACCTTTATTGGCAATGACTCCGCGTGATGCTTTTTATGCAAATACGGAAGTCATCCCATTAAAAGAAGCATCCGGACGGATTATCGCTGAATTTGTCATGGTATATCCGCCTGGTATTCCAATCTTCATTCCAGGAGAAATTATTACAGAAGAAAACATCAGCTACATTTTTAAAAACCTTGACGCAGGCCTCCCTGTTCAAGGACCTGAGGACTCGACTTTACATATGATCCGAGTCATCAAAGAACAAAAAGCAATTCAATAAAAAATAAAAAGCATGCGGCTTAAAGCCGCATGCTTTTTTTACTCTTCATCAACAGGACATTGACATTGTCCGCAGCATGTTCCGTATAATGTTGTCACTTTCTCATCTTCAAAGTAATGAATGGCTTCGTTGCAATCTTGGCAAACAATCGTACCCATCTCTTATTCCCCATTTCTTTGAAATTTGAAAACGCTTAATTTCTTTTGTTGTTATTATATTAATATGTCACATTTAAAATGTCAACAACAAACTGTATAACACATTTGATTTTATCTCATCATATACACCTTGTTTTTCCATTTTCCATCATACAATATCTTCTTCATACAGAAGCTTTACTCGATATATATGCCACAGCACATAATGTAATTTCACGTTTTCTTGAACTTTCATCCAAGAATGCAGCAAAAAATTCAATATACCCCAGGTTGCTATTTTAAACGATTGATATAATATGTAATCTCACTTTAAAAACGGTTTCAATTATATAACAATTAGGTAACAAGAAGCAGATTAAGCCGCCTCTCGTGATAAACTAAAGCTAGTTAACTACTGTTTATACAGAGGAGAAGATAGATGCGATATCGCGCGGTATTCCCCATGCTGATAATAGTATTTGCTTTATCGGGCTGTACGCTTTCCACCATCAATCCGATGAAAAAAAGCCGGATTGACAACATTCATCATACACAAATCCTGTTTTTTTCTGATGAGAACCAAATAGACCAGGAAGCGCCTTATTACGATGCACTGCTTGATTTAGAAAAAGATTATCCCGAGCAAATAGATAAAATGAAGGTCTATGATAAAAAAGAAGGCTGGGAAGATGAGATTGAAACTGTCCCTACCCTTATGGTTGTTGATCAACGCCATGTCGTGGTGAAAATCGAGGGATGTGTGAAAAAGAAAGAAGACATCATTAAACCATTACAGCATGTGCTGTCAAAATAAAAAAACAGCCCCGCTTTGAGCGAGGGCTGTTTTTGATATGAAAATTATTTTACGATGTGAATCGGACTTCCGATTGCCACTTCAGCAGCTTCCATTGTGATTTCGCCCAATGTTGGGTGAGCGTGAATTGTCATCGCGATATCTTCAGCAGTCATGCCGCCTTCAATCGCTAAGCTTAATTCAGAAATCATATCAGAAGCACTTGCTCCGGCGATTTGTGCACCGATCACAAGACCGTCCTCTTTACGAGTGATCAGCTTCATGAAGCCGTCTGTTTCGTTAAGAGAAAGCGCGCGGCCGTTTGCTGCAAATGGGAATTTAGCAGCAACAATGTCAAGACCTTCTTCTTTCGCCTGTGCTTCAGTGTAACCAACTGATGCAAGTTCAGGCTCAGAGAAAACAACCGCAGGAATACCAAGGTAATCGATTTCTGCAGGCTCTCCAGCGATAGCTTCTGCTGCGATTTTACCTTCGTAAGATGCTTTATGAGCAAGCGGCGGTCCTTCGATGATATCACCGATTGCATAAATGTTAGGTACGTTTGTGCGGCACTGTTTGTCAGTTTTCACGATACCGCGGTCCGTCATTTCGATACCGACTTGCTCAAGACCAAGCTCATCAGTGTTTGGACGGCGTCCTACTGTAATCAATACGTAATCAGCATCAACAGTTTTTTCTTCGCCTTTTACTTCGAAAGTAACTGTTACGCCGTCTGGTCTTTCTTCAACGCCTTTAGCCATCGCGTTTGTATGGATTTCAACGTTGCCTTTTTTCTTCAGTCTGCGTGTAACAAGAGAACTCATTTGTTTTTCGAAGCCAGGAAGAATTTCATCTCCGCCTTCAAGAATAACAAGTTCAGTACCGAAGTTAGCATACGCAGTTCCAAGTTCAGTTCCGATGTATCCGCCGCCGATAACAACGAGCTTTTTAGGAATTTCTTTAAGAGCCAAAGCGCCAGTTGAATTCAGGACACGCTCACTATATTTGAAGTTTGGCAATTCGATAGGACGAGATCCAGTAGCGATGATTGCGTTTTTGAACGTGTATGTTTGAGCAGAGTTCTCATCCATAACACGAACTGAATTGCTGTCTACAAAGTAAGCTTCACCTTTTACAACATCTACTTTGTTGCCTTTAAGAAGACCTGCTACACCGCCAGTAAGCTTGTTGACAACAGAAGCTTTCCATTCTTGAACTTTTGTGAAATCAACTGTTACATTCTCAGCAGTGATTCCCATGTCATCAGAATGTTTTGCATTCTCATAACGGTGACCTGCATTGATCAGCGCTTTTGAAGGGATACATCCAACGTTCAGACAAACGCCTCCAAGAGTTGCTTTTTCAACGACTGTTACTTTTTGTCCAAGCTGTGCAGCGCGGATGGCAGCTACATAGCCGCCAGGTCCCGCACCAATTACAAGAGTATCTGTTTCAATAGGGAAATCTCCTACTACCATAACATTACGCCTCCATTAAAATTAATTGTGGATCGTTCAGTAAACGCTTGATGTGATTTAATGCATTTTGCGCAGTTGCTCCGTCGATCATACGGTGGTCGAAGCTGAGAGAAAGAGCTAAGACTGGAGCTGCTACGATTTCGCCATCACGAACAATCGCTTTTTCTGCAATGCGTCCGATACCAAGAATCGCAACTTCTGGATGGTTGATAACCGGAGTGAACCATTGTCCGCCGGCAGAACCGATGTTTGTAATTGTGCAAGATGCGCCTTTCATTTCAGCTGGAGCAAGCTTGCCTTCACGAGCTTTTGTTGCAAGGCCATTGATTTCATCAGAAATTTCAAAGACAGATTTACGATCTGCATTTTTCACAACCGGTACAAGCAAGCCTTTTTCAGTGTCAGCAGCGATACCGATGTTGAAGTAATGTTTTTGGATGACTTCATCTGTTTTATCGTCAATTGACGTGTTTAAAACAGGGAATTTTTTCAGTGCAGATGTAAGAGCTTTTACAACGTAAGGCAAGTAAGTCAGCTTGATTCCTTGATCAGCAGCAACCTGTTTGAACTGTTTACGATGTGCAACAAGGTTTGTTACGTCCACTTCGTCCATTAACGTTACGTGAGGAGCAGTGTGTTTAGAGTTAACCATCGCTTTTGCAATTGCTTTACGGATACCGCTCATTTTTTCGCGTGTTTCTGGGAATTCGCCCTCTGGAGCTGGTGCAGCAGCCGGTTTAGCAGCTGTTTCTTGTGGTGCAGCTGTTTCTTGCGGTGCAGCTTCTTGCGCTCCTCCGTTTACAAAGCTGTCGATATCTTCTTTTACAACACGTCCGTTGTTGCCTGAACCAGTAACCTTACGGATGTCTACGCCTTTTTCACGAGCATATTTACGTACGGAAGGCATAGCGATCACGCGTTTGTTCGGGTCAACTTCAGCTTGATCCTGCTGTCCTGCGCCAGTAGCTTTTGCAGGCTCTTGAGCTTGCTCTTCTTTCGCAACGTCTTGTCCAGCTTCTGCAGTTGACTGAACTTGTGCTTCAGTTTTCGCATCGTCAGACTCGTCGCTGCCTTTAAATTGAAGATCTTCGTAACCAGGTGCATCAAACGTAATAATCGTTTGTCCAACAGTTGCAACCGTTCCCTCTTCAACTTTTAATTCTAATACTTTTCCTTTAACAGGTGAAGGAATTTCTACTACTGCTTTATCATTTTGGACTTCAGCCAGTACATCATCTTCGTCTACCTCGTCGTTAGGCTTGACAAACCATTTTACGATTTCGCCTTCGTGGATACCTTCCCCGATATCTGGAAGTTTAAATTCAAATGCCACAGTTCTCGACCTCCTAGTTTGATTAAGCAATTTTAAAGTTTACATCGTAAGCATTGAAAACAGATATATAATAGAGGGAAAAGTTCATCTTCCCTCTCGATTATGCAGTTTGATTAAAATTCAAGCACTTTTCTTGCTGTTTCAAGAACGTCTTTATGGTTTGGAAGCCATACGCTCTCCGCTTGAGAGAAAGGAAATACTGTATCTGGCGCTGCAACGCGAAGTACAGGTGCTTCCAAGCTCAGGATCGCACGGTCATTAATTTCTGCAACTACGTTTGCAGCAATACCGGCTTGTTTTTGTGCCTCTTGAACGACAATCGCGCGTCCTGTTTTTTCTACAGAAGCGATAATTGTATCGATATCAAGTGGGCTTACTGTACGAAGGTCGACAACTTCAGCAGAAATGCCGTCTTTTTCAAGCTCCTCAGCAGCTTTTAATGATTCATGAACCATTGCGCCGTAAGTGATGATTGAAAGATCAGTACCTTCACGTTTCACGTCAGCTTTTCCAAGCTCAATTGTGTATTCTTCTTCAGGAACTTCCTGACGGAAAGAACGGTAAAGCTTCATATGCTCTAAGAAGACAACAGGATCATTGTCTCTGATCGCAGAAATTAAAAGTCCTTTGGCATCGTAAGGAGTTGATGGAATAACAACTTTGATACCAGGCTGTTGTGCAACAAGACCTTCCAAGCTGTCAGCGTGAAGTTCAGGAGTATGAACACCGCCGCCGAATGGAGAACGAATTGTTACAGGTGAAGTCCAGCGTCCGCCAGAACGGTAGCGCATACGAGCCATTTGGCCAGAAACTGAATCCATTACTTCATAAACAAATCCGAAGAATTGGATTTCCATTACCGGACGGAAGCCGTTTAAGCCTAAACCAAGGGCAAGACCGCCGATACCAGATTCAGCAAGTGGCGTGTCAAACACACGGTCTTCACCGAATTCTTTTTGCAATCCTTCTGTCGCACGGAATACGCCGCCGTTTACACCAACGTCTTCTCCGAAAACTAAGACATTTTCGTCATTTTTCAGTTCTGTGCGTAACGCATCCGTGATTGCTTGAATCATTGTCATTTGCGCCATGGCTTACTTCGACTCCTTCTGTGTATAAATTTCAAATTGCTCCTCAAGGTTGTGAGGCATTTTTTCGTACATGATTTTCATTAAATCAGTTACTTTTTGCTTCGGTTCAGCATCAGCTTTTTTGATCGCTTGCTTAATTTCTTCTTTCGCATCCTCAATTACTTTTGCTTCTTCTTCTTCAGACCATAAGCCTTTGTTTTCAAGGAACGCACGGAAACGTACAAGCGGATCTTTTTGTTCCCACTCATTTTCGATTTCTTTTGTACGATATTTAGTAGGATCGTCACCAGCCATTGTGTGCGGGCCATAACGGAATGTAAGTGTTTCAATTAGTGTTGGACCTTCGCCGTTGATTGCGCGCTCGCGTGCTTCAGCAGTTGCTGCGTATACAGCAAGCGGATCCATTCCGTCTACTTGTACGCCGACAATACCGGCAGCTACAGCTTTTTGTGCAATTGTTTCAGCTGCAGATTGTTTTTCAACAGGAGTTGAAATCGCGTAACGGTTGTTTTGCACCACGAAGATTGCAGGTGCTTTATAAGCTCCAGCAAAGTTAATTCCTTCGTAGAAGTCCCCTTGAGAAGCTCCGCCATCACCAGTGTAAGTGATTGCGACAGCTTTCTTACCGCGTTTTTTAAGACCTAGCGCAACACCGGCAGTTTGAATGTATTGAGCACCGATAATGATTTGTGGAGAAAGGGCATTCACATCATCAGGCATTTGGTTTCCTCTGAAATGTCCGCGAGAGAAAAGAAACGCTTGATATAATGGAAGGCCGTGCCAAATTAACTGAGGCACATCACGGTATCCAGGAAGAACAAAGTCTTCTTTTTCAAGCGCGAAATGCGTTGCAATCTGAGAAGCTTCTTGACCCGCAGTAGGAGCGTAAAATCCGAGACGTCCTTGACGGTTTAATGAGATAGAGCGTTGGTCAAGCACACGCGTAAATACCATGCGGCGCATTAGCTCTTTTAATTGATCATCAGTTAAATCAGGCATCGCCGCTTCATTCACGACTTCTCCCTTTTCATTTAAAATTTGGAACGTTTCGAACTGCTTTTTAATGGCATCAAATTGCTTCTTACTGTCAACGATAGCTTTTTTCGTTTTTGCAGCCATACTAAGTCACCTCTTCCTTTCTTTTAAACAGTCATTAGACGTGCATTCCTTTTATACATACAAACTTAGGGTACCCTAAAGTATCAGCAGTAAGTCGTATTATATTTTAGCCGATCCCCAGTTTGCCAAAACCTTTTATGTAGGATAGTTACACTCTGCTTTGAACTGTATTATTTCGAAGTTGTAAAAAACTAATACAACACCGCTTAACATGGATTAGTTTACACCAAATAAAGAAGAACCGTCAATCGTTTTCATCGCTGATTTTCAATAAATGTATTCGCTTTACATTTTCAGCAAAAAAACAGATGCCAACCGCACCCAAAACTGTACTAGTATACCTTACTATACTGTACTACAATAGAAATGAAAATTTTGAACGAAATCTGTATCGCATTTCATTCAAAAAAAGAGCTGATCGAGTCAGCTCTTTTTCACACGATAGCCTGCAGCATCATATAAATCTTCCCGGGCTTTATTATATTTTTCGGTTTGTTCATTAAATTCTCCGCTATATTTAAGGATCTTTTCATAAGAAGCATTGACTTTATCGATCTGCTGATCCAGATCATCTCTTGTCAAGTCTTTGTCTTTCAGCTGCATATACAGTTTTTTATTAAGCTCAAGCGCTTTTTTATACTCTTTATACATGTTGCCATATGATGTATATCTTTTCTCCATATGGTTTGCTGCGGCATCGGCCTTTTCTTTTATGTCTTTTTCCTTAATATGTTCCGCTGACGTTTTTGCTTCCTCAAATTCTGTTTCCGATTTTTTCATGCTGTCATTTTCAAGCTTTAGGTGTTCTTCGCGCTTGCTGACATTTTCAAGCGCCTTATTAGATAAAGCAACAATTTTTTTATAATCATCCATATTGAGCTTCATAACACTATCGTAAAGCTGATTTTCTTTGGCCTCTAATTCTTTGAGTGTGTTTTGTTCTTCTTGAAACGGCTTTTCCGATTCCGCGGCTTTTTCTAATGAATGATGAAGTGAATCAACCGGGTCCTGTCCCATGCATCCTGTTAATATCAGTGCCATGGCACAAAAAGCTCCGATCTTGATTCCAGGCCGCCGTTTTATAGCGTCTTTCACGTTAAATCCCCCAATCTTGACAATTTCTACTATAGAATCCATGGGGACATTTGGCAATAGCCGTGCTGTATAAATGCAATACTGAAATTAAATCAAAAAAGTGAAAAATCAGGACAGATGACCATACAACTTTTTTGTTTTTACATAGGTTATATTAGACGCTATGCCTACTTATAAAGGCTCTGGCGTAATTAAAAGAGGAGGTTATGTAATATGTATGGATATGGTTACGGCGGAGGCTGCTGCAGTTATGGTGGTTACGGATATGGTGGCTGCGGATATGGCTACGGCCGCACCTTTGCGCTAATCGTTGTTTTATTCATTCTGTTAATCATTGTCGGAGCTGCTTATTTAGGCGGAGGCTGTTGCTAACCACACAGCATGAAATTGACCAGCCATATACGGCTGGTCATTCGTTTCGTTGCACCTTTGTGAAGAAATCCGATATAATTTACATATTAAGCTTTAGGAGTGAAGTTTCTTGATTACTATGGAAAACATCGTACGTGACGGCCATCCAGCCCTCAGAGAGACTGCCGAACCTGTTGAGCTGCCTCCAACTGATGCAGAAAAACAGCAGCTGGCCGACATGATCGAATTTGTTAAAAACAGCCAAAATCCGGAATTAGCCGAAAAATACAAGCTGCGCCCTGGCGTAGGACTCGCAGCTCCTCAAATTAATATCAAAAAACGAATGATCGCCGTTCATGCGGAAGATGCTTCCGGTAAACTATACAGCTATGCTCTGTTTAATCCTAAGATCGTCAGCCATTCAGTTGAAAAAAGCTACTTAACAAGCGGCGAGGGCTGCCTCTCTGTAGATGAAGCGATTCCCGGTTATGTTCCCCGCTATGCTCGCATCAGAGTAAAAGGAACAACACTAGAAGGCGAAAATATTGATATTCGTTTAAAAGGATTTCCGGCTATTGTGTTTCAGCATGAGATCGATCATTTGAACGGCGTTATGTTCTATGATCATATTGACAAGGAAAATCCTTTCAAAGAACCTGAAAATGCAATCGCAATTGAGCGCTAAAAGAAAAAACGGCTGGCACAATGCCAGCCGTTTCTTTATTTTAAAAGGCCCAATTCTTTGACAGCGTATGCAATTCCATCCTCGTCCACCGGTTTTGTTACAAAGTCCGCAATTTCTTTCAGTTCGGGAACAGCATTTCCCATAGCAACGCCTGTCCCAACATATTTAATCATTTGCAGATCATTTAATCCGTCGCCGAAAGCATATGTATCGCCGATATCAAATGGAAGACGCTCAATCACTTTTTTGATTCCTTCTGCCTTCGAACCTCCGTGCGGCAGAACATCAGTCGATAGCTCATGCCAGCGAACTAGATCAAACTCAGGAAAAGCGGCATAAGCTTTTTCTTCTTCATCCTGACAAAATAAAAGAAGCTGAAAAATTTCTTTTCCTTCATAAAAAAGGTCATCAGTCTCTGGGTAATCGGTTTTAAGGCTGCCGATTCCCTCGAGAACATGAGGGTGATCCGCAACAGTCGCTTTCATCGTGTCCTCAGCCATAAACACAACAGGATGCTTGCCCTTATCCGCCTGCTTTAATAATCGCCTGATTGCATCTTCAGGCAGCGGATTTTTATAAATCACTTGATTTTCAAAGACAACATACTGTCCATTGTAGGAAATAAATGAGTGGATGCCCAGCTCCTCTAAAATCGGCTTAACCAAAAATGGAGACCGGCCGCTGGCAATAAACACATGATGCCCTTGGCGCTGCAGCTCCGCCACGGTTTTTCTCGTACTTTCCGGTATATTCTTATCATGATCATATATTGTGCCGTCAATATCAAAAAAGATTAATTTTGAATCCATCGCAACTTCCCCTTTATCGTCTTGGTCTGCAATTCCCACCCTCATCATACAAAAAGATTGTCATTCAGCAAACAATTTCGTTCAAAAATCATATTAAATTCCATTAATAACCACGAAAAGTCTTCCTCAATCTCCGTATACTATTTGTATAAAAGAACTCTGGGACAAATTTTTCATAAAGGAGGGACTGGCTAATGCTGCGTAAATTAAGAAAGAAACTCAGAAGACAATGGAACGGAATGCTCCGCAAGAAAGCAATTGCCTGACAAGGGATCTTTCACTTTTTGAGAGATCCTATTTTGCTCAAGGCTTTCCTTATATTCCGTTTTCGAATATAATAGAATGAGCGAGTCTAACATACGGCATTTAAGGAGAGATTTGGAATGATTTATAAGGTATTTTATCAAAAGAAGGCTGACGAAGTACCTGTTCGGGAAAAGACAGATTCACTTTATATTGAAGGCGTATCTGAGCGTGACGTCAGAACAAAGCTGAAAGAAAAGAAATTTAATATTGAGTTTATTACACCTGTTGATGGTGCATTCTTAGAATATGAACAACAGAGCGAAAATTTTAAAGTATTGGAGTTATGAGCGGTATGAAATTTGTAAAAAATGATCAGACTGCTGTTTTCGCCCTCGGAGGTTTGGGCGAAATCGGTAAAAATACGTACGCGGTGCAATTCCAGGATGAAATTGTACTGATTGATGCGGGGATCAAGTTTCCCGAGGACGAACTGCTCGGAATTGACTACGTCATCCCTGATTATACGTATTTAGTCAAAAACGAAGATAAAATTAAAGGGCTTTTTATCACCCACGGGCACGAAGACCACATCGGCGGTATACCATACCTGCTCAGACAAGTGAATATTCCTGTATACGGCGGAAAACTCGCGATCGGCTTACTTCGGAATAAACTTGAAGAGCATGGATTATTGAGACAGACGAAACTGAACATTATCGGCGAGGATGATATTGTAAAGTTCCGCAAAACGGCTGTGTCATTCTTCAGAACAACACACAGTATTCCGGATTCCTACGGCATTGTTGTAAAAACGCCGCCCGGAAACATCGTACATACTGGGGATTTCAAATTCGACTTTACTCCAGTCGGCGAGCCGGCAAACTTAACGAAAATGGCCGAAATCGGTAAAGAAGGGGTTTTGTGCCTTCTTTCAGACAGCACAAACAGTGAAAATCCGGAGTTTACCATGTCTGAGCGCCGTGTAGGAGAAAGCATTCATGACATTTTCCGCAAGGTGGACGGCCGAATTATCTTCGCTACATTTGCGTCGAATATTCACCGCTTGCAGCAGGTAATTGAGGCTGCTGTACAAAATGGAAGAAAAGTTGCCGTTTTTGGACGCAGTATGGAATCGGCTATCGAAATTGGACAGACACTCGGTTATATTAACTGTCCTAAAAATACGTTTATTGAGCATAACGAAATCAATCGTATGCCTGCTAATAAAGTAACAATTTTATGTACAGGAAGCCAAGGGGAACCAATGGCGGCGTTATCAAGAATTGCAAACGGCACACACCGCCAAATTTCAATCAATCCTGGGGATACAGTCGTATTTTCTTCATCACCTATCCCAGGCAACACAATCAGCGTGAGTCGAACAATCAACCAGCTGTATCGTGCGGGTGCTGAGGTTATTCACGGCCCTCTTAACGATATCCATACATCCGGTCACGGCGGACAGGAAGAACAGAAGCTGATGCTTCGTTTAATCAAGCCTAAATTCTTCATGCCGATTCACGGTGAGTACAGAATGCAAAAGATGCATGTCAAGCTTGCAACAGATTGCGGCATCCCAGAGGAAAACTGCTTTATCATGGATAATGGCGAAGTATTAGCGCTTAAAGGCGATGAGGCTTCAGTTGCAGGAAAAATCCCGTCCGGTTCGGTGTACATTGACGGAAGCGGTATCGGTGATATTGGCAATATCGTACTTCGTGATCGCAGAATTCTCTCTGAAGAAGGACTTGTCATCGTTGTAGTCAGCATTGACATGGACGACTTCAAGATTTCAGCGGGTCCTGATTTGATTTCCAGAGGATTTGTGTACATGAGAGAATCTGGCGACTTGATCAACGACGCTCAAGAGCTCATTTCAAATCACTTACAAAAAGTAATGGAACGAAAAACGACTCAATGGTCTGAAATCAAAAACGAGATTACAGACACTCTTGCACCTTTCTTGTACGAAAAAACAAAGCGCCGTCCAATGATCCTGCCGATCATTATGGAGGTTTAAAAAAAGAGGCACTCCCTAAGGGAGTGCCTTCTTTTATTGCAGTGATATGTGTTGAAATGATTTTACATCGAATAATCCCGTTGTCGTCATTTTAATATCAGGAATGACAGGCAACGCTAAAAACGACAATGTCAAAAATGGATTAAATCCGCCTGTGAAACCGATTAACGACAATTTATCATGAAGCGTCAGCAAGCTTTGATTCACTTGCTCTGCAGATTGGTCGGATAATAACCCTGCAATCGGCAGCGGTACTGAATGGAGCTCTTCCCCATTTTTTATAATCGTTAATCCTCCGCCAATTTCCTGCAGCTTATTAACTGCCCCCGCGATATCCTCATCATTTGTTCCGACGGCAATAATATTATGGGAGTCGTGTGAAATGGTTGTTGCAATCGCTCCGCTCTTGAATCCAAATCCTTTCACAACACCAAGTCCGGTTTCTTTTAATCCTTTATGCCGCTCTACAACTGCTATCTTTAACAAATCAAGCTCAGTGTCTGGCTCAAAGTAGCGGGCATCAGGAGCCGGAATTTGTACTAATCGTGTTTCAAGCTGATTTGGTATGATTTGCATGACATTGATCTGCTGCTCTGAATCGATTGGCATATGAAAATCCTGTTTGTTAAGAGGAGCAGCAAGCTTAACAGAATCAAGCAGTGCCGGTTCTGGTGCTGCAGTTGAAGCATGATCCTGATAGACCGCTTTGCTGTCTTCAGCAACAGTCTGCCCTTTTACCATCGTCATTGTGACAGTGACATTTTCCAGATCAGATACAAAGAGCAAATCAGCGTCAAAACCCGGGGCAATCGCTCCCTTTGTATCTAATCCGTAGCATTCGGCTGCATTGAGGCTTCCTAATTGATAGGCTAAAAATGGATCAAGTCCAGCTTGAATCGCCATTTTCACCTGATGATTTACACTTCCCTCTGACAATAAATCATCCACATGCTTATCATCCGTACAGAAAAAGAAACGGCGTGCGTTCTTTTCATTTACCGCCGGCAGCACATTGAGCGTGTTTTTGGCGACTGATCCTTCACGCATCATGACATACATGCCCCTTCTGATACGATCAAGGGCTTCTTCCTTCGATGTTACTTCATGGTCGTTTAAGACAAATGCGGTTCTGTAAATGTTAATGAGGTCTGTTGATAAACCAGCTAAATGACCGTCTATCCGTTTTCCTGCAACACGGGCATCGAGCAGTTTCTGAACCATGTCTTCTTCAGCCTGCTGAACCGACACATAATCCATAACTTCAGCCAGCCCTAATACTTCTTCTTCTTCATAAAAAGGCTTGAGATCGGCAGCTTTGAGAATTGCGCCTGATCGCTCAAAACTTGCGGCAGGCACACTGGAAGGAAGCATAAAATGGATATTCAGCGGTGTATGCCGAGCTTGTTCAATCATAAACACAATCCCTTTTTCACCAGACACATTCGCGATCTCATGCGGATCTGTAACAACCGTCGTCACGCCATGCGGCAACACTGCTTTAGCGAACTCAATCGGTGTAACCATTGATGACTCAATATGTACATGTCCATCAATAAAACCCGGAACAATCATTTGTCCCTCTGCATCAATGATATTTTCGCCTTCATACTCACCGAGGCCTACAATAAGTCCATCTGTAATCGCAATATCTTCATATATCCATTCTTGATTATATACGTCCATGATTTTTCCGTTTTTAATGACGATATCAGCTTTTTGTCTTTGGGCTGAAGCATTCAGCCTATTGACTAGCGCTTCTTTATTCAAATAGGCCCCTCCTCTTTTTTATTATATGGTACAATATGCTATCGGAACGCCTGTGCTTAGTCAATGAAATTTTAAGAAATTGACGCTCAGTTCATTAAAGTTGTTATATTCTGATAATATGAAAAACCGCCCTTTGAGGACGGCTTATTTGCCTGCTATTTTGTATGAAGAACTCTTTTTTCGAAACGGGAGATGTCTGTAACTGATCCAATAACAATGAGTATATCTTCTTGGTGGATGACTTCGGTTGCAAGCGGTGATACGATGACTTCCTTGCCCCTTTTTATGGCTACGATGTTAATACCGTATTTTGCGCGAATATCTAAATCGAGAAGCGTATTTCCAGCCAGGCGGCTGTTAGCTACGATTTCAACAAGACTATGCTCTTCAGACAGCTCCAAATAGTCAAGTACATTGTTGGACACGATATTATGCGCAATTCGTTTTGCCATATCGCGTTCCGGGTGGACGATGTGATCCGCACCAATTTTAGACAGCACTTTTTCGTGATAATCGTTCTGCGCTTTAACTGTAATCGTATGGACGCCAAGTTCTTTCAGAATGAGTGTCGTTAAAATACTCGCTTGAATATTTTCCCCGATTGCTACAATAACGTGGTCAAAATTTCGCAGGCCTAAATTTTTCAGGACAGATTCGTCTGTCGAATCACCGATAACTGCGTGAGATGCAATCTTGGCATACTCGTTGACTTTATCTTCATCGATATCCATTGCCATAACCTCGACGCCTTCTTCGCTTAATGCTTTGCAAATACTGCCACCAAAACGGCCCAGCCCAATTACCGCAAATTCTTTTTTCATCGTGGTGCTCCTTTATATGACATGATATTGATCAAATTTTATCATATTCTTTTGTTACAGTGTTATCCTTTTGGCAGCGAATTCATATGCCGCTTGAGCTTTTCAGTAAACTCAGGCGACAAATACAGCTCCGCTCCGCGTTCGATTTCAATCTGATAGTGCTGAGGCGGGGCAATTTCCGCTTCTTTTTGGAGGACGAGAAAGGTTAAACAGTCTTTGTAGTGCCTTCCGCCAGCTTCAACGTCTACAAATGCCGGCCGATACGTAAGAGATTCGACGCCCTCCCTTTTATATAGATAGGAGAGAGCAGAATAAGGGATACGGTATAAAACGCCTTCTGTTGTTCCTCCGTCTTCCAACATGTCCGCTCTTGAACCGTCTTCCCTTTTTAGCGTGAAGCGGGTTGTGTATCCTTTTAAAACAGCTCTTCCTACTCGATCTTGAAAATAGTGATCGACTCCCGCTTTTTGAAAGCGGGCATTATCCATGCATGATCCATAGGCAAAATAATAAATGGGATTTTTCGATTTGCTGATCATCTGATGTTCTTTCCAGTCGCCGCTGCTTATTTTCGTAAAACCGGCACACCCGTCTTTGTTCATAAAATAAATAAGCGCAATTTTAATCCCGACATCCGTTTCTACAAACACCGTTTGTTTATGATATCCTTGAAAAAATTGATCGAGCTTATGTATACACAATTCATCTGCTTCATATACTTCGCCGTATATATAGCCTTCACCATTTAAAACAGCTGTGGGCTCCCCTTTTGCAGCAAACAAACTTCCCTTTGTTCTCGCCTGCTCATTGATACATGCCGATTGTGCCAGCAAATGATGGTTTTTTTCATGCTTTCTTAATGTCCCGTATACAAACAGAAGCGAGTTCACTTTATTTTTCTCCTCTCAGCTGTCTGATTTTAAAGGCAAAACCACTTGAAAGACGCTGCCTTTTCCAGCTTCACTTTCGATTTTCAATTCCCCGTCATGTTCCTTCAGGATTCTCAAACAAATGGGAAGTCCCAGTCCAGTGCCCTTTTCTTTTGTTGAATAAAAAGGTTTGCCAATCTGCTTCAGCTTTTCCTGCGGCATGCCGTTTCCTTCATCCTTTACGCTTATCACTGCATGAGAGGCGGTTTTAGCAGTTGAAATGGTTACGACACCGCCCTTTGGCATTGCCTCAATTCCGTTTTTAATGATGTTGATAAAGACCTGCTTCAGCTGATTTTCGTCTCCATTAATCATACAGCCATCTGTCTCTTTGAAATTTTTCTCTATGACGATATTGGACAGAATGGCATTGGTATCAAGCAATGTCGTGACTTGTTTCAAGATCTCATTAAGCTGGTGTGTTTTAAATGTGATTGCCTGCGGTTTTGCAAGCAGCAGCAGCTCGCTGAGCACTAAATCGATTCTTTTAATCTCTGAAAAGATGATGTCAAAATAGTCTTTTCTGTCCGGATATTGTGTTTTCATAATCTGGAGGAAACCGCTGACAGATGTTAAAGGGTTTCTGACCTCATGAGCAATACCTGCGGCAAGTTCACTTGTGATTGATAGTTTCTGGGATTCCCTCGCCAGCCGTTCATTAATCTCAATGAGCTCATCTTCAGCCTCTTTCCGCTCAGTGATATCTGACATTGTACCCAGGCTGCCTGTAAATTGGTCATCCCGGTCATAGTAAAGTTTATAATGAACTTCTCCCCAAAAAATCGTGCCGTTTTTTGTCACGTATTTTGCCGTAAACATGCCAGAAGACGCTTTGTTTTGAATTTGGGTGTTAATGTGGTCGGCTACGTGCTTTTCTTTTATGAAGTAATCGTTATACATTGTTCCCATACATTCACTGATTGAAAAGCCGGTTATTGATGCCCACGCTTGGTTTAAATATGTAATTTCGCCTTTTGCATTCGTTTGAAATACGATTTCCTGCAAATTATCCATGATGCGGTTTTTTTCTTCTGAAAGCTGTTTATACTTCCATTCGTTATCCTTCATTTTTTTAACCAGCTGCTGTTTCTCATCAATATAATAAGCCAGCATCCAGACACTTACCAGCGTGACTGCAGTATACACAATATCAACAGGCCAATTAATCGGATTTTTGCCTATATAATAAAATAAATAATCCCAAAACATTATAAAAATCATTGCCAAAATGATGGAAATGATACGAGCTTGATATTTTCTCATATGACCACCTGCCGCTTGTGTTTCTCTACTTATTGTACCATTCTTCGACAAATAATTGAGTAAAATATGTAAAGTATCCCAAATCATTCATTACCAAATATCTTGATGTCTTACCTTAGGCGGCGGTAATCAAAAATTGGCACGCAAAAAAGGCGGAGATGATATCGCTCCGCCTTTTTTAGCATGATTTTATTCTTTTAAAGCGGCTTGAATTTCTTCGAGAAGCAGCTGTGCCCCCTCAGGGCTTAGCGTAATTTTACCGTTGCCGTATTCTTTATTTTCTGAAGTGATTTCTCCAGTCATTAAACAAACGCCATGAGGTTTGTACTTTTTCAAGATAATTTTATCTCCGTCAACAAAAAACTCAATGCTGTCTTTTATGGCAATATCCAATGCCCGTCTCAACTCAATCGGCATGACAATGCGGCCTAATTCATCTACTTTTCTCACAACACCTATTGATTTCATAAAAACCCTTCTTCCTTTAAATGTTTCTTTTCTCATGTAATGTTTTAAGGATGTACCTCAATATATCGTAGACGAATGAAACTTTGAAAAAGTTTCCCGCTTTCTATAAGAATTACAAGATATTTTTTCCATAAAACCGAAAAATGTATTACTTCTGTTACACAGTTCCTTGATTTTTTACAAAAACATTTCTTTACCGACGCACACCCCCAAAAATCGCAGTATTTCTGAGAAACTTTAAATGTAGAATCATATTAAATTAGGATAGAGATTGGGTGAAAACATGTTTCAATCAACTGAAATCGGGATTGACTTAGGAACAGCTAATATACTTGTTTACAGCAAAAATAAAGGGATTATCCTAAATGAACCATCTGTTGTCGCAGTGGATACGACGACAAAATCAGTGCTTGCAATCGGAGCTGACGCGAAAAACATGATCGGTAAAACACCGGGAAAAATTGTCGCTGTCAGACCGATGAAAGATGGCGTGATCGCAGACTATGATATGACAACTGATCTGCTAAAGCACATTATGAAAAAAGCCGCAAAAAGCATCGGCATGTCGTTCAGAAAACCGAACGTAGTCGTTTGCACACCGTCAGGCTCAACAGCAGTAGAACGCCGCGCCATCAGTGACGCAGTGAAAAATTGCGGCGCGAAAAACGTTCATTTAATCGAAGAGCCAGTCGCAGCTGCCATCGGAGCGGATTTACCGGTTGATGAGCCGGTTGCCAATGTGGTAGTAGATATCGGCGGAGGGACGACAGAGGTCGCTATTATTTCCTTCGGTGGCGTTGTTTCCTGCCATTCTATCAGGATCGGCGGAGACCAGCTTGATGAGGATATCGTTTCTTTCGTCCGTAAAAAATACAATTTGCTGATCGGCGAACGCACAGCTGAGCAGGTAAAAATGGAAATTGGCCATGCTCTGATTGAACATATACCAGAGGCAATGGAAATTCGGGGACGCGACCTCGTGACAGGTCTTCCAAAAACCATTATGCTTCAATCCAACGAAATTCAAGATGCAATGCGTGAATCCCTTCTGCATATCCTTGAAGCCATCAGAGCGACACTTGAGGACTGCCCGCCTGAATTGAGCGGAGATATTGTTGATCGCGGCGTTATTTTAACAGGCGGCGGCGCGCTACTTAATGGAATTAAAGAATGGCTCACAGAAGAGATTGTCGTGCCTGTACACGTGGCGCAAAACCCGCTTGAATCTGTAGCAATCGGCACGGGCCGTTCTTTAGAAGTGATTGATAAGCTGCAAAAGGCAATTAAATAGTCTTTACCCGCAAAATTCTCACACGCGGCAAATTTCTTGCTTCTTTTTTCCTCACTTCCTTCATATTGTGGGAAATGGAGAAACGTTAAGGAGGAAACAGATGCTAAGAGATTTAGGAAGAAGAGTAGCGATCGCAGCCATTTTAAGCGGAATTATTCTTGGAGGCATGAGCATTTCTTTGGCAAATATGCCCCATTCGCCTGCAGGCGGCACTGTAAAACTGAATCATCCATAATATTGAAAAACCCAAGACGTGTCGTTTTGGGTTTTTCACTTTGGGCTCCTTCTTTCCTTTATAGGATCATATTTGATATGATGAGAAAAAAGCTTGGAGGAATGATTCATGGATTCATTTTCACAGAAATTAAATACATATGCACAGCTGGCGGTAGAAGTCGGCGTTAATGTCCAAAAAGGCCAGTATGTAGTCGTCAATGCTTCAACAGACGTCCGGGATTTTGTTCGTTTAATTGTAAAACACGCATATGAAAAGGGCGCAAAAAACGTCTCCGTGAATTGGCAGGATGACGAAGTCGCCAAATTAAAATACGAACTAGCGCCGTTTGAAGCATTTGAAGAATATCCTGAATGGGAAGCAAAAGGCAGAGAAGAGCTTGCAAAAAATGGAGCTGCTTTCATTTCTGTTGTGTCGTCAAACCCAGACTTGCTAAAAGGTATAGATTCCAAACGGATTGCGGCATTCCAAAAAGCAGCAGGCAAAGCATTACATACATACAGACAATATATTCAATCAGACAAAGTCAGCTGGACTGTCGTAGGTGCGGCATCAGCAGGCTGGGCTCACAAGGTGTTTCCTGGCAAATCAGAGGAGGAAGCGATCCACCTTCTGTGGGAAGAAATTTTTAAAGCGACGCGCGTAAATGAAGACAACCCGGTTCAGGCGTGGATCAATCATGACCAAAATCTTCATGAAAAAGTTGACCATTTGAACGAGAGACATTACGCTGCCTTACATTATCAAGCTGAAGGAACTGATTTAACAATTAAGCTGCCTAGGAAGCATGTTTGGGCAGGTGCGGGAAGTGTGAATGAAAGCGGCCATGAGTTTATGGCCAATATGCCGACAGAAGAAGTGTTCACGCTGCCGCAAAAAGACGGGGTTGACGGAGTGGTATCAAGCACAAAACCATTAAGCTACGGCGGAAATATTATTGAAAATTTCACCCTGACGTTTGAAAATGGCCGTATAGTCGACATTAAAGCTGAAAAAGGTGAGGATATTTTAAAAGAACTGGTGGAAACAGATGAAGGTTCTCACTATTTAGGTGAAGTGGCACTTGTTCCTTACGATTCGCCTATATCACAATCAAACATTCTTTTCTATAACACGCTGTTTGATGAAAACGCGTCAAATCATTTGGCGATCGGAAGCGCCTATGCCTTTAATATTGAAGGCGGAAAGCAGATGTCTCGTGAAGAGCTTGTCAAAGAAGGCCTAAATGAAAGCATTACACACGTGGACTTTATGATCGGTTCTAAGGATATGAATATTGACGGAATTACGGCAGACGGGAAAAGAGAGCCTATCTTCAGAAACGGAAATTGGGCTTTTTAAGTAAATAAAAGGAGGCTTTTTCGCCTCCTTTTTTTATTTTTCTGCTTCATACATTTGCAGATTCGCATAAACGGTTTCTAATACTGGTGCTGCGAGAGATAAACGTTTTGCTTTTTCAAGCAAAAATCCATGCAGGTGGTCGCCTTCTGTCGTTTTGCCGTTTTCCATATCCCGAAGCATGGAGGACTTCATATGGTAAGACATGCTGGTCATCGTACGAAAGCTCTCTTCCTCAAGAGCCGGATCAGCCGGAACACCTTCTTTTCGTAAAACAGCGCAAATTTCCCCAATAAGAGTTTGAGCCGTGTGACGTCCGGCTTCTGTGGCGAGGATTGGGCCAAGCGGTCGTTGAAATAACGTTGTGATCCCCGCTTGCGCTGCAATAAAGAGATACTTTTTCCAAATGTCCTTCTCGATATGCCCGCTAATGATGACTTCAGCCTTCACACCTGAAAATGCCTCTTCAAGCGCTCTTATTCGCTCCGTACGCTCGCCGTTCCATTCTCCAAATACAAAACGATGTGATGCGCTCGTATGATGAATTTCTCCTTTGTTGTCTAAAGCACTTTCTATAAAACACAGGCCGCCCAGCACCTGTTCTTTTGAAAATGCCGCAAATAGCTGCTCATAGTGGCGGTACCCGTTTAAGAAAGGGATAATGACAGATTCCTGATGGATAAATGGTTTAACATCCTCTATCACTTGACCAAGTGAGTATGCTTTAGAAGCAATGATAACGACATCAAATTGCCCTGTTTCTCCAGCACTGATTAGTTCGGGCTGAAATGATACATTCCCTTTTTCACTATGGATGACAAGCCCGGTTTCTTTCAGCTGCTCAGCTCTTTTTTGGCGCACGAGAAATGTCACATCATTTCCTTTCTCTGCAAGCCGTCCGCCAATATACCCGCCTACTCCACCTGCTCCGACAACTAAAAATTTCATATTGTGATCTCCTTTCATATTTAGGTATCAAAAAAAGCAGAGAAATCTCTGCTTTTTTATTCCGCGTATAGTTCAGTCAATTTTTTCTGCACATCAGCATTTTCAAGGAACTCGTCATAGCTCATTTGCTTATCGACGATGCCGTTAGGTGTAATTTCTATAATTCTGTTGGCAATGGTCTGCACAAACTGATGGTCATGGGAAGTAAACAGCATAGCGCCTTTAAAGCTGATTAAGCCGTTATTGAGCGCTGTAATGGACTCTAGGTCTAAATGGTTGGTCGGCTCATCCAAAATTAAAATATTGGCGCCAGAAAGCATCGCTTTCGACAGCATACAGCGGACCTTTTCTCCCCCGGAGAGTACGTTTGCTTTTTTGTGGACTTCCTCTCCGGAGAACAGCATGCGTCCTAAGAAACCGCGTAAAAAGCTCTCACTTTGGTCGTGTGGAGAATATTGGCGAAGCCAGTCTACAAGGTTCAGATCACTGCCTTCGAAATATTCGCTGTTGTCTTTTGGAAAATACGCCTGAGATGTGGTAACACCCCATTTAAACGTTCCGCTGTCAGCTTCCATTTCCCCGGAAATGATTTTAAACAGCGTAGTAACAGCAAGTTCGTTTCGGCCAGTGAAAGCAATTTTATCTTCTCGATTCATAATAAAGCTGACATTGTCAAGCACCTTTACGCCATCGATTGTTTTTGTTAAGCCTTCCACGCGAAGAACATCATTTCCGATTTCCCGTTCCGGCGTGAAGTTAACATAAGGATAGCGGCGGGAAGACGGTTTAATATCATCCAGCGTGATTTTTTCGAGAAGTTTCTTTCTTGATGTAGCCTGCTTAGATTTAGACGCATTGGCGCTGAATCTAGCGACAAACTCTTGAAGCTGTTTAATCTGCTCTTCTTTTTTCTTGTTCGCTTCTTGAGAAAGCTTTAACGCCAGTTGGCTTGACTCGTACCAGAAATCATAGTTTCCGACATAGATTTGAATTTTGTTAAAATCAAGGTCGGCAATGTGCGTACATACTTTATTTAAGAAGTGACGGTCATGGGATACGACAATAACTGTGTTTTCAAAGTTAATCAGAAACTCTTCAAGCCACTGGATTGCCTGAAGGTCCAGGTGGTTCGTCGGCTCATCGAGCAGCAGAACATCCGGCTTGCCGAATAATGCCTGTGCCAAGAGAACTTTTACCTTCTCCGAACCGCCGAGGTCTGCCATCTTTTTTGTGTGCAGATCTTCTGAGATACCAAGACCTTTTAACAGGATCGCAGCTTCACTTTCCGCTTCCCAACCGTTCAGTTCCGCAAATTCACCTTCTAGCTCAGCAGCACGAATCCCATCCTCATCTGAGAAATCAGGCTTCATGTAAATAGCGTCTTTCTCCTGCATGACTTCATACAGGCGTTTGTGGCCCATAATGACCACTTTCAGCACTTCATACTCTTCGTACTCAAAATGGTTCTGCTTCAAGACGGCAAGACGCTCGCCAGGACTCATATGCACGTCGCCTGTCTGAGGCTCGATTTCGCCTGACAGCACCTTTAGAAACGTTGATTTACCGGCACCGTTTGCACCAATTAACCCATAGCAGTTGCCTGGGGTAAATTTAATATTAACATCTTCAAATAACTTGCGATCCGCAAACCGCAAGCTTACATTATTTACAGCAATCATTTATTATCCTCCATCATGTCTATCATCAATAAAAGTATACCATGAATGCAGGGCAAGAGAAATGATTCCCTGATAAAACAGAGAGAAAACACTTGTACACCCAAACCAGCCAGCTGTGTTAAAATTAAAGAGAGAGAATGCATCCGCCTGGAAAATTACACACTCTCATGGAGGAACACGTTGAGGCTTTTAACACTTACTGAATATTGCTTACTGATCTTTTTTACGGGCTTTTACCTTGCCGTAACAGGCTTTACCGCCAAAGATATCGGCTTATATATAGGCATAGCCCTTATTTACATATTTTCGCACATTTTTTCTAAACGGCTTTTAGAAAAGCGCGGAAAAGAGAACAAACAGGTTCACCTTTTCTTCAGTGTGCTAGCTATTATCGGTTCAGTGTTCATCACGGTTTTATGCATTGCATTAGTCGCTTCTTTTTCAAAATAAAAACGCCTGCTGTCCAAAGGCCAGCAAGGCGTTTTTATTTTGTTTGACGCATTTCGTTAAACGGGAAAAAGACAAACTTCGATGTGCCGACAATTCGATCTTCCGCGATCAGTCCCAGCCCGTTTCGGCTGTCCATAGAATTTAGCCGGTTATCTCCCATGACAAAGTATTTGCCTTTCGGAACCTTAACCGGTCCAAAGTCTCCTGTCAGACTGACACCAAGTTTTTCTGCTTCCTTCTTGTTTTTAGACAAGTAAGGCTCGGCTACTTTTTTACCGTTTATATAAAGCGTGTCATCCTTCATTTGAACGGTTTCTCCAGGCTTTCCGATCAATCTTTTTACATAATGGATTTTAGAAGTTTCACCGTTGATAATAACGATATCTCCGCGCTTCAGCTCGCCGATATAGTTGACTGTTTTATTCACAAACAGCCTTTCTCCGTCATGTAATGTGGGATACATAGATGAACCTTCAACTAAATACGGTTCAAACAAAAAGTGACGGATCAGGAGAGCCAGCAGAACAGCGATGACAATCGCTTTACCCCATTCCAGGTACGTATTGGTTTTTTTCTTCGCCGTTTTCTCAGTATTCGTATTTTTTTCCTCGGTCAAAGTGTTTCCTCCTAGACAATTGCTATGTCAGTTGTTTCTCTTCTTTTACTTTATCATAAAAAAGAATAAAATACATAACTTAACCGCGCTCCCTGCCGGCCGGATAAGAAAAAGCGTCCTTTCGAACCAAGGACGCTTTTTTTCTTATTTTTCTGTAACAGGTTTTTTGACGATACCGAGGATAATTGCCATCACGACAGCACCGATCACGATACTTAAAAGGTAAAGCATCGGATGGTTTGTAATGAAAGCTACGAATACTCCTCCATGAGGGGCTGGAAGCGTTACACGGAAGAATTCAGTTAATCCGCCGGCAACAGCTGCACCGACTACAGCAGCTGGTATGACGCGAAGCGGATCAGCCGCAGCAAATGGGATCGCTCCCTCTGTTACGAAAGCAGCTCCCATGAAATAGCATGTAATACCAGCTTCACGGTCACGCTGAGTGAATTTGTTTCTGAAAATGGTTGTTGCAAGTGCGATACCAAGCGGAGGAACCATACCGCCGGCCATGATTGCTGCATGAGGCGCATAGTTGCCTGCATCGATCATGGCGATACCGAACGTAAAGGCTGCTTTATTAAGCGGGCCGCCCATATCGATCGCCATCATGCCGCCCAAGATAATACCCATTAACACAAGGTTTCCAGTACCAAGGCTTTCAAGCCAGTTTGTTAAGAAATTCATAAATGCCGCTACAGGTGTATTGACGACAAATTGCATTAATACGCCAGTGATAAAAATACCGAACAGCGGGTAAATCAAAACAGGTTTTAATCCATCAAGTGACTGAGGGATAAACGTAAATACTTTCTTCAGTAAAATCACGACATAACCGGCAAGGAATCCGGCAATTAAGCCGCCTAAGAATCCAGCATTCGCTTGAGTTGCCATAAATCCGCCGACCATACCAGGCGCAAAACCAGGACGATCTGCAATACTCATCGCAATGAAACCGGCCAGAACTGCAACAATCAGTTTTAATGCATTGTCGCCGCCGATAAAGTTTAATGCTGCTGCAAACGTGTTGTAGCTAGGATCATTCGGATCAGCAGAGTGAATTCCCCAGAAGAATGAAATCGCAACGAGAATACCGCCGCCGACTACGAACGGAAGCATGTTGCTGACACCGCTCATCAGGTGCTTATAAAACGCGTTTCCGATACCGCTTCCAGACTTGCCTTTCGCTTCTTCATCGTCGTTTGAAGCTGCTGAACCGCCGCCGCTGCCTTGATAAATCGGCGCATCTTGATTCATCGCTTTTTCGATAAGCTCTTGCGGACGTCTGATACCCGCCGTTACAGGAACTTGAAGTACTCGCTTGCCTTTAAAACGTTCCATTTCAACCTGCTTGTCCGCTGCGACAATGATTGCAGGTGCATCTTCGATTTCTTGGGCAGTGAGCTTGTGCTTAATGCCGCTTGACCCATTTGTTTCGACCTTAATTTCCACACCAAGCTCTTTCGCTTTTTCTTTAAGGGCATCCGCAGCCATGAATGTATGGGCAATACCTGTCGGGCATGCAGTAACCGCTAAAATTTTTCCTTTTCCGGCAGGTGCTGGTGCCGCTTCTTCTTCTTCCTCTTCCTCTTCGTCATCATCTTTATCGTGCTGATTAATAATGTCGATGATGGCATCTTCAGACTCAGCTTCAAGGAGCTGCTTACGGATTTCTTCACGCATTAACAGCGTTGAAAGTCTTGACAATGCTTCAAGGTGAGTGTTGTTTGCGCCTTCAGTCGCCGCGATCATGAACACTAAGTGAGCCGGCTGGCCGTCTAATGATTCATAATCGACGCCGTCTTTTGAACGTCCAAACGCGATCGCCGGGTTGATAACGCTTGCCGTTTTCGCATGGGGGATAGCGATTCCTTCACCGATACCCGTGGAGCTTTGGCTTTCGCGATTTAAAATGGCTTCTTTATAGGCTTGTCGGTCATTTAACTTTCCAGCCTTATCAAGAACAGTGACCATTTCGTCAATAACATTTTCTTTTTCTTTGCTCTCAATATTAAGCTTTATCGTATGCTTCGTTAAAAGCTCAGTTATTTTCACTTGTGTTTCCTCCTCTATAGACGTGTGACCTTAACTTCAGGAAGAAGCTGCTGGACAAATTCTTCTGTTCCAAGTTCTTCAGAGAACGCGGTAGCACTGCCTGAAGTAACTCCTAAGCGGAATGCTTCTTCAAGCGGCAGCTGTTTGGAAATTCCGGCAAGGAAACCTGCAACAACGGAATCCCCTGCTCCGACTGAGTTTACCAATTTCCCCTTTGGCACGTTAGCAAAATAAACAGCTTCGTTCGTAAACAGAAGCGCTCCGTCTCCGGCCATTGATACGATTACATGTTCAGCGCCTTGTTCTACAAGCTTTTTCCCATAAGGAACGGCTTCCTCAACAGATGTAATGGCCGTGCCGAACATTTCTCCAAGCTCATGATGATTTGGCTTCATCAAAAATGGTTTCATTTCTGTTGCTTTCAAAAGAGCCTCGCCTGAGATATCCAGAACAACTCGTGCGTTCTGCTGTTTGCAGGCCTCTGCGATTTTTTCATAAGTATCGTGAGGGAGTGAAGATGGAATGCTTCCTGCAAGAACAACGATATCTCCCTCTTGCAAAGATTGGAACTGCTCTAAAAAGGCTTTGAAATCTTCATCCGAAATTGTCGGTCCCTGCCCGTTAATTTCAGTTTCATCACCAGTTTTCAGCTTTACATTGATACGGGTATCCCCTTTTACTTCAGAAAAAGCTGTTTCCAGGTTTTCTTCCCGTAAAAATGTTTTGATATATTCTCCGGTAAATCCGCCGACGAATCCGAGCGCTTTAGACGCCACATGGTGTCTTTTCAGCAGTCTCGATACGTTGATGCCTTTGCCCCCTGGATACTTGGTATCATACGAAGAACGGTTCAGGCCTCCTACAGTAAAATCTTCAACGTGAACAATATAATCGACAGATGGATTAAGTGTTACAGTGTAAATCATGGTTTCACTACCTTTACGACAGTTTTTTCTTGGTAATTATCGAATGTAAGCTCTTCAGCGTCAGTCGTAATGATTGTTGCGTCGCCTATTCCGGCGAATGCCGAAAATGAAATTTCTCCGAACTTCGAAGGGTCTGCTAAGACGTAAGCGTGTTTTGCCTGTTTGATCGCTTTCTGTTTTAAAAGGGCCTCATCAGGGTCCGGCGTTGTGAATCCAGCCTCTGTATGGACACCGTTTGTCCCCAGAAAACTCTTGTCAAATCTGTACTGGTCCATGGCAATCAGTGAAGCGCCTCCAATAATCGCGCCCGTTCTGTGCTTTACGTATCCTCCAAGCAGATAAAAAGAAATTTCTTTCCTTATTAATGCATCGATATGCATTACCCCGTTTGTGACAACGACAATATCTTTGGTTTTATCCATAAAATCAATCATGTGCAATGTCGTCGTGCCTGCATCAAGGTAAATGCAATCCCCTTCTTCTAAAAGAGAAGCTGCTTTTTCAGCAATCTTCAGTTTATCGTGAAGGTTTTTGGATGATTTTTCAAGCATATCGGGTTCAAGTCTGATATCGGAAAGCTTGGCCGCTCCACCATGAACGCGCTTTAAAAAACCGCGTTCTTCAAGTGTCGATAAATCTCTTCTGATTGTTGATTCAGAAGCATTAGTCAGATTTATAAGCTCTTGAATCTTTACCACATCATGCTTTTCTATTTGATCAATAATCAATTGATGCCGTTCAGGAGTTAGCATGCTTCACCTCCTAATGAAAACGTATTCATTTTGAATACAATTTCATTGTAAACGCTATTTTCGGTTTAGGCAACTAAAATCATTCAAATTCATTCAATAACTATCAAAATCTTTCACGTTTCTCCATATTAACGTATGTCTATAGGGTTTGTAAACTGTAAATTCGACAAAAATAAGGACAATTGTACGACATTTTTTTCTTATTTTAATGAAAAAAGTCTTTTATATTCATAGTAGAAATCACTAAACATAAAAAACCTCATGCATGTTGCATGAGGCTACTCATAACGCAGCGCTTCAATGGGATCAAGCTTTGCGGCTTTATTTGCAGGAAGCATGCCGAAAATAACACCAATGAGCATACTGAACAGCACGCCCCCGCATACAACCTGCCAGGATATGAGTGACGGCCAGCCCGCAATGGCTGAAACAAGCGCGGCCCCTCCGTATCCAATACCAATCCCGATAAGTCCGCCAATCAGCGTCAATACGACTGATTCAATTAAAAACTGAGTCAGAATCTGTCCTCTCGTCGCACCAAGTGATTTTCTGATTCCGATTTCCCGCGTCCGTTCTGTGACTGATACGAGCATAATATTCATGACACCGATTCCGCCGACCAAAAGGGAAATACCTGCAATTGAGCCGATAATCGTCGTCATAATTGCCGTTACTTTGCCAATTCCGGCCGCAATCTCTTCCATGTTCATCACTTGATACGAATCCTCTGTGCCATGATTGTCATTTACCAGCTGTGCCGCTTCTTTTCCAGCCGATTTTATGTCGTCTGCTGATTCGACCTGCAATGATACGTTACTGAAATCACTTGTGCCAAAAGAGGATTTCATCATATTAAATGGCACATACATTTCACTTAAACCGAAAGAAAGCAAGCCTGTTTCTTTTTTCAGCACGCCGATAATTTCAACGGGCTGTCCGTTTATCCAGACAACTTCACCTAAAGGGGAGGTTTTATCGAACAGTTCTTCAGCCATCTTTTGAGAGATGATTCCGGCTCTATTCCCCGCGAGAAAGTCATTGTCGGTAAATGTTCTGCCGCTTTCGATTTCTAAAGAATTGACATTCATGTATCCATCATTTATTCCGTTAACCGTAGCATCGGTTTCTTCTTCGTGATAACGCGCTTTCATACTTTCAGAAGTCGAAGCAACGACTTGTTTAATGCCTTCTATTCCTTTTAAACCTTTAATATCGTTTTCTGTAAACGTAGATTCAGCTGCGGCGTTCGGGTTGCTTGCAAGCTCCTCGTCGCTAGGCATATAGTACAGCTCCACAGTATTTCCCGGGCCGCTGATCGACTGCTTCAGCATTTGCTCGCCGCCCTGTCCTACCGCAACGACAACAATGACAGAGCCTACACCAATGATAATGCCGAGCATCGTTAAGATCGAACGCATTTTATGGGCAAGAACAGAGCTTAGAGCCATTCTGATGTTTTCTAACAGGCTCATTCTCCCACACTCCTTTGTCCGGAGCTGGCAGGAACAATGTTTCCGTCACGCACCATGACGATCCGATTCGTGCAATCTGCTACTTCAGGCTCGTGAGTAACCAGAACGATTGTCGTTCCCTCGGCATTTAATGCTGTAAACTGATCCATAATCGCCTCGCTTGTTTTCGTATCCAGGGCGCCGGTCGGTTCATCAGCTAAAATCAATTTCGGCTCATTCACGATCGCCCTCGCAATCGCCACCCGCTGCTTCTGCCCGCCCGACAGCTCGTTGGGCATGTGGAGCATTCGATCGGCTAACCCGACCTTTTCCAATGCTCTCTCAGCCCGCTCTTGACGTTCCTTTTTGCCTATCCCGGAATAAATCATCGGCAGCTCGACATTTTTTTTTGCGTTCAGCCGCGGAAGAAGCTGAAATTGCTGAAATACAAAACCGATGGACCGGTTACGGACTGCCGCCAGTTCTTTATCTTTATATGAAGAAATGTCTTCGCCGTCCAATTTATATGTACCGGAAGTCGGCCGATCAAGACAGCCGATAATATTCATGATCGTCGATTTCCCTGATCCTGACGGCCCCATAATCGAGACATATTCACCTTGATGAATGTCCAAATCAATAGAGTGGAGAACATCAAACGTTTCCTTTCCGATCTGGTAGCTTTTTCGCACATTAGAAAGCTGAATCATTTAAGATTTCACTTCCATTCCGTCAGTCACCTGATCAGATGGATTCAAAATGACTTGATCATCTTGGGAAAGCCCCTCTTTAATTTCTGTCAGGTCATCTGTCACTTCGCCGATTTTGACATCAACTCGCTTTGCTTTTCCGTCTTTTACTGTATACACATAATATTGGTCATCTTCTTTTTTGACTGCCTTTGAAGGAAGCGTATTTGCTTTCCGCTTATCTGTTTCAATGTTCATAATAAATTTAAAGCCTGGCTTTCCTTCTGGAAGATTTCCTTTTATTTTCACTTGAAGCGGGTATTGGACCGCCTGTTCTGTTCCTTGTGCCGCAGCGCTCTCCTGCTGATCCGGAACAAGCCCGACTGCGGAAACCGTGCCTTTCCATGTTTTACCCTGTATTACATCTGAAGTGAGTGTGACCTTCTGGCCTTTTTTGACTTTCAATGTATCGTATTCAGACAATTTCCCTGAGACGACAAGGTCTTTTGGGTTGCCGATATGTATGACAGGCTCTTGAATATCTGACTTTTTGGATGCCGCTTCTTGGTTGACAGAAATAACGGTGCCTTCAATTTCGCTTTTCACTTCTAAATCTGATACCCGGTTGGCAAGTGACTGTCGCTGAAGCTCGGTTTGTTTTAATTCGATCTCCGCTGTTTTTTTCTGCATTTGAAGCTCTGTTCGTTCAGATTCGATTTGTTTTTCTGCTTCTTTCTTTCCTACCTGTTTTTCCAGTTCTCTTTCTTTGCTGTCTAAGGCTTTTAACTTTTCTTGAATTTGGTCAATTTGAAGCCGGTTGGATTCAGACGTTAACTGGTTCTGTTCTTTTTCCAGGCTCAGCTGCTCATTTGTATAGGTGACTAAAGGCGTGCCCTTTTTAACTTTATCGCCTTCCTTAACTTTAATGTCTTCTAATGTCCCTTTATCCACTTCATAAAAGACATACTGTTCATTTGAAAATTTTAGCGTGCCAGGAACCATAACCGTTGATGAGATTTCATTTTCTTCAACGCTCCCCGTCTGTATCTCCTTGCCGGCGCTGCCGCTTGTTGGAGCGGCAGACCGGTATATATTGATTCCAACAAAAAGAGCGACTATAACTGCGATTCCAATTCCGATCCAGACTTTTTTCATGAGCTTATGCACCCGCCACAGAATTGATTAAACCTGAAAAGAATGAAAATACAACTAAAATTCCGAATAGAATGATTGCTGAAATCCACCCGGCTTTTTTGGAGATGCCTCCCGTTTTGTGAAGTCCGATTGCTAATAATACAAAGCTCCAGATGCTGAAAATTTCAAAGGTATTTAACACGCTGGCAAGAGCCCCGTCAGATGGGATAATCCCTGCCAGTGACGTCGTGCTGTAAAGAGGATTCACGTCAGTCGTAAAAGCAACGATTCCATTAACCAATAATCCGAGACTGCTAATCAAAGAGACAAACAGGCCGAGAGAAAGCATTTTTTTATATGACGTAACACCGCCTGATACTTTTACACAGAGCCAATAAATAAGAGGGGCAATAAATAATGCTGCGATACCGCCGATAATAGCGCCTGCCATTCCGCCAACTTTGGTTATTGTTGCGACAGTTTCCATTTGTTCAGCAGATAGCCCTTGCGTATCCTGGCTTTTCAAAAGCTCACTATAATCCGTACCGAGTGATTGCAGCACGGCACCGACGATGATAATTGCTGCAACAATCAAAAGCGGTCCCCACACAGCCGGCCTTTCTCTTATTCTTTCAAATTGAACGGACGGACTTGTGATTACTCCTAAAAGTGAAGGCTTTTCAGTCGCCGTTCCGCTGTTTTTTTCTACATTCGTTTCCATTTCAAAACCTCCTTGAGAATATCTAACAAATAGTACGGGAAGGATATCAAAAAGTTTCATGTTTTTCTAATAAATTTCCAAAAGCCTTCAATATTGAAGGCTTTTCATATTATTCTATCGCTGTGCTGTATTGCGCTTTCACAAGCTCGGCATAAATGCCTCCTTTAGCGAGCAGCTGATCATGGTTCCCTTCTTCTATTTTCCTGCCGTGATCAAGAACAATGATGCGGTCGGCGTCGCGGATCGTAGACAATCTGTGAGCGATCATCACTGCTGTACGCCCTTTCAGAAGCGTTTTTAACGCTTGCTGAATTTTTACTTCTGTCTCTGTATCAATGCTTGCCGTTGCTTCGTCAAGGATGATAATAGCCGGATCGGCGAGCAATGCTCTTGCAAAGGAAATGAGCTGACGCTGACCGGCAGACAGTACGCTGCCCCTTTCCTCCACCTCTGTTGCGTATCCTTCCGCTAAATCGGAAATAAACTCATCCGCTCCGACCGCTTGGGACGCTTTCATCACCTCTTCATCCGAAGCATTTGGCCTTCCAAAACGAATATTTTCCATGATGGTCCCAGAGAAAATAAATGTATCTTGCAGGACAATGCTGATTTGAGAGCGCAGACTGGCAAGGGAAAGATCCTTAATCGGTATACCGTCTATTTTAATGGTGCCTCCGGTCGCATCATAAAATCGGCTGATTAAATTGGCAATCGTCGTCTTCCCGCTCCCTGTATGCCCGACAAGCGCAAGCATCGAGCCTGCAGGAATAGAGAAAGAAACGGCGTGAAGGGCTTTTCGTTTTTCATCATACGAAAATTCAACCTCTTCAAAACTGATCTCCCCATTTATCTTTTCCTTATGAATGGCATTCGGCTTCTCCTTGACATTTGGCTGTTCGTCCAGAAACTCAAAAATCCGTTCTGATGATGCCATCCCCATTAACAGCTGATTATAGACCTGACCCAGTCTCGAAATTGGTTCCCAAAACATTCCCAGATAGAAAGCAAAAGAAACGAAGACGCCAATCGTAATGGTTTCATTCATGATGAGTGTGGCTCCATACCAAATCAAGACAGCCGTCCCAATCGCATTCGTCATTTCTACCAGCGGACGGAACATGGCATTTTTTCTAGTTGCTTCCCGCCATGATTCGTAGTTCTCCTGATTGACACCGTCAAAATACGCCATGTTTTCTTCTTCCTGCGTAAATGCCTGTGTGACCCGGATGCCCTGAATGCTTTCATTTAGATGAGAGTTGAGCTTCGATTGCTTCAGCCGTACCGTTTGCCAGGATCGGCGTATTTTTTTTCTGAGACTTGTTGAAATAAAAAACATAATCGGCAATGTCACCATGATGGCTATAGTCAGCTCAGGGCTCAGCGTAAACAAAATGATAATCACGCCGGCCAGAAGCAGCAAGTCGGTCAACAAATTGATGACTCCGCTTGTAAAGAGCTCCTGAAGAGAGTTAATATCATTCATGATCCTGACTAAGATCGATCCCGCCGACCGCTGATCAAAAAATCGATGGGATAAGCGCTGCACATGGGTAAATAAATGCTGTCGCAAATCGTAAATGACATGCTGGCCAAGCTGATTCATCCACCTGATTCTTAACACATTGGCGGCGTAATTGAGGACATATAAACCGCTAATAATAAAAATGAGCTGAATCAGCAGCTCCGAGTTTCTCCCTGTAATCGCTTGATCAAGAACATAAACGCCGATCAGAATGGGGATCACAAGCTTCACAGCAGTGCCAATTAATACGGTGAGAAAAGAAAGCGGCAAAATTGTTTTTCGATATGGTTTGACATAGCTCAGCAGCCGCCACATTTGAGCCCAGTTAAACGGCTTTTCAATGATTTCATCTGAAGAGTAATAGAAACGCTCTAAAATCCCCTGTTTTTTCGCTTGTTTCATTTGGCCCCTCCCTATCCGACCTCATGCGGTTCATTAATGATTTTGACATCACGGTATTGCAAATCGTAAATCTTTTTATAGTAGCCGCCTTTTTCAAGAAGCTCATGATGTGTTCCCCTTTCACGAATGCGTCCTTTATTAAAAACGAGAATTTCATCGGCGTGTTTCAGTGAAGAAATGCGGTGAGCGACGATAAAGGTTGTGCGGTTTTTCATGACTTCTTTTAAGGCAAGCTGTATGCTGTGCTCCGTTTGCATATCTACTGCACTTGTGGCATCATCCAATATTAAAATGCTCGGGTTCAAGCAGATGGCTCTCGCAATGGCAATTCGCTGTTTCTGCCCGCCGGAAAGCCCCATTCCCCTCTCTCCCAGCATGGTGTCATACCCATCAGGAAGCTCCATAATAAAGTTATGAGCCTGCGCCCTTTTTGCCGCTTCGATGACGTCTTCCATTGAGGCATCCGGCCGCCCATACGAAATATTTGATCTAATCGTAGATGAAAACAGGAAGGATTCTTGAAGTACGACCCCGATATTGGAGCGAAGGGTTTTTAACGAATAATCTGTGATTGGTTTGTGATCAATGGTAATCATTCCGCCAACAGGACTGTAAAATCTGGTGAGAAGCTGTGTCACTGAGCTTTTGCCTGAACCTGTCGGGCCCAACAGTCCGATTACCTTCCCGCTGTTTGCCTCAAAGCTTACATTGCACAGCGCGTTTGTTTGTTCTTTTCCGTATGCAAGAGAAACATTTTTGAAATGGACATCTCCGGTTAATTTTTGTTTATGCAAAGCCTGAGGATGATCTGTAATGTCTTCTTCTTTTTCCAGAATGTCGAGCAGGCGTTCCCCTGACGCTTTTGCTTGAGAGAACATATTGATGACAAAACCTAAGTTCATAATCGGCCACATCATATAATTGACAAGGCTGAAGAAAGCAACAAGCTCGCCGGGATTGAGCTGATTTTGCATAACCAAGTAACCGCCGTATGAGAGGAGAGCTACAATACAAATGTTACCAATGAACTCCATTAAAGGGAAATACGCAGACCAGATGGATGATGTTTGTAAATACTGCGCCCTGTATTCTGCATTGGCTTTATTGAAAGTGCTGATCTGAAAATCTTCCCTTGAAAGAGATTTAACCGTATTAATGCCGCTGATATTTTCCTGGACTTTTGTATTGAGTTTCGCAAACGATTTGCGGATGCCTCTGAAGGCGGGATGGACTCTTTTGTCAAACCGGTATACCGCTACCGCGAGAAATGGCAGAACAGCTATTGTCACAAGCGTGAGAGGAACAGAATAGTAAAACATAACCGACAGGCTGATGGCTACCAGCAGGCCGAAGCGAATGAGCTCAGCGAGACCGTATGATAAGAAAAAACGAAGCCCTTCAACATCAGCAGTCAGCCTGGACATCAAATCTCCTGTTTTCGCGTTATCATAGTAAGAAAAAGAAAGCCGCTGCAGTTTTTCATACAGACCATTTCTCAGCCGATAAACGGATTTGATCCCGAACATATCACCTAAATACTGATGAAAAAAGGTAGCCGTTCCTTTCAAAACCATTACCGCAATAAATCCTAAGCTGACCCACGCCGCAAGCTGATACTGCCGTCCCAACACGATCTCATCAATCGTAATTTGCAGGATAATCGGATAAACGACAGTAATTGCAGTCATCAAAAGCATGGCTAGAAGCGACCACATAAACACTTTTCTATACGGCCAATAATACATTTTTAATCTTTTAAATGTCTCCATATCCAGCACCTTTCCAACATTTATCATCTTTACTATATCGATACCCGTAATAAATTTCTATTATTTTTCAAAATTTCAGTCTAATTATGGAATGAGTCTCTTACTTTATAGGGAGTACCATATGTAGAATAAACGCTTACAGAAAATCATTGTATGCTGGGGATACTTGGGGATATGCCAATGAAATACAGAAAACCGGACGGCTGAAATGCCGTCCGGTTTTCATCCCCCGCTGACCGGCGGTATGATGGCTACCGTGTCACCTGAAGATACAGAGGTATTTTCTTTTACATAGCTTTCGTTAACGGCAATCATAGCCGTATCAATAGATTCAAGACCGTATTGTTCTTTTAGACTCGCTTTTATTTCATCTGTGGTTGCTTGTTCCATATCTATTTCTATTGCTTGTGTACCGGCCTGTTCAGCAAGCCCTGCAAATAAAAGAATTTTAATCATGCTGCTCTCCCTCGCTTAGGTCTGGTTTTCCGTTCGGATAAGCTGTTGTTTCTAGCTGGTCGCCGATCCATTGCTCACCGTCTTCCCAAATTTCTTTTTTCCAAATCGGCACAATCTGTTTAATGCGTTCAATCGCATACTCATTGGCTTCATATGCGGCTTTTCGATGGGGAGAAGATACAGCAATCACTACCGCTGCTTCACCGACATCGAGCACACCTATACGGTGCGTGATCGCAGCTGAGGCACCTTCCCATTTTTCTTCGATTTCAGCGCCGATTTGAGCAAGCATTTGCACGGCCATCGGTTCATATGCCTCATATTCAAGCCGAACCGTTCTTTTTCCGTTTGTCCATTCCCGAACCGTACCAATAAATGTCGTAATGGCTCCTGCTTCCCGTTTCTCCACTTTTTTGATGATGTCTTCAGTATTAATGGGTGTTTTCGTAATCTCAAACCGTTCCATTATGCAGATTCCCCCTTCAGCTGTGAAAGCACAAAATCCACGGCAACCGGATCATCCGCATGAAAAACGGGTAATCCCTGATGCTCTGTCATATGCTCTTTTTTTCTATAGATGATGGCGATTATATTTACTGCTTGCAGCGCTTCCAGATCTTCCTTTTCACTTAGGATAACCACTTTAGGATAAGGGGCTTTTTTAAAGCCTTCAATCAGAAGACAATCTGTTTCGAGAAATTGGTATAACTCGATCAGCCGTGCCAAATCCCAATTGCGGCGGGCAGTCAGCTGTAACACACCAGCACCTTCTACCGCTGTTACATCAGCACCTGCCGCCTTGTAACGGTCCGTGTCTTTTCCTTCCGTGAGCGTTTGCGGTTCACCGCCGTGACCATGATGCTTCAGGCAGCCCAAATGGACTCCCTGTTCAGAGGCTTTTTCAAGAATGCGCTCAATAAACGTTGTTTTCCCGCTGTTTTGAAATCCTACAACTTGGACGATCGGGAAAGGACGGACCAAGGCCATTCACTTCCATTCTCTTCTCTGATGAGCAGCACTTGAACCGTTCTGCCAGTTTCGTAGCCTCGCGTGCCGCCCGGCAGGATAATAAATGCATTGGCATCTGCAAGTGATGTGACAGAGCTCGACTTATCTAATCCGACGGGTGTCGCCAACAGCTTCCCTTCCTGATGGTGCACGAGCGCACGAACAAATCGGGTAAATGGGTTCGGCTTCGGAAAATCCTTGGTCAAAACAGCTTCCGCACAAATTGAATGCGGTGTTTCATTGAGCAGCCATGTCTGGATTATCGGTTTGACAAACAGTTCAAAACCGACATAGCATGCCGACGGATTACCTGAAAGGCCAAACAGCAGCATATCGTTTGCATGCGCCACCGTTGTCACGCTGCCCGGGCGCATGGCAACTTTATTAAACAGCACGTCCGCTCCGAGTTTTTCATAGATCGCAGGCAAAAAGTCAAAGTCACCGACTGACACACCGCCCGTTGTGATCAGGAAATCCACCTTTTTCATCGCTTCTTTAATTGCATCAAAGCTTTTATCCAGTTCATCAGAGATTTTCCCTAAATAAAGCGGTGTTGCGCCTGCTTCTATCGCTTGCGCATATACCATACTCGCATTGCTGTTGCGGATTTTTCCCGGTTCCAGCGGATCACTGACATTCAGCAATTCGGTACCGGTTGCGATAATCCCGACTACAGGCTTTCTCACGACAGGCACAGATGCGTATCCGAAGGTTGCCAAAAGAGCCGTCACTCCTGGTGTCACCCGGGTACCCTTTCTCAGTAAAACACTCCCTTTTTGAGCGTCCTCACCTGTTTTTGAAATATTATCCCCCGTCTGAAAGCGGCGTTTTAAAGACATAAATGACTTCCCATTCTCCTCAAAGGTTTGAGTCAGTTCAATCATGACGACTGCATCTGCCCCTTCAGGGATTTGCGCACCAGTCATAATCCGCACGGCCTGAAACGGGCCAAGTTCTTTTTCAGATACTGCCCCAGCTCCAATATGGTCAATAACTTCAAACCGAACTGGGTTTTCACGTGATGCATCTGCCGTATCGCACGCTCTGACAGCAAAACCATCGTATGGCGAACGGTCAAACGCAGGGACGTGGTGATCCGCAGTTATATCTTCGGCTAAAAACCGGTGAAGGCTGTCTTCAAGCGCCACCCATTCTGTTTCACCTTGTTTTTGAAAATGGCAGACACGCCGAACTGCCTCGTCTACCGGTATCGGTGTTCTTTTCTCCAGCATTCTGACCCCTCCTGTTGTTACAGTCCAATCACTCTTGCCAACACGGAGTTGGCTTCTTTCACATCATTTGTTCCATGCACCAGTGCCCGTCCGTCATTGAAAATGACAATTCTGAAATCCTCGTAAAAAATATGCAGCAAAAACGCATTAGCCTCGACCTTGCCGATTGTTTTCAGCCGCTTAATGAGTTCCTGTTTCGGGATTCTTTTTAATGATTCTGACCTTACCTGCACTGTATCACGGCCGCATAATACAGCAGCTTTTGGTGTATTCCAATCCTGAAGATAAGGATATACCGCATTTGCTCCGCAAGATGGGCAATCCTCACGGCGTACATGATTAACGTTAATCTTCATATGCGAATTGTTCCAGACATCAAATGTCACAAAACCCCGCTGTATTGCTTCTATTTGGCCGGTTAACAGCTTTAATGCCTCAGCCTGCTGATATGCTGAAACGATATGCACAGCAGGCGGAATAATGCCGGCAGTATCACACGTCGCCCCGCCAACAGGAATTTGCTCAAACAAACAAGACAGACAAGGGGTTTCTCCGGGAATGACAGTCATGAACATTCCCTGGCTGCTTACACAGGCGCCATAGACCCAAGGTGTCTTTGTTTTCTGGGCAAGGTCGTTTATCAGCATGCGGGTTTCAAAATTATCTGTCGCGTCGATTACGATATCTGCTTTTTCAATCAGCGGCTCAAGCGTTTCGGCTGTTCCTTCGGTAACATACGCCTCAATATGTATCTCGCTGTTAATCGCTGATAGATGCTCTTTGGCAGCCATGGCTTTCGGCATGCGGAGTTTGGCATCGCTTTCTGTATAAAGCTGCTGCCTTTGAAGATTGCTCCACTCCACATAGTCACGGTCAATAATGGTAATCGTACCGACTCCCGCTCTCGAAAGCCCTTCAGCTCCTGAAGTGCCGAGCGCTCCCGCTCCGACAATCAGCACATGGCTGTCTGCCAGTCTTTTCTGACCCTCTTCCCCAATTTGCTTAAATCTGATTTGCCGTGAATAACGTTCCTCCATCAAACCTGTTCTCCTTATCTTTTATGTCATCTTATCATGTTATTGCCCCGTCAGTCCCGCTTGAGGGAGTTCGATTTTTCTTCCAAACAGCTAAAATCATCACGTGTATTAATGTTGATAAACTCTGCCGGGTTTGCTCCGATATTTTCAGCCTGTACGTAACAAACCGAAATTCTGCCTAATAAATCTGATGTTCTCAACCTCTTCTCAGAAAGCTGATCGTATAGAACTGGCATGATACGTTTGTGGTAAATCGCAATCAATGGCTGCACTTGTCCGTCTGAAATTGGGACTACCGCGTCCGCACCGGCAGTCATTAGACGTTTGAGCTCCAGCATCGTCCTTCTTTGTATCAGCGGTGTGTCACAGGAAAGAACAGTATAAAGATCACCGTCTGTCTTTTTAAAAGCGGTATATATACCAGCCAATGGCCCCATGCCTTGAAATGGCTCAGCATCTTGATACACTTCATTTTCACCGTTTTCTTGAAATCTATCAATAAATTCGGGACGGCTGATGATAACCGTTTGTTCTCCAAGTGCTTCTTTAGCGCATTCGTAAAGCATCCTGCCCTTCCATTTGACAAACGCCTTCGGTTCTCCAAATCGCCGCGAGGCTCCCCCTGCCAGCAGTACGTTTACATGCTTCATATCATCTCACCTCTAGTTTCGTTAAAAGCATAGCAAAAGCAAAGGCTCAACGCTACTGCTTGTCTGTTTATTAAAGAGGAATAGCTGTTCAGTATTTGCATATTGTAGTGTTAACATCATGAGGGAGATGGTTCGAATGAAAAGATCAGGTCCTTTTTTCCACGACGTGTCTCAGGAGAACCTTTATTTAAAATCCGAGCTTTCAAGGTGCCATAAGCTGATTTCTGAACTTGAAGCAAGCTACTTTCATCAGAAAAATAACAAACTGCTCAAAGAAAATAACGATATGAAAGAAAAGCTCCAGCAGCTGTCTGCCGAATTAACACATATGTCAACAAAAGAAAAACATGCCTCCCACACCAGCCAAACCCTGCACCAAATAAGAGCTGAACTGCTTGATAAAATCGTTGTTTTGCAGGAGCTTCTATCTGCTGAAACCTATAAACGCAGAGCCGAAATCGAAGAAAAACATAAACTTCATATTGCTAAAGTCAAAATCGAAGAAGAAAATAAAAATCTTCATAAACGGATCAGCGAACTTCAAGCCTCAATTGAGCAGGAACAAAATGCACTGCTTCAGGCAAAACAGCAAGCCGAATTGATAAAAGCCGAAAACGGGCGTCTAAAAGAGCAAATGGTAGAAAAAGAATATCAGCTAAAACATATTAAAATAGAAGTTGATCATATGAAAGATCGAATCATAGAAACGAAAGAAAGACTGCTAGACATAGAAAAAACGAAAGAAAAATTATTTCACGAAACTATTATATCGTATAAACGGCAGCTTGATGAAAGCGATGCCTGGATTGCTTCTCATTTTGCCGATATTGATGGCGGCACGAAACAAAAAGAAAAAACGGAAGAAGAAGCTCCAGCGGTCTACGCGCAGCCAAATCATGTAGAGACCATCCTTGAAGATGTCACCAAACAGATACATGTGCTTCAAAAACAGCTTGCCCACGCCCAATCATCAGACCAGGCCAAGAGCCATACAATCGAAGAGCTGAAAAACAGAGCCGCTGAAGAAAAGCCTTATCAAAAGTGGGTGTATAAGCTTAATCTTGAAAAAGAAAACAAACCTTCACAGAAAAAACCTCAATAAAAAAACTGCTTGAGCGATGCCAAGCAGTTTTTCTTTATATTTATTCATTTGCTGATTCTGCAGATTCGATTTCACCCTCTAAAATGTACTGCCCGCGATATGGCTTTTTCACTTCCGGGTACATTTTAATTAAGCTTTGCATAAACGTTGTCATATTAGGGATTTCAAGACCGCTTTCTTTTTCAATCTCTTTTTGAAGCTCCGAGCTCTTAATCGCCGCGTTGTGGCGTTTTAATGTTTTAATAGCAGCTTCACGCAGCTTAGCTGCTTTTGATCCCGGTCTTGCCGTTCCTCTTCTTCTTCGTGTTGTTCCGTCTGGTATACCGGCAGGAAGAGAGGAAATAGATTGAAGCTGAGGCTGAACAGACTGCTGCTGTGATTGCGGCTGATAGCTTCTGATTTCCTGAGCCGCAAGCTCAGCGAGAACCGGCAGAGAGTCAGGTTTTTTTTCAGAACGGAAATCCTTTTTGATTTCGGAAGGGCTTCCATTTCTGTCCAGCTCTCTTAATTTTGCGTATATTTTATCACGTTCAATTTGATATTCACGAATGACTTTCACTTCAGCTTCATTTAATTGTTCTAACCGCAAGCGCAAAGCTTCTCTTTCATTAAACATTCCTCAATGTACCCCCTATCAAAATTAACATCTTTAATTAAGATATTAGATTACAAAAGTAATTTTATCAACTATTATTTTAGCATTTTACTATTATATTTACTCTATGAAAAATTCCTTATTTTCTGAAAAAGTTTTATTTTTCAAAAGAGTCCTTTATTCTCAAGGGGTCAAGGGTCTTTCTAGTTTATTTGGTATAATGTTGAAAATATATATTTTACTTACTTCTTTAAAGAAATTTAGTGTAATATCTACAATTTTCGAGTTATGAGATATGAGATTTATCTAAAATTGAGGAAAAACATCAAAAATTAGCTATGTTTTTTAGCGTATCAATCAAACAAATCATCAATTCCTATACCCAAATTTGGAAAAATAAGCTTCTTACTCTTCTTCCATTGCTTTTTGCACAAATAAAAAACCTGATGAGATCAGGTTTTTAGGAAATACTATTTAGCCAGATATCTATTCCGTTTCAGCCAGAACGCGGTTCACACGTTTTTCAAGCATTTTCATACCGCTCCCGCCGGCTTGGAAGTGACGGAGCTGTCCTATTTTGTCAAACACATAATATGCAGGCACATATTCATTTTCAAATGCATCGGTTAAAGCATGGTCACTGTCAACAAAAATCGGCTGAGTGATATCGTGTTCAGCAGCTGTTTCTTTAATTTTACCAAGGTCAAGATCATCTTCGGAACGAGGCATATGCACTGCTACAACATTCAGCTGATCTTTATATTTATCACGAAATTCATTCACTTGCGGCATCGCTTCTTTGCACAAGTGGCAGCTGATGGACCAGAAATGAATAAGCGTCGGCTTTTCCCCAATCAATTGCTCTCTCGTCACTTCACCATTTAACCAAGCTTTTTCTCCCGTCAATTCCGGCATGGGCTGACGTAATTTCATTGCTTTTCCCTCCTATTTAACAGAAAGGCCTAACGAATATGCTAGACCGCTTTTCGTTCTTGGAAAGAATTAAAGTGTTTTTTGGCCTGGCTTCCAGTTAGCCGGACAGAGTCCGCCAGTTTGCAGCGCCTGGAGAACACGAAGCGTTTCATCAACATCACGTCCAATGTTGTTATGGAAAACAGTTTGGTATTGGAGCTCCCCTTCAGGATTAATAATAAACAATCCGCGCAAAGCCACACCTTCTTCTTCGATTAAAACGCCATATTCCCGGGATACCTCATGGTTTGTATCAGCAGCAAGCGGGTATTTCAGCTGGCCAAGACCGTTTTCTTTGCGGTCTGTATTGATCCAAGCTAAATGAGTATGGATGGTATCAGTTGAAACCCCGATGACTTCTGCATCAAGATCTTCGAACTCGTCATAGCGGTCGGACATTGCTGTAATTTCTGTCGGACAAACAAAAGTAAAGTCCATTGGATAGAAGAACAGCACTGTCCATTTGTCGTTTTTCATGTTTTCCTCAAGACTTACTTTGCCGAATTCTTTGCTTGCAAGGACTGCTTCCATTTCAAAACGAGGAGCTTGTTTACCTACCATACGTTCTGCCATATGTATCCCTCCAATTTATTGTTTGGCTTAAAATCGAAATAGCTTGAAAATAAAGGGTTATTAACCATTTTTAGTTATATTGCAATGCCATTATATAAAAGTAGATTTCCTGAGTCAATTTTTAACAAATCATGCATGTCTTTGGCTTCGACATTTTTGAATAAAACGTTTAACATGGTCATGTACAGGGTAACTAGCCTCAATGTGCAGCCATCAATTAGAAAAGGAGCTCAACATGGACTTTATTAAACAATATGATTGGGCGGGACTGATTACAAATGCCGGTGTTCTGCTCATTAAACTCGCCATTATGATATTGCTCTATTTTATCGTTCGATCATTAGGCATGAAAATCATTAAACATCTGTTTGCAAAATTCGAGGAGCAGAATAGCTTGTCTATAGGACGTGCACATACGCTCCGAAGCCTGACTCTTAACATATTTGCTTATACTTTGATTTTTATATTCTTCGTCATGGTTCTAGATTTGTTTCATTATGATCCAAGCGCTCTTTTAGCGGGGGCAGGAATCGTCGGCCTGGCTGTCGGATTTGGCGCCCAAGGGCTTGTCAGTGACATCGTGACAGGTTTTTTTATTTTGCTTGAGAAACAATTGGATGTCGGAGACTATATTACCGTTTCCACCTTTGACGGAATTGTCGAGCAGGTTGGCTTAAGAACAACTCAAATCCGCAGCTTTGACGGAACATTGCATTACATCCCCAACAGAAACATCACAAACGTGAGTAATCATTCTCGTGGTACCATGCAGGCTCTTGTTGATATTAAAGTGCCGGCTGAAAGAAACATTGATGAAATGATTCATATTTTACAGCAGGTTTGTGATGAGACGGCAGCGGCTCTTCCACAAATAAAAGAAGGCCCAAATGTCATCGGGATTCAAGAACTGGGGACTTCTGAAATTGTGATCAGGGTCATTGCCAAAACAGAAAATATGGAACAGTGGCGAGTCGAACGAGTGTTGAGAAAAGAAATAAAGAACGCGTTCGACCGCGCTTTCCCTAAAGAAACAGAATAAATAAAAGAACCGAAGCTTTTTGCTTCGGTTTTTATATTACTGAATTCTGCTTTCAACTTCGCTGCAAATTTCTTCAGCCGTCATCCCGGAAGCTGTAATGACAGGTGCTTGTGTTACCGTATCGGCTATCCCTTGCACATTATTATCAAGACCTGTTACGACACAGCAGTCACAGCCTTGAGCATCAGCAGGGCTTTTCATCATTACAACGTCATATCCTTTTTCTTTTAAAGCAGCTTCTACATCTGATAACGATTGTTCAATTCCAATTTTTTTAGCCATTTTTGAACACCTCCGTTTACTAGAGTGCTCATTTTATGGAATTTTATTCTTTCATTTGTGCTTAATTGGCATAAACAGAAAAATAACCTGTCATGACATTAACCGCTGTTTCTATCGCATTTTCATCGGGATTCAGCTTAGCGTGATGAAGCCCATGTTCAGAATCAGCGCCGAGCCAGAACATGAAGCCGGGATATTTTTTCAGCATATAGCCAAAATCCTCCCCAGTCATTGCTTCTTTTGCTTCAATTACTGTCGCCAGTTGATGTTCAGCAACAAAAGACATAAATTCTTCTGTTAATCCGCTCGTATTGTAAACTTGGTGATAGACAGACGGATATGTCACTTTTCCTTTGCAGCGGAATCCGATTTCGATTCCTTTCACCACATCTTCAATCCGTTCCTTTACCTGTTTCATCGATTTTTCAGAAAGCGTGCGGATTGTGCCTTCCAGGTGGGCCGTTTCCGCAATGATATTTTGTGCCGAGCCTCCGGTAATGGTACCAACTGTAATAACAGCACTGTCTAGCGGATCTGTGTTTCTAGAGATAATCGTTTGCAGCTGAGTGACAAGTGTACTTGCCGCTACAACCATATCCTCAGCCAAATGCGGATATGCCGCATGTCCCCCTCTGCCTTCCAGATCGATGACTAGCTCTGATGTATTCGCAAATAGAAGGCCGCTTTTTGTCGCAATGGTGCCTACCGGAAGCTCTGGAGCAATATGAAGCGCAGTGATGAAATCAGGCTGCCACTTTTTTAATACATCGCTCTCAAGCATTGGTTCCGCACCGCCAGGCCCTTCCTCTGCCGGCTGAAACAGAAAAAGCAAATCATGTTTGACTGGGTGGTGAACAAAATGATCAATAATGCCGAGTGCAATCGTCATATGCAAATCGTGACCGCAGGCGTGCATGTTGCCGTGATGCTCTGATGCGAATGGAAGACCAGTTTGCTCTTCTATAGAAAGCGCATCGATATCCGCTCTGTACGCCAGCATTTTTTCCGGCTCCGTCCCGTTCACTTTTACAAAAAGCCCTGTTCGCCATTTCTCAATTTCAATTCTGTCTTGCGGATATTGTTCCAAGACATTTAATAAATACTGCTGGGTTTTGAACTCCTGAAATCCAAGCTCCGGTATACGATGCAGATCTCTGCGAATTGCGATGAGCTCCTCTATCTTCATTTCTATTCCTCCTGCCTATACGAATAAGGCGTGGATATATTATCCACGCCTTTTTTATCAAACTTTTCCTTACAGCTGGCGTAATTCCTGCTTGATTTCAGTTTTGCCTTTTGTTTTTTCATCAATGTCTTTGATTTTTTTAGCTGGTGTGCCTGCAACGACAGTGTATGGCTCAACGTCGTTTACCACGATCGCTCCCGCAGCAACAACAGCTCCTTTACCTACTGTTACGCCTTCAAGCACAACAGCATTTGCGCCGATTACGACGTCGTCTTCAATCACAACCGGTTTAGCGGATGGCGGCTCAATAACGCCCGCAAGTACAGAACCCGCGCCGATATGGCAGTTTTTTCCGACAGTAGCTCGTCCGCCAAGCACAACGTTCATATCAATCATTGTGCCTTCGCCGATGACTGAACCGATATTAATAGAAGCACCCATCATGATGACTGCGTTATCACCAATTTCAACTTGGTCGCGGATGATCGCGCCCGGTTCGATACGCGCTTTGATGTTTTTAAGATCAAGCATTGGGATCGCAGAATTGCGGCGGTCATTTTCAACCACATAGTCTTCGATTTTGCTTTGGTTTTCTTCGATTGCTGTTTGGATTTCGCTCCACTCACCGAAAACGACACCAGTGTTTCCGTTGATAAAAGCTTTCGCAGATTCGCCGAAATTGATTCCTTCCAGCTCACCTTTCACGTAAACCTTTACAGGTGTAGATTTTGTACTATTTTGAATAAATGAAATAATTTCATTTGCGTCCATCATTTTCATATGTATAGTCCTCCTCCTGATTTTCTACCTCATTACTGTATCAAAGGAAAGATACAAAGACAAGAAAAAAAGGAACAGCCGTTTTAGCAGTTCCCAGTGAGTGATCAGACAGCGCACCCGCTTTTCTTTGCGAATTGTCTCCCGAAGTTTATTAATTCTTCCTTTTCTTCACCTTCTGGATTATTTTCGATTTTTACCGAAGGCAGCACAATGTCTCCACCGCGTTCTTTTATTTTTGCCTCTAGCGTATCAACCGCTCCGCAGAAAAATTCATATGCTGTATCACCGGAACCGAATACAGCGCATGTTTTGCCGGAAAAATCAATCTCATCCATGTCTTCAGCCAGATCTAAAAATTCATCAGGCAGATCTCCGTCTCCCCATGTGTAGGTCCCCATTATGATATGGTCATAATCGGTAAACAGCTGGGCATCATCAATATCCATTGCTTCGAAACGGTCTACTTCTGCTTCCGCCTCCTGAAGCCCCTTTTCAATCAAATCTGCCATTGCTTCAGTATTGCCTGACATTGTTGCATAAACGAGCAAAATCTTCGCCAATTCCTTGTTCCTCCTCTAATGAATCATTGCTGAAACTTCGTACGGCTGGACAAATTTACATTCATACAAGCCTGCGCAAAAGAAATTCTCTTTCTGATTGGCCACTCTCCATCCATGCCCCTTAATGATATCGAACCATTTTAACGATCGGGCTTCGAGATCAGCCTGGTAAATTCTCGAAAAACCATTTTCATCTTGTGTTGTAGTGACATATATAATGCCATCATCCTCTGAAAGATCAAGAAATGATTCTTCTATTCTGATCATGCTGGATTGAATGATGAATTCTTCACCATTCAAAAGATTCCGTACAGTGACAGCACCGTGCTTTCCTTTCACAGAACCCATCGCCGCCACCAGCCAATTTTCATTGAACACGAGCATGGATGCCGTCATCCGGTTTTTTTCTTTTTTGACAATTTGGACATTGTCACGCTTAATGTCGTAAGCCCAAATGCCGCCAAAATATTCGTGTATTTGCGTGCCGATAAAAAGATTGCCCCCGTGAAGGCATAGCGACCGGATAACAGGGGGATTATGAAATTCGGCAAAAGGTTTGGCTACGCGCCATGAGACACCAAAATCATCCGATACATAAATACAATGCTTACCGTGGGCGCAGACAAACCCGTTGTTTCTGCCGGTAATCGCCCACACTGTTGCATTTGTCGGAAAGCTCGACATCGTCCAGGTTTTCCCTTCATCAGCCGAACGAATGACTGTTCCCTTTTCACCAACGCCAAATAAGTAAGGCCCTATGTAGCTGATACAGTGTATCTTACTTTTCAAACGAAAAAGCTTTCTCCAGCCCTGCTCTAAAGAATAATGAAAAATGCCTTCTCTTTGTACCGCCACAAAATATCCAGAAAACGCCGATGCCGTAACAGCAGTTGCTCCTTTATGAAACATGGCTTTTTTCCTTGTTCATATAATCTGCCCATGCAAGAAAACCTCTCGCAAACGCTCGGCAGCTTTCCACATCTTCATCTGTTTCAGGCGCTAATTCAATTTTTAGTGTTTCCTGGTAAACAGCAGCTCCCGCCTCTTGCAGCATGGCATTGAACAAATTCACCGCTTCGCAAAACTTTGGATAAGAATAATCGCCAGACCCGAAGCAGGCTGTTTTTAAACCATTAAGCTGAAGCTGTTTGACCTCTTCGAAAAAATCCTCCGCTTCGTAGGGCAAATCGCCGTCCCCCCATGTATAGGTGCCAATCAGTACGTAATCATAGGAGGTTAAACAAGACACATCCACATCATCTATCTCGACACAATCGATATCCAACTCATATTCCTGAAGCGTATCTTTTATTATGAAGGCAATGTCTTCTGTATTTCCTGACATGCTGGCATATGTAATCAAGGCTTTAGCCATGTTATCACCCCATTAATTGATAATGATTTTCAATATCATATGTATCACTTTAAATGATAATGATTCTCACTGTCAACAGATAAATAAAAAAAAGACAGCACCTCGCTGTCTTTAAAATGGATTTTCCTGATCCAGCATATCCTTTATCACTTGTACAAAAGCTTGAACTTGTTTCAGTTCAAAGGCAGGCTCATAGCCTAATAACCATGTATCCCGACCGATCGGATGCCCTTTCATGTCTAAAAGAGGCATTTTATTCACTTTATCTTCATTTTGAAGGGTAACAGACGGCAAAATAGCATAACCGATTCCGTGCAACGCCATCTGTTTGCACGTTTCAATCTGATCAACCAATATCGTCTGTTTCGGCGACGTTTTAAATTTTTGGTGCCACCAGTGCTGAATTTCCTGAAAATAAGTGCTGTCACTTTTAAACTGGATAAACGGCCGTTCTGTATGGGCAATATCTTCGATGCAGGAAATTTCAGTATCCACTAAATACAGATGATCTGTCATTAAGTAATCTTTGCGCCCCTTCCACTCAGGGTTGCCTCTTATAATGCCGATATGAACCTGATCCTCATACAAGCTTTTCAGCATTTCGCTGCTCCACCCGGTTATGAGCGAGATCTTTGCATTCGGATACTTTTCCACATACGTCTTCAGGACTTTAGGGAGCCAATGCTGACCGATTATGGAGGCGACGGCAAGCTTCAATGTGCCGTGAATTTCACCTTCAAGCTCGTCAATATTTTCTCTTATTCTTTCCTGCTCTAATGTCACATCATTCGCAAACTGAATGATTTTCTCACCGGCGGGCGTTACCGTTAATCCTTTTTGTGATCTTAAAAAGATTTTTGTTCCCCACGCCTTTTCAATGGTTTGTAAGCGCTGAGATAAAGCCGGCTGAGATACAAAAAGCCGTTCTGCCGCCTTTCTCATATTTAATTCCTCAGCTAAAACTACGAGCATATGAAGCTCTTGAAGCTGCATGTCGTCCTCCTTTTTGTTATCAATAAGTTTTTCTTATCTCCCATTCTAATAAAATCTTAGTTTCTTATTCAAGCCCTATTCTCGTTTAAATTATGTATGCGCTTTCTTTTTTCGCTCTGGCTATATAATAAAAATAGGCCGTACAGCCTACTTATTCAACGAGCGTATATGCTTATTCAATTCCTTTAAAACGACTCTTCTCGTAAAAATCCCTTCAAATACCTGCTCGTCATTTTCAACACAGACAAATCCGTTATTAATGACCATGCCGAATCCCTTCATAATCGGATCATTGATATGAAGGCGCGGAATGTCGGTCAGCATGACTTCCTCAACAGTGATTTGGTCAAGCTTTTCAAACTCAATTCGCTCAAGTCCAAAAATACTGTTCATGATCATATTTGTCCCGATTAAGCCATGTAAACGATAGGAAGGATCCAGAACCGGGATGGCTGTGTATCCGGTTTTTGTCAATACTAATAATGCGTGCTCAAGGTTATTTCCGACTTGCACGTGCGCTACTTTGTCCGCCTCAATCATAAATTGTCCGACTGTTGCCTCAAGAAGTTGATCTGATTGTAAGCTTATCATGTTTTCGACCCCTTTTCATTTTCATCATCAATACATTCCCTATATTGCAATAATATAAACTTTATCAGTATTTGTCGAAAAGTTTCCTTTCAATAAAAAAGATACTCTTTGTGGAGTATCAATTATAGGGTGTCCCATTAATTTTCAAATCGAAATCGGTCGTATAGCGTTACAAGTTTTTTGTAGGTGGTTCCGTCAACGTTTTTGGTCCCTGTCTCTATATCGTTGATTTCACTGCTTAATAGCTCGATGGCATACTCATGGTTGATCAGGATATTCAGCAGAAGTTTTTGTTCTTCTTCTGTAAATCGTTCACCGATAAGACTCATTCGCAATCAGGCCCCCTGTTTTATACTGAATACCTCTGAAAGCAAGACAACTTACTTTCAGCTCTACCGCTAGAATAAGTAATCAGATAACAAACGTCAACCGCATAATTCGACATTTACCTTGGCTTTTTCAGCCAAATTATTTTGTGAAACGATTTGCATAGCTGAAGGCAGTGTATGAATCCGGCTTTATTTTGGCCTCAATCCCCATGGAGGTAATACGTCCAGTCATTTCTTGGATCAGATCTTTTGTAAGCCCTTTTTTCCCAATATCCAAGTGAACTTCAAAGGTAAGATCCGCCCCCTCACCGGTAAAGGGCAGGAGCAGATCGGTAATATCCATTAAGTGTCCATCAAGAATATGAGCGGCCGTTTCTTGGCTGTACGCCGTTTCTAACGAAATCTTCTCCCGAAGGCTATGTATGGGTCTGTCGACTGTATGATTTTTCAAGCAGCCCCAAGCTCCCTTGCCTGTACGATGCAAATGCAATGCGGTAATAAACTTTGTGTAATCGCGGTAAACCTGTGAATCGGTTCCGATCGATAACACATAAGAAGAACGGGGGTCCTTTTGAACAAAGGCTTTAAGCCGTTCCATCACATCTTGAAAGGTCATCTGTGCTTCTGAAAGATTATAAAACAGAAAAGAATCAGCCATCACGACACTCCTTTTCAAGGATTTACAACCATGAAACAAGTATGTTCCTTACCGTTTATTTCGATTACTTTTGCAAAGGCGGAAGCTTGTTCCCCCTATTTCAGGAATCTTACTGAAGAAGTTCAAAGATTTCGATGGAAACCATGTCGATATTATCAAACGGATATGTGTTAGGTTTTTCACCTTTTTGGAAAACCGTCAGTTCAAACGTTTGATTTTTTTCGAAATATTTAACACTGCATATTTTCTCACCATTCACTTCGAAATAACGCTGCATTGGCTCGTTAGCCGCTTCCGCTGTTTCTTGCAGACTTTGCAGCCGTGTGATGATACCCATTAATTGTGACATTCTAAAAAAAGACTCCTTTCAAAAAGCAACTTCAAATCAACAAGTATTTATTATAATACAAGTTCTATTGAGCATCATACCATAAAGTCGGACAGGATGGCATTTTCACTGCTGAATTTAAGCAAAGAAAAAAAGTGAAAAAAACTATTTTTCTTTAGTTTGAGGCTTTTTTTGAATGTCATGCACACAATTATAATTTTTTTCGAATCTTTGGCAGCATTAAGAATGCCTTTTTGCAATTTTGTCAAAACCTTCTTTTGAATTTTATGGTGAAGTCCCGCGTGGCCATAATCAATGGGAGTCATGCTGGATAGAGGTAAACAACGGAACTGAAATAAACATTTCAGAACGAATTTTCCTCCTCACCCGTGCAGCAGTGTCAGGGGTGTTCGGCACTGAATGTTTCTCCCCGTGTTAAACGTTTACCACTAGTTAGGTTTATTGTTTCATTGGATTGTCCTATGCTTTGACAAATAAAAAACTTGGCGGGGGTAGCGCCAAGTTTTTTCGGATCTTGATCTGATAGAGGGGTTGGGGAACAGAGAGTAGCTTCTCTCTACAATTAAATGATAATGATTCTCAGTATCAATGTCAATCGTTTTTTGATATTTTTTTCAATTCATAAAAAAAACGGCCTTTCAGCCGTTAAATCAGTCCGTCCTGCTCATATAAATAAGAATAAGGCAAGTCTATAAATAAATACATCTGATCATCCATCGGATATGAAAACGTTCTGATCATTTCACCTGTTTCCAAATCACTGTACAGATCACTGAAAAAACCTTTCCTGAGATTTCTCATTCTCATAATGTTCTCCAGAAAATAAGGGCGCCAGCTCCAGTTCTTTTCCGCATATTCCGGCTGATAAATCCATTCTCCATCTTGCTTAAACACATTTCCCGTCAGCTGATCGCCTTCTTCATCACACATGTAAATCCTGAAGCTGCAATCTGTCAGCTCTTCCGCCAGCTTTTTAATAAAGTCATCATCAGAAGACAGATTGTTTTTTCTCAAAGAGGTCACAGCCTGATGCACTCGTTTGTAAAACTGTTCAGAGTGCTCATAGACGGTCTCCAGTTTCTTTTTCTCATGTGTGATAAATTGGTGAAATTCAGTTTTAAGTCTTTGTTTCAATACATCTCTCTCTAGAAACGTTTCAGATGGAGACACCAAGTAATAGCCCTGAAAATAACGGCCTCCGTTTCTCCAGGCGTACTGAAGCTGGAAGTTCGCCTCAATGTCTTCATACAATAGCGCCGCACCGATTTTTCTTGCTAATAAAGATATGCTGTACAGCACATGCTCATATGACGGTGACGGCTGTGACACTTTCAGCGCCTGCAAATCGATTTTTAACAGATCTGGTGAGAGCAGCGCGATTCTGTCCAAGTTGCTGCTTTCTTTTCCGATGTTGTCAACTGCGATTTTAATTCCGTATGTACGATAGTATGCAAGCATATGGTAGAGCTGCTCAATATCCCCTTCAAAATTGTGCTCTGTAATTTCAAGAACAAAACGATGTAGTTCGATTCCCTTCGCTTCATATTCTTTCAGAAGCTCCAGAAAGCTTTCACCATGATCCAGCATCAGCAGATTGGCATCCTGATTCATAAAAATCAGCAGATCAGAATCCGCCTCTAAAAAGCGGTCAAGAGCCTGGCGGATAATTCTGTTATCAACCTCTAATTTATATTCTTCGGGTATCCCTGCATCTAAAAAGAAGGGTCCGAGACTTTGGATTTCTGAATCTGCCAAAATTCGTCCAAGCACCTCATATCCGACAACCTTCTGTTCCTCGGCACTGAAAATCGCCTGGTAATATGGAAGGACATCATCAATGTTCGTTAAAATATCAAGTGGATCCAACATGTTATCACCTGCTTCTCTATCTTTGTCTGATTATACCACATTGAATCCAAAGATTAATATTCTTTAAAACGGATAAGGATTCAGCCATTGCCCTCCGTCCATTGTGATACAATCCCCGTTTATATAGGATGCTTCATCAGAAAGCAAAAACGCTGCCAAAGCGGCGATTTCCTCCGGTGTGCCCAATCGGCCGAGCGGCACACTGTTCATCGTGCGGGCCATCGCTTTTTCCGATTCAAATAGCTTCTCCGCACCACCTGTTCGTTCAATCGGTCCGGGGGCTATCGCGTTTGTGCGAATGCCGTATTTGCTCCCCCATTCAACGGCCAGCGTTCTTGTCAATGACAATACCCCCGCTTTGGCTGCAGCGGAATGAACGACCCCCGCTCCCGCTCCCCAAGCGTACGTGGCTGCCATATTTAAAATGACACCCTGCTGCTTCTGGTCAATCCAATGCCTTGCCGCTGCCTGGCTGCAAAAAAATGTGCCGTTTAAAACAATCTCAATAACGGCTTTCCATCCATTGGGCGTCAGCTTTTCTGCCGGACAAATAAAGTTTCCGGCTGCGTTGTTAATCAGCGCGTCAAGCCGGCCAAAGGCTTTTATCGCTTCTTTAATCATGTCTGAAGCGGCGGAATCGGAACGGACATCCATTTGAAAACAAGCGACCTGTCCCTCAAAGGTCTGAATTTCTTTTTTTGTTTCCTCAAGTGCCTCATGGTTCCTCCCTGTCACCATAACGTGCCACCCTAATTCAGCCTGTTTTTTTGCCATCGTTTTTCCCATGCCGCTTGACCCGCCGGTAATAATTACCGCCTTTTTTTCCATGTTTATCCCTCCAATTGTGAATGAGTATTCATTCAATAATATTCTATCATTATATCCCTGCCTCTGTCAGCACATGCTCATATGAGATTTTTATCAGATACAGATGATATAATAGAAAAACTCTATTAAAGGTTGGTTTGAAATGAAAAAGATGTCCAGAAGACAATTTCTAAAAGGAATGTTCGGCGCTCTTGCTGCCGGGGCTTTAACGGCCGGCGGGGGATATGGCTATGCCAGGTATCTCGAGCCGCATATGATCGAGACAACCGAACACACAATAAAAAGCTCTCTCATCCCGCACGGATTTGACGGTTTTAAAATCGTGCAGTTCAGCGATGCACACTTGAGTGATTACTTTACTCTCGAAGATTTAAAAACTGTCATTCTTACAATTAATGAATCTAAACCTGATCTAATTGTTTTTACAGGTGATATTATCGATAATCCTGATACGTACCAGCACCACCAGGCAGTCATTCCATTATTGAGAAAGCTTAATGCTCCCTTCGGCAAGCTTTGTATTTACGGCAATCATGATCACGGAGGCTATGGAACTGCCGTTTACAAAAGCCTGATGACGGCCGGAGGTTTCACGGTATATCGCAATGGCTATCAAACATTGTCACTCGCAGATGGCAGCAAAATCGAAATTGCTTCGCTTGATGACTTAATGCTGGGAAACCCAGATTATGAAGGCACCCTTTCAAGGCTGAGCGACAGACTTTTTTCCATTCTTCTCGTCCATGAACCTGATGCAGCCTTGAAAACAACAGATTATCCCGTGAACCTTCAGCTTTCCGGTCATACACACGGTGGCCAGATTCAGCTGCCTTTTTACGGACCGATTATTACGCCTCCATATGGAAAAGTCTACACAGAGGGAATGTATCAAATGGGCAGCACTCATATTTACGTAAACCGAGGCCTCGGGATGACCAGGCTGCCTTTGCGGTTTCTGGCCAAGCCTGAAATCACTGTCTTCACCTTAAAAAGCACAAATTAATGTAGCAGGATGGGCTCCTCATCAATACTTATAAGTAAAAAAGGAGGATGAGGAAACTGCTTACGTACCAGGTGAAGCAAGGTGATACACTGAACAGCATCGCGGCTGATTTCAGAATCAGCACGGCTGCATTACTCCAGGCTAATCCGTCACTACAGGCAGGGCTCACCGCGGGACAGTCCATAGTCATCCCCGGACTGCCGGACCCTTATACAATTCCGTATCATATCGCAGTCTCAATCGGAGCAAAGACCCTTACGCTGTTCCTAAATAATCGGGTAATGAAAACCTATCCCATCGCCGTTGGTAAAATACTAACGCAAACGCCTACTGGCGAGTTTTACATTATTAACCGCCAGCGCAATCCCGGCGGCCCATTTGGCGCTTATTGGCTGAGCCTTTCAAAGCAGCACTACGGAATACATGGGACGAATAATCCCGCTTCGATTGGTAAGGCTGTTTCTAAAGGCTGCATTCGCATGCATAACAAAGACGTGATCGAACTTGCTTCAATTGTGCCAAACGGAACAAGAGTCACGATTAACCGGTAATGTTTTCTTATTTGTTTCAAAAACAGGCGGTTTATAATATGATAAAGTGGGACCTTTAGGGTAAGGAGCGTTTTTATGGATATATTTAAAAATCGTAATTTTGTTCGTCTATTTTTCGCAGCACTCGCTTCTCAAATGGGCACGACAGTAGGCAACATGGCCTTTGCTTTTTTTTTGCTGGACCGATTCAGCAGCCAGCCTTCATATACGACCTTGGCGGAGCTAATGTATTCTCTTCCGACCATATTTGTATTTCTGATCGTGGGAGTCGTCGCGGACCGGTTTGACAGAAAAAAGGTGGCAGAAAATTGTGATTGGATCAGAGCAGGCCTGACTGTCGTGCTTTTTTTCACTTTATTTACCGGCAATATTCCTCTTGTTTTTTGTATCTTATTTATCAGAAGCGCTGTAACAAAGTTTTTCTTTCCGGCAGAAAACAGTTTGGTACAAGCCATTCTGCCGAAGGAGCATTATGCGAAAGCGGCAGGGCTTAATCAGATGCTTTTTAGCATTTTTATGGTGTTTGGAGTCGGTATAGGCGCGTTTATGTACAACACAATCGGTATTGAAGGCGCCATTATTCTTGATTTTGTCAGCTTTATCATTTCCGGGCTGCTGATCCGCAGCTGCCGGATTCCAAAAGAAGCCCGACAGCCAAACGGTGCATTCAGCTGGAGAAAGACTTCTGTTAAGGATTCAATAAATGACTTTAGAGAAGGCATTCTCTATATTTTAAAAAACAAATTGCTGGCATCTCTTATTTTCGGCTTCTTCATTTTTGGATTTGTCAACGGAGGATTCGCCGTATTGCCGATGTTTACAATGAAATATGGATTGGCGCCTGACCGTTATGAGTGGCATACGTCTGTATTTACGATCGCACTCGGGTTTGGGCTGCTGGCAGGCAGCGTAATCGGCACGATCATCTCTAAAAAAGTGAAGCCGCACTTTTTAATGTCGATACCGATTTTCATTGCAGGTTTGCTGATCTTCGTCCTCGGCTACACCAATATTTTATGGGTGTATTACGCGGCAGCTTTTGCACTGGGAATGTGCATCGGACCGATCAACATTGCAATCGGAGGGTGGATGCCAAAAATTGTTCATCCAAAACTGATGGGACGTGTAAGCGGCATGCAGGACCCTTTTATGATGTTTGCACAGTCTTTGACACTTGGCTTAGTCGCGCTGTTATTCCCTAAGTTTGTTTCAAACATTGATTATCTTTATTACGGCATGGGTGTTATTATCCTGCTCGTTTTTATTTTTTATTTTATTGCACTGCCAAAATACAGTGCTCAGGCTGTGGAAGTGAATGTTCAGGAAGCATTTCAAGAACAGCCGAAAAAGAAGGCAAGATCTGTATAATGCAGGTTAAAAATGCGCTTTTTTTCTTAGAAAAAAGCGCATTTTTACATTCAATATTTGCATTTCAACTTTAAAAAAGTATAATCTAAACATATAGAAATTGATAAGAGCAAAGGAGAGAAATAATGGACGACCATGCATATACGAAAGATCTGCAGCCAACCGTAGAAAATCTTTCAAAAGCAGTTTACACTGTGAACCGCCATGCAAAAACCGCCCCCAACCCTAAATACCTATATCTGCTGAAAAAACGGGCTTTGCAAAAGCTTGTCAAAGAAGGTAAAGGAAAGAAAATAGGGCTTCATTTTTCAAAAAATCCAAGGTTCAGCCAACAGCAATCGGACGTGCTTATCTCAATCGGAGACTACTATTTTCACATGCCTCCAACTAAAGAAGACTTCGAACATCTTCCGCATTTAGGTACACTTAATCAATCGTACCGAAATCCTAAAGCTCAAATGTCTTTAACAAAAGCGAAACACCTATTGCAAGAATATGTCGGCATGAAAGAAAAGCCGCTAGTGCCAAATCGCCAGCAGCCAGTTTACCATAAACCGGTCTTTAAAAAACTTGGCGAGAGTTACTTTTAAAATAAAAACAGCCGTGCCTCTTTCTGGCAACGGCTGTTTTTATTTATTCAATAACATACGTATCCACTTTTTTAATCAAATCACTGATCTCAGGCTTGCTGATTTGCTCATCTGCGCCTACAACTTCGCCGCGGTGACGCAGATCATCCGTAATTAACGATGAGAAAATCATAACCGGCACATCTGAGCTTTTCGGATTTTCCTTCAGCAGCTTTGTGAGCCTGTGTCCGTCCATTTTTGGCATTTCAATATCAGTGATGATCATATCAATCTGTTCTGATAAATCAGTTTCGTTTTCAGCAAGGTTCATAATGTATTCATATGCTTCTTTTCCATTTTCAAACGAAGCGATATTGTTGTACCCTGCTTCTTTTAATTCATCCTGCAAGAGGCGCATCAAAAGCGGTGAGTCCTCTACAATGATAAGCTTTTTATCAGTTCTTCTTTCATCGAAGCCCTCGGTATGCATATTATACGTGTCAACACCTGAATCTGATTCAATGTCATAAATAATTTTTTCATAGTCAGGCAAAAAGATCATCAGGTCTTCGAGCTTAATAATCCCGGTAAGGTGCCGCTCCATTCCTTGATTTAACGATGTCGGCTTTTCAATCGCTTCCCAGGATACTCTGTGAATTTGAGAAACAGAGCCGACATGAAAAACAATTTTCCGTTTATTAAATTCAGTCACGATATATTTCTCATCTTTTGATCCTTCAGGCTCTACTCCAAAAAATGAGAAGAGACTGATCACCGGGAGGATTTCTCCTCTGAGTTTAATCATTCCTTCTACATGCTGATGGGAGTGAGGCACTGATGTCACCTCGACAGGCTGAATAATTTCTCTTACCTTCATGACGTTAATTCCGAAAGCATTTTCACCCACGCCAAACTTCACAATTTCTAATTCATTTGTACCAGAATCCAATAAAATTTCGTATTGTTGTAACGACAATTCAATCCCTCGCTATTCGCATTCAGTATTGTACTGTATATATCGGCGTAATTTGTAAAAAGTGAATGGCAGCTCTTCAAAATCGAATTCCGAAGGCAACAAGCCGCGTTCCTCAAAAAAGAAACTTTTTTCCTAATAACCATTGACTTTCCAACTAACAGTGATAAAATAGTCAAGGATTTTTCCAAAGAAGGGTGTAAATAATGGGTACCTTAGTAATATTTAAAGAAAACGAAATGACTGTTTTAGAGGATATCAGTGAAGAAACTTACCTGAATATGAAGAAAGAATCAGCTGACCTTCAAGAAGAGCATCCTCCGTATCTGATTTGGCACGAAGACCTTCATTTTGATTATGGCTATTAATGAAATTGGCACATATAAACAATAATAGAACATGATACAATAAAGACAATCAAATCGCTGGTTGTCTTCTTTTTTTCTGAAAAGAAAGGTATGTTTAGAAAAAAGGCGCATACAATCGAAATATATCAGTTAAAAAGGTGACAAATGATCAGCTAGTGGTAAAATAGGATAAACTCATTATATTTGTTAAGGTGATGAATTATGGAACATTTGCTGAATCCGAAAGCAAGAGAGATCGAAATTTCAGGAATACGCAAATTCTCGAATCTTGTAGCCCAACACGAAGACGTCATTTCACTTACAATCGGCCAGCCTGATTTTTTCACACCGCATCATGTGAAAGCTGCCGCAAAAAAAGCCATTGATGAAAACGTGACGTCATATACTCCGAATGCCGGCTACCTGGAGCTGAGACAAGCTGTGCAGCTTTATATGAAGAAAAAAGCGGATTTCAACTATGATGCTGAATCTGAAATTATCATCACAACAGGCGCAAGCCAAGCCATTGATGCTGCATTCCGGACGATTTTATCTCCCGGTGATGAAGTCATTATGCCAGGGCCTATTTATCCAGGCTATGAACCTATTATCAATTTGTGCGGGGCCAAGCCTGTCATTGTTGATACTACGTCACACGGCTTTAAGCTTACCGCCCGGCTGATTGAAGATGCTCTGACACCCAACACCAAGTGTGTCGTGCTTCCTTATCCGTCAAATCCTACCGGCGTGACTTTATCTGAAGAAGAACTGAAAAGCATCGCAGCCCTTTTAAAAGGCAGAAATGTCTTCGTATTGTCTGATGAAATATACAGTGAATTAACATATGACAGACCGCATTACTCCATCGCAAACCATTTGCGGGATCAAACAATTGTCATTAACGGCTTGTCAAAATCACACAGCATGACCGGTTGGAGAATTGGATTTTTATTCGCACCGAAAGACATTGCAAAGCACATTTTAAAGGTTCATCAATACAATGTGTCGTGCGCCTCATCCATTTCTCAAAAAGCCGCGCTTGAAGCTGTCACAAACGGCTTTGACGACGCATTGATTATGAGAGAACAATACAAAAAACGTCTCGACTATGTTTATGACCGTCTTGTTTCCATGGGACTTGACGTAGTTAAACCGTCCGGTGCGTTTTATATCTTTCCTTCTATTAAATCATTTGGAATGACTTCATTTGATTTTAGTATGGCTCTTTTGGAAGACGCTGGTGTGGCACTCGTGCCGGGCAGCTCGTTCTCAACATATGGTGAAGGATATGTAAGATTGTCTTTTGCGTACTCGCTGGACACGCTGAGAGAAGGCCTGGACCGTTTAGAATTATTTGTATTAAAAAAACGTGAAGCCATGCAGACGATAAACAACGGCGTTTAAGCCGTTGTTTTATTTTTTTGGAAATGAAATTTTAAACGCTGTGCCTTTTTCAGGATGGCTGTCCACATGTATAACTCCCTGATGGTTTTCAATGATATTAAATGTCACCATTAATCCAAGCCCCGTACCTTTTTCTTTTGTTGTTAAAAATGGCTCTCCAATCCGGTTTAGTACCTTTTCAGGTATACCTTCCCCTTCGTCTTTGACAGTAACATGAACAGAATGCTCATCTTCGGTTATGATTATGTCTACTGTTCCCCCATCAGGCATTGATTCAACTGCATTTTTGATTAAATTAATGAATACCTGCTTTAATTGGTTTTGATCCCCGTTTATATAAATGCTGTCTTTTTCATAACTTGTTCTGATAAAAATGCCATTTAAATTCGCCTGCGTTTCTAACAGGGCTGAAACCTCACCAATTAATTTTTTCAAGTTCAAATATTCTTTGACAGCATTTTGCTGAGGTTTCGCCAGCATGAGCAATTCACTGAGTATTAATTCGATACGGCTGAGTTCAGAAAACACAATATCAAAGTAATGTTCGTTGCCTTCCATTGTCGGTTTCATCAGCTGTAAAAATCCTTTGATCGCTGTAAGAGGGTTGCGGATCTCATGGGCGATTCCCGCCGCGAGCTGCCCTGCGATTGATAATTTTTCCGATTTCAGCATCAATTCTTCTGTTTGTTTTCTCTCTGAGATGTCCCGAAGAATGACCTGGACGGCCGCTTCACCAAAAAAGGTCGTCGGAATGCAGACCATCTCCGTATAAATGACCCTGTTCTGAAAGGTGAACCAGGATTGCTTGACAATTTCAGATTCTGTTTTTTGCTCGGCGATGTTTTGGATTCTCTCTTTTACATCCTCGTGATCGCAAGGATGCAGCTGATCGTATATGTTTTTGCCAATTAAGTCCTCATAGGTAGCCGCTTCAAACAGGGAAATTCCCGATTCATTCATAAACACCCATTTTCCATTGTGAATCACCGCAATGGTATCAATGGAATTTTGAATCAGCAGCTGATATCGTTCACGGCTTTTTTGCAGGATGGTTTGGAATTTTTTCCTTGAAGAGATATCGATCAGCAGCAGCAGCTCAGCCTGCTGGTTTTTGTAGACGGTCGGGGATGCTTTCACTTCTAAATGAACAGGTGTGCCATCAAGCCTTTTCCACGTCTGTTCAATCATTCCGACTTCCATTCCTTTTTGCATTCGTATAATCCTGTTTTTCACGATATCATGATATTCTTCTTCAATAAATTCATAAGACCATTTTCCAATAATAGCATCCTTGCTTTTTGCTCCCAGCATTGAAAGCATCGCGCTGTTTACATAGACGATCTTGCCTTTGACACTGATGCATAGCGGACTCGGGAGATTTTCAACCAACCGTTCATAATCATCCGTTATATATGTAGTCGATTCCGGGCTTGCAGGTTCGATTTCATGTTTTTCGCAGTTTAGGGATTGATGGCCTGTTTCTTCTTCAAGAACCTTCATTTTCAAAATGATTTCCCGTTCTGTCCGCTCAGCTCTTGTCGTAACAATTTCTACCGCAGCCTCCACCCACACAATCGTATGATCTTTTTTAATAAAACGAAAGGTGCACGGCATCAGATGATGTTCATTATAAAAATAGCTTTCAACCAAAAATTGGTCTTCCTCATGCAGAAACGTTTTGAGGAATGATCCGATCATCTCTCCTTGGAGATAGCCCAAATGCAGTTTGGAGTTGGCAGATATATAAATGATGCGTCCATTAGAGGCCAAGACTGCATGAATATCGGTTTTTGTTTGAAGTGGTTTAACATGCTGCGTATCCTGTTCCACAGAATCCCTCCTTTGCATGATCATCGTGTTTCGACATATACAGATTGACTTTTACCTAGTATGATTCGCTAGAAAATGAGTATTCTCCTTCTATTCTTATGGTGAACGTCAATTTTTGAATAAAAGAAAGGGCACACAATCTTTTCGTTGTGCACCCTGTTTTTTATTTTTTACTGTGTTTTTTTTCGAGCTCTGCGTAGGCGTGTATAGCTCTTTTGGCAATAATTTTATTGATCTTATCATCATCATTTACTGATGGAACAACAACACTAAAAGCCACTTTTGGATTTTTCGATGGGTAATAGCCGACAAAAGTCAGATTGTATGTTTTTTCCCCCCACCAGTTGCGATTCGTGCCGTAGTAAAATGTTTCCGCTGTTCCCGTTTTCCCTGATACATCTTCTGTAAACGTATTTTTTGCTGTCCCTGAAGTGGTAACTAGCTTCATTCCGGTCTTCACCTGCTGAATGTCACTTTCTGAGTTGTTAATTTTGTTGAGAATGTTTGGCTTTCTTTGTTCAATGGTCTTCCCAAGGCCTTCTTTTTTGCTGGGCTCATGGATACTTGTAACAATTCTTGGCTGAACACGGTAGCCCCCATTGGCAATTGATGAGATGTACTGTGCCATTTGAAGCGGTGTATATGTATCGTATTGTCCAATGGCCAAGTCTAAAATTAACCCCCCTACCGCATCAGGTGTAGTTTGCATTCCGGCTGATTCCTGCGGAAGATCAATACCTGTCTTTACTCCCAGGCCAAATTGGCTGTAGTAATTTCTCATTTTGTTTAAATCCTTCTGGTCAGCAGGAAGAGGTCCATACGGCTTGTATGTGACACCGGCAATGTGCATGGCAACATTAAACATATATACGTTTGAACTTTTTTGCAGAGCGGTTAATTCATTGATGGTTCCCATGTTCATGTAGGATTTCTTCGGTTTGTTACCGTATCCTGCTAAATAAAGAGGTGTATCAACAAAATATTTATAATGCGGGATCCCGTCCTGATAGCCGGCTAGCACGGTGGCCCCCTTTACTGCTGATCCCATTTCATATTGGGTGGTAAATGCCCCTATCGCATAATCTTCAATTTTGTTGGTTTTTAAATCTATCTTTTTCCCTGCCATCGATAAAATATCGCCGTTATTCGGGTCCATCATCACGGCAAAGGCTCTGTCAAGCATGTAATTTCCGCGTGCACGGCTGTTTCTTACTTCTTCTTCAATGATCTTTTCTACCTTTGCCTGAAGCTCCATGTCAAAAGAAAGCTGAAGATCGTATCCCCTGCTGCCTTTATCAATGGTTTTTTGGCTGACGACATTTCCTTTATTATCTTCTACGTATTCCACTTTTTCTTTATGCGAATTTAAATATTCTTCATATTGATACTCTAAATAACTTTTTCCCACCCTGTCATTATTCGCATAGCCTCTTGTTAAGTAGAAATCTTTCCGGTCGCTCAGCAGGCCCTGATCAGGTGTCGTGACGCCCCCGAAAACAGAATAAAGGGTTTTGTCATAAGGATATTTTCGTGTCCAATCGTTTACGATATCGATTCCCGGAAGTTCTTCTAAATGCTCAGAAACAATGGAAATTTCATCATATGTTAAGTCATTTTTTGGTCTTTGCGAGGAGTTTTTCTTCTCATCAAGCAGCGCTCCGTTTTTTCCATTGCTATTGCTCTTATTTGGATTCATTGCCTTTACGATTTGAGGTTCGTAAGCATTTCCGCTTGAAAACCTTGTATATATCGCAGCAGTTTCCATTTCTTCGTCATCTTGCTGAATAGCCTTTAATTCTTGATCCGGAACACGCTCTATTTGAAGCTTGTAAGCCTGGTCTCCTTTCAGATTGCTTTCTGATTCCTTAAGCAGAGCGGCTGCTTTTTTCGGATGAGCTGCGATCCAGTAATCACGAAGATCCCTTTCCTTCAAAAATTCAGTATCAATATGAATGAAAGAAGCAAGCCGCTTCGCTGTTTTGATTTTATCTTCTGTTTTTGTGCTAGATGTTGATACATACACAATTTCTGGAACGCTCTGGTTGTCGACAGCAACTTTCTGGTTTCTGTCGTACATCTTCCCGCGAGGCGCAGGATAGTAAGCTGTTTTTGCATTTGATTTCTCAGCGTCTTCTTCATGCTGTTCGCCTTCAACAATTTGAACAACCCCGAGCTTAAAAATTAATGCAGTGAATAGAACAAAGACAGCTAGGAAAAAAAGGTTCATTCTGATTGCTCTGTTTCCTTTGCTCTTTTTCTTTGGTTCACGTCCTATTTCAGTCACTTCTGGTTACCCCTCTCAAATCATTCAATATATTTACATATACTGAGATTAATTGTAACACCTTTGTAATAGTTGTTACAGCGAAAAGGAGTAAAAAAAGCTGTCAATATAAAAACACATTAAAATATAACTAACGGTTCAAAAAAAAGGAAGATATGTAACGGTACGATAAAATCATATATACCGCTGATTCCCTTATTCTTAGTGATTCAACGGATTTACTTTACGAAAATGACAATCTCTATTTGTCAAAGGAAAGTGCTGGAACCTTTATGACAAAAAAGCTATGTTATGATTTTTCTGTAGAAACAAACAACTCTAGGAGGTTACGAACTAATGAAGAAAGCATTTATTTTATCTGCTGCCGCTGCGGTTGGATTATTCACATTCGGGGGCGTACAGCAAGCATCAGCGAAAGAACTCTCCTGCCAGCCTGTGGTTACAGTAAAAACGGGGAACACAGTACAAAACATGTCACTTAACGATGCAGTGAAAAAACTGCATATTAACACAAATATCAAAACGTTAAACGCTGCAAACGAAAAAGAGATTAAGCAGCTTCTTCAAAAACATGCGAAGCAATCTAACGTGAAAGTTCAGGATGTTCAAAAGACAGAAACGGCAAAACCTGCACAAAAGACTACTGAAAAAGCAGCTGCTGATCAAAACACTGCTTCTAAAGCACCTGCAACTGCTGAAAAAACAAACACAACAACATCTGCACCTTCATCTGTAAGTGCATATGAGAAAAAAGTTGTTGAACTTACAAATGCAGAAAGACAAAAACAAGGATTAAAGCCGCTTCAAATTGATGAAACGTTAAGCAAATCTGCACGCGCAAAATCTCAGGATATGAAGGACAAAAACTATTTTGATCACCAAAGCCCAACTTACGGCTCACCGTTTGATATGATGAAATCTTTCGGAATCAGCTACAAAACAGCAGGTGAAAACATTGCGAAGGGCCAAAAGACACCTGAAGAAGTAGTAAAAGCTTGGATGAACAGTGAAGGACACAGAAAAAACATTCTAAACCCTAACTTTACTCACATCGGTGTTGGCTACGTTGAGTCTGGAAGCATCTGGACACAACAATTCATCGGAAAATAATAAAAAAAGATTGCCTGTTTCGTACAGGCAATCTTTTTTTATTTCACCCAAAGCTTATATATACTCTGTGTTCCGCTGTTTTCTTCACCTTGAGCAGCTAGCTTATCATATAAGGATTTTGCGAGCGACAAGCCTGGCATTTCTTCCCCCATTAATTCTGCTTCCTCTAGTGCGATTCCCATATCCTTAATAAAATGCTTCACATAAAATCCCGGTTCAAAGTTGCCTTGCAGCATACGGGGAGCAAGATTTGACAATGACCAGCTTCCGGCTGCGCCCGTTGTGATGCTTTTCAGAACATTTTCCGGCTCTAGGCCTGATTTTTGAGCATAAGCCATCGCTTCAGCAACACCGATCATACCGGCTGCAATTGCAATCTGATTGCACATCTTGGTATGCTGTCCGCTTCCAGCCGGTCCTTGATACTGAATATTCTCTCCCATTAAAGAGAAAATCGGCATGCAGGCTTCAAAAGCTTCTTTTTCTCCACCGACCATAATCGCGAGTGTTCCGTTTTGTGCACCGACGTCTCCACCGGAAACAGGAGCGTCTAAAGCGAACAATGCTTTTTCTTTGGCCGCTTCAGCAATCTTCTTCGCAAGCGAAGGCTTAGATGTCGTCATATCAATAAGATATGCGCCTTCTTTTGCGTTTTCAATAATTCCATTGCTTTCAAAATACACTTCTTCAACATCACTGGGATAGCCGACCATTGTGATGATAACATCCGCTTCTTTCGAAAGATCTTTGACCGTATCTTTCCAGATCGCGCCTTTTTGAAGTATGCTTTCTGCTTTTTCTTTTGTCCGGGTGTACACCAAAACAGGGTGGCCGTCATTCAGAATATGTGATGCCATGCTTTTTCCCATTACTCCAAGACCGATAAAACCAATTGTTTTTTTCAAGGTCATTCCTCCCAGATGTTTCGTTTTGATTTTAGTTAAAATTTATCATTTTTCCTTCATTTTTTAGACTACCATATCTATTCATCTTATAAAATAAAAAATCCCCAAAACAAATGATGTTTGGGGATGTAATTGGATTACAATGTGAATTTTGCAATTGTGTTCATAAGCTCTTGGCTTGCATGTTTTAGTGTTTCCGTTGAGTGTTTGACTTTATCAAGGGTGACAAGCTGTTCATCGGTTGATGCGTTCACTTCCTCTGCTGCGGCAGCTGATTCCTGTGATATGGCTGAAATGCTTTGAATAGCTTCAGATATCGCAAGCTGTTCTTCACTCATTCTTTGAATTTCCGCGTAAATGTGATCAATACCTTGTACCAGTGACTGCATTTCTGCAGTTATCGTATTTAATACCTCTCCAGTTTCGTGAATGGCACTATTTTGTTCATCATTCATTCTGCTTGCCTCAACCATTGCGTGAGAGGCCTCTTTTGTCTCAAGCTGGATAAGCTTCACAGTCTCGCTGATATGCTTTGTAGAAAGGGCTGATTGCTCAGCTAACTTCCGCACTTCATCGGCTACGACGGCAAAACCGCGCCCGCTTTCTCCGGCTCTGGCTGCCTCAATACTGGCATTTAAGGCAAGCAAGTTGGTTTGATCAGATATGTTTGAAATCGCTGTAACGACTTCTTCAATATTCTTAGTTTGATTTTCCAAATCCAGCAGCATCGTTTCAACCTTTTTCGTTTCCATATTGGCTTCGTTTGATTTCATCAGCAGCTGGCCGAGCGCGTCAAGTCCTTTATAGCTTGCATCCTCGGACGATTTAGAGCGTTCTTTAATTCCGCCTGCCTCCTCAGCGATTTGCCTGATTTTCGTTGACAAGCTTTCCGATTTTTCATTAATGGTTTCAACTTCAGAAGCCTGTTCCGATGCCCCTGCGGCTACTTCTTCAATCGCTTTTGCAATTTGTCCGCTTGTTTCATTTGTTTCGGCAGAGACAGCCGTTAGTTGTTCAGAGGTGTCAGATACTTTCCCTGAAGAGAGTCTCACTTGCTCAACCATTTCCTTCATATTTTCAACCATCAGATTGAAATCTCTTGTTAAAATACCGACTTCATCCTTAGATTTTGATTCCGCGCGCACTGTTAAATCGCCTGCGGAAACAGCTTTCGTTTTTGCGATCAACTGCTGTATCGGACCGGTTATCGTTTTGGCCAGGAAGTAGCTGAGAATAATTGTTATGATAAGCGCAAGCAATGATATCCAAAGATTTGCCCGATTCATTTTATCTGAAATCCACATTAATTGATCGGTACCAAACTGCGTTCCGACCTTCCAGCCCGTTTCGCCAATCGTTTGGTACACAACCATTTTTCCATTCACATCTTGTATCCCTTGTTTCTCGGATGCGATGGTTTGCAGTGTTTGATCCTTTGATATATTTTTTCCTTGATTTGACGGATGGGCTAACAGATTGCCGCTCGTATCAGCTAAAAAGGCAAATCCATTGTAAGGCACCTTTTGTTTATTGACCATACTCTGGATAGCAGAGAGTTTCAAGTCATAGCTGGCAACCCCTATCACTTTTTGCCCGTCTAAGATCGCTTTCGATGCAGTAACAATCATGTCTCCTGTCACGACATCTTTATAAGGTTCCGTCCAAACAACTTGATCCGGGGTTTCAGCTGCAAGCTTATACCATGGTCTTGATGTTGGATCATAATCCTCAGCGAAATCCGCTTTTGGATATGTAAACATTTCTTTTTTTGCGGTGCCTATGTAAGCCATCGCAACATAATCATCGTTATCTTTGATTTGCTTAATGTCATCGTGAAACAGCCGAGCAACTTCTTTACTTGGTTTCGTTACAAATGTATGCGTTAATTCCCCATTAGCCAATCTTGATAACGAAATGGCATAACTCTTTAATTGCAATTCAATATTTTGTTCAAGTGACTGCGTCACGTTTTGAGTTGTATTTTTCCCATCCTCTGTAATCATCGGTTTTAGCGTCAAATAAGAAGACAGCATTAAAAGAACAACTGTGACGATTAACATAATCGAAACAAAAACAGCAATCTTCATGTGAAGTTTTTTAAACAAACCAATCCCCTCCTAATTTCTATATCGGCCCTTTCGTTTGAAAAATGAATAATCAAAAAATAAATTATAAGAAAATCGGAATATATTTACTGAAAATTCAATCTTCGTTATAATGAAACAACATAAGGAGAGTGATGATCATACTAAAACAAATGTATGTGCATGACGGCAGAAAATTTGAGGCTCTGACCATCAGAAACTACACTGAGACTGACATCGAGAGGCTGATTTCTCTTCAAAAAGAATGTTTCCCTCCTCCGTTTCCCCAGGAATTGCTGTGGTCAGAGGACCAGCTTGCCAGCCATATCAAAACCTTTCCAGAAGGGGCTTTATGCGCGCTCATCAATGGCAGAATTATCGGTTCCATGACTGCTCTTATTGTACAATTTGAGCCTGAATCTCCTGATCATACATGGGCACAAGCAACAGACAACGGATCGATTAAAAACCATGAACCTCATGGAAATACTTTATATGTAGTGGATATTTCTGTTTCTCCTCATTATCGAAAGCTTGGAATCGGAAAATGGCTGATGAATACGATGTATGAGCTGACTGTTGATAAGAGACTGGAGCGCCTTCTCGGCGGCGGCCGCATTCCTTTATATCATAAATACGCACACGAGATCAGCGCTGTTCAGTACGTTGAAGATGTGATGGAAGGCAGGAAAAACGACCCTGTGCTGTCCTTTCTCCTCCGTTGCGGGCGTTCACCTATTCGTGTAGTCAGCAATTATGTAGAGGATAAAGAATCATTGAATTACGGTGTTTTGATGGAATGGAAAAATCCTTTTTATAAAAAGAGAGCTGTTGATCACAACAGCCCGTTTAAGTGAAATATTCAATTTTCGCGTTAGGGAAAAAGGTATCAATATAGGATTCAAGTGCTTCTCGAAGTGCATGCTCTTCATCTTTCTGATAAATATATTTTCCGATCCCGTAACGGCCCCATTTATAACGGCGCTTTTCTTCATCTAATTCGAGCTTCGTCTTCGGATAATTTTTCTCTATCACTCGTTTGGCCGGTTTTGTAAAACGGTGTTGAATTAATTCAAACGTTATGTCATGTCTAACGTCCTGCGGCAAAGCAGCATCAAGCTTTTCAAACAGATGTCTGTATCCTTCTTCCCAGCCTTCATGAATATAAATCGGAGCAACAATAAAGCCTAGCGGGTAGCCTGCTTTTGCAACTTTTACTGCTGCTTCTATCCGCTTATCAAGAGGTGAAGTTCCCGGCTCAAAGTTTTTAATCACATAGTCGGCATTAATACTGAATCTGAATCTCGTTTTCCCGTTATGCTTTGCGTCTAATAGGTGATCGACATGATGAAATTTCGTTACAAATCGGAGCTTTCCGAGATCACTTTGTCCAAAATGTTCAATGGCGCGCTTCAGCGTGTGTGTCAGATGATCAATTCCTACAATGTCTGACGTACATGATGCTTCGAACCTTGTGAACTCTGGTGCGCGCTCCTTCATATACTTATCTGCCTGATCCAAAATCTCTTCGACGTTTACATAAGTTCTGATATACGGCTTTGATCCCATGGTTGTTTGCAGGTAGCAGTAATGACAATGCCCCATGCAGCCTGTTGCAAACGGAATGGCATATTCGGCCGAGGGTTTGGATGAATCAAACTTTAATGTTTTCCGGACACCGATAACTAAAGTTGATTTCGCATTGCGATATTGCTGAAGATGATTTTTCCCAGGAATATTACGCACCTGATTGTGGGATGTTGTTTCTCTGATTTCAATGCCCATTTTCTCAAATTTATCTTGTAATTCTTGGCCCAGCGGATATTCCAGCGCCCTCGGTTCTATATATACAAGCTGCGGAACAAATGGGTTCTGCATGATGCCACATCCTTTTCCTTTACTAACGTTACTTTTCTCACTAGGCGGAAAGGATATGAGTTGTAATGATTTCCTTGTTACTCATACGGATCAATATCAAAGAGTTCTTTATAAAGCGATTTAGCTTCTTCATAGCTTGCAAACACAGCATCGTCCTCTGCGAACGGATGATAGGTTTCATAAATAAACAGGGAAAGCTCGCCTTCATGGTATGGATGGTGCACAATTTCGGCCTCCTTTATGTGGGCTACATTGGCGGCGTGCGGATTTCGGTAGATTACATAAACAGTATCTCCTGCGTTAAATTGGTTTGACATACTATCCCTCCTAGCCATGTTATTGTGTCCTTCTATACCCTTACTTATGAAAAAAACCAGACAGGCCGGAGGCCGTCTGGTTTTTGTACATTACTTGAATGTTTCTTTTACGAACGCGACAACTTCTTCTGTCGTGCTCATAGATAAGATTTTCTCTTTGAATGACTCAGCTTCTTGTTTAGACAATTTGCTGATCTGTGTTCTTGCCGGAAGAATAGACGTTGCGCTCATTGAGAACTCATCTAAGCCTAAGCCGAGAAGGATTGGAATCGCAATCTCGTCTCCTGCCATTTCTCCGCACATGCCAACCCATTTTCCTTCTTTGTGTGCTGCTTCAATTACGAGTGTAATTAAGCGAAGGATTGCCGGGTTGTATGGCTGATACAGGTAAGATACACGTTCATTCATACGGTCAGCTGCCATTGTGTATTGGATCAAATCGTTTGTTCCGATACTGAAGAAATCAACCTCTTTAGCAAACTGATCAGCGATGACTGCAGTTGACGGAATCTCAACCATCATTCCGACTTCAATATCGTCAGATACAGCCTGTCCCGCTTTTACGAGCTTTTCTTTCTCTTCAAGAAGGATCGCTTTTGCTTCTTTGAATTCGTTAACTGTCGCAATCATAGGGAACATGATTTTCAAGTTTCCGTATGTACTTGCACGAAGCAGCGCGCGAAGCTGTGTTCTGAAGATTTCTTGCTCTTCAAGGCAAAGACGAATCGCTCTATATCCCAGGAACGGGTTCATTTCTTTAGGAAGCTGCAGGTAAGGAAGCTCTTTGTCTCCGCCGATATCAAGTGTCCGCACGACGACTGATTTTCCTTCCATACGCTCAAGAACCGTTTTGTAAGCATCAAACTGCTCATCTTCTGTAGGCAACTGATCTCTTCCCATGTAAAGGAATTCTGTACGGTAAAGGCCAACTGCTTCTCCGCCGTTTTCAAGAACACCTTTTACATCATCAGGAGTACCGATGTTCGCTGCAAGCTCTACATGATGTCCGTCTTTTGAGACAGTCGGTTCATTGACAAGCTTCGCCCACTCAGCTTTTTGAGCCAAATAAGCATTATGTTTTTCTTCATACTCTTTTACAGTTTCCGCAGATGGGTCAATAATGACATCGCCATTGATACCGTCAACGATAACAGTCACGCCGTTTTGGATCGTGCCTGTAGCCGCTTTCGTTCCAACAACTGCTGGAATCTCAAGAGAACGTGCCATGATGGCAGAGTGAGATGTGCGTCCGCCGATATCAGTAGTGAATCCTTTTACGAACTCACGGTTTAATTGAGCTGTGTCAGACGGTGTTAAGTCTTCAGCTACAATAATAACCTCTTCTGAGATCATGCTTGGGTTTGGAATTTCAACGCCAAGCAGGTGGCCGGTTACGCGTTTTGTTACATCGCGGATATCTGCCGCACGCTCTTTCATATATTCGTTGTCCATAGATTCAAACATGGTAACGAACATAGAAGACGTTTCTTTTAAAGCGAATTCAGCGTTCACTGAATCAGTGCTGATTTTTTCTTTCACAGGGTTCAGAAGCTCAGGGTCACTGAGAACTAAAAGGTGAGCAGAAAAAATATCAGCTTTATCCTGACCCAGTTCTTTCAAAGCGTGCTCTTTGATTTTTTCGAGCTCTTCTTTTGAACGTGCAATCGCTTCATCAAAACGGCTTACTTCCGCTTCAGAATCAGAGATGTTTTTCTTTTCAACCGTTAAATCTGGCTCTTCAAGCCGGTATGCTTTTGCAATCGCGATGCCGGCTGAAGCGCCAATCCCTTTTAATTCTTGCATTACTCGCCGAGTCCTTCGCTTTTCATTGTTTCTTCTAAAGCGTTAAGAGCATCGTTTTCGTCAGCTCCGGAAGCAGAGATTGTGATCTCAGCGCCTTTAGCGATACCTAAAGACATAACACCCATAATAGATTTAAGGTTAACTGTTTTGCCGTTATATTCTAAATTAACGTCAGCGTCGTATTTGCTAGCAGTTTGTACAAGAACTGTCGCAGGACGAGCATGGATTCCAGAATCTGCAGTTACTTTAAATGTTTTTTGTGCCATTTTTATCATTCTCCTTTTAACTTAAAGCTTTATTACTTCACAATATTATATCATACAACCGTACTTGTCATCTGACAAGCACGGCGTACTAACACCCTTATTTTTCAATTTTCACAATATCTTCTTGTGCTCTGTTGACTGAACCGCTTGCTTTAATGCTGACTGTTTCTCCTTCAGCAAGGTTTGTAAATACAATCGGTGTCATGAGAGATGGTACATTCGGTTTGACTGCATCCAGATCAACTTCAAGAAGTTTTTGTCCAGGCTCAACGCGGTCTCCTTCTGATACGAAAGACGTAAATCCTTCGCCCTTCAGGCTGACGGTATCAATACCAAAGTGGATTAAAATTTCTCTTCCGCCGTCGGATTGCAGGCCGATCGCATGTTTCGTCGGGAACACATTGAGAATTTTTCCGCGAACCGGTGATACGACAATTCCTTCAGAAGGGAGAATCGCAAAACCGTCACCCATCATTTTCCCTGAGAAGACTTGGTCAGGAACATCCGTAATCGGGTGAATTTCCCCGCTAATCGGAGAAACGAAAACTTCCTCGCCGATTTCATTTTGCAGCGGTTCTGCAATCACTTCCTCAACCTGCTGTCCTACTTCCTCTTGAGCAGATGTTTTCGGTTCAGGTCTAGGCTTGCGTCCCGCAATAATGTCTTGCATTTGTGTTTTTAACCCGTCAGAACGCGGTCCGAAAATAGCCTGAATGTTGTTGCCGACTTCCAGCACTCCGGAAGCGCCAAGCTGTTTCAGACGGTCTTTATCAACCTTTTTCTGATCGTTTACAGTCACACGCAGACGAGTGATACAAGCATCAAGGTGTTTGATGTTTTCCTGGTCACCCATTGCCTGCAGAATCTCATAAGGAAGATCCCCTGCTTCACCTGTTTTCCCAGGTGCTGCTGTTTCTTCCGCAGCATCCTCGCGTCCAGGTGTTTTCAGATTAAATTTGCGGATGGCAAATCGGAATCCGAAGTAGTAAATGACCGCTAACCCTAAGCCGACAGGGATGACAAGCCACCATGCCGTCCGGTTCGGTAAAATACCGAATAGGAAGTAGTCAATTAAACCACCGGAGAATGTCATACCAATCTTAACATTCAACAGCTGCATGACCATGAATGAAAGTCCTGCAAACAAACAGTGAATCGCAAACAGGACTGGAGCAACGAATAAGAAAGAAAATTCCAATGGCTCTGTGATCCCCGTTAAGAAGGATGTCAAGGCCGCTGAACCCATAATACCTGCAACGAGTTTTTTGTTTTGCGGTTTTGCTTCATGATAAATGGCAAGCGCCGCAGCAGGCAGACCGAACATCATAAATGGATATTTACCTGTCATGAACGTACCTGCCGTTAACTGTACGCCGTCTTTAATCTGCGCCATAAAGATACGCTGATCCCCGCGGATGATTTCTCCTGCTGCACTCTTATAGCTGAAGAATTCATACCAAAACGGCGAATAGAAAATGTGATGCAATCCGAATGGGATAAGCGAACGTTCAATCACCCCGAAGATAAATGCAGCAAGGGTTGGATTCGCTTCCACTAATCCTGTTGAAAAGGCATTCAATCCATGCTGGATCGGAGGCCAGATCACTAACATAATAAGACCCAGAATCAGTGCAGAAATTGACGTAACAATTGGAACGAAACGTTTACCCGCAAAGAAACCAAGGTATTGCGGCAGTTCAATTGTGTAAAATCTGTTAAACAATAATGCAGCTAACACACCGACGATAATACCGCCGAACACCCCTGTCGCCAGGGTAGGTATACCAAGCATGTTTACATATGCAGGATGGTTTTCCGTAAAGAACTTGGCTCTTTCAACTGAATCCGAAGGAATGGTTCCGTTTGCAAGAAGAACCGCACTCATGGATACATTCATTACAAGATAACCGATAATTGCTGCAATCCCTGCAACTCCATCACCGTTGGCAAGCCCGATGGCTACACCTACTGCGAAAAGAAGCGGAAGGTTATCGAAAACAATCTGCCCAGCGCTTTCCATCACACCTGCTACAAGCTGAACATTGTCATTGCTCAAGAAATGCAGGACCTGAATCATGTCCTTATTTTGCATCGCATTCCCGATCGCAAGCAAAATCCCCGCAGCCGGAAGGATCGCAACTGGAAGCATAAGCGCACGCCCAATTTTTTGAAGAACGCCGAATAATGCTTTAAACATAAGAATTGACCTCCTCTTTTTACTAGTCTGACCTTACAGCTAAAAATCATGACAACGAATTCACAGGCGTAAGTCTTCCAGTTTAACCGTTTACATTTGCCCTTTTACACAACAAAAAGGCATGAGCAAAATTGGGTGCGCAAAAGAACGAGAATGAACTTCCCGTTTTTTTCCCTCAATCACTCATGCCTGATCGAATCAGTAACACGTTATAAGGATAAACTGAATTTATGAAATTTTATTGGTTAATCGGTACAGATGAAGCGTTAGGTAAACCGCTTCCGCCTCATGAACTGGTTTCTTCAATGTTTGCTGCAAGATTTTAATCAATTTCCAAGCTGTATTGTAGCATAGCGGATATTCATTTTTCAATAACAACATTAATTTTTCTGGTTCTTTAGTCGGTTCTTCTTTTTTAATTCTTTCTATTGTAAATCTGATATGTCGGATCAGCCGCAAATAGTTGACACTTTCCTTATTTACTTTCATTTGAAATGAGTCTTCAATCACCTCGACAAGCTGCGCCATGAGCTGAGAGTGCTGATTGACCTCGGACAGCGGACGGTTTGTCAACGCTGAATGGATATGCAGAGCGATAAAACCAATCTCCCCTTCTGGAAGGCAGATTCCCGCTTTTTCATTGATCATATCTATGACTTCTTTGGCAATTTGGTACTCCTCAGGATATAGTGACTGAGTCTCCATTAAAAATGGATTTTTCATATCAAATCCCTGCTGCTGCCTTTTGATCGCAAATGCGATATGGTCTGTCAACGCAATGTGAATATGTTCATTTAATGAGTGATTAGTCCTATTGCTTATGTGATAGATGACATCGTTTGAAATATCAACGAGGTTTTCATCAACATAGTCAAGGAGCTTTTTAAACTGTTTTTGTTCCTTCTCGTCTTTTAAAATGAACATTTTATCGTAGCCTTTATCTTCAATGACATCATCTTGTTTTTTTCCGAAACCAATACCTTTTCCGATTAAAACGACTTCGCTGTATTTATGATGAGAAGCAATTAATACGTTATTATTCAGTACCTTTTTCACTGTGAAGGACCCATTCACGATCCTCAGCTCCTTTGTCATTCAATACCTCATATCGTACATAACGAACGGAATGCACGTCAAACCTTTTTTCAATGCATTCACTAAACAGTCGATCTTTCGATGAGACGGTAATCCAGAACTTTCCTTTCAATCGGCTGCCCTTGAATTCTTTTTTCCAGTATGGCAAATGCCTGCTTTCCCATTTCCCTTGTCTGAATATCGATCGTTGTGATTCCAAGCGCTTGGCTGATTTCGTGGTTATCAACGCTTAAAATTGCAAGCTCATCCGGTACTGACACCCGCTGGTTCTTTGCTTCAAGAAAAAGCCCTGCTGAGACTTGGTCATTGGCAACAAAAATAGCCGTCGGCTTTTCCTTCCACGTTTTCCATTTATGAAAAAGCGCCTTCCCATCATTGATTGTAATCGCTTTCTCAATTACCCAGTCTTCACGAAATGCCTCACCGATCTCTTCCAATGCCTCTTTGTAGGCTTTGATTCGAAAATGGCTGTTCATGCCTTTTTTTCTTGCCAAACAGATGGCTATTTTTTTGTGCCTTTTGGCAATTAAATAGTCCAAGCCGTTCCGAAATGCTTCTTGGTGAGGAATGCTGATGGTTGGGAAGCGGGCATTATCTGAATTCTGGCAAAGCAAAATCGGGCCCTCCCATTCCATGAGTTTCTCATCAGCAAGCGCCTTTGAGCAAAAAATCAGGCCGTCAACCTGGCGCTGCTTTAATTGGGACAGCGCAAAGATTTCTTTTTGTACCTCATAGTTTGTTTGGAATAAAGAGAGGTGAACCCCGGATTCCGCGGCTGCGTCGGCTATTCCTGCAATCAGCTCTGCAAAATATGGCAGATTAACCGTTGGCAAGACAACACCAATCATGTTTGAAAATCCTTTCGACAAATGTACAGCGTGAATATTTCTCGTGTACTCCAATGATTCCATTGCCTCAAACACTCTTTTTCGTTTGTCTTCACTGACGTATGGATGATTGTTTATGACTCGGGAAACCGTTGTAACAGAGACACCGGCTTTTTCTGCAATGTCTTTAATATTAGCCATAGATTCCCTTCTTTCTAAATCCCCTTGATCTGGAATGCGTTTCATACAATATGATATGGACGTACCAGATATCTTTTTGTGTTTTAAGCTGAAAGGAGAAGATCACATGGGTTTCTTCATTTTAATTGGGTTATGTCTCACTGTTCTCGGTGGCAGCTGTCTTGCTGTAAAACCTCTCAACCAAAAACATGAAATTAAACCCTTTCGAACATTTGATGATTTTTTTATTTAATGCAGATAAAAAAGGACGATGTCGAGAACAAAGTCCTTTTTTATTTCTATTACGGCAGTATGATTAATTCCTTTGGATATTGGGTCAGAGCAACTGCTCCGTCCTTTGTTACGTGAACGTCATCCTCAATGCGCACGCCGCCGATCTCAGGCACATAAATCCCCGGTTCGATCGTGTAGACCATGCCTTCCTGCAGCAGTGTATCGTTGGCCTGGCTCATTGATGGATACTCATGGACAGAAATTCCGAGTCCATGCCCAAGCCGGTGAGGAAAATAATCACCGTATCCCGCTTTTTCAATGATTCCGCGGGCAGTTAAATCCAGATCTCCGATTCTCACACCGGGTTTGCTTGCCTCAATCGCGGCTTTTTCCGATTGAAGCACAGTCTCGTAAATGGCCTCCTGCTTCGGATTGATGGTTTTGTATGCAAACGTTCTTGTAATATCAGAGCAATAGCCATCAAGAATAACACCGAGATCAAATAAAACAAAATCACCTTTTTTCAACGTGGCTGTACCAGGATTTCCATGAGGCTGGCCAGATTTTTCTCCGAATAAAACCATTGTAGAGAAAGACATGCCCTGAATTCCTTTTTTCTTCAGCTCATACTCAATGTGAGCGAGCACTTCCACTTCACTGATGCCTTCACGCAAAGCGGCTGTGCCGACTTCAACACCGTAATCTGCAAGCTTTGCCGCCTCTTTCAGCAAACGAATCTCATTGTCATCTTTAATCAGGCGAAATTGATTGAGTGTTTCTTCTGCTGAAACAAATTGAGCCCCGCCCGTCGCATGCTTCAGCTGTTCTGCACGTGACAGCGAGATTGAATCCTTTTCTACCGCAAGCATATGTATGCTGATATTTCGCTTTTTCAAAGCCTTCTCTATCAGCTCCCACGGATTTTCGTGATCCGCATAGCCAATGATTTCATGATTCCAGCCTGCGTTGCGGGCCTGTCCTGCTTCCATTCCTGGACAAACAAAGAAAGGCTCCTCTTCTTGAAAAATAAATAACCCCATTAATCTTTCATGCGGCTCTGTGTAAAAACCGGTTAAGTAAAAAACATTTTCTTTCGTATGAATAAATGCGGCAGTATGCCCCGCTTCCTTCAGCCATGAAGAGACGCGTTGTATTCTATTCACTTCTTGTTCCTCCCTGCCATTTGCAATGCATTGTTCTGTCTTCCATTGTAACAGGTTTTACCGGTGTTTGCCTTTCACGACGCCTTCATTTTCTAATGCATTTTATTTCCTGCTCCTCTTCCTGTATACTGACAGTAACGTTCAATCGCAGGGGGGTTGTTCCGTTTGCTGATGAATTTTTTCAGACGAAAAGCAGTTATGCTCTTAACGGTTTTGGGAATTTCCGCTCCTTTTATCGGGATGAAGATGGTGGGCTTTTATTATTACAGCTCTATCATAGGCTGTGCAGCGGGTTTCCTTTGCTGCATCCTCGCTCTCATCCTGGTTATGAAAAGATCTGATAAAGACAAAAATGAAGGGAAAGCTTGATACATAAAAAGCCAGCAGCCTGATTAGGCTGCTGGTTTTATTTTAGGAGTCTTAAACCGTTTAGTATGACTAAAATCGTGCTGCCCTCATGACCAATCACGCCAAATGGCAATTCCATCACCTGCAAAAAATTTGCACAAATCAGCAGGCAGATTACAGCTAGAGAAAACACGATATTTTGTTTGATGATCCTGTTCATTTTCCGAGACAAGCGGCACATGTTTACGAGCTTTTTCAAATCGTTTTTCATGAGGACCATATCAGCGGTCTCAAGTGCTACATCTGTTCCGCCGCCCATCGCAATGCCGACATCCGCCGCTTTGAGTGCCGGCGCGTCATTGATTCCGTCACCCACCATTGCAATCGTTCCGAATTCTTCTTTTAACCGTTTGATTTCATTCACTTTTTGGTCAGGCAGGCATTCTGCCACGACAGTTGTCATGCCGGCTTCCTTGGCAATCGCTTGAGCCGTGTCTTCGTGATCTCCTGTCAGCATGGCCGTTTTAATCCCAAGTCGGTTCAGTTCTTCCATGACCTCTTTTGCTTCAGGCCTGATTTGGTCCTTCAGTGCGATACAGCCTGCTATTTGATCATCCTTTTTCACAAATACAATTGTATGACCGCTTTGAATGACATCTGATGCTGTTTGTTTCATAAATTGTGCTGCCATTTCCTCGCCGATAAAACCTGCTTTACCGACCTTCCATTTCGCACCCGACACTTCTGCCATAACGCCAAACCCTGAGGTTTCTTCTATAGATATGTAGCCGGACTGATTCACGCCGCGGCTTTCAGCGTACGCCGTTATGGCTTGGGCGAGCGGATGGCTTGATTGCGTTTCGATGGCATAGACAGCCTCAAGAACTTCCGCTTCACTGAATCCTTCTGCTATTCTGATCGTCTCTACGGCAGGCTGGCCTTTTGTTACAGTTCCGGTTTTATCAAAGGCGATCATTTGCACTGAGCCCAGCTGTTCAAGAAAGACGCTTCCTTTCACAAGCATACCGTTGCGGGCGCCATTTGAAATCAGGGACAGCGCCGCCGGCATAATAGAGGCGACAAGCGCACAAGGTGACGCGACAACCATAAACACCATTGCGCGGTAGAAGGTTTCACTCCAGCTCCAGCCCAGCGCAAAGTGCGGGACGAATAAAAGGAGCGCCACCGCAATTAGCACACCTTTCACATAAGCATTTTCAAATCGTTCGATGAAAGCCTGAGCGGGTGAAACACTATTTTGCGCTGATTCAACCAGTTTGATAATTTTTCTGAATAACGAATCTTCATTTGCTTTCGTGACACGGACAGTCAAGGAGCCATTGCGATTCACCGTTCCTGTGAATACAGTGTCGCCTGTGTTTTTTTCTACAGGCATTGATTCACCTGTTAAAGCCGACTCGTCAAGACTTGTCGAGCCCGATTCAATGATACCGTCTGCCGCTACGCGTTCTCCAGGTTTGATCACGATCATATCACCGGCCTGCAAGTCTGAAACCGGAACTCTTTTGGTTTCACCATTGACCATCAATGTCGCTTCTTCAGGCTCAAGCTGCATTAAAGACGTTAAATCTCTGCTGCTTTTATTCATCGTGTATGTTTCTAAAGCTCCGCTTAAGGAAAAAATAAATATTAAAATAGCACCCTCTGCCCAGTATCCGATCAAGGCGGAACCAACGGCAGCGAAAATCATTAAAAGTTCTACATTCAGCGTTTTGGATTCGAGTGTTTCTTCGATTCCTTCCTTTGCTTTAGCAAATCCGCCGATCACAAAAGCCAGCAAGAAAAGTATTATGGATAATACCTGATATCCGGATAAGAGCCAGCCTGCCAAAATAAGAGCTCCTGATACAAGTGCTGCAATAAGCTCCGCGTGCTGTGCCCAGTTTTTTTCCCTCTTGTCTGTTTTCAATGGCTCGTGCGGGTCGCGTTGAACGATAACTTGTTCATTCATATCGAATTCCCCTCTCTAATTGAGAACGTAAATCATCTTCATTTCTCTTATAAAAACAAAATCGCTGCCCAAAAGGCAGCTTTATCGTCAGTTATTTCTTGATGTCTTCCTTTATTATAGCACGCACGAAGAGAATTTCAATTATAATTATTTTAATTTCTTTTTGATAATAATTATCATTAATGTTTATTCACTTCTTCTCTATATGAAAAAAGCTGAGAGTCTATGCTCTCAGCTATTCTTCCGTCCATTCCTTCAGTTGTTCCGCTGTCATCGGGCCAATTTTTGTTTTTTCAATTTCTCCCTTTTCATTCAGCAAAAATGATGTTGGGATCGTAATGATATGATACTCCTTCATCAATTCCCCTTTTGAGTCAAGGACAATCGGGAACGTCAGCTTGTTTGCTTTAATAAAATCTTCAACGACTTGCTGATTTTGTTCCGAATTCACTAAATTCACCGTTACCAGCTTTACACTGTCGGATGGATGGGCATCATAAAACGATTGAAACTGGGGAAGCTCCTTTTTGCAGGGCGGACACCATGACGTCCAAAAATGGAGAATTGTTTTTTGCCCTTTATTCGGAATCGAGATGTCCTCCCCTTCTATCGTTTTCATAAGAAAAACAGCGGGAACAGCAGGCTGTTTTTCCTCAGCTTGTGCCGCACATGGAAACCATGCAATCAACCCTAATAACATAATGTATATAGTAAGCAAGCGCTTCGTCAACATGGAATCTTCCTTTCATGCTTTTCAATTAGCTTGCCCCTGCAGTTCCTATATCATCCTTCAATTCGCGGCGTTCTGGTCCCTCCCGTAAGGAATACGGATACCTTCAATGCTTTGCAGATCGTGGCATAGTGCAGGCTCGTCAAAAGAATCATGCCAGTGTTCATTCCAAGGATAATCCCGAGCATTTGCAGATTCTCCATTGATCCCAGTACATACATCATACTTAGCGCAACGATATGGCTCCATACATTGTGATAAAAAGCCTCTTTCACAAAACCCATCCCGATTAAGCACGCCTGCAGCGGCATGACAAACAGATGAAAGAGAAAGTAAGGCCACAACAGCTGCAAGTAATACTGCGCTTCAGGAGAGTGAAAAAACAAATGCGTGAGAGGTCCCGCAAACTGGAACATGACCCAGACGGCAGGTATACCGTAACCTAATGTAATGAAAATCGACTGCTTCAGCCTTTTTAACACGATGTCATACTGAGAAAGTGCATAAGCTTCCGAAATACTCGGTATCATGACGACCATTAACGAATGGGCAATAAAAGCAGGGAACGACCCTATCGTCACAGCCACTCCTGCCAGCATTCCGTATTGATCGATCGCCGCTGTCCCGGCAACGCCCGCAGCCAAAAGAGCTCCTTTTACTAAAAAGGGTTCAATTGCATTGACAACCGCATGAAAAATACGCAGTCCTGTTGTAGGAATTGAAACAGCAAGCAGTCTTTTCCTTACATCCTTTCCGCGCAAATGAATGTGCTGCTGGCCGGATAACGCCCGCCTTGCCATGATAAATTGTGAATATAAATAAACAAGCACGACCACATCACTCACGACCAGAACAAACAAGGAAATCAGCACGGCCATGTCCAATTCAAATGAGTACCATTGAAAAAAGAGGAATAAGCACAAGAGCTGGATGATTTTTTTCAGCACATTGGCAATTGCGATCTTCCCCATTTTCTGCACACCCATAAAGTAGCCCCTGGCGATTGAAGTAAAGGCGACAACAGGAATTAAGCCGATGACAATCCCTTTAATAAACGGGTGGTATGTATCAAATACCGGAATAAACGGAAGCGCAATACTAGCGGCAGCAGTAGAAAAAGCAGTAAAAATGGCTGTCATTCTGAAAGCGTGCCTCAGCATGCTTTCATGAAGCTTAGGATTTGACTCGGCAATGAATTTAGAAATGGATATCGGCAGTTCCAGGCTCGCGATGACAATAATTAAAAAGATCGTGGGCAAAATACTCATGTAAAGCCCCATCCCATGCTCGCCAAGCTCCCGCGCCAAAATCATATTGACGACAAATTCAAGGCATTCAGCGAAAAAGGCGGCAATGGATAAAAGAATGATCCCTTTCACAAATCGATTCATGATGTCTCTCCTTGTCTCTTGTACTACCAACATCATATGAGACAAGTTCAAAAATTATTTTATTTTTACTCTTTATATGAAAAAAAGCACAGCTGAGACAAATTGTCTCTTCTATGCTTAGACGGCAAAAACGTGTCTGCCGATTTTTTCTACGATTTTTCTTGAACGAATCCAATTATCTGACGCTGTTTTCGGATTATAAAAGAATATGGCATCTGTTTCTCTATTTTTTGAGGACAGCGCTTCTTCGGCAGCTTCAATCGATTCTTTATCAGGCTTTTGGTTAATGCTCCCGTTTGCGACCGGTTCAAAGGCGTTTTTCTGATAAATAACTCCTCTTATCGTATCAGGAAAACCTTTTTTCTCCGTCCTGTTCAGTACAACGCTTGCTACAGCGACCTTGCCTTTATATGATTCTCCTTTGGCCTCTGCGTGAACGAGACGGGACAGCAACTCTTTTTCAGACTGTGTATATGTTTCTTTCTCATCATTTGTTTTGTCGGGTTTATCTTTCTCTTTCTTTTCAGTGTGTGCTGATAGCTTAATCGGTTTTATTTTCTTGTCCTTATCAGCAGACAGTGAAGGGAAAGATTCATTCGTATTTCGATCTATATGTGTAAGCCATTTCGCTTCTTCATGTTTTGTCTTCTTTGCGCTCAGTAGTGAAGCTTGTGTATGCTCAATTTTGGCTGCAGGCATGAAACAAAGAAGAAAAACAGCCAGAGCAGTGAATTTCGTTGTCATACAGTTTCCTCCTTAAAGTGCTCCAAAAAACACTTCATAACCTTAACAAGAGATCCATTCATTTTCACGGAAAAAGATTTTCCAACTCTCCCAAGGAGGTATCAGGATGGAATAAAGAGGATGACTCACTGCTTAATGGCAAAAAAACAGTCTGAAATTCTATAAATATTGTCAAATTAAAACATGTTTATCCATCTTTGACACTTTACATTTTATTTACACCTGTTACAGACAGCTGTAATAAAAGGCTTGTATTCTGTCATATATGATAAAAAGGCTTCTCACGTATGAGAAACCTTCAGCTTCTTGGCTGTTCTAAGTATTGAAAAATAACATCTCCGCCTTGCTGGGCAATTCCTCGGAAATGTTTAAAATCATCTTGTTTAGATAATACGGCCCTGAAATCAAGAAAATGCTCTTTCTGGACTCTCAGTTCGTTTATGGCGCCGGTGCGCAGCTGTTCAATCATTTCTGTTATTTCTTCGGGTCGCAACAAAAATTCCCCCCTTTTCTTTCTATTGACGAAAATCAATATATCATCTTTATAGCGACAGAACAATTCATAAGGGAGATAAAACTCCTTATCGCTTTACTTCTCAATGAAAATACTGCAAAATACTTTCAAAAGGCATTATTATGTTTAAAGGAGAGGAAGCTTGTGAAAATCGCTAAGGTTGGGAATGTCATTGAATTTAAAAACGGATTAACCGGTGTTGTTGAAAAAGTAAATGAGAATTCTGTTATCGTTGATGTGACGATCATGGATAACTATCGGGATCTTGAGTTAGATTCATTGACAGTTGTTAATCATAAAAATTATAAGATCATCAGAGACTCCTATTAAAACCTCCTTATTTCCACATTTATTCAAAAAACTGCAAGACGGACAATTTAACACCTTACATATGAAATTCGCTTTCTCAAAAGCTGCCGGCCGGCAGCTTTTTTACATAAAAAACACCGATCATGAATCGGCGTTTTTGTCTATTTCCGTTATTTCTATATAGAACTCGCTGACGGCCCCTGGTTCGTACAGGTTGGTCAATGATGTTGAATAATTTGTCATTTCCCCCCGGAAGGCAAGATCGCGTTCCGGAACCTCGACATTAAACGTTTTTTCATACAACAGGACAGCGATATCATGGTAAGTCTCACTCGTAACGTTTAAGGTAAATGCAATTTTTCGCTTCGGCTCGCTCTCCTCTTGATATGTAGCCATTTCTAACGTTACATTGTTTAACCGCAATGTCTTCACTTCATATCACTCCTTTATAGTCCATGCATCTTAGCATACCTTAGCGAATGTTTACAATGAATCTGTTCTTAACGGTTATATGAACCAATTCATTCGAAAAGACATCTTTACAAACATACGTTCGTTAAATTATAATAAAACAGACGAGCTGCCATCCAGCATCCCGTCTTTTCATTAGAAAGCGGCGAGTGGAATTCCCCCCGGATTCGCTCGTCTTTTTTATGTAAAAACCGCCTCATTTCTAAGGAGAAACTATATGGTCGATTATCAACAAGTCATGTTTCACCATGCGTACCTTGGCGCCTTGAATTTCCCCATCCTTTAATGAGAGCGGTCAATCAATTCTCATCATGTTTTTTTAGATAAACCAGCATCCATTCAGGAAGTATATGAGTGTATGCTTTTAAAGTTCTAGTTATTCGTGCGCTTCCATATCGATCCTGAACAATTCTGAATGAAATGCGATAACCCTGCTATCAAGTAGCATGTGTATGACTTAAATCATGGAAGCAGAATAAATTCAACACATCCGTAAAATGCGTACTATAACATAAGTTGTGTATTTCAAGCCCAATGTAATGCCTCGTATAGAACACTTCGGGAGAAGGGCCTATGGAATGCCCTCACTGTTTTACCCGCACCCGTAATAAACTCCTTTCAGTATGTCCATTTAGAGATTCATTGCAATTATCTTCGAATTTTGTTCTGAACTATAAATCATTATATATTTTTAAACACTGTATTCCAGACTGACACATCTTCTTGTCCAAGACTCCAGCTGCCAAGACCTTTCAGATTATATTTTTGAGCGAGTTTTATTTTTGCTCTGAGTGACTGTTCATTTTCAAACCATAATGTATATGTTCCCGAAGGCAACGGCCCCTTGTTATCGTGATTGACAGTAAAAATAGCTTTTGGAGATTGACTCTTGGTGTCAAAAATAATTGTCCCGCTATGCCTTTTTACTAAGGAGTCAACAAGGTAAAGGGGAATGGCTTGAGAGGCAGATTGGCCTTCCATCCAGCAGCGGCCATAGAATGGCAATCCTAAAACTAGTTTTTGAGGAGAGATTTTTTGGGTCAGAACATATTGAATGGACTTTTCCACCCATCCTACACTTGCGGTAGGCCCAGCAAGGCGGCTTTCATCATAGGCCATAACCATAAGATAATCTGCATATTTAGCTAAATACTCGTAATCATATGATCCGTGCCAGCCCTTCGTCCAGCCAAAAGGATTTGCCGCCACTGCAACTGATACTTCTTTATGTCTAGGAATACTTTTCCTTACTAATCTAATAAAATCTGTAAATAGATTCCGATCTTTTTCTGTAAGGTTTTCTATATCGATATTAACTCCGTCCAAATCCAGTTCTTCTATTGCATGAGAAATTTGTTTAGCTAAAAGAACTCGGTTCATTAATGCAAATCGTCCCAAATCCTGATCCCAATGATTGCTTAGAAAAGGAACTACTTTTAATTTTCTTCTATGAAGAGCTTTAATCACATCGGGATTAGCTGAACGGAGAAGTAATGATCCATCTTTTCTGATATAGAAAAAATCAGGAGACACAACATTTAATACTCCGTTCGTTTGATCAACGTGTTGAATAAAATCCCATCCTAATCCAGAATAGAAATAGCTCATTTGAAACATCTCATAACCCCTTCATCCCCAAAAATATCAAGTTCCCCACAAATAAAAAAATGAGGATTGTCATTTCAATTTGATTCGTTTCCGAAACCTCAAAGATTACCTTTCTCTTATCTTTATAATTTGTCCAGGATAAATTCTATCTGAAGAAAGCTTATTAAGATTCATAAGTTGTTGTACCGGAATTTTAAAGGATTTGGCAATCGTCCATAATGTATCGCCGGATTCCACATGATACACTTCGTATGTTACAGGAAATTCCATATAACGAGGCGTTCTTTTTACTTTATTCGCTTGATTTCTTATTTTAGGTATTTTCCCCTTCATTCATATTACTCTCCTTTAGAATAATTTGTTATTAATATTTCTAAACAGTTTCTCTCTAATCTTAATGATTTGTCCAGCATATATTTGATCTGATTTGAAATGATTAAGCTCCATGAGTTGCTGCAGGGAAACATTATACTTCCTGGAAATTATTGATAATGTTTCACCGGGAGTAACATGATGGATCACGTATTTTTCTTTGAGAACATCTACATAATGAATGGTTTCCCCTAAGTTTCTTATAATTCCTCTGCTTTTTAGCACCTCAAGCATTCTCTCGGCTCTATGCCGATAGGACTCATTCTTTACAGCCTTTTTACCGTTTATCTGAATCTTTTTTCTCTCGCTATCATGATTCAAATAGTATTTAACCTTTTCCAAAGTTTCTTTTGGGGAGGAAGAAACGATGAGATCGCGGCCAGGTTTGAATTTATCTCGAACTGCTGGTGTATCCGATGTCAATAAAAACCCCCCGGAACCAAGAATCTCATAGGTGCGTTGCGTAAGTTGGCTTTCACAGTTTTGCAAACCGATAATGATTTTTGCTGAACTGTAAACTTTATATGCTTCAGTATAATCAAGGTATCCATGGATCCAATTGCGGGAAATTTCTCTTCCTATATATTTACTCATTTTTTCCCAGTTTCTCCCCCAAAAATCAATGCGAATACCCTTCCGTATAAGAGGACGAATAAGCGTTTTTAAAGAGGACGAACGGAACACTTCCGGATGTTCTTCAAGAAAATTAGGGTAAGCATTAGCCACCACTGCTATATCACAACTGTATTTTGCTAATGGTTTAATCTGGTGATGTATACTTTCGTGAAATGCAAAGTCTAAGTGAGCTGCTTTAATCCCCATGCTTTCATAAGTTTTACACAGAGAAGGCGTAACCGTGAAAACAAAATCCGGTTTCATCTTTTTAATTAACGGGATAGTAAAGTTTTGAGTGTGCAGCGGGTCTTCAGTTGCCCAATAAACGAGAGGGATATTCACCTTTTTAGTAGCGTTGCGAATCCAAGCCTGCTTTTCCCTTGAATGCTCTGGTGTCCATCCCATAGATACTATTAGATCTGGTTTAAATTCGTCTATCATTTCAGTGATATTTTCCCGACTTACAGGACCGGAAATCATTACGGTATGTCCTGCTTCCCTAAACCCATTCGGTAAACCATAGAGCCACATGGGATGACTCTCAAGGAAAAGAATTTTCACACATTTCCATCCTCTCTTTCACTTTTTAATGTCTACTTTATTGGTATGTATATGTAATATAACTTGTCGCGGTACTAGTCTATAAAAAACGTTCAGGTGTGAGATCACGAGATAGCTTGTGTGGGATGCCCCACAAAAAAAGAAAGCAACCTACAACATATTTTCCTATGTGGTTATTCAGGACATAAGGATTCCTTTAAATATTTTTAAAAGTATTAGAATACAAGGACAGGGATATTATTTTTTATTAAAAGTCAAGAAAATGTTTAATTTTATTAATAATTAAGAAACCAGATGAAATGTCACACATTTTATAAACAAAAAGAGAGGATAGATGAACAGGGTGAAAATGCCTGTATTCAACTATCCTTTTTTTGTACAACAAATGACCTCATTTACTACAACAACGGTGTTGTTTGTTTTTCAACTAACGCCCCCGTTACTTTAAGTACATTTATTCACAAAGTAATCTTTTTTACAGGTCATTTAGTGGTAGCCCCAGGAAAATGCGAATTTACAACGTTAATCAAATTCAAACATAAAAAAGTCGAATTCCCTGTCCTTTAAGGAAAACGACTTTTTTATACGACTTCTTCAAGTAAATCCCCATTAACCTTTTTTGGGGACTATTTGTAATCTCTACGAAGTGAAATTATACCTGTGCTAGCCCGCCATCTACGAACAATTCAACACCCGTCAAGTAACTGCTTTCGTCTGAAGCAAGGAAAGATACAGCGTTTGCTACTTCTTCAGGTGTCCCAACTTTTCCAGCTGGAACAGAATTTCTGCTATTTTCCATTACTTCTTCAAGTGCATCACCAAAAAGCTCATCGTAGGCAGGTGTAAGAATACCTCCTGGACTAACCACATTTACACGGATTTCAGTACCTTTTAGGTCAAGAATCCAGTTGCGAACCAGTGCTCTTAATGCTGCTTTAGATGCTCCATATACACTAAACGCTGGGTTGCCAATTGATCCAGCAGTAGAGCCCGTTACAATAATAGAACCTACTTTGTTCGGGAATAGTGATAACGCTTTTTGAACAGTAAAGATGGTTCCTTTAACGTTAATGTCGAACGTTCTATCAACCTGCTCTTCAGTAATTTCACCTAATGGAAGGAAGTTGCCGATGCCTGCATTAGCAAAAAGAATGTCCAACTTACCTTTTTCCTGCTTTATAATGTCATATAGTTTGTCTAAGTCTTCAAGCTTAGAAATATCACCTTGAACACCGGTTACGTTCTTGCCAATTTGGTTAACAGCTTTATCAAGTTCGTTTTGTCTACGTCCCGTGATATAAACATATGCACCTTCGTTTACAAATTTTTGTGCTGTAGCAAGACCAATCCCACTTGTTCCACCCGTTACAAGCGCTATTTTACCTTCAAATTTACCCATACTTAACACTCCTTTAGAATTAATTTTATTTTATGTCTAGTACCTTTAAGTACTTGAAGAACAACTTACAAGATATAGTATCCTTCAGTAAGCCCATTATCGGAAGTACCCACTTTTTTGTGATATAGTAACTAAAAAGTAATAAATGTGGAATGGAGAGCTTTAGACATGAAAAAATTTAGTTGTGGGTTTGAAGTGACAAAGGAAGTTATTGGCGGAAAATGGAAAGGTATTGTATTATACTTTTTAATGAATGGACCAAAGAGAACGAGTGAATTAAAGCGCATTATCCCAAATATAACTCAGAAAATGCTGATTCAAACACTTAGAGAGCTTGAAGCCAGTGGACTTGTGAGCAGAAAGATGTATAATCAAGTGCCACCGAAGGTTGAATATTCATCCACTGAACTTGGAGAATCTCTTAAACCTATCTTGCAGGAGCTCTGTCAATGGGGAAGCCATTATGCGGAGCAAGAGTATACAGAAGGTGAATATGAAATTGTACAACCAGAACAACTAAGTTAGGATTGATGTAGCTGCTGAAGTAAATGCTAAGCAACTTCAATACCATCACCTAACAGATGAAGAACAGTCAGAAATAAATGAGATATTCAATTTTGAAAGTGAAGTTCTAATAAGAAGTGTCATCGACTATATTCAGGAGAACTTTGATGAAATTCAAAAAAGAGCTGTTTCAAATGTTAAAGAGAAGGTTCAGAAACTTAGCCAAAAAATAAATGAAGATATTGATAATAATATTTAATGCCTATGATCACTAGATAGGCATATTTTCTTTCGGATAAAAAAGAAAAGACGTACAAATTGTACGCCTTAATCTGCTTCTGTACTATCAATTTTTCACTGCATAAAAGTCACAGTTCAGGTTGCACCTCAGGTCACACTTTTATTGAGCTTAGTGCGGGTCACACTTCGCTGAAAATTAACGCTGAGTGTTCGGATTTTACTGTGACTCCACTTCCTTTTACACTCCGTATCACACAACGGAATAATTAACGATTATCAATTGTCTCCGGATACAAATCATGGTTCATCATACGGTATTCGGCCATTTTCTCATACTTCGTGCCAGGCTTTCCGTAGTTTGTGTACGGGTCAATGGAAATTCCGCCTCTTGGCGTGAATTTGCCCCATACTTCGATGTAGCGCGGGTCCATTAATTCAATCAAGTCATTCATGATGATATTCATGCAGTCCTCGTGGAAGTCACCATGGTTTCTGAAGCTGAATAGATACAGCTTTAATGATTTGCTTTCAACCATTTTTTCATCAGGAATGTAGCTGATGTAGATTGTCGCAAAGTCAGGCTGCCCTGTTTTAGGACATAAAGATGTGAATTCCGGACAATTGAATTTTACAAAGTAGTCACGGTTTACATGTTTATTCGGGAAGGATTCCAGCACGTCCGGTGCATATTCGAACAAATAATTTGTACCTTGGTTGCCTAGCAATGTTACACCTTCTAATTCTGATTCTTTTCTTGTCGTCATGTTCATCTTCCTTTCTATTATACTCCGCGTTTGTTGCCCCATAACAGGGTGTGCAGCTGCGGGAGCACTCTGACGAGATTCAGCTCCGCATCGACAGCTACCTTATCAACAAGCGCTTCATATTTTCCAAGCAAATGTGCAATCAGTGACTGATCATCTGTCGTATGCACGTCATCATTTCCGACTTGTAAATAAAACGGGATTCCCGGATACCGCTTGTGCACAGTTTTGGCAAATTCCAGATCTTCATCATTAAAGATGACAACCTTCAAGCTGACAGCATGCTGTCTATCATTCTCTTGAAGTGAAGTTAAAATGTGGTCAAGCTTTTGAAAGTTCGTTACCATTTTTGAGCTTGGCGGTTTTGGAGAAATTGTCAGGTCATCAATCAGCGTAAACCAATCCTGATAAACGGTCCCTTGAGTTTCAAGCGCTGCACGGATGTTATTTTCCTTCAGCAGTTCAATAAAAGCATCCAGCTGTTTTAACAGAGCCGGGTTGCCGCCTGAGATCGTCACATGAGAAAACGCATCTCCCCCAATGTCCTTAAGCTCCGCAAAAATCTCCTCCGCCGTCATCCAGCGAATATCTTTTTTAGCAGACCCGTCCCAAGTGAAGGCGGAGTCACACCAACTGCAGGAATAATCGCAGCCGGCTGTCCGGACGAACATCGTTTTCTGTCCAATCACCATGCCTTCTCCTTGAATCGTCGGGCCGAAAATTTCTAATACAGGAATTCCTTTAGCCATTCAAACCACCCTTTTTCGGACGGTAGACACAGTAGCTTGTCGGTGTTTCACGGACAAACACCTGTACACAGGTCGGCTTATTCTCCAAAGTGTCTAAATAAGCCTGCACCTTGTCATAAATCGTTTTCGCCACGACTTCTGTTGTCGGCAGCGAATACCGGTCGTCCTGAGAAAAATCTTCATGATCATTTAATAGCGTGTGATCATAGTTTCCGTGCACCAGTTTTTTGAGTACGCTGAAATTGACAAGAAAGCCTGAATCGTCAAGTTCGTCGCCGGCAACGGTTATATTTACGGTATACGTATGCCCGTGAACCCTGCTGCACGCTCCCGCACTTTCCCGAGGGATAAAATGAGCAGCTGAGATGTGCATGTCCTTATTCAGTTCAAATGAATATGGATGCTGGGCCTGCGGATAAATTTGAGATAACAATTTATGCACGCTCTCCTTTCATCGCCATATATTCTTCATAACCTTTTGAACGAAGGTGGCATGCCGGACATTCGCCGCAGCCGTCCGCGATGATGCCGTTATAGCAGGTCAGCGTGTTGTTTTTCACAAAATCCAGCGCGCCAAGCTCATCTGCAAGCTTCCACGTTTCCGCCTTATTGAGCCACATGAGAGGCGTGTGGATCACAAACGGCTTCTCCATTGCCAGATTTACCGTGACATTGCAAGATTTCACGAATTCGTCACGGCAGTCAGGATAACCGCTGAAGTCTGTCTCGCAAACTCCTGTAATAATGTGGCGCGCGCCAATTTGGTAAGCCAGGATAGACGCAAAGGATAAGAATACCAAATTGCGGCCTGGAACGAATGTGGATGGCAGTTCTCCGTCTTTTACTTCTATCTCAATATCATTTCTAGTCAGGGCATTCGGTGCAAGCTGATTTAAAAGTGACATATCAAGCAAATGATTTTTCACACCAAGCTTTTCCGCAATGGATTTTGCCACTTCAATTTCCTGCGAATGTCGCTGATTATAATGAAAAGTCACCGTTTCGACTTCTTCGAATTCTTTTAAGGCCCACAATAAGCATGTTGTACTGTCTTGACCGCCGCTAAATACGACAATTGCTTTTTCTTTTTTCATGATTCCTCTCCTTCTCCGCAATAAAAAAGTCGGCGAGAGACATCGCTACAGCTAATTCACGCAAAAAAACACCTTTTTTCGGAAGGTGCTCTAGAAAAACATAAAAAAGGCCGTATCCAAGGATACAGCTCGTCCTTAGTTTTTTATAGAGGGTGTAGCTAGAACCTCTCCCGCATATCGCACGGATTTTCTTCAATTTTTTCACTTCTGCTATCTTACCATAATGATGTTTTTCTTGACAATAAAAAAGTCAGTCCCCGGTTCCTAGATCAATTATCGCTCTATAGTGACGGTTCGTTTCATTATATATATTTATAAACTGCGCCGCCGAGGAGCTTTTTTGCAAAGCAAAGCGCCTATGAAGGCCAGGCTCACATAGCCAAACAAGGGATAAATCGTTGAAATAAGCTTGCCATACCCTATTTGGCTCGTAATATAAGCCGTGATCATAATAGCTGCAAAGATATATTTGCTTTTCACTGGAAGAAAGCTTTGCACTTGTTTTTCTAATCCATATAGATTACCGATAACTGATGTGAACACTTCTCCGAAAATAATGAGTAAATAAATCAAATGGACAGAACGTGCAAAGAGATAAACCACTTGCGCCATCGGTATATCATACAAAAATACATCCGGAAGAGTCGACAAAGACAGAAAACTCGCGGACAGCACAATCGTCAGCATCGTGCCTCCGATTAAAGCGCCTTTTTTTATCACTTTCTCCGATGACATTTCATTCGCCAGCGGAACCAAAACAGCTTGGGCAAGCGATAAATTCAAAGCCCCGTAAGAAACTGCTGATAACAGCCAATCCCAGCGATGTGGCCAGACCCACTGAGCTGCGTTACGTGATTCGCTGAATATAAAAGAGTCGGCCACCACAATCATTGAAAAGATGATTAAAAGAGGAACAACAAACACATTGACACCGAAAATGCCTTTTACTCCTCTAGTCATCACAATTAAGCTCAGACCGATTGTAATGAGCATCCCAATCTGAGCGGACATCCCCAGCTGTTCCTCAAAAAGCGCCCCTGCCCCTGAAAGCATAACAGATGTAACTCCAAGGAGAACAAACAGCATAAATACATTGATAATCCGCCCAGCCGTCGCCCCGAACAAAAATATGTTCATTTCTTGATATGACTTGGCATTGATTCGCTTTGAAATGATCATCAGCTTGGCCCCAAGTAACGTAAACATTCCGCCGCTGACGAGAATGCCGAATAAACCGAACCAGCCGAACTTCAGAAAAAACTCAACAATTTCCCTCCCAGTCGCAAATCCAGCTCCGACTACTGTGCCGACATACACAAAAGCAAGCTGACTTGCAGACCCTTTTGATTGTTCCATTTCTTCCCTCCGAACGAACCGCAGTTTTGTCCATATATGCCTTTTTATAACCTATGAGACAAGTTCCTTGAAAAGACGAAGAAAACATGTTTTACTTTGTAACAAATCAAAAATTTTTTGTGCATAAGACTTGAAAGTCAAAGATAGTCAGAGTATACTATTAATCAAAGTTGGTCAAACAAACCGGCCTTTTTTTAAAATCAATTGGTCAAAGATAGTCAAATATTCAGTCTGCTTTGAGCATATTGGTTTGAATGCCGTTAAGTTTGCCGTATACTAATAGTCAAAGAAGGTCAAATCCAATAGACCTTTTTATTCACTTTCATTGGTCAAAGAAGATCAAATCATTAAGGAGGTTTTGGCAAATGCGTTGTCAACATTGTCATCAAAACGAGGCGACGATTCGCCTTAACATGCAAATAAATTCCGTTCATAAACAGATGGTTCTTTGTGAAACTTGCTATAACGAACTGACCCGTAAACCTTCAATGAGTATGGGTCCTCAATCTTTCGGATTTCCGTTTGAACAGGCATTCCAGCCGAAAGAACAGAGCGCAGCAAAACAAAGCGGAAAAAAAGGGCTGCTTGATGAGCTGGCTCAAAATATTACAAACGGTGCTAAAGCCGGTCTCATTGATCCCGTCATCGGCCGTGATGATGAAGTGGCGCGAGTGATCGAAATTCTAAACCGCCGCAACAAAAACAATCCGGTTCTTATTGGGGAGCCGGGTGTAGGGAAAACTGCCATCGCTGAAGGACTCGCTTTAAAAATTGCTGAAGGCGATGTTCCAAACAAACTGAAAAACAAAGAGCTATATTTGCTTGATGTTGCATCCCTTGTTGCAAACACAGGGATCAGAGGCCAATTTGAGGAGAGAATGAAACAGCTGATCACTGAGTTGAAGGAACGAAAAAATGTCATTCTGTTCATTGATGAAATTCACCTTCTCGTCGGCGCAGGCTCTGCAGAAGGATCAATGGACGCCGGCAACATTCTCAAACCGGCCCTAGCCAGAGGCGAACTGCAAGTCATTGGCGCGACAACACTGAAAGAATATCGTCAAATCGAAAAAGATGCCGCGCTGGAAAGACGTTTTCAGCCTGTCATGGTGCAGGAGCCTTCAATTGAACAGGCTATCCTCATTCTGCAAGGGATTAAAGACAAATACGAGGCGTACCATGGCGTAACATTCAGTGATGAAGCAATCAAAGCATGTGTCACTTTATCATCCCGCTACATTCAGGACAGACACCTGCCGGATAAAGCAATTGATTTATTAGATGAAGCAGGTTCAAAAGCCAACCTGTTAATTGATGAACTGAATGACGAGGATGCCGCTGAACGCTTTACTGCAATTGAAGCCGAAAAAACAAAAGCCCTGGAAGAAGAAAATTACGAACTGGCGGCAAAACTCCGTGATGAAGAACTCGCATTGGAGAAAAAACTGAACAGCTCCTCCGCTCATACCGCTGTCACTGTGGAAGCTGAGCACATTCAGGAAATTGTTGAACAAAAAACAGGCATCCCTGTCGGCAAACTGCAGGCAGACGAACAAACGAAAATGAAAAAGCTTGAAGCAAAACTTCATGAACGCGTGATCGGACAAGAAGCCGCTGTTCAAAAAGTGGCAAAAGCGGTAAGACGAAGCCGCGCCGGATTAAAATCCAAAAACAGACCAGTCGGCTCCTTCCTCTTCGTAGGTCCTACCGGCGTAGGGAAAACAGAGCTTTCTAAAACACTGGCAGATGAATTATTCGGCACAAAAGACGCTATTATCCGACTCGATATGAGCGAATACATGGAGAAACACGCCGTATCTAAAATTATCGGTTCACCGCCTGGATATGTCGGCCATGAGGAAGCTGGACAATTAACTGAGAAAGTGCGCCGCAATCCTTACAGCATTGTGTTGCTGGATGAGATTGAAAAAGCACACCCAGACGTTCAGCATATGTTCCTGCAAATTATGGAAGATGGCCGTCTGACAGACAGCCAAGGCAGAACCGTAAGCTTCAAAGACACTGTCATCATCATGACAAGTAATGCGGGTGCTGGTGAGAAACAAACGAAAGTCGGTTTCCAATCAGATGACAGTGTCATCGAAGAACAAACATTAATTGATTCACTGAGCATGTTCTTTAAACCTGAGTTCCTCAACCGTTTTGACAGCATTATTGAGTTCCGCTCATTGGAAAAAGAACATCTTGTCAAAATCGTCAGCCTTCTTCTTGGAGAACTTGAAGAAACATTGGCTGAACGGGGCATTAGCTTGAATGTGACAGATGAAGCGAAAGAAAAAATCGCTGAGCTGGGCTACCACCCTTCATTCGGTGCACGTCCGCTTAGAAGAACCATCCAAGAATGGGTTGAGGATGAAATGACCGATCTGCTGCTTGATAATGGCGAGATCACAAGTTTTCACGTGATTTTAGAAGATGATAAAATCAAAGTGCGAGCGAAATAACAATCAGCGGTTTCCTTTTAGGAATCCGCTTTTTTTATGCTTTCATACTCTTGACTTAGAAAATACCGTCCCTTCCCCTGAAGCGCTACTTCCCTTCATCCTTTACACTTTTTTTAAGGAGGGATGGACCATGTTTATATACAGTGAATATGTATTTCTACTATTATATGAATACCATCTGAAGGACAGCTTGCAAGAAAGCTGCCATTTTCAGTAGACCCCAGGGCTTTTCAATTTTGGAGAGCCCGTTTTTGTTTATTTCTCCCTTCTATGCCTCTTCCTTGAATATTTCATGAACAAATTCACAATGTCCCTAAAGTTCCGGGCACCAAAACCGATATTAACCATAGACAAGCTAGTAAAAAAGGATTTGGTGAAAACTATGGATAAAACTTCGTTAATCGGTATTATTCTTGCTTTTGTGGCATTGAGCGTCGGGATGGTTCTGAAAGGCGTCAGTTTCAGCGCCCTTGCAAACCCCGCTGCCATTTTAATTATTATCGCCGGGACAATCTCAGCAGTCGTTATTGCGTTCCCAACAAAAGAAATTAAAAAAGTGCCTGCGCTGTTTCGAGTGTTATTTAAGGAAAATAAACAGCTCACAATAGAGGAACTCATTCCTATGTTCTCTGAATGGGCTCAGCTTGCACGCCGCGAAGGTCTGCTTGCTTTAGAAGCAAGCATCGAGGATGTAGATGATGCTTTCTTGAAAAACGGGCTCAGCATGGCTGTTGACGGGCAAAGCGCGGAATTTATCAGAGATATTATGACAGAGGAAGTCGAAGCAATGGAGGACAGACACCAAGCCGGAGCCGCTATTTTTACACAAGCGGGAACGTACGCCCCGACACTTGGAGTACTCGGCGCTGTAATCGGGCTGATTGCCGCTCTCTCTCATATGGACAATACAGATGAGCTTGGACACGCCATCAGTGCCGCCTTTGTTGCCACACTTCTCGGTATCTTTACAGGGTATGTGTTATGGCATCCTTTCGCAAATAAATTAAAACGAAAATCAAAACAAGAAGTAAAACTGCGTGAGGTCATGATTGAAGGTGTTTTATCCGTTTTAGAAGGACAAGCACCGAAAGTCATCGAACAAAAGCTTTTAATGTATCTTCCTGCGAAGGACCGCTTGAAATTTGCAGAACAAGGAGAGGCGCAAAATGGCGAGAAAAAAGAAGAAGAAGCATGAGGACGAGCACGTTGATGAATCATGGCTCGTTCCTTACGCCGACATCCTTACTCTTCTCCTGGCATTGTTTATTGTGCTGTACGCGAGCAGCTCGATTGACGCAGCTAAGTTTCAAATGCTCTCAAAATCATTTAATGAAGTTTTTACAGGCGGCACCGGTGTACTGGACTACTCCAGTGTCACTCCTCCTGAAAACGAGTCAGACGGCATCGATGAAGTGAAAAAGGAAAAAGAAGAGAAAGAGAAAAACAAGAAAGAAAAAGAAAAAGCAGCTGATCAAGAAGAACTTGAAAATGTGAAGAGCCAGGTGGAAAAGTTCATCAAAGATAAAAAGCTGGAACATCAGCTGGAGACGAAGATGACTAGTGAAGGCCTTCTGATTACGATTAAAGACAGCATCTTCTTTGATTCTGGAAAAGCGACCATCCGTAAGGAAGATGTGCCGCTTGCAAAAGAAATTTCAAATCTTCTTGTGATTAACCCGCCAAGAAATATCATTATCAGCGGACATACTGATAATATGCCAATTAAAAATTCTGAATTCCAATCAAACTGGCATTTAAGCGTCATGAGAGCGGTAAACTTTATGGGGCTCCTGATTGAAAACCCCAAGCTCGATGCAAAAGTGTTCAGCGCCAAGGGTTATGGCGAGTATAAACCGGTGGCTTCCAATAAAACTGCGGAAGGCCGAAGCAAAAACCGGCGGGTTGAAGTTCTCATTTTGCCGAGAGGCGCAGCGGAAACAAATGAAAAATAGCAAAAAAGGAAGCCTTGTGACATATCAGGCTTCCTTTTTTTACTTATTATGAAACTGTTTTGCGTTTAATCCTACTCTTTTTAACATTTCTGTGCACATCTCTACCTCTTCTTCGCTTAATACGCTGATCATTTCATCAATTTCAGCAGCGTGATCAGGGAAAATATCATTCAAAAGACCGATGCCTTTTTCAGTAATTTGCGCAAATGTCACTCGTCTGTCTGTAGGAGACGCTTTCCGAATGAGAAGTTCTTTTTGCTCCAGCTTATCTACAACGTATGTGATGCTCCCGCTAGCCAAGAGAATTTTATCTCCTATCTGCTGTAGCGGCTGATCGCCTTTATGGTACAAAAGCTCTAGCACAGCAAATTCAGTCGGATTCAGCCCATGCTTATGAATATGCTTATTCATATGATCGTTAATAGACCGATACGCGCGCGACAGCACGATAAATAACTTCAGTGATTTTTCTGTCATGTCTCAATCATCCTTTTAGAAACCGTTACAGAGAAACATTAATAAACAAAGACCAAAATGTCAATAAAAATCTTTCCAATATTTCTCTTCTTTTTTAAAATGTAAGCTTGCCAACACCTTTTTCTAATTTTTTTGGTTATTTTTTCTTATTAAAGAAGAAGAAACAATGATATAATACCTCTAATCAGGTGTATGTTGGAGCGATGCAAATTGAAAATACTAAAAGGCGCCTGCGGGAGAGTCAAACTTTATATCATACTGGTCGTGATTCCGGCAATCGTCATCAGCTTTTTCGTATATGAAAAAGAAAAAGATACAATAGCTGCAGAACATAAACAAGAAGCAAGTGTCCTGCTAAACCTTCACCGCAACAAAATCAATTATTTAATCGGAGAAACAATGGCGAGAATGACCTCCTTGTCCATCGCCATCGACAGACCGGTTGATATAAAGAAAATGCAGTCAATTTTGGAAAAGACCTTTGATTCAGAGCCGAGATTTTCCGGTCTCTATTTTCTCAATGCCAAAGGAGACGTCACCGCAAGCACAACCGAATTAAAAACGAAAGTAAACCTGGCCGACAGATCTTTTTTTACAAAAGCAAAGGAAACTAAAAAGACAGTCATTTCAGATAGTTATTCGAGCAGAATTACTGGTCAGCCAATTTTCACAATTTGTGTGCCTGTCCTGGACTCAAAACGTAATGTGACAGATTATCTTGTCGCAGCTATTCAAATTGATTATTTGAAAAATCTCATTAACTTACTAAGCCCTGATGTTTATATTGAAGTTGTGAACCAAGACGGGAAAATGATTTTTGCGAGCGGACAAGCCTCTCATGCAGAGGATCAGAAACCTGTCAGCGGATATCTGGATGATATCAGCTGGAATATGAAAGTCTATCCGAACCCGGTCACAATAGAAGAACTGACGAAAAGCCTTGTGCTTCCGCTTTCATGTATTATTGTTCTGCTGAATATCCTATTTATTCTCGTGCTGTATTATTTGCTGAAGCGGCAGACCCAGCTGGAGCGGTCAGAAAATGAGGCGCAAAAATTAGAGCTGATCGGGACGCTTGCTGCCAGCACAGCCCATGAAATCCGTAACCCCCTCACCGGCATAAGCGGCTTCATTCAGCTGTTGCAAAAGAAATATAAAGGTGAGGAAGATCAACTTTACTTCTCCATTATCGAACAGGAGATAAAGCGCATCAATCAAATAGTGAGTGAGTTTCTTGTTCTCGGCAAGCCGACAGCTGAAAAATGGGAGCTGAACTCACTTCAGGACATTATCGGAGAAATTATGCCGATCATTTATTCTGAGGGCAATCTATACAATGTTGAAGTCGAATTACAGTATTTAACCGAGCAGCCCTTACTCGTAAAATGTACAAAAGATCATATTAAACAAGTGATTTTAAATGTAGCAAAAAATGGCCTCGAGTCAATGCCTGAAGGAGGCAAACTGACGATCTCCCTGGGAGCTTTAGATAAAAAAGCCATAATCAAAGTTGTGGATAACGGTGAAGGGATTTCTCAGGAAATGCTGGATCACATCTTCCTTCCCTTTGTTACTTCTAAAGAAAAAGGAACCGGGCTCGGCCTTGTTGTTTGTAAACGGATCGTGCTGATGTACGGAGGCTCTATTCATATTGAAAGTGAAGTGCGAAGAGGCACAGAGGTGACAATCACCCTCCCTGTATCCGCTTCATAGCCCCCCTGACCATGTCAGGAGGGTTTTTTATCTTCGTGATCGGGTATTGCCATTCGATTTGCTTGCTGGTCTTCCAGAAAAAAGGATTTTGATGAAACGCAACAGCATTTTCAAAAGCAAAAAAAACATAAAAAATACTAAAAAACCCTTTATACCTTCCGTGGCATCTAAAAACTCCATATTCCCTCTCCCCGTCACCTTTTGCTGAATCTCAATCGCAAATACGATGACAATGATGACTGTAACGGTATAGATAAAGGACAAGGCTGTCATACTCCATTTAGAAAGCCATGTAAACAAAGCGTGAGTGACGGCGAAAAAGAATATGCCAAAAATGCCGATCACCCAAAAATGCATTTCTTTGTCAGTTAAATCAATGCCAAATATTCCGCATAAGGAAATAAAAGCATCATGAAATTGATTGACCATTTCGGTAATGAGAATCGCCAGTTCTTTCATTAGTTCCCTCTTTCATATGAATTTTTCCCAGAAAAAAAGAGCGCTTCCGAAAAGCTCTCTCTTTATATATGCATCTGATAGGCCGCTATTTATTTGCATCATATGCTGGCATAACATCTCTGCGGGGCCACAAGCCTAATTTCTTTACAAGGCCTTGAATCCCTTGGGAATGTTCGTTTTCGTGCATAAGCTGGTGATATTCATTTATTAAACAATCCAGCTCCTGACTGTGCCTGATCGTGTCATGCCCTGTAAATCCCTGCTTTCTAGCGGCATCTATCATTAACTTTCTTTTTTCATCAATAGACACCAACAATCTTTCTTGTTCAGAAGAACCGCCCATTCACTTCACCCCTCGCCGCTAAGAAATAGGAAACAAGTTTGATTGGGTTATTGTGCATTATTACAGATTATACTTTATTTGTAAACATATTTTCATTAAATAAGTTAATTTTTCAGGTATAATAGATATATTGATAGGATTAGAAGAACAATACCCAGGTGAAGAATATCTTAAACACGCCGCCAGGCAGGAGGTATGCCCAATGAAGAAAAAGAATGCAATAATGCTCGGAGCGGCAGGCGGAAAAGCAATTTTGAAGAGGAAAAACCGAAAAAAATGTATTCAGCACATCACTACTTTTTTTCAGATGCTTCGCGATTGGCGTAATGGCGACTACCCTCGTTCACAGGTTAAAACACTTTTGCTGTTAACTGCCGCAATTCTGTATATCGTCATGCCGCTCGATATCATTCCAGACGTAATCCTCGGTCTTGGGTTCATTGACGATGCAGCTGTTTTAGGTTTGATTTGGACACTGATTAAAAAAGAACTGTCACAGTATGAAAAGTGGCGTTTGCAATAAATATAAAAAGCCCCGTTCGATGAACGGGGCTTTCTCATGCTTATTGATTCACGCTGTCTTTTTCATAAATCGGAACCCAGCCTTCAGTTGTGACAAAAATTCTCACCGCGACAACTTTGCGGTCCTCCTGAAGCGTGAAGTAATGACGGATATTCTCAGGCACAGAGATTAAATCTCCAGGGTTTAAACGGACATCAAAAAACGTGCCGTCCTTGCCTTGAATGACAAAAATACCGTGTCCGCTTACAATAAAACGAACCTCATCGTCTGTATGGTGATGCTCTCTTTTAAAGTTTTCAAGCAGTTCATCAAGTTTCGGATTGCTGTCTGACAATGAAATAACATCCTGTGCTTTATAGCCGCGGCGGGTTGAGATATCCTTAATTTCAGTTTCGAAGGTATCAAGAATTTGCTGTTTTTCTTCTTCTGTCAGGTCATATTTCTCTGAGAGATGTTCCGGAAGCTTCGTGATATCCCATTGCTCATAAATAACCTCTTGACTGTCCAGAAAGCTTGCCACTTCCTCTTGATTTTCAATCGTTGTATTTGCCTCATCATGAATTCGAATTGTAGCCATTTCAATTCCTCCTTTTATTTAACCAGCTGATGCTGGAGTGTTTTCAATTTCAAATGGTAGCTGAACAAAAATTCATACGCTTCAAGCACTCTTTTTGCCTCAAATGCTGTTCTCCCCCAAGCCGTAATACCATGATTTCGGATCAGAACAGCTCCTGAATCTTCTGAAATCTCTTCCGCAAACAGTGCCGCAAGCGTCGGGATATGTGCCGGATTTTCTATAATCGGAATGGTCACTTCTGCGTTCTCTTCCCACAAGCCGAGTGCTTTTATAATTTCCTGGCCTTTGAATGTGATTTTCTTTTGGTCTCCGTATAACTCTGAAATCACATTATTGTTTACCGTATGGACATGCAGGCAGCATCCGGCATTGGTTTTATTGTACAAATGTGTATGCAAAAGCGTTTCTGCTGACGGTTTCAGAGAATGCCCGCTTTCAGCAGGCTCTCCGTTTTGATCAACCAGCAGAAAATCTTCAACCGTCTCTTTGCGTTTATCTTTTCCGCTTGCAGTGACGAGAAATGTTAAAGGATCATCTGTAACCTTAATTGACAGATTGCCGCTAGTCGCCGGAAACCAATCTCTCTCTGCCAATTCCCGTTTTACTTCAGCGAGCTCTCGCCAGCGTTCTTGTTTTGCAGCCATTCCTGTACCTCCTTTACATTCTCAATTTCCTTTGTTATCTCATAAAAATCTTGATACGGAAGATGATTGAGGTTTTGCTCCCGGCATTCGTTTAATAAATAATCCCTTGCAAAGCATAGGTCAGACAGCTTTGCTGCCTCCACATCTGTAACCGAATCACCGATCATGATGATATATTGGTTCGGTTCAGAAAGTTCATGGATGACCGACGGCTTACAGCACCCGCATTGATTGCTGCATGTGCCCTTGCAGGAATGAGGCCAGTCAATATGGATATAGTCATTGTCAAATGAAGCATGGTTGCAATAAATGCGGTCTTTCTCCACAATGCCTTCAAGCAAAGGATATACAAAAAAGTCCATTCCACCGCTTATAACATAAAACGGAATCTCGTGCTCATTGATAAATGCTACAAATTCCCGAAAGCCTTCCCTGATTTTTGCATCTTCTAATACAAAACTTGTAATCTCTTCTTTTAAACTGCTGGGCAGAAGGCCGAACATCCGCCCGACACCTTCCTTGATCGACAGCGTTTTGGAAAGTACGCCGTCTTTTAATGCCACCCACTCTGGGGGAGCAAATGTTTTCATGATATTTATAATGTTGTCGTTCATCGTGATGGTTCCGTCAAAATCACAAATAATAAAAGGTTTTCGAGTCGTCATACGGCTTCAACCTTTCCCCATTTATCTAGCGCAAGCTTAAGGTCCTTGCATTGTTCGGCTTTTTCATCAATCGGCTGGGCCTCTAGGACCGCATCAATAATGGCTCTGAACGCTCGCCCCCCGCCTTGGGCACCGTTCGGATGTCCATGTACGCCTCCTCCGGCGTTAATAATGTGGTCTATGCCGAAATCACGCATTAATAGCGGAACCATGCCGGGATGAATGCCTGCTGACGGAACAGCAAATGTTTGGTTAAAAGCATCCTCTCTCACACATTCTTCATGAATCGCCAGTGCATCTGCTCTTGGAAGCGCAACCGAACCATATGGAGACGGAAAGAGGCTGAAGTCAGCACCGCAATATCGGTTTAATTTTCCGAGTAAAAGAGCGTGAGAAAAACCGTAAAACGGAGAAGACGTAAACGCTCCGCTCACTGCTGGATGCGCCATAATCGGAACTGGGATTTCAGGATCTTCTGCAAGGCCTTGCATAACGTCCAAGCCGTAAGCGAAGACATTAAACAAAAGCGCATCCGCTCCCAACTCGGCGGCGCGTCTCGCTTTGTCTTTCAGATCAGCCGTACGTCCGGTCAAATTCACCGCATACAGCGTTTTATGTCCGGTTTGCTCATACGTTTCTTTCAATATTTGCTTTCCTTCTGCAATTCTTGTTTCAAAAGGCGCTAGACCAGTCTCAAAGAAAATTTCATCGTCTTTAATCAAGTCAACTCCGCCAAGCGCCTGCTGCCGGAGCTGTTCTTTAATATCACTCAGGTCCCTTCCGATTACGCCTTTAAATATGCTCATTAACAGCGGTCTCTCAAACTCTCCCAGCAGCTTCCGGATGCCGTATACGCCAAACTTCGGTCCCGGCAGTGCACGCTTAAATGCTTCAGAGAAGTGAAGATCGATTAATTTGATTTTTCCGTCCAGGGACAGCTTGCCAAACACTGTTGTCAGCAAAGCCGGAATATCCTGAGAGAAATTGATTTCAGGATAGGCAATTGTGATGACCGCTTGTTTTTCTGATGCAGCAGTTCCCTCTCTCTCCTCAACTTTTATCACCCGCCCCTTGTGCTTTTGCATTTGCTCCTGTTTTACAAGGGGCAGATCAGTCCAGGAGCCTACTGTCAATCCTGTTGCGATTTGTTCTGCTTTCTTCTCTGTATCGGCTCCCGATTCGGTCAGGAGATATGTCGCTAATAACTCACTCATGCCAGAGCTCCTTTCATTTTCATCCATATCAAAAAACCTCTTCAAACTGCAATCGCGTCTAAAGAGGTTTCGTTTCTCGTCCGAATCTTATCTCTCAGCCGCTAGCTGCAAGAATTAGCACCGTGCTTTATAAGTCGGTTGCCGGGCTTCATCGGGCTCGTCCCTCTGCCTGCTCTTGATAAGAAAATATAGATTTTATAAATTATTTTGAATTATCCCATCGTTATAAGGTCTTGTCAATGCTTTTTTGGGTAAACAGGTTCAGTTTGCCAATTCGATAAGCGGCTTCCTTAAGTCTTTCTTCACTTGTTAAAAGTCCGACTCTGACGTAGCCCTCGCCATATTCACCGAAGCCGTTTCCAGCCGCAACTGCCACATTCGCTTTTTCCAGCAAAAGATCTGAGAACTGCTCAGAAGTATAGCCTTCAGGCACAGGCAGCCATGCAAAAAAAGAACCTGCGGGAGCTGTTACATCCCAGCCGATTTCCCGGCATGCCGTGATCCAAGCGTTTCTCCTGCTCTCATACCTGGCATTTTGCTCTGCCACACACGTCTGATCGGCTAACAGTGCCTCTGCTGCAGCCTCCTGAGTCGCTCTGAAAAGACTGACAAACATATGATCTTGATAAAGATTGATCGCTTCAATGACCGAAGCGTTTCCGACGGCAAAGCCAACCCGCCATCCTGCCATATTATACGTTTTTGACAGCGTGTAAATTTCAATTCCGATATCCTTCGCACCTTCAGTCTGCAAAAAGCTTAAAGGCTTGCAGCCGTCAAATCCTACAGCGCCGTAAGCAAAATCATGAACGACGCAGATTCCGTTTTCAGCCGCAAAACGCACGGTATCTTCAAAGAACCCGGAAGTAGCAACAGCTCCAGTCGGATTATTCGGATAATTTAAATACATCAATTTCGCCTGTTCCCTTACTTCAGCGGTTATGCTGCTGTAATCAGGGAGAAACGCCCTGTCCTTTACGAGCGGCATCATTTCCATCTTTGCTTTTGCAAGTGTGACACCCGACCAGTAATCAGGATAACCCGGATCGGGAACTAAAATCGTATCACCGGGATTCAATAAGCATTGCGGGAGCTCGACTAGACCGGCTTTTCCGCCGAATAATACAGCGACTTCGGTTTCCGGATCCAGATCAATGCCGTATTCTCTTTTGTAAAATGCAGCAGCCGCTGACTTCAGACGGTATGAGCCGCGAAAAGACGAATATTTATGATTCTCAGGATCAGCAACAGCTCGTTTCATCTCCTCAACAATATGCTCAGGAGTCGGCTGATCTGGATTTCCCTGTCCTAGATTGATAACGTCATGTCCTTCTGCGAGCTTTTGGTTCACTTTCTGCACCAGAGAAGCGAAGAATTGTTTAGGCAATTCCTTCAATACATGAGACTGTTCAAATTTCATCTATTCTCACCTTCTAAAAAAATCTTGAAATGATAGTCCATCATCATATATGGTTAAATGAAAAAAGTAAAGAAAAATTTGGGGTGTTAAAAAGATGAAATGGACGATATCTTGTCTTCAATTTGATATTTCATACGGAAAACCTTCGGAAAATATAAAAAAAGCTGAATTTTTCATCGAAAAAGAAAGCAAACATGCTGATGTTCTTGTTCTGCCTGAATTATGGACGACCGGATATGATCTGGCCAATCTTGATGAACTCGCTGATGAAGACGGCCGATCCGCTCAGAGCTGGCTGAAGAAAACGGCAAAAAAACATGGTGTTCATATTGTCGCCGGATCGGTCGCTGTCAGGAAGAATTCTGATGTTTATAATACAATGTACATCGCGGATAAGGAAGGGCAAATCATTAAAGAGTACAGAAAAGCCCATCTTTTTCAGCTGATGGATGAGCATCTGTATTTATCAGCCGGTTCCGAAGACGGATACTTTGAGCTTGACGGCGTCAAAAGCTCTGGATTGATCTGTTACGATATCCGTTTTCCGGAATGGATCAGAAAACATACGACAAAAGGCGCCAACGTGCTGTTTATTTCTGCGGAATGGCCTCATCCCCGCCTTGATCATTGGAAAAGCCTGCTTATTGCGCGGGCCATTGAAAACCAATGCTTTGTCGCAGCCTGCAATTGTACCGGTTCAAATCCGGATAATGAATTTGCAGGACATAGCCTGATTATTGATCCATGGGGGCGTGTACTTGCTGAAGGCGGCCGGGAAGAAGGCATAGTCCGAGCGGAAATCGACCTTCAAGAAAGCGCAGAAGTTCGGGAGAGCATTCCTGTTTTCGATGATATCAGAAAAGATTTATATTAAAAATATATTGACAACTAACTAAATTACCTGTTACCATGTTCATCAACTGATAAATTAGAATTGTCAAACAAGTGAATATATTCTCTTATCGAGAGTTGGGCGAGGGATTTGGCCTTTTGACCCCAACAGCAACCGACCGTAATTCCATTGTGAAATGGGGCGCATCTTTTTCGCGCCGAGACGCTGGTCTCTTAAGGCACGGTGCTAATTCCATTCAGATCTGATCTGAGAGATAAGAGAGGCGGACATAGATGTTAAGCCTCCTTCTCTCTGAGAAGGAGGCTTTTTTACGGCCACATATTAAGTGATTACATAATTGGAGGTTATGATGATGGGAGTCACAAAAACACCTTTATACGAAACGTTAAATGAAAGCTCCGCTGTGGCGTTGGCGGTGAAGCTTGGCCTATTTCCAAGCAAAAGCACGCTGACATGCCAAGAGATCGGAGACGGCAACTTAAATTACGTTTTTCATATTTATGATCAAGAACATGACAGAGCATTGATCATTAAACAGGCGGTTCCGTATGCAAAAGTGGTGGGAGAAAGCTGGCCGCTGACAATCGACCGTGCAAGAATCGAAAGCAGCGCTCTCATCCGTCAGGGCGAGCATGTGCCTCACCTGGTTCCAAGAGTTTTTTATTCTGATACGGAAATGGCGGTTACCGTCATGGAGGATCTCTCTCACCTCAAGATCGCAAGAAAAGGACTCATTGAAGGTGAAAACTATCCTCATCTGTCGCAGCACATCGGTGAATTTTTAGGAAAAACACTTTTCTACTCATCAGATTACGCGCTTGAACCTAAGGTGAAAAAACAGCTTGTTAAACAGTTTACAAATCCAGAACTATGCGACATTACGGAAAGACTTGTTTTTACAGATCCTTTCTTCGACCATGACACAAATGATTTTGAAGAAGAGCTTCGTCCTTTTGTCGAAAAGCTTTGGAATAATGACAGCGTTAAAATCGAAGCCGCTAAGCTGAAAAAGTCATTTTTAACGTCTGCAGAAACGTTGATTCATGGTGATTTGCATACAGGAAGCATTTTCGCAAGTGAGCACGAAACAAAGGTGATTGATCCTGAGTTTGCTTTTTACGGACCGATCGGCTTTGATGTAGGGCAATTTATCGCCAACTTATTTTTGAACGCACTCAGCCGTGACGGGGCTGACAGAGAGCCGTTATATGAACATGTCAACCAGGTCTGGGAAACGTTTGAAGAGACGTTTAGTGAAGCCTGGCAGAAGGACAGTCTGGATGTTTACGCAAACATCGACGGTTACCTCACTGATACGCTCAGCCATATTTTTGAAGAAGCAATCGGATTTGCGGGCTGTGAGCTGATACGACGCACGATCGGCCTTGCCCATGTAGCTGACCTGGATACGATCGTGCCGTTTGATAAACGAATCGGCAGAAAACGCCTGGCGCTCGAAACCGGCACAGCCTTTATCGAAAAACGTTCGGAATTCAAAACGATAACAGATGTTATTGAATTATTTAAGTTACTTGTAAAGGAATGATCCATTCATGACCCATTCATTTGCTGTTCCACGTTCTGTTGAATGGAAAGAAACAGCTATTACCATTTTAAATCAGCAAAAGCTTCCTGATGAGACGGAATATTTGGAGCTGACGACGAAAGAGGATGTATTTGATGCGATTGTCACGCTCAAAGTAAGGGGCGCTCCGGCGATCGGCATTACGGCTGCCTTCGGACTGGCGCTTGCTGCCAAAAACATTGAAACAAATAATGTCACGGAATTCCGCCGCAGACTGGAAGACATCAAACAATATTTAAACAGCTCACGGCCTACCGCCATTAATTTGTCATGGGCGCTTGAGAGACTGAGTCATTCGGTCGAAAACGCGATTTCCGTAAATGAAGCAAAAACAAACCTTGTCCATGAAGCCATTCAGATTCAGGTCGAGGATGAGGAAACGTGCCGGTTGATCGGCCAAAACGCCCTGCAGCTTTTCAAAAAAGGCGACAGGATCATGACAATCTGCAATGCCGGCTCAATCGCGACAAGCCGCTATGGAACGGCGCTAGCTCCGTTTTACTTGGCCAAACAAAAAGATTTGGGATTGCACATTTATGCCTGTGAAACAAGGCCTGTCCTGCAAGGTTCACGCCTTACTGCTTGGGAGCTGATGCAGGGGGGCATTGATGTCACTCTGATCACAGACAGCATGGCTGCCCATACGATGAAGGAAAAACAAATTTCCGCTGTTATCGTCGGAGCCGACCGAATTGCAAAGAACGGTGATACGGCAAATAAAATCGGCACATACGGTCTTGCTATTTTAGCAAACGCCTTTGATATTCCGTTTTTTGTCGCCGCACCTTTATCTACATTTGATACAAAGGTCAAATGCGGCGCTGATATCCCGATAGAGGAACGGGATCCCGAGGAAGTCAGGCAGATTTCCGGAGTTCGGACCGCTCCATCCAATGTGCCTGTCTTTAATCCCGCTTTCGACATTACACCTCATGATCTCATTTCAGGAATCATCACAGAAAAAGGGATTATGACCGGAAACTATGATGAAGAGATTGAACAGCTGTTTAGAGGAGAAAAGGTGCATTAAAAAACCGCCGGACTTTGCTCATTTGGAGCCGAGTCAGCGGTTTTTTTGTTTCTTTTTGTTAACATTGATGATTTCATCTTTTTGAGCGCTTGATAAGATATGCAGTTTCACAAACAGTTCGGCAAAAACGACAAGTTTCTCAGAGCGGCTCGGCTTCAATTGCTTTGTCCTCCTTTTTCATCAGACCAACTTTTTTAACTTAATAAAATGATATGTCGGCCGTGAAAAAAGGGAACGTGCCATATGTTTTATTTTTCTTTATAGGAGATTCGCTCGATGTTTAGCAAAAATGCTTTGATCTCCGTTTTGGTTCCGGCGTATCCTGTTAACGCACTGTTTTTGCCGATCACTCTGTGGCACGGGACAAAAATCGGCAGGTCATTACGTTTATTAGCCTGTCCGACAGCGCGCACCGCTTTCGGACTGCCGACCGCAGCGGCAATATCCGCATAGCTTCGGGATTCGCCATATGGAATCCTCTCCAGCGCCTGCCACACTTTTTGCTGAAAAGGAGTGCCCTTTTGGCTGAGCGGCAGGGAGAATGTCTTCCTTTCGCCTGCGAAATATTCTTGAAGCTGTTGTTTCGCTTCTGCAAGATTAGGTGTTTCCTTGTGCTCAGTATTCTGAACCGTTTCTTTCCAATCCACCCAATCTTCCTGACTGAGAAATAGACGAGTGATCCGGTCCTCCTCTTCGGCAATGATAAGTTCACCGAGTGGCGTTTCGGCTGTCGTATAGTAGTTCATTCATCATTCCTTCTTTCTTCAGCATTCTGTCTGACAGGAAGCGTAATATGGAAAACGGTGCCCTTCCCTTCTTCACTTTCTACCATAATCTCGCCTTGATGTTCTTCAATAATTTTATAGCTTACCATAAGCCCAAGTCCAGTTCCCCGTTCCTTTGTCGTATAAAATGGTTCACCAAGGCGCTTTAATTTATCTTCTGTCATTCCGATTCCCTCGTCTTTTAAGGAAATAAGAACATGATCTTGATCCAATGCCCTTATCGTTACAAAAATATTTCCGCCGTCAGGCATCACTTCGATGGCGTTTTTTAATATATTGATAAAAACCTGTTTCAGCTGATTCGGTTCACAGTAAATCGGGGGAATGTCGTCAATTAAATCAAGTTGCATTTGTACATTGCTGAGATTGGCTTGCGCATTTAGAAGGTCTATCGTGTCCCTCATAATTTGGGTAACATGTTTTTCCTCATACATAATGGCCTGGGGCTTAGCTAAAATCAAGAATTCGGTGATGATGGATTCGATGCGCTTTAGTTCTGAGGTGATCACGTTGAAGTAAAGGGCGTAGTCTCCCTCGACACTCCCTTTCAGAAGCTGAATGAAGCCTTTAAGAGCAGTCATCGGATTTCTGATTTCATGAGCAATGCCGGCTGCAAGTTCGCCGACAACATGAAGGGTATCTGATTTGCGCAGGCGTTCCTCCAATTCTTTTCGCTCTGTTACGTCTTTAAAGATAGCCAAGTTCATATTTTGAATAATATTCCGTTTAAATGAGAATTCGAGTTTTCTGTTATCACCGCTGCTCAGCAAAAATGGAATTTCGTTGTCCATTTCATCAAAATTAATCTGCCTTGCCGGTGATGCCAGATTTTCTATTTCATAAGCAGAAATAATGTCTAACAGGCTGTGCTGTTTTATCTCTTCATGTGACAGGCCCAAAATATGGCTTGCTAATGGGTTGGCGTCGATGATCCTGTATTGATTGTCGAACAATACATTGCCGTCCATTGAGCCGTTGAACACTTTTCTGAATTTCAGCTCGCTTTCCCGAAGCTCCTTTTCCATCCGCTTTCTATCGCTTACATTTCTTAAGATCGTCAAATGCTGATTTTCAAGGATTGTCCGTTTTGAAGTAAATTCAAGCTCTTTGAATTGCCCGTTCCCCATTTGAAACAGCAGCTCTTCTCTGATCTCTCCGTATTTTGCGTATTTCCTTTTCGTTATGCTGTATTTCTGCTGCGAGTCAACGAGAAAATCACACAGCTTTCTTTTCAACAGCAAATTCATCGGCAGCTCAAAAATTTTACAGGCTGATTGATTCGCTTTTACGATTCTTCCGTCATTCGACCAGATGATGATGGCGTCCATTGCATTTTCAAAGATTTCTCTGAAGCGCTCCTCACTTTTAAAGAGCTGCAGCTCCATAGACCGCTTCTCTGTGATATCCCTCATAATGGACATATAAAAACCGCTGATGATGTTTGATGTAATCGTGAATTCAAATAGTTTTTGAACTCCTGAACGAAGCTTGACAGGCAGCTCCCCCTTCGCTTTTCCCTTGCGGTTGAGCGCCTTCCAGATATTGTCGAAATCTTTTCGTGAGCCGCTGTCTATGAACTCATACAAAGATAAATGAGACAGCTCATTATGATTGATTTCAAAGCTTTTACAAAAGGACAAATTGGCATCAATAAAACCGCCATCTTTATCAAACAGGACGATTCCGTCAACTGCTCTGTCAAACAAGTCCTTAAAAAGCTGTTCATTCATAGAGAATTCCCGCTCCAGAATCTTCTTAGAAGATATGTCCCTCATGACAACAAAAAAGAAATCCTCACCAATGCCTCTTTTGGCCAGAAACTCTATGTATTTTGTTGCCCCGCAGTCAAGCCTGATCGGAACCTCCTTCCACAGAAAGCCTTTTTTAAAAAACTTCTTTACGGAAAGATTCAGTTCATCCTTTGGGATTGAAAACAAAAAATCCAAAACAGAACGCTTTTTCAAATCTTCCGAGTCAACTTGAAGCATCCTTTCTGTTGCTTCATTTGCCTGAACAATCCGCATTTCGTTATCACAAATAAAAATAGCATCGAGCGTATTGTTGACAATCACTTGATGCTGATTCAATTCCTTTTTCAGTCGCGCGTTTTCTTCTTTGAGGCGATTCAGTTCCTCTCGCAGCTCCGAGTTTGTCTGGACACCAAGAGTTTCCATGCATGTACACTCCTTCTTCAAAACCTATCCCTCAATATTTCTACAAAATGCGGGAACTTCCTTCATTTGCCCTATAAATTTCAGAAAATTTCAGCGCCATTACATTACGAAGACATTTTCTACGATCCTTACCGTCACTTTACATCGACCTAACAATCAGCATTTTTTTAGATTCCTTTTTCATCTTTTATTTTAAAATATGTACCAGCAGGGAATAATCTCTTAGTGACTGATGAAAGAGAAGGTGATGCTATGAGTAAATCGCGGGACAGTTATTTCGATAACGCAAAATTTTTATTGATATTCCTTGTTGTATTCGGTCATATCCTTCGTTCCTTTATTAATGATAATCATTTTATGCTCTACCTCTACAAGTTCATTTACACATTCCATATGCCTGCATTTATTCTTGTATCCGGTTATTTCGCGAAAGGCTTTAAACGGGCGGGATATGTAAAAAAGCTGGCGGTCAAGCTGATTATTCCGTATTTGATTTTCCAAATCATTTATTCCGTCTTTTATTACATTATGCAAGATGAAAGCATGGCAAATGTGAACCCGATTGATCCGCAATGGTCGTTATGGTTTCTTGTAAGCTTATTCTTTTGGAACCTGCTCCTATATCCTTTTTCAAAGCTTTCAAAGCAGTGGGCGCTGTTTGTCAGCTGCGGAATCGCCGTGCTGATCGGTTATCTGGACTTTGTCAGCAGCACGCTGAGCTTGTCACGGACATTCGTATTCTTACCGATGTTCCTTGTCGGTTTTTATTTAAATAAACATCATTTTGATTTATTGAGATCAAAACGCGGCAAACAAATTGCGCTCGGAGTGCTTGCCGCAGTATTCGTCATCTGCTGGGGCATCGATTTTGACTATTCTTTTCTGTTTGGTTCAAAACCGTATTCTTCATTTGGAGACGTTACCCTTGTAAGCGGACTATCCCGAATCGGCTGGTATGTACTCGCCTTTGGGGCAACCTTCAGCTTTTTAGCGCTTGTTCCGCAAAAACGGTATTTCTTTACCAGATGGGGAACCCGGACATTTTACGTGTATCTGCTTCACGGGTTTATTATTAAAACATTACGGCAGGTCGGGCTTGAGGATTGGCTTACTGACTATCAAAGCTTAGTGATCCTCTTGCTTTTAACAGCAGCCCTGACATCAGTCCTCTCCAGCAACTTTGTTAAGACAGTCGCTCAGCCCTTCATTGAGCTGAGGATGACCAGCTTATTGCAATTTGTCAGAGGAACGGGCAAAAATGCTTATTTAAAATAGAAAAGCACCTCTTAAGCGGACGCCGCCTAAGAGGTCTTTTTTATTGTTGTTTTTTGTTTTTTTCTTTTTTCTTTTCAGGCTGGGTGACTTCCAGCGTTTCGATGATCTTTCCGGCATTGTAATCCCCAAGTTCACTTGAGAATTCTTCCTCCAGCACCTTTTTATTCATAGGCTTTTTATGATTTTGCATGTCTCTGCTATGACGGTTTTTCTTCACAATTACATGCCTCCCTGCTGGCCCTGTTTGGAATTGCGGTTTGCCCCTCTAAAATTGGGGTCGTCATGATATTGTGTCTTATATGAATTGGGGTCCATGCTCTCGGTAGGTGTATTGTTATTTTTAATGGCTTCATTCACTTCAGCTTTACGCTTCATACGAATCCTCCTCGCCAGTTTTCAGACATTTTACTCACTTCAAGATGCAGGAGCGTTAATTGCACCTGTCGAAGTTAGGTTCTCCAACTGAACAGGAGGCACACATCTTTTTTTTGGCAATCAAAAAACACCGCAAAATATGCGGTGTTTTGCCTATCCGATAATCACTCTTTCCTTCGGATAGTGATAATTCGCTTCAATTTCCTTTCTTCCGATCAGATACAGGAAGGTCAGGATGCCGATTCGCCCGATAAACATGACAACCATAATGACGCATTTTCCAACACTGCTCAAATCTGCCGTAATTCCAAGCGACAGGCCTGTTGTACCGAATGCCGAGCACACTTCAAACAAAAGCTCCAGCAGGGAATGCTTTTCTGTAATGGTCAGAATGAGTGTCGCGCCAAAAACGAGCAGGATCGCCATCATCGTGACAACAAGCGACTTCATCAAGTCAGCAGGGTGTAGCTCCCGTTTGAATACCTTTACGGCCTTATTGCCGCGGGCAAAATGAAACAGCGCAAGAAGGTTCAAAGCAAAAGTCGTTGTCCGTATGCCTCCCCCGACTGAGCTTGGCGACGCTCCGATAAACATCAGCGCACAAATAAAAAAGAGTGTGGAATCTGATAATTGGCTGATATCGATTGTTGCCAGTCCCCCGCTTCGGGTTGCCGTTGATTGAAACAAGGACAAAAACAAAATATCATGCCATGATTTTCCTGCGAACGCATGGTTTGCTTCCAGGGCAAAGATGCCAATGGCTCCAAACAAGACAAGTGAGCCGAACGTAATCGTCGTGATCTTTGTAAAAAGCGTAAATGGATAACGCCGATGCTTTGAAAACAGGAAATCCTTTACTTCAACAAGCACGGGAAATCCAATCGCTCCAAATATAATTAAAAGCATTGTAATAAACTGCACAAAGTAATCGTGGCGAAATGGAATCATCGAATTACCGGTAATATCAAATCCGCCGTTTGTCGTTGCACTGATACTGGCAAAAAACCCGTGTAAATAAGCTTCCTGATAGGAGTCATAGTAGGTTAAGAAATATGTGCCGAGTATCAGCCCGCCAAAAAATTCAATCCACAAGATCAGAAACAGTACTTGCTTCATCAGATTGACAATTCCTGAAAACTGGGATTGGTTTTGATCAACCATAATCAGTTTCCGTTCTTTCAGCCCGATTCGTTTTCCCATGATCAGCCAAATGAACGTTCCGAGCGTCATAATTCCGATTCCGCCAAATTGCAGAACAAATGCTAATATAAAAATCCCTATTGTGCTGAATGTATCAGCTGTATCAACTACCGTCAGCCCCGTTACGCTGACTGAACTGACAGCTGTAAAAAGCGCATCAATAAACGTCCAATCCGCCCCCGGTTTATGGGCCGCCGGCAAACTCAGCAATATAACGGCCACAGTAACTGCAAGAAAATAATATAATGCGATCAGCTGGGCCGGTGACAAGGCCTGTATCAATTTTCCAAACTTTAATCTCATGTAAAATCCTTCTGCCTCTCTTTTTAAGTACGGTAATTATTCTAAAGATATTAGGTCCATTTTTAAAGGCTTTTACGAAACATTTTCTTAACTTGCTTATTTTTTTATGATTTTAGTCAATGGATAAAATAAAAAACCTCTGAGAATTCTCTCAGAGGAACAATGTGTTTGTATTATTTAGCTTCCAGCCGTCTGATTCGCTCATCTAAATCAGGGTGAGTAGAGAAAAGCGAAGAGCGCTTCTTGCCATTAATCTTTAACGTTTGGACAGCTGTCTGATCGTCTTCCATAATCCGGGAAGAATAGCTTTTAAGCGTCCGCAGCGCATGAATCATCTTGTCCTTGCCGGCAAGATCCGCTCCTCCCCTGTCAGCATGGAATTCACGATGGCGTGAATACGCAAACACAACCAGGCTGCCAAGTATCGAAAAGACAATCTGAAAAATAATCATTGCAATAAAATGAACGATCGGCGCTAGATCTTCTTTGACAAAACGGCTTGCAATCCAAGCGGCGATACGCGATAAAAAGACGACAAAAGTATTAACGATACCTTGTAAAAGCGTCATTGTTACCATATCACCATTTGTGATATGCGCGACCTCGTGGGCAAGCACACCTTCAACCGCTGCGTCATCCATCTGCTCCAGCAGCCCTGACGATACTGCGACAAGTGAGCGGCGTTTTGACGGTCCAGTCGCAAACGCGTTTACTTCAGGTGAACGGTAAATCCCGACTTCCGGCATTTTCGTTAAACCGGCAGAGCGGCTTAATCTGTGAACACGATCAACCAATTGCTGTTCCTCATAGCTGAGCGAGTGTTTTTTCGGATTCAGCACTCTGACGCCCATCATCGTCTTTGCCATCCATCTGGACATCGCAAGAGACGTAAAGGAACCGACAAATCCAACGACTAAACTGAACACAAGAAGCGCCATTGGATCGATACCGCCATCAGCTGTAAAGTACGTCCCGACTCCTGTAACAGAGCTTAAAACAGACAAAACGATCCCGATTGTTGTAAGCACCAAAATATTCGTTAGAATAAACAGAAAAATTCTTTTCGCCATAACAACCTCCGTTATTTTAAGTTCAAAAGAACCCGTATATTTAAATTATAAAACATCCATTTGAAAATGCAAGGAATTCGACGTATGATGTTAATGTAATTTGCTGACGCTTGAATTTTGAACTTATACATAGACCTATATCCGCGTCAAATTGTTTAAAGAGGTGAACAATGAACATTTTTAAACTCTCTCGAACCGATATGGTGCGGCTGCTCTATTCCCTAAAAGGACAAGGAGAACATAGCCCGCTCGACATTCTCGTCCAATCAGCGAACATGTCAGCAGAAAAAGCAGCCAATCATCTAGAAATTCCTGAATTTCTTACAAGATATGAACGAAAAAAACAGAAAAAAGAATACGGACTGTCTACAAATGAAATCGTAGAGCTTGGCAACTTATGCGAGCTGACTTCGTTAAAGTCAACCGCGATTCAAAACTGGGTAAAGCGTGATATCAAAGATCTGATCGGACACCCTGAGCTAGGCAAAAAATACTCAATTGAACAGGCAGTTATTCTTTTAATTGTACGTGATTTAAAATCCATTTATGACTTTGAACACATACGGGCTATTTTAAAAGTGGCCTTTAACACAATCTCAGACAGATCTGATGATGTCATCAGCCCGATTGCTTATTATGAAAGCTGCGCATATGTGCTTGATGCCATCCATCACCAAGATACTCCTTCTATGAAAGAATCAAATCTGCAGGAGATCGCCGAACAGGAGACAGAGCGTCTCCGTCACCGTTTTGAAGAACTGAATGACAGCCAATGGCTTAAAATCAGACAGATTATCGCCATTACAGTCCTCTCCATTTTGACATTCCATATTCAGACAACCGCACATAAAATGACAGCAGACATTCTATAGTCTGCGTCACCCCGGCTCAGAGGCCGGGGTTTTATTTTTCTCCACAACAATTGCCAGCATAAATAAACCCCGTATATTTCAAACTAAATACGCGTTAAGAATTTCTTTATCGAAAAAGGAGATGAAAAAGATGGCGAGCAGAAATAAACTCGTTGTTCCAGGGGTGGAGCAGGCACTAGACCAATTTAAACTCGAAGTGGCTCAAGAATTCGGTGTGAACCTTGGTTCTGATACAGTCGCACGCGCTAACGGCTCTGTAGGCGGAGAAATGACAAAGCGGCTGGTACAGCAAGCACAATCACAATTAAATGGCACAACTAAATAAATTCAGGTCTTTATTCGCCGGGGGCACTCGGCGAATCTTCATTTTGAGCTGAATTATTATCACTGCTGTAGCCGTTTGGATTACGTCGGTCTGAAGCGTTATCCCTTCTGGACGAAGAACGGTTCTTGCCTTGTTCACCATTGTTCCAGTCCCTGTGATATTGGCTTTGGCCCTTGTCAGCGCCGTTATTTTCATTTCCTTTATCTTGAGGATCTTGTATTGGGGTTTGCTCATGGTCCCCATCTTTTTCGGTATTTGTGTTTTCATCTGATTCCTTTATTTTTTTATCTTTGTCACTATCATCAATCTGGTCATCCGCTTTCTCTTCTTTCTGGTCTCCGGAATCCGCATCATTCAGCTGTTCATTATCTCCTTGCTTGCTGTCCTGGGTGTCAGTTTGATCGGTGTTTTCATCCTCATTTTCATCACTCTTTTGATCCTCTTCCCCGGATGGTTTGCTGGAGTCATCTTTTAAATCTTTATTGTCATTCTTTTCATTTGATTTGATGTAGCTGCCTGTTGAGACGCCTTCTTTCTTCGCTTTTTCCCTCGTTTGCATATCTGACTCGAGAGATTCCATGCGGTATGTCGTTTTATATTTTTCAGTCACATCATTCAGCTGTTTTTTCACAGCCTTTTTATATGTATTGTCTTCTGTGTTTTCATAAACAGTGGAAATCAATATTTCTTTCGATTTCTTTACATACCCGTGTTCACTGCAGTCGGTTATAATATCGTCAATCACCTTTTTAAAATCAGTCTTCTCCCAATCATCTATATCATTCACGACTTTCTGTCCCTCATCGTTTAGAGGTGTCAGTTCAATCACTTCATAATCGCTGTTTAACGCCATTTCGACGCTTGGATTGATATCGATTGTCATATACGCATAGGCCTTATTATTAGAAAAAACGGGGAGAACTATAAAAATAAAAAGCATAATAGCAGTCATCGTAAAAATCCCCATTTTGAAAGGGCGCAGTTTAAAAAAATCAAAAAAGCTGGCCCTTCTGCCCATGCGTGTTTCACTCGGAAGCATGATTTCTTCACCGATTTCATAGCTGTGTCGATCATTTTTGGCTTTTAAAAATTGTCCGTCAGGGGTCAGCAACGTGACGAATTTTTTATTTTTCTCTATTATAATCCCTCTTCTCATGAGTGCAGCACCCCTTTAAGATAATCTTTTAAATAAATATAATCACCCGTAATGATAATACACATCGCAATAATATATTTTCTGTTTCTCTCAATCGTTTTTCGGCTTACAGAGACAAGCTGTTCAAGCTGTTTGACCGGAAGCTGCTTCTTTGTATACAGGATAGCGGCCAATTCTTCATGTTCAACAAGCGTCATTGCCACCTTTATGGCGTTTTGCCTTGCATCCGTGTGCTTTGGAGAATTTTCAAGCAGTTCTTTAAACGATAAACCATAATCCTTGAGCTGCTTTTGAAAATAGAGGATTTCCTCCCGCCTTTGCTCCTGTTCAATCTGACGGCGGTATTCATCAATGGAAAGCTCGGCTTCAATCAGGCTTTGTGATGACTCCTGATCGTCTCCTTCCTGTAAATCGATATTTATATTTTGTGCGCTTCTGGCTTCTTTTCTAATGTAATCAATGACTTTTCTTTTTATAATAAGCTCAGCAAATGCGAGCAGAGAATTTCCTTTTTCAGGTGAATATTTTTCTATAGCTTCATTAAACGCGATCAGTCCAATACTGAACTCATCGTCTTTTTCATCTATATATCGTTTACAAACGGATGAAACCGTCTTTGCGATAAATGGCTTATATTGCTGTATTAATTCATTTTGCAGATCTTTATTGCCTTTTTGTATACTTTCAACAGCTTTTTCAAGTGTTTGCTTCTTTTTTCCCAATTTAAACAAAAGGCTAAGCACTGGTTTCACCTCAGTTCCTCCCTATAACTACTCATTAATGATAGCTAATTTGATAGGGATTCGCAAAGGAGAAAAAGAAATATTGATTTCCAATGTCTCAATTATGACAAACCATTCTGACGTCCTATACATGATTTCGTGCCTTTCTAAAGAATTAAGGGGGTTTTATGCGTGTTTTTTGTAACAAAGATGTTATAAAAATGTTATTTTATTTCGCTTATGAAAACGCTTCAAACACAAAAAGACTCTGCTTTTAAGCAGAGTCTTTCAGATTACGCCCGTTCACGGGTGCTGTTTTTTTGTTCGTTTTGTGCGCCCTCCGGCTGTTTTTTCCCACCTGACATAAACCAGCCGCAAACCGCGATTGCTGCTAAGACACCCCAGAATATCAGCTTCCATGTTTCAGAATGAATAAAGTGCTCAGAAACAACCGCTATGTCGCGATGGGCAAGCGTATATAAAGCAAGCTTCACTCCGACCCAGCCGACAATCACAAAGGCTGCTGTTTCTAGGCTTGGACGTTCCTTTAATAACTTCACAAACATGGAAGCCGCAAACCGCATGATCACCAGTCCGATGATACCGCCGGCCAAAATGACGAGAAATTGTCCTCCGTCAAGTCCGCCGATCTTCGGGAGTGACGTCCCAGGAAGTGTAACCGCCAGCGCTACTGCTGCTAAGATGGAATCAACAGCAAACGCGATATCTGCCAGCTCAACTTTTAAAACAGTCGGCCAAAAACCGCTTTGCTTCGTCTCTTTATGTGTATCTTCTTTCTTAAATACATATCTTTTCAATAAGTGGCTTGCTGAGATATACAGCAAATAGATCGCGCCAATCGCTTGAACCTGCCATACGTTGACCAAAAATGAAATGGCGAATAAAGAGCCAAATCGCAGAACAAAAGCCCCTGCCAATCCATAAAATAACGCTTTTTTTCTTTTTTCCTCCGGCAAATGTTTTACCATTACCGCCATAACCAGCGCGTTATCGGCGGCTAAAATCCCTTCCAGCCCGATCAAGACGAGAAGAACCCAACCATACTCTAATAATAATGCTGCATCCATAAATGATACCCTCCCAAAAAAGTTGTTTTCTTTCTCTTCATCCGATCTTATGCCGGCCGGACCATGCAAAAAAGACCTTTGCCGACATAAGGCAAAGGTCTTGCTAGACATGAATTCAGGCATGCCAACAAAGCCGATGGATACAATCCATGAAATGACGACTTTGTTTCCGGAGTACATTCCGGACGCTACTCCCCTTTGGGATTTCAAGAAATATGATTTTATACGTCAATGATATGCGCAGCGCAATGATTTGTCAACGTTTATTTTTTAAAAATACAGATAATTGTTCGGAATGCGTGCGTTTCTTCCTCTTTTTCATCAGTAAGTAGAGCAGGAACAGCGCCAAAATCGCTATCCCGATCGGAAGCATATATTGATCAAGAATAGAGCCGACTTCCTTCCAATTTTCACCGAGCTTCACACCGAGATAAACATATACAAATGTAATCGGAAGCATAGCAATGAATGTATAAAGCGAAAACACCCAAACATTCATTTTTGCAATTCCGCACGGTATGGAAATCAATGTCCTGATGCCAGGCAAGAAACGGCCGCTGAAGGCGACAAAGCCCCCATGTTTTTTGAAAAAATTATCTGACTTATCAAGCGCTTCAGGTTTAATAAAGAGATACTTCCCAAAACGTTCAAGAAACGGCCTTCCTCCGTACCGGCCTATCCAATACAGCGTAAGCGGACCGGCCACTCCTCCAAGCGATCCTGCCAAAACAACGCCGGCAAGTGTCATATCGCCTTTAGATACCCAATAGCCCGCAAGCGGCAAGACGACTTCGGCCGGGATAAACTCAATACTGAGCGCTAGAAATATTCCAAAATAAGATAAGCTTTTAAATGCTTCAATCCATGACATAACCAGCTCTTCGATAGCCACCAACTCCCTTGTTTCATGTTTATGTATCATACATTTTTGTTTTTTCGGAAAACGTCAAGATGATTTTAACACATTTTTCACGGTCAATTGAACTAAAAACAGATCTTCCTCGTATTTCTATCGTTTTGAAGGCTGAAACTCTGCGGTTAAGCAGCCGATAATAAAGAGAGTCAACAAGACTGGAACACACGATACGGGGGGAATCTCCATTTGGAAATACACGTTACATATAATACGACGCTCATATGTTTATCTATTCTAATTGCCTGTACCGCCTCGTATATTTCCCTTGAACTTTCAAGGAAAGTCACCATCAATACAGGCTTAAAAAGTAAAATTTGGCTGATCGGCGGCTCACTTATTATGGGATTCGGTATTTGGTCAATGCATTTTGTAGGGATGATGGCCGTCCATATGGAAATGCCGATGGAATATGAATTCATGCCTTTAATGGCAGCCATTGGCGCATCTGTTTCGGGATCATTTGTGTCATTATATTTTGTCAGCCGGCACATTCTTACATATTACAGACTGCTTACCGGATCAGTTGTACTTGGCGCATCTATTGCTTCTATGCACTATATCGGAATGTCTGCCATTTCCCGGGTAATGATTATTTACGAACCGATTTTATTTACAGTTTCAATTATCATTGCGATCGCAGCCTCTTTCGTCTCGTTAAAAATATTCTTTGACTTGGCCGTGAAAAAACATTCTGAGCATCTTATATTCTATAAAGTCATCAGTTCAATTGTAATGGGTATTGGGATTTCGGGCATGCACTACACAGGGATGCTTGCGGCAACTTTCCATAAGAACATGGCTCCGCCCGGAAGCCATATGGAGGTGCAAACGTTTCATTGGTCAATTTTTGTTACTTTAATTATTTTTTGTATCCAAACGTTATTGTTATTCAGTTCCCATGCAGATCGAAAGTTTATTAAACAGAGCGAACGCATAAAGGATAACGAACAGCGATTTCAGTCTTTAATCGTCCACAATATTGATGCAATCTTTATTTTATCATTAGAAGGAGACATAATATCTTCCAATCACGCTGGTGAGGAAATGATCAGCAAATTTGGCTTCAGCATGCATGACTGGAGGAATTATACATCACAGAAGATTAAGCGCCTTTTTGAGCAAGTTAAAAAAGATAAACAAGCGATGAACAGCGATAGCGATCTTATCACTGAAAAAGGCCAGTTCCACTTAAATATTACGCTTATACCTGTTGAGGTCAATCAGGAACTAGACAGCATTTATGTCATTTGCAAAGACATGACGAAGCAGTACAAAGCAGAAAAAGAAATCCATAGAATGGCTCATTATGATTCACTTACAGACTTACCTAACAGAAGGCATGCCATCTCTCATCTAACAAAGGTGCTGAATCGCGAGCATTCCTTGCATTATAACACCGTTGTATTCTTTCTCGACTTAAACCGGTTTAAAGTGATTAACGATGCATTAGGGCATAATGTCGGTGATCAACTGCTTCAGTTTGCAGCTAAACGCCTGTCATCTGTAGTCCCTGATAACGGATTTATCGCCCGTCTTGGCGGTGATGAATTTATTATTATATTAACAGATGCCAATACAGGAACAGGCGAAGCAGATATTTTAGCAAGAAAAATTATCCAAAAATTCAAAAAACCTTTCAAAATTCAAGATCACACCCTTGTCACATCTGTCAGTATCGGGATTGCGATATCTCCAAAAGACGGGACGGATGGACTTGAATTGATGAAAAAGGCTGATATGGCGATGTATGCGGCTAAAGAACGAAACAAAAGCAAATACAGATACTATTCTTTTTCAATCGGCAACAAAGAAACCGTCAAGCTTAACCAAGAGATGGTACTCAGAGAAGCAATCGAAAACGATAGATTTGTGTTGCATTATCAGCCGCAATTCAGTGTGAAAAAACAAAAAATGACAGGAGCAGAAGCACTGATACGCCTTGTGACACCAGACGGGCAGCTGCGTCCGCCCGGAGAATTCATCGGTGTTGCAGAAGAAACGGGACTTATTATTGATATCGGAAAGTGGATTATAGATGAAGCATGCAAGCAGGCAAGGATTTGGCATGACAAAGGCTATGATCTTTCTGTCGCCATTAATATTTCCGCCAGACAGTTCCAATCCAAAGATCTGATTCCCCTCATCAAGGATACGCTTAATAAATACCAGCTTCCCCCGCAGCTTCTTGAAGTGGAGGTGACGGAAAGCATGACAATGGACAATCTCGATCACTCCAAAAAGGTTTTATCATCCCTAACAGAATTAGGAATCAGAATCAGTATTGACGATTTCGGTACTGGTCACAGCTCTCTTAGCTATTTGAAGGACTTCCCGATTCACAGGCTGAAGATTGACAAATCATTTATTGACGATATTCAGACCCATCCTAAATCAGAGCAAATTACCGGAGCTATTATTGCCATGGGGCATCAGCTGTCTTTGCAGGTGATTGCCGAAGGTGTGGAAAATGCAGCTCAAAAGCAGCTTCTTTTTGAAAAAGGCTGCGACCATTTGCAGGGCTTCTTTTTCAGCAGGCCAATACCTCCGGAACAATTCGAACAATTCATTATTGAACAGCCGTCGCAATAACAGCGCCGGCTTTTTTTCACCCATAAGTTACTACACATGAATCGTACTCCTTCTCTTCACACTAAAGAAAAAAAGGGGTTTATCGATATGCATACAATGTGGAAGGGATCGATCAGCTTTGGATTAGTAAACATCCCCATCAAGCTATATGCGGCCACAGAAGATAAAGATATTAAACTGCGCAGCCTCCATAAAGAGGATCACGCACCAATCAAATACGAGAAAGTTTGCACAAATTGCGAAAAAACTCTTAGTCCTGATGAAATTGTGAAGGGATATGAATATGTAAAAGGCAAATATGTAGTGCTGACGGACGAAGATTTAAAAAGCTTAAAACAGGAGCATGAGGAGAAAGCAGTTGAGATTGTTGACTTTGTTCAGCTTCAGGAAATTGATCCGATTTATTTTAACCGCTCCTACTTTGTCGGCCCCGGGGATAATGGGACGAAGGCCTATACCCTGCTGCGTGAGGCGCTGCGCTCAACCGGAAAGATCGGTATCGCCAATATGACAATCAGGTCAAAGCAGCAGCTGGCGATTCTCCGCGTTTATGAAAATTGTATCGTCATGGAGTCTATCCATTATCCCGATGAGGTCAGAAGCGCCGCTCATGTCCCAGGTGTACCTGATCAATCGAATGTAAACGATAAGGAACTGCAAACTGCTATCACATTAATAGATGAACTGACTGCTGAGTTTGAGCCTGAGAAATATGAAGACACGTACCGACAGGCGCTGCTGCAAAGAGTCAACGACAAGCTAGAAAATAAAGAAACGGCCGTCACTCCTGATAAAGCGCCACCTCGTGAAGATGTCATTGACCTGGTAAGCGCTCTGCAAGCCAGCATTGACAGAACCAGAAGGCCGAACCGGGAGACACCGGCTGCCGCACCTGCACAAGCCGCTGAACCGAAAGGAGCCGGAGATAAAAAACAAAAAACAACTAGAAAAAAAGCCTCCGGCACGTCATAGCCCATGGCGTTTACCATGCAGCCGGTCTTAACTTCGTCACCGCCAATCGGAGCAGAATGGCGTTACGAAGTAAAATATGATGGGTACCGCTGTATTCTCCGCATCCATTCTTCAGGTGTGACCTTAACCAGCAGAAATGGTGTGGAGCTCAGCAGCATCTTCCCTGAAATCACACAATTCGCCAAAACTGCCTTTCAGCACATGGAAAAAGAGCTTCCGCTGACACTTGATGGTGAAATCGTATGTTTGGTGAATCCTTGTCGTGCAGATTTTGAACACCTTCAAGTGCGGGGGCGTTTGAAAAGGCCAGACAAGATTCAGGAATCGGCAAACGCGCGGCCGTGCTGCTTTCTCGCCTTTGATTTGTTAGAGCGAAGCGGAAAAGATGTAACGCTTCTTTCGTATTTGGACCGCAAAAAATCGCTGCATGATCTCATATCCGCAGCAAAGCTTCCTGCATCTCCAAATCCTTACGCAAAAGAAACCATTCAATCCATTCCCTGTTATGATCATTTTGATCAACTCTGGGAGATGGTAATAAAATATGACGGAGAAGGAATTGTAGCGAAGAAAACAAACAGCAAATGGCTTGAAAAGAAGCGGTCGTCCGATTGGCTCAAATATAAAAACTTTAAACAAGCTTATGTTTGCATAACAGGATTCAACCCTAATAACGGGTTTCTGACGGTATCGGTATTAAAAAACGGAATAATGACACCGATTGCCTCTGTCTCGCACGGAATGCGCGATGAGGAAAAAAGCGCTATACGCAAGATTATGGAACAGCATGGACATCAAACACCCTCAGGCGAGTTTACGCTTGAACCTTCGATTTGTGCAGCTGTTCAATACTTAACAATTCTCCAAGGTACATTAAGAGAGGCATCGTTTATCGGTTTCGAATTCCAAATGGACTGGACCGAATGCACGTATGCGCAAGTCATACGATACTCCAAACCGGTTCACCCAAAGCTCCAGTTCACAAGCCTGGATAAAATCATATTTGAAAAGAATAAAAAAACAAAAGAAGATTTTATTCAGTATATGATTGAAGTCAGTGACTACCTGCTCCCATTTCTGAAAAACCGTGCTGTCACCGTCATCCGCTATCCGCATGGATCTAGGAGCGAATCATTTTTCCAAAAAAACAAGCCAGACTATGCGCCGGATTTTGTTCAGTCCTTCTATGATGGAAGCCATGAACATATTGTCTGTGAGGATATGTCTACATTGCTATGGCTTTGCAACCAGCTTGCTTTGGAGTTTCACGTTCCTTTTCAAACCATTAAAAGCAGGCGTCCCGCTGAGATTGTCATTGATTTAGACCCGCCTTCGCGAGATGACTTTCTTATGGCCGTGCAGGCCGCAAATGAACTGAAGCGGCTGTTGGATTCCTTTGGCATCACATCGTACCCGAAGCTGTCCGGCAACAAAGGCATCCAGCTTTATATTCCCTTGTCTCCCGAGGCATTTACGTATGAAGAAACACGCCACTTTACGCAGCTGATCGCAGAGTACTGCACCAATGCATTTCCCGAGCTCTTTACCACTGAACGCTTGATTAAAAACAGACACGGCAAATTGTATCTTGATTATTTGCAGCATGCAGAAGGAAAAACGATTATCTGCCCCTATTCGACGAGAGGAAATGAGCTTGGGACTGTTGCAGCCCCGCTCTACTGGCATGAGGTGCAATCATCTTTAACACCCGCTCTGTTTACAATTGATACGGTCATCGATCGAATTAAGAAGCAGGGCTGCCCATTTTTTAATTTTTACCGCAACCCGCAAGACGAACCGCTTAGCGCCATATTGCATCAGTTAAAGAAAAAGAGCTGACTTCATTAGTCAGCTCTTTCCGTTTAACTGTACTTTTTTTCTAACCGCTCTTTTTCCTGGCGCTGGAGCGGGCTCAGCTGCTCATTATACAAATCAATATCAATCGCGTATTTCGGCCGTCTTTTCACTTCAGAAAAAATCGTTCCAATATACTCTCCGATGATGCCAATTCCCATCAATTGCAGCCCGCCCAAAAACCAAATGGATATGATGAGAGACGCCCAGCCTGCATTCGTATGGCCGAGCAGCTTTTGAATAAACGCGCCAACCCCTGCCACAGCGCTGAGGAAAAACAAAACAAACCCTAAAAGCGTAAAGAATCGAATTGGTGCGACACTGAATGAAGTAATCCCGTTAAAAGCGAAGGATAGCATCTTTTTCAGCGGATATTTCGTTTTGCCAGCAAAGCGTTCCTTGCGGTCATACAAAACTTCGGCCGATTTAAAGCCGATCATAGGGACAATACCTCTTAAAAACAGATTCGCTTCCGGATAACGCTCAAGCTCTTCGAGGGACCTTTTATTCATTAAACGAAAATCAGCATGATTATAAATTAATTTAATCCCAAGCTTATTCATGAGACGATAAAACCCTAACGCGGTCGTGCGCTTGAAAAAGGTATCGGTTTTTCTGCTCCGGCGTACACCGTAAACGATCTCGCAGCCCTCATGATATTTCAGCATAAAATCCCGGATCACAGAGATATCGTCCTGAAGATCAGCGTCGATCGAAATGACGCAGTCTGACTTATTCTTCGCTTTATGCAGTCCGGCTAAAAGCGCTTTTTGGTGGCCGACATTGCAGGCTAATTTTAAGCCGGTAATCTTCTTGTTTCTAATGCTCTCCATAGCAATCAAAGCCCAAGTGCGGTCTTTGCTGCCATCATCGACAAACAGAATTTTACTGTCTTCAGCAATTAATTTTTCTTCAATTAAATCATCTACAACCTCTGTCAGCTGACGGCTTGTTTCTTGAAACACTTCCTCTTCATTGAAACACGGAACGACGATGGTTAATACTGGCTGTGACTGTTTCAATCGATATCCTCCTTATCTTGTTTCATATAAATAAATGCGCCAGGCGGAATCTTTATGGTCAAACGTCTTAACGAGCGCGAGATGGTTTTGTTCAGCATTCATGATCGGAACTGAAGAAAAAATGTACCGTCCGCCCATTTTTTTAAATACATCTGTATTTAATTGAAGGTTGTTGATCGTTTTCTTCGAGTTCTTTTTGAAATCATATCGTTTACCGAGTTCATCGACAAAAAGGTAGCAGCGGCTGCCCCATTCATCAAAGTATTGTTTCAGCCGAGAATTTTTTTCCAGCTCTTTTTCGATGATTTTCCTAAATTCATATTTATATGAAAGCGGATACAGATTGTTATACGTATCTAACGTATAAAACCCGTTATATTGGGCGATAGACGGATGCAGTCCGATGCTCGCCACCCTGTACGAATCCTGCGGACGTCCGATATATTCCTTAATCTCTTTGAATTGCTCCGATGCATAAAACTCCTTGAATGTCGGCGCGTTGTAATGAACGCCATACGTATATTCTTCATTAAAAGGCGCCAACACCATCAGCTGTGCAGCGACTGCGGCGTACACAAGCCATTTCCATCCTTTCCCCATCCGCCAAATGAGATATAAAGCAAGTGCAAAGCTCACGTATATAACAAGCGGCCGAAGAAAATGAAAACGGGCAAAATTAAATTCTGCTAAAAAGGCAAATTTCTGCTTTGGAACAGCCCAAATTTTGTTGAACCAAAACGCATACCATAATGACAATCCGTAATTAAGCACACATAAAAACAGATACACATTTTCTGGCTTTGTCCGATTTCGTTTGAACAGAAGAGCAGCAAATACGACCAGCAGGATCGGGAGGATGACAACGGTATGAACGGTCATCACATGATTATGACCATAGACAAAGTTTTTTACGGATAGCCGAAGAGAATGCCAAACGTCATGCCTGGATGAGATAAATTCGATACGATGCATCGGTGCGTGCTCAAACAGCATCGAATAGACAAGCCGATATTCAACGAAAAGATAAATACTCGTCATAAATGCAATACTGCCTAAGAACATCAAATTCCATCTTCTTTTTGTAATGGCATCATACAGCCAAAAACACGCCATCCCTGTCAGGAAAAAGAAGAAGCCTAGAACAAAGCTTGAGTATAGAGGGAGCAAGCCCAGCGTCAGCCACTCTCTCCATGAGATATCCCCTTTTCGGATATTTAAAAAAGCCCACAGTGCCAAAGGGTACCCAAGCGTACTCAGCATTCCCGAAGGCCAGAACGGTGTTAAGGCAAATGCAAGCGATACGCCAATTCGGATGAAAGCCGCTTTTGGTTCCGGGATTATATGTTTCTTCAGCAGCACATACATTCCAAAAAAAGCGACAACTCTTGTAACCGTCTGGCTTATTGCATAGGCGGTCATGGAAGAAAAGAAAGCATGGAGCCAAACAATTCCGCTCCACTCGGTGCCAAAGGCATCCCGGGGCAGCCCGTTAATGATTTGCGGAATGGCAGCGTCAACCTTGCCGACGATTTCTCCGCTATCGGCCAGAACCTTGTACCAAGCGATGTTGGAATCTAAATTATCGTGGACCCGGATATGGGCATCTTCCTTTAAAATAAAAAGCGGGGATACATACAATAAAAGAAGAAATAATGCGATCCAGAGATAATATGTTTCTTTTTTTTGTTGTCTCATCAATCGTAACATTGCTTACACATCCATTTGTTATTCTGACTCCGTCGGCATGTTCTGCCTCATGTGTCAAAATTTATTATCCCTTTTCCCTTCCAAATCATTCATCATATGACAATCCGTTTTTCAGCCTGTCTCTACCCATTAATTCCCGCTATCCATAGGGCTTGATCACTTACTATACTGATAGAAGGGAGGGGATATATTTTGTTTACAATCTTACTTTCATTGGCCATACTCGTATTTGTGCCATTTCTATATAAAGCGAACCGCAATACAAAAGATGTGAAAGTCAACACCATTTCAATCGACCAAAAAGACGGCCTTCCAGCCAGAAAAAAATTAAATATCCTTCATTTATCTGATCTTCACTTGGAAAACATTTCAGTCTCACCTGAGGAGCTGTATCATTTAACAAAAGATCAGCCTGTGGACATCATTGCTCTTACCGGGGATTTTCTTGATCGGAAACGTAATATTCCGAAACTGGCAGGTTACTTGAACGCCTTGCAAAAGCTAAAGCCTGCATATGGAATGTACGCGGTGTTCGGTAACCACGATTATGTATTGAAAGAAGAGGACTTTCGGAGATTGAAGCGAGTTTTAGAGGAAAACGGCTGTATTACGCTGCAAAATGAACATGTTCGAATCGAGACGGCTGCAGGGCCAGTCAATATTATCGGCATTGATGATTACAGTACGAATCGGAGTAATATCACCGGCTCTTATCAAAGTCTGGAAAATGGCTATCATCTTGTCTTAACACATGACCCAAATATTATTCTGGATATGAAAGATGTTCATTATGATTACCTGCTGTCAGGGCATTTTCACGGCGGGCAAATTCACTGGCCAAAACCGTATCATTTGGTGAAAATGGGAAAGCTCGTGCGAATGAACATGATTAAAGGCCTTCATTATCATCACGATAAACCATTTTATATCAGCGAGGGCTTGGGACAAACCGGCGTAAATATCCGTGTCGGAAGCCGCCCTGAAGTAACATTTCATCAGATTTAATCAAAAAAGACTGTGCTGACCGAGGCATCAGTCTTTTTTTTGATATGTTTTCTGCAGCTTTTCTTTTGAGATAAACAAATAGGATGAATTCGGTAAATGCCGCAAGCTCACAGGCTTTGAAGTCAAATATAAAATCGGCACATGGGACACTTTTTTAAAGCATCTGTAAAAAGGGTTCACCGGGGTGATCACATCAAAGCCGAGCCTTTCCACACCTTTGTCAAGCATTGTAATCCCAATGATTCCTTTAATTTTCTCGCTTTTTTTATGATTGTTGATATAGTCAAGAAGAAGCGGCATCGATTGATATACTTTCTGATAAATAATGATTCCTTTTCTGACCGCGCTCTCAATGCTTTGCAGTTCTCTTATCAGCTTAATATTGTGCAGATGAATTTTAACGAGCACATCATTTTTTCTAATATGCGTTCCATCGCTCAGTACGACATGATGTCCTTTATACTTCGTCAGCCTGACTCGAAAAACGCTTTTTTGATCGTTGTCAATCAAGCTTAGCCTTGAAAAAAAGAAATAAATCGGATCAACCATTCTCCAAATGGAAAGGAAACAGGTTTTCATCTTTTCACCTTCCTTGTGATCAAAAACACCCTTATATTTTGTGAACGTTCTCCTCAAAATATAGTTGCCATATTTTTTAAGGAGGACTGTCATGAAAAACATTCTCATTTTTCCTTTTTTAAGCATTTCCACCGGGCATCATCATGTGGCTGATGCATTGCAGGCTGAATTAGAGTCTCAAGGGCTGGCATCAGAAAAGATTGATATCTTTTCACATGCGTATAGGCGGTTAGAAAAATTGTCCTCCGTGGCTTATTTAAAATGGATTCAATATTTCCCGAAAACGTACAGCGGCATTTACAGGCTCCTCGCCTGCGGAGAATTTCAGCATGACAAACGCTATTTCATGTACGAATGGCTGTTCACACAGCAAATGAGGCACATTCTCCAAGAAAAACAGCCTGATATCGCCTTCTGCACACATGCGCTGCCTTCTTATCTGCTGAACCGATTAAAGCCTGAATATCCGAATCTGACGGTTGTGAATGTATACACTGATTTTTTCGTAAATCAATTATGGGGAAGGAAGAACATTGATTACCATTTTGTTCCGAGCACGGAAGTAAAGAAGCAGCTAATATCAGAGGGGATCGATCAGAACAACATATACTTGACCGGTATTCCAGTTCACCGAAATTTTGAAATGGAATCAGCAGATACCTTGCAGCACCACCCGCCATATACCATCATCATCACAGGGGGCAGTATGGGGGTCGGCGGGATTTTAAAATGGGTGCAGGAACTGTCGCCAGGCGGAAAGATCTTATACAAAATATTATGCGGCAGAAACGAAAAGCTCTACTCCTATGTCAAAAGTTTACACCACCCCTTGATTGAGGCGATTCCTTACCTTCACAGCAAAGCAGAGATGAACCATTTGTACGAACAGTCGACAGGCATCATGACTAAACCCGGAGGCGTGACCATCAGTGAATGCTTACAGAAACGGCTTCCGGTATTTATTTATCATGCACTGCCGGGACAGGAGGAAATGAATTTAAACCTTCTACATGAAAGGAAACTCGTCACAGATATGAGAAACTGGGACATGAAGAAAGCAGAAGAGTATATCGCGGCATTTTTTCAATCGAACGAACAGATGAAAGAGTATAAAAAACACGTCAATGGATACCTTGGCGAAATGTCTGATAGGAAGATTGAAGATGTTTTAAAAAGAATCTTATGAAACAAAAAAACACTCTCCTGAAACAGAGAGTGTAGAATAGTTAACGAAACAGCAAATGCTGGCTGTGTATGCCTGCTTTCTTGAGCAGGACGATCAGCTGGTCCTGTTCATCAGGCGAAAGGCCTGAAAACGCTCTCGCAATACGCAGTGCATGAATCGGATAAATTTTATCCAAATACTCATTTCCCTTGTCAGTTAAATGTGCGTAAACAGAGCGTTTATCTTTCGGGTCCTGCTCCCTTACTAAAAACCCGTTTCTTTCTAGTTTGTCAATAACATATGTGACGTTTCCGCTTACAAGCAGAAGTCTCGACCCAATTTGCTGTAATTTTTGCGGGCCTCTTGTGTACAGGAGTTCCAGTACAGCAAATTCAGTGGGATTAAAACCGTGCTCTTTGCTATCACGGATACTATGTTCGGACACACTTTTGAAAGCCCTTGCAAAAACTCTGTACAAATTCATCGCACGCTCAACTTCTTCTTCGTTAAACGATAATCTCATCATATCTACCTCGTATATAGGATTTTTATAAAAAAATAATGAAAACCCTTACATATAATAAGAGTTCAGTCCCTTACTATACGTATTCGCTATAATTCGAGAAATTCCTTCTAAAAGCAAAAAAATCCTTATACATTATCTTGTATAAGGATAATTTTTATGATTTGTAATGCTTCGAAAGAAATAAGCATATTCTTTCCGAAGCTCAGAAATCGTCATTTTGTTCATGACCTCTTTATTATAAACCCCTATCTGATAGAGTTTTTCAGAATAATGGCGTCGTTCTTTTTCTAAAGCGGATTTCAATAAATTACTCATAGCGTCCTCCTTCATTTTGAGGTATCCTATACAAAAGATACTCTTTTTAAATGAACGTGGTATGAATCTAATGTAAAGAATTTATGTTTACGAAGATTTTCGGTATTGTCCGTTTTGAACCGATCTTAATAATTGAAAAGCCTGTTCTCCGGCAAGCTGCATAAACGTCTCCAGCATTTCATCACGCTTGATATCCAACTCTATAATTTCTTTTGCCAGTGAGACCGCTTTTTCTTCCTCCATGATTATCCTTCCTCCTCGTTTGATTCGTTACATAAAGGATAAAACGCGCTTGGGTGTTACGCATTATTCTTGTTAATTTTTCTTCCGTATTTTTTCAAAAATCTTCTATTTGATGTTAGAAAATATGACAAGCGTCAGGTTTTTTCTCTTTGTTTTTTATATACTATTATCAAAAGACATCCAGGGGTGGAAAAATGACCACAGAAGATCATTCTTATAAAGACAAAAAAGTGATTTCAATCGGAATTGTGAGTGAATTGACAGGATTGTCCGTAAGACAGATCAGGTATTATGAGGAACGAAAGCTCATTTACCCGCAGCGTTCTTCAAGGGGGACAAGAAAATACTCCTTTGCTGATGTAGAGCGGCTGATGGATATCGCCAATAAACGTGAAGACGGCGTACAGACGGCAGAGATTTTAAAGGATATGCGCAAAAAAGAACAGATGTTAAAAAACGATCCGCAAGTGCGGAAAAAAATGCTGGAGGGGCAGCTTAATGCTCACTTTCGGTACAAAAACCGTTAAATAATAAAAGTCCGGCTCGCAGTTGAGACGGACTTTTTACGTTTATAATGAGTGAATGAATGCAGTGGCAATGCCAAAGTAGATTAATAAAGATAAAATATCGTTTAACGTTGTAATCAGCGGTCCAGAAGCAATCGCCGGGTCTACTTTCAGTTTGTGCAAAATAATAGGGATAATCGTTCCTGACATCGTGCCGATGATTAAGGTTAAGAACAGTGAAGAGGCGACAACAAATCCCAAAAGCGCATTCCCCTGCCATATGATGGAGACAATCGCAATCAGCACAGAACAAACCGCTCCGATAAAAATGCTTGTTCTGAACTCCCGGAAGATCAGGCGCACAATCGTTTTTTTGTTCATTTCTTCTTTAGACAAACCTCTGATGACAACCGCGAGAGATTGTGTTCCCGTATTTCCTGTCATCCCTGACACCATCGGCATGAAAAACGCAAGCGCGACAACCTGCTTCAGCGCATCTTCAAAATAGCTGATAATGCTTCCTGAAATCAGTCCGATAAACAAGAGTAAAATCAGCCATGGCAGGCGCCGGTATGCCGCCACGTAAGCTTTTGTGTCAAAGGTGATGTCTTTACCGGAAGCGGCAAATTTTTCGTAATCCTCATCAGCTTCCCGAATAACGACGTCGATAATATCATCGACCGTCACAATGCCGACAAGCACGTTGTTTTCTTCTACAACCGGTATTGCCAAAAAATCGTAACGTTCAATCAGGCGGGCAACTTCTTCCTGGTCCTGAAGAGCATCTGCTGATATGACGCGGGTAAACATTAAATCCTGCACCTTTTCTTCAGGTTCACCCAGAATCAAATCGCGGTAGGAAAGAACCCCAACCAGCTGTTTGCTTTCATTAATAACATATAAGTAGTTGATCGATTCAGCTATTTCAGCGAAGCTTTTCAGTTTGACGACCGCGTCTTTTACCGTGTAATGCTGAGGAATCCACACATACCGGTTTGTCATCATGCGTCCCGCTGAATCAGCCGGGTAATTCATCAAGAGCTGTACAGCTTTTGATTCTGACGCTTCCATGCTGGACAAAAGCTGTTCCTTCAGTTCTTCGTCCATTTCTTCAAGCAATTGAGCGAGGTCATCGTTGTCCATTTTGTTCATCGCCAGTGTTGCTTTTGTTTTTCCGACTTTATTTAAGACGACAAGCTGAAATTCGCGTTCCAGCTCCCCGATCATATCAGTGATATCGTCTACAGTTAAATAAGATAAATAGCGGGCGCGGTGTTTTTCCGGCATTTCTTTAAAAATAAATGCCATGTCATAGGGCTGAAGCTCATCAATAACACTTCTGAAATCCCTGATTTTCCCGTCTCGCAGTAAAATAATGATGCGTAAAATGAGTTCGTCATAGGTCATGTTTTGAACCATCGGGACTCGTACCTCCTCTACGGAGACGTGCCGGCCTCGCCAGAAGGTGCGGCAGTTCGTCTCCTCATCGTGTAATCAATTGTCTTGCTGTCATAGTATATGGGTACTTCTTCAGATTGACTCGAATGGGGAGAATCCATACTCCGCACCTCCTTTGATTGGTTTCGTTTTAAAGGCATAAAAAAAGCCTTCGGGATTGAAGGTGAAAGAAGCACGGCAAAAAAAGCGTGCGGGCGCCTTCAATCGTAGAGCTTTAGCACTGTATGGCATAGGACAAGCATCCAGCTGCATTAAAAATCACCTTATGTCGATGATTTCTGTTGACCCATTGGCGTCTTTGGACATTTTTGGGCAGCAGCGTATCTCCATACAGGAGCCTCACCTAACGAAGTTCCTAATTGAATTGACACACTGAGATTACAGAAAAAAACAAGCTGTGTCAACTCAAAAAAGTAATAAATGCGCTTACATCACAATTACGGAACAAAACAAGGGCCAAAGCCCTTATTCTGTTGTTTGTGTCTCGTCATCTTCAGAAAGCAAATGATACGTTTCATGAAGAAATAAGGCATACTCTCCTTCCTTCGTCGGATGAGGGACATATTCAGCCTGATTGATGTATTGCTCCTCTTTCTTTTCCATGCGTTTCGCCTCCTTTTCTACTTAGATTGTCCAAAAGAAGGTTTCTTATCATGAAAAACCCCCGCTGCAGCGGGGGTTTTGATTAGTCATCTATCTCCTGTTTGATAATGCGTCCATCTTTTGCGGAAATTTCAAATTCTGTCTCAGTTCCTTGCTTCGTTTGGATTTCCATTTCATAGATGTAAGCACCGTCATCTTCGTCAAGCTTACTTTCTGTTACGGTTCCACCTGTTTGCTTTAAAGCAATTTCTTCAGCTTCTTCTTTGGTTATGGCGACTTGTTCTGCTTTCTCCTTTAGCGGGTCATTAAGCGCTTGTTTTGTATGAATATCTACATAAACGTCGTAGTCTTCACCTTCTTTTTCAATCTCCACTTCAAAGACTTCTTTACCGTTGTAAAGGTCTCTGTCAATGTCTTCTACTGTGCCGTCAACAACTGTTTTAGCAATTGCTTCTGCTTCTTGTTCAGTGAGTGCATCCGTCTTAGAAGAAGCCTGTCTGTTTTCATTGTTTTCTTTGGCAAACGCGTTGTAGCTGAATCCTCCGGCCGCTAGGCACCCTGCTAAAAGACCGACCATCCATTTTTTCTTGAGCATTTGTGAGTCCTCCTTTGTTTTGTATGAGTACAGTTTACACACTCAACATGAAAGGAAAACGAGAGCAAGATGAGAATTTGATGAGAAACCGTCAGTCTTCATACACAATGTTAGCTACCTTTCCTGTGTAGGCATTGATTTTCACTGTCGCTTCCTTATTATCAGGAAGATCAATGTCTACTTCAAAGATGAGAGTGCCCTCACTTTCTTCGAGATCTGCGTCATCCGCTGTTCCTCCCGTTTCTCGCTCAGCAATTGTTTTGGCTTCTTTTTTCGTAATCGGCGTTTTTTGTTGATCTTTGCTGCTGATTTGATCGGCAGACAAGACTGTTTTTGCCTGCATGTCTACCTTCACTTCGTATGTTTTCCCATCTTCTTTTTGTATGGTATAAGTGGCAACTCGACTTTGTCGTGTTTGTTTTTTGACCGTTCCCGGCACCCGCTCAAGCGCGAGTTGCTCGGCTTCTTTTTCTGTCATGGCAGATGGATTCACTGCTTTTACTCTATTCATTGAAAGAATGTCAGCCGATATTGCGTCTGCTTTTACAAAGTAAGTTCCCTTTTGATTTTCAAGCGTTATATCATATGTTTTTTTATCCTTTGATTGTGTTGCTTTCGTGACCTTGCCTTCATAAGAGGCTTCGACTTTTTTTACGACAGTCTCCTTTGACAATACGTTCTCATGGGTTTGCCGAATGATGAGAAACGTACAGATGATGACAACTAAAATGGCTGCTGCAGCAAAAGATACTGTTTTTATTGTTTTAGTCATCGGCCTCCCCCATTCTGTTCGCTGAATTGCATGGTGACAGCTGTTCCTTGTCCCGGCTTGCTTTTGACAGACAGCTCAATGCCATGCTCATCGGCGATTTGCTTGGCAATGGAAAGGCCTAAACCCGTTCCGCCTGTTTTTCTGTTTCGTGCTTCATCTGCCCGGTAGAACCGTTCGAACAAATGCGGGATATGCTCCTCAGGTATTCCGATGCCTTCATCCCTCACTGATAAAAATGGCCGTCCATTCCTCGTTCCAGCTGACATCTCAATAGGCTTTTCACTATACTTTATTGCATTATCAAGCAAAATGGTCAACAGCTGCTTGATGCGTTCTTCATCAGCCTTTACAAGCAGGCTCTCTTTATCTGTTTCAAGCAATATGTCACGCTGATAAACAGACTGGAGCGTTTGCATAACCGCGCGCGCCGCTTCAATCAGATCGATTGTTTTCAGATCAAGCTCAAGCTCTTGATGACTTTTGGCCAGCGCCAAAAGCTGATTGGTCAGTTTTTTCATATGCACCGCTTCTGAGTGAATGGCTTCTATCGACTCCTCAAGCACCTCCGGCTTTTTTGCCCCCCACCGCTTCATCAGGCTGCTGTAGCTTTCTATAATGGTGAGCGGCGTTTTCAATTCGTGTGAAGCATCTTGAACAAATTGCTGCTGTTTATCATAGTGCTCCTTCAGCATCATTGCCATTTCATTAAATGTCAGCCCCATTTGATACAATTCATCGTTGGACTGTCCTTCTAAAGAAATCGTTTTAAATTCTTTGTCTCGCTGTATGTCTTTCATTGTGATCATTAATCGTCTGATCGGATTGATGATTCGGCGGGCTAGCAAGCTGCCTGCAAAAAAAGAAGCAATGCAGACAGCAGCACTTGCAGCGATTAAGATGATTTTCAGCAGAAACAGACTCTCTTCTGTGTTCTCAAGCCTTTCAACCAGCTGAAGAGAAACCACTTGTCCATCGGTCCAAATCACCGGAACAGCAGCCTCGGCAAACAGCTTGCCGTCATGTTTCCTCACATCTGCCGTTTCTCCGCTATGAAAAGAGAGAGGAAAACCTTTATAGGCTTTTTCTTTTGTGATCGTCATAACGGCTTTTTGCTCACCATTCACTACACGCACCATGCCATTTGCCGGAAGATAGGCCTGCAGCATATCCTGCAAAGCCACTCCTTCTGTTTCAGCGGCACGCAGCGCTTCAGCCATGTTATCCGTCTCATCAGCAAGCCGGACCGCATCCTTTGATGTCAGCGCAGACGAAAAAATGAGATATACTGCGGTATGAACCAAAATTAATAAAATCAACAGTGATATTGATGTGTATAGATGAATCTTGGTCTTCAGCTTCATCGTTTACCCCTTAATGGCATAGCCGACCCCGCGAATCGTATGGATCAGCTGTTTTTCGTAAGGATAGTCCAGTTTTTTTCTGATGTATCTTATGTAGACGTCCACGACATTTGTATCACCGATATAATCAAATCCCCATACCGAGCTTAGAATTTGCTCCCGTGTCAGCACTTGCTGCGGATGCTTTAGCATATAGACGAGTAGATCAAATTCCCGCGGCGTTAATTCCACCTCTTTGTCTCCGCGTCTCACTTCACGGGTTTTTTCGTTCACCCGCAAATCGTCATATGTAAGAAAGGTGCCGATATCTTCCGTTTTTGTTCCATTTTGCCGCAGCGCCGCCCTGATTCTCGCAAGCAATTCCTCGATTTCAAACGGCTTGGTGACATAGTCATTCGCACCGATGTCCAGACCTGTTACCTTATCAGGAATACTGTCTCGCGCCGTTAATAATATGACCGGTGTCTGCGGATCCGTTTTTCTCAAGCGGCGCAGCACTTCCAGTCCGCTAAGCCCCGGAAGCATGACATCAAGAAGCACCAAGGAATACCCGCCTTTCGCTGCCGCATCCAGACCTTCTGTGCCATTGTGTTTGATGGTGACGCTGTATCCTTCATATTCCAATTCAAGCTGAAGAACCCTGGCGATTTTTTCTTCATCTTCCACAATTAATATGTTTCCTTTTTCCAAATTTGATCATCCTCTCCCGTCCCTATATGAAAAAAATGATTTCGTTGTTTACAAAATGATTCTTATCATCTATTATGATGTCAAAATAAAAAATTGTATACGGAAAGCACTAGGGGTGCTGTTTTGGCTGAGATAAAGCGCGGAAGAAACGCGCTTTGATCCCTTATGACCCGATCTGGATAATACCAGCGTGGGGAAGTGCAGGTTGACCGAATGGTGTATTTTTTTGTGCGCTTAATCGATCTATGACTGCATATTCCCTTAGGATATGCAGTTTTTTATTTTACCAAAAAAACAGGAGGTCGGAGAAATGGAGCATATTTGCGGTACAAGCAGAATCGCCGGTTTTCGCTTCTCTTTATATCCGATGACGGATGATTTTATCAGTGTGATCAAGTCTGCGCTGAAAAAAACAGACACATCCAAGGTATGGACGAAAACCGACCATATCAGCACGGTGTTACGCGGATCGATTGATCATGTATTCGATGCTGCAAAAGCCATTTACCTTCATGCAGCAAACAGCGAAAAACACATCGTCATGAACGGCACGTTTTCCATTGGATGCCCGGGTGACACACAGGGGGATACATATCTTTCCAAAGGTGATAAGCGTGTCAATGAAGATGCTGTCCGAGGCTTGAAGGCGGAAGCGCCGTGCCAATTTGCCCTTTATCCAATGAACGAGCCGGATTATATGGGATTGATTATGAAGGCTGTCGACATTGCAAAAGCCCAAGGCACTTTCGTACAGGGTGTCCATTACGCGAGCGAGCTTGACGGGGATGCGCATGACGTATTCAGCACATTGGAGGCCGTTTTCCGCATGGCTGAGCAGCAAACAAACCACATCACCATGACTGTGAATCTTTCGGCTAACAGTCCATCAAGAAAAAACAGAAAGCAGGGATAACATGAAAAGCTGGAAAGTAAAAGAAATTGTCATCATGTCCGTTATCAGTATCGTATTTGCCGTTGTTTATTTATTATTTACACATTTCGGAAACGTACTTGCAGGTATGTTTGGGCCAATCGCCTATGAACCGATTTACGGCATTTGGTTTATCGTTTCTGTGATCGCCGCGTACATGATTCGAAAACCGGGTGCGGCGCTCGTTTCTGAAATCATTGCCGCTCTCGTTGAGTGCCTGCTGGGAAATCCGTCTGGCCCGATGGTCATCGTCATTGGCATTGTTCAAGGGCTCGGGGCTGAGGCTGTATTTCTTGCAACACGCTGGAAAGCATACTCTCTCCCTGTCCTTATGCTGGCCGGTATGGGGTCTTCAGTAGCCAGCTTTATCTATGATCTCTTTGTTTCTGGCTATGCAGCCTATTCACCAGGTTATCTGCTCATTATGCTTGTGATCCGCCTCATTTCCGGCGCGCTTTTGGCGGGGCTTCTCGGAAAAGCTGTCAGCGACTCTCTCGCTTATACAGGTGTGTTAAACGGAATGGCACTCGGAAAGGAACTGAAAAAGAAACGGAAGCGGGCGTCAGAACATGCAAGCCTTTGATGAGCTTCTGACGGTTGAGCAGCTCAGCTTCTCTTATGAAGAAGACGAGAAACCGGCTTTTCAAGACATTTCGTTTGAGCTTCAAAAAGGAGAATGTGTTTTATTATTAGGACCGAGCGGATGCGGTAAAAGCTCGCTCGCCCTTTGTTTAAACGGTCTATATCCGGAGGCTTGCGACGGCATTCAGTCCGGACATGTCTTTCTATTTCAAAAGCCGGTCACAGATGCTGAAACCTCCGAAACGATTGCTCAGTATGCCGGGGTCGTTTTTCAGGATCCTGATCAGCAGTTCTGCATGCTGACGGTAGAGGATGAAATTGCGTTCGGGCTGGAAAATCTGCAAATTCCAAAAGAAGCAATGACAGAGAAAATCAACGCCGTATTAGAAAAATTACGCATTACCCATTTAAAAGAAAAAACGATCTCAACCCTTTCAGGAGGACAAAAGCAGAAAGTGGCTCTCGCCTGTATTTTGGCGATGGAGCCTGAGCTTATTATTTTAGATGAGCCGACCTCTCTTTTAGACCCTTTCTCAGCGCGGGAGTTCGTTCATCTGATGAAGGATCTTCAGCGGGAAAAAGGTTTCAGCCTCCTCGTCATTGAGCACCAGCTTGATGAATGGGCGCCTTGGATTGAGAGAACGATCGCGCTTGACAAATCAGGCAAAAAAGCGCTGGATGGCCTGACGAAAAATCTATTTCAACACGAAGCGGAGACACTAAAGAAATTGGGCATCGCCATTCCAAAGGTCTGTCATCTGCAGGAAAAGCTGAGTATGCCGTTTACTTTATCAAAAGAAATGCTGTTCAAAGAGCCTATTCCCGCCGGGCATGCCAAAAAGAAGGAAGCTCCTTCTGGGGAGAGTGTGCTTGAAGTCAGCAGCCTTTCGTTCGCGAGAGGACAGCAGACGATTTTCAAAGACATCAGCTTTTCGTTGCGCGGAGGCTCTTTAACGGCGCTTGTCGGTCCGAACGGCACTGGAAAATCGACGCTCTTATCAGTTCTGGCCCGTCTCATGAAACCGCAAAGCGGCAAAATCCTTCTTTATGACCAGCCGCTGCAGAAATATAAAGAAAAAGAATTGCGTAAACGGATGGGATTTGTTTTTCAAAACCCTGAGCATCAATTCGTCACCGATACGGTGTATGACGAGCTTCTGTTCGGCCAGAAAGCAAATGCTGAAACTGAGAAAAAAGCGCAACACCTGCTGCAGCGTTTTGGTCTTGCGCATTTGGCTGATCATCATCCGTTTGCGATCAGCCAAGGGCAAAAACGGCGACTGAGCGTAGCTACTATGCTCATGCATGACGTAAAGGTTTTATTATTAGACGAACCAACCTTTGGCCAGGATGCCCGCACGGCGGCTGAATGCATGGAAATGATTCAGCGTATCAAGGCAGAGGGAACCGCTGTCCTTATGGTTACACACGATATGGAGCTAGTCTCTTCGTATGCTGACAGCGTGCTTGTGCTTCACGATACGGGCCTGGCCTTTGACGGATCTCCAGCGCAGTTGTTTTCTCAAGAAACAGGGCTTGTCCAAAAAGCAAAGCTCACCCTTCCCCTTCTATATGAATGGATGGCATATCAAGAGGAGGTGCGTGATGAAGCAGCCGTTACATCTCATTAATCCGACTGTGAAAGCGGCGGCGGTTTTTTGTTGTGTCGTCATGCTGTCGTTTATTTACAACCCTTACACTCCGGCATGTTTTTATATCATCATCGTTGCGGGCGTTCTACTGGCGGCCGGAATCCCATTGAAAAAATGGTTGTTGTTTACGATTCCGTTTTTGATTTTAGCATTCGGGTGCGTGTGGACAGCCGCAGTTTTTGGAAAGGTGCCGACAACACCGGATAATTTTTTGTTTCAAGCAGGCCCTATCTCAATTAACAGCGATAATGTGTCTGTCGGCATCTCCCTTGGGTTTCGTATTTTATGCTTTTCCGCCTTATCGATGATGTTTGTTTTTACAACCGATCCGATTTTATTTATGCTGAGCCTTGTCCAGCAGTGCAGGCTCTCACCAAAGCTCGCGTACGGTGTCATTGCAGGCTTTCGCTTTCTTCCGCTGTTAAAGGATGAGGTCCAGCTGATTCAGCAGGCTCATAAAATCAGAGGAGGAGCGGCGGAGAGCGGCATCATTAATAAAATCAGTGCGTTAAAACGATATACCATACCCCTATTGGCAAGCGCCATCAGAAAAGCGGAACGGACAGCGCTTGCAATGGAATCGAAAGGTTTTACAGGAAGCAGAAACCGGACATACTACAGGACATTGAGCGTGAATCGGTGCGACTGGGTGTTCTTTTTCCTCGTCCTCTTATTATTCGCGGGATCCTTTCTCGTATCTTTATGTTTCGCATCATAAAAAATCCGCTATCACAGATAGCGGATTTTTTTATTGATGATAGTTTAATGCTTGGGCAAGGTTGGTTTTAATGGTAATATTCGAAAAGTCAATCCCCAGCTGTACAGCAGTTTGCGCAATTTCAGGCCTGATTCCTGACAGGGTTGACCGGACACCGATCAGATTAAGCGCCTCAATCAATTTAAAGATCTGGTGCGCCACCATCGTATCCACCACAACAACACCTGACAGATCGATTAACAGATGCTCCACACGTCTTTTCGCACAAGCTTGAAGCGTGTTTTCCAAAATAAACTTCGCCCGTTCGGTATCAATGTCACCGACAAGCGGCAGCAGAGCTGTTGATTTGCTCAGGGTAATGACAGGTGAGCTTAGTTCCAATATCATTTCTCTTTGGGCGTTTAATTGCTGCTTGGCATTCATTTCAGCGTGATCAACGAATGTATAAATGGTGAAATCAAATACTTTTACAATCAAATCTGCCCATTTTTGCTTCTCTCCTGGTTCAAACGCTGACTCATTTTCTTCTGCGAACTTCTCAAAATACTTCGTATATAATCTCCTGTTTCTCATAAACTCCCGAATGACATACTGAACCGGTGTGTCGAGATGTTTTTGATCGTTGGTCAGCTCAATGACCCACTCTTGAAACTCTTCGAGAAATTGTTTTTCCGGTAAAACATACATGTAATTCAGATGCCGGTAAAATTCTCTGTCCTGCTCTTTCAATTCTTCCGTTACTGTTGCATTATGTAGGGCGTAAAGCGAATTCGGATCACTTTCCTCCATCGTTTCAATCCATTCCTCGGCCATTTGTTCCACATGCTCTGAAAAAAATGCATATAATTTTTCATTCAGTTTCATGACACTGCTCCTTTCCCCAACACTATTATAACTTGACTTACAGTTGAATCCCAGTCATACACGCCGAAGCCATCCAATATTTTGAAGATTACTAATTCTTTGGTGTGTATCCTATTTTTTCAAAATGCTTCAAATGGCTCTGTCCGAGCGCTTGCTTTTTTCATATAATATGAGGCAACACCCTTGAATCCACTTGAAAGCATAAAAAAGGAGGGCTTTTTTATGAATGGTGAAATCCGCTTGATCCCGTATGTGACGAATGAGAAGATCATGGATGTAAACGAGCTTCCTGAGGGCATTAAAGTGATTAAGGCGCCAGAAATGTGGGCAAAAGGGGTAAAAGGCAAAAATATTAAAGTTGCTGTATTAGACACGGGCTGCGACACAAGCCACCCTGATTTAAAAAATCAAATCATCGGCGGAAAGAACTTCACGGATGACGACGGCGGCAAGGAAGATGCGATTTCCGACTACAACGGACACGGCACACACGTCGCCGGAACGATTGCAGCTAATGATTCAAACGGAGGCATTGCCGGAGTCGCGCCTGAGGCAAGCCTATTGATTGTGAAGGTTCTTGGCGGCGAGAACGGCAGCGGACAATACGAATGGATAATCAACGGCATCAACTACGCGGTGGAACAGAAAGTCGACATCATCTCAATGTCCCTTGGAGGGCCAAGCGATGTGCCAGAGCTGGAAGAAGCAGTGAAAAACGCAGTCAAAAACGGAGTGCTTGTCGTTTGTGCAGCGGGAAATGAGGGTGACGGCGACGAACGCACAGAAGAGCTTTCCTACCCCGCAGCTTATAACGAAGTCATTGCAGTTGGATCTGTTTCAGTAGCACGAGAATTATCAGAATTTTCTAACGCAAATAAAGAGATTGACCTTGTGGCACCAGGAGAAAATATCTTATCCACCCTTCCCAACAAGAAGTACGGTAAGCTGACCGGCACTTCAATGGCTGCCCCTCATGTCAGCGGTGCGCTTGCTTTAATCAAAAGCTATGAAGAAGAATCATTTCAAAGAAAGCTTTCTGAATCTGAGGTTTTCGCACAGCTAATCCGCAGGACACTTCCTCTTGATATTGCAAAAACGCTGGCAGGCAATGGATTCCTGTATTTAACAGCTCCTGATGAACTCGCAGAAAAAGCAGAGCAATCACATTTGTTGACCCTATAAGATTATTTTTCTTATATAATATACACCACATTATATAAATAAAAATTTCAAATTCTATGTTGACAATGAATTTGAATTACTGTTAAGATTACCAACAAATGATTCAACTTTTCAAAAAATTAATAACATTTTCTCTTATCGAGAGTTGGGCGAGGGATTGGCCTTTTGACCCCAACAGCAACCGACCGTAATACCATTGTGAAATGGGGCGCACTGCTTTTCGCGCCGAGACTGATGTCTCATAAGGCACGGTGCTAATTCCATCAGATTGAATCTGAGAGATGAGAGAGGCAGTGTTTTACGCAGAAAAGCCTCTTTCTCTCATGGGAAAGAGGCTTTTTGTTGTGAGAAAACCTCTTAGCAGCCTGTATCCGCGGGTTAACGAGAGTGTTTTACATATAAAGGAGGAGAAACAATGACAACCATCAAAACATCGAATTTAGGATTTCCGAGAATCGGACTGAACCGGGAATGGAAAAAAGCACTTGAAGCGTATTGGAAAGGCAGTACTGATAAAGATACGTTTTTGAAGCAAATCGACGAACTATTTTTATCTGCAGTAAAAACACAAATTGACCAGCAGATTGATGTTGTGCCTGTTTCTGATTTCACACAGTATGACCATGTACTCGACACAGCAGTCAGCTTCAACTGGATCCCGAAACGTTTCAGACATTTGACTGACGCTACCGATACATACTTCGCTATCGCCCGCGGAATCAAAGACGCCGTATCTAGTGAAATGACAAAATGGTTTAATACAAATTACCATTACATCGTTCCGGAATATGACGAGAGCATTGAGTTCCGTCTGACAAGAAACAAACAACTCGAAGATTATCGCCGGATCAAACAGGAATACGGTGTGGAAACAAAGCCTGTGATTGTCGGCCCTTATACGTTCGTTACGCTTGCTAAAGGCTATGAACCGTCTGAAGCAAAAGCGATCCAAAAACGCCTTGTGCCATTATATGTACAGCTTTTGAAAGAGCTTGAAGAAGAAGGCGTAAAATGGGTTCAAATCGATGAGCCGGCGCTCGTTACCGCCTCTAGTGAAGATGTCCGCGGTGCAAAAGAATTATTTGAAAGCATTACAAGTGAGCTTTCATCCTTGAATGTGCTTTTGCAGACGTATTTTGATTCTGTTGATGCTTATGAAGAGCTGATCTCTTACCCGGTTCAGGGAATTGGCCTTGATTTCGTTCACGACAAAGGCAGAAACCTGGAACAGCTTAAAACACATGGCTTTCCGACAGACAAAGTGCTGGCAGCCGGCGTTATCGACGGACGCAACATTTGGAAAGCGGACCTTGAAGAGCGTCTCGATGCCGTTCTTGATATTCTCAGCATTGCAAAAGTTGATGAACTGTGGATTCAGCCTTCCAGCAGCCTGCTGCATGTTCCAGTAGCGAAACACCCTGATGAGCATTTGGAAAAAGACCTATTGAACGGATTATCCTACGCAAAAGAAAAGCTGGCCGAGCTGACAGCTTTGAAAGAAGGCTTAGTATCAGGAAAAGCGGCGATCAGCGAAGAGATTCAGCAGGCTAAGGCTGATATCCAGGCGCTTAAGCAGTTTGCAACAGGCGCCAATTCTGAACAAAAGAAAGAGCTTGAGCAATTAACTGATAAAGATTTCAAGCGCCCGATTCCGTTTGAAGAACGTTTAGCCCTGCAAAATGAATCTCTCGGCCTTACGCTTTTGCCGACGACAACGATCGGCAGCTTCCCGCAGTCTGCTGAAGTGCGGAGCGCACGCCAAAAATGGCGGAAAGCTGAGTGGTCCGATGAACAGTATCAAAACTTTATCAATGCGGAAACAAAAAGATGGATTGATATTCAGGAAGAATTGGAGCTTGATGTCCTTGTTCACGGCGAATTTGAACGGACAGACATGGTCGAATACTTCGGTGAAAAGCTGGCCGGTTTCGCCTTCACTAAATATGCCTGGGTTCAATCATACGGCTCACGCTGTGTCCGCCCGCCAGTCATTTACGGAGATGTTGAATTTATTGAACCGATGACAGTGAAAGACACAGTCTACGCACAGTCATTGACTTCCAAGCATGTGAAAGGAATGCTGACGGGCCCGGTTACAATCTTAAACTGGTCTTTCCCTCGAAACGACATCTCGAGGAAAGAAATCGCCTTCCAAATCGGGCTTGCCCTTCGCAAAGAAGTTAAAGCGCTTGAAGACGCAGGCATTCAAATCATTCAAGTTGATGAACCAGCGCTGCGCGAAGGCCTTCCATTGAAAACACGCGATTGGGATGAGTATTTGACTTGGGCGGCAGAAGCATTCAGATTAACCACTTCTTCCGTGAAAAACGAGACACAAATTCATACACATATGTGCTACAGCAACTTCGAAGATATCGTTGATACAATCAATGATCTTGATGCCGATGTGATTACAATCGAACATAGCAGAAGCCATGGAGGATTTTTAGATTACTTAAAAAACCACCCGTATTTGAAAGGGCTTGGCCTTGGTGTATATGACATTCACAGCCCTCGTGTGCCGTCAACTGAAGAAATGTACAATATTATCGTAGATGCGCTTGCCGTCTGTCCGACTGACCGCTTCTGGGTAAATCCGGACTGCGGATTGAAAACAAGACAGCAGGAAGAAACGGTTGCAGCATTGAAAAACATGGTTGAAGCCGCAAAACAGGCAAGAGCACAGCAGACACAGCTAGTATAATTTGAAAAAACCATCTGCATTTGGCAGATGGTTTTTTTCTATAATACAGCCACAATCAGTTTCTTATTTTAGCAAATCCCCCAATTACTTTGTTTATTTTGCACTTTTTTAAGAATGTTCTTTGCATTCTTTTCGGCTATACTAATAACACTCTATTGACAGGAGGGATTGGGATGAATCATGAAACGTTCTTAAAACGGGCTGTCACTCTCGCATGTGAAGGAGTGAATGCAGGAATCGGCGGGCCTTTTGGAGCCGTTATCGTGAAAGACGGAGCCATTATTGCAGAGGGACAGAACAACGTCACAACAAGCAATGATCCGACTGCCCACGCGGAAGTCACAGCTATTCGGAAAGCCTGTAAGGTGCTAGGAGCATACCAGCTTGATGACTGCATTTTGTATACGAGCTGTGAACCATGCCCAATGTGCTTGGGCGCCATCTACTGGGCCCGGCCTAAAGCCGTTTTCTATGCAGCTGAGCACACAGACGCTGCCGAAGCCGGGTTTGATGATTCATTCATTTATAAAGAAATTGATAAACCTGCTGAAGAAAGAACGATCCCCTTTTATCAAGTGACACTAACAGAGCATTTATCCCCTTTTCAAGCATGGCGGAACTTCGCCAATAAGAAAGAATATTAAAAGGATCAGGCATGTGCGGCCTGATCCTTGTTATTTCTCCAAGTAGCCGCTATGCCCTATGCAAATACAAAACAGCAATTATGCGCGCCGGAATTCAGCTTGGCAGACACCGAGCCAGCCGCCCCCTTCATCTGTAACTTTTGCAGGCTTTAAACGCTGTGATCGCTTCTCTGACGTTTTAAATTTCTGTGCCCACCCCTACCCCGTTCCGCGTCAATTCATAATGGATATAAGTCTGAATCCATTTATAAGAAATGTTTCAGACTTCGAAAAGATCACACCCGCTCCGACACCAAAAAACATCCTGAGAACACTCAGGATGCCGGTCATTATTTTAATTCTAGTTTTACATCAACATTTCCTCTGGTTGCCTTTGAGTAAGGACAGAATTCATGAGCGGCGTTGACAAGCTCTTGTGCCTTTTCCCGATCTAAATCTTTCGTGTTCACAACAAGTGTGACACCGATTTTAAACCCGCCGTCGCTCTCATCCTTCATGAGGCTGACCTGCCCTTCAATCTCCGAATCAATTTCGATATTCTGCTCTTTGGCTACGTGTTCGAGCGCGCCGCCAAAGCATGCAGCATACCCTGCCGCAAAGAGCTGTTCCGGATTTGTGCCGGTTTGTCCTTCTTTTTTGGCATTTGGCATGACAATATCAAAATCAAGAACACCGTCATCTGATGTAATATGTCCTGCCCGTCCGCCTCGCGCGGTTACTTTTGCTGTAAATAATGCCATATTTTCCAACCTCCTTATTTGTATCTAGTTGTTATATTTCCCTTTCTGATCTTTTTAAACATGCTATGTTTGCCGAGAATAGGAAAAGTGAAGTTTTTCAGATACAATAGAATCGAATGACAAAAAGAGTTGGTGAACAAAATGGAAAATAAATTTGATCATATGAAATTGGAGAATCAGCTTTGTTTTTTGCTATATGCGAGTTCGCGGGAAATGACAAAGCAATACAAGCCTCTGCTTGATAAGCTGAATATAACATACCCCCAATATTTGGCTTTGCTTTTGTTATGGGAACACGAAACGCTTACTGTCAAAAAAATGGGCGAACAGCTGTATTTAGATTCAGGAACGCTCACTCCTATGCTTAAACGAATGGAACAACAGGGTTTGATTACGAGAAAAAGATCAGAAGAGGATGAGCGGTCCGTGTTGATCAGCCTGACAGAGGACGGAGCGTTATTAAAGGATAAAGCGGTTGACATCCCAGAGACAATTCTGGGGCTCTCAAAGCAGTCTGGAGAGGATCTCAAACAGTTAAAATCCGCTCTATATACATTGCTGGAAACACTTCATCAAAAAAATTGAGGATGCCTTGTACAAGGCATCCTCTTTTTATTTATTCAGTAACCTCAAGTGTCACATCAATATTTCCGGAGGTTGCTTTTGAATACGGGCAGACGCCGTGCGCTTTTTTCACAAGCGCCTCCAATTCTGATGCACTGACTCCTTCTCCTTTTACTTGCAGCGTCACACCAAGCTTGTAGCCCTGGTCCGCTTCATCCTTTAACAGGCTTACATTCGCTGTAACCTCTGTCTCTACTTTTACTCGTTCTGTTCTTGCGACAAGCTGCAGGGCGCTGTCAAAGCAAGCTGCATAACCTGCTGCAAACAGCTGCTCTGGATTTGTCGCTTTTTCTAATTTCTTGGCTCTCGGTGTCCCCGGCATTGCGACATCAAGCTCAAGAACGCGGTCTGATGAAATGACCTTTCCTTCTCTTCCTCCTACCGCTGAAACAGTTGCTGTAAATAATGGCTGACTCATTTTTCATTCCCCCAATATATTTTATACAATTAAATTGTACACAATTAATTTTGGTATGTCAATTTTTCACGTATAAAAAAGCTTATCTCATTACGAGATAAGCTTTTTCATTGAACATTGCCCCGCTATTCACGGATTTGCCCAGTTCCTTTAATGATGTATTTTGTAGAAGTCAGTGCAGGAAGCCCCATCGGTCCTCTTGCATGAAGCTTTTGCGTGCTGATGCCGATTTCGGCTCCGTAGCCGAATTCAAAGCCGTCGGTAAAGCGGGTTGACGCGTTATGATAGACAGCGGCAGCATCGACAGCCGTTTGAAAATATGCCGCGTTTTTGTCATTTTCAGTTAAAATCGCTTCAGAATGATTGGTGCCGTATTGTTGGATATGCTTTACAGCTTCTCGGACGTTTTCAACCGTCTTTACGCTGAGGACAGGCGCTAAAAATTCGGTTTCCCAATCTTCTTTTGATGCTTGTTTGCTTGAAGGATGAAGTTCACATACCAATTCATCACCGCGAATTTCAACTCCCGCGTTTTCCAGCTGGTCCAGCAATTCTTTCCCGTGCTGTCTCGCCCAAGCCTTGTGAATCAGCAATGATTCAATCGCGTTGCATACAGAAGGGCGCTGCGTTTTGGCATTTACAACAACCTTTTCTGCCATTTGCGGTTTGGCTGTTTCGTCAATGAATATGTGGCAGTTTCCTGCTCCCGTTTCTAGTACAGGAACTGTTGATTCTCTCACAACGAGATCAATCAGTTTCTTGCCTCCGCGCGGAATCAATACGTCTAAACCATCATTTAACGTAAAGAGCTCTTTTGCTGTCTCTCTGCTCGTATCCTCAATCAGCTGCACAGCGTGAATCGGAAGCGCTGATTGCTCAAGTGCTCTGTGAATGACACTGACGAGCGCTTTGTTGCTATGGATGGCTGAGGAGCTTCCCCGCAGAACAACCGCGTTCCCTGTCTTCAGGCAAAGGGTAGCCGCATCAACTGTGACGTTTGGCCTCGCCTCATAAATCATTCCTACGACACCGAGCGGCACACGGATTTTTTCAATAAACAGGCCGTTTTCTTTTTCGATCGTTTCAAGAGAGTCGCCGACCGGGTCCGCTAAGTCGATTAAGAGCTCCACCGCGTCCGCGATATCGCGTATCCGTTTCTCATCCAATGTGAGACGGTCAATGATGTCCGGTGTTAAACCATTCTCTTTTCCGTTCTCAATGTCTTTTGCATTCTCCGCCAAGAGAAAATCAAGTTCTTTGCGGAGTCCGTTTGCAATGAGGCTGAGCGCCTCATCCTTCTCGGCTGTTGTTTTCATGATCATTTCGGCTGCTGCTTCTTTCGCCAGCTTCGCTTTTACAGAAACTTCACTCATTTTTCCGCCTCCTAGTCGTTTACATTGACCCAGTCATTCCTATGAATAACCTCAAACGTTTTCTCAAAATCAAGTTCGTCACTGCGTTTGCCTTTGGCTTCCATAATCTCCTCAGAGGAGTAATGGGTTTGGCCTTTGCCGATCACGCCGCCCGGTCCCCTGACTTCCACAACCGCCCCTTTCGGAAAGCTTCCGTTCACACCCACAACGCCAGCGGGCAAAAGGCTGCTTCCATTATGGATCATCGCCTCCTCGGCACCCGCATCAATGATAATTTCTCCCGATATCGGCGAGTGGAACTGAATCCACTGCCTTGTGTTGTTAACCGAAGATAGTTCTTTGTCTCCGATATAAGTGCCGTCTCCCCTGCCGTCCAAAATGTCCGCAAGTTTTTGCTCTCCGCTGCCAGTTCCAATGAATACTTTCACTCCCAGAGACAGCGCGGTTTGTGCGGCTAACAGCTTTGATTTCATTCCGCCGGTGCCGACCTTTGATCCGGCTGAACCTGCATATCCAAGCAATTCAGGCGTGATCTCCGGCAAATAATCAAATCGTTTCGCCTCAGGATTTTCATTTGGATTGGCATCATACAGTCCGTTAATGTCAGTGAGAATCATGAGCTGGTCCGCGTGAATCAATCCGCTGACTAACGCAGAAAGCATATCATTATCTCCGAATGTCAATTCTTCAACAGACGTAGAATCGTTCTCGTTGATAATCGGAATGACGCCGCGTTCCAATAATTCCATTATCGTAGCATACGCGTTTCGATACCGTTCTCTTTTCGAAAAATCATTTCTCGTTAAAAGGATTTGTCCCGGAGTCAGTGAGTATTGTTTAAATTGATTCATATATTGCTGCATTAACAGTGTTTGTCCGACCGCGGCCGCCGCCTGTTTTCCTTTGATGGTAACGGGACGGGACGGATATCCGAGGCTGGAAAACCCCGCCGCTACGGCACCCGAGGTAATCAGAATCATTTCATGCCCCGCTTTTTTTAACACGGAAATCGCCTGAACATGCTCTCTGATTTTTGCCTCATCAATGCTTCTTTTGCTATTTGTGAGCGAACTGCTTCCTATTTTCACTACTATTCTTTGTTTTTTCATTTATTCTCCTCCGCGGCTCTTCTACAATAAAAAAACCCATTTCATCCTGATTCATAAGGACGAAATGGGTTTCCGTGGTACCACCTTGATTGAACGCGCTTGTGCACGCTCCGCTCTCCTGTAACGCCAGGTTATGCGCCTAGGTTTTCCCCCTAGGACTCCAAGGCAGGTTCGGCAGGTTTCATGCGGCAAAATGTTTCAGCGATTCATTTTGCTCTCTGTCACAGAAAGATCTGCTTACTAATCCTCTTCAACGCTCAATGATTTTTTTATATTATGCAAAGAAAAAAGACACTTGTCAAGGTTTTTTGTCATCAAAAATAGCCCGCATTGCGCGGGCCTCTTGCAGTCTAGTTAAAGACGATTGTTTTATTTTCATGAACGATGACACGGTCTTCCAAATGCCATTTCACAGCACGGGCAAGCACGCTGCGTTCAATTGTTCTTCCGATGTTTTTCAGCGCTTCCGCATTATCGCGGTGGTCCACGCGCTCAATATCCTGTTCAATGATCGGTCCTTCATCAAGATCGTTTGTCACATAGTGAGATGTCGCACCGATCAGTTTCACGCCGCGCTCGTAAGCCCGTTTGTACGGATTCGCACCGATAAAAGCAGGCAGAAATGAATGGTGGATATTGATGATGCGATTCGGATGAGCCGAAACAAAATCAGGAGTTAGAATCTGCATATAGCGTGCAAGCACGATGACATCAACATCGTACTGCTCCAGCAGTTCAAGCTGCTTCTTTTCGACTTCCGCTCTGATGTCTTTGTTCGCTTTCATATAGTGGAATGGAATGTTCAGGCGCTCAACCAGCTCTCTCGCTTCCTCATGGTTACTGATGACAACAGCGATCTCCGCCATCAGGTTGCCGGTTTGCCATTCCCAAATCAGCTCATGCAGGCAATGAAGCTCCTTTGAAACAAAAATGGCGACACGCTTCAATTCACTTGCCAAAGTTAAGCTCCATGTCATGTCGAATTTTTCCGCTACAGAGGCAAACGCCGCCTGAAGAGATGCTTTTTTCTCACGAATGCCCGCGCAGTCGAATTCGATTCTCAGGAAGAACCGGCCGCCTTCAGGGTCTGTCGTATATTGATTTGATTCTATAATATTGGCATCGTGTTCAAATAAAAACGCAGAAACTGCAGAGACGATACCCGGCTGATCGGGGCAGCTGACCAAGAGCCGCCCTTTATCCTCATTTCCGTCACGGTATTCGTCCAACCGCTGAGTCATATATGATTTCATGAATAATCCCTCTTATCTTTGTAAGTCTAAACTATTTATCCATTATACTGAAGATTTGATAAAAATCAATTTATGACAGAATTTTTAAACCAACCGCTGAGCATAAAATCAACGCGATAAAGAAGATCCGTTTGGCGTCTTTCTGCTCCTTGTAAAAGAGGATGCCGACAAGCGCCCCGCCAGCGGTGCCAATTCCTGTCCAGACCGCGTAAGCCGTTCCCATCGGAATGGTTTCCATTGCGTACGACAGCAAGGAAAATGAAGCGGCAAAACCAACAATGATCAACAGCACCCATTTCACGCTTTTTTCTTTCGCATATTGATTCATAAGGGCCACGCCGGCCATTTCTAAACAGCCCGCGCACAGTAAACTGATCCAGTGCAGCATTATGCCTCGCCTCCTTTTTCCTCTGTCTCATCCTGTGTCACAAGCTTCAACCCGATTACACCGATTAAGAGCACGCCAATTAACAATAGCTTCGGCCATCCAATCGGTTCATGAAACAGAACGATTTCACTAAGTACTGTTCCCGCTGTGCCGAGCCCGGTAAAGACGGCATACACGGTACCAACAGGCAGACTGTGAGTCGCCTTTATTAGAAGGTAAAAGCTGAATATGATGCCGATGGCAGTGCCGCTCCATGTTAAGGCTGAGTCAGCGTGCTTTAAGCCTATCACCCAAACAACCTCGAAAACAGCGGCAAGCACGACCAATCCCCATTTCATTTTGAGTCATTCCTTTCTATCTATTAGGATTCTCCGAAAACAAAAAAACCCCGGACAGTCGTCTCACATGAGATTGACTCTCCCGGGCTTTTTTCCCTCCGTGTGCATACGCGCTTCTATTTACGCGTATGTGTTTTCTCTCGGACCAGTCCATGTCAATTGACATGCGGAACCCTAGAAAACTTTACATGATATCATGATACTAAACTCAGCTCTATCTTTCAATTGTAAGATTTTCTTTCATATACCGCGATCTGTTTATTCCATTTTCTGATCGTTTTGCTGTAATGCATGCCGATTTTCTCCGCTACCCGTATGGACGCTTTGTTACCCGGATCAATCAAAGCCGCCATTTTGCCGAACTGCCGCTTGTTAAAGCCATAGTCCAGACAGGCCCGAGCCGCTTCTTGCGCATAGCCGTTCCCCCAGTGGCGGCGGGCAAACATATAGCCAATTTCCATTACGGTTTGATTTTCGATCTGCTGGGGAACGATGCCGCATTGCCCCAAAAACTCCCCTGTCCGCTTATCTTCGGCGATCCACAGACTAACGCCGTACCCTTTTTCATTTCGTTGGTTCCAATTGATCCACTCGCGGGTTTGCCTCTTATCTTTTAAACCGGAATAATATTTCATGACGTCAGGATCATTAAAAAGCAGCCCAAACAAATTGGCTTGATCCCGATCTTCCATACAGCGCAAACGAATTCGATCGGTCACAAGCTTCGTTTTAGCGTTCATACTTCGCCACATCCTGCTTCCATTCTTTTTTGAGAGCTTCAATATGTGCCTGATGATAGCGGTTATGATCTGCCATATGCCAAATTCCCCATCGTATCGTCGCGGTGTCACCTTCGAAAGAAAGCGGCTGGTTCAAAGCATTTTCAGTTAAAGTGAAGCATACCGATTTCAGCTCGTCTACTACATGCTGATGTCTTTTCAGAAGTTCATCTAAGCCTGGCTGATTCACCGGTTCAGGCAGCCGTCCGCTTTCATCCGTCATCGGGCCGTATGCCTGTTCAATATGGTTCGGTATCCGATTTTCCTTGATACGCCAGACCCATCTGATATCAACATTTGTGATATGGTGCAAAAGCTGAGCCGTGCTGTTTTTTGTTTGGCAGCGCCCCTTATAGTAAAGTTCACTGTGTGTCATATGGCTTACGATAGAAGCCAGACGGAGACTGTTTTCTTCCACTGCGGAATACAGCAGACTGACCGTTGGCGCCATGTCGTTTCTTATGGATAAGTCCTTCATGTTCAGTTCCCCTCCTAACAGGTACATTTGACACCAAACAAAAATTCCCTTTAAAAAAGAAAAAAGCTCTCATTACAAGAGAGAGCCATCTTAGTTGTTATTTCCCGGTTTATATAAGTAAGGATCATGCTGCGGGTCATTAGAGGTATTTAAATCAAGGGATATATCACCTCGCGCATTCATCGTGCCTAAGGTGATCGAAGACAGCAGTTTGGGGCTGTACCCTTTTTCCTCAAGCTTCTCAAACAGCCAGGATCGGTTTTTTTGGAGATATTTCAAATTATGATCAAGGATTTCGCCATCCAGTATGAGCGGAATCGGGATAAAATTCCGTTCAGCTTCCATATTCAAATCCCGCACCTGTACCGCTCTCGCTTCCTCTTTCGGGATGACGCTTACTTCTCCCGTTTCTTCAATGATAGCAAGATCAATGTCAGCCGGGTCGGCATAGCCCTTTTCCCTCAGCTTTCCGAGCAGTTCATTAACAGTCAGCCTTTCTTTACGAAGGCCGCGTTCATCAATATCCCCGTTCCGGATAAGGACAGTCGGGCTCACGACTAGGAGCCATCGCCATTTATTAGATAAAGAGAGCTTGCTCATGATAAGATAAAGCACCAAAAAAGCACCCGCATAATAAATTGACATCGGCAGCTTGGATGTAAGGATCGGCTCACTGATAATAGTTCCGATTGCGAAGGTCAAAAGCAGATCAAAATTGTTCATTTGTGACACAGCTTTTTTACCGGCAAGCCGAAATAAAATATATGCAATCGAAAATACGATAACTGGCTTCAGTAAAAATACCCATATCATCCATAACACCGATCTTTACCTCCATCCGCTGGTCATATTGAGCCTATTGTGCCCCTTGGCAGGCCCTCTATGCATCAGTGTCTAAATAGGCGAACGTGCACATCGCCTGAACATAACATAATAGAAAGTGACACCGATTGGAGGCGCAATACGCAATATGAAAAATCAGAAGTCGAATACCCTTTGGCCCTTTGATCTGCCATTGGCTCCCCAACCCGCGGGCTACCAGCAGCAAACAATCGACAGGCTGGCCGGTTTGGAGCTAAGGATGGAGCAACTAATTAGAGCGATTGAGGTAAACAATGAATTGCTGAGAACAATGCAAGAACAGCAAAACCGTGTATGCACAAATGGCGGCGGGTCTGTGATTGTCCGGATGTAGAAACCGGCGTTTGTCTACCTTCTTATATCTCAATAAAAAACTCTTCTCTGAAAGGAGAAGAGTTTCATGTATGTGTTCAAACGGACTGCGCCAAACTTAATTGCGGACCGAATAACTCGTAATGGATAGACTCCGGCGCTGATCCGAGTTCTGATACAAGCTTATGCATTGCCGTAATAAACGACGGTGAACCGCAAATATAGTAATCCGCATCTGTGTTGGCAATCAGTTCTTTGAGGAATTGCTGATCAATCTGTCCTTCATGAAAATGCAGATCACCTGCACGGTCTTCCTCTGTCGGCTCGCGATACACAAATGCTGTTTTAACAGCAGAATGTTTCGCTGCCTCTTCTACTTCATGGCGCAATGCATGATATTCACTGTTTTTCGCCGCATGAATGAACAGAATTTGCCGTTCAGGCTGTTTGGAAACAGATGTTTTCAGCATGCTGATCATTGGTGTAATGCCAACTCCGGCACTGATCAAAACGAGATCTTTTTGTGATGCAGGATCTAAAATAAAGTCCCCTGCCGGTGCGCTGATCTCTATTGAATCTCCCTCCTGCAGCCCATCGTGTAAGTAGGAAGACACGACACCATCCTTCTTCACGGAAATTCGATAATAGTCTTTTCGCGGCATATCAGACAGGCTGTACTGGCGGATATGCGTATATTCAGAATCAGGAATCCGCACTTTGATGCTGATATATTGCCCTGCTTGGAATTCAGGTAACGGCTTGCCGTCTTCCGTTTTCAAATAGAAGGATGTAATTTCTTTGCTTTCTCGCTCTTTTTTTGCGATAACGAATGGCTTATACTCTTTCCAGCCGCCGGCTTGCTCTTCCGCCTGTTCATACATGTCTTTTTCAATTCCGATGAACGCGTCAGCAATGACTCCGTACGCTTTCTCCCATGCCTGCATAATGTCAGGGGTTGCAGCGTCTCCCAATACATCTTTAATCGCAATCAGCAAATATTTACCGACGATTGGGTAGTGCTCAGGCTTAATTCCGATACTGCGGTGCTTGTGGCCGATTTGTTTGACAACCGGAATGATGTTTCCTAATTGGTCAATGTTTGCCGCAGCTGCAATAACAGCATTTGCCAGTGCAGTTCGCTGTGTTTTTTTCTTTTGGTTTGTTTGATTAAAAATGTTCAAAAGCTCTGGATGGTCTTGAAACATCCGATCGTAAAAACGGCCAGTGATTGTTTCTCCATGCTGATGCAATACGGGTACAGTGCTTTTAATAATTTCGATTGTTTTGTTATCTAACATTGTATAAACAATCCTTTCGAAAAGATGTATTTAGAATATATCTTTAAAATACATGATCTTAGGAATAAAAGATATATCTTAAATGAATCTTTAATAAAGTTGTCACAAAATTATCAATTTAACATGACATTTGTTACTTTTTTATAGAATCCCCTAGCAAAAACGGACTAACCATTGTAATAATCACCATTGAAAAGTACAAAAAAACCCAAAACAACTTATGTTTTGGGTTTAACGTCACCAAGGTTTATCAGTTCCGAGCGCATTTGCAAGCGCCTGGCTGTGTTTCTTGCGGTTCTTTCGTTCATTAGCGCGCTGTACTGCTGTATTATGAAGCATGATTTCTTCTTCTGTTTCCGGTACAACTCTCGGTACAGGCACCGGCTTGCCATTTGAATCTAATGCGACAAATGTCAAAAAGGATGTGGCAGCGAGTTCCCGTTCGCCAGTCATCAAATGCTCCTTAATGACTTTCACAAATACTTCCATAGAAGATGTGCCGACCCATGTCACATATGACTCTAGGCAGACAGAATCCTTTTGCCCGATCGGCTTTAAAAAATCTACAGAATCCATTGAAGCCGTTACGGTTTCACGTCTGCAATGGCGCGCCGCGGAAATAGAGGCAATGTCATCGATGTAGCTCATTAATTTTCCGCCAAACAGCGTATTATGGTTGTTCGTGTCAAGCGGGAACACCCTGCTGGTTTTTACAACCTTTGACTCTTTACAAAATCTTGTTTCCGGTGTTTCCATACCTTTCTCCCCTTTGATGTCTGATCTTTTAGCTAAATGCACTTATATTCTCCTATTAAACAATATTCTCTTCCATTTGTCTAAAATTTAAAATGGTTTAATGATTTTCATGATGAGGGAATAATAAATGTATTCTTCACACTTTAGGAGGAAAAACAAATGGACGTATCCATCCCGAAATCTCAGCACAAAACAGTATGCCGAACGGAATACGGCACACTTCAGAAAGTGATCTTATGCAAACCTGAGCACATGACCATAAAAGATGTTATAAACGAAACACAAAAACATTTTGAAGATGACAATATTCATGTAAAAACCGCCAACGACCAGCACAGCCGTTTAGTGGAGGCACTTAGGTCACACAACGTTGAGGTCGTCCTTTTGCCCGTTCGCGACGGACTCCCAGAACAGGTTTTCACTAGGGATATAGGGTTTGTCATCGGAGAAAAAGCGTTCCTATCGAGCATGACTGAACCGATTCGCCAAGGAGAAGAAGCCGTTATAAAAGATTTTTTTCACAGCCAAGGTATCTCTTACACCCGCATGCTTGATACGAGTATTGAAGGCGGAGACGTCATTATCGATGATGACATTGTCTATGTCGGAATCAGCCAGCGCACCGACATTTCGGCTATCGGCCAGCTGGAAGAGGCACTTCCTGAATACACGATCGTTCCAGTGAAGCTGCATGAAAAATTTTTGCATTTGGACTGCGTATTTAACATTGTATCTGAAAGCGAAGCGTTAATTTATCCACAAGCCATAGAGCCAAAGGCAGCCGATATGCTGGCAAAACGTTATGATCTTATTGAGGTGCCCGAGGACGAACAATTTACGCTTGGCACCAACGTCCTTTCAATCGGAAAAAAAACGATCATCAGTCTCCCTGGCAACCGCCATGTCAATCAACAGCTATCGAAAAGAGGCTATCACATTATCGAAATTGACCTGTCAGAAATTATTAAATCGGGCGGCTCCTTCAGGTGCTGCACAATGCCGCTGATTCGAGGCGATTGAAGAATCTTCCCCTTTTTCATGTTTTGAACAGCTTATTTTAGCAAGATACGTTAATATAGAGGTGACATCATTTTTAAGGGGGAAATCGCATGACAAAATACATAGGATATGTGGGAACATATACAAAAGGCGGAAGCGAAGGAATTTATTCATTTGAGCTTGATACTGAGAAAAAAGCATTGAGCGAGCCAAAGCTGGCCGCTAAGCTGGGCAACCCGACATATGTGGCGCCGAATAAAAACAACACCATCCTTTACTCCATCGAAAAAGCAGACGGCCAAGGCGGAGTTGCTGCCTATCAAATCGATAAAAACAGCGGCGAATTGACATTTCTGAATCATCAGTTAATTGATGGCCCTTCGCCATGCCACGTAAGCGTTGATGATCAAAATCAATTCGTACTGACTGCCAATTATCACAGCGGGAAGGTACACGTTTTTCCGGTTCAGGAAGACGGCAGTTTGCAATCACCTGTTTCAGAGGCCGCTCACACAGGAAGAGGGCCGCACGAAAGACAAGAAAAACCGCATACACACTACGCGGGGTTCACACCTGAACACAATTATGTGGTAGCGGTTGATTTAGGTATAGATAAGCTGTACACCTATAAGATGAAAGACGGCGTATTGACTGAATCCGGAAGCCATTCCTTCGCTCCCGGTGCAGGACCTCGCCATATCGCTTTTCATCCGAAAGAAAAATACGCTTATGTCATGACAGAATTAAGCAATGAAGTGATTGCGCTTGAATACAACCCGACAGCCGGCGAATTTAGAGAAATCCAAGTCGTTTCTGCCATCCCTGATGATTTTACAGATAACAGCCAGGGAAGCGCAATTCATGTCACGCAGGACGGACGTTTTGTTTATGTCGCAAACCGCGGCCATGACAGTATCGCCGTATTTGAAGTGAATCAATATTCAGGAGAGCTGGCTTTCGTAGAAAGAGTGTCGACAGAAGGAAACTGGCCTCGTGACTTTGTATTTGACCCAACGGAAGGGTTCCTCGTTGCTTCAAATGAAGAAACAGGCAACCTTGTCTTGTTTGAAAGAGACAAAGAAACCGGCCGATTGACACTCCTCCCATCAACGGTTTCTGTCCCTTACCCGGTTTGTGTAAAGTTTTTACATCAAGTATAAACAAATGGAGTGGCTCTAGCAAAAAGGAGCCACTCTTTTTATTTATCTCACTTTTTCCTTCGTTTCAGCATTTCGATACAGATGGCAAGCGACAAAACGGCCGGGTTCGATTTCTTGAAGCTGGGGACGAGATTCCCCACATTCAGGCATCGCCTCCGGACAGCGGGTCCGAAACACGCAGCCGCTTGGCGGATTGACCGGGCTCGGCAGCTCTCCTTTTAAGAGAATACGCTCACGCTTGTCCTCCAATTCAGGATCTGGAATCGGAATCGAGGACAAAAGCGCCTTTGTATAGGGATGGAGCGGTTCACGATACAAGGTGCCGCTCTCTGTAATTTCCATCATGTGCCCTAAGTACATGACACCGATCCTGTCACTGATATGCTTCACCATCGAAAGATCATGGGCAATGAATAAAAACGTTAGCCCTTTCTCTTTTTGAAGCCGCTTCAGCAGGTTGACCACCTGCGCTTGAACAGAGACATCAAGTGCAGAAATCGGTTCGTCCGCCACGATAAATTCAGGATTCAGCGACAGTGCTCTCGCAATCCCGATTCTCTGCCTTTGCCCGCCGCTAAATTCATGCGGATAACGGCTGCCAAAATCGGGGTGAAGCCCAACTGCCTCAAGCAGCTCGTCCACGACGAGAAGCCGTGCTTTATGGGTATTGTAGAGATTATGAATCTCCATCGGCTCCAAAATAATTTCTCGAACGGTCATGCGCGGGTTAAGTGAAGCATAAGGGTCCTGAAAAATCATCTGCAGTTTGCGGTTGAAGGCAAACTGCTCTTTTTCACTCAGTGCATGAAGATTTGTGCCTCTGTATATCACACTTCCTTCTGTCGGCTGATAAAGGCGCATCAGCACTCTCCCCAAGGTTGATTTCCCGCACCCTGATTCCCCGACTAGCCCGAACGTTTCTCCTTCACGAATCTGGAAGGTGACCCCATCGACGGCTTTAACTGTTCGCTTTTTCCCTGCGTCAAAATGCATTTTTAGCTTGCTGACCTCTAACAAAGGCAGTGGCGTCATTTGTCTCCCTCCTTATTCTGAAAAACAGCGGCGCACCGCACATAATTCTTTTTCATAGATTGTCTCTTTTAATGTGAGGATTTCGATTGATTTCCCTGTCTTTGGAGAATGCAGCATTTTCCCGCCGCCTACATACAGACCGACGTGATGAATCGCTCCTTTTCCTTCCTCATAAGCAAAAAACAGCAGGTCACCAGCCTTCATATCATCAAGCGGGACACCCTTCCCCGCCTTAGCCTGATCTCCCGCATCACGGGGGATGCTATATCCATTCGCCTTAAATATACTGTACATAAATCCGGAGCAATCAAACCCAAACCCGCTGATCCCTCCCCACAGGTAGGGAAGGCCAAGAAAAAACGCACCCGTTTGAATGATGTCTTCAGCAGTCCCTTTCTGTTGGCTGACAGGCACTGCATCACTTTGCCTCACAAACCTTTCCCCAAAAACGGTCGAAACCTTAAAATATCCGTTTTCTTTTGCAATGAAGGGGAGAACCGTTAAAAAGCTTAATTCGATCTCCTTTTCCCCATTGCTTCTGTACAAAAAGGCAGCAGGTTTGCTGATCATCACATCGTGTTGTGTATGGATGGGCTTTGTTTTTTCCAGCTGGTACTTTTTCATCCAGCCCGGGTATCCGCGCGGATCCTTTCGGGATGGCTGGCTAGGCACGATCACAGAAACCCATTCCCCCTGTTCCGCCGTCACAAGTACCTTTTCGCCAAAGAGAACCTGAGTTTGGATTACATTGTCTGTACATAATCCAAGCCGTTCATCATACGTCATGCGCTCCAGCCAGTCTCTGATCCTTACAGTCGGTTGAAGCATGAATTGATCAGACGGACGAGGTGAATCAGGCGCTGTCCAGATGTTGGCCACTGCTGATATGACAGTGTGCATCATTGCTCTTTTTCCCCTTTCAAAAGCGCAGCCCCGATGATTCCGAGGCCCGGTTTGCCAGGCATCGAAATCGTGCTGCCGCTATATGTTATGCCGCCTTTGAATACATCTGTTTTCAGCATCAGCGGCGCGTCAAAATCAAAGCGCGTGATGTTTCTCTTGCTTGCCGCAAAATGCGCCGCGGCCGTAATGCCCAGCTTCGTTTCGATCATGCTGCCGACCATACACTCCACCCCGCAGGCCTCCGCCATGGCATTAATTTTCTCTGCTCCGCTAATGCCGCCCGCTTTCATCAATTTAATATTGATCAAGTCTGCGCTCCGGGTTTGCAGAACTTCGAACGCCTGGCGCGGTGTAAAAACACTTTCATCAGCCATAATCGGCGTATCTGTTGCATCTGTCACCTTTTTAAGCCCAGCGAGATCATCTTTATGGACAGGCTGCTCGACAAGCTCAATGCCTAGACCCGCATCCTCCATTTTCCGAATGGCAGTTACCGCTTCCTTCGGCCTCCACCCCTGATTAGCGTCTAAACGCAGTTTCACAGCTGATCCGACACGTTTTCTGATTTCCTGGATACGGGCGATATCTGTTGCAATATCATCTTTTCCGACCTTTATTTTCAGCGTTTGAAAGCCTTGTTTGAGATAATTCTCGGCATCAGCTGCCATCTCTTCAGGTGAGTTGACACTGACGGTATAATCTGTTTCCAGCGTATCTCGATATCCGCCAAGCATTTGATAAAGCGGCAGCCCGCACATCTGCGCCCAGCCGTCGTATAGCGCCATTTCTACAGCAGCCTTCGCGCTCATATTTCCTGTAAGAAGATGCTGGATGTCGTGCAGAACGGCCTCACAGCCCGCCAGGCTTTTTCCAAGCAATGCCGGCTTCAACACATGGTGAATGGCACTTTCAATGCTATCCATGCTGTCTCCTGTAATCACTAACGTCGGGGGTGCTTCTCCCCATCCGACTGCACCGCTGTCATAAGTAATCCTTACTATGACTGATTCAGCCGTATACACAGTGCGAAGCGCGGTTTTAAACGGCTTTGTCAGCGGAACGGCGATTCGGCTTGTTTCGATTCGAATGATTTTCATGTCTTCAGCGCCCCTTCTGAAACGCCCGCCTCTATTACGACTGTTTTTTCTGCTGTATTCATAGCAGCTTTCGCACCGATCGGAACGGCAATACTTGGCGAGCAGTGGCCGATTTTAAATCCTCTCAGAGCGGGCCTGCCCGCAGATATAATATAGTCTTCCAGCACCTGCTCAAGCGAGAGAGACTTCTCTCGCTTCACCGGGACACAATTGTGAAAATCACAAACTAGAATTCCCGCCGCCTCCGTCAGCTTCCCCGCCATTTTCAACTGATTCAGCATTCGGTCGATTTGATAAGGCTCCTCGTCAATATCTTCAATAAACAGAAGCTTTCCTCTCGTATCAATTTCAAATGGCGTGCCCAGTGTAGACGTCAGCAAAGACAGATTTCCCCCGACAAGCTCGCCTTCCGCTTTTCCAGGAACAAGCTCGGTCAGCGGAGAAAGCTCTTCTGTATAGGTGAATTCCGTCTCCTGGAAGAGCTGCTTATATGACGCTTTTGTCAGCGGGTGAACGTCGTCAAGGCCAATATCCGTGCTGAGCATCGGGCCATGGAAGGTGACAAGACCTGTGTTTTGATGAATGGCAGTATGTAAAAACGTAATATCGCTGTATCCCCAAAAGATTTTAGGGTGTTTGCGGATCAAGCTGAAATCAATGCCCGCGGCGATACGTCCTGTCCCAAAACCCCCGCATGCGCACAACACTGCTTTTACCTCATCGTCTCTGAACATCTCATGGAGATCCGCCAGCCGCTCATCATCCTGTCCCGCTAAATAGCCGTGCTGGTTTTTCAGTGCCTTGCCCAACTTCACCTGAAGACCGAGCTCTTCTAAAAATAAAAGCGCGGTGTCAAGCTTTTTTGGATCCGGCGGACTTGCAGGCGCGATCACTCCGACTGTATCACCCTTTTTCAGCGCTTTCGGCTTGTAATTCAACGAAAACACTCCTTTCATTTGCTCTGCACCCTACGTATACGTGCAAGAAAGAGAAAAAATACCGCTCCTTCGCATAAAGAAGCAGTATTTCCTCAATCACCTCCATCAGTTTTTATCTGCCCATTTTAAATCGATATAGCCGACAGGGTGACGGACAATTCCTTTTACTTGTTCATTTTGCAGGTGAACCTGATTATAAAAATAAACCGGAATGACCGGCGCTTCATCGATGAGCAGCTTTTCAGCTCGATGCATAAGAGAGAACCGTGTTTTTTCACCGGCTTCATTTTTTGCCTTTTTGATCAGCTGATCGTATTCTTTATTGGCCCAGCCTGTGCGGTTCATCGAATTTCCCGCTTGGAAGGCTTCCAGAAAACTGATAGGGTCTGCATAATCAGGCAAAAATGAGCTTTGAGAGAATTGGAATTTCAGCGCTTTTTGATCCTCTAAAAATACGTTCCATTCCATATTGGCCAGCTTCACATCGACTCCAAGGCTATTTTTCAATTTTTGCTGAATAGCTTCGGCAATCTTTTTATGCTCCGGCTTTGTGCTGTAAGTAAGCGTGATCGCAGGAAGCTTATTATAGTTTTCTTCCTTCATGCCCTTTTCGAGCAGCTGCTTCGCTTTGCTTTCGTTAGGCTTGATCAGGTCTCCGCCTGCTTCACGGAAATCTTTGCCGTCAGGCTGCGTAAACCCAGGCGATACAAAGGCGTGCGCCGGTTTTTCATTATTTTTCGTGACGTACTTTACAATTTCCTCTTGATCCACAGCCATCGCAAAGGCTTTTCTGATGTTTTCATTTTGGAACGGCTCCATGTTGACATTAAATCGATAGAAATAGAGACCCGCCTGGTCAACAATATTGACGTTATCCTGATCAAGCAGCTGATCACTCAGCTCAGCAGGGACATAAGCGGTATCAAGTTCCCCTGATTGAAACATCTGGTAATCTGTATTTCTGTCACTGACCATCGCCCATTTCACCTTATCAAGCTTCACTGTATCTTTATCCCAATACGTGTCGCTTTTCTCCATTGTGATGCTGTCATCATGCTTCCATTCCGTTAACTTAAACGGGCCGTTTCCGACAAATGTACCCGCCTCAGCAAACCACTTTGGATTGTCTTTATCGACCTTTTCATTTACCGGAAAATACGCAGGATTGGACACAACGCTCAGAAAATATTTTTGCGGTGCTTCCAATGTAACTTCAAGGGTTCGATCATCCTTTGCCGTCACCTTCACATCGTCTTTTTTCCCTTTCCCGCTGTTATATGCTTCGCCGCCTTCAATAAAATAACCTAGGAATGCCGATGAAGCGCCTTTTTTCGGATCAAGCATCCGCTTCCACGCGTATTCGAAGTCTCCGGCTGTTACAGGATCTCCGTTTGTCCATTTCGCATTTTCCCGAATCGTAAATGTGTAAGTTTTATTATCTTTCGAAACAGACCATTTCTCCGCCATTGCCGGCTCGGGCTCATGATCTTTGCCAAGACGCGTCAGCCCCTCCATGATGTTATTTAACGGCTGCCATGACACATTATTAAAGCCGATCGGCGGATCGAATGAAGTCGGTTCATTTTCATTATTTACATACAGCACCTTTTCTCCGCTGGTTTTTGCCTTATCATGACTGCCTTCTTTTCCGGCCTGTTCATTTGCTGTGCACCCCATCAGCGCAAACGAAAGTCCTAATGCAAGACCCATGCCCCATAGCTTTTTCACTCGTTTCATCCTCTTCCCCCTTTTCATGTTCAATCCTTCGCATCTCCTGACAGCACCGCATGCTCTGCTCGTTGATCCTGCAGCCAGCAGTTGACGGTGTGCGAGTCAGATCTGATCGTCTGGCCCGGGTACACCCTGTCACACACAACCATCCTGTTCGGACAGCGAGCGGCAAACGGGCAGCCCGGCGGAGGCGAAAATAAATCCGGCGGCGTTCCGTCAATCGGGGTCAGCTCAGCGCCATCTAAATCCAGCCGCGGGACAGAGCCCAGCAGGCCTTTTGTATATGGATGCTGCGGCTGATAAAAAATATCTTTTCTTGTGCCGATTTCCGCCATTTTCCCGGCATACATGACTGCGACTCTGTCAGCTACCTGGGCAACAACCCCTAAATCGTGCGTAATCAGAATGACAGACACATTCGTTTTTCTCTGAATCTCTTTAAACAGCTCTAAAATCTGTGCCTGAATGGTTACATCCAGGGCGGTGGTCGGTTCATCCGCAATTAAGATATCAGGCTCACAAATCAGCGCCATCGCAATGACAATCCGCTGTCTCATACCGCCGCTGAATTGGTGGGGATATTGCTTTAGGCGCTCTCCGGGATCTGGAATACCAACCAATGACAGCATGGAAAGCACCTCTTTCCGTGCCGCTTTTTTGCTCATTTTTTTGTGGCGCAATAGCGCTTCCCCCAGCTGGTCGCCGACAGTCAGCGTAGGGTTTAACGCCGTCATCGGGTCTTGAAAAATCATAGAAATGTCGGCTCCCCTTATACCTCTCATTTCTTTGTCAGAGAGACGGCAAAGGTCTTTGTTTTTAAATAGAATGCTGCCGTCTGTCACCTTCGCCGAATAAGGCGGAAGCAGGCCCATGATGCTTTGGGAGGTAACGCTTTTGCCGCAGCCGGATTCGCCGACGATCGCAAAGGTTTCTCCTTTATACAAATCAAAGCTCACCCCTCTGACCGCCTGAACCGTCCCGCCGTAAGTCGTAAAAGACACGTGCAGATTTTGGACTGACAGAACTTTTTTCATACAGCTACCTCCTCAGCTTAGGGTCAAGCGCATCCTGCAATCCGTCCCCCAGCACATTAAACGCGTACATCGTCAGAGATATGAAAAAGGCCGGAAAAAACAGGCGCCACCAATGCCCAGATAAAATCGTAGGCAGGCCGTCATTCGCCATCACGCCCCAACTTGCAAACGGAGCCTGTATGCCGAGGCCGAGAAAGCTTAAAAATGATTCTGCGAATATGGCGGCAGGTACGGTTAATGTCATTTGTACGATGATCGCTCCCATAGTATTCGGCAGCAAATTCTTCCGGATGATGCGAAAGGTTTTCGCGCCAAAGGTTTTCGAGGCGAGTACATATTCATAATTTTTAATCTGAAGCACCTGGCCTCTTACAATTCTCGCCATGCCGACCCACCCGGTCACAGTAAGCGCCACAATAATCGTGCCCAGTCCCGGTCCCATGAGCACCATCAGCAAAATGACAACAAGCAGATACGGCAGTCCGTACAGCACTTCGATAATCCGCATCATAATGCTGTCAATCCTGCCGCCTTTATAGCCGGCAACGCCTCCGTAAATGACACCGATCAAAAAATCAATCAGTGCTGCCATCACGCCGACAAACAACGAGATTCTCGCGCCATACCATGTCCGGGTAAACACATCCCGGCCGAGTTCATCGGTGCCGAACCAATGATCGGCTGAGGGCGGAAGATTTTGTTCTGTCAGCGATTGGCGTACGACACTATGGGGCGATAAAAAGGGCCCGATAACTGCCATGACAAAAAGAAATAAAAGAATAAAGAGTCCGGCCATCGCTAATTTATTTTTTTTCAGCCTCCTCCAGGCATCCTGCGTGTATGACAAACTCGGCCGCTTGACCGAATCGGCTTCCCGATTTTTTTCCTGATTCGAGACAAACCACTCATCAGGCACCTGATTGTGCTGTTCTGGCTGACGTTTATCCGTTTGTACAGGGAGATTCACACGCTTCACCCTTTCTTATGCAGTTTAATGCGCGGGTCTAAGAGACCGTAGGCCAAATCGACCAAAAACAGCATGATAATCAGAATGACGCTGTAAAAAACGGTCGTTCCCATAATCACGGGGTAGTCCCGCTGATTAATGCTTTCAACAAAATATTTTCCCATTCCCGGAATGGCAAAGATTTTTTCAATGACAAAGCTTCCTGTTAAGATGCTGGCGACGAGTGTGCCCAGGACGGTAATGACGGGCATGAGTGCATTTCTGAGTGCGTGTTTTACGATAATTTTGAACGGAGAAAGCCCTTTTGCTTTTGCTGTGCGGATATAATCCTGTGTCAGAACTTCGACCATGCTCGACCGTGTCAGCCTGGCAATGATCGCCATTGGCCCTACAGCAAGCGCTGCGGTCGGAAGCACCATATGAATCGGGCTCGTCCATGTCGCAGCGGGAAATAGTTTGAGATTGACAGCAAATTGCTGAATGAGCAATGTTGCCAGAATAAAATTCGGGATGGAGATGCCGAGTACTGCAAGACTCATCGCGGCGTAGTCCAAAAAGCCATTGCGGCGGAGTGCAGCAATTACGCCCAGCACCAGCCCAGAAATCACAGCAATGACAATCGCTGTCATCCCAAGCTCAAAGGAAACGGGAAATCCGCGTTCCAGCATATCATTTACGCTGTCCGACGGTTTTTTAATTGAAGGTCCGAAATCGAATGTAATGATGGATTTTAAGTAGAAAATGTATTGGAAAATGAGAGGATCGTCTAAGTGATAGTAGGCTTCGAGATTTTTTTGAACGGCTTCATTTGTGCCTCTCTCCTCGTTAAAAGGAGATCCGGGAATGACCTTCATGAGAACAAAAGTCAGGGTGGTAATCACCAAAATCGTAGCTGCCATTGCCCAAAAACGCTTTATCATGTATCGCGCCAAAGCCTAAAACACCCCTTTAGCAGAATGATGTCCGCATCGCAAGCTCAGTCATGACAAGCATTGCCTGATAGGCTTCAAGCATGTCCTTCGCCTGAAATTGAACGGTTGTAGTTCCCGTCTTGATTTCCGTTCCCGGCATCAGATTCGCCCATTCTGCTTGGCCATAATTGGCGAATTCAATGCTCAGAACCGGCCTGTCAGGCGGTGTGAGCGGCTTGACTTTGTCCTTGTTTTGCAGGGCAAATGCGGTTTTTTCTGTCAACAGCCGTCCGGCTTTCGCAGGCGACAAGCACTTCACTGCGGATCTTGAAATGGTTTGTTTGACTGCGGCTGTCGTCACGTTCGGGATAAGCTCTTCCGCTTCCTTTGCCGCCCGGTCATCCCCGGCTACCATTAATACCGGGACATCATAATAACCGGCAACGTATGCATTTAATCCAAGCTCACCGACAGGCCGATCGTTTATGTAAAAATGACGGACACCGAAAATCATGCTGTGTGACATGACACCGGGAGTCGAGGCTCTCGCATGATAACCGAGAAACAAAGCGCCTGTAAACGTATCATCCAGTCCCTCCACCATTGAAAATGGTTTGACGTCACCAGAAATCAAGTCTGCTTCAGGGTGAAGCTTTTCAACCATCAGATTATTCATCTTCGAATGACTGTCATTGACCAGCACCTCGGTACACCCGCTGTTAAACGCTTCAGCAATACAGTAGTTTGCTTCTTCAGTCATGATAAGCCGTCCGCGTTCATAATTCCGCTTGCCGGAATCCACAAAGGTATCGTCCGGAAGACCCGAAATACCTTCCATATCTACTGACATGTACAATTTCATAACGCTCCTCCTTTTTTACTAAATTATGAATATTCTAACAAATTATATTAAAAAAAGAGGAAAAATGCAATATAACTGGGAAAAATCTCAATCATTCAGTGATAAAAAAAGAATCCTCTTTCAAGGATTCATGTTTGTTTACCAACCTGTTCTGTAAGCAGTTCATATTTTTTCAGGGTTCTTTCAAACACCTCATCAAAAACGTCCGGCACAGAGGCGTGTATCACCTCAGCTCCCTCTCCCGTTATTCCGCCTTTGGTTGCAACACGTTCCAGCGTCTCCTCGAAAGACATATTTTTTTCGATCAGCATCTTGCCAGTTCCGTATAGCGAATGAATCAGAAAATCAAAGGCTTCTTCTTTGGACAGGCTGCTGTTTCTGACGGCAGACAGTGCCAGCTCTTCAAAGATTGCAGCTATGAATCCCGGTGCCGAGCTCGTTAAATTGCTGGCCGCATCAACATTCGATTCTTTGATTTCCCGTACACGGCTGAAAACCGATAACAATTCATTCAGACGTTCTTTTTTCTCTGCAGCCAGTGCTTCACTGTGAACGACAAGTGAGATGCCGGCTTCTGCTTCGGACGTAATGGCAGGAATAACACGTGAGATACCCGCTTCTGTTTCTGCCTCCAAAAGACGTAGCGGCACACCGGCAGCTATGGATACGATGTGAGTATTTCTGTTCACATACGGGTGCAGACGGCGCATTGTTTCGATGACATGGAGCGGCGGGACGCATATCAAAATCAATTGGCACGTATTTGCCCAATTCTCCAACGGATCAGCCGATACGTTTGGATAATCTGACATGAGTGCCCGCAGCCGCTCCCCCTTCGTTCTCGTCTCAATAAATAGCTCATTCTCTTTTATTTGTTCATGTTTCAACAGCTGTCTGGCGATCATATCCGCCATGCTGCCATATCCAATCAATCCAATCTGTTCCATCGACTCAGTCCTTTCATATACAATATGAAGTGTACCGTTTTCCGCACTTTTTCACAATTTCCCATAATCTTTTCATTTTTATCCCACAGTTTTTGTTTATGATAAACTCAAGTCATAAACCTATCAATATAAATAGACATGTGAAAATAGAGAAACGGAGTGAACATGATGGATAACTATCGTGATGAAAACAGAACGAAAGGTAATGAGAATGAGGTCTTTTTAACGAAAGAGAACGATCAGAGCGCCTCCTACTCGGCCCGCAATGTCATTCATGATCAGGAGAAGAAAAAACGAGGATTCGGATGGTTCAGACCGTTGCTTGGCGGAGTGATCGGCGGCAGTCTCGCCCTTGGCATTTACACGTTTACACCGCTTGGCGACCATGATTCTCAGGACACTGCAAAACAATCATCCAGCCAGCAGCAAACGCAATCTGTTACAGCAACAAGCACCTCCTCTGAATCTAAAAAAAGCTCATCAAGCTCAAGCAGCTCATCTGCATTCAAGAGCGAGGACTCTTCTAAAATCTCAGATATGGTAGAAGACCTTTCACCAGCGATTGTCGGTATTACAAATCTTCAGGCACAATCAAACAGCTCTTTGTTCGGCTCTAGTTCTTCTGATTCCAGCGAAGATACAGAAAGCGGTTCAGGGTCAGGTGTCATTTTCAAAAAAGAGAATGGCAAGGCTTATATCATTACAAATAACCACGTCGTGGAAGGGGCATCATCACTGAAGGTATCTTTATATGACGGCACTGAGGTTACTGCAAAGCTGGTAGGCAGTGACTCGTTAACTGATTTAGCCGTCCTCCAAATCAGTGATGACCACGTCACAAAAGTGGCAAACTTCGGTGATTCATCTGATCTCAGAACAGGCGAGACCGTTATTGCGATTGGGGATCCGCTTGGAAAAGATCTGTCCCGCACAGTAACACAAGGAATTGTAAGCGGCGTGGACAGAACGGTTTCAATGTCTACATCAGCCGGCGAAACGAGCATTAACGTCATTCAGACAGACGCAGCAATTAATCCAGGTAACAGCGGCGGTCCTTTGTTAAATACAGACGGCAAAATTGTCGGCATTAACAGTATGAAAATCAGTGAGGATGATGTTGAGGGTATCGGATTCGCCATTCCAAGCAATGACGTAAAACCGATTGCTGAAGAATTGCTGTCTAAAGGACAAATTGAACGTCCATATATCGGTGTCAGCATGCTTGATCTAGAACAAGTGCCGCAAAATTACCAAGAAGGCACACTCGGCCTGTTCGGCAGCCAGCTGAATAAAGGTGTTTACATCCGTGAGGTCGCTTCAGGCTCTCCTGCTGAAAAGGCCGGATTAAAAGCGGAGGATATTATCATCGGCCTAAAAGGTAAAGAAATTGATACAGGCAGTGAATTGCGCAATATCTTATATAAAGACGCAAAGATCGGTGATACCGTTGAAGTGAAAATTCTCCGAAACGGCAAAGAAATGACGAAAAAAATTAAACTGGATCAAAAAGAAGAGAAAACTTCGTAAGACATAATGCCTCAGGCCGCAAAAGCGGTCTGAGGCTTTTTATTAGATAAAAGACCTAATTGCTCTATGAAACTTTCTGACGAGATATCCGTATATCATACAGATTGACATCATTCTCATCAGATGCTAGAAACATCGTTTGCTAGGAGGCATGAACATGAAAACCGTGGGACTGAGTATGATCTGCGCAGGATTGGCTTTTCTTTTGCTGAGCTTTCTTCTCTCTGAATCGACGTTGACGTGGGGAATTGTATTGGGTACCAGTATTCTATTAAACATAACTGGTACGGCTCTAATCATGCGTTTCTTAAAAGCCCCCCAATATAACAGCTGACATGCAGCAAAGCCGAGGACGAAATCTTTAAGTTTTGCTGTTTTTATTTCAGCATGACTGAACCGCAGTACAAGCTCACAATCTCTTCTTTACCCAATTTCCATATATCTATCAACATCTTTTGCTTTAGATCGTGCTCAGAACATAAAAACCCCCTGTCCGTAACGGACAGGGGGTTTGAGGTTATGACATATGCTGGTCTCTATAGAGTCTTTTATTTTCAATTCCATACGATTTTTGGACGATGTAAAGCGGCCTGTCTTTGGCTTCATCGTAGATTCTGCCGATATATTCGCCGATCACGCCCAAAATCAGAAGGACAATGCCGCTGAACAGGAGCTGGATCACAATAAGTGATGACCAGCCGGTAATCGTGCTGTCTGTGAATAGCTTCAGATACAGCACGATAAACATATACAGAAATCCAGCACCTGACATTAAAATCCCCGCATAGCTTGCCAGCTTCAGCGGTTTATGTGAAAATGTCGTGATGCCGTCCATTGACAGCTTCAGCATTTTCTTGAGCGGGTACTTTGTTTCTCCGGCAAGCCTTTCATCACGTACATACTCGACCGCTGTCTGTTTAAAGCCCACCCAGCTGACTAGCCCTCTTACAAATGGATTTTTTTCTTTTAATCTCTTCATTTCATCACAGACTTTTCTGTCCATGAGGCGAAAATCCCCCGTATCAATCGGGATATCAATATCTGTCATACCGCTGAGAAGCCGGTAAAACATAGCCGCGGTTTGTTTTTTGAAAAAGGTTTCCCCTTTTCGTTTAGTCCGCACGGCGTACACGACCTCATAGCCTTCCTTCCACTTTTCAATCATATCTAAAATCAGTTCAGGAGGGTCCTGCAAATCGGCGTCAATGACGACGATTGCATTCCCCTGTGCATAATCCATACCCGCCGTAATGGCGATCTGGTGTCCAAAATTCCTTGAAAAATCAATAATTTTCACTCTCGGATCGATCAGGCTGTGCTCTCTTAAAATCTCAATACTGCGGTCTTTGCTGCCATCGTTGACAAAAAGCAGCTCGTAGTTTTCCTTCGTTTGATCCATGACCTCTTTTAAGCGCTGATAGGTTTCATGAATGACAAGCTCTTCGTTATACACAGGTACAACAATTGAATATTGAATATGTCTGCTCATGTTTTTGCCTCCTATTCATCAGCATGTAGTTCGTATAATGTTGCTGACTGATTCATTCCGCCAGGTCCGCCCATTTTGCCGTTTTCACCTGAAGCCTTGCTGCTTGATGTATCAGCTGAATCAGTATTTTCTGTTTTTTGATCAGAACTTGATTGCCATTTTTCTGATGCTACTTCTTTTCCATTTTTCTCAACCCATTCAACAATGTCATTGTTTCCGCCTCTTCCCATTCCAGAAGCCAAGAAGTATTTCACTTTTCCTTCTTTTACAAGTTTTTTGAATTGAGTCAGTGTGATTGCCGGGTCAGAACCGCTGTATCCGCCAATAGCCATGACAGCTTTTTTCGTTTTAATGATATATGGTGCCGCTGTGTTCGAATCGGTTGTGGCGAATAGGTATTCAGCTCCGGAGTTATTCTCCTCTAGATATTTGATCAGTTTTTCATTTACAGTCGCATCAGACATTCCCATGCCTTTTCCGCTCATTGATGCGAGCTGAGGGCCTGTTTCAGGCAGTGAGCTGTTGCCTCCGTACAGAAGTGGCGTACTTGCCCAATAAATCGGCATCACCAGCAATGCGAGGAGAGCTGCAAGTGAAACATAATAACTGAACGGTTTTTGGCGCTGTTTAAACAGCAGCAAAGCAATCGCTGACAACACGCCGATAACACCTACCCCGATACTCCATCCAACACCGATTTGATCGTTGTAGTTTCTGAGAATAAACAATTCAAATCCAGTTGTCGCAATAATTGCTCCTGGCAAAAGCCATGCTTTCCAGCCTGTCTGATTGCGATACAGATGAACAAGGGCAACCCATCCCGCACCAACAAGAGCCGCAATCGGCGGTGCCAGCATGATGAGATAATAATGATGGAAAAATTCTGCGACACTGAAGAATCCGGCAATCGGTACAAGCCACGCAACCCAGAACACCGTTTCCTTCTGCTCTGCAGATAATCTTCTTCTTTCTCTCGCGCCTGCGATCAGTAAGCCTGCGATTCCAAATATCGCAAATGGCAGAAGCCAGCTGATTTGATCAGATAACTCTGTTTGGAAAAGCCGCAGTGGACCAGGTGTTCCCGTTCCAAACATCCCTGAACCTGATTGCATTTTCGAACCGGTTCCTGTACCGCCTTTCCCTTCGTCTCCGCCAGGTCCGCCTTGGCCGCCATCTCCGCCGCTTGGAGGGCTTCCTTGACCGCCGCTTGGCATTTGGCCATTGGATGGAGGTACCGTCATATTGCCATTTGAGGATTTACCATCGCTTGATGAGCTGCTGCCTGATGACTGATTAGGCGGTGCTTGAGTGTTATCAGAAGAAGACATTTCTTTTGAAGCGTCTTTGTTTGGCGCACCCTGGCCGCCGCCGGAATTTTGGCCTGTCAGCCGCTGAATCCCGTTATATCCGAAAGCCAATTCCAAAACAGAGTTGGTCTGACTGCTTCCGATATAAGGCCGCTTGCTTGCAGGGATATTGTCGACAATGAGCGGCCACGATAACGAAACGGCTGCTAATACGGCTAACGCACTTACCAATGAAACGATTTTTTTCTTGATTGTGGCGTTTGCCGCAATCAGATAGAACAATAAGAAAGCCGGTAAAATCATGTAAGCCTGCAGCATTTTTGTATTAAAACCTACTCCAACAACGAAAAATGCTGCTAACAGCCAGATCAGCTTTCCTTTTCTGATCGCTTTAAAGAGAAGCCATGTAGCAAGCAATAAGAAAAATACCAGTAATGCATCAACATTGTTTGTACGTGCTACAGCTACAGCAATCGGTGTACATGCCATAATGAAAGAGGCAATTCTTGCTGCTGTCTTACCGAATGTCGATTTTATTAACAGATACATTAAAAGGACAGAACCTACACCAGCAAGTGCCTGAGGCAGGATGACGCTCCAGCCGTGCATACCGAATATAAGTGCGCTGATGGTTTGTATCTGGAATGTAATGGGCGGTTTATCAACCGTTATAAACCCCGCCGCGTCGAATGAGGCATAGAAAAAATTATGAAAGCTTTGCATCATACTTGTGACTGCAGCGGTGTAATAAGGATTCACCGTATCATCATTCCAGATGTTATAGATATTTAAGAATGCAGATGCGAGCAAAATGAGGATGAGGAAAATATCCAGCTCGCGTTTTTTCTTTTCCACTTATTTTTCACTCCTTTTTGTCTAACTTGGGAATAGTGTAACAAGCAAATATGAATAAACTATTAATAAACAAAGACAATATTTTTGCCGAGGCCATTCCATACCAATCACCCATATTTGCAAAGGGTTTTAAGCCATTTCTCCCAATCAGCATCTGATATTTCCTCCCTAATAAGGCATGCTGTTTAGGTCAAAATTAATTATGGTAATAAAAAAAGCCCTCCGGCGGCGCCGGAAGGCAAATGAATCACAATTTATTGGATCGGTTTCAATTTCGCTTCAATTTCAGCTCTTCGATGCTCAAGATACGGCGGAAGAGCGATCGTTTGGCCAAGCTCATCAAGATTTTCATCTACCATAAAGCCCGGTCCGTCTGTTGATAACTCGAACAAAATGCCGTTCGGTTCTCTGAAATACAGCGCCTTGAAATAGTAGCGCTCCACAATGCCGGAATTGCTAAAGCCTTCCCGGCTAATGATCCGGTGCCACCCGGCAAGTTCTTCTTCATCTCTTACCCGAAATGCAACGTGGTGAACACTCCCTTTGCCTTGACGCTCGCGCGGAAGATCGTTTCTTTCTATTAAATGGATTTCCGTTGCAGCACCGCCTTCTCCTGATTCCAGAATAACGGCGGTTCCTTGCCCTTCGACTGGTTCACGGCTGATTTCTGTAAATCCAAGAATATTCGTCAATACGTGTAAGGTTGGTTCAGCATATGGCACAGTCAGTTCAATCGGCCCTAACCCGCGAAACGAAAATTCTTCCGGAATGCCGCTCTGTTTAACAGGCAGGCCATATCCTTTTCCTTCCTCATCAGCAGTCAGCACAAGTCGCTGCCCTTCATGATCTTGAAATGCCAATATGTCACGTCCAGCTCTTTTGGAGATACCGCTGTGCGTTACTTGCTGCGCTTCAAAACGTTCTTTCCAGTAATGCAGGGCTTCTGTGCTTGGAACGCGCAATCCAATAGAAGAAATACTGTTTGTTCCTGCATGAAACGGTGCAATGCGGGGAATCTCGAAAAACGTCAGCTCAGTTCCCGGGTTTGCCACTTCATCTCCGTAGAACAGATGGTACATTGTCGGATCATCCTGATTGACGGATTTTTTCACGAGCTTTAATCCTAATACTTTCTTATAGAAATCCAAGTTTTTTTGTGCGTCGGCCGTTAATGCCGATACGTGGTGAATGCCGTTAACTTTCATATGTGTCCCTCCAGGTTATTTTATCTCGATTTCGAGATATCATATCATAATTGTATATTTATTGTTCTAATAACAAAGTATTTTATTCGCATGAGAAAGTCAACATATCAGCTTCACCGAAGGTTCGTTCATTTTCTGAATTCTCACCTCCCCTCTGTACCGGCTAAAATCCTAATACATAAAACACGAACTTTACAAATAAAAATCACGAAGTTTATTCGTTTATAGATTGTTAAAACAGGCGTTTTTACAGTTTTATTTGCTGTACACAAAGCAAATTTCGAAAATCAGAAAATTTATTTTATTTCACTTTTCTAAAATAGGGTTTACAATATGAAAAAATAGATTCTTCAACATGAAGCTTCAACATCATAGGAGGTTAAGGACATGCATACTGAAGACAACGGTTTGAAAAAAGAGATAGGCCTCTTGTTTGCCCTTACTCTTGTCATCGGAACCATTATCGGTTCTGGTGTTTTTATGAAGCCCGGCGCTGTGCTTGCTTATTCAGGTGATTCAAAAACGGCGCTTTTCGCCTGGCTGTTAGGCGGTATTTTAACACTGGCGGGCGGTTTGACAATCGCGGAAATCGGAACGCAGATTCCAAAAACCGGCGGGCTTTATACGTACCTTGAAGAAGTGTACGGCGAGTTTTGGGGATTTTTGTGCGGCTGGGTGCAGATTATCATTTACGGCCCGGCGATTATCGGCGCGCTGGGTTTATATTTTGGATCTTTAATGGCGAATCTTTTCGGCTGGGGATCTGGACTATCAAAAGTCATTGGAATTATAGCAGTTCTCTTTTTATGCGTCATTAATATTATCGGTACAAAATACGGCGGTTTTGTCCAAACGCTGACAACGATCGGAAAACTGATTCCGATTGCCTGCATCATCATCTTTGGCCTTTGGAAAGGCGATCAGCACATCTTCACAGTAGTAAACGAAAGCATTTCTGATATGAACTTCGGGGCGGCTATTTTAGCTACGTTGTTTGCTTATGACGGATGGATTCTCCTTGCCGCTCTCGGCGGAGAAATGAAAAATCCCGAAAAGCTGCTGCCACGCGCTATGACGGGCGGATTATTAATTGTAACGGCGATCTATATTTTCATTAATTTTGCATTGCTTCACATCCTGTCAGCGAACGAAATTGTCACGCTTGGTGAAAATGCGACAAGCACCGCTGCAACCATGCTGTTCGGTTCAATTGGCGGAAAGCTGATCAGTGTAGGGATTATCGTCAGCATCTTTGGGTGCTTAAATGGAAAGGTGCTTTCTTTCCCGCGTGTTTCATTTGCAATGGCGGAACGCAAACAGCTTCCATTTGCTGAAAAACTGTCACATGTACACCCGTCGTTCCGCACACCATGGATTGCGATTTCTTTTCAAATTGCTTTGGCTTTGATTATGATGCTGATCAGCAACCCTGATAAGCTCTCAGAAATCTCCATTTTCATGATCTACATTTTTTATGTGATGGCCTTTTTTGCAGTGTTTATTCTCCGCAAGCGAGCAAAGGGAGAAAAGCGCGTCTACAGTGTTCCGCTTTATCCATTTATGCCAATTCTGGCAATCGCGGGCTCCTTCTTTGTGTTAGGCAGCACACTCATTACAGATACAATGAGCTGCGGATTATCCATCCTCATCGGCCTTGCCGGACTGCCTGTCTATTACGGGATGAAAAAACGAAAAGCAAGCTGATAAAACGGTTCCCTTGTTTAGGGAACCGTTTTTTGGTGAAACAGAAGATAAAAGTTGACAGGAAAAACACAACTTTTGATATACTTTTTACGTTAAGCAGAAAGTTTTTGCAAACTTGGGTCGTTTTTTTAAAGCGAAGTAGGTCAAAATAAGGAGACACGATTTATCAAAAAAGTCAAGATACGTTTTTTTCGACTTTACCTGTTTTTTTTCGACAAAAGGCTATATAATAATTTGATGTGTGCATTGTTCATTCAAACTATGGAGGGTTTTTAATGATAAGAAGAAAAAAAGATAAGTTCTCACTCCTTTTAACAGAAATTGCAAAGAACATAGACGAAACTGCAGAATATTTTGTGAATTTTAAGGTCACTAACCAAACGACTCTTAAAGAATTTGCAGATACGTTAAAGGAATATGAAACAAAAGGTGACAATCATGTTCATGTCATGATTAAAGAGCTTAACAAAGCGTTCATCACTCCTATTGAGCGCGAAGATATCCTTCAGCTGACAAACAGCTTGGATGATGTGCTTGACGGAATCGAACATTTCTCTGCCATGATGGAGATTTTCTCAATTACTTCATCAGACGAGCATATTGATAAATTCAGCGGATATATCAGAGAATGCGCGAAAGAGATTTTGATTACGATCGAGCTGCTGGCAGAAAATCGCTTAAAGGATATTCAGCCTCACGCAATCAAAATTAAAGAGTATGAGCACAGTTGTGACAACTTGCACAGAAAATCATTAAAGAATCTTTTCGGAAATGAAACAGATCCAATCAAAGTCATTCAATATCGTGAAATATACGAAACGCTTGAAGAAATCGCCGACTCTTGTCAAAGTGTTGCCAATAATCTTGAAACCATCATTATGAAAAACGCGTAACGAGGGGTAAAAATGGATATTCTATTAATATTAACGATACTAATAGTCATTTGTGCTCTGGCGTTTGATTTCATCAACGGGTTTCATGATACGGCAAACGCAATTGCGACTTCGGTATCAACAAAAGCGTTAAAACCACGCCATGCCATTATATTGGCTGCTGTGATGAACTTTGTCGGAGCAATGACGTTTACAGGTGTTGCCAAAACCATTACGAAAGACATCGTAGATCCTTATACGCTGGAAAATGGCTCTGTTGTCATTTTGGCTGCGCTACTCGCTGCAATTGCCTGGAACCTTATCACATGGTACTACGGTATCCCAAGCAGCTCATCCCATGCCATCATCGGCGCTATTGCCGGTGCAGCCATTGCGGCAGCCGGATTTGCAGCGTTAAACTATAAGGGCTTCATTAAAATCATTGAAGCACTGATTCTATCACCAATTATTGCCTTTGTCCTTGGTTTTATTCTTTATAGCATCGTTAAGCTGATTTTCAAAGACAGCAACTTGGCGAAAACGAATAAGCAATTCCGCAGAGTGCAGATTATAACAGCTGCCCTGCAATCGTATACACACGGAACAAACGATGCGCAAAAAGCAATGGGAATTATCACAATGGCTCTCATCACAGCGAATTTACATACTTCTGCTAATGATATTCCTACCTGGGTGCAATTCGCCTGCGCGACAGCCATGGGTCTCGGAACATCAATCGGCGGCTGGAAAATCATCAAAACCGTTGGCGGAAAGATCATGAAAATCCGTCCGGTAAACGGTGTTTCCGCTGACTTAACCGGAGCAGCCATTATTTTCGGCGCCACGTTTATTCATTTGCCGGTCAGTACAACCCACGTCATTTCTTCATCAATTCTTGGCGTCGGTGCGTCCCACCGCGTAAAAGGCGTAAACTGGGGTACGGCCAAGCGAATGCTCATTACATGGGTCATCACGCTTCCGATTTCAGCGACACTTGGTGCCATCGCCTACTTTATTTTAAATATGATATTTTAATGTCACACCGCTTCTGTCAAAGGAGCGGTTTTTTTGATGGAACAGGAAAACCATCCGGATCTCTCGAATACAATAAGCAGAACCTATTTCAGATGTGAGGGATTCGAATATGGTTTTATTCTTTCAGATCATGGTCTGGTGCATCGTGGCCGGACTGGGGTTATACGTATATGCCACGTGGCGTTTCGAAGCGAAGGTCAAAGAAAAAATGTCCGCCATCCGGAAAACTTGGTATTTGCTGTTTGTTCTGGGCGCTATGGTATACTGGACATATGAGCCCACTTCCCTATTTACCCACTGGAAACGGTATCTCATTGTCGCAGTCAGTTTTGCTTTGATTGATGCTTTTATCTTCTTAAGTGCATACGTCAAAAAACTGGCCGGCAGCGAGCTTGAAACAGACACAAGAGAAATTCTTGAAGAAAACAACGAAATGCTCCACATGTATCTCAATCGGCTGAAAACATACCAATACCTATTGAAAAACGAACCGATCCATGTTTATTATGGAAGTATAGATGCTTATGCTGAAGGTATTGATAAACTGCTGAAAACCTATGCTGATAAAATGAACTTAACGGCTTCTCTTTGCCACTATTCGACACAGGCTGATAAAGACCGGTTAACCGAGCATATGGATGATCCGGCAGATGTACAAACACGGCTCGATCGAAAGGATGTTTATTACGACCAATACGGAAAAGTGGTTCTCATCCCTTTTACCATCGAGACACAGAACTATGTCATCAAGCTGACGTCTGACAGCATTGTCACGGAATTTGATTATTTGCTATTTACGTCATTAACGAGCATATATGATTTGGTGCTGCCAATTGAGGAGGAAGGTGAAGGATAATGGAACGTGCGTTTCAAAACAGATGCGAGCCCAGAGCGGCGAAGCCGTTTAAAATCCTGAAAAAACGTTCAACTACCAGTGTCGCAAGCTATCAAGTCAGTCCGCATACAGCAAGAATCTTCAAAGAAAACGAACGGCTGATTGACGAGTATAAACGAAAAAAAGCATGATCACACTAAAAGGACAAGGGAAAACAGCTCTTGTCCTTATTCCTTTTCTTAAAGGGTGACATATAATAAATACAAACAGAGGATAATGTCAGGTGATACAGTGAAAAAATTGGTGAGGCGTGTGAAGTTTGTTGATTACGGAAGGTTTGGGCTTTCCGGGTACTCGCTTCGGGTGAGGGAGCGCAGTGCCATGGTAATGAAACAGCTAAAAAAACGAACAAAAAAAAGCGACAATTAAACAATATGTCGCTTTTTATATTCATCATTTTTATCTGTTTCATTAAAAAGCCTTGCGTACATGATTTCTAAATACTTCATTGGATGGATTATATATTTCACAATTCTGTTAAATGCTCGCGATCCCAAAATAGACGTTACTCCTAATGCCATCGTAAAACATAATACTAATCGAGTATCAGGGTTTTGCTCATTTAACCAGCTGTTATGCGTAAATAACGGGAAGACAAAGATCATATGAAATAAAAAGATCGCTAGTGAGTGTTCTCCCCATTGGGTTAATTTGTTTTTGCCAGCACCAACTGCATTTAATAATAAGAAAATGCCTAACACTGCTAAAGAATAATGAAAGAATACAATAGCAGTATAACTGTGATTCTCTATATGGAATTTTTGATAGCCAAGAAAACCAAAAAACAGCTGATCAAATTTATCATGATGAAAGTCTAATATGATGAATATCAATGCAGAGACAGCTAAAGTGGAAAACAATTTAAACTTAAATTTGTCTAATAAACTATATATTTTACTCATCAGACCACTTGAACAATAAAAACCAGCCAAGAAAAATGGAAGAAAAACAAAAGTCCTTAATATAGAAAGCGTTTGTGTATGCATATTGCTATAGTATATTTTGATAAATTCTATTATCTCATCTGCGTAAAACCTGGAAAAAAAGCTTGCAACCAGCAATAAAATCAACAATGTCGATTTTATGACATTTCTGCCGTTTATTTTCTTGAGAATGATAGCTAATGCATACCAGCTGCAGAGACTGACAATATACCACAAATGAGTATGCGGTCTTCCGTAAGTAAATTGAATAACAGAAAAGTTACCTGCGTAGTAACGGTACACACAGTAAAAGGTTTGAAAAATAACGTATAACAGAATGAGATTAATAACTTTTTTGATTGATGGCCTTTTGGAAAAATAACCATTTAAAAAAATAAAAGCAGGCATATGGAATGAATAAATGAATTCAATCATATTTTCCAGCCCGCTTTTACTAACACCCAGCAAATGGGCAAATACAACCAGAAATATCAATACACCTTTGACATTATTTAATTTAATATCTTTTTGCACAGTAAGACCACCCATAAATACAAAATTCGTCATTTTCAGTATGGTTTTACTAGCTGAAGATGTCAATGTTTTCTTTCTACATAACTAATAAGGCACGGATTTTCTCCCTAGTCGGAGGCCCGTAGATACCGTCAGCAGTTAAACCGTTAACAGACTGAAAACGGGCAACTGCGTCAGCTGTTTTCGGTCCGTAAACGCCGTCAATTCCGTTGTTAACAGCGCCTTTATCAGGGTAAAAATACAGAGCCGCAAGTGCTCGTTGCACCTGAAAGACGTGTTCTCCTGATGTATAAGGTGTTGTCAATTGAATGATACCATCAGGGAGCGGATAGAGCTCGGGTTTTTCAGCAGCCGATGGAGCACTTACAATTAATACTTGACCAACGCGAATAAGATTCGGGTCTTCGATATTGTTCCACTCTTGCAGCTGAGCAACCGTAACACCAAATGCTCTCGCTATGGATGTAAGCGTGTCGCCCTGTTTCACGACGTAAGTTTGGCTGCCGCCTCCCCCAATTCCTGCTTTGAACGAATCCCACGTATCTAACAATTTTCGCGGACATTCCTTCCCTGACCAATACTTATGAGGGACGACATTGGCGAGACTGATATTATGTTGAGCCATTAATGTTTTGATGAGCCACTGGGCATTTGCTGTTGCTTTTGCAAAATCGCCATCGGCATTTTCGCAAATTTCAATTCCAATAGAAGCCCGGTTGCCGCTGCCATTTCCGTCTCCCGCATGCCAGCCGTTTTCATTTAAAGGCAGATGCTGATAAATTTCTGTATCATCAACTGTAAAATGCCAGCTTGTCGTCGTATCAGGATTTTTCAAATAGCGGGCATGCGCTGCAGCATCTGCTCCTACTGCGGTATTCGCTGTGTTGTGCACCGTAATGTAAAGCGGCGTCATTGCGTAGCCTGGACGGTTATTTGCGCCAACCGGAATAAAGTCTTGAATAATGTTAACCATTTTCATCTCTCCTTATTTCGTCAGATTATTGTCCCTTAACAAGTCGCGCTGTTTTTTCCCTTTTTCTGTTACATAGTTGTTTTTAAACCAAGCGGCAAGTGTCGTTCCAATTGTAAATGCGATGGAACCGGCTGAATAAAGAGCGTCAGCGAGCTGATTGACCTGCTCCTCCTGAATGTCCAATGGTGATTTGCCGAGCATCAGCATGGTCTGGTTGATTAAAGCAATTAAAAGAAGCACCGTCCTGATGACCGTGCCCTTGTCAAACGTGTTCATAAAAATCCCCCTTTAATGCTGCAGCAGGCTGTACATAATGGCGATGGCTCCGCCAATGATGCCTGTAGACACTGCTGTAATGATGGCACCTGTGATGGTGCGTTTAATCCACGTGGTGTTTTCTTCAATTTTGTTTAATTTTTCGTTCAGCGTCATGATTTGCTGGTCTTGCCGGTCAGACACGCGTTCTAATGCGGAAACCCTCTGCTCAAGTGCTTTGTGCTCGCCTTTCATGTCTGCTAAATCCTGCTGAAACACATTCACGTCTGCCTCTTGCTGCATCTCTCACTCCTCCTTCACATGCAGATCACCTCCCTTCCGAGGGCCGAGACTATTATGAAACCGCGGTCCCTTTTACCGAAAGAGTACCGCCGGTGATACTGATAATCTCCATGATGATCTCCTTAAACCCTTTAATATCAAAGGCCCATGCCTCAGCTTTTCCTAATGTACTGGAGGCAGTGGTAGCATCATCAGTTTTCACGCCTCTGATCGGCAGTTTCTGTCCTGACACCGATTTGCCCCAAAATTTGACTTCGCTCATTTCTGCTGTGCCGTAGACTTCAACGAGTAAATGCGCGGCACCGTCAACAGGTAAAGCAGCCCCCTCGCCGGCGGACTCTGCATTTTCATGAAAGACAAAGTCAAATGTTTTGCGAGCCTCGACTTTCAGCCGTCCATCGTGTGTTTGATTCTCCGCAAAGTCAATCTGTAAAGGCGTTTTTTCATTGACACGCACATCCATCTCACCCGCACCGACTGATTGGTATAATACAAACTCAGATTGCTGAAGATTCCCGTTCACATAGCGGAAACGGTAATAGCGTTTAGAAAGATATACCCAGTCCGTCGCTGTCAGGACGCCTGCTGCGACATTAACTGCTGCTGTCGTTGTCCAAACATTGTTGTTGTCGCTTTCTTCTATAAAGAGCGTACCTTCACGATCTGCATACGCCCAGCCCTTCACTTTCGAAATCAGAACTGCGCCAAGCCTGTCCTGCCCGAGCTGACTGTATGCCTCAGTCGCCTTTAAAGCAGCATTTGTTAAAATCTCCGCTACGCCTGACAAATTCGAAACAGGTGTCACAAAATCATTTTTTCCTCCTCGATAGGGCTTTACAGCGCCGGCTTTTCCAGCCATATCGAGAGGAAATTCATATTGATACTTCACCATCTTCATCCTCCTTTGATCTAAAAACAGGCAAAATAAAAAAGCCTTACATGGCTTTACCGGTAATTTCTTTATACTGGTCAGCTGTGATCATCTTTTTGTTCACACCCTCTGCCAGATCCTCAATTGAACAGTCTTTATATGCTAATGCTTGTTTTACCATATCTGCTGTCGCCCACTCATAATAAAGGGCTAGCACCCAATAATTCATTCGGCAAGATCTCCTTTCAAGGAAAGTAATGATAGCTTTATATCTGACAACTCGCTTCCCAAAGTTTTGTTCAGCTCTTCAAGCTGCTTGCGTGCCAGCTTTTCTTGTGACAATTCTTGAGCGAGAAGCTCCACCTGATCAGGCGGCTCGTACGGCGGATTTTTTTGCAGCTCTTCCCACCAGGTTTCGAGTTCTTTTTGTGTTGGGATTGGGGCGCGCAGGTTCCATTTTTCAATGTAAGAACCATTGCCGTCATTGCGCAGCTCAAAATCCTTTCTTGGCACAGCGTCAGGGTATTTGTACATGATTGCGTCGTATAATATCATTTTTGCACCTCCTACCGTGCAGGATAATTTCGGCCGCCAATTTCTGTTATATCAAAATAGTTATACCAGCCTAAACTATCTGTGATATAGCGTTGTGTCTGCCCGTTATATCCGACATATAAATAAATCTCAATATAGTCTCCCTTGTTGACAGATACTGTTGCTGCACCATATATACCTATATTAATGTTTGTATTATCTTCGGGATTCGAAGGGCTTATTCTATAATGCGCGATGTTTTTATATCTACTCCCATTTACATATATAGAAGTTTCATAGTTTGCATATTCTAGATAATTTTCTATATATATACCAGCATTGACTAAATACATTCCGTCATTTGGTGCAATAAAACGGTTGTTTGTAGGGTCGAAGCAATTATGGCTGTCTTTTATTTTCCTATTATAATTAACTTTTTGAGACTCGCCTTTTATTAACAACTGTTTTCCAGTAGTACCAATATTCGCGTGAGCAAATCCAGAAATTTTCTGCCATGCCGTCCATCCTGAATCTGCCCACCAATGGCGGATCCAAGAACCTGTGTTAAAATAGGAGCTAGATTCATTTCCAGTTCCATAAAAATATTGAGAAAATCTATAATTACTGTGTTTTTCATTTTTTACAATTCCATAGGTAAGCGGGTATCCTGTTGTATTATTTGCTCCTATATCCATAAAAGTCAGCCCAGCTGGATACTCATTACCGCTTGTTCTAGCGTCTTGAATTGCATTGGATCCTGTAAGAACTGTTAATTTATTATTCGTATAATTAGAGTCAACATAGTTTTTAGCATCAGCTAATGCTTTATCTGCTTTAGCCTGAGCGCTGGTTTCAGTTTCAACCTTGTTCCATCCTTGCCATGCAACAGTACTTCCATCATAATAATTCGTAAAAACGTTGTTTCTGTAATCGGTAGCTAAGACCCAACCAAACATACCTTTCCCCTCAGTTGATTGGCTAGTCAAATGAAATACTCCTCTTATTGAAAATGGGGATGGAGCGTTTACAGCTTTTCCATGTGCATAAAATGTGCCCATACCTCTACCTTGATCAATTATTTTTTGAAGAATGTCCTCTCCTTCGTTTGCTGCAATGGACACCCCTCCTATATCACTTGTTATTTTAGTAAGCTGAGCTCCATTCCATTTACTTCTCTCAACAGATGTAATGTGTATTGCTGAGTCCTTAGCATGATTAGATACCTTTTCCTCTGCCCCAGCAGTTGTCTCTAATTCAACCCAATCTGACCAGGCTCCTCCTGAGATCGTCTTTCGATACGTTTTATTTGTATTGTCAAAAGCGATAATTTGCCCGTAATTTCCAGTCGCATTAATTGTCCATATGCCCCTGACTGAAGTGCCGGGGCCGTTTAGTGTATTTGGTGCAGAAGCAAAATGAACCAATCCAGTGTTCTGTGGAACAATTTTATGAAAATCATCTGTTTCGCTTAAGTATAGTTTTCCTTGACCGTTGTCTGCAGTAATTTTAAAAAGCTGGCTGTTATTCCACTTGTCTTTTTCTGCTTGTGTGACATGTATGTCTGAAATGTCTGCATGAGCGTTCACTTTTGTTTGAGCGCCCTCTGTCGTCTCCAATTCAACCCAATTTGACCAGATACCGTTTAAGAGAGTTTTACGAAAAGTTTTATTATCATTTGTCACCACAATTACATGACCATTTAATTTGCTGTCGCTGCAAGTCCAAAATCCTCTTCCTGAGCCGCCTGGTGAATTTAGAGGCATGCCAGTATAAGAAAAATAAGTCAATGTAGGATAGTTCAACAGTTCCGTATGGAAATCACTCGTGATATTGAACATAGGCTGTCCATCATCTTTTGTAATCTTAGATAATTGACCTTTGTTCCATTTCTCTCGCTCTTCCTCTGTAACATGCCGCACCTGATCTTGCTCATGCTTGTCAAAATCCTTCTTCGCCGCCTGTTGCACATTGTCCACATTCCCCAGCCCGATTTGCGCCTTTGTTGTGTTGTGGGGGTTGTTCATGTCGTTTTTGTGGGCAGCCATGTCTGTGTGGGCGTCTTTTATGCCTTTTTCCCAGCGGTTGACGTCATCTTCGTTGATGGGGTCGTCCGGAAGCCAGTCTGTTTTTTCTTCGTATGCCATGTTTACACCACCTCAAAAGTAAATCTGAAATCAAGTGTTCTGTTTTCGCTGACGTCCAGGTCAGTCTTTCTCTCTGTGATGATGTTGCCCAGCTCGTCAAAAATTTGTACCGTTTCGATATGCTTAATGTCTTCCTCACGTTTTGTCAGAACGGTGACGGTCGCACCGTCAATGGCGAGCTCTACTATTTCTGTTTTTTGGCCGTTGAGCAGCACGTGATCGATTCTGCTTTTTAGATCAGCCGCTGTACGTTCTCTGTATATGGTTGAAATCAAGTTAAAACCACCTCATTGTTGTTAAGAGTGACAGAATAACCGACCTTGAGTTCACTGGCCGTTCGGTATCTGCGGTGATTCAGGATGACTGTATCTTTGATTTGCAGCGTCTCATTCAATCCGCCTCTGAGCGTATACGCCAAATGAGCGGGTTTCATGTTTTCTATGGCTTCGATCAGCTCATTCATGTGCTGGAGGTCATCAACATTGATATCGACGTTAAATCGGTATTCGCCGGGAAGCAGGCGGACCTGTGCAGACGGTTTTTTCAAGAAACGGTTTACCGCCTGCTCAATGGCCCTGTATGTGATTGGCGGGATGTTCGACATTTTGGAAATGAGCCGCAATCGTCTGATCTCATCAGTGTCGCCTGATTCCCGCGGGACGTTTAAAATTTTTTCCCAGCGGCTGAGTCCCCAAGTCGCCGTCGGTACGAATAACTGATCCGTCAGATCAAATATGCTGTCATTTTGTTTATCAAACTCAGGCGCTTCCGCTTTCAGCAGCTCAGCCATTTCTTTAAGGCTGGTGAGAAACGGCGGCAGATAAGCTGTCATGTCATCTTGTTTGCTCAATAATCTTCACCTGCCCAAGCTTAGGAATTTCCACGTTGCTCAGCACCAGATTTTCAGACGTGCCGTTGATTTGAATATTGGAGTAGTCACTGACTGATGGTGAATTATAGACGATATTGTTAATTTGAGAAAGGCGGATAACGTTGTCTTCAAACGCCATTTTTTTAAAGAGGTTTAAAACGCCTTCCTCAATTTCCGACTTCACTTCATCAATTGAGTGATTGATCTCAGGCAGCACTTCGGCAGAAATCTCAACTTCCTTCCAGACCGCGCTTTCCACCGTGACAACGGCTCCGATTGGCGCCTGTCCCTCTCCCTGTCCTGGTTCAGGGTCGATATAATCTTTCACTTTTTGAATTAAAATAGGAGAAGCGGGCTCAAGATTCGCATTGGTGACGACAATTTTGACCGTGCCTTCACCGTTCCAAAGCGGGAAGATCTTTGCCTTTCCCACACCGTCCACTTCCTCAGCCCACTCTTTATAATGCATTTTATTGGCACTGACGGCCTCACGCCGAACCCTTGTAAAATACCGTTCTCGCAAGCTGTCATCTCCCTCTTCCTCGCGCCCCGGAATCAGGATTTCTTTGACAATGGCCGTTTCTAAACCGGGAATGGTATCCAATGACAGTAAATTGCGTCCGGTCAGATTGGCGTTTCCCGCTTCACCAGGTGTTTCACAGATGAGCGTCCCGTCTGCCGTATATTGAAAATAAAGATTATCCACGTAAAAGCGGGAGCCGACAGGAATAGTAACTCCAGATGTAAACTCTCCCGCTCTGACCGCCTTTGTCGCGGCTGTCCGTTCAATTCCCGCTTCCGCTGCACGCCTGTCTAAAAATTCGCCTTGTGCGGTATCAGAAAAAACTAGCTCAAGCACAGTATCCAGCCATATATAAGACTTCGCAAGCTCGGCCGCCGCCGGGGCTAATGCATTATAAATGACGCTGCCTTCTCTTGTGTCAATATCTGCGGAAATGCTGTTCAGCATACGCTCCATAATCGCTTCAAAAGTCTGATCTTCAAACATCTTCGCCAATCACCTCCTCAATCTCAAGCGTTCCTTCATCCGTCTCCACCACGAAGGACACATGAAACGCGTCGCCTTGTTTTTCAATCTCAAAATCTGTTACAGCCGATATCCGGTCATCATAAACCAGCGCCTCTTCTATCAGTCTCGGAATCTCCATCTTTTTATACGCATCAGTCGTCTCATGATCTGTCAGCACGTCCTGAAGCTCGTTTCCGACATTATGGCTGTATATGGAATATGCATAGCGTTCTGTCTGTAAGGCGATATACACGAACTGCCTGATCGCTTCAAGCCCGGTAATCAGCTCATTCGTAATTCTTCCGTTTTCAAAATCTATTTTGTACGTTTGCGAGGTTTCAATGACTTCGCTCTCATCTTCAATATCTTCAAACTCCACTTCTGGTGTCAGGGCCATGATGCCCACTCCTTTTACATGCTAAATAAAAACCCCTTCGTACTGAAGCGGTTTTGTCTATACCTTATCTAAAATAAAAAACGATTGCCCGCCAGTCAGAGCCGCGGTCATGAGGCGATCCCCCGGTTCGAGTGCATCGTCTCCTCCGGACTGCATTCGTTTTGGGATAATGATGGCGTCTTCCGGTATGATCAGTTTGCTGTTTTCTTTTAATTTGATTTCCACAGGAGAAACCGAAACGACTTCAGCCGGGAGCAGTTCTACCGGAGACTCAGCGTCAACTGCGCCGACTGCCAAATGTTTTATAGCCTCACTTAATCTCATCAGGAAACTCCTTCCGGCATCGTATTCTTTTCGACAACATCGATAGTCATCGTATGTTTCGTTCCTTTAAATTCATGCCGGTCCGTATCTACCCAATAGGTTTTCTTGATGCCGGCCTCCGGAATCGAAATATATACAGGCAAGCCGCTCTGCACTTCCGGGATGCCCACTGCCTGAATATTTTTCAGTTCTTTTTTCACGCCCTTTTTTTCAGCAAGACGTACATCTGCCCGCTGCTGAAGCTGTGCCTGGTTGATGTCATCTGTGACCGTTTCCGTATATTGAAGCACACCGTATTTATTTAAGCCTGAACTGTCCTTGGCAGAGGCTTTATATGTCTTATTGTCCTTCTGCCGGCGAAGCACCACCCGAGTAGCAGTGTCGTTTATAGAAGTGCTGTATTGGTAGCCCGTGATATTGACGCCCGTTTCAAGCACCCATACCTCTGACGGATCTGGCCAAGCGCGCAGACCGAGCTTTCCTTTTTCCGAATACAGCTGGTAATGTCGTCCTGTCTGGCTTTTCGTCTGTTTCAGCGCTTTTAATATGATGTCATACAATGTCGTATCATTTTTAATGACAAGACTTTTGATCGTATGGCCTGTGTTTGCGATCGAGGTTGTCGGTATCTGGAAGTCACTAGCAATCCTTCTGATGATCTGGTCAGCCCGCTGATTGGAAAACACGTACATATCCTGGTTTTTGACCAGGTACTGAAGCATGTCATAAGCGCTGAAGGCAAGCGTATGCTCGTCCGGGGTTCTTGCAAAAACAATGCCCCGAAACAGCTCTTTTCCCTTCCATTTAAACAAGACCGTATCTCCTTCTGAGACACTGTAATACGTCTGGTCGCCCTGTTTGGTGACGATGGTCGCTTCAATGGAGCGCGGCGCCTGATAACGATGGCCCTCAAGCGATACGCTTTCAGCAACCAGCTCAAGCCACTCTGTGTCTTTAATGACGAACAGTTCTATCATCATACATCACCTGTTTCATTGCGGTATCTTTAATTTTTGGCCGGGAAAAATCCAGTGACCCGGCTGCCTGATGTTCCGTTTGCTTCGTTTGATCATTGATGTTTTATTGGCGTTCCAAATTTTGCGCCATTGAGTGCTGTTCCCGTAAAATCTGCCTGCAATATCCCATAGCGTGTCTCCCTTTTTCACTGTGTACGTCTTCGGCGCAGACTTCGACGGACGTTTTGCCTTTGTTTTTTTCTTCTGCTTGATTTTCCGCGGGGAAGCGGTTTTGTATTCTTTTAATTGAATATCAAAGGTGCGATCACCTATATCCTGCTGGCCTTCGCTATAGGAAAAACCTTCAATGCTGCAAGTCAGATTCACTTTAGTTCCCGTAATCAAAAACTGGACCGGTTTTTTTGCCTTCATCCATTTCTCAATTTTTGTTATCGCATTTTCCGGCGACGGGAAGTTTTGATATTCAGCTATCGGACTGTATTTCTTCGGAAAAAACGAAGAAAACGAAATTTCTTTCGCTCCCTGTTCGTCAATAAATGTAAGGTCACCGAACTTGGCTACTTTAACCGTCTCATTCTGAACCGTATTTGAAATATTCAGCTGGTCGGGAAGAACGGGGAGCCGCAACTTGTCCTTCCCTTGTGAAATCCAAAATTCATATACGGATTTAGTCAAATGCAACGACTCCCTTCGTTCCAATATTGATATCCTTTTGTAGTTCATCTATAAGCGCCTGCTTGATTTTCGCTGCAAGGCTTTCAGCGTCCTGTCCATTATGGAAGTGCTGGTCTCCGTTAAACTCAATCTTTATTTCTTTCGTTCCGGCTGTTTGTATCGTTTGCCGTGTACCGGATGTAACAGCGGAAACTTGTCCTGAAGAAAGCTCAGACTGCTGAGATTGAGACGGATCTGTCACTTCCATTCCCAGAGCTTGCGCAGCTCTCTGAAGGAGGTAGCGGCCGCGGATACCTCGCTCCTCCGGAATGATCCATTCCCGCTTGTTTCCTTCTCCGACACGGGCAATTTGTTCTTTTGTAATCAGCCCGCCGTTCGCGTAACCGACATACGGTCCGCCATGATTCAGGCTTTTAATACCCGGCACATTGTCAATAGAGCCGTATCTGCTTTTGATGTAGCCGATTGCGGCAGCAGCGTTATGAATCGGGTTTCTAATGTTACCCATGCCTGGCGCTTTGTGTGCGTTAAAAGTGGTTGGTACTGTCTGCATGAGCCCTTGGGATGGATTGCCTGCCTTCGCGTTACTATCCCACAGGTTAATGGCGTTAGGGTTGCCTCCTGATTCAAACTTTGCAATTGTCATCAATCCCGGAAGCCAGCTTAATGGTGTTTTTGTGGCCATCATTGCAGCCATAAGCCACTGCTTCACATTTCCACCTACTGCACCCATTCCGGAATAAGCAGCTGCCAGTGATCTAGCTTGCTTTTCAGCATATTTTTTCACATCGACAGAATCCAGACCTTTTACAACACCAACGGAGGCAAAACGCCCTAAGCTCATCATGACACGAGAAGGTGAATGGATATCTAGCTCCTCACGGAAAGCTTTCTCGACTTTTTTTGCTAGTTCCTTGGCAGCTTCATGAACTTCACTTGCTTTTGAAGTCATGCCTGAAACAAAATTCCCGATCATTCCGGTTCCCCAACCGTTTGATGATTCTTTAGACTTTAAAAACGGCTTATTCACATGAGTATTTACATACTGATCAGTGCCAGTTTGTGAACTATTTTGACCGGAAGCAAACCCTTTGATCGTACCAGTTCCCCATGAAGAGGATTTATTTACAGTGTTCTGGAATGGTGTTTTGACTTTCGTCTGCAAGAAGCCATCTGTTCCGGTTGCCGTACTGTTCTGGCCGTTAGCATAACCATTGACCACTTGTTTTCCGTAATTCGGAGAGTAAGAGATCAAGTTTTTCATAGGCTGTCCAACATTTTTCTGTTTCCAAGCGTCCATAGAAACGACATTATCCCCAATACCTTGATCAAAGCCCTGCGTGAACTTTTGACCAAAAGAAGCAGCCTGTTCATTAAGGCTCGAGGTGTCAACGGTAGGAGATACTGTAGCAGAAACTGTTGATCCGCCGGCTAATGGAGAAACAGCAGCTTCTCCACCTGCAGATGAAGCAGAAGCCATGTCATCAACAACGCTCATCCCTAGTTTAGAAGCGGCCTGAGAAAGAAGCATTTTACCGCGACCCTTGTTGTTATCAACAGGGATCACAAACTCCTTGCCCGCTTCACCAATCCATGAAATGGTTGGTTTCGTAATATAGCCGCCCGTCGCTTTCCTTTCAAGGACGCTTTTTTGTTTAGGAAAAACACTTGTTGGCCCTGATGATTGCGACTGAACAAGACCAGCAATTCCTCCACCACCGCTAGTATTTTTACCAGATGAAGACTTACCGGATTTCTTTGTTGTCAATCCCGTAGCTTCCTCGCCTCTCCCTATGATATTGCCTATGATCTCCCCTCCAGCGTCAGCTAGTCCTTTTAGCTTAATGACCCACCAGAAGGTCTTTTCAAACTTCCTCTTAATTCCGTCAGCAATATCACCTAATGGATCACCAACATTTTCACGGAACCAAGTTTCAACGTCTTTCCATGCGTCTGTCACTGCGGTTTTTGCCGATTCAAATTTTTCCGAAATGGATTTTTTGGCATCCTCCACTTTTGAAACAATTGGATTCCAAACATTTTCACTGAACCAAGCCGAAACAGCACTCCATTTATCAGATATCCACGTCCATGCTTCGTTAAGCTTTGTCCAGATCCAGTTTGCCACATTAGTGACAGCATCACTTACCGGCGTCCACACATTTTCCATAAACCAAGTGGAGACTGTAGACCATAAATCCGAAATAAATGTCCATGCTTCGTTGATCTTCGTCCAAATCCAATTTGCTACGTTACTAACTGCGGTACTGATCGGATTCCAAACGTTGTCATAAAACCAAGTTGCCACCTGAAGCCATTTTAATTGGATCCAGATTCGTGCATAATCAATATGTGCTTGGATCCAGCCAGCCACAGTTGCCACTGCGTTACTAATTGGATTCCAGACATTATCCATGAACCAGGTTGAGACAGTGGACCATGTATCTGAGATCCAAGTCCAAGCATCATTTATTTTTGTCCAAATCCAATCAGCAGCATCGGTGACACCGTCAACTAATGGATTCCAGACATTATCCATGAACCAAGTTGAGACAATCTTCCAGAGTGCTTGGATACCATCCCAAGCAAATAGAAAGGCACCTACTACTAAATTTATAATCGGAACTGCCGTGTTATAAATAGGTGTCCACACGTTATCCACAAACCAGGATGATACGTCATTCCAGGTATCAGTCAGCCATTTCTTAGCATCCTCGAATTTGTCAGTGATCTTATCAATCTTATCGCCGGCCCAATCACTAACAGGGGTCCAGACATTATCCATAAACCAATCTGAGAAATCAGACCAAGTATCCTCGATCCAATCAACGGCTTTTCCTGCACCGTCCTGAATTCCATCCCATGCTTTAGAAGCGCCGCCATCATCAAACCATTTGCCAATGGATGATCCTAAATCTGAACCCCCGATGCCGCCTGCAATACTACCGACAACGCCGCCGACAGCAGTGCCAACAACGGGGACGACAGAACCAATGGCTGCACCCGCGGCTCCTCCTGCAGCAGCTCCGCCAAGATTCCCGGCAAAGGAACCAACTTTCTCACCTGCATTTTCTTTGTTCATCCCGAGTAAGTCGGTTGCCGCTAATGCAGTTCCCAAAAGAGGGATACCTTTCGCAAATTTCCCCAAACCTTTTAAAGGCGTTAAAACTTTCCCCCATTTTGATGAGTCGGTGGCAGCGGACCTCATACCTCCGAACCAGTTTCTGAACTTAGAACCAGAATTTCTTCCGCTTGTGGCATTTTCTCCTGATGTACCGCTCTGACGTCTTCGTAATACCTCGCCTGGAACTCTCAGTGTTCGTCCTTTAGTCCTTGCACTTGTCGGACTTTTTCTTTTTTTATATCTTTTGTTGACTTTGCTTCCAGAGCTATTACCTCCGCACCCACAGCAGCAGCAACAGCATCTCTGCCCGGTGTTGCGTTTATTAACTTTCTCATTACTCTGCGTATTCCCAGGCGCAGTATTTGCTTCATTATCATTTTTTTTCAATCCAGGAATTTTTTCAAATAACGAGTCAAGAATCGTTTCTATCACTTTATCTTTAAAAGCTGTTCCGAAGTCTTCTAATGTTTGCATAAACCAATTCTTTTTTTCTTCCGGTTTCTTCTCGTTGATCTTATCAGCAGCTAATTTTTCTTTAGCGATAATATTAACTGTATATGTTTTTTCAAAATCTCTTAAAAGTGCTGTAATTCGATTAACGGTTTTTGTTATTTCATCAATCACTTTTAATTTAACTATATATGTTTTTTCAAAATCTCCTAAAAGGGCTGTAATTCGATTAACAGTTTTTGTTATTTCATCAATCACTTTTAATTTAACTGAATATCCATTTTTAAGGTTCTTTTGCAAATATCCCAATATTCGTTTTGTAGCTGGGGTGATTTGATCATTGACGAAAAAACCGACTGAAAACTGATTTCCGCTCAACATTTTTCTTATTTTTTTATAAGCATCTGTTACATGTTCAATTAGACTTACAGTAATATTTCTTTCTATTGGGAGCCGTTTCAGCTTATGCTCAATAACATTAAGTCCGGCAGTAGCCTGATCATCAAGAACCACTTTAACTTCAAGTGATTTTGCGAATTTCAAAACAATATAGTCATTGATCTTTCTCAATCTGTAAAAGGCTTGATCCTCTGCCTTAATACTGATTTTGATTTGTCGATTAATGGTTTTCACCTTTTTTTCGACCATTTGAAACCCTTTATGAATTCGTTTTAACTTTTTAGAAACTTTATCTTCCAGGTCAAAACGAGCTGTCAATTTAGCGATATTATGTACCTCCTTTCCTCGATTCTTTTTCCATTAATTCAAGCTTATATCCAATCAGTCCATACAACAGCGCCTTGAAGTTTCGAGGCGCTTCATACAGTTCTAATAAATCTGATGGAGAATAATGAAGCTCGTGCATCGCATAGTAGAGATACACGGCTTCTTTATGCCCATCCTTGATTAGTTTTTTGCTTCTTCTTCCAGATCCTCTAATTCATCTTCAAATCCATTAATCTCAATCGCTTTGTTTAACCAGTTCGCATACTCGCCTCCAACTGAGAGCACGCGTTTCGCAACTTCTACCGGGTCAGCCGTTTTGTAAGCTTCTCGAAGCTCTTTTGAACGGAAGTCCGGATAAACGGTTGATTCAACTGCGATTCGGGCATAAAAGCGTTGGCTGTCTAAATCTTTTACACGGCCTCTGCCTTTGACATTTTTATACGTTGTTGTTTCTTTCTCCAATTCATCAATGCGCTCCGTCGTGATCGCTTTAAAAATAAATGGTACGATGTTCCCTTTTTTATCAACAAAACGCTTTGAGATCGGCACCTTGATTTCCTCAGCTTCAATTGTTTTTCCCGGCATAAAAAAGGAAAGATCATATACGTTTTCGTTCTTCTCGCTCATGTAAAAAACTCCCTTGTCTATTGTTTGGTTTCATCTTTAAAAAACAGACCTTTCTGAGAAAGGTCTGCGTATGTGCTGATTCAGCTTTGATTAAAACGTGTCAGATAGCTTTTCAGGGACGTCGAAGTCTTCGAATGTAAATGGAACTTCTTCCTCTAACGCTTCTGAATCGACATCAAGGCTTGCGATTTTGGCAGAGTCAAAGTTGACGTCGTACAGCGTGACTCGCTCTGTGCCCCGGCCTGAGGATTGATCATCCAGCACGGCTTGGAGTGTGAAATAAGGATCGCTGCCTTTTTTGACATAGTCCATCATCAATAGCACGAATTTTGATGTGACTTTGTAGAACGTTGCGGTCCCTGTTCCATTTGCCCCTGTTGTTTTATGGCCTGTCATGCGGCGGCCCATAATGTTGACTTCGGATTTGTTTTTCTCAACGTTTGCTTCAAATGTTTTGATGTGCGCCATTTCCTCACCATCGAGAAATAAGCGGCCTTCTTTTCCTGAGATTGTGTTTTGTGCTTTTAATGCCATATTAGTTTACCTCCACATTAAAGTAGAATTTTTCTGCTGCATCGACAGGCTGTACAGCCAGGTCAATCAAGAAGCCGTCACGATCTTCATTCATTGAAATTGTGATATCTTCATCGGAATCAAAGCCAGTGATGCCGCCTGCATCCTGAAGTGTTGTCATGTATTGCGTGATCATCGTTTTTACATACTGCAGTCCGTCTTCAGATGCCGGGATATCGCTTCCGCTGCCTTTTCTTGATTTAATTAAGGCTTTCAGCTCGCGTGTTAAATCATTATTCACAGCATCCAGGACACGAACGATTTTGTTCTTCGCAAATTTCTTGTTTTTCTCAGCTGTGAACGTCACGAGTGAGTTAATGTCCTTTTCTACGCTGACGGATTTGTCACGGGCGTCGAATGTGAATAAAAATTCACCTTTGCCCAGACGTTCAACAATCGTATCGTGGTCAAGGCGGTGTAACACATCAACGGCGCCTTCGTACTCTACAAATGTGAGTGATTGGTTAAAGGTTGCTCCTGCACTCGCTCCAGCTACCCAAGCTGTTGCTTTGTCCGGTGTAACTTCCGTGCCATCTTCAAGCAGCACACCCTCAGTTACGTTGATGATGCCTTCATAATCACCGGCATAATTGGCTGTGACGCCTTGCACTTTTTGTCCTTGGCCGTCGCGAAGGCGTTTAATGAAAGCAGCAAACGTCGCCTTCAACTGGTCACCTTCTGCAACAGGCAGTGCAATCACATCAAAGCTCTCCGTTTCAGCCGCGGCTAAGAAATCTGTATAGTCAGAGTTGACAGGGGCTTTATCCGTACCGCCAGATAAACGGATTCCCGCGGATGCATTCAGCGTCTCAGCTGCAGTGTCTCCTTCTGATCCAGTGAGAGGAATCGTTGAAGAAAGATCGCCTGTTCCGGTAAAAGTGACATAGCCGTTAGCTGTTAATTCTTCAGCCTTTTTGACAGTCTGTTTATCAACCTCTGATTCGTCCATATATGTTGTCACATCGAAAGAATTAGCATCCAGCACATTTTGATTGATGCGGATGATAATGTCATTTCCTTTTGTTCCGCCATATACTGCAGTTGCTTTGACGCCTTCAGCAATATCAGCAGACGCTCGGACACCTTCGGTTAGACGGTACATCAATACCGTTTTCGCATTTTTCTTCGCTTCACGCAGCAGCAATAAAGACGGGTCATCAATGCTGAGACCCACTTTTTTGTTCAGGTCTTCAACGCTGGAAATGGAGACGAACGTTTTCGCTTCGCCCCAGCTTGATGCGACCGGAAGTGCGACTGTTCCCCGTTCACTGAGTGATACCCGCTCCTGTGCCGTCGTTTTAAAGTTAAAATAAATGCCTGCACGTTCTTTTTCTTTGCCTGTTGTAAATGTTCCGCCATTCATGATGACATGACCTCCTTGGTTAGAAATGTTTGAATCAATTGGTTGGCTTCTGATTTCGTCATACGTGGTTGATCCACGCCAAATAAAGCCCCCTGAAGAATATCCGGCTTAACGCCGAACAGTTCCTTCGCGTGCTTAATCAAATCCGCTGTATCAAATAGAGCTTCCCGGCTCTTTGTATGTACAGCCTTCTTCTGTTGTTTGTCCTTTGACACCGTTTATTTCACCCCGCTGTTCATGTCGATATCCTGTAAGACAGGCTGTTCTATTTTGTGATAATAATATCGGCTGCTCCACCTGATCACCATGGCCGCCTCGCCCCTGTCTCCTACCCTTGTCTCGATTTGGGAGATGCGAACCATATCCCCCGTCTTCTCGCCGGATTCACTCAGCAGCGGAATCATATTTCTCGCTTCTCTTATGGCATCCGCGAGCCTGTCCGCTTCATCCAGCGCCTGAACGGAGTCCAGATGAAACAGTTTTACATTGAGACTGTAGGTTTTTTTAAATGTGGAGACCGTATCTGTTTCCTCGAAAACAGATGGTGGCGGGACGTATAACGACGGCACCTGAAAGTGATCAGGAAGCTCGCGTTCATAAATGGGAACAGACCACCGGCTGTACAAAAACGCCATGATCGATCCTGTTTCACTGTTCATCCTGCTCCTCCTTTACAGCTTCTTCAGCCACTGGCGCAGTTTGCTTTCCAGCGATTTTTCAAACAGCTGTTCATATAAAAGCAGTGCATGATCCCAGTAGCTCGTGCCCGGTATCCATTTTCTCTTGAGCGCCATTCCCGTTGAAGCCGCTGGATCATAAATAAACCGTGAGCCTTGAAAACGCCCCGGCACCCATCTCACATCTTGTTTTGACGTCCAATGGCCGTCATTAAGAAATGAGGCGTAATCAAGCTGTGTCCCCACCTCAAGCGAAAGCCCGCCGCTTTGCACAATCCAGAGATTGTCCTCTGCGCCTTTCTCAAAGGAACTGAGCAGTTTTTCTGTATCAATCGTTTGTGCGCTGATGAGTTCAGATTGGACGATCTCCAGAAAATCTTGCCCGCACTCCTCAAGCCACCGGGACGCCTGTCTGGAAAAACCGCCTGAAGCCGCTTCTTTTAATGCCGTGTTCAGCTGTTTCAATCCCGCTATTTTCATAAGCTTTCATCCCTGACTGCGATGACCTCCCAATGATGATGTCTGATCCTTTTCGGCAGCTTTAGTATATATTTATGATTCTCCCAAATGATTTTATCGTTCACGCGGATGTCCGCTGACAACGGAAAATGGACGAGAAAGCTATGATATACAGTTTGATCCGGCTCCTCCTGAATCAGCTGCTGCGTTTTTTCGGTAAAATAACAAGGGACATCTTGTTCATCGGGTGTCTCCGGATATGAAATCACCGGCTGCAGCCTGTCTGCCGGAATCCCAAATCGGCCTGCAGACGGCGCTTGCACTGCTTCATGATAAATGTCGCAACGGTGAATGAGCATCTGCTTGTAGCTCATAAAGATCTCACCTTCAGTCTGGAGGATTCAGGGACGTAGCCCGGCTTGATAAACTCTTCGAGCAAATGATACACCTCAGGCCGCTGAATCCCGCCTTCTCCGGAAACCGTGTAGGAATAATCCCCCATTTTCTCAGACTGATAGCTTGATGAGGCAGATTCATCGCTGTTGACAAGCGCAAAATACTGGGCAAGCTTAAGCAAAGCCAACTTCACCTTACCGGGCAGCGGATCATACAAGCTGTCTTCAAAGCGGTGGCCTGTGATGAGAGCCGCTTCTGCCTCCGCCTCGATGATATCCTGCGCCAGCAGCTCTTCCGGCCTGTTTTTCACCCGATCATAGACCGAATAGGAGGCTACGTCAGTCGGTTCAATGAGCATGAGCTGACCACCTCGTTTCTATTATTCTTTTACGTTAATTAATTTCGCGCAGGCATCCTCTTCCTCGAACTTGCTGTCCAGCTTGGCCGTTAAGACAATAATGAATTTACGGGAGCGGATGTCTTTGTCGACTTCAATTCGGATATTGCGGGAGAAGCCGAGAATGATATTTTTTGGATGTGTGAGAATGATATCAGAAGCGTCATATTGCGCGTCTCCCTCACCGACTGTGTATGGCTGAATATTGGATACCCCTTTGACCGGTACGCCGAATGCTGTTGACAAGCCGCCCTGAACAGCCTGGTCCCCAAGGTTTGTCTGGCGGTCCGCCACGCGGTCCTTCCATTCAACTTCTAGGCCGTGAGACGTATAGAATCTGAATTCCTGAGGGATGCGCAAATATTTTGGCGGAACTGCCTTTAAGCCTTTCTTGAATGTCGCTCTGGACAGTTCTTCACCGTTCATGTCAACGATATGGGAAACCGCCTGTTTGCGGATGCCGTCCAGCTGCGCCAGATACGGATCAGCTGATGCTGTATCGCCGTTAACGATCAGCTCTTCAATATCAACTGCTGCGCGCTCTGCTAAAATTTGCATGATCGTCTGCTGCAAGCCGTCTTTTTCAATATTGTTTTCAAGTGTGTCATACGTAATGTTGATTTCCGCAATGACTTCCTTCGTGTTCAGCTGGACCGTGCTTGTCGTCGGAACTGTCAGCTCGTCGTTTGACAATGCTTTTCCTTCTTGCGCAGCCCGCAGAATACGCTGGCCGAAGCCGATTTTTTCAAATTTTTGCGAATCGTTTTCCATTTGAATCACGCGGGATTCACTGAAAATGGTCGGCGTGTTTTGCACCATGCGGATAAAAGCCGATGCTTGCGAAGGGTTCATAAGCCCGCCGCTTTTTAAAGCAGAAAGCGACATTTCCGCTTTCCGAATGATCTCTTGATTTCTCAATTGATTTCCTCCTCCTTGACTGGTTTTACAGCAGTCCGCTCCATATTGATTTTTTGACTTGCTCTGTATTGCCGCCCGTATCGTCCGCTGTCTGCTTAGACGCGCCTCGCGCTTTTTCCAAAGCCTCGATGCGTTCGATCAGCGGGGCAAGCATGTCTTCAACGAGCTTTTTCAGACGCTCGTCATCACCCGTCTGCTCCGGCTTTTCCTCCGTGTCTGTGTTTTTTTCAATCCGCTCAAGCCGTTTGAGCAGAGGGTAAAGCGCATGCTCGAATGATTCTCTCATGTCTTCTTTTCTCATTTCTTCAGTCTCCTTCCCTGTTTTGTCAGCAAGCATTTGCTTGAATACACTAAAGAACCCTACTTTTTCGACCGGTTCTTCTTCATACACATCTGCAGTGCCAGCCATGCTGTAGCCGGTGATGATTCCAGCCTTAATCTGTTCCCACACCTCGTCAGACGCTCTTGTCACGAGCACCCATGAGCCCTTTGTAATCCGCTTTGATCCGATCATAAAATCATCGGGCGCCACATAGGACTCGACCACGACGCCGGTTCCCCCCTCAAAGCTGTGATTGATATCAATCTCCCGTGCCTCCGCGAGAAAACCGTGCGCCGCTTTTTCAATTTCCTCGGCGGTCATAAAATCGCCGTGGGCATCAGGAACATCAGGCTCATACACGATTCCGTACACGAGCTTTTGTTCATCCTGCTCACTTTTTGTAAACAGCCGAACCTTTTTTTCAAATGACGGAGGTTCGGCTGACTTCGTAAAGAAAAATTCTGTCTGGTTAGCCGCCTTGTCCACATAACTGACAAAGCTGATTTTGGCATTTCTTAATTCTCGCGCCACCTGCTTGATTCACCTCCCTTCAGGACGTTTTGATATCTTCGATGCTTTCTTTCAACTCCTGCATGAGCGCAGCCAGGTTTGTCTTTTCCGCATCCTGTCCTGCAGGCCGTTTATAAATGTCCTCCGGCCACTCCTCAAGTGTTTTGCCAAGCACCCGTCCGGCAAGGTCGCGTAAATCATTCGGCGAGACTGCTCCGGCTGTAATAAAAGGACCGAGCACCTTCGCAATCTCAAGCGGATCACGAAAGTCCGGTCCTTTTAATGTCAGCCTGACGTCATGGATATTCAGCTCCGGCAAAAGCAGCGTGTTCAGTTTATTTACGAGCGTTTTTCGCTCCGGCTGAAAGACCTGCTCCTCCGTAATTTTTCTAGCAGTATCAGCTGTCGCCCTGTTATATTCCTGGGCCTCGCCTGTATACAGCGGCGGGAGACGGAACGCGGAACGCAGCTTATTTCTGCTTTTTTCATCGTATTCAAGAAACAGGGCGTCGTTTTGGAGAATTTCCGCCAAGGATTTGATTTCCACGGAAACCGGCGTAATATCCTCGCCTCCGTGGAGATCCTTTTCTTTTGCGATTCCTTCCGCTTCGATCAGGAGAAATTTATGGGCGTTTTCCACGCCTTCAAGATCATTCATGTATTCCTGCAGTTCCCGGTAAGAAGCTTCAGACAGCATCCCGTTTTCCACTGTAATCGCAGCGGGGACGTGACGCCCCTGCTTAAAATACATAAAATTGAGCTCTTCTGCTTTTCGGGCTCCGTATAAATTGACAATATTGCCGATCCAGCGGGGGACACCGTATACGCCGCTTCCGATTTTGAGGTGAATGGCTTCATTTGCTTGATACTTCTCTGCCAATGTGTTTACATATTCACCTGTACGCATATCCATTTTTCGCGGATCGCCGTATTCTTTAAAAAATACTTTCTTTCCATTGATCATCTGCACATATTTTCGGAAGCGTTTTTGCCTTTTGATCCTTTTCATTTTCCCGTTTTCTTCATATATAAATGAGACCTCAACAGGCTCGCCAGCTCCGCATACACGCATATATTTCACATCTAAATATTCGATGCCGGCAGGTTTTCCCGCCCCGTCGCGAAGCACTTCCATAAATCCGTTGCCTGTTTTTTCTCTGTCTTCGATGGCATAGCCTAAAATCATTTCAGCTGATTCATCAAAGTGAAGACATTTATAAAAGGCTTCGAGTCTGGCCCAGTCTTTTTCCGCTCTTTTCTTTTTTGCCTGATCGACATCACTTGCGTTGACATCAAATGTGTACTCAACATCGAATCCAAAGCCTGTAATATTCACTCTGTACGCATCAATGCATTGCTGAAGAATGGTCGAGTATTCGGCAATGGTTTTGAGCTCGATGATATTGTAGGGCGGAGCGATAATGTCCTCTCCGTACAGCTCAGAAAAGTCATCTTCATAGATTTGCTTTGTCTGAGGAGCCGCGGCATTGGCTTTAAATACAGTTGCTCTGACTGTTTGATTGTGCATGATTTATGACCTCCTCCTTTCTCGGTTCGGCCGGATTCGTTTGTGTGCTGTCTCTTTCATATCAGCAACCTCATAATCATCAAGCGCATACCAAATGGCAGAAAGCGTATGCGGGTCAATCGTGAATTCATCCTCAATCAGAGCTCCGTTTTTATCTTTGGCATACGTAAGTGTCTTGAGCTCATAGATGACATTTTCACAGCGGTCCGAACAGAAGATTTTTTTGAACCGTTTTACCTTTTTGGTATATTGAAGCCTGGAGCCGGGAAACTTTCTGGCTCCAACCATCCAAAAGCCCTGCTGGCGGAAATATTGGATGCTTTTCGGCTCAGCCGAGTCGGCTTTGATCAATTCCTGTGTCTCAATAAACTCACGCAGCTCCTCAGCCGTCCTATCATCTGTCATTTTATTTTGATAATACTCCCAATAAATGTAGAGGTATTTTTTTTCAGGATCTACAGCAAGCCGGACGACGGCATTATAGGATTCCTCGAATCCAAAATCCATGCCTGTACGAAAGATTGGCTTGCTGATGGCTGCGATACATTTTTTCACTTGATCATGCGGGAGTACCTCGAACTGCGGCAGCACCCTGATCCCGTTGACGCCGAATCGTCCTTTGCGGGCAATCCGGTACAGGTCGGGATCATACTCTTTGAGTCCGTCAAGCTGTTTCAGATAGCTTTCCGGGAGAAAAAGATTGTCGTTAGCGGTGGAATGATGGTAATACGTATCTCCCTTTACAATCGTCCGCTTTTCGTAAAGTTCGCTGTCATCCAGCACAAACCGTTTCTTGCGTTCATCCCGAAAAAAATGCCTATACGTCCAATTGGAGGTGCCGACGGGATTGGTGGTACAGATCATATGAAGCTTCAGCTCAGGATGGCGAAGACGTCCGATTAACTCCTTGAACCCCTCATACTTCACCTCTGAGCACTCTTCAATCCATATTAATGAAATGTTATGAACCGATTTTAATTTTGCCGGATTGTCCATTCCTTTGAACATGATCCGGCTGCCATTGTGAAATCGCAGCTGCAGCGGGGAAGAAAGAGATGCCACAGCCTTTGTGAGACCGAGCTCTTCGATCACCTCTTGAAACAAGGCGAAGGTCGAATCCCGATGGGTATCGAACACCTCCCGGATCACAAGGGCCGTCCGTTTTTCCTTCAGCAGCTTTAGCACGATTTTCAATGCGGTATGATAGCTTTTGGATGAGCCGTAGCCGCCGACAAGAAACTGGTACGTCTGCTCCCAATTGAACACGTAATCTTCGAAATGTGGGTTGATTTCTTTTACAATCATGACTTGCGCTCTTTTCGTTTGATCATAATTTCAATCGGCTCTTGGCTGTCATCTGTTTTCTCCGCTTTTTGTTTGGCAAGCTTCAATTTCTCATTTTCTATTTTTTGTTTAAATTGATCTGGAAACAAATCAAAATATAAGGATAGCTTCTCAAGCGCCTTCATTTTATCTGCAAGCTTGATGGCAATGCCTTCTTTGCCAAGCTTTGCTTCCGTTACAATGGTGCCGTCAACGAGCCCGGAGTCTTTGACATCGACAAAGCTGATTTCCTTCATAATCGGGTTATCATCTTCATCAAACAGCGGACCCGATTTCCCGACAGCCTGGACCTCTTTTTTTCCAAAGGTCACATAGTCCGTAATATCCGCAAACGCGATCTTGATATAAACCTGCAGCACATCCATCGCTTCAATAAACATCTCATTGACCATTTCTTTTTTTATGCGTCTGATTTCAGCAGCGACCTTTTCGTTTTTTAAGAGCCGGCTGCCCGTCACATGAGCGCTGTCCGGAGAATAGCCCGCTTTGATTGCTGACTGTGTGGCATTGAAGCTTTTGACGTAATACAGGCAAAACAGCCGCTGGCGTTCATTTAATTCATCGTTGTCTATAGGGCGCTGTTTTTGTTCGTTTTTGGACGCAGAAAACAGGGCCTCTTTCCATTTGTCTTGTTTTTTCCAGATGCCGATTGTTTTTGCGGAAACACCGATTGTGTCCGCAATCGCCCGATTTGTGATCTTTCCTTGATGTTGTTGATAGATTGCTAATGCTTGTTCGCGCTGTTGTGTTTTCATGCTACGGCATCACCGCCACCTCCAGCATGGTTGTTTATTCATAAAAGCGGCTGATCAGCCAGCCGCTTATGTGTCATGCTATTCACTTATAGGTGGCAAACGTATGACAAGCTTTCATGCAAGTGATCGATTCATTTCTTCCTGCTGTCTTTGCATCTTTACGATTGCACGTTTGATCGTCGTTTGCACTGTCGATTTTTTCACGCCGAGAAGATCGGCGATCCGTTCATAAGAAAAACATTCTACCTTATGCAGCAAAAACATTTCCTTTTCTCTGTCCGTTAACAGGGCTAATGCTTCTCGAATTCTCTCTCTGTCCTCTTCTGATACCTGTCCGTCCGGCTCAAACATCATAGCGCTGGAAAATGATTCGATGATTCTCGGGTCCTTGATCATCAGCCGCTGGTAGGCATCACGCCGGTCAATCGCCCGTCTGATGCCGGGCTGCCTTCCTTTTTCAAGCCACTCTGTTACATATTCAAGATCAGTAATCATATTTCTAATGATTTTTTTATCCTTCAGCTCTTCAGCTGAGAGCACGGATTCATCTGCCTCAGCGAGCGGTTTATATTGGTTTCTTGTTTGTTTGAGCGTTCGTTTATATTCAAATAGTAAGTCTTGCATTCTATGATCCTCCTCATTTTTGGCAAATAAAAAACGGACACCAATCAACGCACAAATGCTGTGCAGTTGATCAGTGTCCGCAGGCTTTCCGTCTTGGACGTATTCTGTTTTCGCTTTAATTTAATTTGTAGCCGATTTCAAATTCCACTCGGGCAAGGTCGCCCTTTCTTGTTTCGACGAGCGTTTTTCCATGCTCGGGCGCTTCTGTGATCCATGCTTCTTGCTTGATGCCATCCACAATAATGACACGGATTTTCCCGTCCTCCAGCTGGCTCTTAAGCGTGACGGAATCGATATGCAGCAGTTTTTTAGGATGAATCATGTTTTATTTCCTCCCCTTTTCGGTGCAGCGCTTGCTTCAGCTTTTTCTAATAGCTGAATGATGCGCTCCTTTGAATGAACAGAATTCCCTTTCAGAAAATCAAGCGCTGCTTTAGACGCTTCCAGCAATTCAGGCGCAGCGGCCATCAAAGCGGCATTGCTTTTTTGCGAATAAGAGCTAAGGTCAAATACAGCGGCAATCAGCCGTCCGTTTGAATATGGGAATCTTTCTTTTTCTTCTTCACTGTAAGCTGAATAAATATAGATCGGTTTCGTATCCCCGCACGGGACAGCACGCCACGGCGCAGGGCTTTTCTCTGCCTGTTTTGTCTTTGCCAACACTTTCACTTCCCGTCGTCCTTATACCATTGTTCAATGTTTTTTTCTGTTCGCTTTGCCCGAAACAGCAAAGTGATTAGAGCAGTCAGCTGTTTAATCATAGATATTCAGCCTCGCTTTTCCCGCTGTCAGCATTTGCTCCAGCTTTTGAATGACAGGCGTTAAGTCAGTGCCGGACCGGCAGTTCGGACATGGATGAAAAACGACCCCAATACCGGTATGTTCCACAATGACTTTCTTTGTTTGACAAAGCTTGCACATTATCTGACGCCCTCCAATCTATGGTTAAGCTCGTAGGCTGCTCCTTTGATAATCACTAAATAGTCACTGCACATCTCATAGATTCTCGTGCCGAGCGCTTCATCGACCCGTACAAGTGCTTCAATTGTCAGCTCGCTCGAAAGCAAAATCGGTTTATGATTTAAGTAGCGATAGTTGAGTACCGAATACATTTGCTCTAATTGCCAATCTGTAGCGCGGGGTTTGCCGTTAACCGGTTTAAACAGATCATCAATGAACAGCACATCCGCCTGCTTCATCCGGTTCAGCTTCGCTTCTAATAGGGCAAAATCATTTTTCAGATCAGTAAAGCCTTCCACGAACGGAAAATAAATGACAGGCACATAGCATGTTCTCATTAATTCGTTGGCAGCGGCAGTCAAAAGGTGTGTTTTCCCTGATCCGGGCTGTCCTAAAAGGGCAATGCTGTTTTTTCGGCAATCCTTGATTTGTTCATAATCGGCAACATACTCTTTTGTACACTCAAATGCGTCTTTTATAGCCTGCGGCTTTCCCTCCGTGCGGAATTCCTTGAAGCCGAGTTGTCTGAAAGCGTGGGTAATCTCACTTGCACCCAGCAGCCGCTTCACTTTCCGTTCTGCTATGCAGCTGCACATCGTCCAGACTTCCAGGCCATTCTGCCTGACGAGATAACCTCCCTGATCCTTGCAGCGCAGGCAATCATACCTGCTTGCGTCTGATTCGGCCGGTTTGTCCGCCAGTAATGGACGTCTCCCTCTTCTCAGCTCGTCCAAAATCTGTTCGATTGTTCGTTTTGTCATGTTTTTTCATCCTCTCATGCTGAATTGCGGCATTCTTTTTGGCTTGCTGCGCGAAAAATCGATCTTCAATGAATTTCGAGCAGTAGCGAAAAGCCTTGATTGTTTCAGAAGCGGCGGTCCGCCGGTTTTCAAAAGCCTGAAAGCATTCTTCAAGCCATTTGATTGTTTGCGTGACAGGAACGCCGATGGCAACAATGCGGGCGATGGCTTGATAATCTCTTGAGGAAGGATACACGGTGCGTCCTTCTTGAGCCGACCGTAATTGTGTAAACCGCTTCGCAATGTGATCCACTGCATCATCAGCAGCAGTATATTTGTTTGTTTTATCTATATCTGTACGGTCGTTTGTGTCCGGTGTCTGCGGCGAAAATGGCCGTTCTTTTAGACTCCCGTGTACAGTATTGTCCGATCTGAAGCTGAATTTTTTGGAATGCTTGACCGAAATCATCAGTCCGTATGGCGCACGGACGGCCTTTATGTAATCATGGTTTTCGAGAAGCTCCAGCCATCTTCTGACGGTTTTTTCACTTACGCCGAAGACTGCCGCCATTTCTCTCGCTTTTAACGGCTTATGGCCGAGTACGATGCCCCAGCTTACGCCGTCTTTTTCGATTTCTTTTGTTGTTGAGCTGATAAACCAGAGAAACAGCCATAGCGCCGGGCCAATTTTGTCATAATGTTCTGAATTCAATAGCCCTGAATACGTCGGAAAAGGATAGCTTTTATCGTTTTTCATTGGACGCCGCTTCTCCTTTTAACATCATGTATGCTTGAAACTGTTCCTGCGTTTCAAAGTGAAACACCGGAAGGCCGCATGCGGTAAACGAAATGGTGCCGCCGGATTGTCCGAGATGGCGCTGATCTATGGGACTTTCACTAAAAACGATTTGGATCGGATACATGTGATCACTCTCCTGATCTTTTTTTGATACATTTTGTATCAGCTGTTACCAAGTATAAACGATACATTATGTATCATCAAGTTATTTTTGATACTTTTTTTATCATAACTTTATTTTGATACATATTGTATCTATAATCATAAGTAACTTAGGGAGTTTAAAAAAGAGAGGTCATAGTATGATAGGCGGCAGATTGAAGAGTCTCAGAGGGAAAAGGACACAGGAAGAAATCGCATCACACATCGGTGTGTCACGGGCACGATATTCCCACTATGAAAATGGGCGAAGCGAACCTGATTACGACACACTCCAAAAGCTGGCTGATTACTTTCAAGTAACGACTGATTACTTATTAACGGGAAAAGACAAAAAATCCGATGACGATATGTTCTCAGATCCGGACCTGCAGCTTGCATACCGCGATATGCAGGATTTTTCCCCAGAAAGCAAACAGCAGGCCATCGAATTTATCAACTATTTAAAAGAAAAAGAGAAAAACCGCAAACCGAAAAATAAATAAATCGTTCTCTGTTCTCTAAAACATATAAAAAGTAGACCGATATAAAGAAAAAAGTGTTTATTTTTTAAAGAAAAGGGAAAGATTTCTACACTACTTTCCAGTCCTATACGGGCTTTTCTTTCTCGCTAAAAACAGAACAAATGTTCGAAAGGGAGTATTCAATTGGGCGATTACTTATCACATCTGGAGGAATACGTTAAAAATTTATACGGCCGGCTGGGCATCACATCCCCTCATCACATTGACATGCTGAAAATCGCAAAGGATCTGGATATTTGGGTGCATTTTGAGGATATGGGGAGCATGATGGTGAAATACGACGGCATGTACAGTATCGTATTGAACCAAAAAAAGTCACGGGAAGAGCAATGGGAGGATTTTGGCCATGAGCTGTGCCACGTGTTAAAGCATGCAGGCAATCATTTTCAGATGAACAAGCTCTTCAGAGAGCTTCAGGAATTCCAGGCAAATCAATTTATGTACCACTTCTGTGTGCCAACCTTTATGCTGTTGCAGATGGAACTGCCGCAATGGAGAAGCCAGGCACTCGCCACAATTTCGGCGGTATTCCGGGTAACAAAGGAATTTGCTGATAAAAGGCTTGACATGTTTGAACGGCGTAAAGCAGGTATTCAATTTCAGAAGCGGCTCGCTTATTTATTATCTCACAAGCGGCCACATGCGTACGAGGAAGGCGATCAGCAGCACTTGCAGGTCGCTGAGGAAAAAGCGTTATATCATATTGGCAAAAACATCTGATCAAATAAGGGCTGAGGATATATTCCTCAGCCCAGAAGAGAACCTAACATTTCGACATTGGGGGAACTGTATTATGCAGCCACATGGGCGCCGGTTTAAGATGAGGCGCAGATGCGAACGCAATCGGAGCCGGGATATACCTGAATTCACCCCGGCCGTCAAAGGCTTCCCCATGTGCCCATCTTCCTTGTGAGCTTTCATCCCCCTTGGAAAAGTTAAACAGGTCATAGGAGACTTCCTGCTTTTCGAGCTCACGCGGAAACGTCGTCGGGACGACAATATCCCGTTCTCTTTCCTCCAGCTCTTTAATGGCCGCGTACCACATATTTTGATGATAGGTATCCCTTGCAATCAAAAATGACAGCATATCTCTTACCCCTGGATCATCGGTCATGGCATAAAGCCGTGTCACCTGAAGGCGTCCTTGGGCCTCCGCATTTAAGTTAGCGCGAAAATCGGCCAGCAGGTTTCCGCTTGAGATAATGTATTTTGCATTCCACGGATAGCCCTCACTATCTGATGCCATCGCCCCCAATCCGGACACAATCGCGTGCTGAGGATTCATCCCTGACATGACTGCTGCAATAGCGGGATTGCTTTTATAAGCATCCTCCTGTACATCCGCGGGTGCATTGTCCAGAAGTCTGGAAATCATCGTTGCCAGCATTTCTACGTGCCCAATCTCTTCGGTCCCCACATCATATAACAAATCTTTATACTTAGCATCCGCCCTGCAGTTAAACCCTTGAAACAAATACTGCATCATGACGCTAATTTCACCGAATTGGCCGCCGAGCACCTCTTGAAGTTTTTTCGCATAAACCGGATCGGGATGAGCTGGCTTTGCTTGATATTGAAGCTCTTTTATATGATAAAACATGAATCATTCCTCCTACACTTTCGCACAACCCCAGCGTATGAAGGAATAGGCCGACCGTGCAGGTCCCGTCTAGTTTTATTTATAAAAGCCAAGCTTGACGGCTTCCACATATCGATCAAACAAATCGTTTTGTATGTAGCTTTTATCACGGCACCCAAAATTGCGGAATAGCGCGTTTCGCTGTGCCGTGCTTACCTCCAATTGCAGTCCCATTTCTCTTTTCGTCCGATTGACAATATTGTTTGGGTGTACACCTGCCAGGCGGTCTTTCTCATTAGTGAGCTCGGCGCTAAAACCCGCTTCATTCAGACGCTCACAAATGAGCTTGGCTTTTTTACGATCCGCCCCCCCGACCAATGTATGCGGGATTTTCGGATCATAATACCCGTGAAACGCTAATGCGTAATGGTGGTCATTCACTTTTTCTAAAGCCAGCGGCTCATCAAAACGAATGCTAGTGAGATGCAAGGAACGGTTGTTTCGCTGCTTTAGACCCTCAAACAAATAGATGGAACATCGATCCGAAAATGCCCGCACCAGTTCACTGACGCCAGGCTCAATTCTGCCGCCGTGAGGACCGAGGACGATAAGCTCACTTCCGTTTTTCTCCTCATAAATAATCCGGTACTCCGACTCAGAAGCAGAAAGGGCTGCAAAGCTGTCATACATATCTTCCATTTTGAACGCCCCCTTTACCAGTCAGCACCAGTTTACTCTACTCATCTATGAATGAAAACCTTTTTTATAGTATGATTTGATAGAATACGCAGAGGAGGTATATGATGGGGTTTATTGATGGATTACTCGGCAATGCGTCAACACTGTCAACGGCTGCTGTGAAAGAAGAGCTTGCCCATATTTTACTTGAGGGTGAGAATGTTGAAGCCGCGTTTAAGCTGGTTCGCGATTTGATTGTCTTTACTGACAAGCGGCTTATCCTTGTAGATAAACAGGGAATCACAGGCAAGAAAACGGAATTTCAATCGATTCCGTACAAAAGCATTTCCAGATTCAGCGTGGAAACTGCCGGCCGCTTTGACCTTGATTCAGAGCTGAAAATTTGGATCTCCGGCGCGGAACTTCCCGCTGTCTCAAAGCAGTTTAAAAAAGATGAAAGCATTTATGATATTCAAAAGGTGCTTGCCGCAGTTTGTATGTAAGGCGAAAAGACGGAAGCTTCACAGCTTCCGTCTTTTCATTTACAGCTTTTCCTCCATCTTCGCTTTCGTTTTCGGACCGTAAATCCCATCAGCCGTTAAACCGCTGACAGACTGAAAACGTTTCACTGCATTTGCTGTTTTCGGGCCATAAACGCCGTCAACGCCGTGATTTTTCGCTCCTTTATCAGGATAAAAATAAAGAGCGGCTAAAGCAGTCTGCACCTGCTTTACTTTTGTCCCTTTCGTCAGCGGGCTTGTCACTTTGATCACGCCGGATGGGAGCGGATATGAGGATGCGGCATGGCTTTTAGAAGCAGATGCCGTCTGAGGCAGTTTGATCACCTGTCCGATTTTGATGTGGTTCGGGTCAGTGATATGATTTATGCTTTGCAGCGTTTTCACACTGGCCCCGTGTGATGCGGCAATCCCTGACAGTGTGTCGCCTTTTTTTACATGATATTCAGACGCCGAAGAAGAGACTGCAGCTTTTTTCGCTGATACGCTCCCGTTTAATTCCTTTTCAATCGCCGCCTTCACTTGATCCCAGCGCCCCTCTGATAAAATGCGGTGCGGGCAATACTTTCCGCTCCAGTCCTGATGCTTTCTCACCCGATCGATGCCCCAGCCGCGCTCCTTCAACAGCTGTGCAACAAATGAAATCGCCAAGGCTTCAGCTGCCTCATACTTCGGGCCTCCCGATTTGCTGTAGCAAATCTCAACGCCGATTGATTTGCGGTTTCCCGGACCGTTTGTGCCGTCACCTGTGTGCCAGGCGTTTCGGTTAAGCGGCAGACCTTGAATCACCTCTTTATCATCGACTGCAAAATGAAAGCTTGTCGAGCTTGTGTTCCCGATCATATAGCTGATTTCATTGGCCGCTGACGCATCGTTTGCCGTGTTGTGAATGGTAATGTATTCAGCGGACATTGCATTAGGACACTTCAACGCGTATTTCGCCTCAGAAACCAAATTTTTCTTTACTGGAATGCTCACCTATCATCTCTCCTTTTCTTTTTTCATAAATAGGTGGCATTCGTAGGACGAAAAGCTCATATCATCTATCACCGTAATATGGATAAATGTGTTAAACTGAAGTTCATGGAGGGTCTGAATATGTATACATATTTAATGCTGACAATGAGAACGGAGAAATTTAATCAGGAGCATGTGGCTGGGCACTATGAATTTCTGGATCGTTTACAGGCAGAAAAGCGTTTAAAAATGTTTGGGCCATTCAGCGACGCCACAGGCGGAGCGTATGTCATCGAAGCAGGTTCACTGGAAGAGGCAGCGGAAATCGGGCATGCGGATCCGCTGGTGGCAAGTGGATCTTCTGAGCTGACGATAAAAGAATGGAAGCTGAAGAAATAAAAAAGACCCTTAAGGGTCTTTTTTATGCATCATGTTTGATTGCGTGCCGCAATATGAAATGTTTTCCCTTCTGTGTTTGCTGTTTCACCTGCATGAACCATCACCTGAGTAAAGCTGAACCCGACCGCAACGAGCAACAAACCTGACATCCATTTAGATTTCATATAAACAATCTCCTCTCTGGATTTGTTTTTGTGCGTGCACCATTTTCTCATAAAATGAAAGTGCTTTTTCGGGCTGTCCGTTTTCTATATAGAATTGGGCAGCATCATGCGCCAGCTCTTCAATATAAGGATACAGCATATGTTCTTCAAGAAATTGAAAGGTGTGTGAGACCGATTCTGTGTCAATGTTTTTTCCGTATAACGCATGTAAAAATTGAAAAAGCTCCACAAATAATTCATCACTGTATTGACGGGCGATTTCCAATCCTTCACGATACTTTTTTTGCGCTTCGGCGTCATTTTTTTGTTTATACAGAACTTGTGTTAAAGAGTAGATAGAATGCGGAAGATTATCGAACTTTTCCGACTTGCAAATAGAAACAGATTTCTCAAAGTATTCGGCTGCCTTTTGCAGTTCACCCATTTTCTCATAGCAGTTTCCGAGATTATATAGGGCGGAACTGATCAGGCGGGGATTGCCTTCTTTCTTTGCAAGATCTAAAGCCAGTTCTAAGTGGGGCAATGCTCTTTCTGGATACTGCATATCATCATAATTACCTGCAATAACGAATTCACATTGGATTCTGCGGACGGTGTACGTTTCATACATTTGGTATGTTTCTAATGCCTGAACGGTGTAGCTCATCGAAACATAGGTTTGTTTTAAATTGTAAAAAATCTCAGCCATTTTAAAAGCAAACTCTGCTTTCTCAATATCATCCGAGACGAGGGCAAGATTCTTTTCTGCCCGTTTATAATACATCATGGCACTGACAAACATCTTCTGCTTAAATTCATACATTCCTCGAAAAAAGTTAAAGTAATATTCGAGAAGCCCTGTCAGCTTGTACTGATTCCCTTCGATGTCTTCTAATAATTCTGAAAACTCTAGCTGCGACGTGTCCTCTCCAAAAGGCTTAATGTAATCCAGCATGACACGGTGCCTGAACTCCATTAAAGAATAATACAGCAGCAAATCTTGGTCTTCTTCCATATCCTCAATTTCTCTTTCTACTTCGAGCTTGACCCGTTCGGCTTCAGCGACGTGGAACTGCCGGATATGAGTATACCATTCATTAATTTTAAGCCCGACATAAGAGGACGGAATCGTCTGCTTCATCCTCAATTAATCCCCCCTTTTTGAATTACCCGAGATATGTAATATTTTATCATATTTGCAAGAAAAAGAAGAACGCAAAATAACCGCAATTGTCGAATTTCGGCTAACCGCAACAAAAAAGCACGGGTTTTTCAAACACCCGTGCTTTCTTTTAGTGAAAACCGACTTTGTTTCTTTCCATCCAGCTTCCCCGCTGGCTTTTTCTTTGCTCTCCTGTCATGTCTTTCACCATGGTTTCAATATGGTGATTCCCTTCTTGGTGCCATTGAAGGGCTGAAGATACATATAATTCTCCCAGCTGTGCAAAGGAAAAGCCTTCTGTAAGTTTTGCGGCGTTTTTTATTTCTCCTTCACTCAAAAAGATGCCAAAGCCTCTCATTTTCATATATTCCAGCCGCAGCTCTTCATCCGGAAGCCCGATTTCATAGGCACGGTCAAATCGCCCTGCACGATTCATCAAACCTGGATCGATCTCTTCGGGATAGTTTGTCGTACCGATGAGAAATAGCCCCTCTTTTGATGTCGCGCCGTCCAGCGTATTGAGAAAAAAGGACCGCACATCTTCCGGCATCGAATCTATATCCTCGATGACCAGAACTGCAGGAGCGAGGCGTCTCGCTGCCTGAAAGACTTCTTCTATTGTCTCACTCGACGTAAATTCAGTAATTTGCCAATAAGCAACAGGTGCATCGATACTGCCTGCGATCGACTTCACTAACGTCGTCTTTCCGTTTCCAGGAGGTCCATATAACAGAATACCGCGCTTGTAAGGGATGTCATATGTTTGATAAAACGATTTATCACTATGAAAAAACTGATCAATTGATCTGTATATCTCTTTTTTCAATAGCGGATTCATGATGACTTGACTCCGCTGAACCTCTCTGACAATGGCTTCCTGCTCTCTTGAAGTCCCTCCATCTCCATCCGTAAACACGGTCACTTTTCGCTTGCTTTTTTCCCAAAGACGCGGTCTGACTCCCTCCAGAAATGCACGCATCTTTTCATCGTTAACCGCAAACAGACAATCAAAACTCATAATGCTCCCATCTTGAAAATATGGAATTCTGGCAAAAGCAACTCCCTTTTCAGGATACGCGTATACACTGTTTCTTATAGACTTATGGACGGTATAATCCGGTTCTTTCTCATCTTCATCGTAAGCAAAGGTTTTCTTTTCAAGCTTTTCAAATATATATGCCACATGCTCAGGCTCCAATGAACCGCTGCGGACATCTTCTACAAGAAGCTCCCAGTATTCCGTATTTGGATCATCACTGGCATAGAGCTCATAGAATACACCGTATTGATCATAAAGCGTTTCTTCAATCCGTGTGATAAGGTAACCGAAAGTGCCGTAGCCCGCCGCAGCTCTTTCATTCTCTTTTTCTTCGTACTGATAAATGAAAGGTATGTTAGTCATGTTTATACTCCATTTCATGTTTTGTGAACGTTATATATACGATTGACATAGCATTTTGTTTCATCCCACAGCATATTACTTGTGAATTCATAACCGTTGATATAGGATTTCATTGCACCATTTATTTTTACATATGGAGGAGATCATAATGAGCCAATCCAATCAAATTGTCAGCCATTTTTTATCCCATCGAAACGTGACCAATGAGCTTGCCGAAAAAATCAGCAAAGACCATTACAGCTACAAACCGGCAGAAACATCAATGTCAGCAGAAGAGCTGGTCAAACACATTCTTACGTCTTTCCACTTGTTCGCAAATGTCATTAAGGAAGGCAATGCCTCACCATTTCAAAACAAGCAGGAAGAAACAGAAACAGATCTCAATGTTCTGGCAAAAACATATACAGAAAAAACGGCCGCTATCCTTGAACAGCTGACTGAAGAGCAGCTGGACAGAGAAATTGATCTGACATCCGCTTTCGGCAGAAAAGTCACAGGCCGCGCGCTGCTTCAGCTTGCAATGGAGCATGAAATTCACCATAAAGGCAACCTGTTCGTGTATGTGCGGGAAATGGGCCACACTGAGCTTCCTTTCTATCAGCAGCGCATGTAGCGTAAACAAGAAAAAAGATACCTGTTAAGAGGTATCTTTTTTTTGCGCCTTTAGTACTTCTCGATTTCATCCAGACACTCATTATAGGGCAAATGAATAGAGATATTGAGCATACCAAAATTTCAAGCAGCTGACGTGCAAAAATTCAAAAAATTTAATTGATTAACGCGTCCTAATCATATATAATCTGATAAAAATAGTCGGGTTTTCAGGAGGCCTTTATCATGAGTGTAAGCATCATATTGATGGGTTTGTTTGTCGGAGCCTTAGTCGGATTGACGGGAGTAGGTGGAGCGGCCTTATTAACTCCCCTTTTAATTGTGCTTGGAATTAATCCTTCCATCGCGGTCGGTACAGATCTTGTATATAACTCGATCACAAAGCTGTTTGGCGTTGCCTCCCATTGGCGGCAGAAAACGATTAACTTTAAATTGGTAAAATACTTAGCCATCGGCAGTATTCCGAGTGCTTCGCTAGCCATTGGCATCTTGCATTTGTTCCCCGCCTTTCACCAGCATCAGGAAGAAATTATTAAGCATGCTCTAGGATATGTGTTAACGCTGGTTGCCATTTCAATCATCGTTCGTTTGTTTTTGGATAGAAAACTTCGCCCCAACCGCTGGCAGCTGATGCCGCTTGAAAATAAGAGGGCGCTGACAATTCTTATTGGTGTGGTGTTTGGGTTTATCGTCGGATTAACATCAATCGGTTCCGGCTCATTATTTGCAATCGCCATGATTTACTTATTTAACATGAAAGCGTCACAGATTGTCGGAACCGATATCGCGCATGCATTTCTTCTTGTTACGGCAGCAGGCATTTTGAACGCAAGCTTCGGAAGCGTGGATTACATGCTGGCAGCTAATCTGCTCATTGGTTCAATTCCCGGCGTGCTGATCGGAAGCCATCTTTCGCCTCGATTCTCCCCGCGTCCACTGCAATTTATTATGGCGTCCATTATTTTAGTCAGCGGTTTAAAATTGATTTAATGAAGAAGGCTATCCGCGCTTGAAGGATAGCCTTTTCTTATTATAGCGTCACACCCGATTTAAAAATGGCGAGTTCTCTGAAATCATTTTTTTCATGGTTCACAAGCTGGCCGCTTGCCACCTCTATCATATAGTGGATAAACTCACGCAGCACATATTCCTCATGAACATCATCCTCTGCTAAAAGGCCTGCGTTAAAATCAATCCAATGCGGCTTCGCCTCATACAGCTCGGTGTTTGTCGCTACTTTCACCGTCGGGACAAAGGTGCCAAACGGCGTGCCTCTTCCCGTTGTAAAGAGGACAATTTGGCAGCCGGCAGCCGCCAATGCGGAGGAGGCGATCAAATCATTGCCCGGTGCGCTCAAAAGCGTCAGTCCTTTTGTCTTGAGCACTTCCCCGTATTTCAAGACATCCGTGACAGGAGAAATCCCCGCTTTTTGCGTACAGCCCAGCGATTTATCCTCAAGTGTAGAAATGCCGCCCGCTTTGTTGCCCGGTGAAGGATTTTCGTACACCGGCTGATCATGTTTAATAAAGTATTGTTTGAAATCATTGATTAAATCGACTATCTTATGAAACACTTCTTCATTGGCAGCCCGCTGCATCAGGATGGTTTCTGCGCCGAACATTTCCGGTACTTCCGTCAGCACAGTACTCCCTCCCTGTGCAATGAGATAATCTGAAAAACGTCCAAGCAGCGGGTTTGCGGTTATGCCGGAAAAACCGTCCGAACCTCCGCATTTCAGCCCGATCTTCAGTTCAGACAGCGGAATGTCTTCTCTCTTATCTCCTTTGGCCGCTTCATGAATTTCCTTCAGCAAAGCAACACCTGCCTCCATTTCGTCGGTCACCGACTGGGATTCCAGAAACTTCACCCGCTCCAGGTTCACATCTTGCAGTGCTTCCTTCATTCTTGCCAGCTCATTGTTTTCACAGCCAAGCCCTAACACCAAGACGCCGCCGGCATTTGGATGGCGAATGGCATTCAGCAGGATTTGCTTCGTATTTTCATGATCGTCGCCAAGCTGCGAGCATCCGTATTGATGCTTTAACACCAGTACGTTATCAAATGGAGCGATATCCCCTGATTCTCTGACAAAACGCTGCAGCATTTTTTCTGCTATTCCATTGACACAGCCGACAGTTGGGACAATCCACAATTCATTCCGTACACCCGCATCTCCGTTTTCTCTTCTAAAACCTTTAAACGTCCGGTTCTCATTAGAATACGGATTTTCATCAAATCTCGGTGTATAGCTGTATGATTGGATATCAGACAGGTTTGTTTTCGTATTATGGACATGAATATGCTCTCCGATCGATATATCTTGTGATGCATGACCGATTGGAAACCCGTACTTGATGATGCTGTCATTTTTTTTAATAGGCTGCAATGCAATCTTGTGGCCTCTTTTTATATCATCCTTTACTTCAAGCGACACGCCGTCCGCATGCAGCCTCTCTCCCTTTTGGATATCCCGCAGAGCAAGAAGGACATTATCTTGCTTATGAATCTTTATAAACGACTTCAACGTACCTCTCCCCCTTGTATGCAGTATTGTTCAAGAGCCCTCTGCATGCCCAGCTCATGAATATGATTCAAGTAAACAGCGACTCTATCAGTCAGCCTCGGTATCTCATTGAGATCTGCCCCCCACAGCCGCTGTTCGCCTAACACTCTTGATGCAATCCGAAGCATGTCGCCATCCTCCTGACACCAAACCTCTTTGAAAAATTGAAGCACTGCCGGATCATCCTGCAATGTCTCATTATCATGATAAAAATACAGAAGAGCGCTGAAAGAAAACACCAAGCGTTCAGGAAGCTGTCCCTTTTGTTCAGCATATTCCTTAAGAGTCGGCAGATTTCTCGTTTTGAATTTGGAAACGGAGTTCAATGCAATGCTTTCCAGGTAATGCTTAATATACGGGTTTTTAAAACGGTTCAGCACATCGTCAGCATACTGAGAAAGACCTTCCATTTTTAAAACAGGAAGAATTTCGTCATCAATCAGCTCTCTTATAAATCGCCCCACTTCCGGATGCTCGACTGCATCCCTAACAGTCTTCAAGCCGTATAATAAAGCCACTGGCGTCATTGCTGTATGAGCGCCATTTAAAATTCTTACTTTTTTAGTCCGGTATGGGGTGAGGTCGCTGACGATCTTTGTATGCAGCCCTGCAGCCGCAAAGGGAAGTTCTTTTCCAATCCAATCAGGCCCCTCGATAACCCATAAATAATATTGCTCTCCCACAACTATCAAATCATCCTGATAGCCAAGATCTGCCGTGATCTCATCAATGCTGTCGACGGGAAAACCCGGAACAATCCGGTCTACTAAACTATTACAAAACGTATTGGCCTCATGAATCCACTGTGTAAATCCTTCCTCCAGCTTCCACAGACCTGCATAATGAAGAACCGTTTCCTTCAGCTTTTCACCGTTGTTCTCAATCAGCTCACATGGGATTAGGACACACCCTTTTGTCTGATCTCCTTTAAAAGCCTGATAGCGGAAGTAGAGAAATGCAGTTAATTTCCCAGGGAATGTTTTTTGCGGCCTATCCTCTAAACGATCTTTTTCATCACATACAATCCCAGCCTCAGTGGTGTTGGAGATGATAAACCGAAGCTCTTCGCTTGATGCCAATTCTTTGTATGCTTCATAATCAGAAAACAGGTCAATTCCCCGGCTGATTGAGTTGATAATCATATGCTCGTTTACCGCTTCTCCGTCTTTCATTCCTTGTAAAAAAAGCGTATATAATCCATCTTGCTCATTTAATCGTTTGATTTTTTCTGAACCCCTTGGCTGAACAACCGCCACACTCCCATTAAAATCAGTGTGTTGATTCAATTGATCAATCTGCCAATCGATAAATCCCCGAAGAAAGTTTCCTTCTCCGAATTGGAGAATTTTTTCTGGATACTGAGTATAGTGATCGTACACATTTTTATTCAGCTTCTGCACCCTTATTGCCTCCCTCTTTTTATGCACACGTTAACATTTTTCTGTATAAAGAATGCCCGCTGAAAAACGGGACATCACGTCGTCAATCGTCTGACTGAATCACGCACCATAAATTCTGTGTTTTCCAAGATTTTTTCTGCTTTTGTTTCGGGCTTGCTGATCAGAGACAAGAGTTTTTGCGCGCCAAGCACGCTGATTTTCTCCACTGGGCGCTTTACTGTTGAAAGCCTTGGCGTGATGTACTGTGAAAACCCAATATCATCAAACCCGATCACCGAAATATCATCAGGGACGCGCAGGCCCTTTGCGAATATCGCATTCATCGCTCCGATTGCCATGTCATCATTCGAACAAAAAACAGCGGTTGGAGGATTCGGCAGTGCCAGCAGCCGCTCCATCGCTTGAAAGCCGCTTTCCATATCGTACTGTCCTTTGACACTGTATTCATGCTTGATCGGAATATGATGTTGAATCAGTGCAGATAAGTAGCCTTCCTTTCGCTGCTGAGAGGATTTAAAGCCTTCGATCCCCTCGATGATGGCGATGTCTTGATGTCCGGACTGAATGAAGTATTCTACAGCTTCTTGAGAGCCTTCCTTGTCATTGGACAAAATATTCGTGATGGTGCGATCATCAATATCACGATTCAGCACGACAAGCGGAATGTTTTTTTCGCGAATATGGTAAATAAAGGAATTATCAATGTCACTTTGGCTCATTAAAATGATGCCGTCATATCTCATCGGTGTAACGGAGTCATAGTTTTTCAGATCATCAATGCCGCGCACATACAGATTGTAATCCTCACTTATGGCTTGATTGACGCCTTTAATTGTGTCTGCAAAGAAGCTGTGTGAGGTTCCGTTTGTAATGCTTGTAAAGAAAAGCCCGATCGTATGCGACTTTTGCATCGCCAGACTTTTCGCATTTACATTTGGTGTATAGTTGAGCTGCTCTGCTAGCTCTAATATTTTTTTCTTCGTATGTTCTTTGATGTAAGGGCTGTTGTTGAGTGCTCTGGAAACGGTAGTGTGGGATACGTTTGCGAGTTTTGCGATATCTTTTATGGTTACCATCTAATTCCCTTCCTTATCATACCGGCTGCGATTATTTACTGTATATTGTATCATCAAACATACCGCCTCTCCCACTGTATTTCCAGATTAATAAGACACAGGGTTTTCCGCTTCTGTTCCCGCTGTCTTGCCGATGATTGGACGGACAAAACGAATCACAGCAAGTGAAGCGAAGACAGCCAGCCCTCCGGCAAGCAAAAATGCTCCAGAAAACGTGCCTGTTTGGTCAACAATAAATCCGGTTAAAGCCGGGCCGATAATTCCTGCCGTGTTGGCGAGGAAATGCATGAAGCCGCCAACAGAACCGACATTGTTTTGATCAACCACATCTTGAATGACAGCCCAATAGATAGCACCGGTCAAATAAAGAAAGAACACTGACAGAGCGACAAGAGTGACAGCCCCCGCAGTCGTTGCCACAAGCCCGGCAAAACCAATCAGGACAGCTGATGAAAACAAACACGTGACAAGCACAACCTTGCGCGAGAACAGCACACCTTTTCGGGCCGTTTTTTTGTACACATAGTCAGAAACAAATCCCCCTGCAGCCAGCCCGATAAATCCTAAAATCCACGGTATGACCGTGATGACACTCATCGATTCAACACTTAATCCCCGCTCGTCGACAAGATAGCTCGGAAACCACGTCAAAAAGAAGAAGAGGATGTAGTTGTAAGCGAAAAAAGCGAACGCCGTGAACAGGACCGTTTTTTGCTTCAGGTAAAAGGTGAGCGGAATTTTTTCTCCGGGAGACGTTTCTGCTTTTATTGCCGGTGCTTCCTTGATGGTCTCTTGCGGCTTTTCTTTGACAAACTTGAACCAGAGCACTGCCCATATCAATCCAATAATCATAATGAGAACGAAGGATACCTTCCAGCTGAACGCCACTGCGATCATGCCGACTATCGGGCCGGAAATGGCTCCCCCGAGCGGCGTGCCGCTGTTGGTTACACCGATAACAGACGCCCGCTGGGTCGGCGGGAACCAGTTGTTCACCATCTTGTTGATGGTCGCCGAAAGCGGGCCTTCTCCCATTCCGAAGAGAATGCGTATAATCAGCAGGCTGACAAAGCCAAAAGCGAGGGCGACTGCTCCGCTAAACAGCGACCAAACAACCATCGCGACAAACAAGGTCAGCTTTGCCCCATAGCGGTCGGATGCCACGCCCCCAAGAAAGTTAAAAATCGCATAACCAATCGAAAAACTGCTGAAAATCAAGCCCATTTGCGTGGCAGACAATGTGAGATCATCCTGAATAAAAGGAGCTGCAATGGAAAGCGCCGAGCGATCCAGGTAATTAATCACCCCTGCCAGGAACAAAAAAAGGATAACGGGAAGCTTATCTTTTGAAAACATCTCAACCTCACCCCTATGTTGGTTCAGTTTCTGTTGCACCGCTTTCGTTACACACCTGAATAAGCCATAAATCCTCCATCGACAGGAACGGTGATCCCAGTGACAAAACCCGAATAGGATTCATCCGCCAGCCAAAGAAGCGTACCGAGCAAATCCTCGGGTTTTCCGAAGCGCTTCATCGGTGTTCCCGCAATAATTTTGTGAGATCGGCTGGTGAACGTTCCATCTTGGTTGATCAGCAGATCATGATTTTGTTTTGTCAGAAAGAAGCCTGGGGCAATCGCATTGACCCGCAGCCCGGTTTCGGCAAAATGAACAGCCATCCACATCGTAAAATTATTAATGGATGCTTTCGCGGCACTGTATGCCGGAACCTTCGTCATAGGTGAATAAGCACTCATCGAAGATAGATTGATAATCGCCGGTGAATCAGCCTTAAGCAGCTCTTTTCCAAACACTTGAGAGGCCAGAAACGCACCGGTGAAATTGGTGGAGAATACAGTTAGAAAGCCCCTCTCATCCATATCAAAAAAGGATTGGCCTTCTCCCGCTTCTTCATATGTCTCCACATCGGTTATCGCGTCAGGATGATTGCCGCCAGCCCCGTTAATTAACAGATCAACAGCGCCAAATTGGCCAAGGATGTCTTCCTTTGCCCGCTCCAGTGACATCCTGTCCAGCACATCCGCAGCAACAGCGCACGCTGTGCCGCCAGCCGCCGTTATCTCCTTCTCGACCGCTTGGCCTTTTTCAGCCGTCCGATTCAATATCGCCACCTTCATGCCATGACGGGCTAGCTCCCGTGCCATCGCAGAGCAAAGCACGCCGCTGCCGCCAGTGATGACAGCCGTTTTACCTGCCAGGTTCTCATGCAGTGGGATCATACGCCCACCTCTTTTTTTGCCATTGCTTCATAGGCGTCCCACAGCCCGTTCAAATACATGATGCCAAGTGCCCGATCGTATAAGCCATATCCTGGGCGGCATTGCTCGCCCCAAAGATGGCGCCCATGATCCGGTCTGACATATCCTTCGTAATCCTGCTTATGCAGTTCTTCCATCACGCCTTGAATGTTGATCGAACCATCCTTTGTTAAATGAGATGTTTCAATAAAATCGCCATTCTCATAAATTTTCACATTGCGAATATGTGAAAATGGAGCGATGCCGGCATACGTTTTAGCGATCTCCACCATGTCGTTAGCGGGATTGGCTCCCATTGAACCTGTACAAAGGGTGATACAATTAGACGGTGAATCTGATATCGCCCGCAGTTTCTTATAGCTTGCCTCTCCTGTGATAATGCGCGGCAGTCCGAAAATCGGCCACGGCGGGTCATCCGGATGAATGGCCATTTGAACACCATAGGCCTCAGCAACAGGAAGAATTTCCTGCAAAAAGAATGATAAATTGTCCCATAGCTTTTCTTCATCGACCGTTCTGTAGGCAGCAAAAAGCTCTTTGATCCGAGCCAATTTTTCGGGCTCCCACCCCGGCAGTGTCATGTCAGATGCATCCTCCACCGTCCGAATCAGCTCTTGAGGATCAAGGCTTTCCACCTTGGTCTTTTCAAAAAACAGAGCGGTCGATCCATCTTCTAGCGGCCGGAACATGTCCGTGCGTGTCCAGTCAAAAACCGGCATAAAATTATAGCAGATCACTTTCACGCCAAATCCGGCAAGGTTGCGGATCGTTTGCTTGTAGTTTTCAATATACCGGCCGCGTTCTTCGTTCCCAAGTTTAATTGCTTCGTGAACATTCACGCTTTCTACAACTTCAGCATGAAAACCATAGGATTGAATATATTCGGTCTCGGCTCTGATTTCTTCTTTTTCCCACACGTCGCCGACAGGCTTTTGATGGAGAGCCCAAACGATGCCTTTGACACCGGGAATTTGCTTCACGTGTTCAAGTGTGACTGTATCGTTGCCTCTTCCATACCATCGGAATGTCATATTCATGCTCGCACCTCCGGATTCAGTCATTTAATCAAACGTGATGACGGCTTTTCGCACCTGATCTGGATGCTCCTTAATAAACTGAAATGCATGATGAACGTCATCAACTGAAAATGTATGGGTCACCAGCCCGTTATGCACTAACCGGCCTCCATTCAAAAGCTCTACCACTTTTGGAAACTGATTGGTCTGCAATCGCGATCCGGTTATCGTGACTTCTTTTTTTGTAATTGGCAGCTGAGAAATCTGAGCCTCTCTTTCATCAAATCCAAGCACAACCACATGTCCCGCCGGTGACACAGCCTCAATTGAAAGTGCAAAAGTCTCCGGCAGGCAAACAGCATCAATGACCACGTTTGCTCCTTCATTCCCAGTCCATTCAAGGACCCGCTTGGCAACATGTTCTGCTTGGACATTTACAACAGCATCGGCGCCGTTTTCTTTCGCAAATGCCAGCCGCTCGTTGTTCAAGTCAGTCATCATGACAGCAGCGCCCGCCAGCTTTGCCATTTTCAACACACAGATTCCGATGGGCCCCGCTCCCTGGATCAGAACGGTATCACCTTTTTCCACCTGACCTCTCCACACTGCCTGGGCGCCTATCGTATAAGGCTCGGCCATGACTGCTTCCTCCCAAGGCAAGTCCTTTGAGACCGCGTGAAGCTGCCTTTCCGGAAGCACAATATATTCCCGCATGCCTCCGTCCTCATGTACGCCAAATACAGAAAGCTTGACGCAAACATTCGGCCGCCCTTTGCGGCAGGCGTAACATGTGCCGCAATAAGAAATCGGCTCAATCACCACATGGTCACCGGGTTTTAGGTTCTGAACTTTCGCACCAACTTCCTCCACTTGTCCCGTTACCTCGTGTCCGATGACTCTAGGGAGGGTAGCAAGCGGATTCGTTCCATGATAAATGTGCATGTCTGACCCGCAAATGCCGACTCGCTTGACTTTCACGAGCACTTCATCATCCTTTGAAAGAACTGGCTTCTTCACCTCCGCTGTCACCAGATCATACGCTTTTCGCACTTGAACCGCTTTCATTTTACTCACCTGCTTTTTAAGAATTCATACACGCTCCGGGCGATAGAAATTCCGTTTTTCTTATTTCTTTCTTCATGCAGCTGCTCGATCTCGCCGGGTACATGCACTCTTTCGAATCCAACAGCCGGCGGTGATTGCTGCAGTTCATCGATCATGGCATCCATCTGCTCTAAAAACGTATCCAAGTCAGTAAAAAAGGCTGGATTGATCGCGGAAATGTAATGCCCCAGCTTTCTTTTTTGATCTAGGCCGCTGTACATTTTGGCAATATGGGGGCCAAAGGCGGCGCCCGCCAGCAATCCAGAAAATACATCCACCACAATCGATAGTCCATAGCCTTTCGGGCCGCCGAATGTTGAAAGTGAGACGACCTTGTCAGGATCAGTTACTGCTTCTCCGTTTTCATCGACTCCCCATCCTTCAGGAATGTCTTTGCCCTCTTCACGGGCCTGCAGAATCTTCCCAAAAGCCACTTTGGATGTCGCCATATCTAGAATAAACGGTTTTTTATGCTTAGCCGGAACACCGTAAGCAATCGGATTTGTCCCTAAAAAAGGAGTCCTCCCCCCAAACGGGACAACGATACTGTCTGTATGCGCCATTGCCATTCCGATCAGCTTTTCGTCAGCCGCTTTTTGCACAATATAGCTTAGCGCTCCGCAATGGCTGCTGTTTACAGCCGTGACCATGCCGACTCCGTTTTTCTTCGCCATGTCAATTGCATGGTCCATCGCCATGTCGCAATTCACATGACCGAAACCATCGTCTCCGTCAAGCACCCCGGTCACAGGCCCCGTCTCTTTAAAAACCGGCTGTGCCTCAGGATTGATCCCTCCCGCTAAAAGCCTGTTCACATAGTGTTCTGTGCGCAGCACGCCATGCGAATGTACATTGCGCAAATCAGCGTGCACGAGAACATCTGCTACTTTTTCAGCATCTCGTTCATTCAAACCGGCACCCGCCAGCTTTTTCCGAACGAGTCCCTTTGCTTCTTCAGCTGCAATTGTTATCGTTTTCAACCAAGTGCCTCCTTCCTTTTCATTTTTTTGGGCACTTCCCTAGCGAAACCCCTACAAACATATTTTATTTACAAATTATTTTAAATATTCTTTATATTATATTGTCAGCTCTTTTGATGAAGATCCTGAACGATCTGAGCATGCTGCTGGTCTGTGAGTTTATAAAGAAAGCCGATAATGATCATCGCTAATGCCAAAGCAATGGCCGGATACAGAAGAAGCAGCGCTTTGATGCCAATCAGCGCCTGTGCTGTCTGGACTGCATTCGGCACATAGCCGATAATCCCCAAACCGATCCCCGAGAGAAAACCAGACAAAGATTGAGCAAGCTTTCTTGAGAAATTGAAAAGTGAATATGTCGTTGCTTCCTTCCTTTCACCGGATTTCCATTCGCCATAGTCGATAATATCGGAGACAAGAGCCCACGTGATGCCATTTGGGATACTGATTCCGATAAAGGCGATACTGGCGAGAATTGTAAACACATAAACGTTCGATGGAAGCATAAAGTTGATCAGATCCGCGGCCACACTGATGCCGAAGCCGATCATTGCCGTTCGTTTCTTTCCAAACATCTTGACGAGCTTTGGAAGGAATACGACGCCCAAAAAGGAAGAACCGATAATTATGAAGTTCATATAAGCCATTAATTCAACATTGCCCAGGTTATATTGTGCGAAATAGACTAGCATGGCGGATTTAATGTTGTATGCGGAAATTGAAAAAATCGTCATCAGGACAAGGGTTAACAGCGGTTTATTTGTAATAAATGTTTTGACGACAGATGAGAGTGTTAATTTTTCTTTGGGTGCTTCCGATATGACAATGCGCTCTTTGCAGTTGCGATAGCAAATATAAAACCAAATCACACCGAGTGCGGCGAACAAGCCCATGACCACCGGGTAGCCGACCTTCGGATTATCAAACTTGACGAGCAGCGGCATCACGGCCACACTTGTGATAAACAAGGCGCCAAGTGATCCGATTTGGCGGAACGTCGAAATGGAGGTCCGGTCCTCAGAATTTTGAGTCATCGCTGCCCCTAATGAGCCGTACGGAATATTCACAAACGAATAGCCGATGCCCCAAATCATATAGGATGCATATGCATAAATCAGTTTTCCTGTCGTTGATACATTGGGAGACAGAAAAATAAGAACAGTAAGCACTGCTAGCACGATGCTGCCAATTAATAGATAAGGCCTGAATTTCCCCTGTTTGCCGATGTTTTTGCGATAATCGATTGATGAGCCGACAATTGGATCTGTTATCGCCGCAAACAGCTTACTGACTAAAAAAATGCCGCCGGCCATCGCAGCCGGGATTCCCGCTACATCAGTGAAATACTTCAATAAATAAATCTGGCCGAGATCAAACATAAAACCGTTGCCAAAATCACCAAAACCATAGGAAATTTTCTCTTTTAATGAAAGCCTTTTTTCCGTTTCGACCGACACAACCTTATTTGCCAGTTCAGTTCGCATGTTCCACCTCTGTGTCTTAAGAATTTTCGGATAGTGATCCGCTCAGCGATACTGAGCGGACACTTTGTTACACGTTTGCTTTCTCTTCTTGAAATTGAAAGTAGTGTTTCGCATTGTCATAGCAAATCCCCTGAACGATGCTTCCCAGAAGCTCCATATCGCGCGGCACTTCGCCGTTTTCCACCCATTCTCCAATCAAATTGCAGACGATCCGCCTGAAATATTCGTGGCGCGTATACGAAAGAAAGCTTCTGGAATCGGTGAGCATGCCGATAAAACGGCTGAAAAGGCCAACGTTTGATAACGCTTTCATTTGGTCGAGCATCCCGTCTTTAGTATCGTTAAACCACCAGGCTGTGCCGAATTGTATTTTTCCCGGGGTAATACCGTCCTGAAAACTGTTGATCATGCTGGCGATGACATAGTTATCGTTTGGATTCAGTGAATATAAAATCGTTTTCGGCAGCTGGTTCTTCATCTCAACTGAGTTCAGCAGCTTGTATAAAGGCTTCGCAATTTCTTCATCGTTCATAGAATCATAGCCTGTATCAGGTCCGAGCCTCTTCATCATTTTTGTATTCGTGTTTCTTAAAGCGTTGATATGAAACTGCATCGCCCAATCGAGCTCCGCATACAAACCGCAAAGAAACTGAAGCGTATATGTCTTAAATTTCTTCTCATCTTCAGCAGAAATCTCTGTTCCTTGTAATCTGTCAGAAAAAATCCGTCCAGCTTCTTCTTTTGTTGTTTCGGCAAATACCATTGAATCTATCGCGTGATCAGAAACTCTGCCGCCGGCTGAGTGGAAGAATCGCACTCGTTTTTCCAACGCCTTTAAAAACGCATCATAGGTTGTAATGGATATGGCCGCGGCATCTTCAAGCGCCTGCACCCACTCAGGAAAGCCTTCACGATTGATCTCAAGTCCTTTATCCGGCCGAAATCCAGGCAGCACGCTGACAGGAAAGTCTTTGTCTTCTTTTAACAATAAATGGTATTCAAGAGAATCGACAGGGTCATCTGTTGTACACACGACCTTTACATTTGATTTCACGATTAAATCCCTTGCCCCGAAGCCTTCCCCTTTGAGCAGTTCATTTGTCCGTTTCCATATAGCCGGCCCGGACTTCTCGTTTAAAATCTCATAAATGCCAAAAAAACGCTGCAATTCTAAGTGAGTCCAGTTGTAGAGCGGATTACCGATCGCCATCGGTACAGTTTTCGCCCAAGCCATAAATTTCTCCTCATCAGGCGCATCTCCGGTGATGTATGTCTCCTCAATTCCATTGGCTCTCATGATGCGCCATTTATAATGGTCACCATACAGCCAGGCTTCCGTGATGTTTTGAAATGTCTTATTTTCATAGATTTCTTTCGGACTTAAGTGGCAGTGGTAATCAATAATTGGCATGTCTTTCGCATAATTGTGATAGAGGCTGACAGCGGTTTCATTTTTCAATAAAAAGTTTTCGCCCATGAAGGGGTCCATGTCCTCACCGTCTTTCATTCTATTTCAAAATGTTAACGTTAACATTTTGATTTGTATCTATTTTACCTTTATATTCCTCTGGGATCAATCTCTTTTTAAAAATGAAATGTTAACGTTGGCATATAAACAAAAAAAAACATTGCCAGAAAGCACTCAGAAAGGAGCGCTTTTGGCAATGTCAGATTCATAAAAAGGATTAGTAAGCCAGGCTGAAAAGTCCTTTAATGTGTGTTAAGTAGCGTACGTTACTTGCTTCTTTCATCAAGGAAGCAGGAAGACCTTTAAGCGGTGTAGAATTTGCACCAATGATGGCAACCGCGTCTTTGCGTCCAAGGCTTGCAAGTGTACCAGAGTTTACTGGCTTGAATGTTTCAAGCGTTTTGCCTTCCAGGTAAGCGAATAGGTTGTAACCGATCAGCTCACCCATTTGCCATGCGATTTGTGCAGTTGGCGGGTATGGACGGCCGTCTGGACCGAAATAAACTGCGCTGTCTCCAGCAACGAATACATCTTCATGAGATGTAGATTGCAGGAAGTCATTTACAGTCGCGCGTCCGCGGTTCACTTCTAGACCTGATTCACCGACTAATGGGTTACCTTGTACGCCGCCAGTCCAAACAAATGTGTTGGCAACAACTTTAGATCCGTCTTTCAGATCAATTACGTTTCCTTCTACATTTGTAACAGGAAGACCTGTTAAGAACTCAACGCCGCGTTTTTCAAGGCTTGCAGTCGCACGCTCGATAAGATCATCCGGAAGAACAGGAAGAATTTTCGGACCTGCTTCAACAAGTTTCAATTTGATTTCTTTATGGTCTACGCCGTATTTTTTCGCAAGGTTCGGCATGATGTCAGCAAGCTCACCAACAAGCTCAACACCTGTTAAGCCGCCGCCGCCGATAAGGATTGTTGCATCTGCTTCGTTTTTCGTTTTAGAGTACTCGCGCACACGATCTTCAACATGTTGGAAGACTTTGTTTGCATCAGCAGCAGATTTCAATACCATGCTGTTTTCTTCAAGACCTGGGATGCCGAAGTAAGCCGTTACAGAACCGAGACCTACAACAAGCGCATCGTAAGTTAATGTAGAACCGTCAGCAAGCGCAACTTCTTTTTTATCAACAGAGAAAGAGCTTACTTCCGCAATTTTAAGATCAATGTCTTTGCCTTTGAAAAGTTTTTCTAATGGCATTGCAACCGCTTTTTCAGACACGTTGCCTGCAGCAAGGCGGTGTAATTCCGTAATGATTTGGTGAGTTGGGTATTTGTTTACCACTGTCACGCGTGCTTGTTCTTTTGTGTAATGTTTGCGAACTGTTAGAGCAGAAAGAACTCCGCCATAACCAGCGCCTAGAATGACAATATGTTTTGACATCGTATATCCTCCGTCCTTTATATCAATTTGAATCTGAGATTATTTTTGGTTTTCGCGTTCGTTCATGACTTCAAGGTAGCTGTTAGCAAAACGGAACAGCTTTTGAGCTTGAGGATCTTTCAGCATGCGAAGAAGGCCGAAAAGTCCAATTGTTTCGTTGCTTGCTTCCGCGCGGTCTTTTGCTTCAATCGCAGTCGCAGCTACTTCTTTCGCTGTTTCTTTTACAGGCTCGAGAATTTCAGTGATCGCACCGACTGTGTCGCTCTTTAACACTTCGTCAGTCGCTACAGACTGAGCGAAATCATAAGACTTCGTTAAAATATTCACTAACTCAGTCAGCTTCGGAAGCTGGTCAACTAAAACAGTCAATGATTCTTGAACTTCTGGCTTTAATAGCTGATCAATAAGATCTTGCTGGCTTTGGCTGACAGACGCATTTGTTTGATCGATTGTTTCTGGCATATCCAATTCTCCTTTACTATAAGCAGTTTGCTGATTTTTTTGGAAAGGGTAGTGCCTCTCCCTGTCTCACGCTTTTAAGGCATAAGAATAAGGATTGTGAATTCGTGCACAATCATTTACAAAAATAAATGTTTACTACCCAGTTTTTCATCTTGCCATATTCAGTATTATTTTTATCTAAAAATAAACAATTGAATAAGTCAAAATCCTTTACTCTCTCTGAAAATAGCAAACACAAAAAACTCCAATTCGATTACCTTCTATATGATAACACTTTTTGAACAAAATTTGAACGTGAATTGCTTCGATTATGAAATTAATTTATATGGAGCTCATGTCATAACGTTTCTGCGGCACTAGTTATTGACAATCCATCAATTTCTCCCCTTCACTTTACCCATATTTCCAATAGAGGCTCTCTTTTTCCTGTGATCGGATCATTCGCCGGCAACGCCGCCTGCTTAATCTGTTTGACCGCTTCCTCCCGCTCATTCGGCTTCCCCGTCTTCATATCATACTCAACGCCTCCGGGATAGGCGCCAAGGACAGTAAAATCGGGGCTTGAGCTGAGCTTTTTATGTCCGACTCCGGCTGGAATCACGACTGCGTCGCCTGATTTAAAAGGGATGGCAGCCCCTTTTTCTCCCCCAAACTGAATCACAGCTTCTCCCCTAAGGGCAATCAGGACTTCATGCGTATTGCTGTGATAATGATGGTATGGAAAAACACTCCCTGACCAGCTGTTTGACCAGCCATGCCGGGTGACGATCCGCTCTGCCAGTCCGGTGTCCTTAAGCGCGTTTTGATACACCACGAGCGGAAAATCAGGGTGATTCGGAATCCTGCCGTCATCCGAAAATAAGTATGTCTGTGTCTCTCTTTCCATCAATTTCACCTCCCTTTTTTGTCTTCCACACATTGCGGTTCGCAAAACATGATGTTTTTCTCATGATTCCATTGATCTGCATGATACCGAATAGTATAAAAAAATAATGCCAGAATGAGGGATATCATGAAAGCTATCGTTATTGGAATATTGGCTTCACTCTTTTTCGCCGTTACCTTTATATTAAACAGAGCGATGGAGTTATCCGGAGGCAGCTGGCTTTGGAGCTCTTCGCTGCGCTTTATTTTTATGGTGCCGTTTTTATGTTTGATTGTCATCATGAGAGGGACATTCACGCCTCTCTTACTAGAGATGAGGAAAAAGCCGTTTTATTGGATCAAATGGAGCTTCGTCGGCTTCGTGCTTTTTTACGCGCCGATTACATTTGCGGCTGCATACGGTCCGGGGTGGCTCATAGCCGGAACCTGGCAAATTACAATTGTAGCTGGGGTGCTCTTATCTCCTTTGTTTTATGTCAAACAAGATATGCCGGGCGGTCCGCAGCTCGTTCGGCAAAAGATTCCCTGGTTTCACTTGGCACTTCTATGATCATCCTGATTGGAGCGGCTCTGATTCAGCTTCAGCATGCAGAAGCGCTTTCTGGGAGGATGCTGCTTTTCAGTGTGCTGCCGGTTGTCATTGCGGCTTTTGCCTATCCGTTAGGAAACCGAAGAATGCTCGAAGAATACGGAGGCCGGCTTGATACATTTCAGCGCGTGCTTGGAATGACATTGGCAAGCCTTCCATTCTGGCTTATATTAGCAGCTTACGGCTGGTGGTCAGATGGCCTTCCACAGCAAGTCAAACCGTTCAATCCTTATCGTTGCCATCAGCTCAGGCATCATTGCGACGGTTTTATTTTTCTGGGCCACTGATATGGTAAGAGACAATCCTCAAAAACTCGCAGCTGTTGAAGCCGCTCAATCCGGTGAAGTGATTTTCGCGCTGCTTGGTGAAATTGTTCTGCTGTCAGGCGTTTTCCCATCTCTTTTATCATTTGCCGGTTTATTCATTATAATAGCAGGGATGATGTTACATACCTTCGCTTCACAGCCGAGAAAAACCGAAAAAGAAAGCACAGTCAAATCTGACTGCGTAGCATCTGCAGGAGAATGGGTGAAAGCCTGTTCTCCTTTATTTGTGCTACCAAAAGGGATCTGTTTCACGTTATAGTTAAATATAATGTCAGCCTACTTATATTGAAAGGTGATTATTGTAATGGAAGCAAACGATCAAACACAAAACATACCAGCCATCTCCTTCAGATCAGTCAGAAAAAGCTATAAACAAGATGGACAAACCTATGATGTGCTGCAGGATGTCACCGGTGACATTCAACAGGGTGCAATCGTAGCCGTTTTAGGTCCTTCCGGCTCAGGCAAAAGCACCCTCCTTTCTATGTGTAATTTAATGAGAACGCCTGACAGCGGCGAAGTCAACATATACGGAAAGGAAATCAGAGAATGGAATGTCAATGAGCTGAGGCGAACGGCAGCCCTCGCGTTTCAATCGGCTCCCGTGCTCGACGGGACAGTGCGTGACAATTTAAGTCTTGTACAAAGGCTGCATCAATCCCAGCTGTACTCTCCTGAAAAGCTGGCTTCTCTTGCAGGGCTGCCGCCAGAGCTGTTAGACAGAAGCGCCAGAGACTTATCGGGCGGGCAGCGGCAAAGACTGTCACTGGCCAGAACGCTCTCAAATCCTTCCTCCATTCTATTGTTGGACGAAATCACGTCGGCCTTGGACCCGGTTTCTGTTCTTGAGATTGAAGAACTGATCAAACGTCAGCATCAAGAGAAAAAATGGACAGTCATGTGGGTCACTCATAATATGGAGCAGGCAAAACGAGTAGCCGATACCATTTGGTTTATGGCAGATGGCCGGCTGCTTGAAATCGCTGAAACCGAAACATTTTTCTCCGCTCCGCAGCATGAAGCAGCGAAAGAATTTTTGAAGGGTGGGACCCGGTAATGGATTACCTTTCTCTCTCTTTAACGATGATCTTTGTTTTGCTCGCCTTGTTTTTATCAAAATCCTTTAAAGCCGGTGTAGAAAAAGACATGATCATCGCCACCATCCGAGCCGCGGTGCAGCTGCTTATCATCGGTTATGTTTTGTCGCTGATTTTTCGCGGAGACCACCCTGTTTTTATCCTGCTGATGGTGCTGTTAATGCTCGCGGTGGCGGCGCAAAATGTCATCAAGCGAAAGAAAAATGCAATCGGTTCGTTTTGGAGGGTGTTTGCCGCGTTAGCAATCGTAGAAATTGTGACGCAGGGAATTCTGCTGTCTCTTCATATCATTCCGCTTACGGCACGATATGTCATTCCGATCAGCGGGATGGTCATTGGAAATTCGATGGTGCTCTCAAGTTTGTTTCTAAACCGGCTCAACTCAGAAGTCGGCGTTCGCAAAGAAGAAATTCAATTAATATTGTCACTTGGCGGCACACCGAAGCAATCCATACAGCGCATTCTTACTTCAGCGATGAAAATGAGTATGATCCCGACGCTCGAAAGCCAGAAAACACTGGGTCTTGTCCAGCTTCCCGGCATGATGACTGGCCAGATTCTAGCCGGCGCGGACCCGATTCAGGCAGTACGCTTTCAGCTCTTAATCGTGTTTACAACGATGGCCTCAGCCGCGCTGACTTGTGTAATCTTAAGCGTGCTGACATACCCATCATTATTCACCGTTCATCAGCAGCTGAAGCAGAATGAATGACAGACAAAAGCCGCTTTCCGAGGGAAAAGCGGCTTTTGTACTTGTTATTCCTTTTCTTCATAATACTTGGCCAGCTCAACAATCATCGCACCCATCCGCTCAATCTCTGGCGCAAGCAGTCTCGTAATGCCCTCTTCCCGCAGTGCTTCAGCAGTCACTTTTCCGACAGCAGCTGCGATGGCGCGTTCTTCGAATACCTTCTTCACTTCATTGATATAACCTCGCCCCTTAGCAAAATCAAACAGGGAACGAACCTGAATGGCCGTTGTAAAACAAACGGCATCGACCTCACCGTTCATCAGCTCTCGGCATAACCGCTCCACCGTTTCCTCCTCCGGCGGGATGTGCTGATAAGGCAGAATCGTCAGCACAGACGCGCCTTTTTCTTCAAGAAATGCCTTGAGAGCCGGCGCTTTTTCGCCATGAAGCTGCACCATGACTGTTTTTCCTGAAAAGTCGTGAGGCTCCAAAGAACAGATTAAGCCTCTTGTTGTCCCGTCTTCATCCGAAGCTTCCGGTGTGATCCCAAGCTTTTTCAGCGCAGACAGCGTTTTGTATCCCCTGCATGCCGCTTTCGCTTGGCGAATGGCCTGCAGAAACTCATCTTTCAGTCCAATTTTCTCTGCCACATCAACAAGAGTCTCCAGCCCGATGCCTGTCGTGAAAATGACCCAGTCAGCTTTTTTTCCCTCCACAAACGTCCGCAAATCCGGCTCCACCTGCTCCTCTGCTAAGTAAACTGTACCTTGGAGAGGCCGGATGACAGGTATTCCGCCCTGTTTTTCAATGATTGTACTGATTTCTTCCGTTTTTCGTGAGCCACCGATTGCCACGCGTTTTCCAAGTAACCCTTTTCCCATACCCGTTTCCTCTCCTCTTTGCATAGGCTTTTTATGTATACAAGCTTAATAAAGCTATTTTGGCGCAAACCAAGGGAGAAATCAAGATAAACCCAAACCTCTAAAATCCATTGAATACGCCGGAAGCTTGCTGTAAGATAAACAGCAGACACGTCTTGTAACGGAGGATCGACATGGAAACAAAAAAAGAAGAATATGAAACAAAAGGCTACGATACATCGATCGTTTATGAATTCAATGAATATCCGGACGCCCGCAGCGGGCGCTGCGACAACTGTGATTACACACTGTTCAAAAGCTCTGTAAAAGGCGGAAAATTTCTTAGAGAATGCCGGAGATGCGGGATGAAAAAAAATATTTAAACAGAAAACCGAAATCAAATTGATTTCGGTTTTTATGTTTTTACTGCGGGACAGCGGATTTTTTCATAAACGCTTCAATCTCAGCTGCCGCACGCTCCGCTCCGCCAGCTTCTTTTACATCCTTTTGCATATTCTTGACGCGGCTGAGCAGCTCTTGATCACTGGATACAGCCTGAACCGCTTCCTGCAGGCTGGAAACAGTCACTTCCTCTTTCGGCAAATAAACGCCAAGGCCTAATTCATCAACCCGATTTGCAGTGAGCTCTTGCTCATACATTTGCGGAATGACGACAAGCGGCACACCTGCGTTCATCGCTTCCATCGTACTGTTCATCCCGCCATGAGAGATGAACAAATCAGCTTTCTCTAACACCTCAAGCTGCGGCACACTTTGGCGAATGGTAAAGTTAGCAGGAATATCCTCCAAGCTTTCTGGATCAATCGTTTTCCCAACCGACATGATCACTTGCCATGAAGAATCCCGAAATGCCTTGATGCACATCTTGTAAAATTCCGGCCATGCGTTAAACGCCGTACCCAAAGAAATCAGCATAAGCGGGCGATCATCCTTGTCAATCAACAGGCCTTCTTGTTCCTTTCGTTCTCCGAGAGAGGGGCCGACAAAACAGAAACGGTCATCGAACGTCTCATGCTGAATCTGAAAAGACTTCGGCATAAAGACAATATTTAATGCTTCCGGCACAGCTAACTGTTCAAATGAAACAGCCGGCAACTTCTCTTGTTCCAAGTAGGCTTTAAATTCAGCCTCTGCTTCTTTTATTTTCTTCAGCATGTCTTCATTTCCTAACTGAAAGGATTCATTTTGGGCATATGACGAACAGAGCTTAATGACCGGAACATTAAGCTTTTCAGCAAACAATTTACCAGCCAGCGCAACAAAGTCATAGATGATCAGATCAGGCTGATCATCCTTATATAACTCCTCAAGCTGCGGCAGAATGCTGAGTGATTCTTTCAAAAGGCTGAGGGGCGCGTCATTCTTTTCCATCATCTCCCTGATTTGCTTAGGATCAATATTCAAGGATGTATGATAGATCCATGCTTCTCCACCGGCTTGCTGAACAGCGGGCGCAAACTCCTCAGTCGTCGCGTACGTGACACGGTGCCCTTTCTCACAAAGCTTCTCTACTAAAGCAAGCGTAGGATTGACATGTCCGTACGCCGGGATATTGATCATCGAAATATGGTACTTTTTCATGAATCTCCAGTCTCCTTATCTATTACATTTTCACACGGAAGCTCTTTAATCCGTATATCACACTGTTTTCAATCGGAGTGATACTGACGCATTCCATATGAGGAAAAGCAGAAATCAAAGACGTTAACGCGATATTTGCTTCAAGACGGGCAAGCGGAGCCCCAAGGCAAAAATGGATGCCATGACCAAACGCAATATGCGGATTGGGATGGCGGTGGATATCAAACATGTGCGGCCTGTCAAACTTCGCTTCATCACGATTTGCCGATGCCACAAACGCCAAAACCATATCACCTTCTTTAATCAGGTGCCCCCCGATCTTCGTATCCCGCTTGGCAATGCGCCTCAAAACCGGGGCCGGCGCTCTGAAACGTAAGGCTTCCTCCACTGCCTGAGACATCAGTTCAGGATGGCTGCGCAGTTCCTCGTAAACGCCTGGCGTTTCTAATATGCTGTACATCGCATTTGAAATCAGGTTTGTAGTGGTTTCATTTCCGGCCACCAGCAGCAGCGTGCAAAACGGAATCAGCTCTTCACCGGACAGCTTCTCGCCTGTTTCTTCCGCTTCCACTAAAATAGAAATAATATCCTGTGCCGGTTTGTTTCGCTTTTCTTCTATGATGCCGGCAAAAAACGCAGCCAGTTCTTCCTCACACTTATCTCGTTCTTCCAAAAAGGCTTTTTCAGCTTCTTCACTTTTATCCTTCGGTGTACTGACCAGAAGATCAGACCATGCTTTAAACTGTTCCATATGCGCTGAAGGCACTCCCAGCAGCTCAGATATCACAATAACCGGAAGCGGATATGAAAAATCGTGAACAAGGTCAAACTCACTGCGCCCCTGAAATTTTTGAATCAGTTCATCTGTGATTTCTTGAATTCTCGGTTCCCATTGCTTCATCACGCGCGGAGTGAAGGCTTTATTCACTACTGAACGGATTTTTGTATGCTTCGGCGGGTCCATGTTAATGATGGAATTTCCAATAGAGCTTGTCTGCTGCGGCATGTAACTGGAAAACAGCTCTTTATCCCCAACAACTTTTTTGACATCATCATAAAGAAAAACGCTCCACACTTGGTTTTCTTCATCAAAGGAAACAGGCGCATCCTTTCTCATCGATTCGTACCATGGAAACGGATGATACGCATCCTGTTTGTTTTTCCCATTGAGCAGCGCTCGCTGCAAGGCTTGCCGGCGGTTTAACACATTCATGTATGGTCACTCCCCTTGAAAGAATCAGGAATTAATGTTCCACTTCACCTCCCGCTTTCGAAAAAGAGAGGGACTAGCACAAATAATTAAATTGATAACAGCAGGCAGGCGATCACGATGTTTGATGCAGGCATCATATATTCCCCCTCGAATTTCGTTCATCTTACCATAATCTTTCAATTTTTTTCTATTCTGCACTGCTGTTTTGGTTCACAACGTGACCTTAGGCATAAGCACGCAAAGCCAATATGGATTCAATTGCACCGCTCCGCTCAAAAAACGCCTCTGTTTTCAACCAAATGCACTAACTCCAAAAATGACTTTCCCATTATGTAAAATAAGCTGATTCTATGATTAAATAGAAGGTAAAAGGTGAAGGAGAGAACAACGTGGCAGCACAGACTGATTACAAAAAACAAGTTGTCGGCATCCTACTTTCACTTGCATTCGTACTGTTTGTGTTCTCTTTTTCTGAGAGACATGAAAAACCGCTTGTTGAGGGAAAAAAACAGGAAAACTGGCATACTGTCGTCGACAAAGCCTCTGTCAAAATTTATGGCAGCCGATTAGTTGAAGAAAACAAATTAAAGCAAAAACTCGGCCATAAACAAGCCGATTCTATTTTGACCCTTCTGAAACTCGCCAACGAAAAACACATTACATTATAAAAAAGAAAGAGCCCATAGGCTCTTTCTTTTTTAGTCAAATATCGTTTTCATGTCCGGATGGCGCAAAAAGTCAAACAGCATGCTAAGCTGTGAGGGGGTGTTTCGTTTTGGAGAAAGCGGCGGGAGTCTGTCTTCCGGAAAAAAAGCGGCATGATTCGTCTCAATCCCTGTTTCCCCCTGCCCGCCCGTAATGCTGCATGCGATGAAGATTTTATAATAGTGATAAGGCTGAGGGGGATGGGAGTGTTTATGGCTGTCTAGCACGGCCAGCAATCGAGACGGCTCTGTATCGTACCCCGACTCTTCTTTGATTTCCTTGACGACGTTTTCAGCTGGCGATAAACCAATCTCGCAAAATCCACCCGGCAGCGACCACAGCTCATCATGCTTCTCCCGGACAAGCAAAATCTGATTCTCTCGGAATACTGCGCCGCGCACATCCGCTTTCGGTGTCGGATAGCCGCTCTCCCTTTTCCATAAATCAGTGATAACTTCAATGTCCGTCTGTGAGTAATCCGCCATCATTTCCGCGCTGAGCTTCATTAGCTCTTCGTACCTCTCCCTGTCGTACACATCCTTGGAAAAAGCAAGCCCCGCCTGTGCGATCGCCCGAATCCGCTGTGCCCGTTCCAGCCATTTGGTTTGCATAATCGATCACCTCACTACCATTTTATACCATAAGTCTCTTTAAAATAAAAAAGCATGCCCCAATCTTCCGGTGACATGCTCAAAAGATACCTTAATTCAATTTTACCAAATATGTAATATCCTCTGTTTCAAAATTTAAAAATGATGGATTATATGATAGAGTAAGGTTTTTTTCTCCTTTTGGAATCACAAAACTGACTGTGCCTGTTACCTTTTTACCCGAGGCTAACTTTCCTGATTTTAGGCTTGTTTTCAGGTCAGCAGTAGATACTATGTTTGCTCTGATCGATTGATCCTTGCTGTCTTTCAATTCAAAACCGCCACTCGTATAATTGAAAGGCTTGTCGCTTGTATTTTCGATCGATACCTCAGCTATTAAAAATTCTTCCTTTTGATTTATTGTTTTTTCTTTATCTCCTATTTTCGCCTTATATTCACCTTGTTCTGCCGTCGTATATACTTTATTGACCGAGAAATTTGTGCTGGAAGCTTTAAAAGTTTCGCCTACTTTATGCACCTTTTCGTCCGTTTTGGTTTCGTTTTTATCCTCTGTTTTCTTTTCCGTTGCTGTTGCTTCTTTCTTTGCTGTCTTTTGCTCAGCTGACGCATCACTTGACTTGCTGCACGCAGAAAGCGCAAAGCCAATCGCTAGCACAAACAAAATGAATAATGCTTTTTTCATTGCTGTTCCTCCATCTAAAGTAATCGTTTTCTATTATAATCACGCTTTTCCTTTTCTTAACAGAGAACAAAGTAACAAATTACTCTATCATTTCCAGTCATATTATAGGTCAGCCAATGATATAGATATCTATCCTCTACTGAAAAAATACTGGACGGGCCTATGCTGTCATTTCATTTTTCCAAAATCAAAGCTACTTTGTCTTGTTTCTGAATTAGATATTTCATCCTAGTTCCTAAGACTCACCTCATAAAAAAACCCGAGCTGGCTGAAGCCGCTCGGGCAGGAGGTCAATCTCGCTTATTCATTCCTCTTTTCTCTCGAGGTTCCTGATGACGTTTTTGGTGTTCCGGAGGCTGCGTCGTGCGTTCCAGCTCCTTTGTATCTTGTCCCATTCCTTTTAAAAAGGAAAAGAGCAGTGTAATTGATTTGTTGATTTCCGGGTCTTTTAGCGAGCGGATAATATCAAAATAACCTGTCTTTTCTTCGCTGTTTTTCTGCTCTACAGCGCTTGCCACACCCGCATTCACTTTCAAAATGAGAGGCTCCAGCTGCTTCACGTCCAGCATGCCGAGTGTTCCAAACAGAAGAAGCAGATTTTTCAGCGTATTGGCTGTTTCCTCTGTATCTGCCTTTTTCACCAGAATATCAAGAACTTTATCCCCTTGGCCAAAAAGGCCGCGGAGCAACGGCAGGACACCGCGCTCGTTCATATGGCCCAGCATATGCAAGGTTTCGAGAATCGCTTCTTTGTGATCAACTAGAGCATCTTCAATTTCCCGCAAATCATGCTTTCGCTTATCCTCCTCGGTTACCTCGATTTTCTGGATTTGTTTAATCGCTTTAGCCATTATGGCCCATCCCCCTTTTCACGGCGTCACCAGGGAAAATATAATCCTTCCGCGCCCATTTCTTTTGAACCTGCACACCGATTTGCGGCTGCGGATTGCCGTTGCGGTGATTGATCTTAGGCAGCGGGCTGATTCCGTCGTGCTTCAAAATTTCCATCTTGGCCGATGTTTCTTTGTAAGCAGGCGTATCGGTATCCTTATCGGCATGGCTGCCTGTTAACAGGTTGATCGCCGCTTCCCCTGAATCGTTCATTGGCAGATATACTTCCTTCCCTTTGACTCGATCAGTAATCAGGCACTTCACTTTGACATTTCCGAAAGGCGATGTGAGTCTGACGAGGGTTCCGTCCTGAATCCCTCGTTCTGCCGCAAGCTCAGGAGAAATTTCTAAGAACACTTCCGGTGTTTTCTCCGAAATCCCTTTTGATTTGTAAGTCAGATTCCCTTCGTGGAAATGCTCCAAGAGCCGCCCATTGTTGACATGGATATCATATTCCTCACCGAATTCCTCAGGCTCTGTCCACTGGACAGGGTAGAGAATGGCCTTGCCGTCCGGGAAAGGGAAGCGCTCTGTAAAGAGTAAAGGCGAATCCTTTCCATCAGCGTTTACAGGCCATTGCAGGGAATTATAGCCCTCAAGACGTTCATAGGTGACACCGGCATAAATCGGCGACAGCTTGGCTGCTTCTTCCATAATGTCTGCAGGATGCTTATAGTGCCAGTCGGCGCCAAGCTTATTGGCAACCTCCATAATAATCTGCCAATCCGGCTTTGATTCGCCCAGCGGTTCAAACACCTGATACAAACGCTGAATCCGGCGTTCTGTGTTTGTAAAGGTTCCTTCTTTTTCAAGGCTTGGGCTCGCAGGAAGAACCACATCAGCAAACTCCGCTGTACGTGAAAGGAAAATGTCCTGCACCACAAAGAAATCAAGCTTTTCATATGCGGCGTGTACATGATTGATATTGGAATCCACCAGGCCCATTTCTTCACCTTTTACATACATGGCTTTCAGCTGTCCGGAATGGATTTTTTCAATCATTTCGTGGTTGGTCATACCCGGCTCCTTCGGCAGCGGCACGCCCCACGCCCGCTCGTATTTTTGGCGGACTTGTTCGTCCGTCACTTTTTCATAGCCCGGCATTCTGTCAGGCATGCTTCCGAAGTCACTTGCTCCCTGCACGTTATTATGGCCGCGCAATGGGTAAGAACCTGCTCCCGGTTTTCCGTAGTTTCCTGTCACAAGCAGCAGATTAGAGATCGCCGTGCTCGTGTCGCTTCCTCCAATGTGCTGTGTCACGCCCATCGCCCACAATGCGCACACACTGTCAGCTTGCCCGATCATCTCTGCCATTTGGATAAGGGTTTCTCGATCAATCCCGGTTTTCTCCTCAGCATATTCAAGTGTGTACGGCGCGAGGCTTTTTACATATTCATTTCGTCCGTTCACTCTTTCTCTCAAAAATCGTTCATCGGCCTTGCCGTTTTCTATTAAATATTTGGCGATCGCATTCAGCCAGACGATATCCGATCCGGCACGTGGCTGGACAAATAAATCGGAGCGTTCTGCCATTTCGTGTTTTCTGATATCGGCGACGATCACTTTCTGCCCTCTTAGCTTATGAGCCCGTTTAATGCGAGTGGATAAGACTGGATGCGACTCAGACGTGTTCGAACCGATAATCAAAACAAGGTCCGCTTGCGCGATATCTGTAATTGATCCTGAATCACCGCCATAGCCGACTGTCCGGAACAGGCCGGCAGTCGCAGGAGATTGGCAATAGCGAGAGCAGTTGTCCACATTATTTGTGCCAATGACCCCTCTGGCCAGCTTTTGCATAAGATAGGATTCTTCATTTGTACATTTAGAAGATGTAATAAAAGCGAGAGAATCCGGGCCAAACGCCTCTTTTAATTCCGTGAACTTGCTGGCGATCAGCGATAACGCCTTCTCCCACTCTGCTTCACGGAAATGGTCACCTTCACGGATCAGCGGCTTTGTCAGGCGTTCTTCGCTGTTAACGAAATCCCAGCCGAACTTGCCTTTCACACAAGTAGAAATGCCGTTGGCTGGCGCTTCCTCCTGTGGCTCTACTTTCAGAATGTCTCTGCCCTTTGTCCAGACATCAAAGCTGCAGCCGACGCCGCAATACGTGCAGACGGTTTTCGTTTTTTTGATTCGTTCATCGCGCATAGCAGATTCCATATCAGAAATCGCGAGAATCGAGCCGTAGCCTGTCTCTACGCCTTTCGTGATCTCGATCATCGGTCGCAGCGTTTCGTTATTGATGCCTGTTAAATATCCGGCTTCCCCTTCCATTCCTTTTTCCATCATCGCGTTGCACGGACAGACCGTTGAACAATGGCCGCATGACACACATGACGACTCATTGATCGGCACGTCGTTATCCCAAATGACGCGCGGGCGTTTCCGCTCCCAGTCAATGGTCAGCGTTTCAGTTACCTGAACGTCCTGGCATGCCTCAACACAGCGTCCGCACAAAATACATTGATCTGGATCATACCGATAAAACGGATGGGATTCATCCTTATGGTATGGCTTGTGATCAAACGGAATGCTTTGGTGATTGATTTTCATTTCCTTCACCGTATTATGTATTTCGCATCCCCCATTGTTGTAATCGCAAACTGTACAATAAAGCTCATGATTATATAAAATCTTGTCCATCCCGATGACCTGCGCTTTTTTCACGTCAGGTGAGAGCGTATCAATGATATCCCCATCCTTTAATTCAGCGGAGCACGACCTCTTCAGCTCACCATTGATGCTGACGATGCACGTATCACATGTTTCAATCGGTCCTAAGCTTGGATGATAGCAAACTTGCGGCACTTCAATCGAGCTGTTATTCAAAAGCTGCAGCACCGTCTGTTCCTCGGACGCTTCCATTTCAACGCCGTTTATTGTGATTTTTTTCTTGCCAGGCATCTCCATTCCCCTTTCTTGCTTTATATACCGAATTACCTATTTCAGTTCCCTTACAACAACTCAATAAAACATACAAAGCGCACTCACATGTTTTATTGCACTAACACCGGGAAACGGGATGGTAGATCAATAAGGAGGGATCAACATGAAAAAGACAATGTCTGCTATTACCGCTGCGGCAGCAGTAACAAGCTGTTTTACCGGCTTTGGGGCTGCGTCCTTTTCAGCACCGGCAAAGGCCGCAGCTCAAACAAACACACTCCCAGAAAACACGAATCAATCAGCCGCCGAGCTTGTCAAAAACCTCTATAACACCGCCTATAAAGGGGAAATGCCTCAGCAGGCGCAAGGCCTTACCATTAACAAAAGCACAAAAGGGGATGTCCACGCTGCGTTTGGGGAACCGGAAAGACCAGTCGGGGGAGACAATCGATTTGATTTATATCACTGGAATATGGGACAGCCGGGCTACGGATTTTCCTATCATAAAGACATGACAATTTCAGAAATCCGCTACTTTGGAACCGGTGTGGAACGGCAGCTGAATTTAGGCGGAGTTACGCCGGAAGTGCTGCAGAAGCAATTAGGACCAGCAAATCGGGTGTTAACCGTCCCGTTTACCGATGAAATCGATTATGTATATGATACAGGCCGCTATGAACTCCATTTTGTAATAGGCACGGATCAGACAGCCGACCATGTAAACCTAAAAGCAAAATAAACACCCTACGCGGCTATTCAGCCGCTTTTTTAGTGGACAAATAAAAGCTATATTCCTTACAATACAGGGAGATGAAAAAGAGACGGGGTATCAATTCGCAATGAAGCGAAATCGTTGGATATATGCAGTTTTCACCGTACTGATCATTGGGCTGGGGCTTGGATCCAGAGCATTCTCCAGTGTTCTTCCTGATACTCTCAATACTTATCTGGGAGACTCGTTGTGGGCCGCCATGATCTTTACGGGATGCGGATTTCTATTTCGGAAGCTGAAGACAATGATAACGGGCATTATCAGTCTTTCTTTCTGTTTTGTCATTGAATTCAGCCAGCTCTATCATGCCGAATGGATCGACCAGATTAGGGATACTTCTCTTGGCGGGCTTGTACTGGGGTACGGTTTTTTATGGAGCGATATCGAAGCATATACAATCGGAATTGCTACCTGTGCCGCCATAGAACTGCTGGTTTTGGGAATCAAAAAGCGCCGCTGTATGTGACGCTTTTTTCATGTAGAAAACAGCCCGCATTGAGAAAGAATGGTCTTCGCATCCAAACGTGTGGCCTCGCTTATCGTGATATGATGTTGATTCATAAATGACTGAACGGCATGATAGCCAACTGCATAACCCGCAAAAGCCGATAAACCTGCAGGCTTAAAGCCTTGGTCGTTAGCAATTGGATCACCAAACATATAACGGCTGACTTCCGAAACTCCTTTCACATCCAACACCTCATTAATCACATCAATGGAATATTGCAAATCCTCATGATCAAAACGAGTTACCCAAGGGCCCAATCGTTCCGTACCAAACAGCTCTCTGGCGAATGATTCCGCCAATCCTTCAATCACAAGATAATCCCCGACACTTACAGAGTCATGATGAAAATCTATATACGAAAACCGCACATTATGATGAAACTCATGAGCAATAATGGAAGGAATCCTTGGCAGGTTATAACGGTTCGGATTAATCCATACATGAATAAAGCCCGGTATCCCGCCAAACCCGCAGTAGCCTTTTTGCAGCTGAAGCTTATTTGGATCAGCGATATAAAGGCCGAATTTGATCTCCTTTGCATTCACCCGCAGCTGTTCGCGCTCATCAAAAAATATGCATTGCCGAAGTGCAGATTCCGCAGTCTCTGAAACATGTGATTCTTTCAGTATTCGCAGTGCTTTCTGTCCGATTTCAACATCACGGACATCCAAATAGCCAAGCATTTTCGCAGCCATGATCACATCATAGCCGTTTGGCTCCTTCGCTTTCAGCGGAACATGGATGGCGGTCCACATCTTTTCAAACGGCCTCATCATCGTATACCGAAATTCATCTTCTCTTTTCTGTTCTTCCATTGAAAACAGCTTTTCGTATTGCTCAAAGGTCTTTTCCATGACAAGATTCATCCTGATTCCCTCCTTGTCAAAAACATACGATATGCCGCAGCGTAGGGGTCAACAGCGAAAATTAAGCCATTTTTCACTGTAAAATGATACAAAGCCGCCGATAGGTAAGGCATAGGAGGTGGAACGATGGATATTCCTGCTTTATCGGTTGCAATGCATCAAGCATCCCTTGCCCAGAATGTTAATATCGCTTTAACGAAAAAAATGCTGGATACCGCCCAGCAAAATGCCGATCAAACCTTAAAGATGATTCAGCATCCGACTCTCGGACAAACCATTGATGTAAAAGTTTAACCTCACATCAAAGGCGGCCAAGAACTCCATCCTCCCGGCCGCCTTTATTGTTCACAAAAAAGCATGCATGTTTTGATTGTTCCTCCGTATGATTTATTGTTTGCCATATTAAGGAGGTCATAAGGGATATGAAAAGACTGTTTACGAAGGCTTCATTGGTGTTATTTGCAGTAGTATTTGTTTTTGCCGTCAAAGGTGTACCCGCCAATGCGGAAACCCATGCCTACGATGGAAAAAGCCCTTATTACAATGATTGTGCGTCCAGCGGCTCTACAAAAAAATCCTCAAACTTAGTGAATGCCAGCAATCAAGTCATCGGAGTAGTCGAGCTTAAATTCAGCAGTACATGTAAAACGGCTTGGGCAAAAATCACGATGAATAATACATTGACGTCTGGCTTTGAAGCAAATGCGGAGATTACCCGAAACACGGACGGAAAGAGATATAATTGTGATTCTGCAGGCGGCAATGGAAAAGCGGTGGCCGGCCAAAAGTCTTGCTATACACCGATGGTATATGATTTAGATCCAAGGACTTCTTACGCTTTCGGCAAGTATTCAGGACCAAACTTAAATGTTTGGGCCACCACAGGCTCTTATTAAATAGAAAAAAGGCTGTCCGTACGGACAGCCTTTTTTAATTTATTTCGCTTCTCTTTGTTTTTTAACCTCTTCAAGCTGAGAAACTGTCACCAATTGATAGCCTTGATCGGTGAGCTTTTTTATAATTTCATCGGCCGCATCAGCAGAGGTGCGGTAAATATCGTGAATCAAAATGGTTCTTCCATCTCCCGCCTGATTCATGACACGGTCAACAATTGTTTTTTTGTTACGATCTTTCCAATCTTCCGGGTCAACATCCCATAACGCCACATCCATTTTCATTTGACTCCGCAGTTCATCATTAATGCCGCCGTATGGGGGTCTTACAAGCGTCGGACGATATCCGCTTATTTTTTCAATGATGTCTTGCGTATCATTGATCTGCTTTAACGCTTCTTTCACTGAAAGCCTTGTGAGAAGCGGATGGCTCCATGAATGGTTCCCCACCTCATTTCCTTCTTTCAGCATTCTTATTAGCGTTTCCGGATAATATTGAACCCTGCTCCCCAAAACAAAAAACGTGGCATGACCCTTATATTTCTTCAAGGAGTCTAGAATCTGATTTGTTGTCGCAGGATTCGGGCCGTCGTCGAAAGTAAGCGCAATGACTTTTTGATTTGGATCAACCGTTTCCTCTTTGGGTAAAGAAATCACTTCATGCTTCGGCTTTTGTTCTTTGATTTTATTTTTATTTTTTGCTTTATCAATATATTGTTCTTTCAGAATGTCTTTCAAAAGACTTTTCTTAATGGCAATCGATTGCTCTCCAAGATAGCCTGCTGCAACCTGATATGTGTCAAAGTAAAGTTCGATATAATCCTCCTTGATGGCAAAGCGGCTGAAATTTTCTTTTTTCGGAGCCGTCCCTTCCTTTAACAGTGCATCGTCCGCTGCAATGTCCTTATTCTTTTTCAGTTCGTGATAAGCGATTAACGAAAGCTTATGTAAGTAGTCAGCGTCCTCTTTGAAAATATCATCAATGGAAAGAAACGCTTGTTTACTAAAATCATAGTTAAACGTTTTTTTCACGGTTTGCCCGTGTGCCCCGCCGATGTATTTATATTCATTAAATACAATCGCCACTGTCTGTTTGGCATAATGGACAATTTTATAATCAACATTTAATTCGTTGCGTTTTGTCGTATGCTCTTGGTCAACGTCTTTTGTTTCCTTTTGAAATTGACGAACCTCTTTTTCTGCGAATCTTTTTAATGCCGAATCCATTTTTTCATTTTTGAAAACGGGATAGTTAACCGCGTAATTAAAAGTTTTCCCGTCATTCACAAGCGTTGCGATCTCAACATTCCCATATTGAGAATCAGTTCTTACTTTATTCATGACCGTTTCTTTTTTCAATGAATGATTATGGAAAAAGCCGATAAGGCCCACCACACATACAACTGCTATTAATACATGAAACCATTTGATTCTTTTTGCCAACAACAAAAACTCCTTCTTTCGTAGCCATTTCGATTTACTCTTCATTAGTTGGAACTGTATCTATTTAGAAATGATTTTGTAACATTGCAGTAACATTTATTTCACATTTGTAATACTATGAGATTTAGAAGTTCATGTCAATCCTTTTTAAGGAATTTCATCATAAAAAAAACCGAGTTTCATGAATGTACATACACCCAACTTAAGCATCAAGAATATAGTAAAAGGAATAAAAAAAGCTAGGGAGGTTTTCCTCTTGGATTACCCTTTGAATGAACAGCCATTTGAACAAATTACCCCTTATGATGAAAGACAGCCTTATTATTATCCGCGTCCGAGACCGCCATTTTATCCGCCTTATTATCCAAGACCGTATTATCCGTTCTACCCGTTTTATCCGCGCCCGCCTTATTACTACCCGCGCCCGCGACCGCCTTACTACCCTTGGTACGGTTACGGCGGCGGTTATGGCGGAGGATATGGCGGAGGTTACGGTTACTAGTCGCCGCATATCAAAATGGGGGCAGTCCAGCTCCCCATTTTTTTATTTTAAAAATGACAATATCATGACAAATATAGGAAATAATTGTGATTCCGTCTCCCTCTTGTTACGATAACAAAAGCATGCAGTTTTGGGGGAGGCGTCTATTTTTGGAGAATACAAGGGATTCTGCAGCCATATCTGAAACAAAATACATAAAAGCTTCAAACCAGGTAACCATTTACGATTTTATCAAACTTGCAAAACCCGGCATTATCATATCAAACTCGATAGCAGCCTTCGGCGGGTTTTGGATCGCGTTTGCAAGCGCAGAAAAAACGTTAACCGGCATGGCTTTTTTGATGACAATGGTGACAGCAATGTTGGGAACCGCGTTTGTGATGGCTTCCGGCACTGTCTATAACAACTATTTTGATCGGCATATGGACGCAAAAATGGTACGCACTCGCAGCAGGGCCTCGGTCACAGGGAAAATGCCGCCAGCCATGATCTTAACATATGGATCTGTTTTAGGAATCACAGGTCTTGCCATGCTTTATTCCCTCAATCCATTAACGGCCTTTCTCGGACTGGCCGCCTTTATTTTTTATGCGATCATCTATACGGTATGGGTGAAACGAACGTCTGTGTGGAGCACATTTGTCGGGAGCTTCCCAGGAGCTGCGCCGCCATTGATGGGGTATTGTGCCGTAACCGGTGACTTCAGTATGACAGCAGTGCTGTTGTACACGATTATGTTTCTGTGGCAGCCGCCGCATTTTTGGGCGATTGGGATAAGACGCAAAGAAGAATATCGTGCCGCTGGCGTTCCGCTCTTGCCAGTAGTCAAAGGCAATCATGTAACAAAAATAAAAATGATGCAATATATTGCCGTCCTGGTGCCGGTCACGCTATTATTCCCTTTCTCTCTCGGCACCGGCCATATAAGCCCATTTTATTTCTTAGCCGCCTTGGTTCTCGGAGGCATATGGATCAAAAAAAGCATCAAGGGATTCAAAACAGACGATGACGTGAAGTGGGCAAAGGATATGTTTGTCTACTCGCTTATTTATTTTTGCTTGCTGTTCTTCATCATGATGATCGATTCATTTATGATGTTTCTGATCAGATGATGCAAAAAGAGCCACACATTAATGTGACTCTTTTTTGTTTGGAAAAACAGCATCTAATAGAAATGTCACGGCAAAAAACACAACCATGCAAATCAAAAATCGTATAATCTCACTCAAAATCCAGCTATCAGCTATGCGCATACCATCGGTTTCTCGGAGGGTTGCGCATATTGAAAAAATCATGAGTATGTTTTTTAGGGTTTCTTTGTTCATAAAATACCATCGCTTTCTCGATAGGATGACTTAAAGGCAATGAGATAAGTCATCAAGATATAAAATGTGTCGCATCGTTGCATGTTTTGATTGAAAGAAATCATTGTTTTTCTGCCAGCCAATTGTAAAGCTCAGGCAAATAGATGAAAACCGTTTCTGTGAAAAAGCAGATCTAATCGAATGCTTCTATACTCTCTCCACAAATAAAAAATGCTAAGAAATACATTTGTTTCTCTAATCTATAAACCCGCACTCTTTTTCCATCATCAGGTATTATAAGCCAAAAACAAACAAAAAAATAGACTTGCGTTTGAGTTGTATGAAAGTGAAATTGCAAGAATAACCCATACGGTGATAATATATTGTTTGATTTTCCCATATTCATAGATTTGGAGGTCATATAAAAGTGAAGGGAATATTTTTAGTTGTTCAGCTTGGATTTTCTATTATGATATTTCTGTTTTTAGCTGCTGTTAATTGGTAACAAGGAAGCGAGCTTGTTTCAGATCGATTTGATTGGAACTATACTGCTAAACTCTCAAAACTGCTAAATGGAATTGATGCCGTCAGCAGCCCCAAACAAATTTCACAGCTTGATTTTTTCATCTACTCCGCTAAACACTACCCTGTTATGAGTGCGTTAATGATCATCTCCTTCTTCTATGTTCTGGCCGCTCTTTTTTTACTTATATACTCAGTCAAATGCAATAAGCAAGAGATTCATTTAGACTGCTGACCCGGTAAAATTCGTTTTTATAGCCCCTTAACTCTTCCCAGATGCATGCAGGCATCAGGCATAAATGTATTTGTTTAGTGAGTGAAATATACTTTCGGACCTTAACCTAGGTTTTCGGAACTTCTTGCTCAATTATACGTATACCTTAATAGGAGGGATCAAACGATGAAAGAATATGAATTCGTAAGAGTTGAGCTGAGTACGATGAGAAGAAGGCCTAAAGAAGACTACCAGCAAATCATCCATGATTATGCGAAAAGAGGCTGGAGATTCGTTCAGATTTTCGCTCCCAGTATAGATGGGTATGGGGCAGCTGCTTATTTTGAAATCATATTTGAAAGAGATACGGAAAAAGCTTAATCGATATGACTAAGCTTTTTCGTTTCCCCTATATCTGCATCTATACAATTTTTGCAAATGCGGCATCACATGATTTGGCTAAATCTTGTGGCGCCAACTTTAGCTGCATACCGATTTTCCCTGCACTGACAATGATAAAATCAAGCGTTTCTGCAGATGCATCAATATAGGTCGGGAACAATTTTTTCATGCCAATTGGCGAGCAGCCGCCGCGAAGATAGCCAGTTACCGCTAATAGCTCCTTCATTGCAATCATTTCTATTTTCTTTTCCCCTGTCACCTTTGCTGCCTTTTTTACATCTAACTCTTCTGCAACGGGTACAACAAAGACATAATAATGATTTGTTCCTGCTGCTGCAACCAACGTTTTATATACATATTTCACAGGATAACCGATTTTTTCCGAAACAGAGATGCCATCTACAGGCTGGCCGTCTGTTTTATACCCTAATACCTCATAAGAGATGTTCTGCTGTTCTATCAGACGAACCGCATTTGTTTTTGCCATTTTTTTCGCCATCGTTTTCACCCACTATCAAAATGATGTATGTCTAACTTCTTGCAGTAATATGTAAATGCTATCATCCTAACCTGCATTTTCAAGGTTACTAGCATTGAACAACGAAAGGACAAATTGATTACCTTGGACACCTATAGCCCATTATTAGTCTACATGGAACAAAACAGGAATGAACAAATAACTCCCACATACAATTTGTATGAATGGAAAATAAAGGAGTGGTTGCTTTGTATCATTACTTTTATGGCCCTGCGTTAATTCCTTACTTTTCACATACTCATAACCCTCAAAGAAGTCCAGACTTTTCAGAAAGACAACGAAGAAGAGAAATCACATTGAATGTAGATGGCTTTGTCCCCCCATCTTCCACCGAAGATCTTGGAGACGGCTTTTATTCTTACGCATGGACGAACCAACAGGTCATCAATCCAGGTGAATACTTAGTTTGTCATCTAGAAGGAAGAGATATCAACGTGATAAATGGTGGGTTCACTCCGCGCGATACTGCTCCATTGTATGCGGTAGCAAGCTTTCCAAGACGAAGAAACCAATGGGTCATTATCATTCATAATCCTGTGCAAACCCAAAGAGCCATATCGCTTTATTTGATTGCGAAAAGGTAGCACAACCATGTTATCAGAAACCCTGCATTCAGGAACAGAAAAACGGGTAGGTACACATTAACATCGGCATTTTCCTACCCGTTTTTGGTCTGGGCAAACTCTCACCTGTCACTCTTTCAATTCCCCTCAATTTTTTCATCTTTCTCTACTGCCAAGGTATCAGAGAAAATTGTTATATGTTATCATTGTTCCCAGTAAAAAGAAAAGAGGATTAGATATATGGTTCTCCTTGAAACGAATCGATTACGTTTAAAAACGATTGATATTCCCCTTCTTGACGCCGCGTCTAAACAAGATCATCAGGCTATCAAAGACTTAGGTTATGAAACAAATGGTGAATGGCCAAATTCTGATTTTTTTGAAGCGATACCTTATTTCCGCGAGATTTTAGTCAAAAACAATGGAACAAAAGGATTTGATTCATGGATTATTGTAAAGAAGGACAGTCATGAAATTGTTGGGGGAACTGGATTTTTAGGTGACCCAGACGAAAATGGCATGATTGAAATCGGTTTTGCAACAAATAAAAGTCATCGCCGCAAAGGTTATTGTGTGGAAGCCGCCCAAAAACTAATAAACTGGGCATTAAGCCAAGAAACAGTAAACCGGATCACCGCAAGATGCGAACATGATAATCTAGGCTCACAAAAAACCTTGGAGAAGTTAGGGTTTATATTGGATCATAAATCAGCGGATTATATGCATTGGATATATGTTACAAAGTAGAGTCCTTAATTACAAAAGCAGGCACTGCGCCTGCTTTTGTTTGGATTATTTACCTCTGTGCTTCTTTTTCGCTTTTTGCTTTTTGAGCATATACCTTTGCTCTTTTACATGTTCTCGTTGTTCTTTCATAATTTGTTTTTTCTCTTGCTTTCTTGCTTCAAGCTCTAGCTTTATCGCCTCTTGAGCTTTAGAAGCTACTCCGGCGTTTTTCAACTCTTTTGAAACCTGGCGCTGCAATCTTTTTGGATTGATCTTTTTTTGACGTCTGCCTTGTAAACGAACTCCTTCCTGCTCAGCTTGGACCATCATATTCAAAAGTTGGTTATGAACAAACTCTAATACTTCAGAATCCCTCGGCTCTGTGCCAAAAAGATGACGAAAGGCTCTTAGCTTTCCATTGTTCACAACTTCAACAACGCCTACCCAAAACTGACCATCATAGTAAACCGTTAATTTCATAACGATTCCCTCCTCATAAAAGATATTAAAGAATGATGGACATCCCGAGGAGGGGAAGGTTACTGACATGATCAATCATGCATCCGGACTACCAACCGAATCGTGTTTTTTCATTCTTTACCATATACAGAAAAGAGTGTAACATTTCTTCTCCAACTATTAAACTCTTATTTTAGTTAGATCATTGCTGGAGAATAGGAGTCTTCACTCGCAAATTTATTTCTCAAGCCCTGCCATGTTACAGATGGGAGACGATACATTCTGCATATCCTTCGAGTTTAAATTCTCCAAGATCGTGAGGCAGCAACATATGATCTCCTTTTTTGAAAGGATAGACATACTCACCAGAGATCATACGGCCCTCCCCTTCAATCACACTGATAAGAAGGAATGGTTTTTGCTGCTTTAAGCTTGCTGATCCTGATAAGTTCCATTTCCCCACCGAAAAGTAAGCGCATTCAACTAATGTCGTTGTAAGCAAATCCTCGATTTGTTCATGGTGAACTGTATGCCGCTCTGGAATAGACGGGACTTCTATCACTTCGATGCTCTTTTTCAGATGAAGCTCGCGCAGCTTGCCTTCTGCATCTTTTCGATCATAATCATATAATCTGTAGGTTGTGTCTGAGTTCTGCTGCGTCTCTAAAGCAAGAATTCCTTTTCCAATCGCATGAACAGTACCGCTTGGCACATAGAAAAAATCCCCCGGCTTTACCTTTACACGGCGCAAGAGCTCATCCCATTCTCCACGCTCTATCATGGTAGTTAGTTCTTCCTTTGTTGTTGCATTGTGGCCATAAATAATCTCGGCATCTTTTTGGCAATCAATAATGTACCAGCATTCTGTTTTTCCAAGCTCGCCGTTTTCATGTATGTTGGCATATTCATCATTCGGATGCACCTGAACAGATAAGTCCTGGTCAGCATCTAATATTTTTGTAAGCAGAGGGAAACGGTCCCCTTCAAGCTGTCCGAATAAATGTCTGTGATGTTCCCATAATTCGCTGAGCGTGAACCCCTTATACATTCCGTTTTGAACAACGCTTTGACCATTTTGATGCGCGGCAAAAGCCCAGCACTCTCCTGTTCGTTGTGACGGAATGGTATAGCCAAAATCAGCTAAAGCTGTCCCGCCCCAAATTCTTTCTTTGAAAACAGGCTTGAAAAATAACGGTTCAGTCGTCATGAAAATCCCCCGCTTTATTCGATTTCTTCTAGCAGCTTGTAGGCTTCTTCTGTTGTTTGCACGGAGAGCAGCCGCTCCCTATAATTGTCATCCATAAGCTTTCGAGATAGCATCTGCAGTATTTTGAGATGCTGGTTCCCCCCGCTCTCTTTCGGTACAGCAATCATAAAGATTAATTTAGCTTCTGATCCATCCAGGCTATTCCAATCAACGCCTGATCGTTTGATCCCAAAGGCAACACTCGGCTCCCTGACCGCCTCAGACTTTCCGTGCGGAATCGCGATATTCATGCCAATCGCCGTTGTTCCCTGTTGTTCACGATTCAAAATGGCTTGTTTAAACCCGCTCTCTGAAAGCAGCGCACCTCTTCGGGACAATTTCTGAATCAATTCATCTATGATGTCATCCCTCGTTTCCCCCGATAAATTTGGTTCAATTAATTCCGGGCTGATAATGTCTGTCAGTTTTTTAAATTCCGACATCTCAGCTTTTTGGCTTTGAATTGGCTGCTTTATTTCATTTGCTGCCGCAGCTTCACTTGGCGCGGAGGGCGGTGCAGTTTCACTGAGCACAGGAGGCGCCGTAATATCCTTTTTTAGTACATTGACGAACAGAGCAGTGACAAGAGATCCTGCAATCACAGCAATAAAAAACATCAAGACATGATCAACTGCGCCAAGCACTGCAACGATAGGTCCGCCGTGCGCCACTCTGTCTCCCACATTGCCAATCATCGCTATCACAGAACCTGTCATTGAGCCTGCCATAATACTTGGAATGACGCGCAGAGGGTCCTGCGCCGCAAATGGAATCGCTCCTTCAGTAATGCCGAAGAGTCCCATCGTAAATGCCGCTTTCCCCATTTCTCTTTGAGATGCCTCGAATTTTCTTTTTCCTAAAAACGTCGCAATGCCAAGGCCAATCGGGGGAATACAAATGGCGACAGCAATTGGTCCCATAATTTCATAATTTCCTTCTCCAATCATTGCCGATCCAAACAGAAACGCCACCTTATTTACGGGACCGCCCATATCAAATGAGATCATCGCCCCTAAAATCAATGCCAGAAGGATCGAGCTCGACCCTTTCATCCCCGCCAGCCAAACTGTTAAAGAGGCGAAAATTTGAGCTACAGGCGCACCGATCAAAAACACAAACGCTAAACCTACAATCAGTGATGCAAACACCGGAATAATAATAATTGGCATAATCGGCTGGATGGCTTTTGGAACTTTTAATTTCTTTATCCAAAGTGCAGCATATCCGGCCAAAAACCCGGCAATAATCCCCCCGAGGAATCCGGCACCGCTTGCGCTATCATAAAAACTTCCAGTCGCCGCAATATAACCGCCGATCATCCCTGGCACAAGCCCCGGTTTATCAGCGATGCTATAGGCGATATAGCCGGCTAAAATCGGAATCATAAATGAAAATGAAGCACTGCCGATCTGTTCAATCGTTTTCCAGAAGGAATCATCCGGAATAACTAAGCCTTTAGGTGTTTTCTCCCCTCCAAGCGTTAATGCAACCGCTATCAATAATCCGCCGACAACAATGAAAGGAACCATAAATGAAACGCCGTTCATTAAATGACGGTAAATTGGATTTTGTTTCTTCTCCTGATGATTGACGGATTCCGATTTTAAAGCGGAACGATAGACCGGTATATCCCCGTTAAGAGCTTTTTGAATCAATTCTTCCGGTTTGCGGATGCCGTCCTGTACCCCCACAGACAGCAGTTTTTTGCCTATAAACCGGTCTTTGTTTACCGAGCGGTCTGCAGCAATAATGATTGCGTCCGCTTCGCGAATTTCCTCTTCGGTTAGCTTATTTTCGACACCAATTCCCCCCTGGGTCTCAACTTTGATGCTAACGCCCAGTCTGTCAGCAGCTTTTTGCAGATTTTCCGCTGCCATATACGTATGGGCGATTCCATTCGGACAAGATGTAATCGCTAACAGTTTCATAGGAAACCTCCTTAAAGTGTGAATAATAAGATCTTGTCTCAACTGTATACCGAAATCAGCTCATTAAAATCGCTTTTTTTACCATAGGTTCCGGTAATAAAGGCATTTTTCCCTATAACAAAAAAAGCAAGGAATAATCCCTGCTTTTAATAATCCAAATGAGATAAAAATGTCATGACATTGGCTTCTTTCGTCAGCTTCTGGACGAAGACCGGCTGCTCGCTAAGATATGAAAGCTCGCTAAACAGCTGCTTTGTCATGGTTTGATCCTCGTGTTTGACAGCCAGCATAAAAACGAGCGAAACTTTTTCATTTCCCCATTCAAGCGGCTCCTTTAATGTGGCAATCGCGATTGCTGATTGTTTAATAAATTTAGCGTTTGCATGAGGAATGGCAATGCCTGACCCAATATTTGTCGCCGACATTTTTTCCCTCATCACCGCATGAACCGCATAGTCCTTATCAACATAGCCTTTCTCAAACAAAGCTATCGCCAGCTGTTCGATTAACTCGTAGCGATGCTCCGCCTCCTGCTGCAAAAAAACCAAAAAAGGAGTCGTATTGTTCAGCATTTGAAACGTTTTTTGTTTTTGGCGGTGTGATTCGCCCAGCTGACGTATAAACGCACTTAATTTCTTCTCTTCGCCAGGCTCTAAAAGCGGAGACACAACAATATGGGGAACCGTTATATTCTCCAGCGCAATGGTGGATATGACAAGATCAATATCCTCATGCTTTTTGATATAATCCTTTAAATCGGCCTTTGCAATACAGGCCATTACAGCGATTTGATGACATTTCCGTTCAATTTTTGTCCGCAGCAATTGTGACATCCCAATCCCCATGTGGCAGACGATAATCGCCTTTTTATGTGTCTCGCTGCTGCACTGCATCCGTTCGATCGCTGCCTGAAAATGCAATGTCAAATATGCTGCCTCTTCCTCAGGAATATGAAGATCAAAAGTTTGATTGATATCTTCCAAAACATCAATGATGAGGTGGAACAAATAAGGGTACATCTTTTTGATGTCATTGAGCATAGGATTTGCTACAGAAAGATCGTAGCTCAGCCGTTGTAACACAGTATTGAGATGAATGTTCAAACCATTGATCAAATCCTGATCCTTATGAAAATCCATCATTTTCAGCTCTGAAACACGATTGATTAAATGCCCTACAACCTTAGGAAGCACAGCATTTTCAAAGTTCTCTTCTGTTTGCAATGGATAACGAACTTTACCGCCCAATATATGTAATGTTAAGTACACGGCTTCTTCTTCAGGAAAGCGGATTGCAAAAACCGGTTCGAGCCGTTGTAAACAAGCAAATGTCCATTGATATTCTTTCTTCTTTTTTACTGCCGCCATTTCTTTTGGGGACAATGAAATCGGCTGCTTCATTTTGATGCGGCGGACCATTAACAATGTATGCAGCAGCAAACTTTCAAACGTTTCGTCTGTGAAATAGAGGGAATGCTTTTTTTGCAATGATTTGATTTCTTTCGTCACAAAGTCTACTTCATAATGTAAAAACTTACTTTTAATAAATTGGCTGGTAAACGCTGTATTGTGGATCAAATCAGATATTCTTGCCAATGCCTTTCTTTTATTTCTTTCGTTCCCTTCAACCTTTAATCCAAGCCGCTGCCTAGAAACCAGTGTGAGATCAAAACGCTTCAGCCACTCTTCTACTGCGTATAAATCCTTTTTAATGGAAGATCGATTGATAAAATGCCGAGCGGCAATGTCTTTTGCGGAAACAGGCTTCGGATTCATTAATAAGTCATAAGCAATGTGCAGCATTCTTTCTTCATCGCTCCGCTGCCTAGAAGAAAAATGTTCAGTATGTAATTGTTGGCTTAGCCAGGTCCTTTCCTGTTCTTCTATATGTAAATAAACGCCCAACCCTGGTTTTCGAATAAGCTGTGCATGAGAATGCTCATTGAGATAATCCTCGATCACTTTCAAATCATTCCGGATTGTTTTTTCAGAACACTGTACCCTATCTGCGAAATCTTGCACAACTAAATAGTCATCAGGTTCAGATAACAACAGATACAAAATCTCTTTTTGTCTTGTATTTATGTATTCCATCTGTTTTTCTATCCTTCCTGTCAGTGTCTACTTGAGCAAATTGATAGTATAAGTATACTATATAAGAAACCGTTTACATTATAAAATAAAATCATAGAGACAAAAGTTTTGTTTTTTACCGAAGCTTCCGGAAAAAAGCGATTTTTATATTCTTTGAGTTTGCTATGTAATGTATTTTTTATCGTTATTCAGCAGAAATTCATAAAAATACTCCAATTCTTCACCTATTTAGAACGAAGATTTTCTAATGTATGAGTACGAAAGTAAGAACATGATGAAGAAAAGTGATTTGGTATCTTCGGGGATAAAGTGCAGGTAACAAAATTCCCACACGCTCAACAAACTAATAACCATCAAATGTGTGCTATTAACATTTTAAGGATGGCCATTCTCTCTCAGCAATTTTCAATGATAAATACAAACTCTGTGCAGGGCACACAATGCACACAATAGTCTTAGCTCAAATCAATTGATCGTTCACACATTATTAACATTTATTTACAAGGAAAATAATTACTTTTATTGAATTGTTATAGTGCAAGACAAAAAACTTTAAAGGAGTGTTTCAAAATGAATTTCAAAAAAACTGTTGTTTCTGCTTTATCGATTTCTGCGTTAGCTCTGTCGGTCAGCGGGGTAGCTTCAGCTCATGAAATAAACTCCACACCTACTGAAGTAAAGAACATTTCTATTTCACCTACACATGTTATCAAGATTCAAGACTATAATTTACCTCTAAAAGTTGGAGAAACCTATTCTGTTAAAAATAATTCAGCTACTCGTTATTGGACTGATAACCAAAAAGTTGCTGAAGTCGATCAAAATGGTTTAGTGACGGCTAAATCAAAAGGAAAAGCCACGATTACTTTGTTTAAAGGTACTGCAGTATTCGGAAAAGTATATGTAACGGTTTATTAATCTCTTATCCGCCAGATTTTCTGGATGCAAAACATGCATGAATAAAATAAGGTCCCCCTCTAAAAAGAGAAGGGACCTTATTTTATTTCAATTGCGCTTCAAGTTTAGATTTAGTTTTGGGAATACATCATACATTGTTGTATATTGTGTTTCATTAGCTTAGCCCCGAATAAATCCACCTTCTGAATGAATAATTTGTCCAGTTATCCATTCAGCCTCATCACTTGCAAGAAAAGCAATCATTCGTGCTGCATCATCTGGTGTGCCAATACGCCCCATTGGAAATTTAGGTGAAAGAAAATTTCTTATTTCATCTGTCATCCATGTAGAATCTGTTGGACCTGGGTTTACAGCGTTAACAGTGATGCCCAATGGTGCAAGTTCTTGTGATAACGACCTAGTAAAGGTAGAAATAGCTCCTTTAGTAGCTGCATACGCTAACTCCCCAGCCAAAGGACCTAAATCCTGCCCTGATGTCATATTGATGATTCTTCCTGATATTAAATTAGATTTTTTAAACCGACGGGCGAATTCAACACAAAGAAGAAAATTCGATCTCATATTAACCGCATAATGCTCATCAAGTGATTTAGCATCTAACGATACATAATTATCACTTGCGGAATGAGCTGCATTATTAATAAGGATGGAAGGATATCCTAATTCATCTGAAATTTTTTCATGTATTGTGAATGCAGCATGTGTATCTGATAAATCAATTTTCATTGCCTCACAGCGGACACCCATATGTAAAATTTCTTGTTGAAATTCTTCTATCCAGGCCGCATCAGAATTCCAGTGAGTAAAGAAGATATGTATACCCTGTGAGGCTAATTTACGACAAATAGCCGTACCAATATCCCCTTGACTGCTTGCTCCTGTAATTAGTGCAATTTTTTCTTGAGAATGACTCATTATTTTAACCTCCAATTTATACGGAGTATCTCCATTATGATGGTAACAAGTTATCCAAAGAATATAATCCTTTAAATCAAAGAGAGCTGACTTTGAATACATTTTAAAATCAGCTCAAAAAAACATTTTCGTCTCAAAAAATATTAAATAGAAAAAAATAAGAGTTGGACAACAATTTACTACTTAATCACAAGTGGCTGACTCTAAGTCATTGAATGTCTTTTTTTTAAAGAGCCTTTCAATCATTCACATTGCTTTTCATTAACCATTCTACTTCCGTTAATTCTTGTTTTTGAACGTCTATTGTGTGTTTTTTCGTGAAATGGGTTTTCACAGCTTCTTCGTTTTCCCAAATCTCCCAAAGCATTATTTTACGTTCTGATGGCTCAAGCGGATAAGCATGGAATGTAATACACCCCTCTTCTTTGTTCGTTTCTTCCTCAAGTTTTTTGAATTCCTTCATTATCTCATTAAGGTCTTTATCACTGATGATTTTTAAACATGCCGTTATGTAATGCATCGAAATTCCCCCTCCTATCATTTTATGGCTTTTCATTATAACATTTTCTTGAAAAATAAATATAACTGCGACATTGATTGCTCGAGTTAATCAATCGCTGCCTGTAAAGGATTTAAAAATTGATAACAAATAAAAAACCTCCATTTTATAGGAAGGTTTAAAAGTTATATTATCAAGTTTGAAGGCAATCTGAAGCAATGTGAAATGTGTTAGGTGTTTGTTTCACTGTAAAGTCTGTAGCGAAACCACGTACTAAAACTAATGACAAGCCCATCTTCAATTTCGCTGACCTCAGATATAAGGGACCTTTTCTTTTTCAGCTCTTTGATTATTTCTTCCTTATCAGAAACGAACATGATCTTTTGCGCCCGGATAATAGCTGCATATTGAATCTGAATTTGATCCCATATCATATCGGCAGGCGAACGCTCTTGAATCTTTTCCATGATTTCAAGCGTCTCTTCTGGCAGGAATTTAGAGAAAAAGCCGTGAGTTACAGCATTTTGATTCCTCTGTGGGGCGCCGCCGTTGTTCCCGACTGCATTTTTGTTGCCAGGTTGCCCGCCTTTTTTTGTGTGCACACTTTTTTCAGAGGGTGCACCCTTTTTCCTTTCCCAACCATGCCGCTGCTTCCACGATTTAATGGTGTTCACTGACACCCCGTATTTTTCGGCAAGGTCCTTGTATTTCATGCCTTTGACGTAATCCTTATACGCCTGAATGTGCTTTTCGGCCATCTACATTCACCGCCGCCCCCTTCTGATTCGTGTTGTTTTGGAAAAGATATTCCCTCTAAACCACCACCGTGCTCAAGCCGTTCACCGCCAATTGTCTATCCTGAGACTTACCGGAAGCAGTTTACAGGGAACAAAAAAAGCACCCCGTAGGATGCTCTTATTATTTAATCCAATCTTTAATCTCTTTAATGGTCTTATAAGCCTTAGACCATTTTCCATTCTCTTTCAAATAGTTTTCACCTTTCTCTGTCAGTTCAGGTCCTAATTTGTATAAATGAGGTCTATCATCTGAATAATGGACCCCAATGATATACCCTTCGCGTTTTAAAAAGTTCACAGCATCATCAAATTGATCTTCAGTAACTCCAATATCGTTTTCTGACAAAGGAGTATTACCTTCAAAAATTTCTTTTAAGATTGCATACCTTAATTTATCCTTATTCATATTTTCTCCTTTCAGTCTTTAAATCTGTCTTTCACTTTTCTCTCTTTGACTTGTTCAAATATTTTCATAATAGAAATTGCTTGATTTCTATGTTTTCTTTCTACTGCAATTATCCAAACAATAGCAGCAATTGTACCAGCAGCAAAAGCTAAAGCTCCCCAATGTTTTTCATAAAAATTAAAGAACATGGTGAGATATGCTGCAAATAAAGGGATAAAGGCTGGAACATATTTTGAATGATCATGGATAATATCTATATGAGAAAATCTCGATATAGCAAATTCTAAACATTCAATATCCAATTTATAAAGAAGAGATTGGAACCTTTTGTATTCTTTCTTTTCATGACCAATTCGAGTTTTTTCAAAAAAGAAAGCAAGTAGCTCCTTTTTGTGATAAGTATAAATCGCATTTTCCAGTTCTTCTAAGTCCTCATTATTCTGCTCTTCAATATTCTTCTTTTCCTTATTCTTCTTTTTATTATTTTTCTTTTTATTCACTTTACAATTCACTCCCATTTTTAATATCGGGAATGAAATGTTATGATTAACAATTTGCAAAATTTTGTCGAACGAAACTGTTGAATAAAACCATATATTGTCAGGGATATTAACATGTACGCAATACTGCTACTGTTCTATCACCGATTCACTATGTAAGACCTCCCAGTTGAGTTGATCCTCGCTTACCACTGGGAGGTTTTACTCATTATATAAAATTGGTGGTGACGCAGGAATAATCCGCCGCGCCGATCCTGCCTCCCATTTTACACCGCCGATTTAAACGAGTTCAAATATTGCAGAAAGTTGGCTTCTTTGACTTTATTGACGATGTTGCTGATTATGGCTGTTTTGATCTTTCTGATGGTATCCCGGGAGCAATCAAGGTGGTTTGCAATAGCAGTGTAGCTCATGCCTTCCATCATGCAATCATAAATGATACGTTGCTTTTCTTCTTCAATGTGTTCCATAGCGTTGTCCAGGTAATGCACAATAGATTCATATTTGTGAAGCCGTCTCTCTCTTCGGTCCATCTGCCGTAGTTCTGCCTGACTGACGCCAGCTGATCCCCTTGGCATGCTTGCTTCATCCCCGTATGTTGCAGTGAGCTTTGCGCTAATAAAGTCTACTTTGTTTAATACACGGTTGAGCCTTTTGATCTCCCGCAGCATGAATTTATAATCACGAATCCATTCCTCAATCTCCCATGCAATCATTTGATCTGTCATAGTGCTTTCCCTCATGATAGTTAAATAGAGTAAGTGTCATTCCAGTTGTTTGCTTTTTGTTCTGCGATATATTGAGGCCTCGATACCTCTTTCACGTTGATACTGAAGGTTTTGACCAAGAAGGCTTTCAACTCGTTATAGAGCTCTTCTTTGCCGCAAAAGATATTCACAAGCTTTCCGTTTTTATAAGCGAATCCGTATTTCATCATCCTCAAACTCCCTTTTTACTTTCTGCGTTTATAAGCGCCGCCTTTGCCACGTCTGAGTGTTTGCATGTTAGTGTTCATCATTTGTTGCCAGAAACGATCTAAGCGCTCATGTTGCTTCTGTGATGGTTTCTTTTTGGACTGTTTCATGTCTAATTACTCCTTTCATAGCTAGTAATCGCGATAGACATCTGGTTAGTTGCGAAAAAAAAAACGGACACCGATCGAAGCACAAATTTCTCTGTAAAACGATCAGTGTCCGCAGGCTTTCCGTCTTGGACTTCTTATTCAATTTTAAAATTTATTTTTACGGCCCTGTGCCACAACTTACTTCGTATTCACCATCTGATGATTTTTTCGAATAGCATAAGTGAGGAGTTTGCCCTGTTTCATCTTTCCAATCTAGCCAATTTACATAATAAAGATTCCCAGATTCATTGTCTCCTTCTCTTTTCTGGAGAACTGCAAAGTAGCTTTGGTAGGGATATCCTCTTTTATAAATTTCGTGTCTGATTGCTCCTTTTTCCGAAGAAGCTGTAAAGACAACAGGAGATAGAACTGGAAGTACTATCAATATAACAATAAGTGCTGCCAAGAGGGAAAGTATAATTTTAGTTTTATTTTTCATTTTTTCCTCCGATACCTTTTTATGTATTTATCTTTATGTTATATTATTACATGTATTTTATGCCATATTTCAATTGGTGTAAATAATAAATATTACTTATATTTAGATTTTATTGGAGGTTTCGTATGAAAAAAGAATTACTTGCTTCACTAGTTTTATGTCTATCGTTGTCACCATTAGTGTCAACAAATGAAGTTTTTGCAGCCACTACTAATAAAGAGACTAAAGAAAATGTTTCAATTACCAACGAGATTGGTTACGAAAAAGTTAAGGATATGTTAGAACAACAAAAATATGATTTTGAACACAACACTCCTTTAGCGCATCCTAAAGAGTCTAAATTGACTGATTCCGACGAAGGAGTCTTACTGTATTCTGCGTTAAGTAAAGTGGACAAACAAAAATTCCACGAGTTTACATACGATATAGACGATGTTAAGACTTCTGAAAAAAACAATAAGCTAATTGTTGAAGCTTATATTACTCGAAACTTTGTTTTTGGTGTTGAAAAAGTAACAACATCTCTGGGCGATAATATTAAACTTGAAATTCCCAAAACAACTTCTAATAAACAAAGTTCTCAATCAACAAATACTTCTAATCTAAGTTTATCTCAAGTTAAAAATTCTTCTAATCAACTAAATGTAATACCATTGAGTAATTCTTCTAAGCAACTAAATGTAACACAATTAAATAATTCTTCTTCAACTCTACAATATGAAAATGATGAAGAATATTCTTCGGATGTTAAATTAGATGAATTTTTAAAAAATTATAAGCAAGAAGTGAAAAATGATGATAAAGAAGAAGTGAAAAGTGAAAATAAACCAATAAGTATGAACTTCAATGCTGCTAACTCTAATCAACTAACTGTGACTGCAACATCTGTTAAAGGATATAGTGGTTACGCTGCAATGAAATATGCAGAAAAATATGCCTTAAAACCAAATAAAAACTATAAATATTATAAAGACAAAGATTGTACTAACTTTGTTTCCCAAGCATTAAGAGCTGGAAGAATGCCGTACTTTAAAGAATGGAAACCCTATACAGATGCTTGGGTTAATGCAGGAGCCTTTAGATCATACATTTTAAAAGCTGGCGGAATAAAAATGAAGACTGTTTCTGATACATATTCAAATGTAAAGCTTGGAGATGTATATCACTATGATTACCATAATAAAATAGGTCTTCGCTATGCTGATGGTTGGATGGATCATACGGCTATCGTAACGAGCCGAGCAAATATGAAACTTTATGTAAGTTATCATTCTACCAATAGACTTAACGTTCCTCGGGAATATGTTACTTCTAAGGAAGGCGGAAAACGGTATGTTTCTAGTATTCGCAATTAATAAATTGATACTAAACCGTTGATCATGCCTTCCGCTACTTAATAAGCTGTTGGGAAAGCAATCCCCTGATCTAGAGTGGTTCAGGGGATTTTTGTAATTTAAACGTGTTCCAACGCTCTGAAATTCCGTTCATTTGTTTTCCCTCTTCTTTAAATACATCAATATCTTTAAAGTAAACCGCAGCCGTAAATGAAATGATTGCCCCGATCAAAGCAAGGTTCGCTTTCATGTCCGGCCTGTAATCGTGTTGGAAATATATCCAGAATCAACATCCCATCAGCAGAAACAATATTCTAAGTGCCATCCAATCCCTCTAACTCAACTTACTAACAAAAAACAACTTGGATATTTTTGTATTCCATTTAATAATAAAGGTGTATTTTAAAAAAGGAAGTGCTTAAAATGAAATTGAAAACAGCTTTAACTGGTTCTGCATTATCCCTTGCTTTACTCGTTTCTGTTGCTCCTGCTTTTGCTACAAGCCTTGCAAACCATAGCACAAATCACGAATCAGTATCACCCCAAGCAATTTATCAAGATTATTATAAAGGGGCTGATTCTAGAGCAGAATTTAAAAATACAATTGATGTTTTCAGTACAAAATTTTATTTAAAAGATGCATGGCTGAAGTGACGGTCTTGGACTGGCTTTTATCAATGAAGATTTAACAGAAATCCGATCTTCCGTTTGTTACTATTGAACTAATCAAGTAAGTTTGGAGTTAGTTTTTTGGGACTGCGGTCAATGAATTTCGCCAACAGTTCGCCAACAGTTCGCCAACAACTCGCGAATTTGATGAACCTGCTTTATTAAAGCAAAGTAAAAAACCCTTGCTACGCAAGGGTTTAAGCTATGATTCCGACTGGGCTCGAACCAGCGACCTCTACCCTGTCAAGGTAGCGCTCTCCCAGCTGAGCTACGGAATCATGATATGTATGTGTTGCTGGGTATGTTGTTGTCTTTCTGACAAGTTCTATTATATAACCTTCCCTTCTATTCGTCAACTGCTTTTTTAGAAAAACTTTTTTTGGACTTGCTGTTCCGTTCCCCGGCTATTATAATATGTCTTAATTTTCTAACAATAGAGGTGATGGGGTTTTGCATTCTTTGATTTCTTCTGATGATGCATGGGTATTGTGGGGGTTTATTGCGGTGTGGGCGGCAGTGAGCATCGGGCTGGAGCAGCGCTTTAAGTGGGCGTCCGCTGTGTCGGGTGCTATTATCGCGCTGGCAGGTGCTATGGTGTTTACAAATGTAGGAGTGCTTCCTGTTGAGTCGCCTGTGTATGATACTGTGTGGTCTTATGTGGTGCCGCTGGCGATACCACTTTTATTGTTTCAGCTCAATGTTCGGCAAATTTTTAAGGAAAGCAGGCGTTTGCTGTTTATTTTTCTGATTAGCTCCGTTGGAACAGTGCTTGGCAGTATCCTCGCTTTTTTTCTACTCAAACAGCATATTCCTTACTTAGATAAAATCGGCGGGATGATCAGCGCCTCTTATATCGGCGGCGGGGTCAACTTTGCGGCGATGGCGGCAAAATTTGAGACGCCTGGTGAATATGTGTCGGCTACCGTTGTGGCTGATAATTTTATGATGGCGCTTTTGTTTTTTATTTTAATCAGCATTCCTGCACTCAAATGGTTTCAGCGGCATTATGCCATGCCGTTTGAAGAGAAGGTAAAAGCCGATGAAAACAGCGGAAACAGTGCTGAAAGCTACTGGAAACGGAAGGATATTTCCTTAAAGGATATCGCTTTTAATGCCGGTGCTGCTTTTGCGCTTGTTGCGGTTAGTGTGAAGGTTTCCGGTTATTTTAAAAGCGTTTTTTCTCATCCCCTGCTGACCGGTACGCTTGGCGATCAGTACCTGGTGCTTACATCTTTAACTGTTCTTATCATTTTTCTTTTCCCGCGTTTTTTTGAAAGGCTCAATGGATCTCAGGAACTTGGAACCTTTTTGATTTATTTATTTTTTGTGGTGATCGGCATTCCTGCAGATCTCCGCTTAATCGTCACGAATGCGCCTCTTATTCTATTATTCGTGTTTATCATTGCGATCAGCAATTTAGCGGTTTCCTTAGCTGCCGGAAAATTGTTCCGTGTGCGGCTTGAAGAAATTCTGCTCGCCGTCAACGCTACTGTCGGGGGACCGACGACTGCGGCTGCGATGGCAATTGCCAAGGGATGGAGGGAGCTTGTCGCCCCGATCATGCTTGTCGGTACGCTCGGCTACTTAATCGGCAACTATGTTGGCACTTTTATGGGAAATTGGTTTTCTTCCTTCTTATAAAAAGGATATTTGCATTTCCCTGAGAATAATGTAAGAGGAATGCTGACTTGAGAACGGAGAGATCACTGTATGTTAAAAGGAAAAACCATTTATGTTAGACCTTTAGAAGTAACGGATGCCGAAGAAAATTTACGGCTGCAAAGCGAAAATCGGGATTTTTTCGAACAGTTTTCTATGATACGCGCAGACGATTACTATACGGTTGAGGGGCAAAGAAAACGAATAACCGAGTATCAGGAAAGACTTGAGAAAGATGAAGAATATCATTTTGGCATCTTTACAGCGTCAGACGATAGATTAATCGGGACGGTTTCGCTCTTTCAAATCATCCGTGGCGCACTGCAAACTGCGTTCATCGGGTATTTTTTAGACAAAGCCCATAATGGAAAGGGCATTATGACAGAGGCAGTCAGATTGGTTGTTGATTATGCGTTCCACGAATTGAAACTGCATCGGATTGAAGCCGGTGTGATGCCCCGTAATCTCGGGTCCATGCGTGTATTAGAAAAAGCGGGATTTCACAAAGAAGGCATCGCCCGAAAAAATGTGAAAATTAACGGCGTTTGGGAGGATCATCAAGTCCTCGCGATTCTGAATCCTGATGATGAACAATATTAAAAGAAGCCGGGCCATCCCCGGCTTCTTTTTTAACGAACCGCAACTGGAGCAATTTCTTTCAGCGCTTGTTCGAAATCGTGTTCTAAATCGTCTGCATGTTCGACTCCCACACTAAGACGGAGCAGACCATCAGTGATACCGCGTTTTTCACGCTCTTCCTTAGGCATTGCCGCGTGAGACATCGTTGCCGGATAGGACAAAATCGATTCCACGGCGCCAAGGCTGACAGCGAAGACCGGCAGTGACACATTCTCGACTAACTTCTTAACGGCCTCTTTGCTTTCAAGCTCAAAAGATAGCACGGCGCCCGCTCCCGTTGACTGGCTTTTATGGGTTTCAGCGCCGGGATGATCAGCCAGTCCCGGATAATACACGCGCTTGACCGCCGGGTGCTTCTGGAAAAATTCCGCAAGCCGCTGCGCTGTTTGGCTCGCTTTTTCTAAACGGACCTGCAACGTTTTTAAGCCGCGCAGCACGAGCCAGCAATCTTGCACGCCAAGGACGGCGCCGAACGCGTTTTGCAGCTTATACAGCTGCTTCCCAAGCTCTTCATCCTTGACAGCAGCTAAACCTGAGAGCACATCGCTGTGTCCGCTTAAGAATTTTGTCGCGCTGTGAAGTACAATATCCACGCCGAGATCAAGCGGACGCTGCAGTGCCGGCGTCATGAATGTATTGTCCAGAAAGGTCAGGCAGCCGTTTTCTTTTGCAAGCTGAACAACTGCTTTAATATCCGTAATCCCAAGTGTCGGATTTGATGGCGTCTCCATATAAATGACCTTTGTGTTCGGCTTGATGCTCCGCGCCACTTCATTACGATCCGTCATGTCGACAAACGTATGCTCAATGCCAAACCGAGTCAGCACCTCTGTCACCATACGGAAGGTTCCGCCGTATACATCTTCTGTCACAAGAACGTGATCACCCTGTGACAGCAGTAAAAATGCTGTTGAGATGGCAGCCATGCCTGAACTGAAAGCAAATCCTCTTGTTCCGCCTTCCAGTGCGGCAATTGTTTCTTCAAGAGCTGTTCTTGTCGGCGTGCCAGAGCGGCTGTAATCATATGCCCCGAACTCTTCAAATGAAGATTGGTGAAAAGTCGAGGCGTGCTGAATCGGTACACTGACCGCCCCGGTTCCGCCGTCTGTTTTAAATGGATTGTGCACGAGCTGGGTTTCCAGCGTCCAATTATGTTTACTCAAATGAAACAGCTCCCTCTTTGACCTGACATAATGCCTGTTTTAGATCCTCTTTTAAATCTTCCGCATGTTCAATTCCGACAGAAAAGCGCAGCAACCGATTGCACACCCCGTTTGCGATGCGGATCTCTTCAGGAATATCCATGTGCGTCTGGGTCGCAGGGTATGTAATAAAGCTTTCCACCCCGCCGAGGCTTTCTGCAAAACAAATGGTCTTCAGTGCTTTTAAAAACGGATTGACCCATTCTTCTTTTTGCAGACGGAAGGACAGCATGCCGCCTTTTCCGGGATACAGCACATCCGAAATTTCTTCCTGCTCTTCTAAAAACGCCGCAAGCTCCTGCGCGTTTGCCTGATGCTGACGCATTCTGAGGCTCAGCGTCTTCATTCCTCTCATCAGAAGCCACGAATCAAATGGCGGCAGGACGGCGCCGATTGCATTTTGATGCTGAAACATTTCCTCTCCGAGCCGCTCATCCTTCACCACGACAAGTCCAGCAAGCAGATCGTTATGCCCGCCTAAATACTTGGTTGCGCTGTGAATGACAATGTCAGCTCCCAGCTCAAGCGGCCGCTGCAAGACCGGTGTATAAAATGTATTATCTACGATCAGCAGAAGACCGTGCTCCTTTGTAATCCGGGCAATATGTTCAATGTCCGCCTCCTGCATGAGGGGGTTTGTCGGCGTTTCCACAAACACCGCTTTTGTATTCGGCGTAATCTTAGAGCGTAAACAGTCCTCATCGCTGAAATCATCATAATGAAAAGTCAATCCGTATTTTTTCCATTCATTTTCAAATAAACGGTACGTGCCGCCATATAGGTCCGATGAAACGATCAGTTCATCTCCGCTTTTAAACAGCGCCATAATCGTTTGGATAGCAGCCATTCCTGAACTAAAGGCAAGCCCTCTTGCGCCGTTTTCTAAGTTAGCGATGGCGTCCTCAACAAGCTGGCGTGTCGGATTTTTTGTGCGGACATAATCAAATCCGGTTGATTCTCCGATCCCTCTGTGGCGGTATGCTGTTGATAAATAAATAGGAGCACTCACTGTTCCCGTGACTTCATCGCTACGGTTCCCAATTTGGGCTAATTTCGTTTCAACGTGCTGTGACATATAGCTGACACCTTCCCTTTTCAAAATAAAAACCCCTTCTTCATAAGAAGAAGGGGTTTAACGCTTCTTCTTATCTTCCAAGCATAAAAAACGCTTGCTGGATTTAGCACCTTGGCGCTTTGCACATGCAAAACAAGCCGGTTGCTGAGGTTTCTAAGGGCCAGTCCCTCCACCTCTCACGATAAGAAATATCGATTTCAATTTTCTGATTGTTTTATATTAGCGCAATTCACAGTTTATTTCAACACTTTTTTCTTCGTGTGCCGAACCGTTTAAAGAGAGAAATTTCAAATAATTCATGGTACAATAATTGAAAATGCAAGAAAGTATAGTGATGTCCTGGAGGAATGTTTTTATGGCACCGAAAAACGGCACAGTGCAAGAAAAGAAATTCTTTTCAAAAGAGCTTAACGAGGAAATGACCTTGCTTGTTTATCTGCCGTCCAACTACTCCCCGCTTTATAAATACCATGTCATTATCGCGCAGGACGGCCACGATTATTTCAGGCTGGGGAGAATCGGCAGACAGGTTGAGGAATTGCTGTCGAAACACGAAATAGACCGGAGCATTATTATCGGTGTTCCCTATAAGGATGTAAAAGAGCGCAGAAACACCTATCATCCGGAGGGTTCAAAATTTTCGGCGTATAAACGGTTCATCGCCCATGAGCTCGTTCCTTTTGCAGATGATGAGTATCCAACCTATCAGATCGGTTATGGCCGAACCCTGATCGGTGATTCGCTCGGAGCGACCGTATCACTTATGACAGCGCTTGATTATCCGAATATGTTTGGCAACATCATCATGCAGTCTCCCTATGTTGACAAACATATACTAGAAGCCGTGAATCAGTCAGATGATATCAAACACCTCTCTATTTATCACCAAATTGGAACAAAAGAAACTGACGTCCACACGACAGACGGGAACATTCTGGACTTTACAGAACCGAACCAGGAGCTGAAACAGCTGCTGGAGAAGAAGCTTTCCGATTATTATTTTGAGCCATTTGACGGAGACCACAAATGGACATACTGGCAGCCGCTCATCACCCCGGCGCTGAAAAAAATGCTTTAACACTCTATCATACTTTATTTCCAGGAGGGACATAATATGAAATACGGAATCGTTTTATTTCCATCAAAAAAGCTCCAAGACCTTGCAAACTCTTACAGAAAGCGCTATGACCCAAGCTACTCTCTGATCCCGCCTCATTTGACGCTGAGAGCATCCTTTGAATGCGCGGAGGAGAAAGCGGATCAGCTCGTATCACATTTAAGAAACATCGCAAAAGAGTCCCACCCACTCGTTCTCAAAATGACAAAATACAGCTCATTTGCGCCTGTCAATAATGTCATTTACATCAAAGCAGAACCGACGGAAGAGTTAAAAACACTCAATGAAAAGCTATACACCGGTGTGTTGGCAGGAGAACAGGAATATAATTTCGTTCCGCATGTGACGGTCGGCCAAAACCTTTCCGACGATGAGCATTCAGATGTGCTGGGACAATTAAAAATGCAGGAAGTGTCGCATGAAGAAATCGTTGACCGTTTCCACTTGCTTTACCAGCTGGAAAACGGATCGTGGACAGTATATGAAACCTTCTTGCTAGGCAGAGGAGAATAATGTTTGAAAGCAGTTATCGCAAAAAATGAAGAACAACTGAAAGATGCATTCTATGTAAGAGAAGAAGTCTTTGTCAAAGAACAAAACGTGCCTGCTGAAGAAGAAATTGACGAACTTGAAAATGAGTCAGAGCATATCGTCGTGTATGACGGTGAAAAGCCTGTCGGCGCCGGAAGATGGCGCATGAAGGACGGCTACGGCAAGTTAGAGCGGATTTGCGTACTGAAAAGCCACCGCTCAGCCGGTGTCGGCGGCATCATTATGAAAGCGCTCGAAAAAGCCGCGGCAGACGGAGGCGCTTCCGGTTTCATTTTAAACGCGCAAACACAGGCTGTGCCGTTTTACAAGAAACACGGGTATCGCGTGCTTTCTGAAAAAGAATTCCTCGATGCCGGCATTCCGCACTTACAAATGATGAAGGACTGAACGCATCCGGATCTTTTGAGATCCGGATTTTTTCTGCATATAAAAAACCGTTCTCTGGTATGAACGGTTTTTTATACATATCGATTAATATATGTGCCCATTCCTTTTTCTCGCAATCTCTTATAAAGAGAGCGCTTACGTTTTGCCTCGTGTACTTTTCTTTCAGCGGCCGTTTGATTCTCCTGCTGCTTTTCCAGTTCTTTGTATACCCGCTGAAACGGGACATAGCTGATTTTTTCGGTTCCGGCATAATCCTGCTTATGTCCAATCGTTCTATTAGCATATTGAGCGTATTGCTGGTTCTGAATTTGACCTGCATATATCATACAATACCCACCCCTCTGCTGTCTCTTTTCCCTTAAACTTACTTTTTGAAACACATTTCTTTTGATATGATAGTCATTGTCTGTAATGAACACCTTTTGATTGGGAGGACCCCTTTTTGAAATGCGCCCGACTGAATGATAGAATCATACATTTACATACATATTCGAGAGAACATTATCAATTCCTCTTTGAAGAGGGAATAAAAGGACATTTATTTTGTTCTCATTGCGGAAAGCCCGTTTTGTTACGGCTTAACATCGCCGATCCGCCAGAGTTTATCCATCGCCAGCCAGGCGATTTTCCGGCATGTGAGGAGGCGTGCGAACCGAAGCCCTCTAAAGAGGAAAAAAAAGAAGACGATCAGGAATCTGGTGTCATTCGTTTACCCAAGGGAAAAGCGATCGCCGCTGACCCGTCCCCAGCTGTTACGGAATGGCACCGTCCTAGAAGCATTAAACCAGGAACACCATTTGTGCCAAAAACAATAGAACCCAATACGAGCCTTTTTCCGTCTGTCGGTTTAAACACGGATCAGCTGAAAGCTGTCACAGAAACAGAGGGCCCGCTGCTCGTGCTTGCAGGTGCGGGGAGCGGAAAAACACGGGTGCTGACAGCCCGTGCCGCCCACATGATCGAACACTTAGGCATACCGCCTGAAAATATGCTGCTTGTCACCTTTACAACAAAAGCTGTCGCTGAAATGAAAGAGCGTATGGCGAACCAGTACGGATTACAGCCGGCAAAAGTCAGAAGACTTGTGACAGGAACATTCCACAGTCTGTTTTATAAGATCTTGTATCACTCTAATTCTGCTAAATGGAACGGTGAGCATCTGCTGAAAATGGAGTGGCAGCGGGAACAATATATCAAAAAAGCACTCTATGAAGAGGGCATCGATGAGAAAGAATTCCCAGTTGACCAAGCCCTGCAGCAGATCGGTTTTTGGAAAAACACTTATGTCCCAAATGAACGCATCCCTCTAAAAGATGAGTGGGAAAAACAAGTTTATCGTTTATATGAACATTATGAACGCCAGAAAAAAGAACACAGCCAATTTGATTTTGATGACATGGCTTCAGCCTGCTATGAATTGTTTATCGAGCGGCCTGACCTTCTGGAACAATATCAATCTCGGTTTACGTATATCTTAATTGATGAGTTTCAGGACATTAATCCGGTTCAATACAAAATCATGCAAATGCTCGCCAGCCCGGAGCAAAACCTGTGCTGTGTCGGAGACGATGACCAGTCCATCTACGCGTTTCGCGGAAGCAATCCGTCTTTCATTCTTGATTTTCAAAAAGATTATCCGGGAGCGAAGACGATCTATTTAACTGCGAACTACAGGTCTACGCACCCGATCGTCTCTAGTGCTGATATCGTCGTGAAAAAGAACAAAAACAGATATGCCAAAACGCTTGAAGCGGCCCGCGATGACATTCAGGTCCCTGTGCTGTTTTATCCTTATGATGAAGAGGAAGAAGCCACAATGGTCGTTTCCGATATCAAAGAAAAAATTCAAAACGGAGCCAGTCCAGATGACTTTGCGGTTCTTTACCGCACAAACAGCGGAGGCCGTGCTATTTATGAGAGGCTTCATCAATCGTCAATTCCGTATACAGCTGACCGCGGCGTCCAATCGTTTTACAGCAGACGGATCGTCCGCCAGATTCTCGCCTACTTGTACGCCAGCCAAAATGAGGATGACACCGAAGCGATTAATCACTTGCTTCCCGCCTTGTTTTTAAAACAGTCCGCTTTGAATACGCTGAAGGCGCTCTCGATTACAGAGGACTGTACCATGATCAAAGCGCTGGCCAAATTGCCTGATCTGAAGCCATTCCAGCTGGACAAAATCAAGAAAATCGTACCGTTTTTCGCAAGCCTCCGCACAATGAAACCCTTAGAAGCCATCACCTTTGCAGAAGGAAAAATGGGCTTCTCCGAGTATTTAAAAAAGCGGGGCAATGAGGGCAACAAGCTGGAAAAAGGTTCCGATGACCTGCGCGACATCAAGGTTGTCGCCAAGAAGTTCAAAACGATTCCTGACTTTCTTGCCCACGTAGACCATATGAGGGCCGCTGAGAAAAACAGAACGGATGAACATGGCGTTCAGCTGATGACCATTCACCGGTCAAAAGGCCTTGAATTCAAAACAGTCTACGTGTTAGGCACTGTAGACGGCTCGATTCCGCACGATTTCTCATTAGAAACGGCAAGAAAAGGAGACGAGGCCGCTCTTGAGGAGGAAAGACGCCTTTTATATGTAGCCATGACCCGGGCGAAACAGCATTTATATTTGTCTTGCCCCGCTAACAGGCGCGGCAAAACAGCCAACCGCTCAAGATTTTTGTATCCCCTGCTACAGAAAGCAAGACAGCCCTTGCATCATTAACAGCCCGGCAGATTACTGCCGGGTTTTTACGGTAAAAAAAGGCCCGCTGCAGTGAGTCAGCCAGGCCATCCACTTATTTATTATCCATCATTTTAGAAATCGTGCCAAAATCAAGCTTTTCTTTTCCGCTTGTAATAGATTCCACAATTTTATCTTCTAATTCTTTTGGCACGCGTCTGTTTGCCATCTGCGCTACGCGGTTAATCACACTGCGCACTGTATTTTCATCTTTAAAATTAGCGTTTTGGAGTGATCCGGCAAGATTCATTACATCCTGCATCTTCACACCTGTTTTCTTTTCGATGTTCTTAAAAAATTGATTATCCATAATGCGCCTCCTTTTGGCGGAGTAATACGGTATTGTATGAATGCACATAATACAATGTGCTTTTCCAACATTTTTAAAAATAAACACAAGGCAAGGAAGCACGGGTTATAACCCGTACTTCCTCAATACATCTTAAAAGAAAGATGCACCTACGATGATGAGGAGAATGAATAATACGACCAACAAAACAAATGTTGAACCATAGCCGCCGCCGTAACCGCCAGCATAACCGCCATAACAGCCGCCGCCGTAGCCGCCGCCGAATCCGTATCCAAAGCCCATAGATAAGCACCTCCTTTACTCTCTATACACTATGTGAGCTGCTTGGATCGGCTTGGATATTCGCATAGGGCGTTTGCGGATTTACGATTGATCATATTGAGCTTGATGTTTTTTAAGTAAGGCCTCCGTTTTTTCAGCCAGCTCTTCAATCTCATCTTCAAATTCCAGACCGGCTTTATCAAATGCATCCAAGTCATTTCTGATGCGACCCATCGTGTCTTCATACTCTTTTTGCTTTTGTTCGTGTGGTTCATATCTTCCTTCTATCCATTTTTCAAACTCATTCACTTTTATCCCCCCGCTTATGATATATGCTGAGCGAGGCCGCCCCGTTAAAAAAACAAAAAACCGGAGTTCTCCGGTTTCTTTGCCAGGCTATTGAGGCTTTTTCTTTTTATTTCCGCACCCGCAGCCTTTCTTTTTTATCTTTTTTGATTGATACGATGAATCTGTATATGGAGATTTTTGGGAAGGTTTATTATGTTGATTCATTTTTGTCCCCTTCCTTTCCTTATGTCATATATGCTACTTTATGCGTATTCTGACAGAAAGTTGCTGGTGGTAACGCCTTATTCTTGCAGCCATTTTGATACGAGCGTTTCTATGATGCCGGCAAGGCCGGCGATCGCCAAAAGTAAAATCAGCCACTGCGCCGCTTGCGGGATCAACGCCTGGCATAAAATCAAAAAGCCGGCGCACCACACGCCTGTGCACCAATAGCAGCTCAGCAATTCACCAATAAACGCCCTGACACCGGTTCCTTTAATCACGATATAGGTTTGAATATTCCCGTCCGCATCCTTTTCTTCCTTCTCTTCATGAAACAGACTGCGAAGCGGCGCCATAATCGTGTCAAACACCAGCAGGCGGGCGAGCCGAAAGACCGCAAGCGATAGAAGAACAATTGTCAGCCCATTTATAACCACTCGTTCACTCCTTTGCCAATCATGATCCCTTCACATATATGCCAAAACCCTATTCTTCATGAATTGTATCTTGTCCGGCAGAAAATTGGTTATTTTTATTATTCCGCTCTGCACCCCATTTGCATTATATAGAGTATGGATAAGAAAGGAGTGAAGGTTATGTCATTTGAAGAAAAAGTCGAATCCCTGCACCCTGCAATATTTGAGCAATTATCAAGCGAATTCGAACAGCAGATCGAAGTGATTGATTGCGAAAATATCACAATTGACACGTCACATATAACAGCTGCCCTTTCTATACAAGCCTTTGTGACAACCATGATTATCGTGGCGACTCAGCTCGTCATCGCCGACGAGGATTTGGCTGACGCAGTGGCAAGTGAAATTCTTATTCTCGATAGCTCACAAATCAAAAAAAGAACCATCATTAAAATTATCAACAGCCGCAACATCAAAATTACTTTGTCTGCCGACGAGATAATAACCTTTGTACAAATCTTGCTTCAGGTGTTAAACAGCATTCTTAGTGAACTTGACGTCCTTTAACCCTTTCTTTTTCACAAACTTAAAAGACGAGGTGAAAACAAATGTCAGATAACGATAAATTCAAAGAAGAGCTTGCAAAGCTTCCAGAAGTTGATCCAATGACGAAAATGCTGGTCCAAAATATATTTTCTAAACATGGTGTCACGAAAGACAAAATGAAAAAAGTATCAGACGAAGAAAAAGAAATGCTCTTAAATCTTGTAAAAGACTTACAAGCTAAATCACAAGCGCTAATAGAAAACCAAAAGAAGAAAAAAGAAGAAGCAGCCGTGCAAGAGCAAAACACAAAACCGCTAAGCCGCAGAGAGCAGCTCATTGAACAGATCAGACAAAGACGGAAAAACGATAACAATTAGCCAATCATAAAAAAAATAGGGTTCTTCATCAGGATATATGACTCAGTCAAAATAAGAGGCTCGCTCATTTAATAACAGTAAAAGAAAAGGAGGAATAGATATGGAAAGCAGACCATATTCTTGGGTTGCACTTGATCCTGACTGTGACCATCCGTTAGATGACAAAGAGAAAGATAAAGAAAAACACGAAAGAAAATGTCATTGCGACGTTTGCTGTAATGGCAATGGTTTTTTTGGCAACGACAACGCCTTCATCGACCAAGATCTAGCTCAAGCAAATCTCAACAAACAAGTATCAGATGAAACGATTATTATTAGAGATTCTTGTGACATCAATGTTACATCTACAGACGTTCAAGCCGTAACATCAGTTGTAACAGCACTTAATGCCGCTGTCGTAACGGCAACTCTGACATCAATTGCAGACGGCGTAATTGCCGAATTAGTCGCACAAGATTTGTTACAGCTTACAGCCAACAAACAAGTAAACCGCCAAAAACTTCTCATCGAATGTTCCCGCGGCGTAAACGTCACAACAGTAGATGCCGATATCGCAACCCTTATCTCTACAGCAACAAATACACTCGTAGCCATCCTAGTTATCACTCTTGTCCTCTAGAACCTAAAAGCAGAGCTAAAAACGCTCTGCTTTTTCTTATTTTCCAAGCATATGATGAATATATAGACGTTCACCCACACCAAGTGGGGCACGGGTACATATGTTGTTAAGGACTAAAGTCAAATACCCTATAAAGAAGGAGCTGAAATCAATGAGCTGCGGAAAAACCCATGGCCGGCATGAGAACTGTGTATGCGATGCAGTGGAAAAGATTTTAGCAGAGCAGGAGGCAGTTGAAGAACAGTGTCCGACTGGCTGCTATACCAACCTTTTAAACCCTACGATTGCTGGAAAAGACACAATTCCGTTTCTCGTTTTTGATAAAAAAGGCGGATTGTTCTCCACATTCGGAAACGTAGGGGGATTTGTGGATGATATGCAATGCTTTGAATCCATTTTCTTCCGCGTCGAAAAATTATGCGATTGCTGTGCAACACTTTCTATTTTACGCCCGGTCGATGTCAAAGGCGATACCTTAAGTGTTTGCCACCCTTGCGACCCGGATTTCTTCGGGCTAGAAAAAACAGATTTCTGCATTGAAGTGGATCTCGGATGCTTCTGCGCGATTCAGTGCCTGTCACCAGAGCTAGTTGACAGAACATCGCCTCATAAAGATAAAAAGCATCATCACAATGGATAAACACTTGTAAAGAGGAATCCCCTTCCAAACTCTATTACAGGTGCAAATCATTCAGCTGCTTCCAGCGTGAGGCAGCTGACTCTCCATCATTTCGCCAGTCTCAAATTTATAAGGCAGGAGGGATAATATGAGCCAGAAAACATCAAGCTGCGTGCGTGAAGCTGTAGAAAATATTGAAGATCTGCAAAACGCTGTTGAAGAAGACTGCCCGACCGGCTGCCACTCTAAGCTTTTATCTGTAAGCCATTCGTTAGGCGACACAGTGCCTTTTGCAATATTTACATCAAAATCAACGCCATTAGTCGCCTTCGGAAATGTCGGCGAACTCGATAACGGCCCTTGCTTTAATACAGTATTTTTCAGGGTTGAAAGAGTGCATGGAAGCTGCGCAACACTGTCATTATTAATCGCATTTGACGAACACAAACACATTTTGGACTTCACCGATAAAGATACGGTGTGTGAAGTGTTCCGACTCGAAAAAACGAACTACTGTATTGAAGTTGACTTAGACTGCTTCTGCGCAATCAACTGCTTAAATCCTCGATTAATCAATCGTACACATCATCATTAATCATAAGCTGGAAAAGCTTGCAGGCCTGCAGGCTTTTCTCTATGTAAAAAAGCTGTCCGGCAACATCAGCCGGGCAGCTTTTTTCTTTTTCGTTAAAAACCGAGCGGGTGCAAAGAGGTAATATCATCGATTGCCAGTTCGGTTGGGGCTCCGTTTCCTGTTGTTCGAAGCAGGACGGAATCATTTCTTCTTCCGACAATCACGCCCCTGTACGTTCTTCCATTGGCTTCAATCAAACAAAGCGCTCTCGGCATGTTATGAGGCAGCTTTGTTAAAAAATCAATTTTTTCGTGGATCGTCATCTTGCTCATCGGTTTTTTCACTTTTCGTGCCGGCGGTGCTTTTTCCTCCGCTTTATCAGCACTATGGACAGCTTCCGGTTCTTTCTCAGGCTTCCGGGTCTCAAGTGCAGGCTCTTCCTTTTTTTCTGCTTTCGGGGGCTCGTGTTCAACGGTTTCTTCTACGGCCTGCGGCTCTGCTTTCTGTTCCTCCTGGCTTTTTATGTTCTCTGGCTCTCTCGCCTCTTGTGTTTGCTGACTCACTGGTTCGGCTGCAGGCTTTTGGTCTTCTTGCAGGACATCCTGTGCCACGGCTTCCTCCTGCTGCTTCTCATGGTAAGCCGGCTTTTCCTCAGCTTTTGGCGGAGCGGGTTTGTCGGCCTTTCTTTTGATGACAATCTCCTGCATGGATGACCTTGTAGTTTCTGCATAATCCGGCTGAACAATATACATGAGCGGTTTTTTATCCGCGTTTCTTTTCTTATTAGACATCTTCATCCCTCCGATTGTGTCATATTCTATCTATATGACAGAAAGCTGAAAATCAGAAGAAATAAAAAAGCAATCCCTATTCGGGATTGCTTGATATAGATCCTGCTTAGCGGGCAGTGATATGGAAACCTGAATCAACGTGAAGATTTTCACCTGTAATCCCGCGGGACATATCGCTGAACAAGAACGCAGCTGTATCGCCCACTTCTTCAGGTGTTGTCGTGCGGCGAAGCGGTGCACGCTCTTCGATGTCTTTTAAGATAGAGTTGAAATCGCTGATGCCTTTAGCAGATAATGTTCTGATCGGACCGGCAGAAATGCTGTTGACGCGGATATTTTCTTTTCCTAAGTCAGCAGCTAAATATTTCACACTTGCATCAAGAGAAGCTTTTGCTACACCCATGACGTTGTAGTTTGGCATCACAAGCTCTCCGCCAAGGTACGTCAAAGTGACAATGCTTCCGCCTTCAGTCATCATCGGACGTGCCGCTTTGACAACAGCAGTCAGAGAATATGAGCTGATGTTATGAGCCAAAAGGAAGCCGTCACGATTTGTGTTTAAGTATTCGCCGACAAGCTCTTCTTTGTTGGCAAACGCGATACAATGCGCGATACCGTGGATTACACCGACCTGCTCCTTAATGCTTGCGAAGCAAGTTTCGATTTCTGCGTCGTTTGTAACATCGCAAGGGAGGATGATGGAATCGTTGCGGTCTAATGTTCCGGCAAGCTCGTGAACGGATTTCTCCAGGCGTTCACCAGCGTATGTGAAAATCAAACGTGCACCCGCTTCATGTAAAGAACGCGCAATGCCCCAGGCGATGCTGCGTTTGTTGGCTACCCCCATCACAACAATGTTGCGGCCTTCAAGTGAAAAATTCATATGTATAAAGCCTCCTATATTTAATAAAGACATAGTATTAGTACCTGATCTTAATTCCTATCATATCATAACCTTGTCCAGATGAAAAGCGCATACCGTAGCAAACGCAAAAGAGATCACCATCAGCTGGTGATCTCATCGGCTTGTATTTAAGCTGTTTCGTTTAAAAGCGAAATGGTTTGTCGGCCCGTGTCCTGATCCGATGCCGAGCGTATTTTCCACCGCTTCGCGGACAAAGTTGGCCGCAATCTCAAATGCCTGATGGATGCTGTCTCCTTTAGCCGTTTGGGCCGTTAAAGCCGCAGCAAAGGTGCAGCCTGTGCCATGCGTATGCTTCGTATTGATATAAGGATGGGTGATTTGCATAAACATGCTGCCATCAAAAAGAAGGTCAGTAATGTGATTGTCTTCAGGCTGGTGCCCGCCTTTGATAATGACATGCTGCGCACCCATCTTGACGAGCTGCTCCGCTGCTTTTTTCCGGTCATCCAGCGAGCTGATTGTCATTCCTGTCAGCGTTTCTGCTTCCGGGACATTCGGCGTAATCGCGTAGCTTCTTGGAATGAGCAACTCCTTTAAGGTGGCAACTGACTCATCACGCAGCAAGGATGCCCCGCCCTTTGCGATCATAACCGGATCAACAATTACACGATTGAATCCGTACTCGTCAATTTTTCTTGCCACTTCTTCAATCATGTCGGCATTCCAGAGCATTCCCGTCTTAACTGCATCCGGTCTCAAATCCTCAGCAACAGCGTCAATTTGCTGTCTCAACGTCTCTACAGTCAGCGGATGCACACCGTGAACGCCAAGCGTATTTTGAGCGGTTACCGCCGTAATCGCAGACATTCCGAATACATCAAGCTCTTGAAAGGTTTTAATATCAGCCTGTATCCCTGCGCCGCCGCCTGAATCTGATCCGGCGATTGTCAATGCTTTATATATACTCATTACACTACACTCCTTTTATTACCCAATCCATTTATGATAAATGGATTTTGCCCGGGCAATATCATTTGTTCCATGGATCAAAGCTCTGCCGTCCCGGAACAGCACCATTTTCATATCATCCGAGCGGCAGGAAATTAAATACGGGTTCGCAGCTACTTCAAGCCCGGCCTGCCTCAGCTGAGCGGCAAGCGCTTCAAGATCCGCTTCTTTCGTAATAGATGATCTGATCTGCACCGTGTTCCTGCCGCACAATACAGCCGCTTTTGTTTGATTTTCATATGACAAAAACGGAAAATCCTTTGTGCCGCAGCTTGGGCATGCGTCATGTTTGAGACTGGCTGCTCTCACTTCTGACCGCTCATTTTTCCACAAATCAAAAGAGCGCAGCACCGGCTCGCACTCCTCTCCCGTCAGCAGCTTCAGTGCATCTGTTACCTGAAAGACTGCTACCTGCAAAACAGCCGGACTGATGATGCCGGCTGTGTCACATGTTGCTCCGCCAATCGGAAGTGTATCGAGCAAGCAATGCAGGCAAGGAGTAGAACCCGGCACCACGGTAAAGGTGAGGCCGTAGCTCCCTACACAGGCACCGTAAAGAAAAGGAATCCCTTCCTTTACCGCAGCATCATTTACGATCAGGCGGGTTTCAAAATTATCAGCCGCATCCACAATAATCGATGCATCCCTAATCAGCTCGATGATATTTTCTGCTGTCACATCCTTGACAAGGCCGGTCACATCAACATCGCTGTTAATCGAACGGAGACGGCGCTCCGCAGCGGCTGCTTTCGGCATTTCTTTTTTGACATCATCTTCTGTATAAAGCTGCTGGCGCTGGAGGTTGCTCCATTCAACATAATCTCTGTCGGCAATTTTCACAGAGCCGACTCCCGCTCTCACCAGCATTTCTGCACTGGCTGTTCCGAGCGCGCCGGCGCCGATAATCACGGCGCGCGCTTCTTTCAATTTTTTCTGGCCGGATGGGCCGATCGGAGCAAACAGCTCCTGCCTTGAATACCTGCCCGTCATACAGGAAGACCTTCTCCCGGACTGCTTGCCGTTCCGTATTGCTTAAGCGGGATTCGGCCCGCCTCATAAGAAAGGCGTCCTGCTTCCACCGCGAGCTTCATGGCACGAGCCATTTTCACAGGATCGTCAGCTCCCGATACAGCCGTATTGAGCAGTACGCCATCCGCTCCAAGCTCCATTGCGTATGCCGCATCTTTAGGCGAGCCGATTCCAGCATCCACGATGACCGGCACTTTCGCCTGTTCAATAATAAACGACAGATTCAAAGGATTTAAGATTCCTTGTCCTGATCCAATCGGAGATGCACCCGGCATGATGGCATGAACGCCGAGCTCTTCCAGCTTTCTCGCCAGCACAACGTCATCCGACGTGTACGGGAGCACAATAAAGCCTTCTTCAAGAAGCTGTTCAGACGCTTTTAATGTCTCAACAGGGTCAGGCAGCAAGGAACGGCTGCATCCGATAACTTCAACTTTAATCATGTCACAAAGGCCTGACGCTTTCGCCAGCCTTGCAATCCGAACCGCTTCTTCAGCAGTGCTGGCGCCCGCTGTATTCGGCAAAAGCGTATATTTGGATAAATCAAGCTGTTCCAGAAAATTCGGCTGAGATGCTTCAAAGATGTTCATTCTCCGCACAGCAAAGGTTAAAATATTAGACTCAGAAACAGCTACTGCTTCCTTTTGAATGTCAAACGATGGGTATTTCCCCGTGCCCAGCAGCAATCTTGATTGAAATGATTTTCCGCCAATTGTTAACATGCTCATCCGCCTCCTACAAAATGGACAATTTCAATGACATCACGATCACAAAGCTCAACCTCGTGATAGCGTTCTTTCCCGATTATTTCTTTATTTCTTTCCACGATAACAATTTTATTTTCAAGCTGATAAGACGCCAGCAGGTCTTGAATTGTACCTGTGTCTTTTTCCCACTTCACGTCTTTACCGTTCAGCTGTAGGATCATATCTGAACCGCCTCCTTGCGATCAATTCGGAATGCGTGCAGCCAGTCTTGGTTGACCTCTTTATTCATGATGAGATCACTGATCAAAGCGCCCGTTGCGGGAGCAAGCAGGATCCCATTTCTGAAATGGCCCGCCGCAAATAAAATACGGCTGTCCTCAGGATGTCTGCCGATGTACGGTTTTCCATCCTTTGTTCCCGGCCGGAGTCCCGCCCAAAAACGATCCACCTTCATATTCTGTATAGCCGGCAGCATCGTTTTTGCTTTTTTCATAACCGATTCCAATCCGCCAAGATCCGGTGTTTCACTCCAGTCTCCCGGCTTCATTGTCGCGCCGACAACCAGTTTGCCGCTTTTTCTCGGTACGATATAGCAGTGATCATGGTAAAGCGTTTTTGTCAGCGGGATATCATCATTCCAAACGGACAGGCACTCCCCTTTTACAGGGAGAAAAGCATTGTTCAGTCCGAGCTGTTTAAAAAACATCCCGCTCCACACCCCGCTGGCAACGACAACATGATTAGCCCATACGTCTCCGCTAGGGGTCTTGATGAACAGGGCTTCACCGTCACGTTCGACATGCAGGACAGGCGTATGCTCAAAAATCTCCGCCCCAAGCATTTTTGCTGCTTTCACATATGCCTTGCAAACAAAATAAGGCTCCACATGCACATCATCCTGAATAAAAGATGCACCAAAGATGTCACCAGACGCATACGGCTCTTTTTCTAACACCTCTTCTTTTGAATACCAGCTGACAGAGTCCAAATCGTCCATCTGTCTCAGCTGCAGCACATCTTCTTCAGAAAATGCAAGCTTAAACATACCGCCGTTATGCTGCCTGATATCCACACCGGATAATGCATAAAGCTCTTCTCCAAGACCTTTGTACAGACGCTGGCTGTGCATGGCGAAATCAAAAAACGCGTCACGTTCCTCGCATTCGGCATGGGCGCCCAGCATTCCGGCAGCGGCACTTGTCGTTCTGCCGCCCATTGTTCCGCTTTCAAACAATGCGGTGCTTTTGTTTTCCTTTGCCAAATAATAAGCAATCGCGGAACCGATAATTCCGCCTCCAATCACCACTGCTTCATAATGCCTTTTCATAGCGCATCTCCTTTAGCTTGCGGGAATATCGTCTGGCTGCTTCCAAGGGCTCAGCGGAAGAGAAAATTCCTGACATAACAGCGATGCCGTCTGCCCCTGCTTGTTTTACGTCTCTTAACCTGTCCGGCGTCATCCCCCCGATGGCTATAACCGGGATGGAAATCTGCTGTTTGATATCTGACAGCAAAGATACTCCTCTGCCTTCAAGACCCTTTTTGCAATCCGTTTCAAACACATGGCCGAACAGCACGTAGTCCGCGTCTTCCTTTTCTGCTTGAACCGCTTCCTCCAGTGAATGCACCGACCTCCCGATATGAAGGTGTGGAAATCTGGCTCTGACCTGCTTCGGTGAAAAGCTGCCGCTTGGCAGCTGCACGCGGTGAATAGTAGAGAAAAGTGCAATATCCACGCGCCCGTTCATCACCAGCTTTCGTTTATCTATACCGCCTTCAAAAATAAGCTCGAGCAGTTTCAAAATATCCGCCGCCGATTTTGAGCGTTCCCGAATATGAATAAAATCAACTTCATTCTGAATCGTAATGATGATTCTCGCTAGCTCTTCTACCGGCTTGCTGTCATCCGTTATGGCGTGAAGCTCCACATTCCTCCACCTCTTTTATGGCGCTGTCAGACCAGCCTTCTTTTCGATAGGCCATTCCCCAAAATTGATATTCATAGTAGCTGGAGATGACAAAATTCTCTTTCATCTTGGCACGCACTTCCTCCGTGCTGTTTTCCGCCAGCTCATCAAAGCGGTTGATTTGCTCCTCAACCTGTTGTCTAAACCAGTCACCGCCGTACGTCCCAATCCACTTTTGATAAATCGGATGCCCAGGATCGCAATGCAGCAATTTCTCACCAACCTCGTAATAAAGCCAGTAGCATGGCAGCAGGGCCGCTAAGATTTCAGCGAAATTCCCGCTCAAAACCGAACGGTACATATGGGATGTATAAGAGTACGCCGTAGGAGACGGCTTAAACGCCTTACGCTCTTCCTCGCTGATTTCCAACAGCTCGGCAAACTCCCGATGAAGCGCCATTTCCGCCTCATATGTACCTTGAGCATGGCTTGCCATCCGCCCCGTTGTAAAAAGGTCCTTCGCATAAGCTGCGCCAAATGACTGCACCTTTGCAAAATGCGTTAAATAATAGGAATCCTGAAGGACGTAGTATTTAAAACGGTCAATCGGAAGCGTTCCGTCACCGATTCCTTGAACGAACGGATGGACAAAGCTCCCCTCCCACCATTCTGCGGCTGCGCTGCGGCATTCTTCTGAAAACTTCACAAATCATTCCCCCTCTGATAAATAAAAAAACCACTTTCCCGCAAGGAAAAGTGGTTTGGAATTGGCATAGTAAAATAACACAAATACCGCTCCACTTCCCTACGCAGGTCTGAACCTGTTCAAGTTATGAGGGTCTAAAAGTCACACTTTTATCTCAGCCCTTATGAAGGACACCCCTAGTGGTTAAACGAATACATATTGAATTGTTCTGCACCTCTATATTAACACGAATCCTTATTTGGTCAAGATTTATCCTTCCAATGTTTTCTTAAGATCCGTTACGTATCCCCGAGATCCGGTGACAATTAAACGGTCTCCAAGTTTCAGCCTTGTATCCCCATGAGGAACGATGCTGTCCACACCTCTGAAGATCCTGACAAAGATGACGTCACCTGTTAAAGGGAATTCCCGTAAAATGACACCATCATATTTACTGTTCTCCATATTAATTTGATACAGCGAAGACTCTTGGTTCGTGAGCAGCTTCATGACGCCAGGCGCTTCAATCAGTGCGCGAAGCAGCGTTTTTGTCGACAGCAGAATAGAAAAGATGCTGATTCCCTGCTCCTTCAGAACTGCTTCATGCTCCGGTGATCCTACGCTTGCAATGACTCTTTCTGTGCCTTTTTCTTTTGCAAGTAATGCAATGTCTGCATTCATATCTTCATTACCGGTCGCCACAACGAGGATATCCGTATCAAAAATGCCGAGTGATTCAAGCGTCTCGTGTTCATAGTCAGAAATTGTTTCAACAGCAAACACTGATTCTGACAGCTTTTCCTCCGCATTCTCTTGGTAGACGTGTACAACACGCACGTCATACTCTTCCTCTGGCAATTCGAGTGTGACAGGCAAAGTCATTTGATTGGCGCCGATGAACGTAATCGTCTTTTTCTCCTCCGGCTGCTCTTCCCGTTTGTATAACTTTTTAAAACAGATCGGCGTAAAAATACTTGCGATGACGGCTACTAAAATTAGCGCTCCTGACATATTTGCGCTGATCACGTGAAGCTGCTGGCCGATTGTTGCAGCGGCAATCACGAGCGAAAGCGTTGATGTCAGCAGGAAACCAGACGCGAAAATGGTTCGGTTATCATACCATTTCTTTAAGTACATGACAGGAATGATTTTGCTGACTAACAGCGCCAGCAGCAGAAGCGGAATCATGATTAAAATTGTTTTATCCTGAAAAAGAGTCCAAATATCCAGCTTCACACCGACCATCACAAAGAAAATCGGTATTAAGAACCCATAACCAAATGAATCCAGCTGCTGAACAAGTTCTTTGTTTGGCGAAAGCAGGGAAACAAGTACCCCCGCTAAGAAAGCGCCGAGAATATTTTCCGCCCCAAGTGATTCAGACAGGGCAACGAGTACAATAATTAACGTAAAAATAGCACGCGTCCCGATCTGGATCGTCCCTTTTGACATGGACTGAACAAAAGAGCGATGTTTAAAGACCCGGCCGAAAAAGTAAAGCACCACTCCGGCCGCAAACAGGATCATCAGGAGCCACATGTTTCCGCTGTCCTCTCCGTATAAAGAAGAAAAAACAGCAAGAAGAATCATCGTGGCCAAATCAGCAATAACAGCAACAAGCAAAATAATCTGCCCGATATTCGAATTCATGATCCGTTCTTCTTTTAATGTTGGAACGACAACGCCTAATGAAATCGTTGAAATAATCAGGGTCATCAAAAATGCATTTTGGATAAATCCGGCCAAGACGAACCCATAGGACAAGAGCAATGATAAAATAAAAATACCGACGAAAATAACAGATGCCGCAGCAAACGTATTCGGCGCTTCCTTGCCATTCGGCAGGAACTGCTTTTTCTTTCCTTTCTCAAACGACGAAAAATCAATTTCAAGCCCGCTTAAAAACATCAAAAAGATAAATCCGAGCATAGAGAGTGTTTGGAGCCAGGTGTCACCCTCCACAACTAAATTAAGGCCGCTTTTCCCAATAATCAGCCCCATAATGATTTCAGCAACAACAACCGGGATGCTGAGTTTAAACCGATGCAAAAGGATGGGTGTCAAAAATGCAACGATAAGTACAACAACTAATGATGCGACAGATGTATGCGCCATAATCAGAACCTCCTTTTTAAGTCAGGGTTATGCTAGTTCTCACTCAGAGAACAAAACCTCATTTTTAAAAAACATAACGCGATTTTAACAAGGGTGATGATGAAAAATAAAGTGATAAGGTCTTAATCCTGTTTAGAAAATGATTCTTCTATAATTTGCACATAAAAGCTTGTGATGACTCACACCACTTTGCTTCATAATAAATAAAACAATTGGTAAGGAGGATACCGCATGGCTTACGATATCATCAGCGATATTCATGGCTGCTATGACGAAATGACTGCATTAATCCAAAAGCTTGGCTATACAATCAAAAATGGAGTACCTGTCCACGAAGAAGGCAGGGTGCTTGTTTTTGCCGGAGATTTAACTGACAGAGGGCCTAAATCGATAGAGGTCATCCGATTTGTAGCCGGCGCTTACGAAAAAGGCGCTGTACGTTATGTCCCGGGAAACCATTGCAATAAATTATATCGTTACTTAAAAGGAAATCCGGTAAAAGTGATGCATGGTCTCGAAACTACAGCGGCAGAGCTTGAGGAACTTTCCAAGGATGAGAGAAAATCAGTCAGCGAACAGTTTATGAAGCTGTACGAAACAGCGCCGCTTTACGACATCCTACATAATGGAGAATTAGTTGTCGCCCATGCTGGAATAAGAGCTGACGATATCGGCAAATATACCCGCAGAGTGAAGGACTTTGTGCTTTACGGTGACGTGACGGGTGAAACATATCCGGACGGCAGACCCGTCAGACGTGATTGGGCGGCAGCCTATAATGGAAAGGCTTGGGTGGTATACGGTCATACACCTGTGAAAGAGCCTCGGAAGGTCAATCGCACCATCAACATTGATACAGGCTGCGTGTTCGGAAATCAACTGACAGGCTTTCGCTTTCCAGAAATAGAAACCGTCTCTGTTCCAAGCTCCCTGCCTTACGACGAATCAAGATTTCGCCCCATATAAAAAAGGAGAGAATCAATGATTCTCTCCTTTTATCAGTTTTCTCATGTCCTGAGGCAGTGGAGCATGAAACGTCATGTTCTCCTGTGTCAGCGGATGGATAAACGAAAGATGCTCGCTGTGCAGAGCCTGTCGGCCAATTTCCTGTCTCGTTCCGCCGTACAGTGTATCGCCGCACAACGGGTGCCCGAGATAGCTCATATGAACACGAATTTGATGGGTTCGTCCAGTCTCAAGCTGCAATGCCACCGAGGTCATGTCGTCATTTGCACATGTGACGTAAAAATGAGTAACAGCCTTTTGGCCGTCTGGCGTTACCGTCCGTTCAATAATACTGTCAGGATGTCTGCCAATCGGAGCATCGACTGTTCCCTCCATCTGTGCCATCCGTCCGTGAACCACTGCCGCATACCGGCGTTTCACAAGGCCGTTTTTTTGCGCAGACGATAATATGGAGTGGGCAAATCGATGCTTGGCAACAAGCATGACACCTGATGTATCCCGGTCTAGCCGGGTGACAAGATGTACTGTCGCCCTCACTCCGTTTTTTTGATAATGATCAATAATTCCATTGGCAATGCTGCCGGAGGGGTGCTCTCTCGAAGGGATTGATGACACATACGGCTGCTTGTTTATCACAAGCACATGTTCATCCTCATAAAGGATATCGAGCGGAACAGGCTCTGCCAACAGCGTCTCGCTCACCTGTTCCTCAGGAAACTTCACGATAAGAAGATCTCCCTCTTTCAACACGTATTTGACCGTCACATGCTCACCGTTAATCTGCAGGTCTCCCCCGCCAAACTTAATATCGGTCAGCAGACGTTTCGAAATTCCCAGTTCACCGGCATATTCTTTTACAGTCATCCCGTCCTCAGCGGAAGTAATGTTCTTTCTGATAAAAAAATGCTCCACGATATGTCCTCTTTCTATTCACCTTTTCCAATAAACGAATCCTGGACTCTTTTCCAAAATGGAAACGGACGGAATCTCGCAAACCGCACTTTTTCGGATGCAACTTGGCAGCGGATCGACTTAACATCCTTATGGAGAAGGGTTAAATGGTCAATCGTCACTTGAAAGTCAACTTCGTTTCTCGGCTTAATCATGCAATCATGATGGGATGGGAGAAGCAGAGGTGACCCGACCGTACGGAACACGCGGTTATTAATTGAAGCCATTTCCGCAAGCTGGATCGCCCTGATAGAGGGATGGATAATCGCTCCGCCCAGCGCCTTATTGTAGGCTGTGCTGCCTGATGGAGTAGACAGGCAGAGGCCGTCGCCCCGGAAGGTTTCAAAGAGCTGCCCTTTGATTTCCACATCAGCAACAAGGCTTCCTTCGATGCTTTTAATCGTACATTCATTCAAAGCTAAGTATCTTTCTTCCCGCTCGTTTTCGTGATAGGTCACAATGACTTCGAGAAGCGGATATTCGACTGTATGATACGGCGTTTTCGCGATGGCAAGAACAAGTTTTTCAATTTCATGAGGAACCCAGTCGGCATAAAAACCCAGATGACCTGTGTGAACGCCGACAAATGCTGTTTTGTCCAAGCGGTCGCTGTATCTGTGAAAAGCATACAAAAGCGTTCCGTCGCCTCCGACTGAAATAACGATTTCCGGTTCATTTTCATCCAGTTCCATATCAAAATCCAATAAATACGCCTGTATTTTGCTTTTCAGCGTATCAGAAACTTGATCTCCTTTTGATGATACGGCAAATTTCATGCTCTTCTTCCCCTTTACCTATTGTTGCTCGCTTCCTTTTTTCTTTCTTGAAAAGGCAGCTTGAGCTTCCTGTACTTCACCCCTGATCTCCGACATCTCTTCATCAAGCCGGGAAGCCGCTTCAGAAGCGCGCTGAAGCCTTAGTTTTACTTTTTCAGGAATGTTTCCGCTGTATTTATAATTCAATGAATGCTCAATGGTCGCCCAAAAATTCATCGCCAGTGTACGGATCTGTATTTCCACGAGAACATGCTTTTCTCCGGATACCGTCTGCAAAGGGTACAGCACAACAAGATGGTATGACCGGTATCCGCTCTCTTTATGTTCCGCAATATAATCCCTCTGATCCACAACGGTGAAATCTTTTCTGGCAAAAAGCATCTCTTTTACGATTTGGATGTCATCGACAAATTGGCACATGATTCTAAGGCCAGCAATGTCCTGCATGGTTTCAATTTCATGCAGCGGTATGCTTTTCCGTCTCGCTTTTTCAAGTATGCTCGCCACAGGCTTGACGCGTCCGGTCACAAATTCGATCGGTGAATGGTCGTCCTCGTATTCATATAGTGTGCGGATCCCCTTGAGCTTCACTTTCAACTCTTCGACAGCCTGGCGGTACGGCACTAAAAAACGCTCCCATTGTTTGTCATCCATCATACATCCCCCAATTCCGAACCAGTTTCTATAAAAACACGCGTTTCACTTTTTCTTCCATTTCTTCTCCATAGTTTGCGTTATCTTTTATATTTTCTAAAAGATATTCCAGCTCCTCATGCAGGCCTGCCAGTTCAATTGTTTGGTTTCCTGCCTCTAAAACAACCGGTATTTTTTGTGCATGGGCCTGCTTCAGTTCCGGCCATACATGTTCCTTTATAATGACATATTCAAAAGAATCAGCTAATTCAAGTATGTATACAAAAGCAAAGTGGTCAGAATCAACAAGCATTTGACCTGACGGCTTGCGTTCCGCTTCGTTTCCTTCTGTCTGACAGGCAAGGCGAAGCTGATCATCCGATAATGTTGCATTCAAAATTTCGATTCTGTTTTGCATAATGCTCTCCTTTTTTAAACAAAGTACAGATTCATTTTATCATATCGAGCTCGATATTGATAAACCTAACATCTAAAGAGATAATAGTAAAAATAAGATTTACAGGGCGGAAAGGAAGAGCATCATGAGCCAAGAAATTGAAATCGAATTTAAAAACATGCTGACCAAACAAGAATTCAAAAACATAGCAGCGGCACTCCAGCTGACAGAAAAAGATTTTACAGATCAAAAGAATCATTATTTTGATACAGACAGCTTCGCGCTGAAACAAAAACATGCTGCGCTTCGTATCCGCAGAAAAAACGGAAAGTATGTCCTTACATTAAAGGAGCCAGCTGATGTGGGGCTTCTGGAAACGCACCAGCAGCTTTCAGAGGTATCAGATCTCGCTGGATTTTCAGTTCCCGAGGGCCCTGTGAAGGACCAGCTGCACAAGCTTCAGATCGATACGGATGCCATTCAATACTTTGGATCTTTAGCAACAAACCGTGCGGAAAAAGAAACAGAAAAAGGCTTAATAGTTTTAGACCACAGCCGATATTTAAATAAAGAGGACTATGAAATTGAATTTGAGGCGGCGGATTGGCATGAGGGCAGACAAGCCTTCGAGAAGCTGCTTCAGCAATTCAGCATTCCTCAGCGCGAAACCAAAAATAAAATTCTGCGTTTTTATGAAGAAAAACGAAAGTCTATATAAGGTGGAATGACATCGTGAATGTAACGAATTGGGCAGCTTTACTTCAGCTTCAGGCATTACAGTCCATATCTAATGCACGCAGCAGCACGGACACTCAGAATACGGAAAGCCCGCTTTCAAGTTTCAGTTCTTTGCTCAGCCAATATACAAACGGCCTGACATCTCAGCAATCAGCACCTTCTTCATCGCCAAGCCCGCTCAGCATGCTGAACAGCGCGAATACAACAGCGCCGTCACTGCTTTCAGCGTATGGGCTTAACTCATATACGAGCAGCAATTCAGGTTCAATCACAAAAGCGGCAGAAAGCACTAAAACAGCTGCTGCAGATTCAGCTTCAAACAAACACGAAGCAAATCAGATTAGTTCGGGAGACTTTTCTATTGACAGTGCGATTAAAAAAGCCGCTGATAAATATGGCGTTGATGAAAAACTGATCCGTGCCGTCATCAAACAGGAATCAGGCTTTAATGCAAAAGCGGTCAGCGGAGCAGGTGCGATGGGCCTCATGCAGCTGATGCCGTCAACAGCAAGCTCACTTGGCGTTTCCAATCCGCTTGATCCGCAACAAAATGTGGAAGGCGGAACGAAATATTTAAAACAAATGCTGGATAAATACGACGGCAATGTGTCTATGGCATTAGCGGCTTACAACGCCGGACCGGGGAATGTTGACCGATACGGAGGCATTCCTCCTTTTCAAGAAACGCAAAACTATGTAAAAAAAATAACTTCAGCTTATTACGCGTAACCAGAGGGCTTCCCCTCTGGTTTTTTTGCGAAGTGAAATCTTACGCATTCCTGATTTTTATGTGATATGATATGAAATACAAACCCCGGCTGTCAGCCGAAATGAGTCATCATACGCAAAAAAGGCAGTTTGTTTGTAGAAATGATGCCTTGTTGCTAAAATAAACCTAGATGAAACAATGAAATACAGAAAATTACTTTTTGCAATAGGATTTATGATTCCTATTAGCCATATTTAAAGGAGTAGTCAACATGGGACAATCGTTTAACGCACCTTATGAAGCGATTGGAGAGGAACTTCTATCGCAACTTGTTGATACTTTTTATGAGCGTGTCGCGTCTCATCCTTTGCTGAAGCCGATTTTTCCAAGCGATTTGACAGAAACCGCCAGGAAACAGAAGCAATTCTTAACTCAGTATTTAGGCGGGCCTCCTCTTTATACTGAGGAACACGGCCATCCTATGCTCAGAGCAAGGCATCTTCCCTTTCCAATTACAAACGAGAGAGCTGATGCGTGGCTCAGCTGTATGAAGGACGCAATGGACCATGTAGGGCTGGAGGGCGAAATTCGTGAGTTTTTGTTTGGCCGGCTGGAGTTGACAGCAAGGCATATGGTGAATCAAACGGAAGCGGAGGATCGATCATCTTGACAAACTATCAGCATGAGCTATACTTCGCCCATTGCCACGGTCATCCAAAAAAACCGCTTGAAATTTATATGTTTGTAGACCCTTTATGTCCTGAATGCTGGTCCTTAGAGCCCGTCATCAAAAAGCTGAAAATCAGATACGGACGTTTTTTCACCTTACGCATTATCGCTTCCGCAAGCCTTACCGCTTTAAATAAAAAGCGAAAAAAGCATCTTCTCGCAGAAGCATGGGAAAAGATCGCGAGCCGCTCTGGCATGTCATGTGACGGCAATGTCTGGTTCGAACAGGAACAGCCGCTTTCATCGCCTTATATGGCTGCTCTCGCTTTTAAAGCAGCCGAATTGCAAGGACGAAAAGCCGGCATGCAATTTCTCAGAAATATGCAGGAGAGCCTATTTGTTTCAAAGAAAAATATTACGGATGAAAACGTGCTTTTGGAGATTGCTGAAAATACAAGTCTCGATCTTGAAGAATTCAAAAAAGATCTGCATTCTCAAAGCGCGGTCAAGGCGCTTCAATGTGACATGAAAATTGCTGCTGAGATGGATGTTTCTGTTAATCCGACACTGACGTTTTTTAATACGCAGCATGAGGATGAAGGGCTTAAAGTTCCTGGCAGCTACTCATATGATGTATATGAAGAAATTTTATTTGAGATGCTTGGCGACGAGCCGAAGCCGTCGGAAACACCGCCTTTAGAATGTTTTATTGAATATTTCCGCTTCGTTGCCTCGAAGGAAATTGCTCTTGTATATGACCTGAGCTTGGAAGAGGTAGAAAAAGAAATGAAAAAACTGGCGTTTGCTAAAAAGGTTGCCAAAGTGGAAGCCAAACACGGAATGTTTTGGAAGTCTCTCAGCACTTATTCTGATGAATATCAATCATGTGAAAAATAGCCGCAGGCGTGCATATGCTTGAGGCTGTTTTTTTACGCCCTGAATCAAACGTATGTTCTGTTTTTAGCGCTAAAGAAACCGCGCCGGGATAAGCGCGGTTTCATATGTCTTAACGACAACAAAGGGGATGGGAGAAATTTTTCACGGTCAAACAAAGGGGTAATGTTTGTTTGTGATCAATTTCACATCCTTATGATAACAAAAGATGTCGACTTTTGACAACCTCTATGCTTAATGTTCATATTTTTGTCACAAAACATAACGAAGTGCATTCACTCATATCCTTATAAGGAAAAAGGACGAGGAGGATCGCCATGATGTCTACTTTGATCTCAATTGTGTGCATTGCCGTTTTTTTCTGTCTGAATATCTTAGGCATGATGCATATGCTGCCGCTTTATATTACCTCTCCTCTGCTGTTTCTGTCTATTTTGTTTACCCTCTACCGCTTGAATCACCGGAAAACCTTTAAAGGGTTTTAAAAAAGCCTGTGCGTCATTTCCGCACAGGCTTACTTTTTTAAGACTGCTTGACTTTCATCAGCAGCTCTTCCATTTCATCAAGTTTTTCTTCAAACATTTTGCACGCGGCTTCGATTGGCTCTGGAGACGTCATATCAACACCCGCTTTTTTCAGGACATCAATCGGGTATTGTGAGCTTCCCGCTTTCAGGAAGTCAATATAACGGTCAACCGCCGGCTTTCCTTCCTTCAAAATCTGGCTGCTTAATGCTTGGGCAGCGCTGTACCCTGTCGCATACTGATACACATAGTAATTGTAATAGAAGTGCGGAATTCGCGACCATTCAAGGCCGATTTCCTTATCAATCACCATGCCGTCTCCAAAATACTTTTTATTCAGGTCGTAATAGACATTTGTCAGAAGCTCAGGTGTAAGCGGCTCGCCTTCTTGCGCCTTTGTATGGATCAGATGTTCAAATTCAGCGAACATCGTTTGTCTGAAAACCGTTCCCCTGAAGCCCTCAAGCATATGGTTGAGAATATATAAGCGCTGTTTTTCATCCTCTAAATTGTTCAGCAAATATTCGCCAAGGAGCGCTTCATTTGTCGTAGAGGCAACTTCCGCGACAAAGATGCTGTAATTGCCGTATGGATAAGGCTGGTGCTTTCTCGTATAGTAGCTGTGTACGGAATGTCCAAACTCGTGCACGAGCGTAAAGAGATTATTGACGTTATTATGCCAGTTCATCAAAATATACGGATTCGTGCCGTAAGCTCCTGATGAATAAGCCCCATTGCGTTTGCCTTTATTTTCGTAAACGTCCACCCAGCGGTTTTCCAGGCCTTCTTTTAGGATAGAGGCATATTCTTCCCCTAATGGTGCGAGGCCTTTCAGCATGTAATCTTTGGCTTCCTCGTATGTCACCTTCATCCCCGCATCTTTCACAAGCGGTGTATACAGGTCATAAATATGCACTTCATCAAGCTCAAGCACTTTCTTTCTTAGCGCAATATAGCGGTGCAGGAGCGGCAAATGCTTATTAATCGTCTTAACAAGGTTATCGTATACTTCCTCAGGAATACTGTTGTTAGAAAGCGCAGCCTCACGCGCGGACTTGTACTTTTTCACTCTCGCGTAGAAGTTGTCCTTTTTCACAGTGCCGCTAAGCGTCGTGGCCATTGTATTTTTATATTGTCCGTACGTTTTATACACTGCGTCAAACGCATTTTTGCGGACTTCACGGTTTTCACTTTCCAAGAAATTAATAAAGTTGCCGTGAGTGATCTGTTTCTCATTCCCATCTTCGTCTTTAATGGACGGAAACGTAATATCTGCGTTATTTAACACGCTGAATGTATTTGAAGATGACCCCAGTACCTCGGAGGCTTCAGCAAGCAGCGCCTCTTCCTTCTCGCTCAGCACATGCGGACGTTCCTTTGTAATCTCCTCAATCGCATGAGAGTACAGCTTCAATTCTTCTTTTTCAAGAATGAACTGCTGCAGTTTGTCTTCTTCTATGGATAAAATCTCCGGAACCAAATAAGCTGTCGCGCTTGCGGCCTGTGTATACAGGTTTCCCGCCTTGTCATTCAGCCCCTGGTAAAAGGAGTTCCCAGTATCCTGGTCAGAGCGCATATGCGCATATGTGTACAGCCTACCCAGCCGCTCCATCACTTTATCTTGATACGTAAGAGCCTCGTATAAATGATCAGCTGAATCTGCCAGCTTTCCTTTATACTTAGATAAATTCGGAATTAATTCTTTTACAGCTTGAAATTCTTTATTCCAGGCCTCATCACTAGGAAAAATATCCTCAAGTCTCCATGTGTCTTCTGCCTTTACCTCACTTCTGTCAGGCAGTTGGTTTGCTTTTTTTTCCTCAGCCATGGTGATCCCCCTCGTCTTCTTTGATTCAAGCCAATTGAAAAAACAGCTGTTTCTCAATAAACTTGTGTTGTGAATATCTTCCGGTTTTTCACTGCCTTTTGTCAAATCATATGCAGTAATGAAGAGAACGAATGCCAAAAAAGCAGTAAAAACACGAAAAACCTTTCCTTTTGTGCCTTTCACAGCCTGCCCACCACCTTTGTCTTAGGGTGAGCCAAATAAGACAAACTCATTCTATAAAACAGCTGCGGTCTCTTTCTATAAGATCCTGCATGGAGTGTATGCCACCTGCAGGCTGATTCAGCACATATACTTCTTTCTGAGTCTCCCTTAAAAATCCCTTCTTGCACAAAAAATCAATATACTGTTTAACCGCTTCTGAAAGACACTCTTCGCTGCATTCAAACCTGAGTGCAATGTTCTTATTATGAATGTGCAGTTTGCACTGCTGCAAAACGGCTGAAAAACGAATTGGCGCACGTTTATCTCCAAGATCCGTCATAAACAAATAAAGAAACCCCTGCCACACAAAAACCGGACTCTTAAAAACTGCCCCTTTTCTAACAGGAACAAACACTTCAGTCGGCAGAAAAGAAAAAGGCGTCTGCCGCTTCTCATAAAACAGCAGCCTAAGGCGATTTGTTTCCTTTGAGTTAAACCGATGGGGTTTATGGCGAAAACGGTGAATCGCTTTCGTCCAGCCTGAATATTGAATTGAGGGTTTCGGTTCAGTGAAAAAAAGATCGTCTGCACCTGCCCGATGGATAGGGATCGTTTGGACTGAGGAATAAGAATGATTTGTGTAGAATGGAATGATGTGGCTGAGCCGGAGAAAAGAACGCCTTTCAGGACAATAACATATCAGCTCTCTGTATGGACTTGCATTGATAAACTGCCAATGAAAAGCTGAAAGCTGATAAAAGGACGAAGCAGTCCGTTTTAAGCGGCTGTATCCCATAATCCACTGCGGGATGATTCCTTCTTGTTTGAAGCCCTCTGTCCGCTTTTGAAAGACATCTGGAGCGATAGTGGCGCATTGATATTCAACAGCAAGCATATGCTCCTTGATTCTTGCCATGACGTCCGGTCTTTGGTTGATTGTCCTTATATACGGCTCCAATATTGGTGAAGCCCGTTGTGTTTTCAGCCATACATACAGCTGTCTTTTTCCTTCTAAGTGGTAGGCGCTTTCCGGTTCGATGTCTATGGAGCAGGACTTGTTCTGTTTATGGGCAAAATGCGGCGCTTTTTGAAGTCCGAGCTTCACAGCTAGCTCTCCTCCGCATACCGGACAGAAGAACCGTCTCCGCTTTAATTTCTGGTTTTGCTGAGCGCCTAGAAGGTGAAACATTTGGCCGTCTTCAGTCACAGCACTAAACAATTGTCATCTCTCCTTTCCAGATGAAGTATACTTTCTGGAAAAGATGATCAACTCCTGTTCGCTGTATTTTCTGCTTGTCTATATGTTTTTGATTTTTCACATCTCTAAAATGGCATTTTCGTGCATAAAAAAAACCGATTTCCGGAAGGAAATCGGTTTGCTATGATGCAAAGTGTTTTTTTATCGTTTCTAGAGCATGCTCTGAAATAATCAGCTTGCCGTACTCTTCAAGACGGTGTATGCTGATTGAGGATTCAGTTGCGTACTCCAGCAGGATGCTTAGCTGATTTTCAACCTCTTCATCAGTCATATTGCAAAAATCTACATATAAATAATATCGGTTCTCAAACGAATATAAAGTCGTTTTGCTTCCGTTAACGTTCAATTTAGATAGAGAAATAACATCCTCAAAATCGCCAAATCGCAAGACAAATTGAAGCTTTTGCTCCTTCTCTTCCTGATTGACGGCTTGCTCTTCTTTCTGGAAATCATCCAGCAAGGCGTCAAGATCCTCAGATGCTGGTTCTTGCTTTTTATCCTCAGGAATCGGCAGTTCGAGCTTTTGTCCGTCTTTGGAAAGCTGGGCTTTTGTGACGATGATTTCTAATCCTTTGTCCAGTGCCTGAACTTGAATCCAAAGTGGGCCTTCCACAGCGAATTCCTCTTCTTCATGAACTTCATCCATGACTTCCCAGAATAGTTCTTCACTGCGCTCACGGTTATACCAAATTTCTTCTCTGTCAAAACCGCGATCTTCAATATCTCCGTAAGACATATAAAATTTTACTGTATGCTCGTTAATTCTTTCAATTTCCATTTGCCAACCTTCCCTTCTATATAAGATGTTGAAGGGACATCTAAGCTCCCGATTAATTGTACTTTACTACACTTTACCCATTCCGTCCACATCTTAACCTTAACCAAGGCCAGTGTGAATTCCTTTGTATTTCTATTTTATGATAAAACAGTCACAAAAGAAATAAAAATGCACCTTTGCCTAAAAAACGGCAGTTCAGGCGGCTGATATCATAAAATACGACCTGTCTCATATAGTAGTAGTACAAGCGAAGGACTGAAAGCGAGGTGCCGCTTCATGGAGCATGATTATCTGATTTCTCTGCTTGTCATTGTTGGGATTGACCTGATCCTCGGCGGAGATAACGCGGTTGTCATTGCCATGGCCAGCAGACATTTGCCGGACAAGCAAAGGCAGCAAGCCATTATTCTCGGAACATTTATTGCCGTTGCCATGAGAATCGGATTAACAAGTGCAGCAGTATATCTTTTGAACATTCCGTTCTTGCAGTGCGCCGGCGGAATTTTCCTGCTGTATTTAGGATATCAGCTGCTGATTGAAAAAAAAGACACGCAGCACATTAAAAGCAGCACCTCCCTGTGGAGAGCGATACGAACGATTGTGCTTGCAGATCTCTTTATGTCGCTGGACAACGTCATCGCAGTTGCGGGAGCTTCACACGGTGAGTTTTCTCTCGTTGTTATAGGTTTGTGTGTATCGGTTCCGGTTATTATTTGGGGCAGCAAACTCATCCATATTGCACTAGAGAAAATACCGCTTCTGATTTACGCGGGAAGCGGGCTGCTTGCTTATACTGGCGGAGAAATGATTGTCAGAGACAAAAAGCTATCGCTTTTTATGGCGCAGCACGGCACAGTTGAAACGCTCCTTCCCATTTTAACGGTTGCGTTTGTCATCCTTGCGAGCATTTATTACCAGCAGGTTGAAAAATAAAAGAAGGCTGATGACTCAGCCTTCTTTCAGCGTGTCGACAAACCTTTGCATTCGTTGTCAGACCTGCGCGTCGGTGCTCACGAATAAACATATTCGTTGTGCTCCAATGCTCGGCCTTCCTAGACTTCAAAGGTTTTCAATCACGCTGAACTGAAAAGGTAACAAAATCCTAAAACAAAAAACCGTTTTAGGATTTTGTCAACTATCTAAAAAAGAAGGCTGATGACTCAGCCTTCTTTTGATGATACGATCTATTAGTTTGCCAAACGCTGTGCTTCTCTTAATTGGAAAGAGCGAACTTTTCTTGGCAGGAAACGTCTGATTTCGTCTTCGTTATATCCGACCTGCAAACGTTTTTCGTCAATGATGATCGGACGGCGAAGCAACCCTGGATGCTCGTTGATCAAGCGGTACAAATCTTGCAGCGGCATAGATTCAACGTTCACATTCAGTTTTTGGAATACTTTTGAACGGGTTGAGATGATTTCATCTGTACCATCCTCAGTCATTCGAAGAATTTGTTTTATTTCATCAATTGATAAAGGTTCAGAGAAAATATTTCTTTCTACAAATGGAATATCGTGCTCCTCGAGCCACGCTCTCGCCTTTCTGCATGAAGTACAGCTTGGTGATGTGTATAGTGTAACCATTCATCTTCACTCCTCTAATTAGTAGGATGAACATCTATTTTATTCTTAAATTGAAATTACTCTAAAAAAGGAATCTTTACAGGTATTATACTATAAAAAAGTAAGTGTGAACAGTATCCTAAGAAAAAAATGTGTCAATCCAGCAAATTTTTAATGTTCATGATATGTTCTAATTCTCAATTAGCTTAACTGATCGAAAATATTTTTTTGTTTTTCTTCATCAATGAGTTTCAGGACTTCATCCGTTTTTTCGTACGATTCCCCGTACCATTTCTCGTCTTTATAAGTATGAATGTTTTCATATGTCTGTTTCATGGCTTCAAGAATTTCTTCTTCTGATTCTGTTTTTGGTGACCAGTACAGAATCTCCATCTTGTTTACTTCATTCGTAGCCAATGACCGGCGCCGGTACCCAATTGACTGAGCATGCTTGAAATGCTCTCTTTGATAAAACCTCAGGCGTTTTTCTGTATCAGTATCATCTTCATCCACAGGTTCCACCTCGAGCAATATGGGCTTATTTTTCTTTTTCAGCTTCGCGATCAATTTGCCGCCAAGCCCCTGCCCTCTTGCATCCTTAGACACATACAGATAATCAACGAAGATAAAAGAATCGAATTCCGCAAACATTAAAATATGATGTTTGCCTTCATCTTTATGATAAATATCGCTTCGCTCTTTCAGAAGAGCTTCCATATGCGCTTTTGATTTCATTTCTTCAATTGGAAAGTACTCGCTAAGCTTTTCATACCAGTTCATTGATTTGCTCCTTATGAGTTCGTTGTCTTCATACTTTTAGATATACCCCATTTCTTCTTGTTTAAACAGCCTTACATCTATAAAGACGTGCGAACTTCCTCCATGGTTTCATTTTTTTTCAGCAAAAACCGAGCCATCTGCTCCGTTCATTTTGAATTGTTTCTCATTGAACTCGATTTTCCCGCCTGTAATGAACCAGGCGGGGCTGCGCCAGTGCAATCAGAAATGTTAGGAAGCGTTAAACATCCCCCACCACACCTCTGTTTCATGCAAAACAGCCGCAGTAAATGCGAGGAGAATAGCAGATGACCATACGGAACCCGCCAAAGCTTCTATCATGTCCATTACAGTAATGTCTCTTACAATAGGGATGATCATTAAATCCTTCCATATACTTCTGGCAGATGCTGTTTCAGCAGTTCCTACAGCCTCTTCTTCATTTACATGCAGCACACTGATGGAAGCTCCCGATAGAACAAACAGGCAAATGGCAGCGCCGACAACGAGTTCAAAAGGGACGGCGTACGTCAGAAGGCCTCCAAGGCCCCAGCCTGCTGTTAAGAACAATTGATTCGAGAGGGAGATCACACCATTCGCTTTTACATATTGCTTCTTTGGAACAATAATTGGCAGCAGCGCAAATCTTGCCGGCTGAAAAAAAGCGCCCGCGAAGGAAAAACAGAACACAAACAGCAGCGTAATCCAAAAGAATGCCTGTCCGTGATGAGTGACGCTGTATGCCATCAGTATTGTAAAGACCGCTCTCAGCAGATTCGCTCCCGCAAGCACCTTTTTAAAACCGAGAATGCGAAGCACCGGAGAGACGCAAAAGCTTGCTGCTATACTCGCAAACGACATGAACGATAAAATAAGGCTTGCCAAAAAAACGGAGTCAGTCATTTGATAGACCCGGACCATTAAAACGATTGTGACGAGGACTCCTGCTAAAGATTGAAGAGATTGAGACAGCAATAGCGCAAAAACATTTTTGTTATGCAGAAATTGAATTGTATTTCGCCTCCGCTTATTTCCTCTAATTGTAAATGTTATCATTCTCACTTTCTATGAAGACGCAAAAAAATCCTTCAAGAGATTCTCTTGAAGGATTGATGAATCATGAAAAAGCTTTAAATTCGGCTTCCGTGCACATCACAAAATGTCCCGGTTTGACTTCACGGAATTCCATCGTTTCCCCATCCTTTAATTGATGGACAGACGGATCATATTTCTGGCGAACGCGATTTCTCTCATAGTCCGGATCAGGAAGCGGAATCGCAGAAAGCAATGATTTTGTATATGGGTGAAGCGGATTTTCATAAAGCTCATCTGCCGGCGCAAGCTCAACCAGTTTCCCGAAATACATGACGCCAATGCGGTCACTGATGTATTTGACCATCGATAAATCGTGGGCAATAAACAGATATGTGAGCCCTTTTTCTTTTTGCAGTTCTTTCATTAAATTCACGACCTGCGCTTGAATGGATACATCCAAAGCGGAAATCGGCTCATCCGCGATAATGAATTCCGGATCAACAGCAAGAGCTCTGGCAATCCCGATTCTTTGGCGCTGGCCGCCGGAAAATTCATGCGGATAGCGGTTCGCGTGTTCCTTGTTTAAACCAACTGTTTCCAATAGTTCATGAACTCGCTGCATCCGCTCTTTTTTCGTTTTCGCCAGCTTATGAATATCAAGGCCTTCAGCAATAATATCAGCAACTGTCATTCTCGGATTTAGGGATGCATAGGGGTCTTGGAAAATCATCTGCATTTTGCGGTTGAATTCCAGCAGCTTTTTCCGCGATTTTCTCCCGTGCACATTTTCACCGTTAAACAGCACCTCACCATCGGTTGCTTCGTACAGCCGGATAATGCTTCGGCCTGTTGTCGATTTACCGCAGCCAGATTCACCAACCAGCCCTAATGTTTCACCTTTATAGATATCAAATGATAAATCATCTACAGCCTTAACCGTTCCCCTCGGCGTGACAAAGTGCTGTTTTAAATGTTTGATTTCTAATAGTTTTTCAGTCAATTCATTCACCTTCTCTCACTAAGACAGGTTTTTCATACGTATTTGCCAGTTTACGCATTTTCGCTTTTACCGCTTCAGGCGGCTCTACCTTTGGCGCATCAGGATGAAGCAGCCACGATTTTACATAATGAGTATCGGATACCTTAAACATTGGCGGCTCCTGTTCAAAATCGATTTTCATCGCATAAGAGCTCCGCAGGGCAAAAGCATCTCCTTTTGGCGGGTTTGTCAAATCAGGCGGCGTGCCCGGAATGGCAGTCAGCTCTTCCTCTCCTGAACTTTCCAGTGTCGGCATGGATGCAAGAAGCCCCCAAGTGTACGGATGTCTCGGATCGTAGAAGATTTCGTCTACCGTACCGGTTTCTACAATCTGTCCCGCGTACATGACAGCGACCCGGTCAGCAACGTTAGCCACAACACCAAGATCGTGTGTGATAAAGATGATGGACGTGTCAATTTTCTTTTGCAAATCCTTCATTAATTCCAAAATTTGCGCTTGAATCGTTACATCAAGAGCAGTTGTCGGCTCATCGGCGATCAGAAGCTTCGGATTCGCTGCAAGCGCCATGGCAATGACAACCCGCTGCCTCATCCCGCCTGAAAATTCGTGCGGAAATTGGTTAACCCGCTTTTCCGGCATTGGGATACCGACTAATTCCAGCAGTTCAACCGCGCGTTTTTTAGCCGCTTCCTTCGAGATCTTTTCGTGTTTAAAAAGCACTTCCGTAATTTGTTTACCGACCTTCATCGTTGGATTTAAAGAGGTCATCGGATCTTGGAATATCATGCCGATCTCTTTTCCCCGGACATTTTGCATTTCTTTTTCGGACAGCGGCACCAGATCCTTTCCTTCAAACAGGATCTCACCGCGTTTGAAATAACCCGGAGGCATTGGAATCAGCTTCATGATTGCCTGAGAGGTTACACTTTTTCCGGACCCTGATTCGCCGACGATAGCCAGCGTCTCTCCTTTATCCAGATGGAAATTCACTCCGCGGATCGCTTGGACCTCTCCGCCATATGTTTTAAATGAAATTGCTAAATCTTTTACTTCTAATAGGCGTGTCACCCGTATCACTCCCTTATTTACGTAACTTAGGATCCAATGCGTCTCTTAATCCGTCGCCGACAACGTTAAAGCCAAACATTGTAATGCAGATAAATCCGGCAGGGAAGAATAAACGCCACGGATAATAGGTCAATGCAGGCAATCCGTCAGAAGCCATCGTTCCCCAGCTTGCCAGCGGAGCCGGAACACCGAGTCCCAAATAGCTTAAAAAGGCTTCTGTAAAAATCGCAGTAGGAACTGTCAGTGTCATCGTGACCAAAATAGAACCCATTGCGTTTGGCACGATATGTTTAAACAGAAGACGGGATGTTTTTGCACCCAGTGTCTGTGAAGCAAGCACATACTCCTGATTCTTCAGCTGCAGCACTTGTCCGCGCACGATTCTGGCCATATTAATCCAGCCTGTAATCGTCATGGCAATAATAATCGTAAATAGACCTTTCGGAAGAACAACCATCAGTAAGATAACCATTAATAATGAAGGAACTGCCCAAAGGATGTCAGCGATACGCATCATGATTTCGTCCGTTCTGCCTCCGCGGAAGCCTGAAATGCTCCCCCAAATGACGCCGATCAGCAAATCAAGAACAGCAGCTGCAACACCGATAAAGATTGAGATTCGCGCCCCTACCCATGTACGGACGAAAATGTCCCGCCCAAGATCATCTGTTCCGAACCAGTGATCTTTTGAAGGGGGCTTATCCGCATTTAAGAGATTAGTAGTTGAATAATCATACCTTGAGAACATCGGCGCAAAAATTGCCATAAGGATAATAAGTACGATAATGATAAGCCCGACCATTGCAAGCTTATTGCTGCGGAAGCGAAGCATCGCATCTTTCCAGAGGGAAAGGCTCTTTTTACTTATTTTTTCTGCATCGCCGGCATTCGCTGCGGCTGGTTCAAACATGTTTTTTGGAATGTTCTGCATGGCCTAGGCTCCTTTCTTTGCTTTGGAAAGCTTGATTCTTGGATCAATAATGCCGTATAACACATCTACGATTAATACACACAATAGCAAGATGACACTGAAAAACACCGTTACACCCATAATGACCGTATAATCACGGTTTGTAATACTGTTGACGAAGTGTGCACCAAGCCCCGGGATCCCAAAAATGGTTTCAATAATGAAGCTCCCCGTTAAGACCTGTGCGGCCATCGGGCCCATATATGTAACAACCGGCAAAAGCGCGTTTCGAATGGCGTGCCGCACTGTAACCGCTGGGCGGGACAGCCCTTTCGCTTTCGCTGTGCGGATATAATCACTGTTTAACACTTCGATCATGCTTGAACGGGAAAGTCTGGCAATAAACGCCATCGGCATGGAAGCAAGTGCGATTGAAGGCAAAAAGGTGTATGCCCAGGAATCCCACCCCGCGACCGGAAATAGCCCAAGCTTCATGGAGAACACATATTGCAGAACAGCCGCCATGATAAAGCTCGGAACCGAAATACCAAATATCGTTAAAATCGCGACGGTATAATCCTGCCACTTATTATGGTAAAGGGCTGCAATGACCCCAAACAATACACCTAACGCTAAAGCGAGGAGAATAGCTTCTGCTCCAAGAGTAAATGAAACGGGGAAACCTGAACTGATCAGGTCGTTAACACTCTGACCTTTATATTTAAATGACGGTCCGAAATCCCACATTGCAACTGATTTCAAATAACTGACATATTGTACAAACAGCGGCTTGTCCAAGCCATAATGCGCATTTAAATTTGCTTCAATTTCAGGCGGAAGCTTTTTCTCACCTGAAAATGGCCCGCCCGGTGCTGCTTGCATTAAGAAGAATGTCACAGTTACAATCACAAATAGTGTGATAATCATATAGACTAAGCGTCTTCCGATATATTTTAGCAAGGGGGAACACCTCCATGGTTTTTACATTTTTATACTCCATCAGTAAGAAAGGTATATGGGGCTTTTCTCCCCATATACCTTGAGGTCTTTTATTTTCAGACGTAGCCTTATTTAAAATATGCGTTTCTGAAATAAACCTCACCAGTACCTGGCATGATAACACCTTTTAGGTTTTCATCCTGTACCCAAGTATCAGTATAGAAATAGATTGGGGCAACCGGCATTTCATCAATGAAAATACCTTCTGCTTTTTTCAGCAGCTCTGCACGTTTTGTTTTATCTGTTTCAGTTTGTGACTGATTCAGAAGCTTTTTGAATTCTGGATTTTCCCAGCCTGTATCGTTATTTCCTCCGTTTTTGTCACGGAACAATTCAAGGAAGTTGATAGGATCATTGAAGTCGCCGAGCCAGCCCATACGGCCGATTTGATAATCTTGGCTGTGGAGCTTATCAATATAGACATTCCACTCTGAGTTATCAAGCTCAACATCAACGCCTAAATTTTTCTTCCACATTTCTTGTACTGCTTGAGCGATTTTCGCGTGTGCGTCATCAGTGTTGTAAGACAATTTGATTTTTGGCAAATCAGATGCCTTGCTTAAGCCCATTTCTTTTAGGCCTTTATCAAGGTATTCTTTTGCTGTTTTGACATCATTGTCTTTGAAGTATCCTTCTTTGTTATCCTCAAATCCCTTCATTGTAGGCGGCACTGCAGCCATTGCCGGGATTTGCTCTCCTTGCGTAACGTTTTTAACAATCGACTGACGGTCAAGCGAATATGTTAAAGCTTTACGGATATTTACGTTGTCTAATGGCTTAGCTTCAGTGTTGAATTTGTACCAATACACACCTGCAATCGGCTCAACATGTAAAGAACCGTCTTTTTTCAGGGTCGGCAGGGATTCTGTCGGAAGCTGTCCGAGCGGCATACCGGCCCAATCAAGTTCGCCAGCTTGGAATTTTTTCAGTTCCGTATTGTTATTGTTGATCATAACCATATCAATTTTCTTCAGTTTGACTTTGTCTTTATCCCAATACTGGTCATTTTTTTCGAGAGTAATAGAGCCGCTGTGTTTCCATGCCGTCATTTTGAACGGCCCGTTTGATACATAATCATCTCCGGCATTTGTATTCCACTTTTTATTTTTCTCTGCAATTTTCTTGTTGATCGGCATATACGTATAGAACGCAGTTAATTCAGTGAAATATGGAGTCGGGTTATTTAATTCAACCTTCAGCGTTTTGTCATTCACAGCTTTTACTGCCACATCATCTAGGCTGCCTTTGCCGGTATTCGCCGCTTCAGCACCTTTTATGTAGTAGAGCTGGTAAGCGTATTGCGATTCGTTATTAGGATCAAGCGCCCATTTCCAAGCATATTCAAAATCTTGTGCTGTTACAGGGTCTCCATTAGACCATTTCACACCATCACGAATGGTAAATGTATATGTCTTTCCGTCCTTGCTCGTTTCAATTTTAGAAGCCATGCCTTCTTCAGGCTCACCATCTGCATTGATACGTGTCAATCCTTCAAAAGTCTGACGGATGACACCGCCTGATACTGAATCATTTGCCAATCCCGGATGTAAGGAAAACGGCTCAGTTTTAATATTAATGTTAAGTGTCGTCTTTCCTTTACTGTCCTTTTTCCCCTCACCGTTTGATCCGCTGCCGCCAAAGCCGCACGCGCTCAGCACGAGAGTGAAAATGAGCATCAACGTGACAATCGACCAACGTTTTTTCATATTCGCAAACCCCCTAATAATAATTTTCAGCTCCTTACGGCTAAATCCTCAGAAATATCAGACAAATGAACCTGAGTTTCCACAACTTTTATTCTGTTCCGTCTTTTCTGATTATTTTTGTAAAAAAGCTGTAACAATAGAGTGAACAAGTTCATTATAATGAAACAAATAATTTATTGCAATATTATTTTATCAATTTAAAATATTTAAACTTCGTTAGTTTTTCTTCCATGAACATAATATCCTTCTACCATTTAAAGCATAAATTGATTAAAAACTTTTTCATGTGTTTTCTGCCCATATTGCTTTTTACATATAATATCTGCCTGTTTTTACGCTGATAGCAGTTATCATTTAAGGATTTTACAGCACTCGTGTTATTTATATTATTACAATTTTACTGGAAAAAAGAATGTTTTTTCATGATGACAATTGGTTATAATTGATTTATAATGAAGCAATCAAAAGAAAAGCTTGCTATGAAAAAGAGTAGTACACATTTCACCTGTTTGAAGAGAGTCTGCGGTGCTGAGAGCAGATAACGGGCAATGTGGAATGGACTTTGGAGCAGCTGACCGAACTGGAAAAAAGTAGGCTCAGCCGGAGCAGTCTCCGTTACAAACGTCAGAGTGATTTCATTTTAATGGAATAATCAGGGTGGTACCACGGTTCATTCGTCCCTTTTTTATAGGGGAAGAATGAGCCTTTTTTATTATGTTTTAAGAAATGAGGTTGATGTTTTCATGAAACAAACGATTTTTTCAGGCATTCAGCCAAGCGGCTCAGTGACGCTCGGCAACTATATCGGTGCAATGAAGCAGTTTGTCGAACTGCAGCATGATTATAACAGCTATTTTTGCATCGTCGATCAGCATGCGATAACTGTTCCTCAAGACCGGCTTGAGCTCAGAAAGAATATCCGCAATCTCGCGGCGCTTTACTTAGCTGTCGGACTTGATCCAGAAAAAGCAACATTGTTTATTCAGTCCGAGGTCCCCGCGCATGCGCAGGCCGGATGGATGATGCAGTGTGTCGCCTATATCGGCGAGCTTGAGCGGATGACTCAATTTAAGGACAAATCCAAAGGCAATGAAGCTGTCGTCTCCGGCCTGTTAACGTATCCGCCGCTGATGGCCGCTGATATTCTGCTGTACGGAACGGATCTTGTACCTGTCGGCGAGGATCAAAAGCAGCACCTTGAACTGACGCGGAATCTTGCAGAACGCTTCAACAAAAAATACAACGACATCTTTACGATTCCGGAAGTGAAAATTCCAAAAGTCGGTGCACGCATCATGTCTCTGAATGATCCGCTGAAGAAAATGAGCAAATCTGATCCAAATCAGAAAGCTTATATTACCCTGCTGGATGAACCGAAGCTTCTTGAAAAGAAAATCAAAAGCGCTGTGACAGATTCTGAAGGCATTGTGAAATTTGACAAGGAAAACAAACCGGGCGTTTCTAACCTTCTTACAATTTATTCAATCCTCGGCAATACGACAATTGAAGAGCTTGAAGCAAAGTACGAAGGAAAAGGCTACGGCGAGTTTAAAGGTGATTTGGCAGAAGTCGTGGTGAACGAATTAAAACCGATCCAGGACCGCTATTATGAGCTGATAGAATCTGAAGAATTAGACCGGATTCTTGATGAAGGCGCGGAACGGGCGAACCGGACAGCAAACAAAATGCTGAAAAAAATGGAGAATGCCATGGGTCTTGGAAGAAAAAGACGCTGATCAAAAAACCGCTCTTTGCAAAGAGCGGTTTTTTTTCAGTTTACCTTTGATTCGTTTTCCATTTCCCATAGCTTTTCGAAAAAAGGCTGTCCTTTTATTAGGTTTTCGCAAAAAGCTAGGTGCTTGTCCGACCAGCCTTCAATTGTTTCGTTATACAGCATGTCCCAAATCTCTTCAAAGCTCATCCTTTTGATTTGTTCATACATATGCGGATTCCACTCTGTGTACCAGTAGCCGATTTCCGCCCGGTTTTTCAGCCCTTTCAATTGGTCAAGCGCCATAAACATCAGCTGCTTGATTTGCCGTTCTTTTCTTGTCAGTCCTCTGACATGTTCTGGTGCTAATGATAAGATGTGATATTCCTTGGAGGATTCCAGCTTCTTTGGCTCAAATTCATATGTTTCAGGCTCTACATCTTTTACCATTTCATAAACGAGCTGCTCTTGTCTTGGGATCAGACGGCTTTTTCTGACAGGGATTGTATAGCCGATCGTGTCGACAGCTAAAATGCCGATTCCGTCTGTTACGACAAAACAATACTCAAGCTTTGTCCGCTCATGATTTTTCCGAATGTACGATTTCTGATGTACGTCTTCAAGCAAACCTTTCGGAAGCTCTGACAAATCGTTTTCTATGTAATGAAACAGTACTGACGGCACCCTTAACAGCGGCACCTGATCCAAAAGCTCAACCGTATCTTCCTTGCGCCATTCGTGAAAGTGGCATACATTGTAGCCATTTTCTTCCCCTTCAAACCAATTGACCCACACATCATGAAGAAATAACATCTCTAACCCCTCACTTTTATAAAAACTGTTGTCCACAGTATAGGCAAGGGACAGAGAAATTATTCCAAAGAGATTGAGGAAATCTGGAATCACTGGGTTTATGTAAGAATCACAAAAAGCAGATCTCTTTGTATATTTTCTAACAAAAGGAGACCTGCTTTTTTTCTGATTTGGTGATATTTTATCACAGATATGATATTCATTTTTATTTAATATTTTTCGGGTCAAGCGCATCCCGCAGGCCATCACCGACAAAGTTGAAGCATAAAACGGTCATTAAAATAAATAGCCCGGGAAATAACGGGTACCACCATGCTTGAATCATTAATGTAAAGTTTTGAGCATCCTGAAGCATGTTTCCCCAGCTAGCGATTGGCGGCTGGATACCGAAACCCAAATAGCTTAGCGTTGATTCAGCTAGAATGACACTCCCTACTTTTAGAGTAGCGGAGACAATAATTGGTCCAATACAATTCGGTAATATATGCGAAAAAATAATTTTGTGATTTTTTGTGCCTATTGTTTTAGCAGCCAATACAAATTCCCTTGACCTTAGAGATAAAAACTCACCTCTGACTAGTCTCGCTGTTGTAGTCCAACCCGTCAAAGAAAAAATCAAAATTAACTTATCCATTCCGGGTTGAAAAATTGTAACCAAGGTAATAAGCAGAAAAATATCAGGAATAGATAAGACTACGTCGACAGCCCTCATTAATACAGCGTCTACTATTCCTTTAAAGTACCCTGCTACAGCTCCAACAACCGTACCTATAGTAATCGCACCAATTACTGAAGCAAAACCGACTAATAAAGACACACGAGCTCCATATAACACCCTTGTAAATATATCTCGCCCAAACTTATCCGTTCCCATTAGATTTTTAGGGCTTGGCGGCTTCAGTTTATTTAAAAGTGATTGACTCTCAGGTGAGTAAGGCGCAATAAAAGGGGCAAAGACTGCCATTAAAATAATAACTGTTAATATGATACCCCCAACAACAGCAAGCTTATTTTTGAAAAATTTCTCAAAAAAGATCCTAGTCATTGTTTCTGGTTTTTTTCTAATATTTTCTTTTAGCTTTACCTCATTAGAGGGAGCCGCAGTGTTTGGATGTGCCATATGTGTCTCCCCCTTTTAATATTCAATTCTCGGATCAACTAATGCATACAAAATATCTGCAATCAAGTTCCCCAGTACAACCAAAACAGCAGAAATTACAGTCATGGCCATAATAACCGGATAATCTCGAGAGAATGCCGAATCAATAAATAACTTCCCTAATCCCGGCCAAGTAAAAATCTGTTCAACTACTACAGCACCGCCAATAAATGAAGGGATCATCAATCCGAAAATTGTAATAACAGGCAGAAGGCCATTTCTCAATCCATGTTTGAAAATAACTTTATTTTCTTTAAATCCTTTGGCTCGAGCTGTTCTTATATAATCTTGCTTTAATACATCAAGCATACTTGATCTTGTATAACGAGTAATACCTGCCATATCCGCAGTTGCTAAAACAAATGCAGGCAAAATTAAATGATGGAGCCTGTCAAAAATGTTAAAGTCAGCGTTTAAAGTGCCGACACCTCCCGTAGGAAACCAGCCGAGATTTACGGAAAGAACCATTATAAGAATTAATCCGAACCAGAAATTTGGTATTGCCAGCCCTAAAAATGACGTGACAGTTATACCATAGTCAAGCTTAGAATAAGGGCGTTTTGCAGAAAGAACACCGAAAGGAATTGAAATCAGAAGAGCAACAAGAGTTGAAAAAACCATAAGCACCAGAGTATTCGGTAAACGTGAAAGGATTAGATCGGAAACTGGTGTCCCCTTTTTTACAATAGATGTCCCAAAGTCGCCTTGGAGCATATTTCCTAGCCATTTTAAGTATTGAACAGGTTCTGGATCATTGAGCCCGTACTTCTCAATAAATTTCGCTCTGTCAGCTTGGCTGATTGTCGGATCCATCATAAGTGACATCGGATCACCTGGCGCCGCTTTCATTATCGCAAATGATAAAATTGTAATGCCCAAAAGAATTGGCAGAGACATTAATGTTCGACGAACAATATATGTAACCATATTCTTGTCCCCTTTTCTAAAATAGGATAAAGAGGAAAGGATGCTTGCTTGATCCTCCCCTCTCTAGGGATTTAATTATTATTGTTCAAGCCACCATTTTTCAATATGATATAAGTCATTTTTCGGATGGAATACATACCCATTCATGTTTGTCGGGATTGCCCTATGATAATTGTAATAAAACAGGAATGAATAAGGCTGATCCTCAGCAATCAATTTATAGATTTCTTCATATTTTTTCTGATATTCTTTTCTATCTGTAATAGACTTAGCTTCTTCTAAAAGTTTATCGACTTTAGGATTCTTATACCATATGTTGTTTAATCCGTTCTTAGATTGACTGGAGTGGAAAATCGAAAATTGATCTGGGAATGTAGCCAAACTCCAACCGAGCAGTAGTGCATCATAATCCCAATTCGGTGCGCTTGTTTGTTCAATAAGAGCACTAAATTCTACAATTTGCGGTTTTGCTTCAATTCCTACTTCTTTAAGTTGCTGCTGAACAACAACTGCTAAATCCTCCCGAATCTTATTACCCTGGTTAGTTTTAATGGTAAATGAAAATTTCTGTCCGTCCTTATCAAGGTAACCGTCTCCATCTGTATCTTTCCATCCTGCTTCTTCCAAGAGCTTTTTAGCCTTTTTAGGATTGTAATCAAATGTAGGTACATCACCTTTTGGATAGTTCCAAGAAAGCGGACTTTCAGGAACATTTGCAACTTTACCATCACCGTTTAACACCTGATCTACCATTGCTTTTCGATCAAGTGCATGCGTAAGAGCTTGGCGGACTTTTTTATCTTTAAATAATTCGTTCTTTTCATTCCATCCAATATAGCTGTAGTTCAAACCAAGATCTGATTTAACTTGCACATTATCAAATGTTTTAACTGTCTCAAAGTCTGTGCCTGGTACAACAAAGAAGTCAATATCTCCAGCTTTTAATTGAGCAACAGCTGCATTAGAATCAGGAATCGTCTTAACTGTCACTGTATCTAAATACGGTCTTCCGCCATAATAGTCATCATTTGCTTCAAGTTTTACATAATCGCCCTTCTTCCATTCAACAAACTTGAATGGACCCGAACCAATTGGATTTTTCCTGTTAAATTCATTTTCTCCTAAATCTGCAACTGGCACTTTCCCTAAAATGTGTTTAGGCAGAATACCGTAACTGTCTAAAACAACATTGTAAAAATACGCATCCTTTTTCTTTAATTTAAATTCAACTTCATAATCACCTTTTTTTGTAACAGATTTTAGTGATTCAAAACCAGAACCGCGTTCACCATTATAGTCCTTGTTTAAAGGGATGCTATAAGTGAAAACAACGTCATCGGCTGTAAGTTCTTTTCCATCATGGAATTTTACACCTTTTCTAATTTTGACATCATAAGTCAGGCCATCTTTGGATTCCGTTACTTTCTCAGCTAAAGCAGGTTTCACATTTAGTTTTTCATCCGTTTCTAATAATGTACTATAGATCATCCCTTCAATATCTGAACTGGAAACGTCTGTAGAATAGAGTGGATTAAACAACGTTGGCTCCCCAGTAGAACCAACAACCAAATCCCCGCCTTGCTGCGGTTTGCCTGCTGATTTTTTCTCGCTGCTGTTGCTCGATTTTGATCCCGAGCAGGCTGATAAAAAGATGGCCAGAACCATCAATACACTTAGCATCATCAGTGCGGTTTTCCGTCTTTTCATTAGATATTCCCCCTCTTGAAATGTTCGTTCTTCTCAGCTGTTGTTTATGTAGTGTGCATACCCCCTCTCAAAGCTGTGCGGGCAACATTAGCTATAAAGGTGACAAGCCACAAAGTGGCTGGGAGCAGCTTCTTTAAATTCTGGTATTTGTTCCTTGCATATTGGTTTTGCAACAGGACATCTTGTGTGGAATACGCAGCCTTTTGGCGGGTTGGCCGGACTAGGCAGTTCTCCCTTCAGGACAATGCGTTCACGTTTGACAGATCCTCTTTTTCTTGTAACCGGAACGGAGGATAAAAGCGCTTGGGTATATGGGTGAAGCGGGTTGTCATAAAGCTCATGCTTGCCGGTCAGCTCCATCATTTTGCCAAGATACATTACTCCGACTCTGTCGCTGATATGGCGTACGACACTCAGATCATGAGAGATAAATAGATACGTAAGATTAAATTCTTCCTGTAATTCCTCCATCAAGTTAATCACTTGGGCCTGAATGGATACATCAAGTGCGGAAACCGGCTCATCTGCAATGATCAGCTCTGGATTCAAAGTGAGTGCTCTGGCAATGCCGATCCGCTGACGCTGGCCGCCTGAAAACTCATGGGGATAACGGCTGGCAAACGACGGGTGAAGCCCTACTCTTGCAAGCAGCTCTTCAACTTTTTCGTTTCGTTCACGCATGGTATACATGTTGTGCGTATTAAACGGCTCCTTTATGATGGAACGCAGGGTCTTTCTCGGGTTTAACGAAGCAAATGGATCTTGGAAAACCATTTGAATATTTTTGCGGACACTCTTCCGCAGCTTCTCCTCTGACAGATTGGAAATATCCTGCCCTTTAAAAAGAATTTGGCCCTCTGTCGGTTTGTACAGTCTGATCATCGTTCTGCCGGCAGTCGATTTTCCGCAGCCCGACTCTCCAACGATTCCGAGTGTTTCTCCTTTTTTTAACGAAAACGAAACACCATCCACCGCTTTTACATCACCGACTTTTCTTTGAAAAAGGCCTGACCGGATCGGAAAGTATTTTTTTACGTCACGAAGCTCTAAGATTGTTTCTTGATTAGCTGCTGTCATGATTGTTCGGCACCCTCTTCCTCATATAAAAAGCATCTCACCGTTCTTCCGCTTTTGTGTGTCAAAAGCGAAGGCTGATTTGTCCAGCACTTATCCATAGCTTTCGGGCACCTTGGGGCAAAACGGCATCCCGGCGGCAGATTATCCGGTGTAGGCACACTGCCTTTAATCGCATTTAATTTATCAATCTCTCCATCTATAACAGGAATTGACGTAAGCAGGCCTTCTGTATACGGATGAAGCGGTTCTAAAAATAAGTCATCAACGGTAGCGTTTTCTACGACTTGTCCGCAGTACATGACAATTACTCTATCGGCAGCCTCAGACACGACACCTAAGTCGTGTGTGATGAGAAGAATCGATGTATTGAACTTCTGACAGAGATCTTTCATGAGCTCCAGCACCTGGGCTTGTATTGTCACATCCAGCGCTGTCGTTGGTTCATCGGCAATGAGCAGTTTAGGATTACAGCTCAGTGCGATGGCAATCATCACCCTCTGTCTCATACCGCCGGACAGCCGATGCGGGTACTCCTTCATAATTTGCTCCGACCGGGAGAAACCGACCATCTGCAAGAGTTCAACAGCTCGTTGACGGGCTTCTTTTTTCTTCATGTTTTTATGGTAAATCAGCACTTCGGTAATTTGTTCTCCGATTGTTAACACCGGATTAAGGGAGGTCATTGGTTCCTGAAAGATCATGGATACTTCGTTACCGCGGATTTTGCAATAATCGTTTTCAGTGAATGAGGTGAGGTCTTTGTCTTCGAGTTTAATAGAGCCGTCCATGATTTTTCCGCCAGAGCTTTGGACGAGGCCCATAATTGATAAAGAAGTAATGCTTTTTCCGGAGCCCGATTCACCTACAAGCGCGACGGTTTCGCCTTTGCTGATGTGAAAATCGACTCCGTCAACCGCAGGGATCGGCTCCTTTTTCCTGAAAAAATAAGTCTTTAAATTATTTACTTCTAAAAGTGTGCTCATGCTAGCTCCCCTTTCCCCCCTCTTGTTGTCAAACGTTTTCAAGAGAAAGCAATCCCTTTATTCAGAAATAATAAATAATATTGAATTATCGAAAAATTTTATAGTTGTATATTATTACAATCATTTTGCAAAATCAAGAATTTTTTAGGATAAATGTAATATTATTAATGAAATTCCATTATTTTATCCTTTTAAAGCATTGCATCCAAAAAGGTTTCAGCAGGAATGGACAGCCCGTCTGCGGCGCTTGCCTTGCTGGCGGTTAAATATTTTTTTACAATATTGAATCCAACTGCGTATCCAAGCATTTTTGGCTGATATCCTTTGCCGAATAACAGCTGGGGAAATAATCGATTATCCCGTTTGATATTCCGATGGGGCGCAATCTTTTTTTCATATAAAGCCTGAAGCTGCTCCGGTGTATACCAAGTCGTCCACTCAGCCGTTTGACTTCGGCCGAACCTCTCATAAACAGCATATTCCGCCAGCCCTTCCATGATGATTGTATCAAGTAATGTGACATCCTTTTCCTCTTTTGTCAGATGACCTAACCGGCAAACGTGATGATACTCATGCGTCATAAGGGCAGATACCGACCCAAAATCTAAATCTGACGAAAGAAAAAGGAACATTTTGTCTTGAAAGGCGAGTCCTGATTTTGATCCGAATTCTAAACGGATTCTCCTGTTTCGTTCATCAACCGGCAGCGTGACAATTGGTACATCAGGACCTTGCCATTTGTTTTTGAGGTACTGTTCTTCCTTTTGGATATGTCCGTAAAAACCTTTTTCCTTCAGCTTGGAAACAGTCTGAATACCCTCTTTTATGTTTTTAAACATCCCATGATGCTGAAGGTGTCCCAGAATGCCCTTCCAGTTCTTTTTCTCCGCACCTGAAAAAAGCGGGATAATGTAATGCGCCAAATCATCTATTGAATCAGCCTTCCTGAGCCAGCTATATGTTTGTTCTACACTCATGTGATCGCCTCCTCTTTTAATCCTATGCACACAAAAAAAACCGGCTACCCTTTAAGGGCAGCCGGTTTGGCTTGATTATGATTGATATTTCTTAAAGATTAATGTTGCGTTGTGTCCGCCGAATCCTAATGAGTTGCTGAGAACATAATTAAGTTCCTGTCTGCGGGCTTCATCAGGCACATAATCCAAATCGCATTCTTCGTCAGGCGTTTGAATATTGATTGTCGGCGGAATCACGCCTTCTTTAATGGCCAGGATAGAGAAAATGGCTTCAATACCGCCGGCTGCTCCTAAGAGGTGGCCTGTCATCGATTTTGTAGAGCTTACCGCAAGTTTATGCGCATGCTCGCCAAAAACAGTCTTAATCGCCATTGTTTCGTATTTGTCGTTGTAATATGTGCTTGTCCCGTGAGCATTGATGTAATCAATTTCTTCAGGTGCAATGCCTGCATCTTTAATGGCTTCTTGCATCGCTCTCGCTCCGCCTTCACCGTCTTGGGCCGGCGCTGTGATATGATAAGCGTCTCCGGTTGAACCGTAGCCGACAATTTCTCCGTAAATTTTAGCGCCGCGGGCCAGGGCATGCTCAAGTTCTTCAAGAACGATAATCCCTGCACCTTCCCCCATGACAAAGCCATCACGGTTTTTATCGAACGGGCGGCTCGCTGTTTTCGGATCTGGATTAGTAGACAGCGCTTTGTTGGCACTAAAGCCGGCGAATGACATTCTTGTCAGCGGCGCTTCTGTTCCGCCTGTGACCATCACGTCTGCATCACCGCGCTGAATAACCTTAAACGCGTCACCGATGGAGTTCGTTCCTGTAGCACATGCTGTAACCGTACAAGAGTTCACCCCTTTTGCTCCTAATGCAATAGAAATCTGGCCTGTCGCCATGTCAGGAATCATCATTGGCACGAAAAACGGGCTTACCCGTCTTGGGCCTTTTGTTAAGAAGATTTCAAATTGAGACTCTAGTGTTTCAAGTCCTCCGATACCGGAGCCTACCCAAACACCGACTCTCGGTGCGATCTCATCGGTAATGTTAAGCTCTGCGTCTTTAACCGCCATTTTCGCAGCCACAACCGCATATTGTGTAAAGCGGTCCATTTTTCTGGCTTCTTTTTTATCCATATAATCTTCAACATTAAAATCTTTTAATTCAGCGGCAACTTTTGCCGGATATTCTTCAGCGTCAACACGAGTGATCGGACCGATTCCGGACACACCGTTGATTGCGTTATTCCAACTTGTATCGACGTCGTTGCCAAGTGGAGATAATGCTCCAAGTCCTGTAACAACTACTCTTTTTTTAGTCATCTTGTGTGCACCTCACCTTTTTTTATCGGCCCCAGCGGATTGCAATGGCGCCCCATGTTAGTCCTCCGCCGAACCCTACCATAACGACCACATCGCCGTCTTTGATTTTACCGGCTTCTAATTCTTCTACAAGAGAGATCGGAATTGATGCGGCAGAAGTATTTCCATATTTATGAACAGTTTTAGACATCTTTTCGACAGGAAGCTCTAAACGCTCGCGAGCAGCTTCCATGATACGGATGTTCGCCTGATGCGGAATCAAAAAGTCGACATCCTCTTTTGAAAGTCCGGCTTTTTCAATGACATTTACGCATGATTCTCCCATTTGACGGACTGCAAATTTGAAAACTTCTCGTCCATTCATGATTGTATGTCGTTTTTCATTCAGATACAAGTGCTGACCGCCTGTGCCGTCGGCTCCTAGTTCAAATGAAAGGATTCCTCTGTCATCACTGACTGGCCCGACTACCGCAGCGCCTGCTCCGTCTCCAAACAGAACGGCTGTATTGCGGTCTTCCCAATCGGTAATGCTTGAGAGCTTCTCTACACCGACAACTAGAACATGCTTGTAGGTTCCGGATTCAATAAATTGTTTACCGGTTACAACCCCGTACATGAAGCCCGCACAAGCCGCGCTGATATCCATAGCACACGCTTTCTTCGCGCCGAGCTGTTCTTGAATCATACAAGAGACCGTAGGAAATGACTGATCAGGTGTAACAGTTGCAACCAAGATCATATCCAGATCCTCAGCAGCCACTTCAGCTTGTTCCAGCGCATTTTTCGCTGCTGCAACAGCCATATGTGATGAAAACACATCATCTGCTGCGATTCTTCTTTCTTCTATTCCTGTTCTTGTACGAATCCACTCGTCAGAAGTTTCAACCATTTTTTCAAGATCATGATTTGTTAAAACCTTCTCAGGAATGTAACGTCCAACACCAAGTATTCCAGCTTTCATAAGGGAAGACTCCTTTATATCTTAAATTTAGAAGATCAATCAGGTTGTGATCAATTATTAGTATCAGGTACTAATTCTATCCTATTTTTTTTCACATGGCAATATATTCGTCTAAACTATCAGTTCATCTTACTCATAGAGTATGGTATATGGAAAGGAGGCGTATGCAGTTGGATGTGTTTTCAAGAATGATGTTCGGCGATGCAGCAAAACCAACAGAAGAGAAGGAGGAACAGCAAGAGGAGGTTTCTCAGGTTTCTCAGACAAACGACGAAGAGACGATTAATTACATGCATATTATGGACCAAATCGGTTCAATTATGAACTCTCTTGATCAAATCAAGCCCGCTTTAAAGGAGCTTGCGCCCATGCTCTCCGCTATTAAAAAGAAAATCATGTGAAAAGCCACTTTCAAAAAAGTGGCTTCTTCTTATTCTGTTTCAGATTTAGCGTCAGACTTGCCAAGCTCATAAGCTTCCGCCATTACCGTTGTAAATAGATTCATAAACGGCTGTATGGCCTCCATTGAGAGCTCAATGCCTGATTTCTCAAGCTGTTCTTTCGCTTCAGGGAGATATTTCATGGCAATTTGCAAGAATTCAAGTGATTTTTCGTGCTGCATGTGACGTCACTCCATTACTCGTTTTTTGGCAGCTCGCCTGTTTTGTTGTATGTTTTGATCAGCTTGGCGATTCTTTGCTGAAAGTCTTTATCGACGAGCGGGCTGAATGTTCCCATCTCAACGACTCCCGTGTTCAGGTCGTAGTAATGATCGCCGCCCTCAAGGGTGCCTTTATTAAATTGTTCAGCAATGATTTCATAGGCCTTGTCCACATTTTGCACCGTGCTGGTTAATACGGTATTCTCGCCCAGATCCGATTGATCTGTGACGTAGCCAATGGCATAAAGACCGTCTTTTTTGATTTGCTGAATAACAGGAACATTATACCCGTCTCCGGCGGGATACACAACATCCGCGCCTTCGTTCTTCATTTTCTGATAAAGCTTTACTGCTGTTGTATCATCATCCCAATGATCCGTATATTTCGTATTTACCTCTATATCCGGATTTTCATACTTGGCCCCTTTGATAAAACCGTCCACCTCAGGCTGCCACGTAAAGGAAGCAATTACACCGACCTGATTCGTTTTCGACATATGGGCAGCAGTCATTCCTCCAAAAAAGCCCATTGCTTCCCCGCTAAAATGGACACTCGTTACATTATCAGCTTTCGCTTTCGCATTGGAAATGACGAATTCCATATCTGGATAATCTTCGCCGACCAAGTTAAACACCTCAGCATATTCACTCCCATGACCGTAGAGCAGATTGACGCCCCTCTTATGAAAATCCTCAATCGCATTTATGATATCTTCTTCTGTTTTAACGCCTTCCTTATAATAGACGTCCACATTGTATTTGGATTGTATATTCAGTAATCCTTTATACCCTTTTGTGCCCCATACGAGGTCATTAATCGTATCAGGAAAGAGCATGCCGACCTTCTCAATTTTTCCTTTGAACGGAGTTTGTCCACATCCACTCAATAAAAGGAGGACAGAAAAGATCATGACAAGCCTTGTGATCAAGTCATGTTCAACTCCTTTTGACAAGCTATAACATGTATTATTTTTATACGTTTATTGTATCTAGAAAACTCGAAACATGGAAGGTTTTTCTTAATATTTGTCGAAAATTGATGAAAATTGTCTTTTCCACTCGATAATTTTTGTTTTTGCTTCTTCTTTTGAGGTTTTCTCTGTGACTTGCAATTCAAAAAGCTGATCTTTGCTATGACGGCTTGGTTCTAACAGGAATCTCAGCAACTCGTCAGCGACGTCATTTGTATAATAGCCGTCTTCCTCTGTTTCTTCTTTCCATGGCCCGTACATTTTCGGCAGGATCACGGTTTTTTCCGAGCCTGTTTTTTCACGTTTATCCCATTCTTTTCGGTCTTCTTCATATACTAAAATATAAGGAGAATCATATTGGTCTAAAGGCAAAAAACTTCCGAACTGGATACAAATTGTATCATAATTTTGGTCTCCAATGTGTTCAAGCTGGCGAAAGAGTTCATTTCTCCCAAGCCACATGAGTCTTTCTTCTAAGTACATTTGTCTCATTTTATCTTCTGTTTCCGCCAGAACAACGTCAACATGTATGCCTTCATCCATCATTCGCTCACATAATGAAAGGCCGAAAAATTCGTCCGCACCTACAATCAGCGTTGATTCCATTGCATCTGCCGCCCTTCCGGTTTTTCATTTCCCAAAACAAAACAGCCTCCGCAAAAGAGAAGGCTGTTGTCATTATATTCTCTATAATTCTTTTTCATGACTATGAAAGAATTTGCAAATTGATGCATAAATTCTGCTTGGATGCTCAAATAAATGAAATGTCATGTCGACCGGTGAGCCTTGCTTTTGCTGTTTTTCCTTGAAAACTTCCGCATGTACGCTGTAGGGATATGGAGCTCCGGTCATACGCTGCCATATATGAACCGGTACGCCGCTCGGGTAGCTTTGAATTGTTTTATAACGAATCGCTTCCGCTTCTTTTTCAGAAATTCCGTAGCTTTTCGATACTTCTTTCAAAAATTGCTTATAGAAAAATTTATTTTCTTTTTCCGATTCATAATGTGCCTGAAGATCGAGACAAGGATTCAACATTGCGGCTGAGCGGATATGATCCGGGGAAAAACGAAGCAGTTCATCGGCCACGAGAGCACCCATGCCTTCTGCTAAAATATGAATCTTCGGATTGAGGATTTCCTGCTTCAGCACAGAATGTATCAGCTGTTTGGCATAGGTGACTGCTTTTTCCGCCCCCCAATGCCTTCCGAACAGATTGCTGTTAAAAAGAGTATATCCTTCATTCATCAACATGCTCAGAAGCTGATTTCTGCCGTAATGCTGCTGCCAAAAGCTTGAATCATGTCCGACAAAGTGGGTTCTGTCCCCCAAGATAAAGATGCCGAAGCCGTTCGGGCGATAGGGCAGATGAATGACATTATGCTCCGTTCCCAGTTGAAAGTATCTTTCCGTTATTCCCATCGCTTGCCCGCCTCCTTTCACACTTCATCTCACGCTATCTTATGTAAATAGAAAAGAAACGAATAAGGTAAAGTCCTAGCCTTTTACATTTTTGGCTATTATACTGATTGACGTTTTTTATATTTTACCATTAAAGTGTGACGAATCAGACTCTTTTGTCACCTCACTTTCTGCTAAAATTGGATTCCCCCTTCGCTTTTTGTATGGTATGATAACTTTTAGAATAGAATGAGAAGGACGAGGTGGAAACGTGCGATATATTATTGCCTTTATTTGGACGTTCCTTTTATCACATATGGCATGCTACTTGGTTGCAAGCATGAACAGCGTTACGTATAATTTCAAAACATCATCTGTCATTGCTGTTGTACTGTATGTCTTAATCATGGTTTTAGCAGAAATCATGCCTATGAACAAAAATGCAAGCCAGCATTAAAAAGCCAAAAAACCCAAAACATTTATTGTTTTGGGTTTTTTAGTGGTCACGGCTTTCTTTTGTAGGTCCACAGCCGGTTGTGGTTTGATGTTTCGGGGAACATTTCCCCTGCTGACAGATGGACCTTTTGAGGGTTTTTAACCATGCTCCCTGTCTCGCCGATTTCTACGTAGACACCGTTATTAGGCGCTTTCTGTCCGGGCCGGAATTGGTGCTGCTGTCCCACTGTTTTTCCTCCTTTTCCTTTTTGCTGTAGTATGTGCCTAAGCGGCTGTGAATATGTTGCCATCAAAAAAACTGCTGAGTTTGGCTCAGCAGTTTTTTGATGATTCCCCTTTATATAAAATGGCCTTCAGCAGTGCTTTTTGCACATGAAGACGGTTTTCCGCCTGCTGGAACACTGCAGAATTCGGCCCGTCAATAATCTCCGCAGTCACTTCTTCCTCACGATGCGCAGGGAGACAATGTAAAAATGTATAGTCAGGCTTGGCATGGCTGACTAGCGCCGCATTCACCTGATAAGGCGCAAAGACAGCAAGACGTTCTTGCTCTTCCGCTTCCTGCCCCATGCTTGTAAACACATCAGCATAAATCACGTCCGCGTCTTTTACAGCTTCAATCGGATCATCTGTCAGCGTGACAGAAGAGCCGGATTGAAGTGCATATGCCTTTGCCGCTTCAGCTGCCTCATCTAACACTTCATATCCCTTTGGTGAAGCGATCGAGATATCACAGCCCATTTTCGCGCAGCCGATCATCAAGGAGTGCGCCACGTTATTTCCGTCACCGATGTATGCGACTTTTACGCCTTTAAGCTTCCCTTTTATCTCCTTAATTGTCAAGAGATCCGCCAGCGCCTGGCATGGGTGGTATTTATCGGTAAGTCCATTGATCACCGGAATGTCAGCTTCTTTGGCAAGTTCCTCCACCTTTTCATGTTCAAAGGTCCGGATCATGATGGCATCCACATAGCCTGACAGCACTTTTGCCGTATCAGCGACAGTCTCACCGCGCCCCAGCTGCAGATCTTTCTGGCTTAGAAAGAGGGCGTTCCCGCCCAGCTGCGCCATGCCCGCTTCAAATGAAACACGGGTCCGCGTTGATGATTTTTCAAAAATCATCGCCAAGGTTTTGCCATGGAATATAGGCTGAATTTTGTTTTGTTTCAGCTCACCGGCTTCTGCGAGCAAGGCGTTTATATCCTCTTCACTAAGGTCCTTTAACGTTAATAAATCTTTTCCGTATAAACTGGTTAGCGTCACTGTGTGCATGTTGCCACTTCCTTTTTATAGAGGTCTTTGAGAGATACAGGCTGCGGATGGCCTGAACCGCTTTGTAAAAACGCCCGCACGGTTTCTTCTTCTGTAAAGACGGGGATGCCGTGCGTCATGGCTTCCAAACGTTCTTTGCGTGCTTCTTCAGAACCGCTCAGATTGATGTGGAGCGATTTTCCTTCCTGTTCCATCCATGAGGCAAATGTCCCTTCATGAATTGTAAAACCTGCGTTTTCTGCTAACTCCTTCACATCTTCCGGAACGTTTTGCAAATAAATGCTTCCTTTTTGACTCCAGACTCTTGTATAGATTTTTTTCAAGGCGCTGTTAGAATCATATGCGACACACATGCCTTCTCCCGTTGATTTCATTTCCGGCCCAAGCTTGACATCCACATCCTGGATCGCATGAGAAGAAAAAACAGGGAACTTCACGGCAACTCCATGATGATTTTGAACTGCCGGATTTAGATCTTTTAAGGACGCTCCCGCCAGCAGACGTGTGGCGAGCGGAATCATCGGAACGCCCATTACTTTGCTGACGACAGGAACCGTGCGGCTCGCTCTCGGATTCACTTCAAGAACGAGTATGTTTCCATTGTCGATCACAAATTGAATGTTCATGATGCCTTTAAATGAAAGTTTTCGGGCAATTTTTTGTGCCGCATCTTTCATGCCCTGCTGCAGCCCGCTCGTGATGGACGGTCCGGGAAGAATGGCAAAGCTGTCCCCTGAATGGACACCTGCCCGTTCAATATGCTCGGTATATGTCGGGATAAAGACATCCTCGCCGTCGGAAATCAAATCAATTTCGACTTCCTTTCCAGACACATACTGATCAATTAAAATCGGGTATGGCATGCTGTCCTCATCATTCAGCAGCTGAGTAAGCTGGTCTTGCGAGTCAACAATGATCATGCCCATTCCGCCGATAACGTAAGATGGGCGGATTAACACCGGATAGCCGATCTCACTCGCTTTTGAAGCGGCTTCTTCTTTTGTATAAGCAATTTCTCCTTTTGCGTGCTTCAATCCCAGCTCGTCAAGAAGCTGATAGAATTGATCCCGATCCTCTAACACGTCGAGCGTTTGAAATGATGTGCCAAGAAGAGTAATGCCGGCTTTCTCGAGCGCTTCAGCAGCATTGATTGCAGTTTGGCCGCCGAATTGCACAATTGCAAAATCAATATTTTCCTGCTCCGCCACGTTTACAATATGCTCCGTTGTCATCGGTTCAAAATACAGGCGGTCCGCAATTTCATAATCGGTGCTGACCGTTTCCGGGTTATTGTTAATCATGATGGTTTCGAACCCAAGCTCTTGCAGTGTCAGCACACCGTGAACAGCACTATAATCAAATTCAACGCCTTGGCCGATCCGAATCGGTCCTGATCCGATAATGAGCGCGCGTTTTTTCTCTTTGCGGCTGATGTCTCCATCGGTCTCTCCGAAATATGTGGAGTAAAAATAGTTTGTTTTCGCATCAAACTCTGCCGCGCATGTATCTACGATTTTAAAGGAAGGCGTAATGCCCATCTCCTTGCGAAGCGCGCGCACCTCTTCTTCTGTTTTGCCGATCAGCGAGGCAATCGTTGTGTCTGAGAATCCCTTTTCCTTTGCTTTCTTCAATAATTCAAAAGAGAGATCGCTCCCTGCTTCCATCAGGCGGTTTTCCAATTTGATGATGTTGTCAAAGGTATGAAGGAAAAACGGATCAATTTTTGTTTTTTCATGGATGTCATCAATCGAGACGCGGCGGCTCAACAGCTCCATGACAACGAAAAATCTGCGGTCATCCGGAGTGATTGCCAAATCCCATAGCGTATCAATTGAAAAGCCGCTGAGCTCTGGAAGGTGTGTCCCGATATTTTTTAATTCAAGCGAGGCGGCTGCCTTTTGTATCGCCGCTTCTAAATTCCGTTCAATCGCCATCACTTCACCGGTGGCTTTCATTTTTGTGCCAAGCTTGCGGTCTGCGTTTTTGAATTTATCAAACGGCCAACGCGGAAATTTGACGATCACATAGTCCAGTGCCGGTTCAAAGCTTGCGTAAGTCGAGCCTGTGAGCGGATTTTTCAGCTCGTCAAGGGTGTATCCGACTGCCAGTTTCGCGGCCATCTTCGCAATCGGATAACCGGTCGCTTTAGATGCGAGAGCCGATGACCGGCTTACACGCGGATTCACTTCAATGACGTAATATTGCTTGCTGAATGGATCAAGCGCGAATTGAATGTTGCAGCCGCCTACAACATCAAGTGCTGAGATGATCGTCAGACTTACTGTCCGCAGCATTTGATAGTCTTCGTCTGTCAATGTTTGTGACGGCGCCACAACGATAGAGTCACCTGTATGCACGCCGACCGGATCGATATTTTCCATATTGCAGACGGTAATGCATGTGTTATTGCTGTCACGCATGACTTCATATTCAATTTCTTTAAAGCCGGCAATGCTTTTTTCGACAAGGCATTGATTGATCGGACTTGCTAATAGCGCCTGCTTAATCATAGCTGTAAAGGCTTCTTTATCAGGGGCGATTCCTCCGCCCTTTCCGCCTAATGTGTAAGCCGGTCTGATAATAACAGGAAAACCGATGGATTCCGCAAAATGGAGGGCATCGGCCTCGTTATCAACAATTTCACTCTCCGGCACGGGCTGTTTTAATTCATTCATTAACGAACGGAATTTTTCCCGGTCTTCTCCTTTTTGTATCGTTTCAACGGATGTGCCGAGAAGCTTGACGCCGTGCTCCTTTAAAACACCCGTTTCTTCAAGCTCCACCGCTAAATTCAACGCGGTCTGACCGCCTAAATTGGCAAGAAGCCCATCAGGCCGTTCTTTCTTAATGATGGCTGTCAGGCTTTCTGCTGTCAGAGGCTCAAAATAAATTTCATCAGCGAAGGCTTCATCAGTCATAATTGTCGCCGGATTGCTGTTGACGAGAATCACCCGGTAGCCCTCCTCCTTCAGCGCGATGCACCCTTGAGTGCCTGAATAATCAAATTCTGCCGCCTGCCCGATGATGATCGGGCCTGAGCCGATTACTAATATGCTTGAAATACTGGTGTCTTTAGGCATGCGCGATTTCTCTCCTTGCTGGTATCACATTCTTTAAATAATCATCAAAAATCCATTCGCTTTCCGCAGGTCCGGGATGGGCTTCCGGGTGGAATTGAACACTCATGACAGGCAGTTTTTTATGGGCAAGCCCTTCAACTGACGTATCATTGACATGATGAAACCTGATCGTGAGCTCTTCTGCATTAATCGACTGTTCATCAACCACATAGCTGTGGTTTTGGCTTGTCATAAAGACCCGTTTCGTCTCACGGTCGATGACCGGATGATTAGCTCCCCTGTGTCCGAATGGCAGCTTAAAAGTATTCCCTCCGAACGCGAGCGCGATCAGCTGATGTCCGAGACAAATGCCGAGAGTCGGAAAGCGGCTGATGATGCTTTTGATCTTTCCTAAATATGGCTGGATTGCTTTCGGATCTCCAGGTCCGTTCGATAGCACAATGCCATCGGGTTTGATGTTGTATACGGCCTCCATTTGCTGGTATGGCACCACAGTAACCTTGCAGCCTCTTTTGACAAGTGATGATGCGATTGACTTTTTATAGCCAAAATCAATGAGAGCGATGTGTTTATTCCCGTCGCCGAATGTGCTGATTTCCTGGGCTGAAGCCTGCTCTGCCACATTCTCTGGTTGAAGGGCCATCTCAGCTCCTTCTTTAGAGGCTGTGACTGTTGCACCCATCGTCCCGTTTGCCCGGATTTTCTTCACGACAGCCCTCGTATCAACATGGGTTAACAGCGGAATGTTCCATTTCTGTAAATACTCCTTGAGGCTGTATACCGCTTCATAATGAGAAAAGTGATCACACGCCTCATAGACAACCGCTGCTTTTACTTGCGGTTTCTTGCTTTCAAAATCCTTTTCATTTATGCCGTAGTTGCCAATCAGCGGGTAGGTAAATACAATAATCTGTCCCTTATACGATGGATCTGTCAGCACTTCCTGGTAGCCTGTCATTCCTGTGAAAAAAACAGCTTCTCCCGTACAGTTTTCATGACCGTCCAGCTCGCCGCTGAACGATGTCCCATCTTCTAACACTAAATAACCTTCCATCTAACAGCCCACCTCTTGATGAATAATTAATTATAAAAATGAATTTTTATGCCTTTATATCGAAAAAAAATCACTGGTTTACAGCGGAATGATGAGCGATTGCCTGTTTCAGCTTGCTGACGGCTTCTGCTATTTCATCCTTAGTCACGGTGAGCGGCGGCAGCAGCCGAATCACGTTCGGGCCGGCCGGCAATACAAGCAAGCCTAATGTCTGCAATTCAGCAATAATGTCAGCAACCGGGCCATCACACTCAATTCCAAGCATTAATCCTTTACCTCGGATTTGTTTAACAAAAGGGCTCTTTAGCTCTGCCTCAAGCTGTCCTTTTAAAAACGCTCCTTTGTCAGCAGCCTCTTGCAAAAAGTCAGGCTGGAATACAATTTGCAATGTGGCATTCACAGCAGCCATCGCCAGCATGTTTCCTCCGAAAGTCGTTCCGTGAGAACCAGGGGTAAACGCTTCTCCAAGCTGTTTTTTTCCGATGACAGCGCCGACCGGAAAGCCGTTTCCCAATCCTTTGGCGACTGTGATGATATCCGGTGAGAGTCCGAAGTGCTCATATGCGAAGCCTTTTCCCGTCCGTCCGATGCCGGTCTGGATTTCATCAATGATGAGAAGGGCTTGCTTTTCCTTGCAAAACGACTGTACGGCTGATAAAAATTCAGCACTCGCCGGATTGACTCCTCCTTCTCCCTGCACTGTTTCAAGCATCACCGCGGCAATATCGCCTTCCTCCCCAAGAGCTTTAAAAGCAGAAGGATCATTGTATGGCAGGTAGTGAAAGCCTTCAAGCATCGGGCCGAAGCCTGTTTTGATTTTATCCTGTCCGGTCGCAGCCATCCCTGCATACGTGCGGCCATGGAACGACTGAAGAAAAGTGATGATTTTTGTTTTTCCAGTTGCTTTTCGGGCAAGCTTTATCGCACCTTCATTCGCCTCCGCGCCGCTGTTGCAGAAAAAGACAAGATCTCCTGCACTATGCGCCGCCAGCTTCTGCGCTGCTTGCTCTTGGAGACTGTTTTGAAACAGGTTGGATACGTGCCATACGCTGTCAAGCTGTTTTTTGACTGCTTCTGTCACCGCTTCATGGCAGTGTCCTAGATTTGATACCGCAATCCCCTGAATGAAATCAAGGTATGATTTGCCGTTTTGATCCTCAACGTACGTTCCCTTTGCTTTTTTGATGTCAATATCCCAACGGCCGTAGGTTTGAAACAAGCTGCTCATGAAACAGCCTCCTTTGCTTTGACGATTTTTGTCCCTTGAAAGGTTTGTTCTGCGAAGAATGATCCTTTTCCGTTTACGATCATGACTTCAGACACCTGATCTGATAAAGCTGACAAGGCTGAATTGACCTTCGGGATCATCCCTCCGGTGATCACTTCCTGCTTGATCAGCATCTGAATCTCCTTAGGGGTCAGGACGTCCAGACGCTGCTTTTCCTTCATGATTCCATCGACATCCGTGACGAACATCAGCTTATCGGCTTCAAGCGCTCCGGCGACTGCTGAAGCAGCCAGATCAGCATTTACATTCAGCGTTTTGCAGTCGCTTGTCATAGACAGCGGCGCAATAACGGGGATGATGCCATTTTCCATCAGCGCGTTCACCATGGACGCATCGACTTTTTTGATTTCTCCCACTTCTCCGTATGTTTCCGGATCTAGATAATCAGCCTCCAAAAGACCTCCATCCTTACCAGAAATGCCTGCGGCTCGCAGTCCGTGTTTGGCAAGCTCAGCAACGAAAAATTTATTGACAGAACCGGATAAAACCATTTCCGCCACTTCCAGCACCGGCTTCGTTGTTTTCCTCTGTCCGCCCGAAAACTCTGTCTTGATATTTAACCGTTTCAGCATATTTGTGATTTCCGGTCCCCCGCCATGTACGATCGCCAGCTTCCAGCCTGATGCCATCAGCTCTTTCAGATTTTGAAAAAATTCCTCCGACAGCTCACGGATGACACTTCCCCCGCATTTAAAAACGATTGTTTTCTTCATTTCGCTCCCCTTTATTACGTGCGATAGCTCGCGTTAATTTTGATATAGTCATAGGTCAGGTCACAGCCCCACGCTCTCCCGTTTCCGTCCCCTTCATCCATCTTGATGACAATGGTGATTTCATCTCCTTCAAGGTATTCCTTGGCGATAGATTCAGAGAATGGCTGAGGTTCGTTATTCTTAAACAGGCATTGGCCGCCAAGATAAACCTCTACTTCTTCTGCAGTCACCTGTGCTGCGGAGTGTCCGATGGCTCCGATGATCCGCCCCCAGTTGGCATCTGTTCCGTATACTGCCGTTTTTACAAGATTTGAGCCAACAATCTTTTTGGCAATGACGTTTGCATCAAGATTGTTTTTCGCTCCCTGTACTTGGGCTTCAATTAGTTTTGTCGCGCCTTCTCCGTCTCTGGCAATCTCTTTAGCCAGATCCTCACAAGTGAGCAAGAGCGCTTTTTTAAAGACCGGCCAGTCTGGATGGTCTTCTGTCAGGCACTCGTTTTCGGCGCAGCCATTCGCCATAACTAATACCATGTCGTTCGTGGATGTTTCTCCGTCAACTGTGATTTGGTTAAATGAAACGTCAGTGATTTCCCGAAGCGCCTTTTGCAGCGCTTTTTCTTCAATTGCCGCGTCAGTTGTCACAAATCCCAGCATCGTGGCCATGTTCGGATGTATCATCCCTGAGCCTTTGGCCGCTCCGCCGATCGTGACTGTTTTGCCGCCGATTGCCAGCTCATAGCACGTCTGCTTAATCACCGTATCTGTTGTTAAGATCGCTTCCTCAAAATCGCCTGATCCCGCAGGTGTTTCTTTCAGCAGCTCGATCCCCGCGTGGATTTTTTCCATGTCTAAATGCTCGCCGATGACACCCGTTGATGAAACAGCGACAAGCTCCGGCTCAATGCCAAGCTGTGAAGCAAAGCTCTCCCGCATTGTGTATGCGTCCTTTAGGCCTTGTTCTCCCGTGCAGGCATTGGCAATGGCACTGTTGACGATGACGGCTTTCAGTGTCGGTCCGTGCTTTAAGCTGTCTTGTGTCACTTTGATCGGAGCAGCCTGAAAGTGGCTTTGGGTATAAACCGCTGCACTCACGGCCGGTGTCTCGCTGATAATGACGCCGAGGTCTTTTTTCGAGTAGCGCAGTCCGCAATGCACACCCTTTGCCTGAAACCCTTTTGGCGAGGATACATCACCTGTTACTTTTACAATTTGATCTTCACTTAACTGAATCATGGTTCGATTCTCTCCCGTTCTATGGATAAATTGGCGTGATGGTGAGCCCAGTTTCTTCATTCCAGCCATTCATCAAATTAAAGTTTTGCACTGCCTGACCGGCGGCACCCTTCATTAAATTATCGATTACCGAGACGATCGTGACTCTGTTCGTTCTCTCATCGAGGGTCACGGCGATATCACAGAAATTGCTGCCGTACACTTCTTTCGTTTGCGGGTACTGACCTTTTGGCCTCACTCTCACAAAATATGAATCTTGGTAAAATTCCGAATATAAATCATGCAGGCCATCTGCGGATAGGTCACAGGTTAATCTGGTATACATCGTCGCCATGATGCCCCTTGTCATCGGAACCAAGTGAGCCGAAAATGTAATGGGCCCGAGACCTGGCTGCCATTCATTCAGCGCCTGCTCAATTTCCGGCGTGTGCTGATGTTCATTGACTTTATAAATTTTAAAATTGTCGTTCAGCTCAGAAAAATGAGTTCCCATGGATGCTTTTCTTCCCGCTCCGGAAACACCGGTCTTCGCGTCAACGATAACAAAAGATTCATCGAGCAGTTTCTTTTGAGCCAATGGTGCGAGGCCAAGCAAAACAGCTGTTGGAAAACAGCCTGGATTGGCAATGAGTTTCGCCTGTTGAATTTGCTGTTGATTCAGTTCTGCCAGACCGTATACCGCCTCTTGAATCACCGCCTTCGGTGCCGCTGTCCGTTTATACCATTTTTCATATTCAGCCGGTTCTTGTATCCTAAGATCACCTGACAGATCAATAACCGGAATTCCCGCATCTGCCAGCTTTGGAGTCAATTCACTTGAGACTCCGGGCGGCGCAGCGAGAAACATGATATCTATTTCGTGTTTGATCGTATTCATATCAATCGGCTTCAGCTTCTGATCCGCTAAGTCGGTAAGATGAGGATAACCCTCGCTATAGACATTCCCTTCTCCGCTAGATGAATAAAGTATGCATTCCTCTGCATGAGGATGATGCGAGAGAATCCTGACAAGTTCGGTGCCTCCATATCCTGTAGCACCTACAATTCCTATTTTCAAAACAAGTTCACCCTCTTGGTCTTTGTGAAATTATTTAACATTATAACATGAATAAAAATTAATTCAATCGTATATTTAATATTTTTATTCATTTATAAATTTTCTGTTCAATGGAAATTCCGCTCAAAAAAATCAGCACAACTCCAGCACAAAAACGTTGATGCAGCACCGCTTTTCAGCCGCATAAAAAAACAGGCTGACCGCGTCAGCCTGTTTTCATCATCATCAATCCACTCAAAAAATATAGAATAGAGCTTGCATAAAAAATCATTTGCACTGTAAAAAAGTCAGCGAGAAAGCCCCCGAGCATAATGGCTGCTGCTGAAAAGACAGCTGTCCAAAAATGGTAATTTCCAATCTTCTTTCCACGCTCTCCGCTGTCTGTAAAATTAGCGATCAGCACTTTTTCTCCATGCTTTTGCATCGCTCCAAAGAGCCCTAACAGCACTTGGACGATATACACTTGAACGACGCTTCCGATATGCGGGACATATAAAAGCAGAACAGCCATCCCCCACGAGTTCAGAAGCAGAAAATAACGGCTGTCAAACCTTTCAGACAGCCGTCCGAGGAGCGGGTAAATGAGCGCTCCGCTCAACCCGAACAATCCGTAGGAAAAACCGAACTGTGTGTAGCTTGAGCCGATATTTTTCACAAACAGAATATAAAACGGAAAGATTAAGCTGCTTGCGAAAAACACGCTGCTTTGTGATAATGTCAGCCATTTTAATTTGTTTTTCCCCATTATTTATACCTCTGATAAAAGTAATTCATAAAGCGCTCATCCGGGTCATAGGTTCGTTTTTTCTGAAAAAACGCTTCACTTTTCGGATATGCCTGTCTCATTTGCTCTTTTGTCTGGTAGGTCATATAAGGCAGATAATAGCTGCCGCCGTGCTTGATGGCAACGTCTGTCATGCGCCTGATGATTCGGGCAGTATCTGCCTGGTCTTCTTTTGAAAAGCCCTCGTTTATTAATAGCACGAGCGAAAACATATCGTCCTTCGCATAGGAAAGGTCGGCCTTTTCATTTTTCTGCACGTAGCGGATCGTAATGTTCAGCAGGTTCAGATCTTCGTCCGACAGCGTTTGTCTCAGGTCATCAATATAGGACCCATACTCCTTCACGGGCACAAAGTATTCTTGCAAAACATCTGTGTTGTCATTGTTTTCATACTCAAGAAACTTTGATTCGGACCGCATGACGTTATTGCGTGAAATCTCTGTGCCGTTTTGGCTCAGGAAATAGGATTGCTGTGTGTCCCACAGCCAATTCCTGCCCCATTCATACCGTCTTGACAAACCGAGTGCAAACTTTGTGGCTCCCGTATACTCATCTTCTTTGAGATCGCTGTATGATGGCAGTTGATCCTGATGATCAGCCAATACGTAATTTGTGACATACATGTCTTTCAGAAATCCTTTTTTCGCTGTTGAAATTCGCGCCAGATGCATTCGGACATCTGGATTTCCTTTTACATGCTTTGAAAAATAGTCTGCGTATGTGCTGTAATTCATTTTTTCTGTCTTCATGACATACAGCTCATCATCTGTCAGCTCAAGCGTTACATCAAGAATCACGCCAAAAAGGCCGTACCCTCCGATGACCGCCGTAAACAAATCATCTTTTGGAGTGACAGTGATAATCGTCCCGTCAGCTTTTAAAAGCCGGAATGATTTGACTGTATCAATCAGCGAGCCGTAGCGAATATCACGCCCGTGTGCATTTGCGCTGAGAGATCCGCCGATTGTAAAAATGTTTTGTGACTGCATGACTTTTACCGCGAGTCCGTATGGATTCACGTATTTCTGGATATCATTCCACGTTGCACCGCTTTGCACCCTGATGGTTTTCTTCTCTTGATCGAGTGACAGGATTTTGTTGTAGCCCGTCATGTCGAGAACGATGCCGTCCTCATAATATGTATGGCCGCCCATGGAGTGCTGGGCCCCGGCGATTGAAATTTTTATGTTTTTTCGATTTGCCTCTTTGACTGTGTCAATGAGCGTTTCCTCTTCCTGCCCTTTCACTGTCTGCTTTATTTTTACAGGCATCAGGCGGCTGACATCCGTCATCTCGCTTGTGGCTGTTTTTTGCTCTGAGTTCACAGAGTACGCAAACAGGGCCGCATACGCGCCAGTACAAAGCGCGAATGCAAGCAATTTCTTTTTCATAGTGCTCTCCCTGCTGTTTTTTATGACCATTATACCATGACTGCGTCCTCATTTTTCCAAATTATCTTCTTGCCCGTTTTTCGGCACGGCGGTCGGCGACGATAAAGCAGGCGTGAATCGCGCCCGGCAGCCAAAAGATACAGGTCAATATGAGATTCAGCAAGGCCTGAAACGGTTTTCCCGAAAACAAAACAGCAAGCGGCGGGCATAAAACTGCCAGCAGGTACATCATTTCCTTTCACTCCTTTCAGCTGTAAAAAAGGACAGCCTCACATGTCAGGCTGTCCTCTTTTGTTTTATTGAATGCCAAGCGCAATTTTTGCGTATCTGGACATTTTATCCCTAGTCCAAGGCGGATTCCATACAATGTGAACCTCTGTGTCTTTCACTTCAGGAAGGTCCGCTAATGCTTTTTTCACCTCATCCACGATAATCGGCGCTAAAGGGCATCCCATTGATGTCAGTGTCATCGTCACGTGCGTTAAGCCGTCTTCATCCATGTCAACATCGTATACCAAACCAAGGTTCACGATATCAACGCCAAGCTCAGGATCGACAACCTGTTCCAGGGCGCCCATGATGTTTTCTTTTAATGCTTCTTCCACGTTCCCTCACCCCTTTTTTCTACAGTATAACGTAAATTCAGCTCTTGTTAATAACTTCGTGCTTTATAAGTACGTTTCAAACCATTCAATCGTTTTTAACACAGCTGCCCGCGGGACTTTATGGTCAGCGTTTTCATCTCCGATAAATTGCAGGCGTTCCGGCTGCTCGCTGTAATGGGATTTGATCGTGTCATAAAATTTCCGGGTCGGCGCGTAAGGCACGACCTTATCTTTTGCGCCGTGCCAAAATAAAAGCGGGCGCTGTTGCAGTCTCTCCGGCTGAAGGCTGAGATCCCGCAATTCGAGACGTTTCATCAGCTGCTGTACCTTCTCTTCCGGCACATCGATTTCAATGCCCTGAGATTGAATATGGTCAATCTGCTGCTGAAACAGCTCCACGTAATTGGGGCTTCCCATCAGGCTGACGCCGGCTTTTATCCAATCATATGCAGTCAAAGCGCCAAGCGTTGTGATGCCGCCCATTGACGTGCCTGCGAGACCGATGCGGCCGCCGTCTATCAGGCCCTCTTTTTCAAAATGGTTTTTAAGTACGCCGATCTCTTCAATCTCGTTAAGGACGATATCCCAAAAATGCCCCGCCAGCTCTTCGACAGCCATTTCTTCTCCCCGTTCCCCATGGTGCAAAGCCTCCGGCAGAACGGCTCTAAAACCCTTCTCCGCAAGCAGATAAGCAATATGAAGGTTGTGTTCCTTCGCGCTTGTAAAACCATGTATAAAGATCACGAGAGGAACAGCGCGGTGCCTGTTCTCTTCCTTTACAATATGTAAAAACGGAATACCGGAAACGGTTTGATTCTCAATTTGTATCACAATGTGCCCCTCCTTAGGATAACCATAATCATAAGTGTAACATGTAGACAATAAAGATGGTAAAAAGCTACACTGTAAGTAAGGCAAAACAAGCAAAATCTAAGGTTAAAGGAGCTTTTCATGGAGACAAAACCCTATTTAATCGCATTAGATTTAGATGGAACATTATTAAAGGATGATAAAACCATATCTGAAAACACCCTTCAGACGATACAGCGCCTAAAAGATGACGGGCATTATGTCTGCATCTCAACAGGCCGTCCGTATCGTTCAAGTTCCATGTACTACCAGCAGATGAAGCTGACAACGCCAATTGTCAATTTTAACGGAGCATTTGTCCATCATCCGCAAGACGACAGCTGGGGACGGTATCATACTTCACTGCCGCTTGATATTGTCAAACAGCTCGTGGATATCAGCGAGAGCTACAACGTACATAACGTGCTTGCTGAAGTGATTGACGACGTATACTTTCATTACCATGATGAGCACCTGATAGATGCCTTTAACATGAACACAACAAATGTAACGGTCGGAGACTTGAGGGAAAATCTTGGTGAAGATGTGACGTCTGTACTCATACATGCAAAGGAAGAGGATGTGCCGGCAATACGCTCTTATTTATCGGATGTGCATGCCGAGGTGATCGACCATAGAAGATGGGCCGCACCGTGGCATGTCATTGAAATTATCAAAAGCGGCATGAATAAAGCGGTCGGCCTGCAGAAAATCAGCGATTATTACGGCGTGCCGAGGGAGCGGATCATTGCTTTCGGGGATGAGGATAACGATTTGGAAATGCTTGAATTTGCAGGCTGCGGCGTTGCAATGGGAAATGGAATTGACGCGGTCAAGCAGATTGCCAACCGAACAACGGCTACAAATGAAGAGGACGGCGTTGCAAGGTTTTTGAAAGAATATTTCTCACTTTAAAGAAGGTCCGTATTAATTTTTCCCACTCATAAACCTTACTTTGCCCCACCATACTATTGAAGACGACTCATCTCGTCAAAGTATGGAAGGGGGCAGTCTCAAAATGGGTAAACGAAGCAAATCCAGAAGGTTTATTCAGCAGGGTAAAGACTCCATCGGGCTACACGCCGCAAGATTTCCATATCGGTCTACTTTAGAAGAAGCTCACCAGCATGCCGCGGCACGAGACTCGGCCGAAAGCCAGGTTGAATATTAAATGAGAAATGAACTGTTTCAGCAGGCAAAATCATTTGTTCAACAGGCGGTCATGGTGACAAACGGCTTTGAGGAAGGCGATCAGGAGCAAGCGATTCTGAGAGCCAAAAATGCTGTATCTTCTGCGTATGCCAATTCGACAGATGCGGAACGTCAACAGCTGCATCAATTTCAAAATCAGCTGGACAAACTCCAATAAAAAAAGGCTATGGCGACTCGCCATAGCCTCTTATTTGACTTCAAATTGCTGAACAGCCTGAACCTGCTTGAGATTTTCCGCCCTGCCCTTAAATGTCACCTTTACCTCATAGGTTCCGGGCTCCGGGACTTCCTTCCACACATCAGAGAAATCATATGTTTCTCCAGATTCAAGCGTCAGGTTTTGAAAAGCCTGCGTAAACATTTTGTCTTTCGAATAACGGTATCTTTCTTTGTGCTCAGAATCATACACGACAAGTTCAAATTTTTGCCCTGTGCTGAATTGAAACTCAATAGCACGTTCGCTTTGGTTCTTCAGCGACATGTTAAACTTGATTTGTTCAGGCTCCTGAATTGCGTCAATAGATAAAACAACCTCTTGATTCTCCATTCCGCCTGATACCTCCTTATCGGGTTCTGTCTGCTCATCTTTCCCGCAGCCTATCAAAAGCAGCACGGGGAGGAGCATCACAAGCAGCCGTTTCACGACTTCCACCTGCTTTCGTCAGTCTTTTCTAAAGAAACCAAAAATCCCTGTCGTTTGAACGATGTTCGTAAATGCTTTCGGATCAACTTCTTTGACGATCTTTTCTAAATCGTACAGTTCATACCTCGTGATGACGATAATCATCATTTCTTTCTGTTCGTTCGTAAAAGCTCCTTTTGCCGGAACAGTTGTGATGCCGCGCACCATTTTTCCGTAAATGGCTTCCTTGATTTCGTCCGCTTTTTTCGTCACGATCATTGCCGTGAGCTTCATGTGGCGAGTGTGAATGGCGTCGATCACCCTCGTTGTCACATACAGCGTAACCAGGGTATATAATGCTTTCTCCCAACCTTGCAATAATCCTGCCGTCAAGATGATAATCCCGTTCAGAATGAAGAAATACGTGCCGACGGGTTTATCCTTCCACTTTGCAAGTACCATGGCGACGATATCAAGCCCGCCTGTCGAAGCTCCGTATTTTAATGTTAAGCCGATACCGACTGCGGAAATGACGCCGCCGAACACCGCGTTCAGCAAAATGTCATGTGACAGGCTTGTTTCCGGCAGGATCCCCATAAACAGAGTAGTGAGTGCGACACTTAAAATGCTGTACACTGTAAACGATTTGCCGACCTTCAGCCATCCTAAAATACCGACCGGAATGTTTAAGAGGAACAAGAGCGTTCCCGTCGATATGTAAAAGGGGGCATATTGATCAACGACGCTTGATAAAAGCTGGGCAACACCTGTAAATCCGCTGGCATATACATCTGCAGGTATCAAAAATAAGTTCAGCCCGGCAGCATTGAGTAAAGCGCCGATGATGACGATGAGTAATTTTTTTGTTTGATCTAGTACCATGGCATGTTCCTCCGCTCTTTCTTCTTTATTATGTTTTCCCTTAAAACAAATATTTGAACACGATTTTGGCAAATTAATATGATATAGTTGGCTTAACTCTCATGATAACGAGCGATAACGGAAAGAAGGGAAGCAATATGACAGTTCATCTCATCGCTGACAGCGCCACTGATTTGCCTCGTTCTTATTTTGAAGAAAAAGGCATTGGCTTTATTCCGCTCAGGGTTTCTCTCGGCGATAAAGAATTCGAAGATGCAGTCACAATTCATGCGGATCAAATATTTGAAGCGATGCAAAATGGAGAAACGCCTAAGACGTCCCAAGCCTCACCGCAAACGATTAAAAATGTGTTTTTGCAATATGCCGAAACAGGTGATCCCGCTCTTTACATTGCCTTTTCCTCAGGTCTCTCCGGCACGTATCAGACAGCTGTAATGATCGCCAATGAAGTGAAGGAGGAATTCCCCGATTTCGATTTGCGGGTCATTGATTCCAAATGCGCTTCATTAGGATACGGTCTGGCTGTCCGGCATGCTGCCGATCTCTGTATCAACGGGAATACAATACAAGAAATTGAAACGTCTGTAAAGAACTTTTGCAGCCAGCTTGAACACATTTTTACCGTTGATGATTTAACATATCTCGCGAGGGGCGGCCGGATATCCAAAACGTCCGCTTTTGTCGGCGGCCTGTTGAATATTAAACCGCTGCTTCAGATGGAGGACGGCAAGCTTGTGCCTCTGGAAAAAATTCGCGGACAGAAGAAACTTTTCAAACGGATCATCGAGCTTATGAAAGAGCGCGGGGATGATTGGAGCAATCAAACCGTCGGGATCAGCTACGCCGCGAACAAAGAAAAAGCCACGGACATGAAACACCTGATTGAGGAAGCGTTCAAGCCGAAAGAAATCATTATGCATCCAATCAGTTCAGCAATCGGCTCGCATGCCGGTCCAGGTACATTGGCGATATTCTTTTTAAGAAAATGAGCAAACAAAAACAGTCAGACTCTGTGTCCTGACTGTTTTTGTTTGCTCATAGAATGCCGACAGCCTCATACGCCTTTTCGACTGAAGCTGATTGCTTCGAGCCTTCACCGTATAAATCATTGGCAGCTTCAATCGCCGCTTGCTTCATCATGCTGAAATCTGTAGATGCCGTTACATAATATGTTAAAGCCCGATAGTAAATTTGTTCACTTGCTTCACGCCCAATCCCTTCAACCTGTACACCGTGGTGCACGCCTCCTTCTGCAAGAAGATAAGCTGCTTTATTGTGAATGGACGAATTGATATGGACTCCGCCATAATCCTCTGTTCCTGTGTAGCGGTTCGAGTAATGATCTGGATTTCCCTGCTTAGATGGGTCCTCCAATGACCGCAATGAATCTCCTGCAATATCAGGAGTATAGACATCTTCGCCGATCTCCCAATCATCACGGTCAGCCATCGCGCCCATAATGTCAGAAATGGACTCATTTAATGCACCGGGTTCTCCTTGATATAAAAGACCGGCGGAATACTGTGTGACCGCGTGTGTGATTTCATGCGCGACAATGTCGAGCGATCCAGACAGCGGCTTAAATTTCGAACCGTCTCCATCTCCGTATACCATCTGGACACCATTCCACGCAGCATTGTTCCATTGTTTGCCGACATGCACGGTAGACGTAATCCTTGCTCCGTTTTGATCAAAAGAATCACGGCCAAATGTCTTGCTGTAATAATCGTAAACGGCTTGCGCATTTGCGTGTGCGTCTACAGCCGCAGGTTCATTAAATACGGACGTGCCGCTGACTATTTCTTTGCCCGTATACCCGATCAGTTGAGACAAAAGCGTAAACAAGGTTTCGTTCAGGTTCTTCGCGTCAAATGTATTGATCCCTTTTCCCCTTGTTTCGTCAGCCAAATAAAAGCGCCCATTTTGTTCTGTGACGTCAAAGCTTTTTTCATCACCTGACACGCCGATTCCTGTACCTGCCGCTTCATGAATGGCATTAAAGGACTCAATGACCTTTCCGTTTTTGGCATCGATGAAATAATGCCAATAGCCAGGCTCAGGTTCAGATGTCGAGAGTCTGACAAGGTAGGCGAGATCATATTCACCGTCGTGTGGATAGATATATAATTCGCCTTTTGGTTCCCCATCAAGATATTCGATTTTTCCAATGGAAGCCTCGAGCTCACGCCTTGCTGCATGTATTGCTTTTTTCTCAGAAATAGACGGTGTGATGGAGACGTCCTTGATTTGCGGATGCACCTTTCCAAAGAAACTTTTCACTTGTTTGTTTTCCTTCATCGCGACCGCTTGTTCAAAGCCGTAAATCGGAATTCCTTTGTAAACCTCAGTTAATTTAAAAAACGTTTGTTTTGTCTTTGGATCCTTTATGGTTTTCGAAACACGAAAATGGCTGTTCGCATTCCCTTTGAGCTTAAACTGCGTTTGATGCTTGTCAAGATAGGAAAATAGCGATTCTTTCTGGGTTGTGTTTTGTACCGGCTTCTGCGGTGACTTTTCGATGATGTATGAAGGGGTTTGATACGTATGGTCGTATTTGATGCTTTGATCAGCTGAGGCATGTGTTACAAAAACCATTTGGGCCGCCGTGCATAAGCCGGCCAGTAATAGAGATGTCTTGGTCAGGTTGCGCAAAACACCACATCCTTCCTATTTTGGAATCCACCATTTTTCTTCATCCTATCAAAAATACAAAAACTTGTATGTGGTGCTTCGTTCTTATTTTCCCAAAAAAGAAGGGCAGAGATATTTCGCTCTGCCCTTCTTTTTCTACTCTACTAATTTTTTATTGACATAAATAATAACCCCTGCTCCATATGCCAGTATAAGCGGAGGCATGAGCTGCTCCTGACCTTGAAATGAGATAAAACTATTCAGCAATATGAACAAACCGGAATTCAAGAAAAAGTAGCCTGCTATTCTGGCCAGCCGGTCTTTATCCCGTATACGCGCCTCGTTAAACCCAGCCAGCATCCAGGTTTGTTTTTTGATTCCGACAAAATAGGCAACCACAAAGAATAAAAGCGCGATGACAATTAATAGATAATTAATGCTGATTTCCATCTTACAGCCTCCTACAAGATTACTTGATGTTAAGAAAAAGAAAAAAAGCGGCGCAGCTTACTGCAATCAGCAGCAGGACGACAAGCGCATTGAGGAACGGGCTCAAAAGAAGCACCACTGCTAAAAACAGCAGATAAACCGCACCGACTCGCGAAATCTTGACAATCTCCTTTTGAGAGCGCATTTTGTTTTTTCTGACACCTGCAAACATCATCAATTTTTTCCGCTTCCATACATATCCGGCGAGCACCATTAAATAAACAGCCAGCGGCAGATGTCTGAAATCGGACGGCAGCAGCGGCAGGGCGATAATCGTGACAATGAGAAGGACCGAAAGCCAGCTTTTGCCCAATAAAGACCTCCTCCTTTTCGTCTCTCCCCCATCACCCATCATCAATTCGGCAAGCTCCTTCGGATGAGAAAATTCAGATTCAACAGCTTCCTGCAGTTCCTCTTCACTAAGTCCGGCTTTGATTCTGTCTTGAACGAAAGCGGTGATATGCCCCTTTAATTCGTCGATAGCGTTTTCTCTCTCTACATCAGGCATATTCGCTAGCTCTGCATTTAGTTCCTCCATGTATCGGTCAATGATAAGCTGTCCATTCATAGCAAATCCCCCGATAAAGACAGTAAGGCTTGATGGGTTTCAAGGTATTTCTCCAGCCGTTCTTTTAACATTTCTTCTCCTTTTTGCGTCATTTTGTAATACTTTCTTTTCGGGCCGTCCAGTGAATCTTCCCAAAAAAATTCGATCCATCCCTTCTCGGTCATACGTTTCAGAATCGGATAAATCGCTCCCTCTGAAATAGCCAGCGCCGAGGTGGTTTTTAAGGATGACGTCAGCTCATAACCGTACATCGGTTTAGAACGCAGTAGGGATAGGATGGCCAGCTCGAAAATCCCTTTTCGAAATTGAACAATCCAGCGGTCATTAACTTGATTCGTTTTCATGGTTTAAATATATCGAAAAAAACACTATATATCAATCACATATAGCAGTGTAAAATGTCCTGTTTTTCCTTTTAACAAAAATGGAATTTCTCATACTTTTTAACCTTTTTATTACATAAATGTTTTTATATTATGAAAAGTGTAAAAACGATTCTTCAGGTTAAAAGGAGCAGTCGAATGCAGAAATCGATATCATTTTTTGTCATTTTTTCAATCCTTTGGGGTTCGCTATTTCTGTTTTCTATTATTGGCAGCTTAGGGACAACCCCGATTCCGCTGACAAAGGACTCCAAATTTCTCATGTCCAGCATCCTCCCTCAGGGCTGGGGCTTTTTCAGCAAAAATCCGCGTGATACTGCAATCGGCTTATATGAGGCTGAAAATGCCAGCGCCAAGGTCAGATGGCCCAATATGAGGGCTGACAACCTATTCGGCCTGTATCGGTATGGGCGGTCACAAGGCGTTGAAATGGGCGTGATCTACAGCCAAGTCGGCAAGGAACAGTGGACAGCATGTAAAGAAAAGGACCTCGGCGCATGCAAAAGCAAAGCCAAAACCGTGCAATTAAAAACACCCGCTCCCCGCCCGCTGCTTTGTGGCAGCTACTATTTGACGAAAGAGGATATTGTTCCTTGGAGCTATTCTAAATACACCCCTTCGTCTTATCAGGTAAAAAGCATAGTCAAGGTTGTGATCTCATGCTCGAAAACATAAAACAGACCATCACCAGATGGGACGAAAGAAACCCGTGGACAAATGTATACGGTCTCGCGCGAAGCATCATTGCGCTATCCAGCCTGCTGACGCTGCTCATCAATCACCCGAGCCTCATTATGAAGCCAGCCAGCGGGATCAGCAGCTATCCAGCTTGTAAAATGAATCTCAGTCTCTTTTGCCTCGGCGAAAATAACTATATGATGTTAAATCTTTTCAGGTGGGTCTGCATTGTCATTCTGGTGCTTGTTGTCATTGGCTGGCGCCCCAGAATCACCGGGGTTCTGCATTGGTATGTCAGTTACAGCCTGCAGTCATCGCTGATCGTCATCGACGGAGGCGAGCAGGCAGCAGCCGTCATGACCTTTTTATTGCTTCCCATCACGCTGACCGATCCGAGAAAATGGCATTGGAGCACGAGACCTGTAGAGGGCAAAAGAACACTTGGAAAAATAACAGCTTTTATTTCTTATTTTGTGATCAGAATCCAAGTGGCGGTGCTTTATTTTCACTCTACCGTCGCTAAGCTGTCTCAGCAGGAATGGGTGGACGGAACGGCCGTCTATTATTTCGCCCAGGAAAAAACCATAGGCTTCAACGGCTTTTTTCAGGCGTTAACGAAGCCAATTGTAACAAGTCCGTTCGTGGTGATTCCGACATGGGGGACGCTGCTGGTTCAAATTGTCATCTTCGCGGCGCTGTTTGCGCCGAAGAAGCATTGGAGATTGATTTTGATCATCGCTGTTTTTATGCATGAGATTTTTGCAGTCATGCTAGGCCTTATCAGTTTTTCCATTATCATGGCCGGCATTTTGATATTGTATCTCACTCCTATCGATTCCACGATTCAATTTACATATATTCGCAGACTGTTGTGGAATAAAAAACACAAGAAGGGAGAGGTTTCAGTTTGAAGAAGGCGTTTCTAGTATTTTTGTCGGTTGTATTGGTGACGACTGTGTTTTTGGTGAAGCAGCAAGAAAGTGTGGCACAGGCAAAGCAGCTTGAGTATTCAGGTGAGGAAATTTTTAAAGGCTTTGTGTTTGCCCAAGGGGAAGTTGGCAAACAGCTTCCAGAGGTCTTTAATAAAGCGATGACAGACAAACTCAACACAAAACAGGCAAAGGCTTTTGCCAATCAGGTTGTCGCTGATATTAAAAAAGAGGATGCTGACTTTTTTGATAACCTGAAGAAAGCTGTTTACAGCAAAGATGCATTGAAAGTGGATGAACTGCTGAAAAAAGCAGGTCAAATCGTTGATGAAAAAGTAGAAGCTGCAAAGGAAATCGCCGCTTCCAAGGATGATACATCCAGAGTTCAGGCCGAGCTTGTCAACACTGTTGATACCGCTAACTATTTCTATTATGTTTCTTATGTTGCTGCAGCAGGTGCCCTGATTCTGATCATTCTCGCCATTGATATTACGCCGATTGCGATTTCAGACAATGTGGATCGCGAAATGGCAATCAGAACGCTGGTTGATGAATTAAACTAAACATAAAAAAACGGCTCGCTCCGCAGTCTGCTGCAGGCGAGCCGTTTTCATGCTATTTTTTCTCGTATGTCCATCCATTTTCCTGATACACTTTTCCGTTTTTCATCAAATGGCCCAGTGCGCGTTTAAAGGCGGCTTTGCTCATATTAAAACGTTCTCTGATATCGTCAGGCTGGCTTTTGTCACTGTACGGCATGGCACCGTTTCTCGTTCTCATATACGTTAGAATGCACTCAGCATCAACAGACATTGCATCCTGTTTTCTCGGAAGCAGCGACAAGTTGACTGAACCGTCTTCTTTCACTTGAATCACCCGGCCTGTGACTCTTGAACCCAGTCTTGGCTCCTCTTTTCTTTCTGACGGGTGAATAAAACAGCGGATACCGTCATCCGTGATCACGAATGAACCCGATGCGATCAGCCTGTACACCGTACCTGTCAGCTCTTTATTCATCAGATCTTCTGAAGCGTCGGTAAACAGTTCGCTGATGATATCTTCCGGCGCTGGTTTCGCAAACATGCGCCCCCGGTTCGTCACCTTCAGCATACAGTAAAGTTTGTCCCCTTTTTGCGGCCAGACATCTTCGTACGGCGGCAAATGCTCAGTTGCGACTAGTGCGTCCTTCGATAAACCGACATCAACGAAAACGCCCATATCTTCCACTTTATCCACCACTTCAACCCAGCCATATTCATCCGCGCTGATGACCGGAATTTTCATCGTGGCCGCAAGCCTTTCCTGCTGGTCGACGTATATAAAGACTTCTACTTCGTCTCTGTCCTCGATATCCTCAGTCATTTCACTGTTATGTAAGAGAATCGTATCTTCCCCATCGGTTAAAAAGTAACCGAAGTCGGTTTGGTGATCTATACTCAAGGTTAATTGCTGCCCTGGTCTCATGCTATCGTCCTTCCTGTTCCGCTTAATCTCTGCGGATTTTGTTAACATTTTTTCCAATCATCACAAATTGATTCTTTGTTCTGTTGGAAGTTTCTCTTTATTCTACTATAATCAACACATAAGTTAAATGTTATGGAGGTTTTCATATGGCAAAAGAAAGTTCATTTGATATTGTATCCAAGGTGGAATTGCCTGAAGTGCAAAACGCAATCCAAATCGCACTGAAGGAAATCAGTACCCGATATGACTTTAAAGGCAGCAAAAGCGACATTTCTTTAGATAAAGAGGAGCTGGTCCTCGTTTCCGATGACGAATTCAAATTAAGCCAGCTGAAAGATGTGCTGGTCAGCAAATTGATTAAACGAAACGTTCCGACAAAAAACATTGATTACGGCAAGGTTGAAAACGCGTCAGGCGGAACGGTGCGCCAGCGTGCAAAGCTTGTTCAAGGCATCGACAAGGACAACGCAAAAAAAATCAATACAATCATCAAAAACTCCGGACTGAAAGTAAAGTCTCAGGTGCAGGATGATCAAGTGCGTGTCACCGGAAAAAACAAAGATGACCTGCAGCAGATTATCTCAGCTGTGCGGGGAGCAGATTTGCCAGTTGACGTTCAATTTATAAATTTCAGATAAATTTTCTGATTCCTATTGATTATTGTCTTTATTTTCGGTAAATTTGGAGAAAGGGAAAAACGCCAGGTATCTTTTGGCACTTCCTGACACGAAAATTTCATATCCGTTCTTATCAAGAGAAGCAGAGGGACTGGCCCGACGAAGCTTCAGCAACCGGTGTAATGGCGATCAGCCATGACCAAGGTGCTAAATCCAGCAAGCTCGAACAGCTTGGAAGATAAGAAGAGACAAAATCACTGACAAAGTCTTCTTCTTAAGAGGACTTTTTTTATTTCTCTTTTTTCCTTGCTGATGTGAATAAAGGAGGCAGACAATGGGACTTTTAGAAGATTTGCAAAGACAGGTGTTAATCGGTGACGGCGCCATGGGGACGCTCCTCTACTCCTATGGCATTGACAGGTGTTTTGAGGAGCTCAATATTTCAAAGCCGGAGGAAATTCAGCGCATACATAAAGCGTACGTTGAAGCGGGAGCCAACATTATTCAAACGAATACGTACGGGGCCAACTATATTAAATTATCCAGACACGGGCTTGAGGATGACATCAAAAAAATGAATCAGGAGGCCGTAAAGATCGCGCGGGCTTCAGCAGACGATGCATACGTGCTTGGAACGATGGGCGGCATACGCACATTTAATAAAAACGCATACAGTCTTGACGAAATTAAGCGCAGCTTCCGCGAGCAGCTTTACCTGCTGCTGCATGAAGAGCCGGATGGCTTGCTGTTAGAAACGTATTATGATTTGGAAGAAGCCCGTGAAGTGCTGAAAATCGCGCGCAAAGAGACTGATCTTCCGATTATGCTCAATGTCTCCATGCACGAGCAAGGCGTATTGCAGGACGGAACGCCGCTTTCTGACGCATTGCGCTCGATTGCGGATCTCGGAGCTGATATTGTCGGCATTAACTGCCGCCTCGGCCCTTATCACATGATTGAAGCGCTCAGCGAAGTGCCGATTTTTGATGACGTATTCTTATCCGTTTATCCGAACAGCAGCCTTCCTTCGCTTGAAGAGGGACGGCTCGTCTATGAAACAGACGACACGTATTTTCAAAACAGCGCGTCAGAATTCCGTAAGCAAGGTGCGCGGATTATCGGCGGCTGCTGCGGCACAACGCCGAATCACATCAGGGCGATGGCGGAAGCGGTTGGCGGGCTGGCTCCGATTACGGAAAAAGAAGTCAAAACCCGGGCAAAAGAATTCATTTCTGTTCATCACGAGCGAACCGAGCCCGGCCTGGATGAGATCGCGGCGAAAAAACGCTCTATTATCGTAGAACTGGACCCGCCGAAAAAACTAAGCTTTGACAAATTTCTATCGGCGGCTGCTGAATTAAAAGAAGCGGGAATCGATGCCCTGACACTCGCCGACAATTCTCTGGCGACCCCGCGGATCAGCAATGTTGCCTGCGGCGCCCTTGTCAAGCAGCAGCTCGATATGCGTTCCCTTGTCCATATTACTTGCCGTGACCGTAACATTATCGGCTTACAGTCACATTTAATGGGCCTTGATACGTTAGGGCTGAATGACGTGCTTGCGATTACAGGTGACCCTTCTAAAATCGGGGATTTTCCTGGTGCGACGTCTGTATATGATTTAACATCTTTTGATTTAATCAGGCTGATCAAACAATTCAATGAAGGTCTGTCTCTATCTGGAAAACCGCTCGGCAAGAAAACGAATTTCTCAGTTGCCGCCGCATTTAATCCTAACGTCCGCCATCTGGATAAAGCGGTAAAACGGCTTGAGAAAAAAATAGATTGCGGCGCAGATTATTTTGTTTCTCAGCCTGTCTATTCCGAGCAGCAGCTTGTCGATATCCATAACGAAACAAAACATCTGAAGACGCCGGTCTATATCGGCATCATGCCGCTGACAAGCAGCCGGAATGCCGAATTCATCCATAATGAAATTCCCGGCATTAAGCTGTCTGATACGATTCGCGAAAAAATGGCCCGTGCCGGTGAAGATAAAGAAAAACAAAAGGCGGAAGGCCTTGCGATTGCACGCTCCCTGCTGGATACGGCATGCGAGCTGTTTAACGGCATCTACTTGATAACGCCTTTCCTCAGATCTGACTTAACCGCTGAGCTCACTTCATATATTCAGCAAAAAGATGAGCAGCGCCAAAATATCTTTTTGCATTAATCCCTTAAAAGACTGTCTGATCCAATCGGGCGGTCTTTTTCAACGGGATTCGTGTTACGATATAGAAAAACAGTCATGAGGAGGAACATTATGCTCGAAGTCAAAACCATTTCCGCGGAAGATACATATGAAATCCGGCACCGCATTCTGCGTCCCCATCAATCCATTGAACAATGCAAATATGAAGAGGATCATGCAAAAGGCTCCTTTCATCTCGGCGCGTTTTTTGAAGAAAAGCTGATCAGCATCGCTTCTTTTTCCCCGCAAAATCAGCCATTAATAACAGAATCCCCAGCATATCGGCTGAGAGGCATGGCAACGCTTGAAGGATATCGCGATCAAAAAGGCGGGAGCACGCTGGTCAAACACGCGGAAGAGAAACTGGCGGAGAACGGCGTTCAGGCAGTCTGGTGCAATGCCAGAAGCCATGTGAAAGGCTACTATTCAAAACTTGGCTGGGAAGAACTCGGCGAACCGTTTGAGATTCCCGGCATAGTCACACATATCATCATGTATAAAAAACTCGAAACAAGCAGGTGATCTGTATGAGGGTAATCGATAAGCTAATTAAGCTTCATGAAGAACATACCCCTAGTCTATTGCGGCTTTGCAGGCAAGCCGGGTGGCCGGATTACGGCGAACAAGAGCTGGCACTGCTTGTCCAGCAAGGACGCTTTTACGGCTATCAAAATGTCAGCGGTGATATTATTTCCTGCATCGGCTTGTTTTTGTTTGGCCGTCTTGCTTCTATCGGCCTCGTTATCGTGGACAAAGAATATCAACGGCTCGGTCTCGGCCGGCGTATGGTAAACGCCTGTATCACCCAAACAGATGAAAACACCGCCATCAGACTTTGCGCCACAAAAGAAGGTTTGCCGCTTTATGAAAAAGCAGGTTTTCATACGGCAGGTTCAGTGCGAAAGTACAGCTGTCACAGTTTTCAACCTTATACAAAAAAGCTTGATGCTGAACTGACATCCTTTAGAGAACAAGACTTTCACGACTTAACCGCGGCGGATCTGGCTGCCTTTGGCGGAGATCGATCAAACCTTTTGCAGCAGCTTATTTCTGCTTCATGCGAATGTATCATCGCCCGAAATCAGGACGGACAGCTAATTGGCTACGGACTTTCTGTACAGACACCGGCCAATTTGAAATTCGGCCCCATCATCGCTCCATCATCAGATGTTGCAGCACAGATAATTAACAGGCTGGCGGCCGGCAAACAAGGGCCGATGCGAATCGATATACCGAGTGAACACACGTCTCTGCATGACAGCCTGATAGAAATGGGATTTCATAAAGATGATGAACCTCCGCTTTTGTTCTATCAGCAAAAAGCGCCTATTCAAAATGGACACTTATATGCTTTGATTTCACAGGCTCTCGGTTAACCCTCTTTTTTCCCGAACAGGTATCTTCTGTTCGGTTTTTTGCTGTCTGATCGCTGAATAAACGAAGCCATCAGGGACATTCTAAGCAGAAGAAAAGGAGTGTGCTCTGAGATGGAATCATCAAAACAAAATAACGGAATGACGATTGTAGCAATCGGTTCAATCCCTTTAATATTAACCCTAGGAAACTCGATGCTTATTCCGATTTTGCCAAAAATGAAATCTGAACTTCATTTATCACAATTTCAAGTCAGTCTCGTGATCACAGTATTTTCCTTGATTGCAGCATTTGCGATTCCGATTGTCGGTTATCTCGCAGACCGATTCTCAAGGAAAGTCATCATTATTCCCTGCTTAATTTTGTATGGTGCCGGCGGTTTGTTAGCCGGGTTTGCGGCAGGTTTTTTTGACAATGCCTACCCTTGGGTCATGGCAGGACGAGCGTTACAGGGAATCGGGGCAGCCGGAACCGGCCCAATTGCCATGGCACTGACGGGAGATCTGTTTAAAGGCGCCCAGGAGAGCAAGGTGCTCGGCCTTGTTGAAGCTTCAAACGGCATGGGGAAAGTGCTATCGCCGATCATTGGCTCGCTGATCGCCCTGCTTGTCTGGTATGGCGCGTTTTTTGCCTTTCCTGTGTTTTGTATCATTTCGATCGTACTGACTTGGATTTTTATTAAAGAAAAGAAAAAGGAAAAAGAACCGCCACCAATCGGAAAATATGCAAAAGGGCTGTTAAGTGTCTTTAAACATGAAGGCAGATGGCTGTTTACCGCTTATTTAGCCGGTGCGACCTGTTTGTTTACTTTATTCGGCATCCTGTTTTATCTCTCAGATGTTCTTGAAAAAACATACGACACCGACGGCGTGAAAAAAGGCTTGATTTTAGCGATTCCGCTTTTGGTTATGTGTGTGACGTCCTATACAACAGGAAGCAAAATCGGGCAAAAGCAATCGTTAATGAAAAAGCTGATCGTACTTGGATTGGCGTTCATGACCGTATCCTACGCGGCACTGTCATTCATTGAAAATCTTGTCCTTTTTATCAGTGTTCTTGTACTGAGCAGCATAGGCTCAGGTCTTGTCCTTCCTTGTGTGAACAGTTTTATTACCGGGGCTGTCGGCAAGGAAAGACGGGGATTTGTCACCTCGCTGTACGGCTCTGTACGTTTCTTAGGGGTAGCGATCGGTCCTCCGATTTTCGGCCGCCTGATGCAATGGTCCAGACCCGGCATGTTTTTAAGCATCGCGGGATTGACTCTCGTTGTCGGGATTCTTGTGATGATGCTCATCCATGTGAAGCAAAACAATGAAGAAACAAAAGAAAAAGAAGACACTAAAATGGCTGGAAATCGGCTACAGCCCGCTGAGGAAAGGTAGCACCCAGTGTGAAAATTGTACGGATTGAAACCTTTCCGCTATTTCACCGATTAGAAAAGCCATATGGAGATGCCAATGGGTTTAAACGATATCGGACTTGTTATCTCATCAGGATTATCACCGAAAGCGGGATAGACGGCTGGGGAGAATGCGTTGATTGGCTCCCTGCTCTCCATGTCGGTTTTACGAAGCGGATCATCCCGTTTCTATTAGGAAAACAGGCTGGCAGCCGCCTGTCATTAGTGCGCACGATTCAAAAATGGCACCAGCGGGCGGCCTCCGCTGTAAGCATGGCGCTGACAGAGATTGCAGCCAAAGCTGCGGATTGTTCGGTATGCGAATTATGGGGCGGGCGATACAGAGAGGAGATTCCTGTGTACGCGTCTTTTCAATCGTACTCAGACTCCCCGCAATGGATCAGCCGCTCAGTCTCCAATGTTGAAGCCCAGTTGAAAAAAGGGTTTGAGCAAATCAAAGTCAAAATTGGCGGGACTTCATTCAAGGAGGATGTCCGGCACATCAATGCGCTGCAGCATACAGCAGGCAGCTCCATTACGATGATTCTGGACGCAAACCAAAGCTACGATGCCGCTGCGGCTTTTAAATGGGAGCGCTATTTCTCCGAATGGACGAACATTGGCTGGCTTGAGGAGCCTTTGCCCTTTGATCAGCCGCAGGATTACGCTATGCTTCGAAGCCGTTTGTCTGTTCCTGTTGCCGGCGGAGAAAACATGAAAGGCCCGGCGCAATATGCGCCTCTTCTTTCACAGCGCTGTTTGGATATCATTCAGCCCGATGTCATGCATGTCAACGGAATTGATGAGTTTCGGGACTGCCTCCAGCTCGCGCGTTATTTTGGCGTCAGAGCATCCGCCCATGCATATGACGGATCGCTCTCACGGCTCTATGCTTTATTTGCACAAGCCTGTCTGCCCCCATGGTCTAAAATGAAGAACGATCACATTGAACCGATCGAGTGGGACGTCATGGAGAATCCTTTTACAGATCTCGTCAGCCTGCAGCCTTCAAAAGGAATGGTCCATATCCCGAAAGGAAAAGGCATTGGAACAGAGATCAATAAGGAGATCGTCAATCGCTACAAGTGGGATGGCTCAGCATATTAAGCTGGGCCATTTCTTTATTTTGAGACATAAATCATGGACAGCCTCATAAAATGAAAACAGCGGACAAGTCTTTTCATAAAGGAGCAAATGACTTAATGGCTGAACTGCTGATGAAAACAAAACTTACGTTTATGATTGTCGTAGGCGGCGTACTACAGGGACTCGGCATGTCCTTGTTTTTATTTCCGCATGATATTCCGACAGGCGGTGCAGCAGGTATTGCGGTGCTATTGCATTATCTGTTTCAAATCCCCCACGGATTTTCAGTGTGGGCTGTGAATGTATCAATGCTTTTTACCGCTTTAAAATGGCTGGAGATGAGAACATTCACCGGCACCCTCGCTTCTATCACCGTCACCTCTGTCTCGGTATTGATCTTTGATGCGGTTTTTCCGGATATCACATCTAATCTGTGGCTTGATCTGGCAAGCGGCGCAGTGTTATTGGGACTCGGCATCGGACTTTTATACAAATATAAAATTTCGAACGGAGGATTCGGAGCCCTTGCTCTGATGATTTCTATCTACCGCGGCGGGAATCCTGGTACGATCCTGCTCATCATGAATTGCATCATTTTTATGGTCACCGCGTCTATTATTGACTGGGGCATTGTCATTCAAGCCCTGATATGCCAAGTGATATCGACAAGAGTCATCGACTTCATCTACAACATCCGTCTGACCTCACTTCCCTATCTCACGCCTATGTACCGCCATAAAAAATAATAGGCAGAGGCTCTCTTCACGACGAGAGCCCCGCAGCCGCTGTTTTACAGAAAAAAGGTATCGGATCTTAGCCCTAAACGCAGCGTCTCCAAAGCGATGGCATCATGAAATGGAATATTGGCCAGATTCACATTCGGCCCGATTTTTTGAATAAACCCTTGCTGAAGCGTTTTGTTAGGCGCTTCAAAAATCAGCCTGTTGATATCAATATCCGAGGAAATGATGTCGTCAACAATTTGAAACCTGACATCGCCGCTGCTGGAACAGATCCCTCCCGTTCCGCTTTCTCTGGCTTCTGTAATCACTTTTTCCGCGCCCGCTTCCATATCCTCAACGATATATTCAAGCCATTCCTCAGAGCTTTGCCGGCTTGCTAATTCCGCATCCTTGCTGCCCACCTCACTGAGGACAAGAAATTCATCAGAAAAATCGGCAATGTAAGCCGCTTTCTCTTTATTTGTCATCGGGAGCGTACCGTTTGAAATCTCAATATATTCACAGCCGAAATAGGTGCAGTACCGATGAAATTCATTCACTTTTTTCTGGCTTACGTACTTTTCGAACAGTGTGCCGCCAAAGAAAAATGTAATGTCATGTTCTTTCAGTGTGCTGATTTTTTCTTCAAGATCTTTCGTAAGTAATGATGTGCCCCAGCCGAATTTCACAAAATCAATATAGTCGGACGCTCCGGCTATGACATCTTTGAAAAATTGCAAGGGATAGCCGTTATCAATTAAAATGGACTGCCCGGTTTGTCTCGGCTTGTTTGTTCTCACTGGCAATTCTAGTGAAAAATCATTCATATTATGACCCTCTCTATCGTTGGAACTTCTCCATCTTGTTTCACTTTCATCACAAAATCGCCCGTCAGTTCTTTTGTACAGTAAACGATGTCTTCCGAATCAAACAATGGCTGGCGGCTGTCAAAAAACTTCTCCGCAACAGAAGAGCGTTTTATTCTTTGAATCGCCTCCGCAGCCGTTACCGCATTTGTCCCTTCAATGATGCCTTTGATATACTCCGCACACGCCATATCGTCATCACCGGATGGATGGGAAGCCACAATGTTTATGACACAATCGTTTGCGGCGAGCTTTTTCACATGCTGTGCCGTTGTTTTGGCATTGGAAAATCCAGTTACGAACAGATGCTTTGCGTTCAGCGCCCCCAATGCTGCTGTGACGCCGTTTGTTGTTTTCTGGATCAGGCTTTTATCCGCCATATTCTGCACAGCCATGCGCTTTGGAGAATTATCTAAATCAAATCCGCTGATACCGACCCCCTTTTCCTCTCCCGTCAATACATAATCCGGATAGGTGTCTTTCAGCGCAAAGGCTTCATCAGCTGTCCGGACCAACAAAATCTCTTTCGCCCCGCCGATAAACGCATAATGGGCGACCGTAAATGCTCTGATGACATCAATGACGATGTTAATATCAGCCGGGGCAAGCGAATGATGATGCCCCTGATAAATGGCAATCGGCATACTACCTCTCCTTGGGCATAAAACCATTTTGCTAAAAAGCATATTCAGCCGGGCTCTTAATGGTTCCGCACCTCATTTTAGGCGGGCGCAGCCCCTAAAAACCCTGAACCTTTATGCAAAAAATGAATAGTCTGCCTATAACTCGATCAATAGATAAAAAAAGCAGATGCAAACGGGGGGAAAACATTGAACGAAACCATCACATATGACACATGGAACGACATGCTGTCCAAACGGATAACGGATCAATTGATCGATGAGCTCGATGTGTTGAAATGGGCTTACCGAACGTACGGAGAAAAGATTGTGTACGCCTGCAGCTTTGGCGCAGAAGGAATGGTGCTTCTCGACTTAATATCAAAAATCAACAAAAATGCACACATCATCTTTTTGGATACCGGGCTTCATTTTCAGGAAACATATGAGCTGATCGAGACCGTCAAAGAACGATATCCGGGATTTGCAATCCAGATGCTCGAACCCGAGCTGAGCTTAACAGAACAGGGGACGAAGTACGGCGGAGAGCTGTGGAAGCATAACCCGAACCTCTGCTGCCAATTGCGGAAAATCGAACCGCTCAAAAAGCACCTGTCCGGCATGACAGCTTGGATTTCAGGACTGCGCCGGGAGCAGTCGCCAACGAGAAAGCATATTCAATACGTAAACCTGGACCAGAAGTTTGAGCTCATCAAAATTTGCCCGCTCATCCACTGGACATGGGATGACGTTTGGACGTACATCCGCCTGCACAATTTGCCTTATAACAAACTGCACGATCAACATTACCCGAGCATAGGCTGTGAAATGTGTACATTGCCTTCCCCGGACCCGAACGATGAGAGGGCTGGAAGATGGGCCGGACGGGAGAAAACAGAATGCGGCCTGCATCAAGAATAGCGGACGGCAGGTTCTGGCTATGAGAGTCGAAATGATGTTGAGGCGCTGATGTCAAACTTTCATTAACTGCAGCAAAGAAAACAAGGAAACGTATAAATGGAGGTTGAACACATTGAATGGAAACGAACCCCACGGAGGGGTATTAATCAACCGCTGTGATCACGCATGCCATTTTGAAGGGTGCGCGTGCCAAGCTGAGCTGGATCAGCTTGCACTGAGCGACCTGGAGCTTATTGCGATCGGCGGCTACAGCCCGTTAACAGGTTTTTTGGGAGAAAAAGATTATCATCGTGTTGTGAAGGAAATGAGGCTGGCAAACGGCTTGCCGTGGAGCCTGCCGATTACGCTGCCTGTCGGAGAAAAAACAGCAAAACAGCTGTCTGCCGGAGATCACGTCAAGCTTGTGAAAGACGGTGTTACCTACGGCATGATCACAGTCACCGATATATACCAGCCTGATAAAACACAAGAAGCACTGTCTGTTTTTAAAACAAACGATCCTGCCCACCCAGGCGTAAAAAAATTGCTGGCGCGCCCGGATTACTATATCGGAGGGCCTATCACGGTCAGCCGCCTGCCTGACAAATCTTTCGAACAGTTTTATGCAACGCCCGCAGAAACAAGAGCGGCCTTTCAAAAGCTCGGCTGGAAAACGATTGTCGGCTTTCAAACCAGGAACCCTGTTCACAGAGCGCATGAATACATTCAAAAAACAGCGTTAGAAACGGTCGACGGTCTGCTGCTTCACCCGCTTGTCGGAGAAACAAAGTCAGACGATATCCCAAGCGATATCAGAATGGAGAGCTACCAGGCTTTGCTTAATCACTATTATCCAAAGGATCGTGTCATGTTATCGGTTTTCCCTGCCGCCATGCGTTATGCAGGTCCGCGGGAAGCGATTTTCCATGCGCTCGTCCGAAAAAATTACGGCTGCACCCATTTTATTGTAGGCCGTGATCACGCGGGTGTCGGCAGCTACTATGGAACATACGACGCCCAAAATATTTTTCAATCATTCACAGAGGAAGAGCTGGGCATCAAGCCGCTGTTTTTTGAGCACAGCTTTTATTGCCGAAAATGCGGAAACATGGGCACCTCCAAAACATGTCCGCACAGCCCGAGAGACCACATCCACTTATCAGGCACAAAAGTGAGAGAGCTTCTCCGCCAAGGCAAAAAGCCGCCTAAAGAATTCAGCCGGCCTGAGGTCGCAGCCGTGCTGATCAAGGGACTTCACCAACAGCCTGTTGCCATCAAGCAAAACAGCGGGGAATTGCAATGACACACAATCCGAACATCATTTGGCATCCCGCTGCCATCTCGAAGTCTGACAGACAGTCCTTAAACGGACACAAAAGCTGCGTCCTCTGGTTTACAGGTTTGTCCGGCTCCGGAAAATCGGTGCTGGCCAATGCAGTCGATGAAAAGCTTTACCGCAAGGGCATTCAGAGCTACGTGCTTGACGGTGATAATATCCGCCACGGCTTAAACAAAGATCTTGGATTTCAGACTGGTGACAGGATTGAAAACATCCGCCGGATCGGAGAAGTGGCGAAGCTGTTTGTCGACAGCGGGCAAATGATTTTAACGGCTTTTATTTCTCCATTCAGAGAGGATCGGGACATGGTTAGAGCGCTCTTTCCTAAAGGTGAGTTCTTCGAAATTTATGTGAAGTGCCCACTGCATGTTTGTGAACAGCGCGATCCAAAAGGGCTTTATAAAAAAGCGCGAAACGGAAAGATCAAACATTTCACCGGGATCGATTCTCCGTATGAAGCGCCGCTTTCACCCGATTTCATCATTGAGTCAGACCAGATCTCTATTTCCGATGGAGCTGATCTCATCATTAACGCACTGCAAAACAGAGGAATTATATAAAAAACCCGATCAATGTCGGGTTTTTTCTTATGAGTTGGAGAACTGCGTAATTAAACTGTTGATCTTCTCTTTTTCCTCATAAAATGCTCCGTGCCCGCTGTTTGCAAACGGAACCAATTCCGACTGTTTGATGCCGCGCTTCAATTCTTTCGCAAAATCAAACGGCGCAATTCTATCCTTTCTCCCGTGCAGGATCAGCGTCGGCACCTTGATTGCAGCAAGTTCCTTTCTGAGATCTTCGTCTCTTAATGCGATGCCCGAGTGGATCGTCCCGTAGGAGGAAGCCTCCAGCATCAGATTGAGAAACCACTGCCTAAGCTCTGGAGACACTTTTTTCTCAAAAAACTGTTCCCCTAAATCAGCCAGTGTTTTGGGCCGATCAGCTTTGAACAATTCAATCATATCGTCAATATCCTGCTTCCTCATCCCATACGGATAACCCGGGCGTTTTGTAAACGCGGGGGCCGCTGCAGACAGTAAAATCAGCTTATCAACATCGGCTCCTTCATGCCTTGCCATATAACGGATTGCAATTGCGCCGCCCATTGAAAAACCGGCAAGAATCGCATTCTCAAGCTGCAGCGTATAAATGACTGCTTTCACATCATCGGCCATCGTGTCATAATCGTAGCCTTCCCAAGGGCGGTCAGATTGCCCATATCCCCGCAAATCAACGCCGATAAAACGAAATCCCCTTTTCGGAAGCTCATTCATTTGATATTCAAACATCTTATGATTCAACGGCCACCCGTGCAAAAAGATGATCGGCCTTCCATGTCCGATATCCTCTACAAACAGTGTCACATGCTCCTCGGTTTTGACGTAATGCCCCATTCCGCATTCCTCCTGTTCCCTTTGGCTTTTTCGGCCTGTAAACGCCTTGACGTATAGGAAGCTTTCCATTTATGCTTACAAAACAAGCGGGCTGCTGTACCAAGAAAAGGCTCTTCACGATTTACTATATGTATCAATTTCCTTAACGATCTATTAAATTGAACCCGGAAGCCTCTGTTTTTCGGGCAGCAAAGGATGTCATCACATGAATAAAATCGCAATTCAAAAACCGAACATACCGGAAAACCTGCAAACTGCAGATTTTCATGATGCCGTGACGCAGGATGATGTAATCAGCATGCATTTGTTTGAAGATTGTACAATCTGCGGCGAAGATATCGAAAGACTCTGTGTGGAAAAAACGGTATTCAGAAATGTCGTCTTTATCGATGTGTCTTTTCGGCATATTGAACTGACCGATGTGATCTTTGAAAAATGTGATTTATCAAACGCCGATTTCAGCGGGGCTGTCATTCACAGAACTTCAGTTAAGCAGTCAAAAATGGTTGGAATGAATGTGGCGGAAGCAACGCTGCGGAATGTTTCATTCGAGGAATGCCACGGACATTTCAGCTCATTTTCGTACTCAAATATGAAACAAGTTCGATTTGATCACTGTGCTCTTATGCAAAGTGAATGCAGCAATACGGTGCTCCAGCAGACACACTTTGACAGGTGCGAATTGGAAGGCGCCAGCTTTACCGGCACGTCCCTTCAAAATATGGACATCAGCACGTGCCGTTTTGAACAGCTTCATGTCTCCCTCGACAAATTGAAAGGCTGCAAAATCGCACCTGAGCACGCGATTGCCTTCGCCAGGGCACTGGGAGCTGTCATCACATAACCAAAGCCTAGGACATCATCAGGCGGCGTGCTGTTTCAGCTGCCGCTTTAATGCCAGTTTCCAAATCTCCAAGAGATGCATAGGAATATGACAGCCTGATGCTGTTTCGGTCTTCACCGTCATAAATGTAGCCGGGATTCACAAGCACCTGCCGTTTCAGCAATCCATAAAAGAAACGGCTGACAGGCAGGTTTTTGTGAAATGTCACCCAAATATAAAAGCCGCCTGCGGGAATCCGCCACGTGGCAATGTCCCCGGCATACCGCTCGAGAAAATGAACGGCGGCGTCTCTCCTTTCTTTAAGCTTCCTGCGTACCCAAGTCAGATGCTCTTCATAATATCCCTGTGACAGCCACTCGGCAGCCGCCCACTGGGACAGGCCGCTTGATCCGTAGTCTGTCTGCATTTTAATGTCCGCCAGCCTTTCAATAACCGGCTCCGGACCGGCAAGCCAGCCGATTCTCAGACCGGGGCTAACCGTTTTTGAAAACGTGCCCAGATACAGAATATTGCCCTCATGATCCATTGCTTTCAACGGCTGCGGCGGTTTTTCTTCAAACCATAAATCACCGTACGCATCATCCTCAATGATGGGCAGCTGCTCTTTTCTTGACAGGCTGATGATCTCTTTCCTTCGCTGCTCTGACATGACTGTGCCTGTCGGATTATGAAACGACGGAATCGTGTAAAGCAGCTGTCCTCCATATTGTTTTCGATAAGAAGAAACAAGCCCCGCTTTGACCCCTTCACCATCCATCGGCAAGCCGCGAAGCCGCATCCCCGCTGATTGAAATACATGCAAGGATTGAAGGTAGGACGGCTTCTCCGTCAAAATGACAGAATCTCGTTTTAAAAGTCCAATTGAGATGAGCTGAAGTGCCTGAAGTGCACCGGACACAATTAAAATTGCAGACGGTGACACATGGATCTTCTTTCCTTTTAAATGGTCGGCCACTGCCCCCCGCAGCTGACGATTTCCTTTCGGCTGCTCATATCCTAAAGACAGGGCGCCCGGATTGATTTGCTGAAACATCCGGCTCATTGTGTCAGCAGGCACAAGATCCGGTGAAAGTTCTCCTGTTCCTAATCTGATGATATCCGCTCTTGGTTCGTTCTGATTAATAGCTTGGATGATGGAAGAATTGGGGCGATGAATGCCCGAACGGACGTAATTGCTCCAATCAAGCGGAGACTCAGCCGCCAGCACGCTCCAAGTACTGTTTACAACCTTCGTACCGCCGCCTCTTCTTCCCTCTAACAAGCCTTGAGACGTGAGTTCATCTATGGCTGCTGTGACTGTGCTGCGGTTGACTTGAAACATGTCGGCCAGCGTTCTCTGTGAGGGGATTTTCGTCCCTACAGCCCACTCTCCGTGAAGAATCTTGTCTTTCATATATTGTTCGATCTGCCGATGCAGCGGAACATCCGACTTTCGGCTTGGCTGCCATTGAGACAAGGTCATGCCTCCCTTTTTTACACATTATACATTTGGCTGGTTTCTAACCCAACCAAATGGCTGGAGACTTTAGTGACAATCTCTCTTATGATTAAAAAAAATGTGAAGGGAGCTTTTTCAGCATGAATGCAATCATTCACGGAATTGTGCTCGCGTTTGGCTTAATTTTGCCGCTGGGAGTGCAGAATGTGTTTATTTTTCAGCAAGGCGCGTGGCAAAAGCATATTTGGCGGGCTCTCCCAGCTGTCATCAGTGCTTCAGTCTGCGATACCCTGTTAATCATATTAGCCGTTGCGGGCGTATCTGTCATTGTGCAGGAGCTGCCTGTGTTTGAGACAGTCATGATAGCCGGCGGATTTTTATTTTTGCTCTATATGGGCTGGGTGACTTGGAACAGCCGTCCGAACACAAGCCAAAATGAGAAACATACGTTCACACCAAAAAAGCAAGTTGCGTTTGCGGCCGCTGTTTCTCTTTTAAACCCGCATGCCATTCTGGACACGATCGGCGTCATCGGCACGAGCTCTCTTCAATATTCGGGGCTTGAGAAATGGCTCTTTATGGCCGCCTGCATCGCTGTGTCTTGGATTTGGTTTATCAGCCTTGCAATAGCGGGCCGGTTGTTTCAGACGATAGATACGAGCGGCAGGCTTATGCTGATCGTAAACAAATGCTCTGCAGCGGTAATGTGGGCAGCGGCAGGATATTTTGGGGTGTCACTCTTTTGCAATTGAAGGAGAAACAAATGAAAAAAACGAATTTCTTAGAAAAGGAGGCATGCTGATGACTGATGCAAAACAGTTTTATGACTATCATTCTTGGGCAAACAAGAAAATATTTACCCATATCGAAAACCTGCCGGAGGAAACTGCCTATCAAGAAGTAAAGAGCGTATTTCCTTCTGTCAGCGACGTGCTGCTTCATATGTGCAGGGCTGACTACATTTGGCTGAATGTTCTTTCTGGAGTGGCCTACCAAGAGATTATAGACAGCGCAGGCAAATTAGAGTCCGCGCAAGGTAATATGGCAGCGATTAAACAGCACGCTGCCGAGCTGGAGTTACAGTATCATGATTTCTTCAGCCGCCAGACGGACTTAGAACAGACCTTCACAATGCAGCATCCGAAACTAGGTACACTGGAATCAACCTATGCAGACACCATCCTGCATGTCGTCAATCACGGGACTTACCATAGAGGGAACGTAACCGCCATGCTGAGACAGCTGGGCCATTCAGGCATACCTACTGATTATATGTACTATTTATATGAGAAAAGAGAAAGCAAGGGCTAAAATGTCCTTGCTTTTTTTTGCGGAAAGCCTCAAATGCAACATATTAGCTTTTACATACCTGGATAAGCGCGCTTCACATCTAGCTGTACCGGCCTGCCGCTTCGAAAGGAATTGGTTGCGGCGATGCCCACTTCTAAATTGATCGTCGCATCAATATCAGTCACAATCGGTGTTTTTCCATTCCGGACACACTCGGCGAAATGCTGAAGCTCCAAGCAATAGGCTTCATGAAAACGAGTTTGAAAGTCTGGAATGATATCAAAACTGCTCCCTTTAGCCGATAGGATGGTCACATGTTGATGTCTCAATGTCCCTATGAAAATACTGCCCTCTGTCCCGATAACCTCCGCCCGGATGTCATGTCCGTATGGAGAGGTTCTGCTTGCCTCGACGTCCCCCGCTGCGCCGGAGTCAAATTCAATATACGTCAGCGCCTGATCCACATCGCCATACTGCTCCATAAACGGATTGTTCAGAATCCTGCCGTGTCCTGAAACAGAAGTGATTTCCGCCCCTAGCAAATAACGGGCAATATCATAATCATGGATGGAACAGTCGATAAAAATTCCACCGCTGTGTTTGATAAATTCTGCGGGAGGCGCGCCTTGGTCGCGCGTAAAGCCTTTATAATAGATAGGTTTGCCGATTTCTCCAGCGTCGATCCGCCGTTTGGCATCTGCGTATGCGGGATCGAATCGTCTCATAAAGCCGACTTGGCAGATGACACCTGTCTCTTTCACTTTTTCAGAAACTGCTCTTGATTCCTCAAGGCTTAATGTCAGCGGTTTTTCAACGAAGATCTGTTTTCCGTTCTCGGCTGCTTTGATGATCATATCACCATGTGTGCTTGTCGGCGTTACGATAATGACAGCATCAATGCCGGGATCTTCTAACACTTCATACGGGTCCTCTGACCATTTTTCGATACCGAATTCTCTGGCAACCTGCTCTGCTCTCCCTTTTAACGGATCACCGACACTAACCAGCTTTGCCCCCGGCACACTGGTGACGAGATTTTTCGCATGATAATAACCGAGCCTTCCTAATCCCAATACTGCACATCTTACTTGATGTTCCACGTCCCATCCTCTCCTTTATCTCATTTCAGGGTCGCTTTAAGAAAGCGCTTTCTATTAACAGTTAAAAAAAATAGCGGTTCTATCCGCTTTACCATTTTGCGCAAGCGCTTTCTCAAAAGATGGTTTCATTTTACACTGCCTTTGGTTTACACGCAATATGTTTTTTGGCTTCAACTGTCATAATGAAAAAACCCGCTCATTAGCGGGCTCATGTGTTGAGCGGTGATGTAGAATGTCTGACTACAAGTTCAGGCGGGAGCACTATTTTTTGTTTCGCCTTTCGTTTTCCCTCTATTGCTTCTGCCAGCAGTTCGATGACGCTCCGCCCCATCTCTTTTATCGGCTGGGCTACGGTTGTCAGGGGCGGAGCCGCCATTTCTGCGAGTATCGTATTATCAAAACCAATGATAGAAAGATCATCCGGCACTTTTATGCCTCTTATTCTCGCAGCTTGTATGGCGGCACAGGCCAATACGTCGTTGAAGGCAAAAATAGCAGTCGGAGCGTTCCTGTCGAGCAATTTTCCCGCTTCTTCCTTGCCGCTTTCCAAGGAAAACCGCGTCTGGATGATAAGTGATTCATCAATGGGCACGCCCGCTTCCTCCATCGCCTGACGGAAGCCTTTGATTCTATTTTTTTCGCCTGTCGTTGACCCGTCTCCGATAATGCAGGCGATGTTCGTGTGGCCGAGTGACAGAAGATGCTTGGCAGCCACATATCCGCCACGAACGTCATCTATCACAACAATATCCATCGGAAGAAGCGGCTTATCCTGAGAAATCATGGCAATCGGAATTTGTTCACTGGCGATTTCCCCCAAAGCAGACATACTGTCATGGCTTTCAATCCCTGTTGCAAAAATAATGCCATCCACCTTTTTCTGCTTCAGCACAGAAAAATACTTTGTTTCTTTTTTCGGATCGTAATCTGTGCTGCAAATCAAGATTTGAAAACCAAGTTCATCCCCTCTTTCCTCAATGCTTTTAGCCAGTTCGCCGTAAAACGGATTTGAAATATCAGGCGCCACGAGAGCGATCATATTCGTTCGTTTTCCCGTTAACGCCGCGGCGTGGACATTGGGCGTGTATGCCATTTCATTCATGACATTCATGACCTTCTGCCGTGTTTTGCCGCTGATTCTCCCCGTATTGTTAATCACACGCGACACAGTTGTGATCGAGACACCCGCCGCCTTTGCCACATCGTAAATTGTTGTTTTCATGTTCATCCCTCGTCTGGTTATTGAACTTTCCGGCTGACAATTTTCCGGTATTCAATTGGTGAAATGCCCTCTATCTGCTTAAAGAGTTTTGAAAAGTATGTCGGATCTTCCATTCCGACCGTTTCCGCAATAACGCCCATTTTATCATTTGTAGAGGATAAAAGACGCTTCGCTTCCGTCATTCTCACCCGGTTCGTGTATTGTGCCGGAGTTACGCCGAGCACCTGCTGCATGCAGCGGCTCACATAATCCTGATGATAGTGAAGGGCGAGCGACAGATCCTTGATTGTCGTCTTTTCCTTATAGTGCTCCTGTAAGTACCGGGCCGCCTCCCAGGCAACCCGCTCTTTCGCAGACGGTATTTGGAACGCTTCTTTTTGAAGATGCAGCATCAGTTCCTCAAATAAGATTTGCTTTCTGAGCGGCAAATCAGAGTTTTCCGCGGAGTAATCGATCAGCTTTTCAAACTGCTGCGCCATAAACTGCGGGCGCTGCACCTTGCCTTTTCTCGGCAAGGCCAATCCGTAGCGGGCCGGCTCTTCGAAGCTCCCTTTTTCCTGCTGAAGCTCAGACCAGTTGCTGCCTCCCTTTGCCGTAAATTCATATCGATGTTCATCGAAGTGAAGCCAATAGTAGGAGGTTGCTTCATCACTGCCCTTCGTCCCGTAGTGTTCAAGACCGGGAGAAAGCAAGATGTACTCGCCGCCTTCAACAGAAAACGATGTTTCATTTTCCGTTATATATAACGTTCCCTGTTTGACATATATCAGATCAAACACGGAGAATACACGTTTCACATGGGTTTCTCCTTTCTTAAAAACCCCTTCCCCAGCTGCGATAAATACCGGAAAAGGCGGGACTGTAAACAGGATGCGAGGCATTTGAATCATCCTCCTTTTTAAGTCGGATTTTTACAAGAAGTATCGTTTCTATCCCTTTTTATTATAAGGAAATGGAGGTACACTTTAAAACGTTGATTTTATTTACGAAAGGGGTTAGACACTATGAAACAAGCTGTCTTCAAATCAACTGCTTTGAAAAAACCCGCTGACAAAACGTTCTCATTATTTTCGCTTACTTGGCCGATCTTCATTGAGGTCTCATTATATATGTTTATGGGTAATGCCGATACACTGATGCTCAGCCAATACTCGGATAACAGCGTGGCAGCAGTCGGCGTCAGCAACCAGATTTTAAATTTAATTATCGTGATGTTCAGCTTTATCGCAACAGGAACGACCGTTATCATTTCGCAATTTCTAGGCTCACGGCAAAAGAAAGAAGCCATGGAAGTCGCTTATGTGTCAATCGGCGCCAACTTCTTCATCAGCCTGGCCATCAGCGCCGTCGTCTTTTTCGCGGCTGTCCCTCTGCTTCATATGATGGGATTATCAAACGCACTGATGCCTGATGCGAAAGTCTTTTTACAAGTTGTCGGAGGTCTGTCCTTTATTCAGGCTTTAATCATGACATTCAGCGCGATCTTAAAAAGCTACGGCTACACAAAAGATACAATGTTTGTCACTATCGGCATGAACATTTTAAACATTGCCGGAAACTTTGTTGTGATTTTTGGTTTGTTCGGCTTTCCTGTTCTCGGCGTTGCCGGTGTGGCCATGTCCACATCTATCGCCCGCGTCATCGGATTAATCGCGATGATTGTGATTGTCAACAAACGCATTCAGCTGAAGATGTCGCTGAAAAAAGTCTTTCATATGCATAAAGAACATTTGCGCAAGCTGCTGAAAATCGGCATTCCTTCTGCGGGAGAGCAGCTTTCATACAACCTTTCGCAAATGATTGTCACGTCTTTTATCGCCATCATGGGCGCACAGGCGTTGACAACAAAAGTGTATACGCAAAATATTACGATGTTTATTTTGCTGTTCGGCACTGCGATCAGCCAGGGTACACAAATCTTAATCGGCCGTTATATCGGCGGCAAACAATTTGATGCCGCTTATGAGCGCTGCATGAAGAGCTTATATTGGGCACTCGGAATTGCTGCGGCTACCTCTGTTTTGATGACGATCTTTTCAAAAGACCTGATCGGACTCTTCACACAAAGCCCTGACATTATAGCAACTGCAAGCCTATTGATTGCCATGACCATTATCCTTGAACCAGGCCGCTCGTTTAATGTCATTATCATTAACTCTCTGCGGGCCGCGGGGGATGCGAAATTCCCGGTTTACATGGCAATGATTTCAATGTGGGGCATCGGCCTCCCGCTTGCTTATCTTTTTGGCATCCACCTCGGTTTCGGTCTTGCCGGCATTTGGATTTCTTTTATCGCGGATGAATGGGTCCGGGGAATCTTAATGTACAGAAGATGGCGCTCACGTATCTGGATTCAAAAAGGTATGGCGTAACACCCGGCTCAATCAAGGCCGGGTTTTTTAGATATCAGAGAGAATCTGCTTCACTTCGGTCTCTGTGAGAGCGAAGTGATGTTGAAATACATCGTGCTGCTCCGCCCGGATTTTTTCTAAAACAGCCCGGTACATATGAAGAGCGGCTTTCACCGTTTTTTGAGAATACTGCGGAAATAGCGGCAAGGCATCCTGACACTCTTCAAGGTAGGCTTCTGCTTCAAAAGCGATATACTCCCACGTCATTGTGAACGCCTTATTCACGACGCCTTTTTGAAGGTCGTCCTCTGTATATCCAAATTGCTGCATCACTTCCCGAGGGATACGGCTTTTTTGCTGTTGGCCAGTGCCGATATCTCTCAGAATCCGAATCAGCTGAATCGCTAAACCGAGAGAACCGGCTGCATGTGTCAGCTGTTTCTGATGCCGGCGCGCCATAATCGGGAGAAGCATCAATCCGGCTGCCCCGCCTGTCTGGTATGCGTGCATGAGCAATTCATCAAGGTTTCCAAACGGTTTATCTTCCGCTTTCTGTGCGGCAATGAACTCACGGAATGGCTCGCTGTCCAGTGTAAATGTCTGGTAGGCATGGCCGAAAGCCTTCCACAAAAAATGATTCCCGTTATACGTACCGGAAAAAACATCTTCCGCCTCAGCTTTAATGGCAGATAACGCCTTCTCATCCGCATTGGCTGCCGTATGGCAAAACGCCATAACCGCCCTAGCTGCCTGCCTTTGCTTCAGCGGAAGAAACGAAAATGCTTTGTAACAGGCTGGTTCGCGGGCGCTGACGATCTGGCCGCATTGCTGATAGGCTTCTATTATCTCTTTCATTTCTTTTCACTCCTATGTATCACTGCTTCTTCAAGTCTATTATGTTTTCTCGCAATTGTATATGAAGAAAAAGCCGATTCCTTTGAGCAGAATCGGCTTTTTCTTTATCCTTCATCAATATCAATGCGATACGCTTCAAACCATGTATGAATTTGAGCAAGATGGGCGATCAGCTGAGGCCCCTTCATGAGCTGCCCGAACCACGGCACCTTGAAGGAGGAGCCTTCCGTTTCTAAAAGCTGATCTAATTGTTTTCTGTCCAGCAAGGTATGGAGCACGGAGTCCTTTTGGCTTCTGATCGTTTTCAGCCATTCGCTGACGCCTTTTGTATATTCCGGATGGTGTGTTTTCGGATACGGGCTTTTTTTGCGATACAGAATGTCATCAGGCAAAATGCCCTCAAGCGCTTTGCGTAAAATGCCTTTTTCCCGATTATCATGCATTTTCATTTCCCACGGAATATTCCAAACATATTCCACAAGCCGGTGATCGGCGAACGGCACCCGCACTTCCAGGCTCGCCCCCATGCTCATGCGATCCTTCCGATCCAAAAGGTTCGTCATAAACCAAAGCATATTTAAATAGAACAGCTGTCTTCTTGCTTTATCCACACCCATTTCACCATCTAATAATGGCGTTTCTGCCAAGGTTTCTTCATATTTGGCATTTACGTATTCTTTCAGATTCAATTTTTTCTGCCATGAGTCAGAAAGCAGCTTGATCCGCTCCTCCGTTGATCTCATCCATGGAAAGCCAGACTCAACATCTGCCGTATGGAACCACGGGTACCCGCCGAAAATCTCATCCGCGCACTCTCCCGATAGGCTGACGACAAAGTCCTTTTTGATTTCCCGGCAAAACCACAGCAGGGATGAGTCGACATCCGCCATTCCCGGCAAGTCTTTGACCAGTACAGCTTCCTCCAAATGATCAACGAGATCTTTTTGGCTGATGACGCATTTGTGGTGCGTTGTGCCGAAAGCCTCTGTCATTTTTTCAATCCATGGTCCGTCATCATTCGGCTGAAAAGCGCTTGCTTGAAAAAATTTATCGTTCTCTTCGTAATCAATCGAATAAGTATGAAGCGGTGCTTTTCCTTCCTTTTCAAAATGGCCCGCCGCAATCGCTGTAATTGCGCTTGAGTCCAGACCGCCTGATAGGAATGTGCAAACCGGCACATCCGACACAAGCTGCCGCGTCACCGCGTCCTGAAATAACGATCTGACATTGGCAACCGTGTCATCAAAACTGTCCGTATGTTTTTCGCTTTCAACATTCCAATAACGCCAAATATTAAGTCCGTCTTTGGAAAATGTCAGCGCGTGAGCCGGGCGGATTTCTTTTATGCCTTTAAATATGCCAGTGCCCGGGGTTCTGGACGGTCCAAGACCGAAAATTTCAGAAAGTCCCGTTCTGTCCACTCGCGCTTTTATATCAGGGTGCGCGAGGATTGCTTTGATTTCCGACCCGAAGAGAAATGAAGAGCCTTCCTTCGTGTAAAAAAACGGCTTTACGCCGAGACGGTCTCTCGCGGCAAACAGCAGATTACGCTTTTCATCCCACACAGCGAAAGCGAATATGCCATTGAGATGGTCGACACAGTCTTCCTGCCATTCGATGTAGCTGTGCAGAAGCACCTCGGTATCTGACGTACGCTCGAATTGATGGCCCCGCGCCCGCAATTCTTTGCGCAAATCTTCCGTGTTATAAAGCTCGCCATTGTAAATAATGGTGTACGTATCCCCTTTATAGGTACACGCCATCGGCTGGCGTCCTCCTTCAATATCAACAACCGCAAGTCTTTTATGTCCGAATAAAACATGGTGCTCCCCCCAAACGTTTGAATCATCAGGCCCTCGTTTGGAAAGAGTGTCTGTCATTCTGTCCATCGTTTGTTTTTCCTGGACGAGCTGCTTTTTAAAATCGACCCAACCCGTAATTCCACACATGTGACATCAGCTCCAATCCCGTTTCTTTCGTAACAATTTCGTTTCTTTCAGCACCTTAGTAAGTTTATGCATCTATAGGCAGATAGTTGATTTGTCCATAAAAGAGTTGTATGGGACAGGCTTGAATTGGAAAGAAAAGAGAGGAATGAAGAAAAAGGAGACAGCATGGATGAAACGGAAACAATTGATATATACAGGGGAACGAAAATGGGAATACGGCACCATCCTCATCGAAGACGGCATCTGTTTAATCGAAAACGGAGAAGGTGATATACTGCTGGCGGACAGTCTCCAACACAGCCCAATCTGGATCCATCATAAAGGAAAGTGGGAGCAAGCCGGCTTTCAGGACAAGTTGGTTTTGGCATGCGGTGCAGAAAACATCTCCCTTTCCGGCGGAGAACGCATCCGCTATGAGAAATCAGTCAAGCGGCCGCTCATGGCGCTTTTGGATTCTCTTGACGACGAAACCTTTATCGCGTTTCTGCAGCACTTGCACAGCTTCGGCTTATCGGTATTCGATTGCGTCTTTTCTTATAATAAAGGAGTCTTTTCGAATACTTCGGCGGGGCAGGGTGTGTCCTTTTATCACTTTTCAAATGACACCGCACAATGCGCGATGCAGCATCACTACAGCAGCGAAGGGACAGGAGACCGTTTTGAATGGACGGCTTCAAACGGAAAGCGATCCATTATGTATTCAGCAGTCCAACGGGGGCGCAAATAAAAAAGCGGTGCATCGAGCACCGCTTTTTGGTTACTTTTCAACAACAACTTTTGCTTCCTTGCTTTCTTTTTTATCTGTATCCGCAGCCGTGACGTACAGCACCGTTCCGGCTTTTTGTTTTTTGATTTTCACCGAAAACGTTCCTTTTGCGTCAGCTTTGGCAGAAGCAATGACCTTCTTTGATTTGTTTTTCACTCTGATCATCGCTTTGCTGTTTGCCTTCCCTTTTACTGCCGTATCCTTCGTTTTCACCGCGTTTACTTTCGGTGTGCCGGAAGGTTTTCCTTTGACGACGACAACTTTATACGATGTTTTCGCATCGCCTTTTGTTGCTTTCACATACAGTACTTGATCCTGTTTTTGAGTCGCGATATTAACCTTGAACGCATTGTCTTTTCCGGCTTTGGCGCTGCCGAGTTTCTTTTTGCCGTTCATCACCTCGATAAGTGTGCCTTCCTTCGCGTTCCCTCTGACAGCTGTTTGAGTGCTTTCCAGCTTGTTGACCTTAAGCTGTAAATCAGCTGCGCTGACAGCCTTCATGACATTCAGCCGCCCGTAGCCTGAATGCCAGTCTACACCAGGTGTCTTCGGAATTTCAATCGGATCGCCATAATCGTCATACAACTCTTCTTCTCCGCCATCGACACTTTCAAAGGAAATATCATCTGCCGTCTTTTTCAACATATCCTCAACTTCTGTTCTTTTCAGCTTAGGATTTTGAGCAAACAGCAATCCTGCAGCAGCGGCAGCATACGGCGTCGCCATAGACGTTCCGCTCATGTACGTGACATTTCCGTTCGGCACTAAGCTCGGGATATCAGACCCTGGAGCAGAGATGTCCAGACCTTTTCCATAGTTAGAGAAATCAGCGGTCATATCCATGCGGTTCGTTGCGCCGACTGACATCACATATTTAGAAGATGCAGGATAAGATAAGGTATTTTCTCCATCATTCCCGCTGGCTGCGGCAATCAACACATTTTTGTCAGCCGCGTACTTCAAAGCAAATTCAAGCACGCGGCTGTAGCCTCCGCCTAAACTTAAATTAATCACCTTTGCTCCTTTGTCAGCAGCATATTTGATGCCGAGAGCAATTTGTTCAGTATCTCCGGAACCTGCGGAATCAAGCACTTTTACAGGGATGATTTTTGCTTTGGCATTCAATCCGGTCATTGAATAGCCGTTATCGCTTTGGGCCGCAATAATGCCTGCGACATGCGTCCCATGCCCCTGATCATCCATTGCATTGTTATTTCGTCCGACAAAATTGTGTCCGAGATCTGTTCTTACTTTTCCTTTTAAATCAGCAAGCGTGCTGTCTACGCCTGTGTCTACTACTGCAATGAGTGTATCGTTAAGCTTGCGTTTGGACAGCAATGTGTTGGCAGGCTCATATTTCACATCCGCGTTTTTGACACCGCCGTTTTCACCGTTGTTTTTAAGCGGCCATTGATAAGGGTACTGAATATCGTTTGCCAGGCTTTTGTATTCCTGCACGGGTTCCGCAAACTCTACATTGGACATCTTGGATAGTGTCGCAGCAGCGCTTTTGACCCTTTTGGCGCTTGCCGTATATGCGCCGTTCTGTTTCTCATCTTTCGGAAGTTCAAATGAATACAGATTGTCAAACAGTTTCTTTGCCTTTTTCACATTAGATATGTCTTTTTTCGATTGCGCGCTTGCAGAAAAGCCCTTCATTTCATTATGTACGGATGAGAGGCTTTTATTGTCCTTCACCTTGAAAATAACCTTTGTTGTCTGAACTTCACTTTTTGCTGCAATATTGTTTTCTGTTAAAATGGCTCCGGCTGTTTTGCCTTGCAGCTGCTTCATATTTAGTCGGTCCGCTTGTTTCTTTATCTCCTCTTTAAGGAATGACGGGACTGATTGTAAAGCTTTATCATATAGCCGGTTGATCGCTTTTTGATCCTTTTCAGTGATCTTATACGAAGATGATGCTCCGTTTTCTGACACATCGTCAAATAACGGCTTTAATGTCACAAGATCCTGATAGATTTCATTTCTTGCTGTTTTATTGAGTGCGAGCTTTGCAACGATAAACGGTGCTGCTTTGTAATAAAGGCTTGTCAGTTCTTTGCCTTCTGCTGTTTGGCTCAGCTGCTCATCACGAATCGCTCTCAACTTATCTAGGATGCCTTTTCCTGATTTCTTCTGATCGACACTCATTTCAACCGGACAAGCTTCTTCCTCTTCTAAATCTGACGGCTGTTTTTTGGTGCCTTTATACCCAATCGTATACTTGGCTTCTGCAGCTGCTTCTGCCGTTCCGCCGTCCTCTGGCTCTTCTTCTCCGAGGTATTCAACTTTTACATAGTAAGGGCCGCTCCACGCGTATGGAAAAATGACTTCGCTTTTTCCATCCTCCGCTGTGAAAGAACGGTACATCTCAAACGTTTCATCTTTAAGCGCTTTTTCCTTACTTGGATATACAGATACATTCAGTACTGAATCACTCTTTACGGTCAGTGCCATATGTGAGTGTTTCTGAATATCCGTTGCTCCCGGGGTCACTTTGTACCATTTCACCTGTTCCGGCTCCTTCATGGCGCCTGTCTGCTCTTTGCCGTTTTCCAGAGCAGCCGCCTGATCGATCGCGCCGGCCGCTGCAGCTTTGGTTCCCGGAGAAAAAAGGCTGAAAATCAGTGCAAAAATAAGCACTGCCGCCACAAACGAGCTGAATTTTCTGCATTTCATGTTATCCCTCCTGCAAAATAATGAATCTCCTTGAAGGTATCATAATTTCATAGGACGAGATACCGCTTACAGGGAATTTTAAGGTTATTTTAAATGATTTGGAATATAAGGGGATAAATATAAAAAAACCCAACTCTATCAAAGAGCCGGGTTCATAGGTTTTTCTATTAAAACAATTGAAAACCGATTGGCAAATGCAGACCGAGCAGCACTGTCAGCAAAAGGACAACGACGAAGCCGATCCACAGGCCTCCTGTTGATTTTTCTTTTTTCTTGCGGATGAGGAGCATTTCCATCAGGCCGATGGTGATAATGCCCAGAATCATTTTGCCGGCGTATTCTCCGTTCCAGTTGGCGAAACGGACAAACAGCTCAGCTCCTGTCAAAATAATAAGGATATAGAATAACCGCAGAATCATATGAGTGATTTTTGCGCCCTTTGCACTTCCTGACGAATACAGCGAGTAGCTGACGAAAAGCAGAATCAGCGCTACCACCCATGTCGTAATATGTAGGTGTGTCATATATGTTCCCCCTATCAGATAAATTACCCCACTTATAGTACCATGAACTTGTCCTCTGCCACAAAGATGATTATCAGAAAAAACGGGCGGGTCCGGGACCGCCCTCCAGTTTTATTCAGCCAATTTGGTTTGACAGCGTTCCGATCGGGTCAATTGTAATATCAATTTTGTCACCTGACCGCAAGAATTTTGGAGGCGTAAACCCCTTACCGACACCAGACGGGGTACCGGTGGCAATGATGTCGCCCGCTTCAAGCGTCATCCCCTTTGAGAGGGTTTCAATTAATTCCGGAATGGAAAAGATCATATCGCTTGCTGAACCGGATTGGCGCAGCTCGCCGTTGACTCTTGTTTCAACCTTGAGGCGCTCTGGCTCCTGAATCGATGATTTATGTACAAGCACGGGCCCCATCGGACATGTCGTATCCAAGCTTTTTCCAATAAAAAACTGCTTATGCCTTTTTTGCAGATCACGCGCCGTGATATCATTCACAATCGTATATCCGAAAACATGGTCATATGCATCTTCTTTTGAAATGCGGGTCCCGCTTTTTCCGATCACGACAGCAAGTTCTCCCTCATAATCAAGCTGAGAGGTAACCTCTTCATGGCTCTTTACGATATCACCATGCCCCGTAACCGTTACCGGCGATTTTGTAAATACCATCGGATGCTCCGGAATATCAGCCTCGCTCCCCATTTCAATCGCGTGATCCCGGTAGTTTTTGCCGATGCAGATGATATTTTTTGATGGCTTCGGAATGGGTGCATGGAGCTTCACCTCAGATAATGAATACATAAATGATCCCAGCTCATCATTCGGTTTCTTTGCCCACTCGGCCAGCTGCCTTGCATGCGCAACGAATTTATCCCCTTCTGCGATACATTCAATCAGCGATCCCGGAATCGTCTCAAGTTCAAACAGTTTTTTTTCAGCCTTTTGCAAATCCATAATTTTCTCATCATCAATGATCAGGCCGACAAACATTCGGTTGTAAAGTTCCCCTGTCGCAAATTTCATGTTATTCCTCCATCATCTTTTAAATCAGAATGCTCCTTCATGTATTCTCTGTCGAATGCTGAAATCCCTTTTTCTCATTTCCGTTTTCATTTCGTTTCAGGACGGGCTTGCTCTACATATCATACAAATGTCGTTTTGAGAAGGAGGAAAGAATATGGAGCGCGTGCATTTATTTTTTCATCGGGAGCAGCTGAAAAGTAAAGGTACTGCCAAGGGGCTTTTCGTAACAGATCGATCTGTTTCTCCCATTCTTCTCACACAGCGTGACAGAGCGGAAAAGGCATCCTATGAAATCAGCTGGGAAAAGTCTCTGCTTGGTGAAAGGACACTTTTTTTGAATGCAGAACAGGATGATCAGTCCCTGATGCGGCGCAGACTCGCCTATTGTTTTTTTGACCAGATCGGCGTACCTGCTCCCGCTGCCTCGTACAGCTTTCTGACCATCAATGGCCAGCCTGAAGGCATTTATTTGAATATCAAGAACCATCAGCCAGCCAGTAAAACGAGTTACGGAGTGAAGACGGCCGATCCAAGGGTTCCGTTGTCCCTTTTTAACAATGATTCCTCGGCATTCTTACATGAATTTTTCAAACTGATCCGCACAGCCGGAGATGACGAATTGGCTGAAAGGATTAAATTGTATCTGGATGTCAAGCTGTTTTTTTTGTGGCTGATCGGCAACGCCTGCACCAATCAAGGCTTTTACTACACATTTTGTTTAAACGAATCCGGCCGGCTTTACGTTTCCCCGATAGAGACAAGATCGCTTGCCGTACAAGAATGGTATGACGAAGACCCGCTTCTGACAAAAGGAAAGACGCTTTCGTCAAGGCTTCTATCCATTCCCGCCTTCCGGTCGCAATATCACACATTAATGAAAAACGTGCTGAAGCGGTCGTTTACTATTGAACGATTATCTCCTCTCATCAACGAATGGCACCTTGACATTTGTCAAAGTGCTGCTGATGATCCTTTTATCAAAAAAAGCCCCTTTCAGATCGAAAAGGAGCAGACAAACATACTTAGAGAAATTGAGGAACGGCAGGACTTTTTGCAAGCACACTTAGCAAGACTTTAGTCCTTTCTCCATTAAAAAAGGCCGCAGCAAAAATTGTCGCTTTTTTAGTCAAATTGACGAAAGGCAACCTTTTGAGCCAAAATAGGTTATACTAACGATATCCTGTATTTATATCAAAATAAAATCTAGAATTGGAGATAGCGTAATGAACAGTAAAATTGAAGAAATGAGGATCACACTAATTGAAACCGCACAAAAATATGGCATGAATTCAAAAGAAACGATTCAATGCAGCCAAGAGCTGGATATCCTGCTGAATACCCGGATTAAAGAAGAAATGATTTTTGGGAGATATCTTGAAAACTCCCGTATGTAAATCATTTTCTATAACAATTAGAATACACCACATGTAACTCCGCTTTTTGCTCAGCACTTCTGGGATATACCTCAGGGCGAGAATGTGCCCGCCCAAAAATCGAATACCGCAGCACGACATACTCCAAAAAGCATTCTACACGCAAAAACACCAAAGAAATAAACAAAAATCACCATAGGCGGATAGCGGCATCCTTCGCCGCATTTCCGCTCAATTTATAACCAACATCCTCTTTTGCCATGTTTAAACATAACGGCCCGAAAAAATAAAACGCTTTCATAAAGAGCCGATATGTCCCCTTTAAATTTCTCTCACACATATGTGCGTTTGTCATAAGCTATCGTGAATAGCCCAATTGAAATCAGAATTGTCGTTTCACTTTACCTGTCTTTTTTTAATTTTTCAACAAAGGATGTGCTCGTATGCCGGCCATTGTCGGAGCGTTTAAAATTAATGCGATTGGTACGAGCGGAGTCGTTCACATCGGGGACTGCATTACGATTTCTCCTCAGGCTCAGGTCAGAACGTTTGCCGGTGCTGGCAGCTTTAATACCGGCGACAGCCTCAAGGTGATGAATTATCAAAACGCGACGAATGTGTATGACAATGATGCGGTTGATCAGCCGATCGTGGCCAATGCGTAAAAGGAGTGAGGCTCATGAACTTCTATATTAATCAAACCATTCAAATCAACTATCTCCGGCTGGAATCAATCAGCAACTCCTCCATTCTGCAAATCGGGAGCGCCGGATCAATCAAGTCACTGTCAAATTTGTATAATACAGGGAGTTATGTAGAACCGGCACCAGAAGTTTCTGGCTCAGGGCAACCGCTCCAGCTGCAGGAGCCCGACACAGGTTCATTGGTCCCGCTCCAGCCTCCTGGCCGTTAATCATATGAAAGAGGTGAAGAACATGTATGATCAATCTGTTTCCTCTTACCTGCAAAACTTGAATTCCTTCGTTCAGCAGCAGGCAATTCACATTCAGCAGCTCGAACGTCAGCTGAAAGAGATTCAAACTGAAATGAATACGATGAAACAGCGGCCGGCCACTACCATTGAGCGTGTGGAGTATAAATTTGATCAGCTGAAAATCGAAAGGCTCGACGGGACTTTGAATATCGGCTTAAATCCGACTGACCCGAACAGCGTCCAAAACTTTGAAGTCAGCCAGTCGACACCGCAAATCGGGATGATGCAGCAGGAAGAGAGCGCTCAGCTCATGCAGCAGATCCGCCAGAATGTCGACATGTACTTAACTGAGGAAATCCCAGATATTTTGGAACAGCTTGAAAACCAATATGACAGCAGACTTGACGATACAAACAGACATCATGTTATTGAAGACATCAGAAAACAAATGGACAGCCGGATTCACTATTATATGTCCCATATCAAAAAAGAAGAAAATACACCGCCTGCACAATATGCAGAACATATCGCTGAGCATGTGAAGCGTGATGTCATCCGCGCTGTAGAACACTTTCTGGAGCATATTCCATCAGAAATGAAAGGAGATGAGCAAGCATGATCTTTACAGTCATCAACCGCAGCTTGGAAGTCGGGGACATCCGGATGAACGGTGTGTCCAGTTCCTCCGTTTTCCACATCGGAGACACTGAATCCATCTACCTGTCTTCTATTTTTGATACACCGCCTGAATCTCTTATCATCGGGCCGTTTGCTCCGATTGCGCCAGAATAATGCTTAAACGCATATCACGCATCAGACTAGTTAAGTTTAATTCCCTCGGGATCGCAAGTGTGTTTCAAGTTGGCGACACAAATGAAATCGATATGAGTGTAAAAGTATTTGCTGTTCAGCGTTCTCGGTCCACGTTTTACAATAATGAAGGCTCATTTAACAAAAAGGAGTACCAAATCTTTCAGCAGCAGGCAGTGAAGCCGATTCGCGAAACAGGTGTACAAAGCGCATTTTGCCACGAGGTGCCGGCTATTTATGTTCGCAGCATCAAAATTCAAGGGGTTTCCGCCTCTTCTGTTTTACATGCTGGTTCAGCTTCGCTTATCCGCGGTGATGCGAGAATCAAACATATCAGACAGATTCAGTCTCCGCGCTCACAATCGCCCGCCAAGAACATATAATAAACAGAGACTTCGATAAAGGGTGTCGTTTATGCCAGCAATTGTCGGACCTATAGCTATCAATTCCATATCGGGCGGAGTCGTAAACTTTGGTGATTCCTTTTACCTTTCTCCGAAAAGCTCTTCAAAATCTGCGCTCGGTTCGGGAGCAGGAAACACGGGAGATTTCCTTCTATTAAATAACGCAGTCAACGCGACAAATTATATAGACCCCGATGTCAACGATCAGGATATGGTTGGAAACGGATAAAAGCAGCCGCTCTGCAAAGAGAGGGCTGCTTTTTAGTCATTTTTTCTTTTTTCGTTCATTTGATTTCTTTGTTTTGATCAGCTTCTCAGGCGGCTGTTTTCTGATCCATTTGACAAACCGGGCAAGCTCTGGATCGCTTCTGAGTTCAGCCATTCCGTTTAAACGTACGGCGAGCTCTTGATTGGTATATAAGGTATGAATCTGTTTATGGCAAGGAATACAGAGCATCGCTGTCGGCAAAAACGCTCCGCCTTCCTCTTTCGGTGTGAGATGATGCTCTGTCAGCTGGACATCGCTCCGGCCGCACAGCTCACATATTCCGGCAGTCTGCTTTGCCATATCCGCTCCTCCCTTACATCAACTCAAGTGATACCCGCGTACCGCGGCCGCTCGGTTCAGCCGGATGGACGATCAGCTTTTTCGGAAGCCGTGCACGCAGTTCCTGCACATGGCTGATGACACCGACAGCCAGATTGTCTGACTGAAGTTTTTCCAAGGCTGTTACAACCGTATCAAGCAGGTCTTGATCCAGTGTGCCGAAGCCTTCATCTAAGAAAAAGAACTGAAGCGGGTATTCCCCGCGAAGCTGGATCTGCGCAGACAGCGCAAGAGCAAGTGAAAGCGAGGTGAGGAAGGTCTCTCCTCCAGACAAACTGGAAACCGGGCGTCTTACGCCTCCATTCGCGTCATCCCGCATCACAAAGCCGCCTTCTGAATCTACTTCGATGGCATAGCGCTGTCTTGTCAGCATACTGAGTCTTGCTGAGGCGTCCCTCGCAACGCTTTCAAGCTGCTCCTCAGCTAAAAATTCGACGAAGGTATTGCCTTTAAACACAGCTTGCAGCTTGTCCAGCCTGTCGATATGCGTCTGCCATTTTTTCAGTTCAGCTTCAATTTCATTAAACCGTTTATGATGGTCGCGAATGACAGCCAGTGCTTTTGCTGCCGCGCCTTTTTCCTCAATAGCAGCGCCAAATGCGTCCTCAGCTTCTTGTAATGCTGCAACGGTTTCGTTCCATTCGCTCTCTGTTAATGCTCTGCCGGCAAGTATCTCTGCTACTCGTTTTAAGTTTGCAGCATTTTGCTTCAGTTTATCCATAAACTGGTCTATGCCGGTTTTCATCTTTTCAAGTTCATCAGCTGGGATGGAACTTTGCTCAACCTCCTCAGTCCGGGTAAAGGAGGTGTTTTTTGTATGCTCAAGCCAAGCAGCTTTTGCTTTTTCCAATCTGCCCTTCGCCTCTTGAAGAGTGAGCTCGCTTGCAGAAGCGCGGCTTTTCGCCTGGTTGAGCTTCATTTGGGCGCTTTGCAGTTCTTCATATAAAGATTGTTCTTTTTCCTTTAACAGCTTTAGATCCTGCTGGACAGAGCGGAGTTTGATTTGAATCGAATCTCCTTTTGCATAATCTCCGAGTTCGTGCTCATAATCAGCTATCACGCTCTTTATGCGTTCAGCCGCATAATGAAGCTCCAGCTTTTCCCGCTCAAGCCGGTGTCCCGATTCCCGCAGTTTTTCCTTTTGTGCTTCATGCTCAGCAAGAAACGCGATACTCTTCTCAATTCGTTTTTCACATTCTTCTGCAGCCCGGTCCTTTTCTTCAATGGCTTGCTGCCATTTTTCTGCTTCGTCCACAGATTGATTCTGAAATGCTTCTTTAAACATGTTCAGACTGCTGTCCATTGAGGATTGAAGCTCGGTGATGATGCTTTCAATACGGTCAGCTTCTCTTTTTTCAAAACCGATTTTTTCATTAAGCTGCTCGGCCTTTTTTAAAGACTCCTGATAGGCGCCGATCATTTGTGCCATTCGTGTCTTAACAGAAAGAATGTCCTGCTTGATTCGTTTCCATTCAAATTTGGCAGTTTCAAATGCTTCATACACCGGCTGATGTTCGAAGGAAGCTGCCGCTTCAAGGTTCTGCGCTTGAATTGTCTGCAAAAACGGACACTGTTCAATAAAGCGCGCGGACTGTTCTTCAAGCGTAATTTTGGCTGAAAGAATCTCCTGGCTGAGAGCTGCAGCTTCCGTCAATAATACATCTGTCTGTTTAATGTCCTCTTCAAGATGGCTGTCGGCTTCATATGTTTCATGTACTGAGGCAGATGGATCATGATCGGTTGAACCGCATACCGGGCAAGGCTTACCGGCAGTCAGCTTTTGGGCTAACTCTTTTGTCAGCAGTGCCACCCTTGCTTTTTCACGCTGTAAGTGAAGCGTGTGTTGGCTCTTTCTAGTCTCTTCCGTCATACGTGTTAATGAGCGTTCCGTTTCGCACACCAAATGGTACACAGTTTGTACTGCCTCATATGCCTGAATGATGTTGTTTTCTTCCGCTTCCGTCTTTTGAACGAGTGTATTCTTCTCTTCATTCATCTTCTGAAGCACGAGGTTCAATTCGTCACTTCGTTTTTTCTCTTTTTTGATTTGCTCCTCGGTTTGTCTGATGCGCAATGCCATTTCTGCGGCCTGCTGGCAGCTTTTTCGCTCATCGGATGTCACCTGCAGGGATTTGAGCTGCTGCTTCAATTCTGTCTGTCTGTTTTGCCCTCGTGTCAGGCGATCTGTTACGGTCTCTAATTCATTCATGACAGATTGAAGAGCCTCTTCTTTCTGCCGGAGGTCAGCCTTTTTGCGCTCTTCCTCTTGCTTGGCCTCACTCAGTTTGATTTCGATTTCCTGCAAGCGTGAAAGCTGTTCCTGTTTGGATAAAAGCTCAGGCTCTTTCTCGCTTTTATGCTGGCGCCACGCTTCATACTCTTCATGTTTTTGCTGAAAGAAAGCTGTCCGGTCTGCTAAATCCTTTTGGGCTAGCGTTTGTTCCTTTTCAGCTTGCTCCTCATGCTGGATCGCTTCTGCGTACCGGTCCGCATAGGGCTTAAGGGCTGCTGCTGTTTCTGCTTCCAGCAGGCGTTTTTGCATGCTGTCTATATGCGGCTGTTCTTCTGCGAGACGTTTTTCCTCTTCTTCATAAGCGGATTTTTCCTTTTGGACATTCCATATCTCCTGATGCTCTGTAAACCGCTCCTTCGCCTGATCACGGTTCTTCCTCATCGCTTCCAGCCGGGCTTCAGCTTGTTCGAGAGCCTTTTCAGCCTGCTCCACTGCCTCTGAGCTCGCCTCACCGAGACCGGACTGTTCAGCAAGCATTTCATTTTTTCTCGCATTGGCTTCCTGCGCCTGCCGTCTCAGCTTTTTCACAAGCCTGTCTCCATATTGCTCCAAATTAAATAAACGCTGAAGCATATGCCTGCGCTCTGCCCCTTTTAAAGACAGAAATTCAGCAAATTTCCCTTGGGGCAGCACCACCGCTCTCGTAAAATCGTCGATCGTCAGACCCAAGAGCTCCTCCACTCTTTTATTCACTTCGCTGGCTTTATCAGCCAGCACCGTATGCTCGTCCTTGATTTCGATGAAGCGGCAAAGTGCCGTTTTCACCTTCATTTCATCCGTTCTCTTAAACACACGCTCGACTTTGTATGAGATTTGATGATTCGACTGAAGCGCAAAGGTAAAGGAAACAGACAGCGTATCTTCGGCGTGATTTAAGATACCGTGCGTATTATTCGCCGCCCGTTCCACCTTTCCGTATAAAGCAAGCGTCATTGCGTCGAGTATAGAGGATTTACCGCTTCCTGTCGGCCCGAAAATGCCGAAAACACCGGCACCGGATAGGCCTTCAAAATCTATCGTCTGCTCCTCTCTAAAGCTGTGGAGCCCCTTAATGCTTAAGGTGATCGGCTTCATTTCGCATCCTCCTCTTCAACGCCTGATGCAAGCTCTAAAAACAGCTTCACCATTTCTTCATCCGGCACCGCGCCGCCAGTTTGTTTTTCATAAAATTTCTTAAATCGGTCTTCGATGGATACATGCTTAACCTCGATCCGTTCCCGGTCTTTGTTCTGTTCTTCAAAAACCGGCCTGATATGGATAAAGCCTGGGTGCGCCTTCCGCAGCCTGTGAATCTCTTCAAGTGACAGCTGGTCTGTGACACGGATTTCCAGGTCAATCCAAGCATTCTGATCTCTGCCTTCATCCAGCCAGCTGTACACCTCACTTAATCCATTTGCCGCTTTCCACTTCACAAGGGGCTTGCCGCTTGATAATAACACCTCTTGCCAAGTGGCCTCTTCCCCAAGCTTTGCGTCCACAATCGTCACTGATTTTGCGTAGCCCGCTTCAGAAAAGCTGTAGGCGAGCGGAGATCCTGAATAACGCGCAAGCGTCCGCGCCCGCTTGATCGTTTGCGGGCGATGCAAATGGCCGAGCGCAACGTAAGCGGCATCTGCCGGCAGGCTTTCAGCAGCCACCGTGTATGCACCGCCGACTTCAATCGGCCGCTCTGAATCGGTTTGGTTTCCGCCTGCCACATAAATATGGCTTGCGGCAATCTTCACTGCATCGTTCCGGAACCGGCTTGTCATATGCTCAAACGCCTGCCTGATTTTCACATCATAGTGATCACGGAGCAGCTTTTCATCAAACGTATCGGATAGCACTTCATTTAACCTTGCTTCAGATGGGTACGCCAGCGCTCCAACCGCCAAAAGCTCTCCTGCTGAAGGCACTTCAATATGAATCGGCTCTGTTGTCGGATAACCGATTAAATGAATGCCGTTTTCATGTGTCAGCGGTGAAGCGGCTGACAAACGGTCAGGATTATCGTGGTTTCCGGCAATGACTACGATCGGGCGCTTTCCTCTGTCGCTAAGCGCAGACAGGCTTTCATAAAACAGCTGCTCGGCTAAAGCCGGCGGGTTTACGGTGTCAAATGCATCCCCCGCCATTACAATGGCATCGATCTGCTCATCCTTTACAATCGTATTCATTTCATCCAGCACATCGGCCTGTTCACTCAGCCTGCTTCTTCCTTCAAGCGTTTTTCCAAGATGCCAGTCAGCCGTATGTAAAATCCGCAAATGCTTTCACCTCTCTTTTATATAGAAAACGAGACCCGCTCCGCCTGAAATTCCGGAGCTTATGGATCTCGCTATAATGTCAGAATGTGCCCTCCGTCAAAGAAATAAAGCGCACATCCCTTTACCTTTGTTTTTGCAATTTGCTCCACTGCCTTCGTATACAGCTGAATTTGCGTTTCATATCGTTTCTTCAAGATCGGGGCCGCTCCTTCAAATCCATGCTGGAATTTGCCCTCAATCCGGTCCGACTTATAATCCAATAGATATAATCCGTCCTCAGTTTCATAGAGACAGTCAATGATACCCTGCACTAAAAGCGGCTCATCTGCCTCCTGTACATCAGGATAGATCTCCTTGGCCGGAAGCGCTAAGCTGAATGGTATTTCCCGGTCCTTCCACTTTGCGCCGATCAGCTGTCCGCCGATTTCCGTATGGAAAAATTGCACAATTTCTTCTATATCAATAGCGTCTTTTTGTTCTTCAGTGAGAAGCTCTTTTTCATAAAGCCTGTGAACCGTCTGCTCAGCTTCTTCTATCGACGGCACATGTGACAGTTGGATATGCTGCATAACCGTATGCATAGCAGTCCCTTTCTCTGCCGCTGTCAGGCCTTTTTTCATCATAAAAGCGGGACGTCTGTACAGAATGCTTCCATCAGCCGGTTTTACAGGGGCCCTGCCGCTGTATTCATCCTCGTACTCTCTTTTTCTTTTGATCTCAGAAACCGATTGCTTTGTCCGAATTTGCGTCACCTCGTGATGCGGGTATGTCCAGCTCAGCTGCTCGCGGGCTTTTTCATCAAACGCAAACGAGCCGGGAACTGGTTCACCTCGGCGGATCGCTTCTAGGCGCTCGCTTTTTTCTTCCATTCTTTCTTCCAGATCATCATCAAGCAAATCATAGGAATGGATCATTTGAACGGCAAAACGAGCCGGGTGATCTGAGATGTCAGCGTGTGCTGGCACACCAGCCAAATCCTCCAAGTCTCTGTGCCTGGCAAGAGCCGGCCCGATGAAATCTAGATACGTTTTCGCCTGATAGCGGTCAAATTCTGGCAGAAGCCAATCAGTTTGGGACGCGGATGCCTGCCATTTTGCAAGCTGTTTCTGATGATCCTTACATGAGCCAATCAGAAACAGCTTTTCCTTCGCTCTCGTTAATGCAACATAGAGAACACGCAATTCCTCTGACAGCAGCTCCCTGCGCATTTTTTTCTTCATCGCAATGAGCGGAAGTGTCGGATAGCTGATGCGTAATTGCGGATGAATATACTTCGTGCCAAATCCGAGCTCCTTATCCAGCAGGTACGATTTGTTCAAATCCATCATGTTGAAATTCCGGCCGAGACCTGCTGCAAACACGACTGGAAATTCGAGCCCTTTGCTGCTGTGGATCGTCATTAAGCGGACAACATCCTCCTGCTCGCTGAGCGCTCTCGCCGTACCAAGATCATCGCCCCGTTCCTGCATGCGTTCGATAAACCGCAGGAAACGAAACAAGCCGCGAAATGCCGTTGATTCATATTGACGCGCCCTGTCATAAAGAACACGCAAATTGGCCTGGCGCTGTTTTCCGCCCGGCATCCCGCCGACATAATCCATATATTTGGTGTCGCGGTACACTTCCCAAATCAGCTCAGATACTGAGTGGTTTTTCGAAAACGCGCGCCATTTTTGCAGATGTCCGTAAAACGTATTTAGCTTTTGATAAAGCTCATCATTCCGGTCACCAGCAGCCAGGTAGTCTTTCATCGCCTCATAGTACGGCGCTTTTTTATTTTCAAGCCGGATCAAAGACAGCTCGTTTTCATCCGCTCCGACAATCGGTGAGCGCAGCACAGAGGCAAGCGGTATATCCTGATACGGATTATCAATCACCTTCAGCACAGAAAGCGCGACGGCGACTTCGACCGCTTCAAAATAGCCTGACGTTAAATTGGCGTAAACCGGTATGCCCTGTGCTCTCAGCTCCTCCATGATTTGCGGAGCCCACGGCATCGAACGGAGCAAAATCACGATATCTCGGTATTGAATATTGCGATGTGTTTTCTTTTTTCCGTCATACACCTTAAATGGCGATGAAATCAGCTTGCGAATTTCCTTAGCGATGGCTTTTGCCTCAAACTGCACCGTTTCAAGCTCTTCTGCTTCCTCGCTTGCATCCGTATCTTCTGCGTTGTCGATCAGCAGCAGCTCTGTTTCCGTCTCGTCATTGTCCGGATACGCTGCACCAAGCTTCAGCTCGGCCTGCTCGTCATAATCGACCTCACCGATTTTGCCGCCCATCAGCTGTTTAAATAAAAAGTTTGTGCTGTCTAAAATATCAGCCCGGCTTCGGAAATTTTTATTTAAATCGATTTTCCGCCCCGTGCCTTCTCCGCTCTCTGTAAACCGTTTGTATTTAGAGAGGAAAAGAAGCGGCTCCGCAAGCCTGAATCGATAAATCGACTGTTTGACATCTCCTACCATAAACAGGTTGCCAGTCTCCTCCGGCCCGCTTGTGACGAGCTGCAGAATCGATTCCTGCACGAGGTTGGTATCCTGATATTCGTCAACGAGCACCTCATGAAACTGTTCCTGATAAAACCTTGCAGCCTCGCTCGGCTCACGTTCACCTTTGTCATTCTCAGCTGTCAAAATCGCTAAACAGTAATGCTCCAAATCAGAAAAATCGATGATTGATTTTTCCTGTTTCGCAGCTTCGAATCGTTTTCCATAGCTGATGACAAGCTGTACGAGCGTTTCAATGACAGGCTTCATCTCGGCTAGGCTTTTCAAGTGCTGTTCAGGACTTCGCGTGAAGTAGTCGGTTTTGAGCTTTTCAAGCAGTTTTTTTGCGCCGTTTCTCAAATCTGTCGCCTCATCAAGGAGCGCTGGATCGAACTCATCCCCTTTTACTGCTTTGGCACGCTTAAAAGAGACGGCGGGCACCCGCTTATATAGTTCAATGAAATCATCCTGATGCTGAATCAGTTCATCAATCTGCGCAAGATCATCAAGAAAATTGTCAGCACGCGGCGCCGGGCCGCCCGGCGCTTTCGTCAGCTCAAGCGCGCGCAAGAGCTTTTCCTTCGCCCCGTTAAGCACCATTGCAATATCTTCTTTGACATATTGATAAAACGGCAGCTCCTCGATGGCGCTCTTTTCTGATACATCATACAAATGAACAAAACTTTCCAGCCACGCCTCCGGGTTGGGATGGGATCGGGAATACTCGTACACCTGTTTAACGAGAAATTGCAGATCCAGATCATGCCGGTCTGTCGTATAGCGATCAACAAGCTCAAAAAACGCCTTTTCGCCCTTTGCGTATTCGTCTTCAAACAGCTCGTCAAGCACTTCATCCCCCAGTAGCTCACCTTCCGTCTGATCAGCTATCCGAAAGCCCGGGTCAAGATCGATCAAGTAGTAATATTTCTTCAGCACTTGCAGGCAAAAGGAATGGAGCGTCGAAATGCTGGCCCGGTTCAAAAGAGAAAGCTGGCGTCTGATATGCAGCGAGCCGGGGCGCTGTACAAGCTCTTTTTCCAAGGCTTCTGCGATTCGGTGCTTCATCTCTGCCGCTGAGGCGTTTGTAAATGTCACAACGAGAAGACGGTCTACATCTATTGGGTTTTCCTCCGCGGTGATTTTCCGAATCATTCGTTCAACGAGCACAGCGGTTTTACCAGAGCCCGCAGCCGCTGCCACAAGAATATCCTGGCCGGTTGAAACAATGGCATTCCATTGGTCATCTGTCCATGTGCTGTCTGCCGGTTTAGGAATGTTCATTGCCATCCGCCTCCTTTTTTATCCACTCAAGTATCGTCTTGTCCTTTTCAGCCTTTAATGGGCGATACTCGTTTTCTTCCAGTGATTCATCAAATTGGCATACTGATTTGAACGCACAGTATGTGCACGGCGTCTTGTTCTTCATTTTGTAAGGCTCAATGGATACGCGTCCGTCGGTGATTTGTTCGCCCGCTTCCTGGAAGGTGCGGCGCACATGCTTTGTCAAAAGATCAAATTCCTTTTCACCGACTGCGGCCGAGTCTGATCTAAGAGATCCGTCTTTTTTCAAGCCGGCGTTTATGATATTTGAACGTCCCTCTTGAAGGGTTGTATCCATGAGACGAACCACTTCCTGATCACCGAGGAGCAAGCCCTTCATTTTAAATTTCTTAAAGATCTCCTGTTCAATCTCGTCAAGCCCAAGCGGGAGATTAGATTGAATCATCGGGTCATGAATATGGAAATACAGCACTCCGGCAGGCGTCGCCCTCATCCCGAGCCAGTCAGCTGAATGTGTAATCGATAAATCAAGGTACGTCAGCATTTGCAGTGCCAATCCGTAATATACTTCCGCTAAGTCAAGGCCTTTGTCGCTTGATTTATAATCGACAATCCTGAGGAGCAGGCCTTTTGAGCTTTCAGCCTTATCAACACGGTCAATTCGCCCGACGAGTTCCATCGTACAGCCGTTTTTCAGTTGAAAGGTCAGCGGCGGAAGCGGCCCTTTTCCTCCAAAGCCCAGTTCAAGCCCGATCGGTACGAATCCGCTCGCTTTCGCATGCTCGCTTAAAATGCCGGATACACGTGTCACAATTTTTTGCAGTTTTTCCTTCACATAATAATGCCGGTTTGAGCTGAGCAGAATTTCCTTTTGCAGTTTCGGTGCCAGCCGCTCTACCGCATCATAGGAAAACAGCTCGCATTGCTCTTTCGTTAAATCGCGCCAATCCAGCTTTTGCTCACGCAGCCTGTCTGAAATCAGCTTTAAGCTGGAATGAAACAGCTGGCCGATATCCGGTGCTTCAAGCTTGAAGAATTGCCGTTCCTTCAGATGCAGCCCGTGTGACGCAAAATGGGAAAACGGACACGCGTTAAAGGTTTCCATTCTTGAGACACTGCCCTGAATGCGTTCACCATAGAGCTGTCTCGACACGCTGCGTTCAAGCTGCTTCACTTCATTCCGGAAAAACAGGCTTGAGAACAGCTTTTTCGATTGCAGCCTGTCCGGCTCACTCATCAGCACATTGTACGTGCTCCACCAGACGTCGCTGATGTCGTATTCCCGAGTCCATAACCTGAGCTGGCTCGCGGTAAAGGACTGTGCCACGCTTTTATTCACAACATACATCAGCTGTTCCTCATCGCTGACCTGTTCAGGTTCATTTGTTAACAGGCGCTCCTTATGATGCGGAAACAGTTCTTCCAGCCGCTTAACGATCATCGACGGCAAAAGCGTTTTTCCTTCCGCATCAGCAATCGGATACGATACGTAAAGCCGGTCAGACGGACTTGAAAACGCCATGTAGATGAGGAAGTGCTCATCAAGCAAACGCTCTCGTCCGCCTGAGGATAGCTCAATCCCAATCGTTTTCAGCCATTCCCGGTCGTCATCCGACAGGACCCCGTTTTCATCAGGGCGTGCCGGCAGAACGCCGTCGTTTGCCCCGAGCACAAAGGTGCAGGAGGTGCCATACATTCTGGACAAATCCATATTGCCGACAAACACCTGGTCAAGCGCAGGCGGAATTAGAGAAAATGTAAGCGACTCCGCGCCGGCTTCTATCATTTGCTGAAACAAATCAAGAGAAATCTCATCATCTCCCATCATTTCAACAAACTCCTCAAGCAGCTGAATGACTGCGTCCCACGCCTGCTGATGCTGCTGCGCTTCAATGATTCTGCCGTCATCCTCAGCACGCTGCCTTTCCTGATCCAGCTTCAGCGGCACATCCGTCTCTTCTAAATAACGATAGAGCGCCTCTGCCTTCTCTTGAACCGTCTTCGCTTTTTTCATGCGTTTTTGAAGCTGAAAAAGCGGCGGAACAATCCAATCGCGGGTGTCATTCAACATGTTTTCCATTTCGATTTCCTGATCAGTCTGTGCAAAATCATCATCCAATGACACAAAACGCCTGTATTGGAAACGATCGCCCTTTGTCCAGCGGTCGCCTTTAATACCATAGGCGATACAGTAATTTTCGAGCTGATCGACCTGTTCTCTCACTTTGGCCTTCGGTTCATTGAGCGGGAATAGCAGTTCGGTTTTCACGCAGCGAAACACCGCTTCATAACGCCAATTCCCTTTCAGAACATCAAGGCTTGACCGGATAAATTCGATTAACGGGTGGTTCAGCATAGATGCTTTTCCGTCAATGAAATAAGGAATCTCGTAATCTGCGAAAACTTCCTTCACCATATCCTTGTAGTCTTCCGGCTGGCGCGCAAGAATTGCTACATCCTTATAGCGATATCCCTTCTCTCTGACTAGGGCGTGAATTTCCCGGGCAATGCCTTCCAGCTCAGCTCGTCTGTTTGCGGCCTGCATCACAGTAAGGGCTTCTTGTTTTTCTGCGTATGGAATGGCCGGACGCGCTTCATACTGTGCCTCTAGATGCGCCAATTCCGGCGTCTTTGTATGCCGCTCAGTCCGGCTCAGCTCTTTATACGTAATGTCCAAATTCAGTTCCTTCGCCTTCTGATGCAGGCGGTAATAGGTTTTCCCCGTCATTCTGAACAATTCCAGTTCATGCGGCTCCCGCTCATATGACGGCTTGTCCGCTGTGAGCGAAAACGTGATATGCTCCGCATGAACCATAAGCTGCTCCAACACCCTGAATTCCTGCGGTGTAAACTGATAAAAGCCATCCACATAGATATGGGCGCCTGTTATATCTTCCGCAAGCGGGATATGCTCTGCCAGCAATGTCAAATAATCCTCAGAGTGAAGATATTGGTCTGCGAGGCTTTTTTCCATTTGCTGATACAGAATTGATAAGTCATGGAGCTTTTCAGATAAAACACGTTCTCCGCGATACTCGGAAGCCGTTCCGCTTTCCGCCATCCGGCGGATATCCTCCGGTTCCAGACAATAGCGCTTAAACTCTGTCAGCATCCGCTCAACCTGTGCGGTAAACCCGCTTTTGTCACTCGCTTTTTGATAGACTTTGAACTCCTGTTTATGCTCCTCAATGAGCTTCCGCAGGAGCATTTGTACGCCGGTGCTCGTCAGAAACGGCCTGCTCATTCCTCCCGTATGCTGAAGGACGCGCCAGGCCAATCGTGAAAAACTGAACACTTGAGCGCGTATCATCCCGCCCATATCTGGCGTTTTAGCAAGCTCGTATTCCATTAAAAACGTCATTTGATCCGGGACTAGAAAAATGATCGGCTTCCCGAATGGAGCCCGGCGCAATTCATCCTGAATGCTGTCGATGATCAGCTTCGTTTTTCCACTCCCGGACCTGCCTACTAAAAACTCTGCTCCCAAATTAGAAGACCCCTCTCTTTTTATCTCTATATATTTTATCGAATGTTGACGAAAATGACCAATCTGATCTATTGGTAAAAACGGCCTTTTCACATATAAAAAGCTGATTATCTCCGCACATCTCTCCCTGCCCAACATATGCTTTTACAGAAGCCCAATTCCTAAGAATGGAGTTGAATCCCCTTGCATTACAGCTACTATCCCTATCCGGTGCCATACCGGGAAGATCCTGTTTTGATTCGGAATTTGCAGAAGGCCATCAACGGAGAATTCAGTGCAATTCAATGCTACCGCAAGCTTGCCGAACTCGCCCACAGCGATGAAATCAGAAAACAGGTTGAAGAAATCAGGCGTGACGAGATTCGCCACCTCCGTGAATTTTCCACACTGTATGGATCAATTACCGGCAAACACATCATGCCGAAACAAACGGAAGAACGCCCGGACAATTTCACAAGAGGACTGGACGCCGCTTTTAAAGATGAACAAGAAACCGTCGACTTTTACTTGCGTGCGGCCGAGGAAACGTCAAACCTAAAAGCGAAAGGCGTCTTTACACGCGCAGCACGTGATGAACAAAATCACGCTGTCTGGTTTCTATACTATCTGATGGAACGTTAGATATACCCGTTCAGGGTATATGTACATATCACCTCAGCTAAAAACACACTCCCCTGTTTTTTTCAAATGCAGCCGGGAAACATAAAACCATAAACTGTCATACAGGGGGAATCAACCATGGAGCAATATTCTGAAGCTTGTATTGAGGCTTGCAGCGATTGTATGAAGGCTTGCAATCATTGTTTTACTAAATGCTTGGAAGAAAGCATGCAGCATCATCTCAGCGGATGCATCCGGCTTGACAGGGAATGCGCGGATATTTGCGCGCTGGCGGTCAAAGCCATGCAAACGGACAGCCCGTTTATGAAAGAAATTTGTGCACTTTGCGCCGATATTTGTGAAGCATGCGGCACTGAATGCGGAAAGCACGATCATGATCATTGCCAAGCATGTGCGAAAGCCTGCTTCACCTGTGCTGAACAATGCCGCAGCATGGCAGCGTAAAAAAGAGGGTTCAAAAAAGAACCCTCTTTTTATTTGGACAGCCATACGGAGTACAAATCAATCCATCCCTCTTCATCAAGCACCAGGCCTTTTACATTTTTACTTGATGTCACCTGGAGCACATTTTGATACAGCGGAATCGCATTCAGCTCCTGTATTATCTGCCGGTCAATGTCACGCAGGATGTCGATTCTCGAACAGCGGTCAGGCATGGAAAACATCTGCTCTGTCATTCCTGAGCATATCTGTGTCAGCTTTTCAGATAGATGCTGATACAAGAAACTGTTCTCCGACAGCAGCAAATGCAGAAAACCAAACTCGCTGTCTTGATAAAACGTCGCACTGTCATGAATGATATCCGCCATCTGCACGATTTCCGGCCGTCGCAGATCAGCAGAATCACAGAATTGAAGTGTAAGCCCGATACCGTGCTGGGCGCAAATATTTTGAATCCATTCGGCGTCCTCACGATGATCCGTTTCCGAAAAGGTATAAAGCACGATTGTTTCGCCCTCGTATCCGCTTTTCTTCAACAATTCAGATGGCGAAACGCCCTCCCACTCAAAAGGACTCGGATGCAAAAAGGACGTAACCGGGATTCTTCGGTGCCCTCCCGCTTCACGAACGAGCCGTTCAGAGGAAATCAGCAGCCGGAGCGCTTTTCTAAAGCTTCGGTGCTGAAGAGGCCCCTTCTTTTTCAGATTAAGCGACAAATACTGAACATGCCGCTCATCAAAGACAGTTTGCTGCTCAGGACTTGTTTGTTTTTCTTGAATGGTAAAACCGTTCATCTCTCCGGCTTGCTCAGAAAACACAAACTCAACGCGATCCAAATAGGGGCGTCCCTTGAAGTAGCGCTCATTGGCTTCAAGCACAAGCATCCCGCTGTGTTGCTGATTCACCTGAAAAGGCCCTGTTCCATTTTTCCCGCCGCCCTGTTCTGCCGGAAGTATGGACAGCCGTTCATCACAAAGAGCATACGGCAAAAGCGCATTCGGCTTATCGAGTATGAGCTCCACACAATAAGGGCCCTTTTCTAAGACTTGTTTCACTCCGTGCAGAAGCCATTTATACGGGTTGTCACCCAGTTCCAAAAAGCGCTGAAACGTAAACGCAACGTCCCGCGATGTCAGCGGCTGTCCATTATGAAATGACACACCTTTTCGAAGAAAAAATCTCCATTGTTTTTTTCCGACCTCTTCCCATCCATGAACCAAATGAGGCTTCGGCTCCTGTATATCCGAATCAAACGTCAAGAGTGTATCAAATATCTGTTTGACGAAATGGCCCTCAGACCGCAAAAATATTTGGCATGGATCCAAACTGCTGACAGATTCAGGCGCGATGAACAGCCGCAGAACATCCTTCGTCCCATTCTCGCCCGTCTCCGTCACAAATCCGAACACCTCTGAAAGCCACATGTTATATTCGTTTTGAAGCCCCGGAAATGCGGACTGATACTGCTGAAGCAGCTCCTTTGCCTTTTTAAGCTTTCCTGACATGGTATATTCCTTGGCAGTTTGAAGAAGCAATTCCTCAGGCCTCCGAAGAAACGCGATTTTAGATTTACGGCCGCGCCCCGCCCCGCTTTCCCGGATAATCCAATTGCTGTTCTCCAGCTTATGTAAAATGAGCTTTGCATTTCTTTCTGTACAAAATAAACAGTTAGCAATCTCAGTGAGCGTCATTTCGTTCATTTGCCCATACTCGGCGCAGCCTGTTTTTACAAGCGCCACGTAGTGCTCTATTAGCTTCAATCCCCGCACCTCCCGACAAAAGGGGAACTTTTATCTCTTCTTTTCTTCACTTTTTGGGCCGCCGCCCCTTCTATACACTACTACTATATCAAACAGCGAAAGGCGGCGATCACATGTTGACCAGTTTTCACTCTATAAAATCGAGATATACCGCTCCCGTTCGGCTCCGCTTTTTCGGCGAATTGCTGACAAGCCTGACAGGTGCAATGATGGGACCTTTTATGGTGCTGTATCTGCATGAACAATTAAACGGCAGTATCATGATGCCAATGCTGATCATCAGCCTTCAGCCATTTGCTGATATTTTCCTGACGCTCGCTGCAGGACGGGTGACGGACCGGCTTGGGCGGCGCACAGCGATTTTGACCGCATTGCTTCTTCAATCAGCGGCAATGACAGGGTTTGTATTTGCTGAGCATGCGTATGTTTTCGCTATTCTCTATGTCATGAATGGCATCGGAAGGTCGTTGTACATTCCTGCTTCCCGCGCCCAAATCGCTGAAAGCACGCCGGAAAGCAGACGTTCGGAAGTGTTTGCGGTCATCAATGCGATCTATTCGGCGGGTCTGACGGCAGGACCGCTAGTGGGGCTGCTTCTGTACAATTATAACCCCGTGTGGATATTCGCATTAGATGCTGCAGCATTGTTTATCTACTTTCTGATCGCTGCACTGAAACTGCCTGAGACAAAGCCGCTACACCCAGCTGTTACCCCGAAAATGTCCGCGAGCTTTACGATATACAGGCCTGTCCTGCTTCTTTTGCTGCTCTCTCTCCCCATCAGCATGTTATATGCACAAACAGAAACAACATACAGACTGTTCAGCAAAAACATGTTTTCTGATTATCTGTCCATGCTGACCATCTATTCAGCAGCAAAAGCTTTATTCAGCTGTGTTCTCCAAGTACCTCTTGTCAAAGGGACCGAAAAGCTTTCAATGAAAACGATCCTCTTCATTACTTATATTTGCTACACCCTTGCGGCTGCCGGTTTTGCATGCTCAACCTCCCTGACAATGCTTTTAGTGACGGCAGCGGTGATGACGGTTGGCGAAAGCATCGGGCTAACCCACATCCAGACCTTCATATCGAAATTGGCGCCGCCTCATTTGCTGGGCCGGTTTTATGCTGTCTATGGTCTGCATTGGGATATATCCCGCTCAATCGGACCGCTGGCAGGCGGGCTGATCCTGACATCATTTGGCGGAGAAGTGATTTTTTACGCTCTTGCTGTATGTCTGCTGACAGCGGGTTTATCTCTAACTTACACAATAGAGAAGCTCGAACACAAGGTCATAAGAAAAGTGAATCGCTTATAGAAAATAATTCATAATTTCTTTATCAACAAAAATATACTATAGTAATAAATACATTCACTACGTGAACAATTGGAGTGTTACGTGAAAAAGGAAGAAGGGTTTTACATTGAAGAAAGACGAAAATCTCCTTAAAGATCTATGGTTTATCGCAATCAGTGCAGCCGGGGGGTTTATTCTTTCATTAACCGGAATATCAATTGGATGGATGATCGGAACACTGATTGTCGCCTGCTGCCTCGCCATGATACGGCCGGCATGGCTGATGATGGCACCAGACCAAAAAGGAATTAACCGACGATGGCTCGCCCTCGGGCAGATGATCCTCGGCATCGAATTGGGCCAAAAGCTGAATTTATCCGTTCTCTCTGTTCTCAAAGACCATTGGTTTTCAGTCGGCGTTATGCTGATATTGTCTATCCTGCTGGCCATGCTGTCAGGATATGTGCTTTGGCGTTTCAGCAAAACGGATATGATGACTAGCTTTGTCGGCACCGCTCCCGGCGGGCTTTCCGCCATGCCGAGCATCGCACAGGAAGTAGGCGCCAATACCGCTATAGTCAGCCTCGTTCAAATGATGCGTGTGCTGCTCGTGGTGCTTTCCATTCCGTTTTTAGTCATTCTGATCTATACAAAACAAGATCGTACCGCAAGTGCCGCAGCAGAGACGATTTCTTCTGCAACGACAGATTTTAGGCTCGCTCCCGTTTTGTGGACCGTCATTCTTATTCTCGCTGCCTGGGGAGCTTGCAAAGCTGCGAAATTTTTAAAATTTCCAGCTCCATGGCTGCTCGGCAGCATGCTCGGTGTAGCAATTGTACATGTTGGCGGAGCTGCGGTGACAGGGCACGACATGACGGCATGGTGGCCGTCACAAGCTAACCATGTATCACAAGTATTTCTCGGGGCAACGATCGGCTCTAAGATGTATAAAAGCATGTTTGCCGGCGTCACCCGTATTATCATCGTCGGGTTTGTCTCGTCCGTCGGTTTAATCGCAGCAATGTTTTTGAGCGCCGTGATCGTTTCCGAGCTGACAGGAATTTCGCTCATCACTTCTGTTCTGGCATTTGCGCCCGGCGGGATTGCAGAGATGGCGACGACGTCTGTTACCTTACATGCTGATTCCACCTTTGTCGTTGCGGTTCAGGTCATTCGCGTCATTCTGGTTATTGCCCTGCTGCCGCCGTTTTATCGCCTGCTTCACCATCTTCATGGTGAAAAAAAAGACAAAAAGAGCTCGATCAGCGGCAGTAATGCCTAGTTGAAAAAAGGGTTCAAGAACTTTTAATTCGCAAACCATCGAGATGGGGAAATATAAGTGGATATTTCGTTGTTAATGGATCAGATTTGAAGTGAGTGCTGCCAGAGGGTGAAATGAAAGAAATAATTGACGACTTACTATTGAAAAAGAGGTTAAAATGAATAACCTCTTTTTCTTATATAAAGATATAAAATGATAAAGGGAAATCTATCGTTACGTTGATTCTCTTATAATAAGCTTTGTTGGCAGTTTAATAATTCTTCTGTTTAAAGAGGCATTACCCGAAATGGACTCGATGATTTTCAACACAGCCTGTTGGCCTAATTCTATTACGGGAATATCAATTGTTGTTATGGTCGGAGTAACGACTTGGCAAATCAATTGGTTGTCAAAACCAATTACAGCTAAGTCTTCTGGAACTTTAAAGCCATTTTTCATTGCCTGTTTAATAATCCCTGCGGCGACTTGATCATTTCCTGTAAATATTGCTGAGGGTCTGTCCTTTAGATCCTTTATCTTATGAAAAACACGAAAGCCATCCTCGATATTAAACATTTCGCCGAATATCCATTCGCTTCTATGATGTAAATTGTAATCTTGTAAAGCTTTCAAATAACCCTCTTTCCTCTGACATTGAGCTTCGCTATATGGAGTATCAAAACAAAACCCAATTTTTTTATGCCCTCTTTCAATTAAATGTACTACCCCCATGTATGTAGCTTCAAATTCATCATACCCAATTATCGTGATGTCCGCTGAGTGATGATATTCATTACATAATAAGATAGGACCATACTTTAAGAAAGGGGATATCTGATCCCATTCATTTTCTAAAGTTCCAAGAATAATACCATCCACTTCTTTATGTTTCAATAACTCTAATAATTCTAGCTCTGTCTGTTTGTCATAAAAGGTCTGAAATACAATTACCTTGTAATTCTTAAACAGTGCTTCATGAGAGACCCCTTTTATTAATTGAGCAAAAAATGGATGGTCGATACTCGGAACCGATAAAGCTATCGTTTGTGTCTTATTTCTCCTAAAATTCCGAGCTAAATAATTGGGAGTGTAGTCAAGTTCGTTAATAGCCTTTAAGATCATATCTCTTTTTTCTTTCGACACATAAGGATGATTATTCAATACTCTTGACACTGTGGTTTTAGACACATTGCATAATTTTGCTATTTCATCAATTGTAGGCATATTTTCCCTTCCTTAAAAAAGTTGTTGACATGTTACCGATTTCAGAAATTAGGATAAATTTGTAATAAATTTTTAGATTATAAAATCATTGGAGGTACTGTTCATGCAAAAACAGGTTAAGATTTCAGGTAAAAGCAAAGAAAACGTGTCACTATTAAAACACTTAAAAGGTGACGTACAAGGAAAAGAACTTGTTATTGAAGACAGTATTGTAAACGAGCGGTGGAAACAAGTATTAAAAGAAAAGATAGATATTGAACATGATCTTTTCAACTATCAAAAAAATCGTGAAATCAGTAAAGTCCCTTTTTTGCCTGTAGACAGATTAATAACCAATGATGAAGTGGAAGATATCTTAAATACATTAACTGAAGTTTTGCCAACTGGAAAATTTACGAGTGGTCCCTATTTAGAGCAATTCGAAAAAGTTTTATCTACATATTTACATAAAAGGTATGTAATTGCAACCAGCAGTGGAACCGATGCTATTATGATAGGTTTATTGGCTTTAGGGTTAAACCCAGGGGATGAAGTTATCATGCCGGCTAATAGCTTTTCAGCTACTGAAAATGCTGTGTTAGCTTTAGGAGGCGTTCCTATCTATGTAGATATTAACCCGCAAACATTCTGCATCGATCCTGACAAAATTGAAGAAGCAATAACTCCTTATACAAAGTTTATTCTACCTGTGCATTTATACGGAAAACATTCAGACATGCAGCATATCCGTCAAATCGCAAATCGTCATAAATTGAAAGTAATTGAAGATGCCTGCCAAGGAATTGGACTGACAGACTTAGGAAAGTATGCAGACATCACTACATTAAGTTTTAATCCCTATAAGAATTTTGGTGTATGTGGCAAGGCTGGAGCAATAGCAACTGATAATGAAGAACTCGCTAAAAAATGCATTCAATTTAGTTATCATGGTTTTGAAGTAAATGTGAAAAACAAGAAAGTCATCAATTTTGGATTTAATTCAAAAATGGACAATTTACAGGCAGCAATTGGTTTAGAGAGAATGAAGTACCTTTCATTAAACAACTTCAAAAGACTGTTCTTGGCGGATAGATACATTACCCAATTAGCAGAGTTGCAGAATAAAGGCTATATTGAATTACCAGAATTAAGTGAAGATCATGTATGGCATCTGTTTCCTATTAAGGTAAGAACAGAAGATAGGGCAGATATCATGACTAAATTAAATGAAGATTTTGGTGTTCAAACAGATGTATATTATCCAATACTGTCTCATATGCAAAAAACTCCTTTAGTACAGGACAAGTATGCAGGACTCCAATTGGTTCATACGGAAAAGGCTCATAGTCAGGTACTGCATTTGCCTTTATATCCGTCATTTACTTTAGAAGAACAAGACAGAGTAATGGAGGGACTGTTTCATGTTATTAAGCAAGAAATCGGAGTATAAAACGTTATCCACGGTTGAACATCCTCAGTATATTGTTTTTTGTGATTTTGATGAAACGTATTTTCCGCATACAATCGACGAACAAAAACAACAAGACATCTATGAACTCGAAGACTATCTAGTACAAAAAAGTAAAGATGGGGAGCTAATAATCGGATGGGTTACTGGAAGCAGTATAGAATCTATTCTCGATAAAATGGGACGAGGAAAATTTAGATATTTTCCGCATTTTATAGCTAGTGATCTTGGAACTGAAATTACGTACTTTTCTGAGCATAACTTCGGACAGCAAGATAATAAGTGGAACAGTCGCATAAATGAAGGGTTTAGTAAAGAAAAGGTTGAAAAACTTGTGAAACAGCTACATGAAAATCATAACATTCTTTTGAATCCTCAAACTCAATTAGGAAAGTCACGGTATAAGCATAACTTCTACTATAAGGAACAAGATGAAATAAACGACAAGAAAAACCTATTAGCAATTGAAAAAATCTGCGAGGAATACGGCGTTTCAGTAAATATAAATCGGTGTAATCCCTTAGCAGGCGATCCAGAAGACAGCTATGATGTAGATTTTATCCCCACAGGGACAGGAAAGAATGAAATTGTAACGTTTATGTTAGAGAAATACAACCTAAATACCGAAAGAGCTATCGCATTTGGGGATAGTGGAAATGATGTTCGTATGTTACAGACAGTAGGGAATGGATATCTGCTAAAAAATGCAACACAGGAAGCAAAAAACTTGCACCACCTTATAACTGATAGTGAGTACTCAAAAGGAATTACTAATACCTTAAAAAAATTAATTGGATCATGAGGAGGAAATAAAAATGAAGAAGATCGGCATCATAGGTGCAGGTGGTATTGCAAGAGCGCATGCAACTGCTTTATCTACAATAAAAAATGCAGAGTTGGTAGGGGTATATGACATAAATCAACAAAATGCAGAAAGCTTTGTGAAAACTTTCGGCGGGAAGTCATTTGAAAACGTAGATGAACTAATTGATGCCTCAGAAGGTTTAATTGTAGCATCACCAAACTTTTGCCATAAAGAACATGCTTTGCAAGCATTAGCAAAACATAAGCATGTATTATGTGAAAAGCCTATGGCTATTTCTCTTGAAGAAGCAAGCATAATGAAAGATACTGCTGAAAGGTTGAGCGTAAGAGCCAGTATGGGATTTAATTATAGATATTTATCTTACGTAAATATCTTAAAAAGCTTAATTATCAATAATGAACTAGGTAACATACTGTCCATAAAAGTACACTTCAAGAAAAATAGTGCACTTAGACGTAAGAAGTTTACTTGGAGAGATGACGCTAACAGTAAGAAGACGAGTGGATCATTGGGGGATCTGGGTATTCACCTTATTGACATGGTATGGTATTTGTTCGAGAGTGATTTCATCACAGAATCAGTAAGGGCAAAGATGAACACAAATGTAAAAACAAAAGAGGATAAACAGGTACTTGTAGATGACTATGCAGAAATTTATGGCCAGCTGAAGAACAAGGTATTTGTAAATATCATCACATCAAAGTGTTCTGTACCTGAAGACTGTGGTTTTAGCATTGAGGTAGTTGGACACAAAAAAGAGTTTAAATACCACACAGGTAATCCTCACGTTTACAAGCTCATAGATGGCTTGAACGTGGTAGACTGCCCAGTACCGCAAAGCCTATTAAACGATCCGCCAAACGAGTTTTATGGATGGGCTGATTCTTTTAGAAGCGAGTTAATCAATTGGATTGCATCAACTCAGAATGATTGGGTTGAGATCCCTTCTTTTAGTGATGGTTTTAGATCTCAGGAAGTATTAGAAATGTTCTTTGAGAAAGACAGCAACTCTCAACCAATGTCTGTTTCAGCAGTCAACTAGTATTTCAAAGAGAGAAGTTACTAAAAAAGCAGGAATTTATTTTCCTGCTTTTTCATATAGGGGTGTAATGAATGTTAAGAGGGACATATTTATTTGGATATGCTTTCTTTTTTACAGTAGGTATTATCCATATATCAACAGGGAGTTTGACACCATTTCTATTAGAGGCTTTTAACAAGACAACAGATGATATTTCGGTCATAATCTTTTTTCAGTTTACCGGATTTCTAAGCGGAGTATTAATCGCACCGTTAATGATTAAGAAATACAGTCATTTTAGGACACTTACTTTAGCTTTGACAATAATGCTTGCAGCGTTAAGCATCTTTTTTCTAACTAAGGATTGGTATTATATTATTGTAATGGCTTTTCTCTTAGGATATGGAGCAGGCACATTAGAAACGACAGTTGGTTCATTTGTTATTGCTAATTTCGAAAGTAATGCAGAAAAAATGAGTAAGCTGGAAGTTCTCTTTGGATTAGGCGCTTTATCTTTCCCATTATTAATTAATTCCTTCATAGATATCAATAACTGGTTTTTACCGTATTACTGTATATTCACCTTTTTATTCGTCCTATTCGTAGGGTGGTTAATTTTCTTGTCCAAGAACCGAAAGTACGCTAAGAATGCTAACCAACAAGTGACCTTTCCAGATGGAGGAGCATTTCAATACTTTATAGGAGATAGAAAAAAGTCAAAGCAATTAGGCTTTTTTGTATTTTTTGCTTTCCTATATGCTGGAATTGAAACAAATTTTGCCAACTTTTTACCTTCAATCATGATAAACCAAGACAATGAACAAATTAGTCTTATAAGTGTCTCCTTTTTCTGGGTAGGGATCATCATAGGAAGAATATTGATTGGTTTAGTAAGCAGAAGGCTTGATTTTTCCAAATACCTCCTTTTTAGTTGTAGTTGTTTAATTGTTTTGTTGATTGCCTTCTCTTATATAAGTAACCCAATACTTCAATTGGGTGGTACATTTTTGATTGGCCTAAGTATAGCGGGGATATTTCCCATTGCTTTAACACTAGCATCAATCATTATTCAGAAATACGTTGACGAAGTTACAAGTTTATTTATTGCCTCGGCAAGTTTCGGAGGAGCGATCATCTCTTTCTTAATTGGATGGAGTTTAAACCAGGATACGATCTTATTAACCATGGGAATATTTACAACTATGGCGGTCATTCTAGTAGGTATTTCTGTAAAGATTAGGAGAACTAAAACAGAAGACCCTATTTCACTTGAAAACAAAGCATCAAAAACACAATAGAAAACGTATAAAATAAAGATACTAATAGACATATCGTATAAGCAGTGCAAATTCCTGAACATCTTGAATTTCATTCTTCAAGAGGAAATCTGATTTACGTTACAGCCTTGAAAAAGATAGAAACAAAGCGAAAAACACGCACCGCAGTGCGTGTTTTTTATTTAAAAATGCTCGGAAGACCCCCTTCAATTTCTTCTGACGACGGATACCACTTTGTCACCAGATCCCGAAACAGCCGTTCCGCAAAAAGAATCTCTTCCTCGGTATAGCGGTCAAAAAATGACAGAAAACGCTGTTCAGCCTTCTGATGATAATATTTGTGCAAACTGTGCAGCTTTTTTCCAGCAGGCGTCAATCGGAAGTAGACCTCCTTTTTATTATCGCTGAGCTGTGTTCTGTGAAGGAAGCCTGCGCCGAGCAATTTTGTGCTGATGCGTGATACAGTCGCTTTTGTCGTATTCATTTTTTCTGCTATCGACGTGACATTAATTGGTTCATTGTCCCCGACACAGGATAGAACATGAATTTCTGTCATCGTCAATTGAGATTTACTCCCGTGCTCTACATCCAGCTTCCTCAATTCGTCAGATAAAAAGGCTTTAATAAGCCCCTCCCATTTCTCCTGCTGATGTATGAGCTCCGCATACAATTCAAAAAGATTGCGTTTCGTATGATCTGTGTTCATCGAGTCTTCCATCCTTTTTCATTCGATTGTTTCTTCTATCATACCGTTTTGTTACAGATGAAACAATCGAATTGAATTATATTCGGCTGGTGACGGAAAACCAGCGGCTGATCCCTTTTTGAATCACCTCGGCACAATCGGGCGCTGATGCATCCACCGCCCAGGCTACATGTCCATCGGGACGAACCAATATGGTATGCACATCCCGCAACTTTTCATTCGGTTCTGCAAGCGAGGCGGTTACCGTACGTAAGCCTTTCACTTCGATATGCTCATCAGCTTCCTGCCTCAATGACAGCAAAACGAATGACCCGTTTTGGAGAAAGCTGTACAGCCATTCCGAACTGCCGTCGGAAAGAATCAGCTTCATGTCAGGGAGCCGTGCCCCGTTCAAACGATTCGGCGGCATGGTACGATCAGCTTCATATCTGACATCGAGTGCAGAAATTTGCCCTGCTACATATCGATTCACATCAGGGAAGGCCAGCAGCTCCGACATCATGCTTCGCAAATGGAGGCCTGCTTGAGTGAAATCGATCAGCTTTGTCTGTGCCTCCGTGTTTCTCAGGAGCCCTTCAGCTGCCGGATGCCGCTCGTCATGGTAGCTGTCCAAAAGCCATGAAGGCGCAGAGCCTTTGATGGCCGCCGCCAGTTTCCACCCGAGGTTCATTGCATCCTGAAGGCCGACATTCAGTCCTTGTCCGCCCGCCGGAAAATGAATATGCGCGGCATCACCCGCAAGAAAGATTCTGCCGTCCCGATACCGTTTCGCTTGACGCGCGGCGTTCCCGAACCGCGACATCCACGAAGGGTCGCTTAAACCAAAGTCAGTTCCGCAAATTCGCAGGAGATCAGCTTTCAGCTCTTCCTCAGTCACAGGCACATCTTTCGGCATTTGTGTGCGATAAGGACTGATCACAACGACACGGTATCGGTCTGGAGATAACGGAACAATCATAACACCGCCCTCTTTTGTGCAAAGGGACAGCACGCCTGACGGCGGCGGAGAAAGGAGCGCCACATCCCCAAGCGCAGCGGTGACAGTGCTGTCTGTTCCCGGAAACTCAATTTTTGCCTGTTTCCGGACGGTACTCCCGGCGCCATCTGCCCCAACGGCAAACTTGCTTGTGATCGTCCGTACACTGCCATCCCGATCCTTAAAAATCGTTTGGACCGCTTCCCCGTTTTGCGTAACCGCCAGCGCCTCTGCACCCCGAAACACCTCTGTTCCCAGGCTTCGTGCATGATCTTCAAGCAGCTTTTCTGTTTTTGACTGCGGGAGCAAAAGCGTGTAAGGACAGCTCGTATCCAAGCCTGAAAAATCCAGACGGGTATCCAGCATTGAAAAATGTCCGGAAGGTATCTTGCTTCCCTTGGATACAAACCGCTCTAAAATCCCTCTCATCTCAAGGAGCTCCAGCGTTCGGGGATGCAGCGTCAACGCCTTGGAATGCGGAACAGGTTTTTCAAGCCGTTCAATCACACATGTTCCCACTCCGGCCATCGCAAGCTCAGAAGCCAGCATAAATCCAACCGGTCCTCCTCCTATAATCACTGCTTCGTATTTCATCATCACTCATCACTCCTTTTGTTTCATACAAAACGAACAAAACCCAATAAAAATGGACTTTCAATCAAAAAAGTATATAATTTTTGTTACGCGCGTAACAATTTTGATTATAGCTCCTTACAAATTTTTTTTCAACACATTTTTCCAAACGGCATACAAAAAGACGCCTCTTCAGTTAGCGTCTTTTTATTCGGCATCAGAAATCACACCGACAATATTTTTTTCTCTTATTGGACCAAAGTGCCGGCTGTCGAAGCTGTATATGCGATTATCTCCAACGACAAAATATTTTCCTTTCGGCACCTTGCTTGTTCCCGTCACATCTTTCAAAGAAAAATCACCCGTTACATGGCTGCCGGCAGAAACAGATTTCAAATGCTTCAAAAATGGCTCAGCAACCTGCTTTCCGTTCACATACAGCTGATCATCTTTATATTTGATCGTTTCACCGGGCAAGCCGATTACCCGTTTAATCAGCACTTTATGATCAGGGCCTTTAAAAAGGACGATGTCAAAACGATGGATGGTTTTAAATCGATGCGAAAATTTATTGACCAACAATTCGTTTCCTTCCTGGAAGGTCGGGTTCATACTGACGCCTTCTACCTTGTAATCAATAAAGACAGCATTTTTAACCTGAATGGCGAGAACAACGGACACTACACCGGCAAGAAACCAAAACCGTTTTTTCATGTTACTGTCTCCCTCCATCATGCTCACGCTGACTGGCTCTTACATGCAGATACCGCTCCACCTTTTTGCCGACATACCATAAGACAGTGATCACCAATACGGCGATGACCGTTCGAATCGGCTGTGTAATCAGCGCGTGCAGATCATATCCGATGAAGCTGATCATAAAAATCATGACAAGCTTCCCCGAGGCTGCCGCCAAAATAAACGGCCGCGTTCCGATCCTTGACAAACCGGCAACAACATTCACCGCGGCTGACGGTGTAAATGGAAAACAAAGCAGAAGAAACATGGGACCGAAGCCGTGTCTTTCCACCCATAACATCAGCTTTCTGACAGACGGATGACTGCGGATAAATCCAAGCAATTTTCTCTGTCCGTATTGACGGACAATCAAAAAGACGAGAATGGAACCAGCAGTTGATCCCGCCCAGGACAGGATGAATCCTTCCCACAAGCCAAACGAGTTCGTATTCGCCACCACAAACACGATCAGCGGCAAAAACGGGAGAAATGCTTCAATTAAAGGCAGCAGCACAGCAATGAGAGGACCGAAAGCCCTATAGCTTTGAAATAATTCAGTTAAATGTTCTTGTGTCAAATAGGATAAAAAATGCTCCAACATTTATACTCCTTACCGGGTTTGTCTATCCTTATTCTACACATTATCAGCAGAAAACTAAAAAGTTTTGGTGATTTTTTCTGTCTTGAAACATTTCACCAGCCGATATAGAATACAAATAGAACAAACGTTCCCTTAGAAAGAAGGAGTCAACATGCCAAATCTGCAGGAGGAAATATACGATTTAATTGAACGGGCTCTCTTTTTGCCCATGGCCATTACGATTTTTAACCGTGATCTCGCCGGAATTGAAGAAAGCACATTAAAATTGAAGCATCCTTATAAACAGCTTATCAGCGAATCATTAAAAATAGCACAAAAGGATTTGATGGAGGTCAGAAAAGAATTGAGGAAAAGAAAAATTGCAATCCGCGAGACGGAACGCGATGAAGCTTTTACGCTCTATACATTTGTCATCGACGGTTATGAAGAAAACCACCGCTATTTTAATCCGCGAATCCGTGAGCAGGTCAGCGAATTATTAACATACTATCTATTTGCCCCAAACAGACTCTGAGCCTTTTGAATCATACTGCCCGTTCCCTCTTCGGGCGATTCAGAGCATTAATTTCAGACAATTCACACTATACAAACAAAATAAATTTATTTATAATTCGAACCACAGCCTTTCACGCCAAAAAATGACATGTTCTGCCATATCTGCGACATCATTTTCATTACGCTTGGGCTTGTACACCCCAATCCTAAATAGAAGGAGGATTCTATGAAACTGATTCACGTTCTTGCCGCTTTGCCCTTTATCGGAATCTTACTCGGCATCCCTTTTGCAAATAAGGTGACCCCCTATGTGCTCGGCATGCCGTTTATTCTTGCCTATATTGTGATGTGGGCTCTTTTGACCTCTGCGCTGATGGCGATTGTGTATGTCCTCGACAAGGAAAATAAAAAGGAGGAAGCAGAATGAACACAGCTCTCATCATCATTTTCGGTGTCCTGCTCTTGAGTATTTTTCTCGGTATACGCGCCCAAAAAGGAAAAGACATGAACCTGGAGCAGTGGACGGTCGGAGGGCGCGGCTTCGGAACTGTTTTCGTCTTCCTTTTGATGGCAGGCGAAATTTATACTACTTTTACGTTTCTCGGCGGCAGCGGCTGGGCCTACGGAAAAGGCGGTCCAGCCTTTTATATCATCGCCTACGGATGTCTGGCCTACATCCTTTCTTACTGGCTTCTTCCGGCAGTTTGGACGTACGCGAAACAGCATAAACTGATGTCGCAGTCTGATTTTTTCACAAAAAAATACAACAGTCCGCTGCTTGGCATTCTCGTTTCACTAGTCGGCATCGCCGCACTCATTCCCTATCTTGTGCTGCAGCTGAAAGGCCTCGGGCTGATTGTATCGGAAACCTCGTACGGCAAAATCACCCCGACCGCCGCCATCTGGATCGGCGCTATTTCCATCACGGTTTATGTTATGGTTTCCGGCATTCACGGGTCTGCCTGGATATCGGTTGTGAAGGACATCATGATTCTGGTTGTCGTTCTGTTTTTAGGTGTGTATTTGCCAATTCATTACTACGGTGGATTTCAAGACATGTTTCAGCAGATTGAAACGGCAAAGCCTGGCTTTCTTACGCTCCCCGAATCGGGACAAAGTGCGGCATGGTTCAGTTCAACCGTACTCTTGACAGCACTTGGTTTTTACATGTGGCCTCACACGTTTTCCGCTTCGTATTCAGCCGAAAACCCAAAAGTCTTTCGCAAAAACGCCATCATCATGCCTTTGTACCAGCTGGTCCTGCTCTTCGTCCTTTTCGTCGGCTTTGCGGCTATCCTGCAAGTTCCAGATCTGAAAGGCGCAGACGGGGATCTATCGCTTTTGAGACTGTCCCTGCAAGCATTTGACCCTTGGTTTGTCGGAATTATCGGTGCTGCCGGACTGCTGACAGCACTTGTGCCAGGGTCTATGATCTTAATGTCCGCCTCCACACTGTTTGCAAAAAATGTGTACAAGGTAATCGCGCCCCGCACGACAGAACAGCAGGTATCGGCTCTTGCTAAGTTTTTAGTGCCGGTGATTGCGCTGATTTCGGTTTATTTTACCTTCAAAGGCGGGAATACCATCGTTACGCTGCTTTTGATGGGCTACAGCCTTGTCACACAGCTATTCCCCGCCCTTTTGTTCAGCCTGCTCAAGCATAATATGGTGACAAAACAGGGGGCCTTCGCTGGCATTATTGCAGGTGTTGGAGCAGTTACTTATATTACAATGACTGAAACGACGATCGGCACTTTATTTCCGGCTCTGCCGCAAGCCGCAAAAGACTTGAATGTAGGCATCGTCGCCCTGCTTTTGAATATCACGGTCATGATGGCAGTCAGCCTTATGACAAGGAAGGCGAAAAGCGCTGCGGCCGATCAGGCGGCCTAAGCAATAGAAAAAGCAATCTGGTCATCAGATTGCTTTTTCTTGTTTAACGTTCACAGGCGATAAGATCTTTATCGCGGTCTTTCTTTTTATTGGCATCATAAAGCGCCTTAGAGACGTAAGGCTTGTACTTCGTTTTTCCGCCTTTGTTTTTCACCTTCGATGTGCGGGCCACCCCGCCTTTGTATACTTTGTTTAGCTCCTTGCAGTTCTTATAGACCTTCACCTTTGTTTTGGCTTCCGCCACATGGTCAGCTCCGTATGAAAAACCGAAAACGAGACCGAGTGACAGCAAAACCGCCGCCGCTTTTTTCATGACGATTCACTCCCCAATACCCAATATTTAGTTGATTTATAGCTCGAATTTATCATAATTCATATAGTCTTATTTGACAAGATAAATATGGAAGAAGGGTTTGTTTTTTCTTGTTTTCTTTGGTCCTTCAGTGTTCAAACTGCCAAAACATGTTTTTCTCCTTATGCTCAGGGGTACACATACGAATGTACACCAAACAGAAAAGGAGCGTTGCTGATGTCTGATTCAAATCTTACGAATCCTATAAAAGCATTTTTTCATGATGAATTTCCCGAACAATATCAAGAACCGCCAGGACTGCAAAAGAACATGAAGCCTGTCCCTGATTGCGGAGAAAAAAGCTACAAAGGATCAGGTAAACTAACGGGTCGAAAAGCGCTTGTCACGGGCGGCGATTCCGGTATCGGCCGCGCTGCCGCGATTGCTTACGCCAGAGAAGGTGCCGATGTGGCCATTAACTACTTGCCCGAGGAACAGCCAGATGCTGAAGAGGTAAAAGAGCTGATTGAAGCAGAAGGCCGAAAAGCAGTGCTGATCCCCGGAGATTTGAGCGACGAATCCTTTTGCCAAGATCTAGTCAAACAGTCGCATCACGAACTCGGCGGACTTGATGTGCTAGCGCTCGTTGCAGGCAAACAGCAAGCGGTCGAAAACATCGAAGATCTGCCTACTGAACAAATCTATAAAACATTTGAAGTGAACGTCTTTTCCCTTTACTGGGTTGTAAAAGCAGCGCTTCCGTATTTGCCGGAGGGAGCTTCAATTATCACAACTACCTCAGTTGAAGGCTATAATCCAAGCCCAATGCTGTTAGATTACGCAGCAACGAAAAACGCCATTATCGGCTTTACCGTCGGACTGGGAAAACAACTTGCTTCCAAAGGCATCAGAGTAAATTCAGTTGCGCCCGGACCAATTTGGACACCGCTGCAAATTTCCGGCGGACAGCCGACGGAAAACATCCCGAAATTCGGACAAGGCACGCCGCCAGCTCCATTAAATCGCGCTGGACAGCCAGTGGAATTGGCCGATGTTTATGTATTTCTAGCTTCAGAGAATTCAAGCTATGTGACATCTCAGGTATATGGAATCACCGGAGGAATTCCGACGGCATAGGTTTATGAAAGGAGCTGCCCTGTGGGTCAGCTCCTTTCTATTTTCTAATACCGCTCCCCGAGCTCACGCAAAATAAAATCATAAATCATCTTCGTCCGCTCTTCCTTCGGGTACAGCATAAATTCCTGCCTTTTCGGCACGCGGTGGTCGATTCTGTCTTGGAATTTGGTTCTGAGCCACGCTGTTCGATATACCTGGTTCTCGAACGAATTATAAGAGATCGGCAGCTCCATCGTTTTCCCATTCGAAAACGTCACTTCCGTATCGTCGAATTCAGTCGCTTTGAATTCTTTTACATGCACATGGGAAATCCAGCCGCATTGGGGTCTTGTCGAAGAAAGTGTAGGGAATAAAAAGATTTGGTTCGAAGGGTCCACCATGATTGGCGGCTTGTGTGAAATTTTTGTCACTTCATAAGTTCCTGCTTTTCTTCCCGCATAGCTTGATCCAAAAAATCGGCAGCTTCTGTCGACAATTTGCAGCGGCTTCATGTTGACATAAAACACGCAATCTTTTTCAATAATTTTGGAACAGATTTTGCCGTCTATTTCTTCTGGCAGCACGGCAATTGTTGCGCCGTTCACTTCATACGATTCTAAAGGTGCGTCTGTTTTCTGACTCATATTATGGCCTCCATCCTTTTTCTGCAAAATTTATACTAATAATCTATCATCTGTTTTTATAAAACGACAGGTTTTTTTAACATTTAAGATAAAATCATCTTTTAATGATATTTAATGGTACTAAATTACTAGTAATAAACCGATTTTACTTTCATAAGACTTGCCGGTTTACGGCATTTTGCAGGATATGTCGATAGATTGCCAAGTATTAGTTGTCTAAAAATTATAAAAATTTATTGATTTTTTCGACCGTTATCCATATACTATAAAAAAGGCATTGGGGGGATTCTTTATGAAAGAGAAAAAATCGTACACTGAGCTCATGAAGTCCCGCAACACGCAAAAAACAAAAGAATTCGATGTCACAATGACGGATATTTACATTCAAATGGTGCTCGATGAATCCTTGTATAACCGTCGGCTTGCCATGCTGACGGACCAAATTAACAAAGCCTTGGACGAAAAAGATAAAGATGCGTTTCTTACGCTCTCTAAAGAATATGCAGCGCTCAAGCAGAGCGAATAAGCCAATCCTTCAAGGATTGGCTTTTTATTATCCGTTCACAATTGTTCCGCCATTGACGTGAATCGTCTGTCCTGTGACGTATGTGGAATCGTCGCTGGCAAGGTATAGATAGCTTGGCGCCACTTCGACCGGCTGTCCCGGGCGTTCCATCGGCACGTCTGAACCAAACACTTCCACGTCTTTTGCGGCAAAGCTGGCCGGGATAAGCGGTGTCCAAATGGGCCCCGGTGCCACTGCATTGACCCGTATGCCCTGCTGAACAAGCGACTGGGAAAGGGACCTTGTAAACGTAACAATCGCGCCTTTTGTCGCTGAATAATCGATCAGCGTTTTATTGCCTTTATAGGCGGTAATTGAAGCGGTATTAATGATAGAACTCCCTTTCTTTAAATGAGGCAGCACTGCCTTTGTTAAGTAAAACATGGAAAAAATGTTTGTTTGGAAGGTTCTGATCAGCTGGTGGCTGGTGATTTTTTCAATGCTGGGCTGGACATGCTGCTCAGCTGCATTGTTAACCAATATATCAATGGATGGAAACACTTGGCTTGCCTGCCCGACCACATCATTGCAAAAAGCTTCATCCCCGACATCTCCTGCAATCAGCAGGCATTTTACCCCTTCCTTTTCTACATACTGCTTTGTTTCCTCGGCGTCCTGATGTTCATTCAAATACACAATGACCACATTAGCCCCTTCTTTTGCGAATAACACCGATACAGCGCGTCCAATTCCGCTGTCTCCTCCAGTAATAATAGCGGTTTTGCCCTCTAATTTTTTCGCTTTCTTCGGCTTATCAAAAACCGGACGCGGGTCCATGAGATATTCAAAACCAGGCTGCTGGTTCTGGTGCTGAGGCGGTAATGTTTTCTTTTTTTGATTCGCCAATGAAATCACTCCTTTTCAACCTTATTATGTTATGAACAATGCCTGCTTCCTATGTATGAAAAGATAGAATATGGAAAAATTAAGAATAAATCTGATTGGAGGTATAACGGCTTGGCTAATCAACATTTTGCAAAGGAAGCACCTGAAACATACTGGAAAACATCAACTGACCTGCCTTCTTTTCCTGCGCTTCAAGAGGACACTGAATGTGACATCACCATTATCGGAGGCGGGATTACGGGAATCACAACGGCATATGAACTTACGAAGAGAGGCTTCCGTGTCGTTTTGATTGAAGCAAATCAGGTTCTTAACGGAACCACTGCGCATACAACTGCTAAAGTTACCGCACAGCACGACATGATATACGACGAATTTATCCGCCATTTCGGATTAAACCATGCGAGGCTTTATTATGAAGCAAACCAAAACGCAATTGATTACATAAAAGGCATTGTGGATGAACATCAAATTGATTGCGAATGGATCGAGCAAGACGCATATCTTTATACGGCAAATGAAAACGCTGTTCAAAAAATCCGCACCGAGCATGAGGCATACACAAAGCTCGGAATTGAAAGAGACCTTATCAAGGATCTTCCAATTCCCTTAGGTTCTAAGCTGGCGCTTGTCATGAAGAATCAAGCTCAATTTCACCCGCTTCAATACTTAAAAGCGCTTCTGGAGCAAATTGTTCAAAAAGGCGGCCGAATTTATGAAGAGACCGTTGCGCTTGATATCAAAAAAGGCGAAAGGCCCGAAGTGGTAACAAAAAGCCGGCACGCCATTAAGAGCCGCTTTATCATATGCTGTTCCCACTTCCCTTTTTATGACGGAGGCGGATTATATGCTGCGAGAATGTACTCCGACAGATCTTATGTCCTTGCCATCAAGCCGAAGATCGAGTATCCCGAGGGCATGTATTTGAGTATCGATCAGCCGTCAGTGGCGCTCCGCTATACGGTTGTAAACGGTGAAAAGCTGATTCTCTTCAGCGGAGTAAGCCATAAAACAGGCCAGGGAAAAGACATGTCTACACATTATGAAACACTAAGACAACTGGCCGAAAGCACCATCGGCATCGAAAGCATTCCATATTATTGGTCCACCCAAGATCTAGTGACGATCGACAAAATCCCGTTTATCGGGCCGATGTCGGAAAATGAGGACAATATTCTAGTAGCGACCGGGTTCAAAAAATGGGGCATGACGTCCTCAGCAGTCGCAGCCACTCTATTGTCAGACCTTGTGGAGAAAAAAGACAATCCATACGAAAGCATTTTCACTCCGTCCCGTTTCCATCTGAATCCCGGGTTGCAGAAAGTGATTTCCTACAATGCCGATGTCGCCAAGCATTTGATTAAAGGAAAGCTTGAAAAGCCTGATGTCCAATTTGAAGACATTTCGCCAGGAGAAGGGAAAGCCGTCACCATAAACGGCAGGCGAGCGGGAGCATTTCGGGATGAGACAGGCTGCCTCCATCTCGTTGATACGACTTGTACCCATTTAGGCTGCGAGGTCGAGTGGAACGACAGTGAGCATACGTGGGATTGTCCGTGCCACGGATCACGCTTTAAGCCATCTGGCGAAGTTGTAGAGGGTCCGGCCATTAAACCATTAAAACAAATAGATCTCGATTAAACCGTTCATTTTAATGAACGGTTTTTCAAATATTTTTCATCTGCAGCTTCATTCATGTTTCCCTTGGCCGATAAAAAAGAAAAAGGCTTAAAAAGCCAAAAAGTAAAAATTATATTTTTCCCAAGGGGGATCATTGTATTGTTATTTAAAAAAGACAGAAAACAAGAAACAGCTTACTTTTCAGATTCAAACGGACAGCAAAAAAACCGCATTCAGCTCACAAACAAACATGCAGATGTCAAAAAACAGCTCAAAATGGTCAGGTTGGGAGATGCTGAGCTTTACGTGTTAGAGCAGCTTCAGCCACTCATTCAAGAAAATATCGTATACATCGTCGATGCGTTTTATAAAAACCTTGACCATGAAAGCTCATTGATGGATATCATTAATGATCACAGCTCAGTTGACCGCTTAAAACAAACGTTAAAACGGCATATTCAGGAAATGTTTGCAGGCGTTATCGATGATGAATTCATTGAAAAGCGTAACCGAATCGCCTCCATCCATTTAAAAATCGGCCTTTTGCCAAAATGGTATATGGGTGCGTTTCAAGAGCTTCTTTTGTCAATGATTGACATTTATGAAGCGTCTATTACAAATCAGCAAGAACTGCTAAAAGCCATTAAAGCAACAACAAAAATCTTGAACTTAGAACAGCAGCTTGTCCTTGAAGCGTTTCAAAGCGAGTACAACCAGACCCGTGATGAACAAGAAGAAAAGAAAAACCTTCTTCATCAGAAAATTCAAGAAACCTCTGGATCGATTGCCAATCTGTTTTCAGAAACAAGCAGGTCAGTTCAAGAGCTTGTGGACAAATCTGAAGGCATTTCTCAAGCATCCAAAGCCGGTACTGTAACATCCAGCACTGTTGAAGAAAAGTCGATCGGCGGAAAAAAAGAGCTAGAAGTCCAGCAAAAACAGATGAACAAAATTGACACAAGCCTTGTCCAAATCGAAAAAGAAATGGTCAAGCTGGATGAAATCGCGCAGCAAATTGAAAAAATCTTCGGCATCGTCACAGGCATAGCTGAACAAACAAACCTTCTCTCGCTCAATGCATCTATTGAATCCGCCCGCGCCGGAGAACACGGCAAAGGCTTTGCTGTCGTGGCAAATGAAGTGCGGAAGCTTTCTGAGGACACGAAAAAAACCGTCTCTACTGTTTCTGAGCTTGTGAACAATACGAATACACAAATCAACATTGTATCGAAGCATATCAAAGACGTAAATGAGCTAGTCAGCGAAAGTAAAGAAAAAATGACGCAAATTAACCGCTTATTCGATGAAATCGTCCACAGCATGAAAATCAGCAAAGAGCAATCAGGAAAAATCGACGTCGATCTGCAAGCCTTTCTTGGAGGGCTTCAGGAAGTCAGCCGCGCCGTTTCCCATGTGGCCGCTTCCGTTGATTCGCTTGTCATCCTGACAGAAGAATAACCATCAAAAACCGGTCTGCCATACGGCCGGTTTTTCTGTGTTCATTATGTAAACCAAAATCAAAAATTGGTTGACATGATAATTACCTGCATTTATTGTATAACCATATTTGATTACTGTTTGGAGGATTTCACATGCTGAAATTAATCGACATGATGCATATTGCGATTTTCACCGCACTGATGGCAGTGCTCGGCTTTATGCCCCCTCTCTTCTTATCCTTTACACCCGTTCCGATTACATTGCAAACGCTTGGTGTCATGTTGGCAGGCAGTATCCTCAGGCCAAAGTCTGCTTTCTTAAGCCAGCTTGTCTTTTTGCTGCTCGTCGCCTTCGGAGCGCCGCTGTTGCCCGGCGGACGAGGCGGTTTTGGTGTGTTTTTCGGACCGAGCGCAGGCTTTTTGATTGCTTATCCCCTCGCTTCATGGCTGATCAGTTTAGCCGCTAACAGGCTGCGGAAGGTGACAGTATTGCGTCTCTTTTTCACTCATATCGTATTCGGCATCATCTTTATTTATCTGCTTGGTATACCGGTACAAGCTTTTATCATGCATATTGATTTGTCACAGGCCGCCTTCATGAGCCTTGCATATGTGCCTGGTGATTTGATAAAAGCGGCTGCATCTGCATTTCTGGCGATAAAAATCACTCAAGCCTTGTCTCTTTCTGATACGATGTTTACAAAAGGAGGATGACACTACATGACAATTACTCATACCTATTCATCTACCGCCGAAACATCGCCCGGGCGTGTGGCGATCCAGACTGAATCGGAGCAAATCACGTACCAGGATTGGGCTCGTCTTGTCTTTCAAACCGCAAATTGGCTGAGGTCACAGCCGAGCTTGCCGAATCGTGTGGCGATCCTGCTCCCAAATAGTCTGGCGTTTTTACAGCTGTTTGCCGGAGCCGCAGCGGCTGGATGTACGGCCATTCCCATCGACACACGCTGGAGCCCGGCTGAATGTAAGGAGCGGCTGTCCATAAGCAATGCAGATCTTGTGGTTACTTTAGCCTTTTTTAAAAACAAACTGACAGATAGCCAGACACCTGTTGTATTGCTGGATAACTGTATGGCAGATATTTCTGAAGCAGCCGCTGATCCCTTGCCTACCATTGATCCGGAGCACCCTTTTTATATGGGATTTACGTCGGGCTCGACAGGAAAACCGAAGGCCTTTACGCGATCTCACCGCTCATGGATAGAGAGCTTTACCTGTACAGGAACAGATTTTTCGATTTCATCAAATGATAAGGTTCTGATTCCCGGAACGTTAATGTCCTCTCACTTCCTATATGGGGCTGTCAGCACTTTGTTTCTCGGAGGAACCGTTTGTTTGCTGAAAAAGTTTTCTCCTGCCAAAGCGAAGGAATGGCTGTGCCGTGAATCCATCAGCGTTCTCTATACCGTACCGACGATGACAGACGCCCTCACAAGGATTGAGGGTTTTCCCGACAGTCCCGTCAAAATCATTTCATCCGGCGCAGACTGGCCGGCAGAATCCAAGGAGAAGCTTGCCGCTGCATGGCCTCATCTCAAGCTGTACGATTTTTACGGCACATCAGAGCTTAGTTTTGTGACGTTTTCTTCACCGGAAGACAGCAAACGGAAGCCGCATTCAGCGGGCCGCCCTTTTCATAATGTCCGGATCGAAATCCGCAACCCTGGAGGAGAATGCTGTCAGCCAGGGGAAATCGGAAAAATATTTGTCAAAAGCCCGATGCGGTTTTCCGGCTATGTGAACGGCAGCACACCAGATGAATGGATGACAGTGGATGATATGGGCTATGTTGATGAGGATGGCTTTCTATACATAGCAGGAAGAGAAAACGGGATGATCGTGTACGGAGGATTAAATATTTTCCCAGAAGAAATTGAACGTGTGCTTCTCGCCTGCCCAGAGGTTGAAAGCGCGGCTGTCGTTGGAATGCCGGACGAGTATTGGGGAGAAATCGCTGTAGCTGTCATTCTTGGAAACGCTAATGCCAGAACACTGAAAGCCTGGTGTAAACAGAAATTAGCCTCCTATAAAATCCCGAAAAAATGGGTGTTTGCAGACAGCTTGCCGGAAACGAGCAGCGGAAAAATTGCCCGTTCCAGCGTGAAAAAATGGCTGGAAGAGGCCGTACAGTATAAATGAATGCGGTTATTGTTGATGCAAAACGAACGATCTTTGGAAATCAAAACGGACTGCTGAAGCCCTTCCTGCCGGAGGATTTGGCAGCTCCCATCATCCGCTGTCTCAGCCGAAAGCTAGAGGATCAAGTTGACGAGGTCATTCTCGGAAATGCTACTGGCAGAGGCGGCAACCTCGCCAGACTGTCAGCCCTTCAAGCCGGACTGCCTTTATCGGTTCCCGGAATGACAATTGACAGACAGTGCGGCTCCGGCCTTGAAGCTGTGCGCTATGCCTGCAGCCTTATTCAAGCGGGAGCCGGCACGATGTATATCGCGGGCGGCTCAGAAAGCAGCAGCCAATCCCCTTTTTCAGAACGGGCCCGCTTTTCTCCAGATGCGATCGGCGATCCCGACATGGGAATCGCAGCAGAATATACGGCAGCACGCTATTCCATCAGCAGAAACATGCAGGATGAGTACGCGCTTCTCAGCCATCAACGCAGCAGGAACGCGCATGATGGAGGATTTTACCGTGAAGAAATTGTTCCTCTCGGGGAATTGGAGACAGACGAAGCATTTTTGAAAACACGTCCGATAAAAGCGATTATTCCCCGTGCAAAGCCGGTTTTCGACACCAGCTCCGGAACAGTCACAGCAGCCAACAGCAGCGGCATAGCAGACGGAGCAGCGGCTCTTTTAGTAATGGAAGAAGAAAAAGCGGCAGCCCTGGGACTTAAGCCTGTGCTCCGGTTTATCGGCAGCGCAGTCAGCGGGATTCACCCCAACTATCCGCCCGCGGCACCGGTTGATGCGATCCGTAATCTCTTACATACACACGATGTAACACCTGATGATATCGGTTTATTTGAAATCAATGAAGCCTTTGCCGTCAAAATTTGTGTCTGCTCGCAAGAACTCGGCATTCCCTTTTCAAAAATCAATGTGCGCGGCGGCGCATTAGCTCTTGGCCATCCATACGGTGCATCAGGTGCAGCTCTGGTAACCAGATTGTTTTATGAAGCGAAAAGACGGACAGACTGTCAATATGCTGTTGCAGCCATCGGAAGCGGCGGCGGAATTGGACTGGCTTTATTATTTGAAGTTCTTGCATAGGCTTTTTCATAGGATGCACGCTTTCGATTTAGTATAATAGCGATATGAATAAAGTCAGGAAGGGGATTTTATGACAGCCGTTTGCTTAGTAAGACATGGAGAAACCGATTGGAACCTGCAGCAAAAATGCCAAGGAAAAACCGATATTCCGCTAAACGCAACAGGTGAACGCCAAGCAAGAGAAACCGGAGAATATGTAAAGGACTTTTCTTGGGATATTATTGTGACGAGCCCGCTGAAAAGAGCGAAAAGAACCGCGGAAATTATTAATGAATATTTGCATCTTCCGATTGTCGAGATGGATGATTTTAAGGAACGCGATTACGGCGACGCGGAGGGCATGCCGCTGGAGGAACGGACAAAGCGCTATCCGGATAACATCTATCCGAATATGGAAACGTTAGAAGAACTCACTGACAGGCTGATGGGCGGTTTGGCAAAAGTGAACCAGGCGTACCCAAACCAGAAGGTACTGATCGTGGCGCACGGTGCGGCAATTCACGCACTGCTGACGGAAATATCGGGCGGTGACCCGGAGCTTCAAAGCACGCGCCTCGTCAACGCCTGCCTCAGCAACATTGAATTTGCAGAAGAAAAATGGCGGATAAAAGACTATAATATCAACAGCCACTTATCCGGCTTTATCAAATAAGAAAAAGACAGGCGTTTGCCTGTCTTTTCTTTTATTTCTTAGCAGCCGGCATCTCTTTTTGAAGCTCGTCCAAAATGGCATTCGCCCCGTCTACACTGCGGCGCAGAGACCACACCGCACGGTCCACGTGGTATACATGCCCGTTTTTCACTGCCTTCAGTTTTTTCCAAAGGACATTCTTTTCGATCGGGCGTTTACCGTCGGCGTCGAGGTCATCTGTTTTTCCTGTCATCAGGATGATCACATCCGGATCTGTTTTCAGCAGCTGCTCCAGTGTCATTTTCATATTCACAGAGTCGCCGCCATTGCTTGAATCGCTATTACCTGACGTACTGATTGCATATCGATAGCCGACCTGTGTTAAAAGTCTCGATGTAAAGAAGTTTTCATCCCTGGCCATAATCGTATCATTTGTATTTCCGATCAAAAGCACGGACTGGCTGTTCGCGCTGATTTTCTGCTTTGTCTCGCTAAGCTTTTCTTCATGCGCCGTCAGCTTTTTCTCCATTTCCTTCTCCTTGCCGACTGCTTTTGCAATCGTAAGTGAAGCGTCAATTGTATCCTGATAATCAGCATTTAAATTATTAAGCGCAATCGTCGGCGCTATTTTTTTCAGCTGATCGTACACCTTCTTATGCCTGGTCGTGTCAGCAATAATTAAATCGGGTTTTAATGAAGCGATTTTTTCCATGCTTGGCTGTGAGCGAGTGCCGACAGATGTGTAGCCGTCAATTTTCTTCAGCACATCCTTGTTGATCAGCTGCTTCGCTTTGTTGTCATCGGCAACCCCGACAGGCGTAATGCCGAGATCAAGCAGTGTATCAATAAAACCAAGCTCAAGAACAACAACCCGCTTCGGATGCTCAGGCACATTTGTCTTCCCTAAATCATGTGTTACCGCCACTTTATGTTCTTTACTGTTTTGATTGCCGCTTGAAGACGAGCAAGCAGCCGTTAAGACAGAAAGAAGTAAAACTGTAAGAATAATCAGTGTTTTTTTCATATGTTCCAGTCTCTCCTGTTGGTAGTTTCTATGGTTAAGATGTCCAAGAGTAGTATAACACGGAATGAGAATCATTATCACCAATTATTTTTAAAATGGGAAGAGAAAGTTCCGCTTACATGAAAATCTTGTTTCGCGACACAGCAGTTCAGCAGCTGATCATCCTGTCCACAAAAAAGCTTGCAGAAAAATAACATTCTCTGCAAGCTGATCTTGTTATAGCTTCACAATCACTCTTCCTTGAATGCGATTTTGCAAAATATCTTTTAACGCACCCGGCGTTTCTTCCAATGATACTTCCCTGTCCACGATGGTCAGCAGCTGATCAGGCTTGAGATCAGAAGACATGCGCTCCCAAACAGCGGCTCTGACGTCCATCGGACAGTATACTGAATCGATTCCGAGCAGGCTTACTCCGCGAAGAATAAAAGGATACACCGTTGCCGGAACTTCTCCTCCGCCGGTTAAGCCGCTCACTGCGACAGATCCGCCGTATTGAATTTTGCTTAAAAGCGAGGCAAGCTGTTTTCCGCCGACTGGATCAACCGCTCCCTGCCATTGCTGCTTGGACAGCGCCTTAAGCGTTCCGTCATAGACATCTTCCCTGCTGATTACTTCGCTTGCACCGAGCTGTTTCAAATAATCAGCCGCCTCCCGGTTTCCGGTGCTTGCCACAACATCATAGCCCCGCTTGTTCAGCATCGATACCGCAATTCCGCCGACACCGCCGGTTGCTCCTGTGACTAGCACGCTGCCTTTTTCCGGAGACATACCGTTCTGTTCAAGCCGATGAACTGATAACGCCGCAGTAAATCCCGCCGTTCCGTACACCATCGCTTCTTTTAACGAAAGATTCTGTGGCAAAGGCACCAGCCAGTCACCAGGCACCGAAGCGTATTCACTTAATCCGCCATCACGTGAGACACCGAGCTCATAGCTTGTCGCGATCACCTCATCCCCCTCCGCAAAACGCGGATCATTGGAAGAGACGACCGTACCCGCAGCATCGATGCCTAAAATAAGCGGATACTCTCTGACAATATTGCCTCCTGCTTTTCCGGCCAGACCATCTTTGTAATTGATGCCGGAATAAGCAACTTTAATCAGGACACCATCCTTCGGCAAATCCTCTGTTGATATGGTTTTCACATGGACTGAAACATCATCGGCATTTTTTTCAGCCTGCAATGCTTGAAATAACGTTGACATTCGGCACACTCCTTTTCATTTATATCGTAACCGAAGAACGTTCAAAAAACCAAATCATCAAGCCACAGCTTTCACTTCGCCGGCACATTGAGAGAATAATGGACAAATCCGGTATCCTCTTCATAGCCGTTTTGCTCATACAAGCTTCTTGCCTTCCGGTTGTGGTGCTCAGTCTGAAGCGTTAAACATTTTGCCCCGTTTTCCTCTGCATAATCCTTTGCGGCAGAAAGCAGCCGGCCGCCGGCTCCCTTTGTACGCGCATGAGGAACGACAAATAAGTCATTTAATATGTAGATCCTTTTCATTGACACAGAAGAAAACGTTGGATAGAGCTGGGTAAAGCCTATGAATTCTCCATTTTCTTCTGCTATCAAAATAACAGACTCGTGATTTTTCAAACGAGCTTTCAAAAAAGCCTCCGCCCCTTGCAAATCGGATGCCTGTCTATAAAATTCCCGATATTGGTTAAACAGCGGCGCGAGGGCTGCTGCATCTGATGTCTTTGCTTGGCGAATGTTCATCTCATTTCTTCCTCCCTCTCAATAATTTTTTTATTCTATCCCTTTTCTGTAAAGTTTATTTTTCAGAATACTTTTATCATCATGCTTTGAAAAAATATCACGATAATATCCATTGTTCTCACGGAAGCATATGCAGGTCATTTGAACGAATTTTTTCGACAGGAATTTGCAGGGACTCAGGAGCATTTAACCTAAAAAAGCATGACATTTCAGCATAATGAACATTTACTCATGTCTATTTTCGTTCTTTTCTGTATGAAAATAGTTATTTCGAGTCTCTACGGAAATAGCGAGAGATGATATACCTAAATAGAGATAAAATCATCTCAAAAAAATGGGTCTACTAAAATATTATTCCATCTATTACAATAAATTCACAGAATAGTCTTTTAAGTAAGTCTAATCTGAATTTTTTAAAAGGAGAGGGTAAAGAGTGAGAAGCAAAAAATTGTGGATCAGCTTGTTGTTTGCGTTAACGTTAATCTTTACGATGGCGTTCAGCAACATGTCTGCGCAGGCTGCCGGAAAAAGCAGTACAGAAAAGAAATACATTGTCGGATTTAAGCAGACAATGAGTGCCATGAGTTCCGCCAAGAAAAAGGATGTTATTTCTGAAAAAGGCGGAAAGGTTCAAAAGCAATTTAAGTATGTTAACGCGGCCGCAGCAACATTGGATGAAAAAGCTGTAAAAGAATTGAAAAAAGATCCGAGCGTTGCATATGTGGAAGAAGATCATATTGCACATGAATATGCGCAATCTGTTCCTTATGGCATTTCTCAAATTAAAGCGCCGGCTCTTCACTCTCAAGGCTACACAGGCTCTAACGTAAAAGTAGCTGTTATTGACAGCGGAATTGACTCTTCTCATCCTGACTTAAACGTCAGAGGCGGAGCAAGCTTCGTACCTTCTGAAACAAACCCATACCAGGACGGCAGTTCTCACGGTACGCATGTAGCCGGTACGATTGCCGCTCTTAATAACTCAATCGGTGTTCTGGGCGTAGCGCCAAGCGCATCATTATATGCAGTAAAAGTGCTTGATTCAACAGGAAGCGGCCAATATAGCTGGATTATTAACGGCATTGAGTGGGCCATTTCCAACAATATGGATGTTATCAACATGAGCCTTGGCGGACCTACTGGTTCTACAGCGCTGAAAACAGTCGTTGACAAAGCCGTTTCCAGCGGTATCGTCGTTGCTGCCGCTGCCGGAAACGAAGGTTCGTCCGGAAGCTCAAGCACAGTCGGCTACCCTGCAAAATATCCTTCTACTATTGCGGTAGGTGCGGTAAACAGCAGCAACCAAAGAGCTTCATTCTCAAGCGCAGGTTCTGAGCTTGATGTGATGGCTCCTGGCGTATCCATCCAAAGCACACTTCCTGGAGGCACTTACGGTGCTTACAACGGCACGTCCATGGCGACTCCTCACGTTGCCGGAGCAGCAGCGTTAATTCTTTCTAAGCACCCGACTTGGACAAACGCGCAAGTCCGTGATCGTTTAGAAAGCACTGCAACATATCTTGGAAACTCTTTCTACTATGGAAAAGGGTTAATCAACGTACAAGCAGCTGCACAATAATAGTAAAAAGAAGCAGGTTCCTCCATACCTGCTTCTTTTTATTTGTCAGCATCCTGATGTTCCGGCGCATTCTCTTCTTTCTCCGCATGTTGAATCCGTTCCATGATCGACGGATGGCTGCCTCTGAAAATCTTCACAAGCACCGGAGGATCAACCTGGCTCAGCCCCGTCACGGCCAAATCCTGAAACGTTTTAACAGCGGCTTCTCTGTTCTCTGTCAACTCGATCCCATACTGGTCAGCCTTATTCTCCTGATAACGCGAGACAGCATTAGAAAAAGGCGTCACCGCAAAGCTCAAAACAGAAAACAAAAGCAATAACAGCGGAAGTGCCGCAAGATCATGCCGCCCTTCTAAATGAAACATGCTGCGGGTTAGGCGAACCGTCCGCTTGTAAAGCTTATCAATGACATAAAGTCCGGCGAGCGACACGAGCAAATAGCCAGCCAGACCGATGTAAACGTGCTTCATGACATAATGGCCCATTTCGTGGCCCATAATAAACAGAATTTCTGAATCGTCAAGTTTGTTCAGCGTCGTATCCCACAATACAATCCGTTTATTGGCCCCGATTCCTGTAACATAGGCATTCAGCGCATTTGTTTTTTCTGACATGTTCACTTCATATACATGATCAGCCGGAATATTGGCTTCATCTGCCAGCTCTAAAATTTTGCTTTCAAGCTCTTTGTTTTTCAGCGGATAAAATTCATTGTATAAAGGATCGATAATGACCGGCTGAATAAAAAACAGAAAAAGCGAAAACGGCACTGTTAACAGCCAGGCGTATAACCACCATTTTTTTTCATGCCTTTTGATCAGCCAATAAAATACGAGAACGCAAAGCGTAAAGATTGGAAAGCTGATCCAAAAGCTGATAACCTGATCCTTAGCCCAGCTGGCCGTTGTCTGTGTGGAAATGTTATAGTCAAGCGATACTTGATAGCCTATCCAATCTACAGGCAGCGTCACCAATGTTGTAATCAGCGAAAGCACAAACACAAAACCAACGGTCTGCAAAAAGCGAAAAGGCACGGCCGCTTCCATCCATTTCTTGATTTTCTTTGAAACACCGCTGACAAGCAGAACAAAAAACAGAAACCAATCAAGTGGTACCCCGATAAAAAATAAAAAATTCTTGACATTCGAATACTGCTCGGCCACTGCCAACTCAGACGGCTTCATGAAAGAAGCCGGATCAGCCTGCGTCCCTTTCACGGCTTCCGGTATTGCAGAATCACCCGACAGGAAAAAATACCAATAAAAAAACAGCCCGTACAGCACGTAAGCAAGTCCTGCTGCCGCAATCCACTTGCGCATAACGCCTCACTCCTCACATCAACCCGTTACTTCTATTGTAATCATAAATTCAAATTCTTAGAACCAAGCTGTGTTCCGCACTTTTCCATCCTTTTAAGCATGGAAAACCCGATCGCTGGGAAAACTAACAATGTTTGGAGTGATGCAAATGAAAAAAATAGTGGCAGCCATCGTGGTAATCGGTCTTGTGTTTATAGCATTTTTTTATCTTTACAGCCGATCAGGCGATGTGTATCAATCGGTAGACGCGGATTTGATCACACTGTCTTCAAGCGGCCAGGAAGATATCGAGATTGAAAAAAGACAGCACGTCAAAGATATGCTGGATATTATGAATCAGGGAAAACAGGTGAAGACAGAAAAAACATCAGCCCCTGATTACGAAGGGACAATCAAGTTTCATAAAGACCGGTATGACTCATTCAGACTATGGATTGACGACAGCCAGCAAGCCGTTTTTTCGAAGGATGGCACATACTACAAATTAAGCAAAAATGATACAAAGGCGCTGCTAAATATTATTAAAAAAGAAGCAAAGGATTGAAAATGAAAAAGCGAAGCTAACCGCTTCGCTTTTTCATTTTATTGGGGCAAAATATCTCTCAGTGCCCGTCTGAGCATTTTCCCCGTCGCATTTTTCGGAATATCGTCAAGAAACGTAATGGCGGCAGGCCGCTTGTATTTTGCCAGATGCTTTTCGCAGTGCTGCATGATGTCCTCCTCTGTTACCCCAGAGCGTTTCGGCACCACATATCCCTTTACCGCTTCCCCGCTTTGGGGGTCCGGCACGCCGATGACAACCGCCTCCTTGACGTCCGGATGGCTGTACAGCACCTCCTCCACCTCCCGCGGATACACATTGTATCCTCCTACAATGATCATGTCTTTTTTCCGGTCAACAATGTAAAAATAGCCGTCCTCATCCCGTCTTGCCAAGTCCCCCGTATAAAGCCACCCGTCTTTTAATGCATGCTCTGTTTCCATCGGCATTTTATAATAGCCCTTCATCACATTGGGGCCTTTCACGATCAATTCGCCGACCTGGTGAGCGGGCAGCTCGCGTCCGAGCGGATCTACGACCTTGTTTTCGACATGTAAGATACTTGTCCCGATGGAGCCCGGCTTCCTGCCCCTGTCAAACGGGTTAAAGCACGTAACGGGTGATGCTTCCGAGAGCCCGTATCCTTCCAAAATGGTAACGCCGAATTTTTCTTCAAACGCCGTCAGCAACGCGACTGGCATGGCCGCGCCTCCCGAAATGCACAGCCGGATCGAAGAAAAATCATCTTTCTTTCCGTTTTCATGCTGAAACAAGTAATTATACATCGTAGGTACACCGGCAAAAATGGTCGCCTGCTGCTGCTTAACAAGCTTAAAAACAGATGCCGGACTGAATTGAGGCTCAATCAAGACAGTTGCGCCGCTCATCAGCGGTGCATTCATGCAGACGGTTAAACAAAACACGTGAAACATGGGAAGAGCGCAGACTACATTGTCCTTCTCATCCATTCCCAAATAGCCTGCGACATCGTTGGCATTGCTGTACAAATTCTGATGAGTCAGCATCGCGCCTTTCGGTTTTCCAGTCGTTCCTGACGTATATAAAATAACCGCGGTATCATCAGGGACAAGTTCTTGGTTTTGTTTAGCGGCAGATGTCGGCCGCAATATTTTTGCAAACGTTGTCATTTTCATCCTGACCTCTGGGTCCGCGGCTTCCGGCTCGGCCTCCCCCGTCTGGCATAAAATGACGAGCTCAACCTTTGGCAGCGATTCATGCATGCTCTCATAAAGCGGCAAAAGCTGGCTAACGCCCACGATTGCCTTTACATCACCATTTGTCAGCATATAACCAATTTCTGTCGGCGTGTACAACGGATTGATGGGAACAACCACGATCCCAGCTTTTAAAGCGCCAAAAAACGCGATGATAAAATCAGGCGAATTGCCAAGCAGCAAAGCTAGATGGTCCCCTTTCTCCATACCGGCTTCCTGAAGGCCGTCCGCAAATCGCTGAATATGTTCATTCAGCTCTTGATACGTCATCATGTGATCTTTAAACCTGCATGCGATGCTGTCGGGCTTCTCAGATGCTGTTTCTTCCAATTTTGAAACAAGATTCATTCTCCCACCCCTTAAAGTGAATGAATAGTCATTCATTATTGAAGCCAAGCTTTCTCCTCCATTATAGAGAAACAGAAAAAAACACTCAAGAGCAAAAAGCCCTGAGTGTCAGTACTGTCATAGTTTCTTCAATGCTTCGGCAATCGGCATATCTCCTTCTGTCAGATCAAAGGCCCGATTTTCCGTATTCTTCTCATCTAAAGAGGCAATGACCGTTTTTGCAACGTCATCACGGGAAATAAATCCCCGCTCCAGATCCTTCGCTGCTGAAACAGTTCCCGTTCCAGGCTCATTGCGAAGGCCTCCCGGACGGATAATCGTATAGGTTAAACCGCTCGCGTCCAGAATTTTATCAGCATAATGCTTGGCCACATAATAAGGTTTGAGTGCCTCATTCCAATTTTCACGGTTATGGGCTTGCAGGGCGCTGACCATAATAAACCGTTTGATTCCGGCAATGTCCGCAGCTTCAATGGCTTTTGCCGCTCCATCAAGATCCACCAGCAGCGTTTTATCATAGCCTGTGCTGCCGCCGGAACCGGCTGTGAAAATGATCGCGTCACAGCCTTTTGCCGCAGCGGCGATTTCTTCCGGGCTGCCCTCCAGATTCGCAAGCACAGCTTCTGCACCGGCAGCTTCAAGAGACGCTTTCTGTTCTTCTTTTCTGACCATCGCTCTGATGGAATGATCAGGATTATCTTGGAATAAAGAGACGAGTCTTTGCCCGATTTGTCCGTTCGCTCCGATTAAAAACACTTTCATGTGAATCCCTCCTGCCTCCATTATTTCAAAAACACAACCGCTCTTTCAAACGATGTGTTTTGCCTTAATAAATCAGATCAAGGAAATCCTCTTTCGTAATGTTCCCAAAGTAATGCTTGAGATTCACACCTTCGAGCACATCAGCGATGACGCTGCGTTCGTATTGTTTTCCGACCAGCAGGTTTTCAATTTCAGATACATCACCGACACCGAAGAAATCTCCGAAGATTTTGCAGTCCTCGATTTTGCCTTTCTTGACCTCCAGGCGCAAATCGATCGATCCAACCGGATAACGTTTCGAATGATTAAGGTTAAATTTCGGCGAGCGGCCGTAGTTCCAATCCCAATTCTGATAGCGCTCTTTCGAAATTTGATGAATGGTCTCCCAATCTTTTTCCGTCAGCTTATACTCCGGCACGTTTCCAATGTCGTTTGTGTTAAAAATATGGCGAAGCAAATGGCTGCGGAATTCTTCGGTGGTCATTTTATCATCGAGAAACTCACTGATGTTTGCTACTCGGCTTCTGATCGATTTGATGCCTTTTGATTCAATTTTATCCTTTTTCACCTTTAATGCTGATACAACATGATCAATGGCTGAATCAAACATGAGGGTGCCGTGGCTGAAAATACGGCCTTTCGTTGCAAACTGAGCGTTTCCGGATATTTTCCGGCCATCCACTACAATGTCGTTCCGGCCGCTTAATTCGGCTTCAACTCCAAGCTGATGTAACGCCTGAATCACCGGCTCAGTGAATTTTTTAAAGTTATGAAAGCTGTCCCCGTCATCCTTGGTAATAAAGCTGAAGTTCAAGTTCCCCAGATCATGGTACACAGCGCCCCCGCCTGATAAACGGCGGACGACGATAATCCCGTTTTCCTCTACATATTTTGTATTGATTTCTTCTATTGTATTTTGGTTTTTCCCAATGATAATAGACGGTTGATTCACATAAAAGAGCAAATATTGCTGTTCAGGGTCTAAATGCTTTACACAGTACTCCTCGATAGCAAGATTGATCCGCGGATCATTGATATTTTGATTGTCTATAAATAACATGGTGCTCCTCCTTTATCCTTCCCACACAAAGCCTGATTTCGCAATATTCACTTCTCCGTTAAAAACGGTTTTCGCTTCTTTGCGAAGATTGTCATGCACGCCAAAATGCGGCAAATGTGTCAGCAGCAGTTCTCCCGCTCCGGCTTCTTTTGCAATGCGCCCGGCTTCCAGGCTGTTCATATGGCCTGCACTTGTTCCGTCTTGATCGGCATAAAAATTGCATTCCGAGATCAATAAATCAGCATCTTTCGAAAACGGTATAAATGAATCCTGATAGCTGGAATCAGCAGTATAAACGACAGTGTGGCTGTCGTCAGTAATCCGCATGGCATAGCACGTCACCGGGTGAATCGTTTTTAAAAAGGTGATCGTAAACGGACCGGCAGTCAGCGGCTGATCCGGCTGATAGGCGATCCCTTTTGTATGTGTTTTATATGTAAGCTTTTGAAACTGTTCTATATCAGCATCATGTCCGTAAATCGGAAGCGTATGCTCTCCTTTGCCGAGAAACGAACCGACTTGCTTGGCAAATTGCAGCGGCCCGATATCAGCGATATGGTCATGGTGATAATGAGACAGAACGACCGCATCCAGCTTTTCCGCCGGCACATATCCGAACAGCTTAGACAAAACGGCACTGCCGCAATCAACAAGCAGAGAGTAATCACCTGACTGAAACAAATAGCCTGACGTCGCTTCATTTGCGGCCGGAAAACCGCCATAGCATCCGATAACTGTAACTTTCATAATGTCCTCCTATCTTTTCAAAAAAATTGATCCTCCTTCAATATACCCATTTTTCTTGAAAAAAGCATGTTTTAAACATTGTATCAAAACAGTTATTGATTTTTGCAATCTGTTATATTACAATGAAATCACTACAAAGGGGAAAGAGGGATTGGTTATGCTGGGGAAAATCACAGAATTTTTTAGAAACCTGCCTTCGAAAAAGTGTGCGGAATGCGGAAAAAAGATAGAAGAGCAGCATGAGTGCTATGGTAATATTTGCAATGACTGTATAAAAGTAAACGATTTGTAATGAGCGAAAATCCCGCGCCTTACGCGTGGGATTTTCTTATTTTTTCACATATCTCTTAATTTTGAAATAATAGTCAGGTTAGGTCAAAGCTCACCTGTTTTTAGATAATTCTGGTGATTATCATAATGTCATTGAATATTCTTTATTTTCGAAATATAATTTACTATAGACGAATTGATTTCTTATCTATTATAATTTGATCTAATAGTGAGATTAAATATATGTCTATTCATGATATATGTTGATACTTTGTTTTTTGGGAGGTAATCTATGAAAAGAATTAAGTTTGGATTAGCCACACAAATATTCGTTGGACTTATTCTAGGTGTCATTGTTGGCGTCATTTGGTATGGCAACCCAGCATTGCCTACTTACCTGCAGCCAATCGGGGATCTCTTTTTACGCTTAATCAAAATGATAGTGATTCCTATTGTTGTCTCCAGCTTAATCATCGGTGTAGCCGGTGCAGGAAATGGAAAGCAAGTCGGTAAATTAGGCTTCAGAACGATTCTGTACTTCGAGATCATCACGACTTTTGCCATTATTCTCGGACTAGCCCTTGCAAACATCTTCCATCCGGGTACAGGAGTTAATATACACGAAGCTCAAAAATCGGACATTAGTCAATATGTTGAAACTGAAAAAGAACAAAGTAATAAATCAGTGGCGGAAACGTTCCTCCATATTGTGCCGACAAACTTCTTCCAGTCATTGGTCGAAGGGGATCTTCTAGCCATCATCTGCTTTACAGTACTATTTGCATTGGGTATTTCCGCGATCGGTGAAAGAGGCAAGCCTGTATTAGCCTTTTTTGAAGGTGTATCCCATGCCATGTTCCACGTTGTAAACCTTGTGATGAAAGTGGCGCCATTCGGCGTTTTCGCTCTTATCGGAGTGACTGTGTCTAAATTCGGACTCGGTTCTCTTATCTCTCTCGGAAAGCTCGTCGGATTGGTTTATGTCGCGCTTGCTTTCTTCTTAATTGTTATTTTCGGGATTGTCGCAAAAATTGCCGGCATCAGCATCTTCAAGTTCCTTGCTTACATGAAGGACGAAATCTTACTGGCGTTCAGTACGTCCAGCTCTGAAACGGTTCTTCCGCGCATCATGGAAAAAATGGAGAAAATCGGATGTCCGAAAGGCATTGTTTCATTTGTCATTCCGATCGGTTACACGTTTAACTTAGACGGTTCCGTTCTCTATCAATCTATTGCCGCACTCTTTTTAGCACAGGTATATGGCATTGATTTGACGATTTGGCACCAGATTACGCTTGTGCTCGTCTTAATGGTGACATCTAAAGGGATGGCTGCCGTGCCTGGTACTTCTTTTGTTGTCTTGCTTGCAACGCTTGGCACCATCGGCGTTCCGGCTGAAGGACTTGCCTTTATTGCCGGCGTAGACCGCATCATGGATATGGCACGTACAGTTGTCAACCTGACTGGTAACGCGCTTGCTGCCGTTGTGATGTCTAAATGGGAAGGCATGTTTAATCCTGCGAAAGCAGAAACTGTTATGTCCCAATCGAAAACAGAACAAAACGCAACCATTTCTGGTTAATGAAAAGCCTGCGGGGTTCTTGCCCCGCAGGCTTTTTTTAATCTTTAACAAGCACAAACAGCTCTGTAATCAAAACAGTATCCTCATTCAGCTCCAGTTCACCGCTTTTGATCAGTTCCGCCCATGCCATCCGATGATCCTCTTGAAACTCCTCAATTCGGTCTCCATTGCCCTCTCCTTTGACTAACCTCATATCAGGCGCACCAAAGGTGGTTTCAAAGACATCTGTTACTTTTATATTGCATCTTGGATTGTCATGTTTATCATAAACGGTAACAAGCTGACCCGCTGTTTGATAAACGTCCCTCAATTCATCTTTTGAATACAATGATTTCGGCGCGCACGTGGCGGTTTTTTCTCCGGCAAGGATCTGCTGAATCAGCTGTTCTCCCAACCCGTCATCACCTTCCCAGCCGAATGTGCTTTTCAGCTTATAAATCTTCATTGGTCCTCCCCCTTATACCATTGGTGACTGTACATAGTAATACAGAAGCTTAGCGGTATGGCGAAGAGATGATTTATGGGTGCGTTCAAATGCATGAGAAGCGTCAATTCCCGGCCCTATGAGGCCATGCACAATATCATGCCCGGATTTGATCGCTGCTGACGCATCAGACCCGTAGTACGGATATATATCAAGCTTATAGTCGATATGATGCTTCTCGGCTAATTGAACTAAATGCTTTCTGAGCTGATAATGATACGGCCCGCTCGCATCCTTCACACAGATTGATACTGAATATTCATCAGTCGCCTGCCCGTCACCGATAGCCCCCATATCAACCGCCAAATATTCAACTGTTTCAGGAGGAATATTCGAATTCCCGCCGTAACCGATTTCTTCATTATTGGAAATAAGAAAATGGGTTGTATACGGCAGCTCAATGTCTTCTGTTTGAATTTGATGAATTAAGCGGAGCAATAAGGCGACGCTTGCTTTGTCATCCAAATGGCGCGATTTAATAAATCCGCTTGATGTGATCTCGACACGGGGATCAAACGACACAAAGTCTCCGACACCAATGCCAAGCTCCTCCGTATCTTTCCGGCAGTGAACTGGTTCATCTAGGCGGATCTCCATATTCTCTTGATTCCGCTCAGTCTTTCCCGCGTCTTTGTATACGTGCACAGACGTTTGATGCATTAAAATTGTGCCTGTGTACGTTTTTCCCGAGGCGGTTTCAATTTGGCAATACTCCCCCTCAATTGAGTTGTAGCGAAACCCGCCGATTAAGTCGATTTTCAGCCGGCCGTCCGCTTTAATCTCCTTCACCATAGCGCCGAGGGTGTCAACGTGCGCTGTCAGCATGCGATGCCGGGATGTGTCGCGTCCTGGAAGCGTTGCAATTAAGCCGCCCTTGTGGTTCCGAACCGTTTCTACCTTCCATTCTTTTAAAAGGCTTTCAATATAATTGATCACCTCATATGTATTTCCTGTCGGGCTTGGGATCGATACAAGTTCTTTAATGAGCTCCATCGTTTTACGTACGGACGTCATAGGGCATTCCTCCTTTTATTTTCTACTTAAAATATACTCTTTTCCCGAGGGACCCGTCCAATCTTTTCCTATCAATCTCTCATATGCTGTAGAGAGCATGGGAAGAGGAGGGATTTCTATGTGCTGTCGTCATTCACATGAACAGAAATGTCGTTGTCACGATTGGTTCGATGATTTTTGGTTCTTTGACGAGTGGTTCGATAAAGATTTCCACGACCATTGCAAGAAAAAGAAAGAATGCCATGACCCTTGCGAGAAGAAGAAAAAGAAACACCATTGTTTCTCTTGTAAAAAACACAGACATTCTTGCTGTCATTGCTAAAGACTGAATCAGAAATATTCTGATAACCCATGCTTAATGAATATTTCCATTCACATTTTTCCAAGCGGGCATTGCTGCTGCTTGGACCTTTTATTGAAACACCCTTTTTGCTTTTACAATCCAATAAACTGATAAAGCCGCTATAAGAGCAACAATGATTTCAACAGCTGCAGCATGCTCTATGATTCCTCTTTGATATAAAACCGCCGGTACATTAAACAGTGCATGTAAAAGAATAGAATACAACAAAAACAGCGGCCGGCGGCTTTTAACCGCGTACAAAACAAGCAGAGACAGACCAATCTGGACGGCAATGGCACTGATTCTTTCTATTCCGCCCAGCATCCATTCATACGAAGGAGTATGCAGCAGCTGCTCCTGTATCGGCAAAAGCGCCTGTTTGACGTCGCCATTGACCAAAAGCTGTTCAAACGTCCCGCTATTGATTGCAAATGCATATACAATAAGTGAGATAGAGGACAAGCCTGTAATCAAGATGGCTTCAAGCCCGCCATGGCCTGCCCCGAAAGCCAGACCATCTGCCCAAGTATGATGGCGCTTCATAAAAAATCGCATCATCATATACCTTCCGCACTCCTCAAAAATGCCGGCCATCAAGCAGCCGTAAATGCCATACCATAATGGATGTTGCATCGCTTCTTTCGTCATTTCATTCACTTGCAGTACATAAACATGAACGCCGCCTTCCAGCAGCTGAGCGAAGACAAAAAACGTGAGAGCGCCAATAAAAAACACTTTAAGCGAGGCGCCATACTTTCGCTTAAACCATACAATCAGCCCGATTGGCAACAGAAACGCAGTAGCCCCGGATAATGCCAAAAAGACTACTGCTTCTTGACTGACCATTTTTCAGCCTCCTTTTTCTTTTTCATAGATTCCCTATTCTACACTTCTCTTTTTTTGTAAAAAAACCTTCTTTTTAGTACCAGATACTAATATCTAGTGTTATAATCTGACCATAAGGAGTGATTCATATGTCAAAAGCAAAAATTACAGCTATCGGCACCTATGCGCCGAGCAGACGTTTAACCAATGCAGATTTAGAAAAGATCGTTGATACCTCTGATGAATGGATCGTTCAGCGCACAGGAATGAGAGAACGCCGGATTGCGGATGAACATCAATTTACCTCTGATTTATGCATAGAAGCGGTGAAGAATCTCAAGAGCCGTTATAAAGGAACACTTGATGATGTCGATATGATCCTCGTTGCCACAACCACATCCGATTACGCCTTTCCGAGTACGGCATGCCGCGTACAGGAATATTTCGGCTGGGAAAGCACCGGCGCGCTGGATATTAATGCGACATGCGCCGGGCTGACTTACGGCCTCCATTTGGCAAATGGATTGATCACATCAGGCCTTCATCAAAAAATTCTCGTGATCGCCGGAGAGACGTTATCAAAGGTAACGGATTATACCGATCGAACGACATGCGTTCTGTTCGGCGATGCCGCGGGTGCGCTGTTAGTGGAACGAGATGAAGAGACGCCGGGATTTCTTGCGTCTGTACAAGGAACAAGCGGGAACGGCGGCGATATTTTGTATCGTGCCGGACTGCGAAATGAAATAAACGGTGTGCAGCTCGTCGGTTCTGGAAAAATGGTGCAAAACGGACGCGAGGTATATAAATGGGCCGCAAGAACCGTCCCTGGCGAATTTGAACGGCTTTTACATAAAGCAGGACTCAGCTCTGATGATCTCGATTGGTTTGTTCCTCACAGCGCCAACTTGCGCATGATCGAGTCAATTTGTGAAAAAACACCGTTCCCGATTGAAAAAACGCTCACTAGTGTTGAGCACTACGGAAACACGTCTTCGGTTTCAATTGTTTTGGCGCTCGATCTCGCAGTGAAAGCCGGGAAGCTGAAAAAAGATCAAATCATTTTGCTTTTCGGGTTTGGCGGCGGATTAACCTATACAGGATTGCTTATTAAATGGGGAATGTAACAAAAAAAGAACTTGTTTCCAAGGAAACAAGTTCTTTTTCTTTATGAAACCGGCTGTTCTTCTGATGTTTCTTCCTTCCGGCTTAACATTGTAAAGTAAGTAATGCTTAGTGCAATCATGACGAGGGCGATGCCGATTAAGACGCCGGCCATCTGCCACATGTAGCCAAAGTCACCGTTTGAAATGACCGCTCTGAATCCGTTAATGCTGTAGGTCATCGGCAATGCGCCATGGATGACTTGATAGAAATTCGGAAGCAATTCCAGCGGGAAGGTTCCTCCGCTCGCTCCCAGCTGCAGCACTAAAATAATGACTGCGATAAATCGTCCCGGGTTGCCCATCGTTGTAGCCAAAAATTGAATTATCGCTAGAAAAGCTAGACTCGTAATGATCGTAAACACGTAAAATCTCCACGTGCTCTCTACCTCGAGACCAATTCCCAATAGAAGAACCGTCGCCACAATCAATGATTGAATGATTCCTACAAGCATCATGACATTGAATTTGCTGAAGAACCACTCAAAACCGTTTCTCGGACGTCCCGACGCTTCCTTCAGCGGGAAGACAACCGTCAGCATGATGCCGCCGACATATAAGCCCATTGACAGAATATAAGGTGTCAGCCCTGTTCCATAGTTAGGAACGGAATGAATGGCATCATCTTTGGTTTTAACTGGATCTGCAAACATGCCATATGTTTGATCATCAGCATCGATATCTCCTGTTTGGTCAGCCGCATCCTTCAGCTTACTAGACAGCTCTCCTGTGCCGTCCAATAGCTTGCCTAAACCTGTATCAAGTGATGCAGATCCGTCTGCAAGTTTTGATGATCCGCTTTGGACCTGTTTAGACCCGTCTAACAGCTTAAACAATCCGCCGGATACTTGGCTGCTTCCTGTCACCAATTGCTCTGAGCCCGCTTTTGCCTTTGCGAACTGCTTATTATATTCACCGATGCCGGCTGTCAGTTTAGTTTGGCCATCTGTCACCTGCTGTGACGCATTGTATAATTTCTCAGATCCAGCAGTTAATTTGTCAATCGCGTCTTGAGTGGCTTTTGCGCCGTTATAAAGCTTAGAGGTAGCTTCCGGCAATGCCTTCACCTGGGCAACCTCCGCTTTCACATCTTCCAATGAGCTTTTTATCGTTGCGATGTCTGGCAGCTGATCAGCTGAAGGAAGCCCACTTAAAATTTCATCAAAATCAGGCGCATCAACTTTCGGAAGCTGCTTTTCAACAGAGCTGATCAACTGGCTTTTTTGCTCTGCTGTTAAGAAATCACTCGAGTTGATGAGATTTTTGAATGCCTGATCACGGTTTTTTAAGCTGTTTTCAAAGTCAGACAGCTGTTTTTTAAATTCCTTCATCGCTGTTTCTGACTTTTCGAGGTTATTCACAGCTGTTTCAAGCTTCGTTAAATCGAGCGCATTTATAAGTTTTTCCGCTTTTGCTGCTTTCTCAGAACCTTCTTGCGCTTTACTGTTGAGCTGATCCAGCCCGTTTGTCAGATTAGGCAAGCCCTGCTGCACCTTTTGAAGGCCGGCATTCAGTTCATTCAGCTTGCCCGTTATCTTGCCTGATCCTGCTGCAAGCTGACCAGATTTATCATAAATCTGGTTGCTGCTGTCCTGGAATTTACCGAGCGAGCTGTCAAGCGATTGGATGCCGCTCGTCACCTGAGCCGCTCCATCTGCGAGCTGCGCTGTTTTGTCACTGATAGTGGCGGTGCTTTCCTTCAGCTTCGCCAGATTTTCTTTCAGCTGGGCGCTTCCGTTTTTCGCATCCTTTGTGCCGTCATCAATTTTTTTCGCGCCGCTGCTCGCGTCGCTCAAACCTTTTGCGATATCTTTAAAGTTATCAAAAATAACTTTCGTATATTGCTCGGTCACTTCTTTAGAAACAGAGGCTTTCAGTTTATCAATCGCTTTTTCGCCGATCGTTGCCCCTACATAGTTAGAACCTGCATTTGTATGGTATTTCAGATCCAATTTTTTCGGATTTTTGTCTAATACAGTGCTGGCATTCTTAGAAAAATCCTCAGGAATCTCGACAACTAAATAATATTTTTGATTCAATAAGTCCTTTAACGATTGGTCGAGATCATTGGAAAAATGCCAATCAAAGTTGTTATTATCCTTTAATTCTTTGACCAGATCATCACCAATTTGAAGTTTTTCTCCTTCATACGTTGCTCCCTTGTCTTGGTTGACGACAACGACAGGCAGCTGGTCAACTGTGCCGTACGGGTCCCAATAAGCCTTTAAGAATACGCCGCTGTAAATAAGCGGGACAAACAAAATGGCGATGATGGGAATCAATAATTTTTTACTTGTTACGATGTCTTTCCACTGACTTCGTATTGTGTTCATCCTGATGCCTCCATTCTAAAACTGACTCATCATGAAATATGGTCATTTTCTTGCAAAGAGAAAGGATTATCTAGTTCGCTGACAATCCTTTGACAACATACAATTCAAGCAGTCCCGCAATTGTCTCTTTATCAAGCGGGGGGTGTTGTTTTTCCCAGTCAAAAATGAGCGCGATATAAAGCTTCAGCATCACAAAGGCTGTCAGTTCAGGATCGCACGGCTTGATTGCGCCGCTTTTGATCCCGTCTTCAATCTTACTTTTGATATAAGACAGTATGGCTTGCTCCATTTTCTGGATCACTTCCTGAACAGCCATTGTACCAATCTCGGCATTCTCTTGGAAAATTTTAATCGTCAGCTGATGTGTTTTCCTGAACTCCAGAATGGCAAACAGCGCTCTGTGCACATTTTCATGGAACGGAAGGTTCGGCTCCATCGCTTCATCCGCTTTTTGCTTCATTTCCTTTAATAAAGTAGTGAAAATCTCGTCAAACAGCTCTTCTTTGTTTTTGAAAAAAGTATAAATGGTTCCCTTCCCCACGTTCGCAAGTTTTGCGACAAGATCCATTGTCGTCGCTTTATACCCGAACTGCGTGAAAGACTTTGTAGCCGCCTCCAAAATGAGCTTTTTTCGATCTATTGACATTGTATTCACCTCAAAACTGACCGTTTGAACATTTTAGTCATTAAGTACATATGCAAATGTATCATAACCCGCTGTTCAATTCAATCATTTTTTTACACAATATTGCCATTGCACATCAAAAAAACCTCCGCGATAAAGCGGAGGTTTTAGCTGAATAAATAGGTAAGCGCGTCAGACACGGCAGCTTTTCCTTGATCAATGCAGTCGGGAATGCCGACACCTTCGAAAGAAGCGCCTGTCATATAAACACCCGGATACGCAGATGCAAGTGCTTCACGCAGCTCCTTGATACGCTGCTTATGGCCGACATGGTACTGCGGCATGCTTTCATGCCATCGGGTGACACATGTCATTTCCGGCACGCCGTTTATGTTCATGACTTTCTTTAAGTCTTCTAACACAATGTTGATAATGTCATTATCTGATAGATCGACAATGGATTCGTCTCCGGCTTTTCCAACATATGCCCGAAGCAGCGTTTTGCCTTCCGGCGCTGCGTGCGGCCATTTTTTATTCGTCCACGTACAGGCTGTGATCGCAAAGTCACTGTTTCTTGAAATGACAAAACCCGTGCCCTCATGCTCCATTTGGACGGAGCCTTCAGGGAAACCTAAAGCGACGTTTGCCACGGATGTGGAGTGCATATTTTTCAAATGAGAAATGGCAGGAAGCTCAGAAAGCATTCCCGCAGCCGCTTTATGCGGAGCAGTCACAATTACTGAATCAGCATCAAGTGTGACGCCGTTATCCAGTTCGAGCGAATAGCCAGAGCCGCCACGGCTGAGCTTGGTCACTTTTGTGCCTTTATACACCTTCGTCAGCTTTAACTGCTTTTCGATCTCTTCTACAAGGGTCTGCAAACCGGTTGACAGAGTCTGGAACTGCCCTTGTTTTTTTGCCGTCAGCTGCTGGCCTGAGCCTTGAGGCCTTGTTTTTTTCATGCCGAGAATCAGGCTTCTATGCTTTTGTTCCGTCTGGTAAAATTGCGGGAATGTCGACATCAGGCTGAGCTTGTCAATGTCGCCTGCGTAGATCCCTGATAGAAGCGGCTCGATTAAGTTCTCGACCACTTCATCTCCGACACGTCTGCGGAAGAATTCTCCCAATGACTGATCATCCTTTGTTTTGCTTGCAGGCAGGATGAAATCCATAGCAGCTCTGGCCTTCCCAGACAAAGAAAACAGACCCGTAGAAACAAACGGCGCAATTTTTGTCGGTATCCCCATTACAGCGCCCTTCGGCATTGGATGCAGGGTGCGGTTTACAAGCACATAGGATTGTCCGGTCGCATTGTTGACAAGCAAATGCTTAAGACCTAAGTCTTTAACAAGCTGCGGGGCGCTTTTCTTTCGTTCCAGAAATGAGTCTGGCCCTCTTTCGATGATATAGCCGTCTTTCTTGACAGTCTGGATTTTCCCGCCGACTCTCGGACTTGCCTCAACAAGCGTCAGCTCAAGCGGCAGATTCTTTTCTTTGATTTCTTTTTCCATATAGAAGGCGGCGGCTAAACCGGTAATGCCGCCGCCGATGATGACTACATGTTTTTTGCCGTCACTCATGTTCATCGCCTTCTTTAACGTCCTAATTTTTTTAATACGACTGTTGCCAAAGCATCAATAAATTCAGGCTTGGCATTTGGCATTTCCGGCCGGTAATAGCTTGCGCCGATATCGTCAGTAACCACTTTGCATTCATAATCATTATCATAAAGCACTTCTAAGTGATCCGCGACAAATCCAACAGGAACATATACAAATGCTTGATAGCCTTTTTGTTCGAATAAATCACGTGTTAAATCCTGAACATCGGGTCCGAGCCAAGGATCAGGCGTGTTCCCTTCACTTTGCCAGCCGACAGCATATTCGGAAACGCCTGCGCCTTCAGCAATCAATTTCGCCGATTCATGCAGCTGGTCCGGATACGGGTCTCCAAATTCTTTGATTTTTTCCGGCAGGCTGTGTGCGGATACGATGAGCATCGCGTTTTCTCTTTCATCCTCAGGCATTGACGCATATGTTTCCTTCACTCGGTCAACCCAATATTTCACGAACTTCGGTTCATCGTACCAGCTTTCAACTGACGTAATCGTTAAGCTGCCGAGTTTTTCAGCCTCTTCTTTGGCACGTTTGTTGTAGGACTGAACGCTGAACGTGGAGAAATGCGGCGCCAGCACGATGCTGACTGCTTCTGTAATGCCATCCTTATGCATCTCTGCTACGGCGTCTTCAATAAACGGCTCGATATGCTTCAGTCCGATATACGCTTTAAACGTAATCTCATCCTGAATTTCATTCAAGTGCTGTTCCAGATTATGCGCCTGCTCTTCTGTGATTTTGGCAAGCGGTGAAATGCCGCCAATCGCTTCGTATCTGTCTTTCAAATCTTGAAGCATTTCAGGTTCAGGCTTTCTGCCTCTTCTGATATGTGTATAATAACGTTCAATATCTTCTTCCTTATAAGGCGTGCCGTACGCCATAACGAGAAGCCCCATTTTCTTTCTACTCACTGTTTACACCCTCTTTAATGATCTGATACAAACATTTTGACAGGATATCATTAAGATACCAAAAGATATGCTTAGGAATATTGACCCATTTTTTTGTTTTGTGAATATTCATGGACAAACGCTGTCAGTTTTTTCAAAACCTCGGGACTGACATCAGGAAATACCCCATGGCCAAGATTGAAAATGAAGCCGTCTGATTTCATACCCTGATCAAGTATTTCCTTCGTTTTCTTCTCAATGACTTCCCATGGCGCAAGCAAAATGGACGGGTCCAGGTTGCCCTGCACTGTTTTAGTGATTCCTTTTGATCTGGCTTCATCAATGCCGAGTCTCCAGTCAAGCCCGACAACATCGAGAGGAAGGTCATGCCAATCATTTGCGAGATGACTCGCGCCGACGCCAAACATGATCAGCGGCACATTCTCCTTTGCGAGCTCTGAAAAAATCCGGTTCATTACGGGTTTAATGTATGTTCTGTAATCTACCTGATTCAATGCGCCGACCCACGAATCAAAGATTTGAATCGCTTTTGCGCCTGCCTTAATCTGCGCTTTCACGTACACGATGATCATGTCGGCAAGCTTGGACATCAGCAGATTCCATGCATCTGGCAAGCTGTACATGAAGGCTTTTGTTTTATTGTAGTTTTTTGACGGGCCGCCTTCGATCATATAGCTTGCTAGCGTAAAAGGAGCACCTGAGAAACCGATGAGCGGGACGTTCAGCTGCTCATTGACAAGCAGTTTAATTGTCTCAAGCACGTACGGCACGTCCTGTTCCGGATCAATTTGGCCAAGTTTTTCAATGTCCGCCAGAGACCGGATTGGCTGATCAATCACAGGACCGATCCCGTTTTTGATTTCAACATCCACACCGATTGACGGCAGCGGCGTCATGATATCTTTATAAAGGATTGCAGCATCGACTCCGTATTGCTCAACCGGCAGTCTTGTGACATACGCACAAAGTTCGGGCTGATGTGTGATCTCAAACAATCCGTACTTTTCCTTCAGCTTGCGGTATTCCGGCTGTGAGCGCCCTGCTTGCCTCATATACCACACAGGCGTGTGATCCGCTTTTTCTCCCCGCGCAGCTTTTAAAAACGTCTCGTTAAACGTTTCTCGTTTACTCATCTGATTTCCACCTTTCATACGGCAACCATACGTTCGTATTTCTTGACTTATTACACTATACCTTGTTTTAGGCAAATGGTATAGAAATGTAGCTCAAAGTTCAAAAAATCGCCGAATTCCATTAAGAGGAAAACAATTTCGGCTGAACGTAATCGGTTCCTTCCCCTTCTCTTTTTGTCTGTGTATTATAAGGCACAATTTTATAAGACGCGCCCGAAAATAAGTTGGCATAAGGGATTTCATAACTTCCCTTCCCTTCAACCGAATCAAGAAGCGTCTCCTTGCCGTCCTTGTTTACATAAATTCTGTATACGGCCCGATCATCCTCTTGAGCGTCCCACTTTAATTCAATAGTAAAGAGCCCCGCTGCTTTAAATGTGTAATCGGCTGTGAGTGTTTTGACCGGCTTCAGCTCAATCGGGCTTTCCAGTTCTTTAACGTTTTTAGGCTTTGTGAACACATGACCGGTTTCTCCTGCCTGTGTCAAAATATCCTTAAACAGCCGCGTCGGGTATGAGCTCCCGGCTTTCAAATAATGGCTTTGATCCGTTTTGTCATAGCCCATCCAGACTGCCCCGGTTATTTTCGGCGTATAGCCTGCAAACCAGGCGTCCTTTGTCGCGCCGGAGACGCCTGTATAAGATGTAGAACCTGTTTTTCCCGCCAGGTCGCCGTGATAGGTGCCGGACGTAGCCGTTCCCTTTTTGACTACCTGCTGCAGCATTCTCGTCATATTCCAAGACGTCTGCTTGCTGAATACCCGCTTTCCTTCTTCTTTATGATCGGCTATTGTTTCTCCGTCTTCATCTATTATGCTCGAGATAAAGAAGGGTTCAGTATACGTTCCATTCGCGGCAAATGTATGAAACGCGCCGGCAAGCTGGAGCGGTGAAACGCCTTTTTCCAAGCCACCTAGAGCAAGAGCAAGGCCTTCATCAGGGATATCAATGCCGTTTACTTTCAAATAAGATTTTCCTGTTTCGACGCCGATCTCATTCAGCGTCCAGACAGCCGGCGCGTTTTTGCTGTACGTAATGGCGTCAGACATAGTGACTTCGCCCTCATACCGGCTGTCGTAGTTTTTCGGCGTATAATCTCCGTAGGACTGCAACTCATCCTTCAATAGGGAATATGGCTTAAATTTCTTTTCCTGCATCGCCGGTCCGTATACGGCAAGCGGCTTAAATGTGGAACCCGGCTGGCGGACAGCTGTGACGCGGTTATATCCTTTGGATGTGTAATCCCTTCCGCCGATGGCCGCTTCTACACCGCCTGTCTTGTTATTAATAAAGACCGCGCTTCCCTCGGCATTCTGATCTGTTCCGGGATAATAGCTATCCTCTTTCATCACCTGGTAAGCCGTCTTCTGCAGCTTCGAATCGAGCGGCACCTTGATCGTGTATCCGCCTTGAAGAAGCTGCTCCCCGGAAATGGAATACTTGTCTTCCGCCTCTTTGATCACAAGGTCAATGTAGCTGTCAAACCAAGGTGTTTCCGACTGTTTCTTCACATGCAGTCCAAGCGTTCGGCCCTGTGCGGTGACAGCCTCTTTCGCACTGATATAGCCTTGGTCATTCATCATACCTAGAATTGTATCACGCCGCTCCTTATTTTTATCAGGGTGCAAAATCGGAGAGTACGTAGAAGGCGCCTTCGGAATAGCGGCCAAAACAGCGCCTTCAGATACAGTCAAATCTTTTACTTCTTTATTAAAATAATAGTGGGACGCCGCTTGTATGCCGTAGACCCCGTGTCCGAAGTAAAGCTGGTTTAAATACATTTCAAGCAGCTTGTCCTTGCTGTAATCCCGTTCAAGATTAATCGCAATGATCACTTCTTTTGTTTTTCTTAGAAACGTTTTGTCATGTGTCAGAAAAATATTTTTGGCAAGCTGCTGGGTGATCGTGCTTCCGCCTTCCACCTTTCCGCCTGCTAATATATCGCGATACACTGCCCTTCCGACAGATTTTGCATCAATGCCGTGATGCTCATAGAATCTTTTATCCTCAACAGCGATAAACGCTTCTCTGACCTGCTTTGGAATCTCATTGATCGAGACCGGCTCGCGATTTTCTGTATACAGGCTTGCAACCTCATCTCCGTTTTGATCAACAATTTTTGAAGAAGCATGAAGAATAAGCTTTTTTTCATCTATGACATAATGGCCGAGAAAAATAATTGAAATATATCCTATTAAAGCGAGAAAAGCAGTTAACACTAAAATAATGATAGGTATAAAAAGTTTCTTTTTCTTTATCTTAAACATGAACTCACCTCGCCTTTCTAAAGGTAGTATGGGAAAAATTGTTTGGAATTATGTTCGAAGCACTCGCCAATAGAAACTTATACCATTGTTTTGATATACTAGCAAGCAGGAGGTGGCTGATATGAAGGTTTATATTACATATGGGACAGCCGATTTTTTAAAAACGATCGTAGAGAAGCATCCCTCAGAAAATATCCTTTTGATGCAGGGGCAGGAAAACGCCATTTTGATTCATGAAACAAACGGAGATACCGTTTTCCAGGCACCACACGCTTATGAAGTCATTGACCAAGTCGGAGAGATCAAACATCCCGGTTTTGCAGTATTGAACAATATTGCCGTCACTCAGGAAGGGCGTCCGCTGTTTGAAAACAGATTTAAAAACAGAGCGGGAAAAGTCGAAAATGAGCCTGGCTTTGAAGCAATTCGAGTGCTCCGTCCGCTTGACAGTGACACCTATGTCATTCTGACCTTGTGGGAAACGGAAAGCGCCTTTCAAGACTGGCAGCAGTCCGGTTCTTACAAAGAAGCCCACAAAAAACGCGATACATCTGCCGGAATTGACACAACGTCGATCTTCTCCCGGCCTTCCTATGTCACCACATATTTCGCTGTCGAATAGCTGCCGGCATGTCCGGCAGCTTATTTTATTGGGAGGAAAGCAAAATGAAGCATACTTGCCCAGTCTGCGGGTTTAAGGGATTGGCTGAACCGCCATATGATCATGAAGGCAATCATTCTCATGAAATCTGCCCGTGCTGCGGTTTTCAGTTCGAATTTGCTGATTACGAGATGCAGCACGAGGATAACTCATATAGAACCATCGGAAAGCATCATCGCCTATAGAAAAAACTGGCTTGCTGAATTGTGCATCATTTTTTCTCCTGAATGCTTCCCAAAACATCTGCAAAAAGCGAATAGAGTATTAAGGCATCATCTGATTGAGCAGCTGAAACAGATCAATGTTCATCTTCCATCATAACCCTCCCCTCTGTCCCGGCACCTTCCGCCCGCCTATGAATAATCTGTAAGCGGAAGGAGTGATCGATGATGGAAGTCGGGATTTTGTCTGTCCATGTTCTGTATGTGTTTTTTATCGGAGCAATTATCCTATTTATGCTGCTGAGAAAAGACACGACATTTATTTCTCTATTCGGCATTTTTATCATATCGCTATGGGCCAGCCATTCACTTTCAGCTTCTGTCAGCAGTTTATTCCACAGCTTTATCTATGCGGCCGGCGAACTGCTGCCCACGATTTTCATCATTTGCTTTATCGTTTCGATGAGTGATTTGTTAACAAAAACAGGGATAAATGAAGCGATGATTTCTCCCTTTGCAAGCCTTGTGAGAGGGCCTGTGACTGCCTATTGGCTGATTGGAGGCCTGATGTTCGCCATTTCTCTCTTCTTCTGGCCTTCTCCAGGTGTCGCTTTGATCGGCGCCGTCCTGCTCCCCGCAGCCGCACGTGCCGGTTTGACGCCTCTTGCCGCGGCCATGGCCATGAACTTATTCGGACACGGTTTTGCCCTGTCAGGAGACTTTGTCATTCAGGCGGCGCCAAAGCTGACTGCGGATGCAGCAGGCATTCCAGTCGGTGATGTCGTCTCGGCCAGCATTCCGCTTGTGCTGATTATGGGTGTGACAACAACAACCGCTGCCTTTATCATGATTCAGCGCGAACGCAAAAAACAGGAGCCTCCCGCTTCTTTTTCCCCCGTTCTTTCCGGCGAACAAGACAACTCGCTGTACTTACCAAAACGCCTGCGGTCCATACTGGCTTTTTTGATTCCGCTTGCCTTTCTTGCAGATATCGCCTGTATGCTCTTGTTTAACCTACAAGGAAATGATGCCACCGCGTTAATTGGCGGGTCTGCAATCTGTATCCTCCTTACCGTTCATTTTTTCGTGTATAAGCATAAAGGGCTTGAAAAAATCACCGGCTATTTTATTGACGGATTTAAGTTCGGTTTTAAGGTTTTCGGCCCCGTCATCCCGATTGCCGCTTTCTTTTATCTTGGCGACTCAGGCTATGAGAGCATACTGGGCACTTCACTCCCTAAAGGTTCCCACGGCATTGTCAACGATCTTGGAATTGCTTTATCCCATATGATGCCTATGTCAAAGGAGCTTGCCGCCGCTGCATTAACTGCCGCTGGAGCCATAACAGGCCTTGACGGCTCAGGATTTTCTGGCATTTCTCTCGCCGGCTCCATCGCAAAGCTCTTTTCGTCCGCTCTCCATGCCGATCCCGCCGTTCTGACCGCGCTCGGACAAATCTCTGCCATCTGGGTGGGCGGAGGCACACTGGTCCCATGGGCGTTGATTCCCGCCGCGGCCATTTGCAAAGTTGATCCTTTTGAGCTTGCCAGAAAAAACTTCATTCCAGTCGCGATTGGCCTTTTGGTGACAACCCTCGCAGCTGTGATGATGCTTTGAAACAGCATGAGTTGAAATATTCAGACTTTTTATATACAATCATGGAAAAGCATAGAAAAGGGGGAAGCGGCTTTGTCCATATCCACACTGCAGAAAGAGATAAACAAACAGCTCGACGGCTGTTTTGAAGAAATGGTTGAGATCAGGCGCCATTTTCATATGTATCCTGAGCTCTCATTTCAAGAAGAAAAAACCGCCGCATTTATTGCTTCCTATTATGAATCGTTAGGAGTCCCAATCCGCACGAACGTCGGCGGCAGAGGGGTTTTAGCATATATAGAAGGAAGCAAACCAGGCCCTACAGTCGCTTTGCGGGCCGACTTTGACGCTCTCCCCATTCAAGATGAAAAAGATGTCCCTTACGCCTCCAAAGTGCCTGGTGTCATGCATGCATGCGGCCACGACGGCCACACCGCAGCTCTTCTCGCAGTGGCCAAGGTCCTTCACCAAAACAGACATGAACTGAAGGGAACATTTGTGATGATCCACCAGCATGCAGAAGAATATTATCCGGGAGGCGCAAAGCCAATGATTGATGACGGCTGTCTCGAAAACGCGGATGTGATATTCGGCACTCATCTTTGGGCAACTGAGCCGCTCGGAACTATTCTCTGCCGCCCCGGCGCCGTCATGGCGGCGGCGGACCGATTTACGATTAAAGTTTTCGGAAAGGGCGGCCACGGCGCTCATCCGCATGATACAAAAGACGCCGTCCTGATCGGTTCGCAAATCGTTTCCTCTTTGCAGCACATTGTCAGCCGCAAAGTCAATCCGATTCAATCCGCCGTCATTTCGACAGGCTCCTTCATCGCCGACAATCCGTTTAATGTCATCGCAGACCAAGCAGTACTCATCGGCACAGCGCGTTCTTTTGATGAAAATGTCCGGGACATTCTGGAGAAAGAAATTGAAGCGGTTGTAAAAGGAATATGCAGCATGCACGGCGCGTCCTATGAGTACACCTATGAACAGGGTTATCCAGCGGTTGTGAACCATCCTGCAGAAACGAACCACTTGGTGAGCACCGCAAAGAATACCGAGGGCGTTCAGCAGGTCATTGACGGTGAACCGCAAATGGGTGGCGAGGATTTTGCTTATTACTTACAAAACGTGAAGGGCACTTTTTTCTTTACAGGCGCCGCTCCCGAACAGCCAGAGCGAGTCTATTCCCACCACCATCCGAAATTTGATATCAACGAAAAAGCCATGCTGACAGCGGCCAAGGTCCTTGCCGGCGCTGCGATCACCTATCATCAGCTATAAAAAACAGCCGGAGTGTTTATTCTCCGGCTGTTTCCTTTAATATCCTCAGATGAAAAACATGTCTTGCCGTTTCTCCAAGCTGAGCAAGCAGCTTATAATTGGCAATTCCGCCGACTGCCGCTCCTACGCCCGGCAAAAGCTGAAAAAGCTTCACGACGTCGATATAATCGCGATATTCCTGCTGGAACACTCTCCAGTCGATGCTCTTTTTCTCCGTCTCCCAATTTTCGATGACAGAAAAAAGCGATTTACGGCCATCATCACTCGAAAACGCAAGCTGAAACACGAGCAGCAAAAACATCCTTTCTTGTGCATCCTTGACATTAAAGCCGTAAATGGAAGACAAGGTAAATAAACACTTCATCTTAATTGAAAGCAGCAGCGGAAAATCAGCAATGCCTAAAAAAATGCCGCCCGCTCCGGTGCCGACTCCCTCAGCAGCTGCCACTTTCTGATAAGAAACAATCGTTTTTTTCGCCAATTCATTTTTTTCACTGAGCGACAGTGCACTTGTATCCTTTTTATAAGTGATGATATTGGAGCCGGCCATTGTCGCTTCTACCATTTTTCTCACACTCTCGGTGACGACCGTATGGATTTTTTCAGGAATCCGTTCATTCACCTTCGTCTGGACACGCTTCGAAAAGCGTTCAAACATGGAATCCTTTCGCAAAAAATGCATTTTCCATTCCAAAGCTTCCTGCATCAGCAGCTGATTATCTGTCATTTGATTACCTCTTTTCAGTTCACAGCTTTCCGTGCTTTTTCAGCCTGGTTGTCATATAAGCAGGCAAAACAACAAAAATCAGAACGGCAGAACCGATTAGCGCGTACAGAAAACCGGTCAAGCCGGCTGCATAGGCAGATGCAACAGACATCAGCAGCGCTTGAATACTAAGTGCAGTTTTTAATAGAGAGAAATAGCTTTTCAGCTTTGTTTCTTTTTTCACAGGGTATAGCTCTTGAAGCGCCAGATGGTCAAAGTGGCCGAAGAGCGGCAGAAGCTGAATGCCCGTAATGAAAATGGCAAACACAGTCAAAACCGCTGCAATCAGCGGGCTGGCTGAGACATACATAATGATCAGCGCGAAAACGATCGTTAATCTGACAAGAATGCCCAAATAATCACTCGAACGCAAAAAGGCGCGGGTGAACATATAGGCAAATGTTTTGCGCTGTTCAAACGGCACGAGCCGCAGCAAAAAGTCGAGATAAGCTCTGCGTTTGGCTTGCTTTCGCAAATGCGGCACATCAGTAAACAGGTTGGCAATCCGATAGAAACGCTGCTTTCGTCTCAATTCGGACTCAATATGGCTTTCCCATTTAAATGTTTTCCGTTTTGCTGCGGAAGACATATACAGATAAAGAACAGCCATAATGACATAGACGAGAAGCGCATACATATAAACAGATTGGAAAACAAAATAAAGAACGAGTGTATTCGCCGCAAAGCGAATGATGACGTCCATCCGTTTCATGCTGCGGTCGTTTTGGAAAGTCATGCGCCATTCCATTACCTGATTCCACGCTTTCAGCAGCAACAGTTGGACAAAGACCGCGGCATACGATACGAGCGAAGCCCCCGGTGTGACTGCGAAATAAAGCGGCATCGCAACGATACTCAGCGCAATAAGCGGAAACAGCTGAGACACATAGCTGTAGACAAACGCCTGCTTCAAGTAAGGCTCCATTTTTGCTTCAAGAGGCAATAAGAAAACAAGGTCAGCCTCCTTCAAAAGCGTTCGCACATAAGAGCTTGTCAACACGAGCGAAAACAGCACGGCCATCACCCAAAAGGACGGAAAGTGAGCGGGAATGTCCCGTATCCATTTGCTGTACCAGCTTGCAGCGCCCGCTAGAAAAAAAATCAAAACAATGACGAGGTGATCGTTGAGCATATATTTCATGTATGTTCTTGTTTCTTTGATATGCTCCTGCAGCCGCGACTGCCAAATATCAAGCATATTATTCATGGCCAGCGTCTTCCTTTGTAAGCTCAAGATACAAATCGTCCAGCGCCGCGTCCTTCATTCCAAACTGCTCTCTGAGCTCTGACAGCGTGCCGCGCGCCCGCACCTCGCCGTTATGTAAAATAATAAACGAATCGCAATAGCGTTCTGCCGTTGCCAAAATGTGTGTTGACATCAGCACGCTCGCCCCGCCTTTTTTCGCTTCATTCATCCGTTCAAGCAGCGCGTTAATGGCAAGCGGATCAAGCCCTAGAAAAGGCTCATCAATAATGTAGAGCGCAGGCTCTGCCAAAAATGCGCACATAATCATAACCTTCTGCTTCATTCCTTTAGAAAAATGGGCCGGGAACCACTTCAGCCTCTTTTCCATTCGGAATTCCTTTAAAAGCGGAGGCAGCCTTTTCTCCATCGTTTCTTTTGACAGTCCATATGCCATGGCTGTTAGTTCAAGATGCTCCATCAGCGTCAATTCTTCGTATAAAACAGGTGTTTCAGGTATATAGGTAAATTGTGAACGGTAGCCTTCCGGATCCTCAGCAAACGTTTTACCGTTTAATGCGATTGAACCTTTATGCGGGTCCATCAGCCCGATGATGTGTCTGATTGTTGTACTTTTACCAGCACCATTCAGCCCGATTAAGCCGACAATTTGATTCGGTTCAAGGGTGAATGATACGCTTTTTAAAACCGGATTCCTTGTATATCCGCCGGTCAAGTCTTTTACCGATAGCAGAGACATAGTTTCTCCCCTTATAGTGTTTTTCTTCATAGTACCAAAAACAAGGCCTGATTTGAAACAATTCCCTTTTAACAAATGATGAATTTGCTGTCATAAAGAGACAGGTTCTGGACATCATAATAGTTGTAGAGGAAAAGCATATCAACTGAAAAATGAGGTGTTTGTCAAAGACGTCTTAGAAACAGTTGGATAGAAAATAAACATGTCCAATGCTCAAACCATTTCTCTTCACTGAATTGATGAATTCTTCATGTATGAAGCAAATTGTCAAATGAGGTGTTTATCGCAGGAATCGTTAGGCATTAAACAAGTCTTCATTTTATTGACAAATGAGGTGCTTACCAAAGGCATAACACATTTTCTTCATATAAGCTCTTCCTCTGCATTCAGGGTGAACGCTCGCCGTTCATCCTGTTTTCTATTTTCTGCATTTCTGTGGTACGATGAGTGTATACATACTAAACAATTTCATAAGGAGGAACCCTCATGCATTGTGCAGAGAATTGTATCTTTTGTAAAATTATCGCCGGCGACATTCCATCCGCAAAGGTGTATGAAGATGAACATGTACTTGCCTTTCTTGATATCAGCCAAGTTACAAAAGGCCATACGCTTGTCATTCCGAAAACACATATTGAGAATGTATATGAATTTACAGATGAATTAGCAAAACAATATTTCCATGCTGTTCCAAAAATCGCCCGCGCTATCCGGGATGAATTTGAACCGATCGGCTTAAATACGCTGAACAATAACGGCGAAAAAGCTGGACAATCTGTGTTCCACTACCATATGCATATTATCCCTCGCTACGGAAAAGGAGATGGATTCGGAGCGGTTTGGAAAACGCATGCTGATGATTATAAACCGGAGGATCTGCAGAACATCTCTTCCTCTATCGCAAAACGCCTGGCCTCATCATAAGATGAGGTTATTTTATTTTGTGAACATTTCGCAAACATCCGTCAATTTCTTTTGATAATTCTAATTTTTTATCAAAAAACTGAATTTTTGTGATAGGATAATTGTATTATTTTATACATTAACGTGGAAAACAGGGAGAGATCATAATGGAACGTACAACGAATTTTAACGCAGGTCCTGCAGCGCTTCCACTGGAAGTTCTGCAAAAAGCACAGAAAGAATTTATTGATTTTAACGAATCCGGCATGTCTGTTATGGAGCTTTCCCACCGCAGCAAAGAGTATGAAGCGGTGCACCAAAAAGCGAAAAGCCTCTTAATCGAACTGATGGGCATTCCGGAAGATTACGATATCTTGTTTCTTCAAGGCGGGGCAAGCCTTCAATTCTCAATGCTTCCGATGAACTTTTTAACACCTGAAAAAACCGCACATTTTGTCATGACAGGCGCTTGGTCTGAAAAAGCACTGGCAGAAACGAAATTGTTCGGGAACACGTCTATCACCGCTACAAGTGAAACAGACAATTACAGCTATATTCCTGAGGTTGACCTTACGGATGTAAAAGACGGCGCATATTTACATATCACATCCAACAATACAATTTTCGGCACTCAGTGGCAGGAGTTTCCGAATTCTCCTATTCCGCTCGTAGCCGACATGTCCAGCGATATTTTAAGCAGAAAAATCGATGTGTCCAAATTTGATGTGATCTACGGAGGCGCCCAAAAGAACCTCGGCCCTTCCGGCGTGACTGTAGTCATTATGAAAAAAAACTGGCTGAAAAATGAAAATGCGAACGTCCCAAAAATCCTGAAATATTCCACACATGTCAAAGCGGATTCACTCTACAACACTCCGCCGACATTTGCGATTTATATGCTGAGCCTTGTTCTGGAATGGCTCAAGGAAAACGGCGGTGTGGAAGCTGTTGAACAGCGCAATGAACAAAAAGCGCAGGTTCTCTACAGCTGTATTGATGAAAGCAACGGCTTCTATAAAGGACATGCCAGAAAAGACAGCCGCTCACGCATGAATGTCACATTCACGCTTCGGGATGACGAATTAACGAAAACATTCGTCCAGAAAGCAAAAGATGCGAAGATGATCGGCCTTGGCGGACACCGTTCGGTGGGAGGCTGCCGCGCTTCTATTTATAACGCGGTCTCTCTCGAAGACTGTGAAAAATTAGCTGCGTTCATGAAGAAATTCCAGCAGGAAAATGAGTAAAAAGTCTGGCTATGCAAACCGTCCGTTTGGTATACTGTTTGCATAATACATTCTGTAAAGCCTTCGCAATAAATGATGAGCATATTATTGGAGGGCAAAAAGCTTAGCAGAGGAGAGCATAGTTATGAAAACAAAAGAGTTAGTCATTATGGCTCTGTTTGCCGCAATCGGCGCAGCGCTTCATTCCATTATTCCGCCCTTTTTAGGCGGCATGAAACCAGATATGATGCTGATCATGATGTTCATGGGCATTCTGCTGTTCCCGCGGGTGCAAAATGTACTCGTCATCGGGATCGTGACCGGAATCATTTCCGCGCTTACAACCGCGTTTCCAGCCGGACAGATCCCTAACATCATTGATAAACCCGTATCAGCGTTTCTGTTCTTCTCTCTGTTTCTCTTGTTCAGAAAGAGCCGGAAAACAGGTGCAGCCGCTGTGCTGACAGTGATCGGGACCATCTTATCAGGAATTGTGTTTCTATCGTCAGCTTTATTGATCGTCGGTTTGCCGGGCGGTTTCGCCGCATTGTTTGCGGCTGTTGTTCTGCCGGCCGCTGTGCTGAATACAATCTCAATGATCATTATTTATCCGATTGTGCAAACTATTTTAAGACGTTCGAGCTTTATGGAAGCTGCTAAATAATTGTCACACAAAACCTCTTCCGCTTCCGGGAGAGGTTTTTTTGAACAGAGCGCCCGCAGCATGTCAGCATGTTTTAAGCGAGGAGTTTTGTGAAAAAGATAAGACATAGTGTAAAGGCGGTTCCGGTTGAACAAACAAGCGCTTTCTGCCGGATAACCCTCTTGGGCGGATAAGAAGCAGCCTGGCTGAGAAGTCTGATATAGTAAACAGCGCCTGAAGCGAAGGCAAGTGTGATGCAGGATAATACAATCAAAAAGACAGACAACCTTCTCCCTCCTTTTCACTTAAAAAATATGCTAAAATAAAGCAAGCTATGTATAGAAGTTCAGGCTTTCAACAAAAATGAAAAATGCTGAATGAATCCTATTTTGAAGAAAAAGACGGGGTGATTGTAATGGCGAGCGGACGTTCTCTATTAACAGGACTATTCGTAGGCGGCATCATTGGAGGAGCAGCGGTTCTTCTTACTGCACCTTCCTCAGGAAAGCAGCTGCGTGAAAAAATGAAAACCAATTATGATTCTTTTGAAGAAACAATCAAACGCTTAAAGTCAGACGGGCTTGCATTAAAAGACCAGCTGATCAAAGCGGCAAAAGAAAGCACGGATGTTATTAAAGACGTGGGCGGCGAGCTCCAAACGTCAATTAAAAAATGGCAGGAAGATATCAAGCCTCACCAGCAGGATCTGCAAAAAGAAATTGCCGATATCGAAGAGAAAATCAGACAGCTGGAGAAAACCTTACAAAACTAATATCCTATTCAAAAGAAAAAAATGCGGGCCAAAATTGGACCCGTATTTTTTTTGACCGAAAAACCCTTTCGTCGCAATGGTTTGTGAATTTATTAAAAAATTCTTACATTTTCATCTTTATTAATCTTTATTTTATTGGCATAATAGAGAAAAAGAAAAAGAGAAGCAGGTGACGTAATGAATCGAGTGGAACCGCCCTATGATGTGAAAGAAGCTCTAGTCTTCACCCAGAAAATGGCTCAGCTTAGCAAGGCTCTTTGGAAATCAATCGAGAAGGATTGGCAGCAATGGCTCAAACCGTATGACCTGAATATTAATGAGCATCATATTTTATGGATTGCGTATCAATTGAATGGAGCTTCCATTTCTGAAATCGCGAAGTTCGGGGTCATGCACGTATCAACCGCATTCAACTTTTCAAAAAAGCTGGAAGAACGGGGATATTTAAGGTTCTCCAAACGGCTGAATGATAAACGGAACACATATGTCCAATTGACTGAGGAAGGTACCGAGGTATTCTGGAGCTTGCTTGAGGAATTTGATCCGACACGCAACGCTGTTTTTAAAGGGTCACAGCCTTTGTATCATTTATTCGGAAAATTTCCTGAAGTGGCAGAAATGATGTGTATGATACGCCATATCTACGGCGATGATTTTATGGAAATTTTCGAAACGTCACTCACCAATATTGACAATGACTTTGAAAGCGTAAACGGAAAACTGAAGAAAAAAGCAAAGGACAGTGCGGCGGATGAACCGGCTGAAGAGCTTGAACCTGTAAACAGTTAATCAAAATGCTTCATGATGTCGATAAAGACTTCCATCAGCTCTTGATAAAGCCCCTGCTCATACAGGGCAAAAATCGTTTCATGAACATCTAATTTTTCATTCAGCTGTCCGGCAAAAAGCGCAAGGAGCTTATCAAAGGTTACAAATCCTTGCGCTTTTTGTGTTGCCAGCTCTTCCGACAATTCATCGCATATCCTCATAACCGCTTCCCCTTCTTCCTTGCTCAGCCCTTTGTCAATGAGAAGCGCATAGAAGGGGTACCTGTCCATATCTACTGTTTTCACTAATAATTGTATGTAATATTCTAATCGCTCAATGCGATGATCCATCGAATCCATCCACACCACTTCTTTCTATCTTTAATCTTATTTTAGCTGATAATTCACTGAGAAGAAAGTTCTAACCCCATATTTCGCAGTTTGTTTGCTTGTTTCAAAAAAATACCTGCCGGATGATATTTTTTCTTAAAAAAGCATTGATTTTTTCTCTTGGGAGGAGTAAATTATTTTGAGATTCTATTCAAGATGTATGGAAGGATGACTTTGATGAATTGCTGGAAGACCATAAATCTCATGAAGGATTATGGCGCCGTTCGCATAATATTAACTGCTGTATGTTTTATGATTTTGGTTTTTATATCTACCTTTTTAGCTTTTGAGCTGCTGCGGCCTGGCACAAGCTTAAGCGATGAATATGTATCTTTATTCGGCGGTTTGCTCGTCGTTATTTTATTTGTACATAAAGTCATCCATGTCCTGCCAATCATCTGCAAAAAAAGAAAAATAGAAAAAAAGTTTTACATATTGCGCATGCGCACATGGAAACGTATACCAAAAACAACAATGCTGATTTCACTGGTAAGCCCGTTCTTGCTGATTACACCGGTATTGTTTTACGCAGCACTGGCATTTCCGAATCATGCTCATTATTTCTGCATGATCTCGGGCATTCACGCCGGCTACTGTCTGCCTGATTTCCTGCTGGCTCTCAAGCTGGTAAAAGCACCGAAAACCGCTTTTATTGATCAGGAAGCAGACGGCTTGGATATTCTTGTTGAAAAGTAGTCAAACCCTGGTGCTGATGGCGATTTTTCAATTTGCATTCTATCTTTTTTAATAAATATTTGGTAATGTAATATGGGACAGTTCAGAGAGAGGGGGAATCTCCCATCATTTTATTCTATTTTATCGTGGCTGCCGTGTTTATTTTATATTTCATAAACAGGCTCACCAATACATTATGCCTTGTCAGAGAGATTCCTGAAGAGCGGCAAGATAAGGTATTCCGATTTATTAATGTATCTATATTAATTTTACTGATCTCTTCGTTTGTGGAGATCTCCTTTACAGTGTAAATACGAAAGAAAGCATAGCTGCTGATTAAGCAGCTATGCTTTTTTATGTTGATTAGTACAGCCAAGAAGCGCCGATGATAATCAATAAAATAAATAACACAACCAATAAAGCGAATCCGCCTGCAAATACTTCACCCATCTTAAAAAGCACCTCCTGTAATAAGCTTTATTTACCAATTACATGTTATGCAATTCATGTTTGAAACGATTAGGCGCTAGTGAAAATAAAGGATCGCTTATGTTGCAAGCGATCCTCGGGCTGCTTAGTAGATGTAAGCTGCACCTACGATGATAAGCAAAATGAACAGTACTACGAGCAACGCGAATCCGTTAGAGTATCCTCCGCTCATGTTACATACCTCCTTTTCTTGATCAATATATAAGTATGTCATCAGCAAAAGTTTGACTAGACGAATGCCCTTTATTTAAAATCTTTTTACAGAAAGCCACAATATGTTATGATACGCATAGGTAATTTAATTTGGAATGATTAGGAGTGTTTGAAAACAATGAAGAAAATCGCAATAGCAGCTATCACTGCTACAAGCATCCTCGCTCTCAGTGCTTGCAGCAGCGGCGACAAAGAAGTTATCGCAAAAACAGACGCAGGCGATGTCACAAAAGGCGAGCTTTACACAAACATGAAGAAAACAGCTGGCGCAAGCGTACTGACACAGCTAGTGCAAGAAAAAGTATTGGACAAGAAGTATAAAGTTTCGGATAAAGAAATTGACAACAAGCTGAAAGAATACAAAACGCAGCTTGGCGATCAATATACTGCCCTCGAAAAGCAATATGGCAAGGATTACCTAAAAGAACAAGTAAAATATGAATTGCTGACACAAAAAGCGGCTAAAGATAACATCAAAGTAACAGACGCCGATATCAAAGAGTACTGGGAAGGCTTAAAAGGCAAAATCCGTGCAAGCCACATCCTTGTTGCTGATAAAAAGACAGCAGAAGAAGTAGAGAAAAAGCTGAAAAAAGGCGAGAAGTTTGAAGATCTTGCGAAAGAATACTCAACAGACAGCTCTGCTTCACAAGGCGGAGATCTAGGCTGGTTTGCAAAAGAAGGCCAAATGGACGAAACATTCAGCAAAGCTGCATTCAAATTAAAAACAGGTGAAGTCAGTGATCCTGTCAAAACGCAATACGGCTACCATATCATTAAAAAGACAGAAGAACGCGGCAAATACGATGATATGAAAAAAGAGCTGAAATCTGAAGTACTTGAACAAAAACTAAATGACAGCAATGCCGTTCAGGAAGCTGTTCAAAAAGTCATGAAGAAGGCTGACATCGAAGTAAAAGATAAAGATCTGAAAGACACATTTAATACATCTTCAACAAGCAACAGCACTTCTTCATCTTCAAGCAGTTCTAAGTAATAAAAAAGCTGTGCAGGCTCATTGAGCCGCACAGCTTTTTTTATGCGATGGAATGTTTTTGATTTTCTTCTTCATGCTGCTGAGAACTGCGGCGTTCTCGCTCCTTTTCCATCCTCTCCATATAAATCTGCCCTTCTTTTTCAATAAAAGCCTGGTCTACTTTTTCTTCCTCTTTGGCTGCCGCTACAAGTTTATATGCGCTGAAAATAATGCCTACAATACAAAGATACACCCACCACGGAAAAAATAACACGGGCTCCTCCCCCTTTGCATAGATTCTTTATTCTTAACCATATGCGGGAATGAGACGAGTTATGTGCGGGAAAGACGCATCAAAAAGGACTGAGCTGAATATGTCAGCATCAGTCCTTTTTAAGTTATTTATGAAATGTCGGTTTATAAAAGGAACGGTTTTCCAGTGCAAATACACGTTCAGTATACTCGCCAGGCTTCACGCGCTCAAGCGCTCTGTCCATCATATTCATTTTTGCATCCAGATTGTCTATATAGTGAAGAATTTCCGCTTCTTTCACCATCGGTGGTTTCGGGCTGCCCCATTCTGCTTTGCCGTGGTGACTCAAAATCAAATGCTGAAGAATTAACACCTCTTCAGAATCGATTTGAAGCTCCTCAGCCGCTTTTGAAAGCTCTGTCACCATGATGGAAATATGGCCGAGCAAATTGCCTTCAACCGTATATGAAGTGGAAACAGGGCCGGACAGCTCCTTCACTTTTCCAAGATCATGCAGGATGACACCGGCATAAAGCAGATCACGATCAAGAGACGGATATAAATCTGCTATTGCTTTCGCCAGGTTCAGCATAGAGACAACATGATACGCCAAACCTGAGACAAACTCATGGTGGTTTTTCGTAGCCGCCGGATAATCCATAAACTCAGCTTCGTGTTTTTTAACCAAAAACCTTGTGATTCGCTGGATATTCGGATTTTTCATTTCAAATATATATTGAGTGATGGTATCCATCATTTCATTTTTCGGAATCGGCGCGGTTTCTAAAAAATCATCAATATTGACGTTTTCTTGCTCGCTTACCGGTCTGATATTTCTTAGCTTCAGCTGGGTGCGTCCGCGATAATGGTGAACATCGCCGACGACCTTGACAATCGTCTGCGGCGCATAGGTCACTTCATCACTTTGCTTGGCATCCCACAGCTTCGCTTCAATATCGCCTGACTGGTCTTGCAGCATCAGCGTCAGAAACGGTTTTCCATTGCTTGCAATCCCTTTCGTCGAGGATTTAATCAATAGATACTGGTCCACCTGTTCGCCAACCTCATGTAGCATAATCCCTTTAGCCATTCTATTAAAGCTCCCTCCGTATCTTACATAATACCAGTATATCACATACCGATTTTCAGCTATAGAACCTCTTTTATGACACCAAATGGATGATTTGGCTGTTATGAAATGCATCTTTTACGTGCTCATGGCATGTAAAATACAAAATCTGCCTACCGCCTTCAGATAAATCATACAGAACATGTAATACACGTTTCAGCCTTTCCTGATCAAAATGAACAAAACTGTCGTCAAGCTGGAACGGTAGCTTTGACCCACCCTGGCGCGTAACGGCCAAAGCAAATCGGATCGCTGTATACAGCTGTTCACATGTCCCTTGTGACAGCTCTTCCGCATGATAGACAGTTCCATCGCGATGCATAACCATGATCGAATCATCCGTTTCGGAAAAATAAATGGTTTGGTAGTTTCCGTCAGTCAGAGGGCGGAAAAATTCTCCTGCCGTCTCCAGAAGGCGCGGAAGCTCGATTTTTTTATGCCGCTCCAATTTGTTTTTGATCACCTGTTTGACCATTTGTATGGAGGCCCATTTTTTAGCCGTTTCTTTCACACGTTCTTTTTGCATTTCGGTTTGAAGCTTGAGGTCTGACACCAATCCCGAGGCCTCTAATTGTTCCTGTTTGACTGAGAGCAGTGCGATTTGGCTGCGGAGCCGCTCGATCTCCTCAGTCAGCCGCTCTTTTCTTTCATTCTCAACAAATTGCTTATCTTTCAATTCAGAAAGCGTATTGGAATCTGCCAGTTCAAGTTCCTCCGGGTGTCCGCCTTGAAGCTGTGCGTTTACGTGATGAAGCTTGTTCTCCGTATCCTTCAATTGCCTGCTGATGTCGGCTATGGCAAAAAACGCATCTCTGTCTTTTGCAGCAGCCGCGGCAAATAACTGTTCGATCTGTGCGTGGAAATACTGTATTTCTTGCTCAAGTTCAAGCATCTGTTCCTTTGTATAATGAATATCTGTTTCAATTTCCTTTTTTTGCTTCTCAATTTCTTTTTCACGTTCAATGTTTTTCCGCAATGTGTGAAGGGCGTCCGAAATGGAGATATCCTGACTCTGATTCACGGGACGAAGCATACTGACGCGTTCTTCGAATGTTCTCCGGTGCTTTTTCAGCCTGCCTGCTTCAATGGTCAGCTCATGCTTTTTCTTCACTTCTTTTTTAACATCCTTCATTAAGCTGTATGCATCAAGCAAAAATGATGGATCTTCCTTAAATCCGAGCTCATTCATAAAACGCTCAACCTGTGTAAAGGACGGCGCCATTTCGGCTTCCCACTGTTCAAACTGCTGGATGACCCTTTCATACGCCGCCTCTTTTTGCTGGAGCGCTGCACGCTGTGTGAGAAGGTGCTGCTTATTGCGGTCATCCTCCCATAACGCTCCTCTAAGCATTTCAGCTTCTGCTGGTGAAATATCCGTCATGGGCTGTCTTGTCTCTCGGCTGTTTCGAAAAGACGGTTTTCCTGATACAAGCCAATACACAATAAGTGCAGCGCCGAAACTTATGGCGGGAATCCATTGCTGCAGCAGAGAAAAGAGAACGATGAACAACATACCAGCTGCAATGACAGTCTTTTTCTGTTTAGCCTGCTGTCTTTCAAAAAACGTTAGCTGTTCTCTGAGCTTCGCTTGCTCTTGGTGCTGCCCCTGTGTTTCATCATATGCTCTAAGAGCTGCTTCTTTATCTTTTCTTTGGCTGTTTTCAAGAATCGCGGACGAAGCGGCATGAACGGCCTTTTCCGCGTCTTCCAGCTCTTGCCGGGCAAGTTCAAACGTCTCGTCAAGCTGCCGTTTTCTGTCTCTTGCCTGTACATATTGCTGCACCGCTTGCTGAAGCTGCCATTCATAATCATATGAGGTGTTCATATTCAGGAGCTCATTTTCATCCGTTTTATTGAGCTGTTCCAGCCCTGCCGCTGTCTGCGCAGACGTCTGGCGCAGCTGTGCCTGAATGGCGGCCAGCTGTTCTCCCCAGGATTGGTACATATGAAACCCTGCCGAAAGCTCTTGTATCAGCGTTTCTTTCGCCAATAGTTCTTTATTGGGGATAAGCTTTTGCCTCTGTTTGTCCAACTCCGCCATCTTCACCCGAAGCGCCTCAAGCTGTGCTGATTTCGGGTGCAGATGGGATTCATATTTTTCCAGCTGATGCAGTCCGTCAGCAGGAAATTGTCCTGCATGTTCCGGAAATTCTGTAATCACCTGTTCGAGTGTCGCTTTTTCATTTAGCAATGGTTTTCGCTCAATCGCTCCCTCAATCATTCGGATATGTCCCGCCGTCTCTTTCAATTCGGTTTCCGCGGCTGCAAGGCGGGCTTCAAGCGTTCGTTTTTCCCCGAGAAGCTGATGATAGCCCGCTTCCTCTGCTTCAGCCTGTTTTAGCTTCACTGCCAGCTGCTTAAGCGTTTCCAGCTCCTGATTCAATTGAGGGTTTCGCCCATTTGGTTTATAGAGCCTTTCGCTTTCCTTCGTCAGCCTTGAATCAAGCTTTGATACGGCTTCAGCACCAAACAAGCTGGAAAAGAGCAAAAATTCCCCTATCTTATCCCGATTAAAGGCGTGAATTTCCTGCAGCCCGAATACGTCAAACGAATATATGGCTTTGTACAACGACCTGTCTGTGCCCTGGAACAGCTGCTTTAAAACATCTCCCTGCTTTACTTCGCCCTTTTCTGTGTACACGCTTAGTTTTTCGGCAGTCCCTTTCGTCCGTTCGATCTTCAGCACCCCATATTCAGGATGTTCAGCTTCAAGAACACCGCCGTAGACACCGCCTGTTTTCGGTTCATATTTTTTTGTTTTTGGAAAACCGAACAGCATACTTTCAATAAATGACATCATCGTCGTTTTTCCTGCCTCATTTAATCCGTAAATTACTTGGACAGGAGAGGCGGAAAAGTGAAAGGTCCGATTGGAAAATTTTCCATATTGGTAGATATGTAAAGATATAATTCGCAAAGCTGTCACCGCCTCATGTATCAAGCACCTTAAGCTGTTTTTTCAATAATATCTGTGCCTGCTCTTTTATTTCCTTTACTTCCTCTTGGCTAAACCGGTCCGCGTGCCTTCTATACACTGGATGCCGCTCAAGCCCTTCCAGCACGTCTGACAGATCGCTGCGATCAATGTCTTCAAATAAACCGCCAAAAAAAGGATCAAGGTTTGTTAGGTTTGCTTCGTTTTCTGTCTCATCGTCCAATCTAAGAGGCCAAACGAAAAGTTCCTCCTCCGCTTCTTGTTCCTGAAGAGCTTCAAGAAACTCATCCAAGGTGCCTTTTGGCGCCTCCAGCAGCCATTCCGGCGCCGTCCCTTGTAAAACAAGCCTTACACAAACAGGGCTCCCCTTTTTCCGCAGCTTCGAAAACGTGTTCTCCACCATTTGGAAGAGGGCGGTCATATTCTTTGCCTCCGTTACATCAACCGCCGCTTTTTCCCACAGGACATCATGCGCTCTCTGAAATTCATAAGATATATCTCCGTTTGTCACATGAACGAGATAATAGCCTTTATCTCCCGTCTCCTTCATATGGCGTGCTTGCGTGTTTCCCGGGTAAATGACTGCCGGATGCTCGGCAGATAGAACCTGGCGTTTATGTATATGGCCAAGCGCCCAATAATCCATCCCGCTTTTCACGAGGTCGTCATGTGTAAACGGGCAATACGGATCGTGTCCTTCAGATCCTGACAGCGTGCCGTGGAGCATGCCGATATGAAACGGTGCGTCAGTTGATCTCCGATAGCGGGCGGCTTGGTTTTCCGTCACTGCTCTGGCTTGATAGCTGAAGCCGTAAATGCTTGCTATGCGCCTGCCTTCTTTAAAAAACGATTTTTCTTCTGGAACAGCGGACGAAAAAATATGGACATTCTCAGGCCATTCAATCGGCGTCCACTCCCCGCCAAGATGATCGTGATTCCCAAAGATGACGTATACCGAAATTCCGCACTCTCTGAGTCTTTCAAACTGTTTTTTCAAAAAGAGCTGAGCCTTTAAGCTTCGATTGGCTTCATCAAACAGATCTCCCGCAAGTAAAATGAAATCAACGTGCTCTCTCACTGCGGCGTCTATCATATGTCTCACGCTTGCAAACGTGCTTTCTTTAATCCGGGCAAAAATCGGCTCCGGCAGATGCGATATCCCGTAAAACGGGCTGTCAAGATGAAGATCTGCCGCATGAATAAAGGTTAGATCAGTCAACATTCTGCTCCTTTCCAGGATGAAGTACCCTTATTTTAGCACCGAATTCTTACGAATGCACGTTCTGTCAATAAAGAAACAGCCTGAGAATCCCCAGGCTGTTTTCCAATCAGTTTTTCGCTAAACGAAGCGCTTGTTTGATCGCTTTGAACGCGCTTGAATTGCCGTAAATTAATACACCGCCTTTATAAATTCTGGCGCCGATAACGGCCAGTATGACAATGGTGAGCAGTGTGATTCCGATTCCGACAGCCGCCTGCCAGAACGGAATATCAAGCATGCCGACGCGCAGGAACATAATCATTGGCGTAAAGAACGGAATAAACGAAGTTACCGTAATAAATCCTGCGTCAGGCGCATTCAAACCGAACATCGCGATCATAAAACCGGCGACAACCAAAAGCGTCATCGGCGTGATCGTTTGCTGCACGTCCTCTATTCTGCTGACGACACTGCCGAGAAACGCGGCAAGTGTCGCGTACAAAAAGTATCCGAGCAAAAAGAAAATGACAGCATAGATGACAGTAGTTGCAGATACGTCGGTCAAATTAAGGAACCCGCCGACAGATGAAGCCGTTTCGCTCTTTTGGTTCAGCTTAAGCGACAGAGAGCCTGCTCCTATAATAATAGCAAGCTGTGTGATCCCGACAAGCCCGATACCAAGCAGCTTTGCAAACATTTGCTGGATCGGCGGCATACTTGAGATCAGGATTTCCATAACTCGCGAAGATTTTTCGGTTGCGACCTCCATCGCTATCATGCTGGCATACATAATCACCGAGAAATAAATGACGAACAGCATAATGTAAACAAGCCCTACCGTCTGGCCAAGCTCTTCCTCAGACTTTGCCCCTTCTTTCAGCGCCTTCTGCCCCACAGTAACAGGCGCATAAAGGCTGCTAATCGTTTCCTGCGACACGCCGAGCTCCGCTGTTCCGACAGCTGTTTTGGTTTGCGTCAGCGCCTGCTGCAGCGTTTGATACGTGCTTTCATCAGAAATCGTTAACGCTTTATATGTTCCTGAAATGGTCCCTTTTTCATCTCGTTTGATGATGAGCATGCCATCGAGTGATTCATCTTTGACTTGCTTTGTGACCTCATCCTCCGATTGCTTCGACAGCTTCACATCAAGATCGCCGTCTGTATCCACCGCTTTCAGCTGCTTAGAAAAAACCGGATATAATTCGTTTGTTTCATCAACAATGGCGATTTTTTCTTTCGCATCGTCACCTTGAAACAAAGAAATGATCGACTCCAGATTCGTTACAACTAAAACAAGCAGCACCGTGATGACAGTCGAAATAATAAAGGATTTTGCCATAATCTTATTTTTGTATGTATGAGAAAGCATGATCCAAAATTTATTCATAGACGGCCCCCACCTTTTCTATAAAAATATCATGCAGTGACGGCTCTTCAAGCTCAAACTTTCTGATAAACCCTTTTCCTTGGAGCATAGCAAAAATCTCTTGAGAAATGTCTTCATTGGCAATCTGCAGCTTGACGCCGTCTGCCGTTTCCTTCCATTGAAGAATGCCTTCATGGGACTGCAAAAAGCGCAGATCGTCATCGGAGTGAATGGTAACATTCTTTTTACCGAAAGAACGCTTGATCTCCTTCAGCTTGCCTTGTACAACCGGTTTTCCTTTCTGCAATATGCAAAGGTTCTCACAAAGCTCCTCCACATGTTCCATCCGATGGCTTGAAAATAAAATAGAAACGCCGCTGTTTTTCAGCGAGATCACAGCCTCTTTTAGCAGCTCAACATTGACAGGGTCCAGGCCGCTGAAAGGTTCATCAAGAATAAGCAGCTCCGGCTTATGCAAAACTGCCGAAATGAATTGGATTTTCTGCTGATTCCCCTTTGAAAGCTCTTCCACCTTCTTATTCTCGTAATCTGTAATATTGAAGCGTTCAAGCCATGTCCCGAGCTCTTTTACAGCCTCCCGCTTCTCCATCCCTTTTAATCTGGCAAGATAGACGAGCTGATCCCTTACCTTCATTTTCGGATAAAGGCCCCGCTCTTCCGGCAAATAACCGATTTTGTTGCTGATATGATAATTCACAGGACGGCCCTTCCAGCTGATTGAGCCCTCCGTAATGCTTAATAATCCTAGGATCATGCGAAACGTCGTTGTTTTTCCCGCTCCGTTTGCGCCTAATAAACCGAACATTTGCTGTTCCGGAATATCTAAGTCCAATCCGTCAACGGCTTTATAATCTCCAAATGTCTTCGTTACGTGATCAATTGTAAGCACTGAATCTCCTCCTTCCCTGACCCATTATATACTAATTTTGGATAAAGCATAATAAAGGATTTTGATTTCCTTTTTAGAATATAAATGAAGAAAGACTGATAAACCTTAAAATGGAGGAGAAACCTGATGGCTGATTATTTCCTTACCGTATTTGATCCTTCGGGGAACACGCTGGTAAACGAGCGATTCGAGGCAGAACATGAAGAAGCGGCAAAAACGCATGGTGAAGCCCTCTTAAAAGAAAAAGAGCTTCATAGTCATACTCATCGTTTAGTCAATGCAGCCGGAAAGCTGATTTTGTTTCACAGATGATCAGCTTTCCGGCTGATCTGTTACGCTTGAAACTTCGGCTCCCGTTTTTCTAAAAAGGCACGGATTCCTTCTTGGTGATCCTTGGTCATTCTCATTCTCTCTTGGGCGCTGCGCTCAAGGGATAGCACTTTTTTCAGTTCTTCAATCTGGAGGCTTTGAAAAATAGCTTTCGTTTCGATCATCGCCAAAAGAGGGGAGGCCAACAAGGTTTCGATAATGGGTCTTGCGCCTTCGGCAGGGTCTCCGGCAAATGTCCCATCAAGAAGCCCCATATCGGCAGCTTCCGAGGCAGATAGTTTTTTTCCGCTCCAAATCAGTTTTTTCGCTTTTGCTTCACCGATTCTTTTCTTCAGCAAATAATGTCCTCCGCCGTCCGGAACAAGCCCAATGCCGATAAAATTCATCGCGAGAACGGCGTTTTTTTCAGCGAGCACAATGTCCGCACAAAGCGCCAAACTCAGGCCCAGTCCCGCAGCAGCGCCATGAATGGCTGCAATTGTCACTTTCTTCATCTGATATAAATTCAGGGTGACAGCCTCAATCGTATCCATCAGCCGTTTAAATTGATCAGAGTCATGCTCTGATGTCATCATCCTGATATCACCGCCGGCCGAAAAGCCTTTCCCGCTTCCTCTCAGGAGAACGATGAGCGCCTCGCTTGCAGCCGCCATTTCGACTGCCTCCTTCAATTCAGACAGCATCTGTTCATTCAGGGCGTGATGGGCATCAGGCCGATTCAGGATAATCTCTGCAACGGCCCCATTACATGCATATTGAACAAACTCCATATGAAGCACCTCCATGTATGCGCTTGCTTTTTTCTTTCTCCTATACATTCCTCGCCATCCTCAAATAAACCTTTTTATTTTTCAAGGTCAATAGATACTGAAAAATGCATATTGTTTGAATGGAAACATAAAGTTTTATATAGTGAAAAAGAAGGGATATCTTGACGAGAAGGGAGGAAAGGAACATGGATAAATTGCTGATCAGTTTTCTGTTAAGTTTATTTATGGTGTACTTTCCCCCTTCGGACGTGGTTCTGCCTTCCCAGTTTGAAGCAAGCACTGACAGCTATGTGCCTATGTCCTCATATCCGCAGGAAACACAATCGGCAAAAACCCCGTCGCCGGGCAGCATGCACCCGGCTGAGCTGATCAAAGAGTACAGCCCGCTGGCACAGTCTGTCAGGCAGCTCTCTGTCAAACCACTTGACGAACCGCTGATAAACAGGCTGGAAAAGGCTTGGGCCGTCCCTGTCAAATACCAGTCTAATTACCTCCGAATATAATTTGCTCAAGTTTTATTTGTAACTCACCCCATACTGCCAACACTACATTCGGAGGGATTTTCATTGAATATTAAAGAAAACGATCTGCCGGGCATCGGCAAAAAGTTTGAAATCGAAACAAGAAGCCACGAAAAAATGACGATTATCATTCATGATGACGGAAGAAGGGAAATTTACCGGTTTAATGACCGGGACCCGGATGAGCTTCTTTCAAATATTTCATTGGATGATTCTGAAGCAAGGCAAATTGCAGCTATTCTCGGGGGCATGGTCTATAAACCGCAAGCTCTGGAGTCCATCGAAATGGCCTTCAGCGATCTTATTATTGAATGGTTTAAGGTCGAAAAAGGCGCCAAATCGATCGGGCGCACACTCGGAGAGCTTGATGTCCGCCAGAATTACGATGTCACTGTGATTGCCATTATCAAACACAACCAGGAAAAGCTCCTAAATCCCGGAGCCGATTCGATTATTGAAGAAAATGACACCCTTGTCCTCTCAGGTGAGAGAAAGCATCTGAAGAAACTGATTCACGATTTTCTTTCTGGAGAGGGCGTGTGAGCCCCGATGGACCATCTTGTATTTGAAGTCGGAACTGCACTTGTCCTTGTAGCAATCGCCAGTGTGATCGCCAATAAAATTAAATTTTCGATTATTCCGTTTCTGATTGTGCTGGGAATGCTTGTTGGACCGCACGCGCCGAAAATGGGGATTATTGATCTAACATTTATTCAAAGCAGTGAAATCATCGAGTTTTTCGGGCGAATGGGCGTACTGTTCCTCCTCTTCTATCTCGGACTCGAATTCTCTGTCGGGAAGTTAATCAAATCAGGAAAATCAATCGCGGTCGGCGGGACGATTTATATTTTGATTAACTTCAGCCTCGGACTGCTTTACGGGTTTATCACCGGATTTTCCTTTCTGGAAGTCCTCATCCTCGCAGGAGTCATCACAATCTCGTCAAGTGCGATTGTCGCAAAAGTGCTCGTTGATTTAAAAAGAACCGCCAACCCGGAAACCGAATTGATTCTCGGCATCATCATGTTTGAAGATATTTTCCTTGCCGTATATCTGTCCGTTGTTTCCGGCCTTATACTAGGTGATGCGACATCCGTAGGGAGTGCACTCTTGTCCATTTTGATCGCCTTCGGTTATATGCTGCTGTTTTTTATCGCAGCAAGAAAACTCCCGCCGCTGTTGAACAAACTGTTGGACATTCGCTCAAACGAAGTGTTTATTATCGTCATTTTCGCAGCACTCTTTTTTATCGCCGGGTTTTCCGAGACGATTCATGTAGCAGAAGCAATCGGCGCGCTGCTGCTCGGTTTGGTCTTTTCAGAAACAGAGCATTCCGATAGGATTGAACACCTCGTTGTTCCGTTTCGCGACTTCTTCGGTGCGATGTTCTTTTTCAGCTTCGGCCTCAGTATCGATCCGTTTTCGCTTGGTGAAGCGGTTTGGCTTGCGTTGGGTGCAGTGATTTTGACCATTCTGGGAAATTTTATCGCCGGAATGGTGGCAGGACGACGCGCAGGGCTTTCTCATAAGGCTTCATCGAATATCGGGCTGACGATCGTATCGCGGGGAGAATTTTCGATTATCGTTGCGAATCTCGGAATAGCCGGCGGACTGTCGGCCACATTAAAGCCGTTTGCCGCATTATATGTCCTCATTCTGGCGATTTTGGGACCGCTTGTCACAAAGGAATCAAAACGAATTTACCGCTTGCTGAACAAGGTATTTAAATGGAAGCCTGAGGTTCAGCCCGCAAAAAAACAGGGATAAAAAAAGCAGCACTGTAATCAGTGCTGCTTTGTCGTTTTTTCAAAAATCTGCTCTAAATATTTGATTTTTTCGTCCGTGTAGTGCTCGAAGCGCTCATTGTACGATTTCGGATCTTTCGGATTCGCAAAATGCGTAATTTTCCCTGTATCCCGATCAATAAATTTACTAGCAGCGCCGCAGCCGATGCCGATAATCGTCTGCACCTCTTCCATAATCATAATGTTGTAGATGCTTTCTTGTCCCGGCAAAGAGTATCCGACGTTTTCAAGGTTTCCAAGAATGTTTTTCTGGCGGTATAAATAATAAGGCACGTACCCATGCTCTTTCGTCCAGGCTACCGCGTCTTCCATCATTTGAGAAACCTCTTCCCTGCCGGCAACTTTGTACTTATGCTTGTTTCTCGTCATTTCTGACGCCCGTTTAAATGAAAGAGTATGAACGGTAAGGGATTCCGGCATCAGTTTTTCTGTTTCTGAAAGACTGTGCCTGAACTCCTTCACGCCTTCCCCAGGCAAACCAATAATCAAGTCCATGTTGATATTATTCATGCCGTGCTGGCGTGACAGATGATATTTCTCAATGGTCTCTTCAACCGTATGGTGCCGCCCGATCGCCTTTAGCGTTTCGTTTTCATAGGATTGCGGATTGATGCTGATCCGATCAATGTCATATTTGTTTAAAACGGCGAGTTTTTCTTCTGTAATCGTGTCAGGACGACCGGCCTCCACCGTAATCTCACGAATGTTTTTCACATCCGGGAAGGAGCGGACCATTTCTTCATACAGCAGATCCATCTCCTCCGCTGTAATGCTTGTCGGTGTCCCGCCGCCAAAGTAAATGGTTGTAACCTTAACATCATGCTCCTTCAGCCATTCACCGATTTTCTGCATTTCGTAATGCAGTCCCCATAGGAATGAGCCGACTCTGCCTGCCTGTCCTTGGATGGCGTACGCAGGGAATGTGCAATACGCGCATTTTGTCGGGCAGAACGGAATGCCGATATAAATGCTGACTTCATCCTTTACTCGGTACAAATCCGGAACTGCCGCCAGCTGACGGTCAACAATTTCCTGCATTAGCATGATTTTTTCATCATGAATTAAATAGTCTTTTTTCAACTCAGCATGCGCTTGCTCCTTGGACATTCCGTTTTGCAGTTTTTTATGAAGCAGCTTTGTGGGCCGGATTCCTGTGAGGATTCCCCACTTCTGCGTAATGCCCGTATACGCCTGAAGAAGATTGAGATACACATAAGAAATTGTGTTTTTCACTTGCTTAAAAGCTTCTTTTTCATTCATGCCGGGAGAAAAGAATTTTGTATGCTGTTCCTTTATGCCAGTTCCTTTCACTTCTCCCGAAACCGTCACATGCTCATCCGTTTGTGACAACGCTAAAGAAATGACAAAATCTGCGGGCTCCTCTCCGCCATACGCAAGCTCGCACTCTTCATAAAATAAATTTGCAATATTTTGAAGAGGCCGATGCAGGCGGTCATCATGTATGCCTTCTATTTTAATTTGCAATTTCATCACCTAATTTATCAGATTCAAAACTTTCTTTAGTGTACAGAAATAAACTGCTAAAATCAATCCGGCAAAAAAGCCGCCGCACCTGTCAGGGCGCGAGCGGCTTTTTTACACACGTTTCATGTGGAACTTATCAAGAAATCCTTTTCGCTGCTGCATTCGGAAATATTCCTTCATCATATAAGCGACACCTTGCTCGTCATTGGACCTTGTAACCCAATCTGCCTTTCTCTTAATTTCCGGAACGGCATTCCCCATCGCTACCCCAAGACCGGCAAGTTCGATCATCGGCAGATCGTCATACTGATGCCCAATGGCCACGACATCATCCATACTCAGGCCCAGCTCTGAAGCGACGAGGGCCAAACCCGCTTCCTTCGAGACACCTTTCGGGACGATATTCAGCTTCTCATCGTTTACGCGAATCACGTCCACCGCAGGGAAGGCTTTTGTAATTGTTTCTGTAATGTCATGCTGAATGTCGTGCTCCGTATACACCTCGATGACGGGTGCACTCACCGGCTCATCCATGAGGAGATCGCTTAATGATTCAACGAACTGGACTGGATAAAAGATCGGGTCAGACGGATGAATGAGTGCTTTCCCCAATAAATTTGAATTCACCTTTTTCTTGTTTCCGATGGAATACTTTTCGTGAAGAAGCCGAATATTACATTGATAGCTCTCCAGCACTTGAACAATGTTAAAGGTATGATCATCAGAAATTCTTTTTTCAAAAAACGGGGCGTCAATTTTCTCAGCGATATATGCCCCGCTATGGGTGATCAGCTTGGCATCAAGCTTTAGCGATTTCGCAATTTTCTGTGCTGAACGAAAATGACGGTTGGTCACGAGTGTGACGTAAATCCCTTTTTTCTTTACATATTCAATCGCGTCTTTCGTTGCCTGATGAATCTTCCCGTTCGACCGAAGCAGCGCTCCATCTATATTTAAGGCAAGCAATTGTTTTGACACAGAGATGTCCCCCTCCTTGATGACTGTACTTGTGTATAGGATATGACCCTGTCTCTGTGTTTAGAACAACCTTTTCTTAAAGCAAAAAAAGCCTGGCTCAGCAGACTTTATGTATGGCTTGTTGATAGGATACGATCGAAGCAGCCATTCTCCCTAATATCGTTATTTCGATTTACGAAAAATCATGTATCAGGAACCCCTTGTTTGACCAATGATGCGCTCCGAACACTTACTCTCTGTTGCTTATCCCCTCTATATAACGGCATGATATGCGACCGTATCCATTTGAAATAGGTAAGTGTAGGCGCTTTCAATGCTATTATCTCAGTTTTCCTTACCGATGACAAGGGTTTTTTTAACTAAAAAAAGTAACCAACTTTTGTATATCCGTGGTAGGATCAGTTGTTAATTTTTAGGACCATACACTTGGTCCAGAACGTACATTCCCATACAATATAAATAATAAACGAAAAAGCGGTGTTTATATGGCTGATTTAAAAGAAATATATAATGAAGAACTGATATCTCAGTTGATCCATCATGTAAGGTCATCCTATCCTGATTTTAACAAAAACAGATTCTTGGATACATTACGGCTGGAGGACTGGCCTGAACTCACTTTAAAAGAGCGGATGCGCCGCGTGACAGTTTCTTTATACGAAACTTTGCCAAAACAATACGTTGAAGCGCTCGCAATTTTACGGGATACAGCACCTCATTTTAAAGGACTCAGCGGAATTTTATTTCCAGATTATGTGGAACAGTACGGGTTAGCGCATTGGGAAGAATCAATAAAGGCATTGGAATACTTTACGCAATATTCGACCTCAGAATTTGCTGTAAGGCCTTTTTTGCTGTTAGATCAAGAAAAGATGTTTGCACAATTGCTTGCATGGTCTGAGCATAAAAATGAACACGTGAGAAGACTTGCGAGCGAAGGCAGCAGGCCCCGCCTGCCATGGGGAAAATCGATACCGGCTTTGAAATCGGACCCTTCCCCCGTATTGCCGATCCTTGAGAAGCTGATGCAGGACGAGTCCTTATATGTAAGGAAAAGCGTGGCCAACAACCTTAATGATATATCAAAAACGCATCCTCATTTACTGAGAAAAGTCGCAGATCAATGGTACGGAACACATCCCCATACAGACTGGATTATCAAACACGCCTATCGGACCTTATTAAAAAAGGGTGATAAACAGGCCTTAGCGCTTTTTGGTTATGAAAATGCTGATTCGATACAACTACATGATTTAACATGTCAGCCCAAACGTATAGTTATTGGCGAAAGCCTTGAATTTTCTTTCTATATTCATTCAGACAGGGATCAAAAAGTAAGAATTGAGTACGCAATTGATTTTGTAAAAACAAGAGGCCAGCGTCATCAGAAAGTATTTAAAATAACTGAAACAAATATACGAAAAAACGAAACAAAGTTATACACAAGAATCCAATCCTTTAAGGATTTAACCACCAGAAAGCATTACAAAGGTATTCATACATTATCAGTGATCATCAATGGAGAGGTAAAAGATTCATTGGATTTCCAAGTTTGCTGAATGAATAAAAAATCCCTTCTTATCCAAGAAGGGATTTTGCTGATTAGCCTTCAACACTGCCGTAAAGCTCTTCCAAAGGCTTCATAATGATTTTGTTCAATTCACCAATCAGCATGCTCATGCGCTGCTCCGCTTCCATCAGCTGAGAAATTTTTTCGTGCTGCTGTACAAGCGCTACTGTTTTTTGAGCCTGCGTCACTTCTTCTTGTGTAATCTCTTCTCCTGCCATTTGTTTTTGCTGGAGTCTAAGCTGTACATCACGGAAGTTTTCGAACATGCGCTTCGCTGATTCATCTGCGTTAACTTCGTCGTAAAGGTTTTTTAAACGGGTGAACTCTTCGCTCCCGCGTAATGCATTTTCCAGATCATACGCTACATCATAAAAATTAACAGCCATTGTAAATAGCTCCTTTCATCATTGCCGTTTGACATACCACTCCACTATAACAGACTATGGAGCTCCTTTCATTAATCAAAAACCATTTCTTCTTAAAAAAGGATGACAAACAGTGCTTGAATCGCGCCTATAATTCCGCCGAGAAGGCCCCCCAAATAGGTAATCATTTTAAATTCTTTTTTTGAAATGGACAGCACCATTTCTTCAAGACGCTCCACCGGGAACTGATCCACCTGCTCCTTGACAATTTCCTCAAGACGCAACCGTTTTAAGACACTTTCAAGGTTGGACGAAATCCCTTCAAGCAATTTGTCTAATAGTGCCGGCAGCATTTGCTGGGTCAGCTCAGATTCATAGCGGACGGTAAGCGTGCCAATCGTATTGTTGAAGAAAGGGGCAGTCGAAAATGCTTGCAGCATTCTTCGTTTCAAACTGAAAATGAGCGCCTTTGCATTCCATTTTTCGTCTGCTTCATTAAACGTATACTCCCTCAGCTTGCCCCATTCGTTTTTTAAGAGATCAGAAAGCAATTTATTTGTTTCCTCATTCCGCAAGAATTTCAGCAGCTCCGGCAGCACGCGATCCGCAAGGCTTGAATTGCCAAGAAACATTTGCACCATGCTTCCAAGCATGCCGCGCTCTTTTAAAAAGTCATCAATCATATTGCCAAGACGGATTTTTCCTTCATCACTTTCAAAATAACGGACACTCCGTGACAATATATATCCTGAAATCATCGGAATTTTTTCCTCAAGCTTTTCCTGCACCTCTATAGGCACCAGCTCTTTTAACGATTGGTCCCCGTATTGGCGGAAAAGCTCATTCAGCTTATCATCCGTCCAGCTGCTGATCCATGCATCAGCAGCTTTTTCGGGGCGCTTCATCCCGGCTTTTTCAAGCGCTTCTTTTACTGTCACTTCAGAAAGTGACAGCTTTTGAATCAGCTGTTCCCCCGCTCGAAGAGCCTGCGTTTTGGCTGCATCAGAGACGAGCCGCTTTTTAATGCCTTCAGGGGTTAAGAGATGATTGACTACCATCAGTCCCATTTGTTTTGCAAGTTCATCTCGCCGTCTTGGAATCAGCCCGGGCGTAAAAGGAACTCGTTTCCCAAACAAATAGTACGCTTTATACGGCCTAAACAGCATTTGAATTGCTAAATGATTGGTCACCGCTCCAATGGCAGCGCCGATCACGATCATAAAAATAAAGGTTCCTGCAATACCCATTCCTATTCATCTTCCTCCATCTGTGCTTCAGCTTTTTTCATATAGATTATGTACCTATACGTATTATAGAGGCTCATGCAATCACTTAGCAAACGAGGAGACAAATTCCTGTTCTTAGAAAATCAGCTTGTTCTTTTGGAATAGGGCAAGGTGGAGAATCGTATTCTGTAAAGTAGAATACCGTCAGCTGCGTTCGTCTTACATGTATTTAGCGTAAAGCTGCGGACACTCGCCGGCAGCTTTTGAATAAAAGGGGGAGTCTCACCATGATAACACTCGGTTTTATGTCCTTATCCCGCCAGCATGAAGCGGATTATTCCGCAGAACTGGCCAAAAGAGCACCCGAATTCGGCATACGTTTCATCCGGTTTACACCATTTGATATTTCACCTGACACTTTGCGTGTCAAAGCATCGGTCTATCATTCGGCCAGCAGCACATGGAACGAAACTGAAATGGCGATTCCAGATTATATTTATGATCGCTGTTTTTACGGCAAGGATTCACATTCCCAAAAAGCAAAACCAATCGTTGAGTGGCTCAAAAAATATCCGAAAACGGAATTTATCGGGCGGGGTCTTCCCGATAAGTGGACCGTCCTTCACGATTTGCAGCAGCACTCTGTAATCAATCCCTATATTCCCGAAACGATAAAGGTGAGCCGCTACGAACAAATTCACTCCTTTTTATCCAAAGAAAAAGCCTGCATCCTTAAACCGGCATTCGGCGCGGGAGGCAGAGGCGTGATTCTTTTGAAGCTGGGCAAAAAAAACATCACAGCTACTTATCACATCGGAAAGGATAAGCAGACAAAAACGTTTTCCAACCAGACTTCTTTTAAGACATGGTGCAAAAAAGTGCTTCAGCATCAATATTTGCTTCAGCCTTACTTAAACATTCAAGATAAGGAACAATACCCTTGTGATATTCGCCTGTTTATGGAAAAAAACGAAGCAGGTGAATGGAATACAGTCGGAAAGGCAGTAAGACGCGGATACAAACACGGGTTGCTCGCCAATTTGTCAGGCGGATCTGATGCGCTGACATTTGACTCCTGGTTTGAAGATATACCGAAAAAACAGCAAGTGGTTTTACTAGATGATGTGTTTTCGATTACCCAATCGGTTCCGTATTATCTTGACGAGCGCTATGGGCCGTTGTTTGAACTCGGTCTTGATATATGTCTTGCAAAGGACGGGAGAATTTGGATTTTAGATATCAATTCCAAACCAGGCAGGAAGTCAATCCTGCGTGTCTCTCCCGAGCAAAAAGAACAGCTGTACACTTGTCCCCTAAAGCGCTGCCAATATCTGTTTTCTGAGCAAAGCCAGAAAGGAGTTCTTCCGCGTGAATCCTAAACGGTTTTTGATCGGCATAGACAAAACCAGTGAAAACACCCTGTTTCTGCCCTCTTCGCTGAAGCAAGACGGACTTTTGCATGCCGCATTCGGAACGAAGGTTGTCAGATGCCACGTTGCTTACAGACGGCATCTGGAACAAACCGTGCTTCTCTCTGAAAATCTGTTTCATGAGCTTTTGCTTCCCCACCGAAGCAGGGCTGATATACTGATTCATGATCATACAGTGCATATCGGGCCGTTAGTCGGCATCTTTACGGCAGGGTTTACTGTATCTCTTGAACGTCCATTTAAGGATCGTTCCCTCTTTTTTTCTAAACTTGTCACGTTACACGAGCAAGCCGGGGGCTACTGCTTCGTTTTTGGCGCGCACCAAATCAATTGGGAGGAAGGCACGATTGAAGGCCTCCTTTACAGGGAAAACGGCTGGGAGAAAAAAATAGTTCCATTGCCGAACGTCGTTTATGACCGTTTGCCGAACCGAAAAATTGAAGATTCACTTCTCTTGCAACATACAAAAAAGAGGCTGATCGATGAATATCAGATCCCATGGTTTAATAAAACGTTTTTCAATAAATGGAACGTTCATCAATTGCTCGAAAAAGATCCGAGAACGGCACCCTTTTTGCCTAGATCCGAGCTGACACCGTCTGTGGAGCTGATTGATGAGCTCTGTGGCGCATACAAAAAAGTCTATATCAAACCGGCAAATGGAGCACTCGGCACCGGCATTTATCAGCTGACAAGAACAGATGGCGGCCTGACGGTAAAGCATACGAATGACGCCAAAACATTTACTTCGATTGATTATTCCGATGCCGCCTCATTCCTTGCAGAATTTCAAAAACAGCACAACCCGTCCGACTTTCTCATTCAGCAAGGTGTTGATCTCATCGAATTTCAAGGCAAACCAGCGGATTTCCGTGTCCATACCAATAAAAACAGAAAAGGAAAATGGACAGTGACAGCAATCGCCGTAAAAATTTCCGGAAAGAACAGCATTACAACACATCTTTCTAACGGCGGCACTGTAAAGACACTTGCGGAAGTGTACGATGATCCCGCTGAAAGAGTTGAGGTCATTAAAAAGCTTTCTGCAGCGGCACTGACGGCAAGCCATGTCCTTCATGATCATATCGAGGGGTTTATCGGGGAGATCGGTTTCGATTTTGGCATTGATCAGAACGGTAAAGTATGGATGTTTGAAGCGAATTCGCGCCCGGGCCGAAGCATTTTTTCTCATCCAAATTTGCATCATGTTGATTCTCTTACAAAACGAAGAAGCTTTGAATACGCGTCATATTTATCTGAGAAGGCAATCATATCTCCTGAAGCATTGTGGCCTTCGTAACCTGTCCGCTTTTTTAATAAAGCGGGCTTATCTTTATCCAAGGCTGGGACAAACTGCATATTAAGGCCTCTTCAATGATGTTCTGGAACAATGATACAATGAACATAAGCCGTTTATATTCAGGTCAATTGATACCAAATGTAAGGAGCGTGGCCGTAATGATTTCTCATTTCAGCTGGAAACCTTTGTTCCCAAAAGAAAAGCTGCCCGGATGGAAAATTTCATTTTATTATAAAGGGACCCATTATGAAGGCATCTATCATAAGAGCGGTGAGATTGAATGGGGAGACTTGTTTCCCGCCCGCGCTGACGAGCCTGCTCTTACAAACGAGATACATGAACTGATGCTTTTTCATATTTATGACTAGCTTAGCCTAAACGGCTAAGCTTTTTTTCTTTCTCAAGATTTACCACACAATTCTCCGCATGAGTTTCCGGACATTTTAACATAATACGTAGTAACAAGCCGGCAAAGCATTGGGTTACGCCGAGGCGGCAGTGACACCCGAGAAGGGTTCACAGATTGGTGCAACTCCAGTTAACCCAACCATACTAAACAAAAAAGGAGATTTTACACATGGCTAACCAAAACTCTTCAAATGACTTACTAGTTCCTGGCGCAGCTCAGGCTATCGATCAAATGAAACTTGAAATCGCTTCTGAATTCGGCGTTAACCTTGGAGCGGACACAACTTCTCGCGCTAACGGTTCTGTCGGAGGAGAAATCACAAAACGTTTAGTATCTTTCGCTCAGCAGCAAATGGGCGGCAGAGTTCAATAACAATTCAATATATGGCTATAGAGGGCGCGGTTTCCGCGCTCTCTTTATTTTGACACCCTTTTTTCCTGCTCCACATATCCTAGAAAAAAAGGGAGGGAATCGGGGTGTCATTCATCACCATTGTGAATTGGGAGCTGGTTCAGTTCGTAAGTGTATCTATGATTCATGAATATGTTTCCCATCGTTCTGTTTATTTGTACAGGTATTCTTTCCCGCGCTGTTCAAACTGAAAACATCCTTTTATAATAAAAGGCGAGGAGGTTTTTTGATGAAAATCGCTTTATTAGGAGCCAGCGGCCGCGTCGGACAAGCCTTTTTAACACAAGCTGCAGCAGATGAAAGATTTGATATTTTCGCTCTGACCAGATCTCAACATGCTGATCTTCCCCTTTCAAAAGACAGAACCGTCATGGGGAACGCCCGCCGCTTAGAAGATGTGAAAAAAATAATGGAAAATGCTGAAATCGTGATCAGCTGTCTAGGCACAGATGGTGATGATACCTTGTCAACTGCTATGGCACACATTCTCTCCACTATGGAGGAACAGCATATCAAACGGCTTATTACGATCGGCACCGCAGGGATCCTAGATTCCCGATATGAACCGGGAAAATACCGGTTTGAAACAAATGAATCGAAACGAAAGCAGACCCGCGCAGCCAAGGAGCATGCAAAAGTATACGAAATGCTTAAAGAATCATCATTAGACTGGACAATCATCTGCCCCACTTACCTCCCGGACGGAACAGCAACCGGCGTTTATCGTACGGAGCGTAACGTTTTGCCTGAGGGCGGCACAAGCATTTCGGTCGGCGATACTGCGGACTTTTTATATCGTGAGCTCGTTACAGGTGAGTATGTCGGATACCGTGTCGGACTGGCTTATTGACTACATAAACCAAAAACCCAAAACACAATTGTTTTGGGTTTTTTGAGCATTATGCAATGGAATGTTTCTGTCCCTTTTGCAGTTCATACATTTGATAATATTGGCCTTCTAATGCCATCAATTCCTCGTGGTTCCCTTTCTCAACAATTTCTCCTTTATCAAGAACCAAAATCTGATCAGCATTTCTGATTGTTGAAAGCCGGTGAGCGATGACGAAGGTGGTGCGTCCTTGTTTGACGACATCAAGCGCTTTCTGGATTACGGCCTCTGTCTCTGTATCAATATGCGCCGTTGCCTCATCTAAAATCAAGATCGCGGGATCAAACGCCAAAGCTCTAGCAAAAGAAATTAACTGCCGCTCTCCAGAGGATAGCGTGCTGCCTTTTTCAATCACGGGCTCATTAATGCCCTTCGGAAGCTTCTTAAGAAGAGGCTCAGCACCGACTTGCCGCAGTGCATTTTTTATTTCTTCTTCAGTCATTCTTTCGTCATCCAGTCTTACGTTAGATCCGATTGTACCCGAGAATAAGTACGGGTCCTGAAGCACAATGCCCATATGGGATCTGAGTTCCTGTCTTGACATGTTGTAAATGCTTTTTCCATCAATCAGAATATCCCCTTTTTGCGCATCATAAAAACGAAACAGAAGATTCAAAATCGAGCTTTTTCCTGATCCGGTATGGCCGACGAGCGCTACGGTTTCGCCTTTTTGCGCAGTAAAGGAAATATGCTTTAATACCTCTTCACCTTCTTGATACGCAAATGACACATCACGAAATTCAACCCGCCCCAGCGCGCGCTCCTTCGCCGGTTCACCCGCTTCTTCCGTATTCTTTTCTTCAAGCAGTTCAAAAACACGCCCGGCGGAGACCCTTGCAAGCTCCAGCTTTGAAAACTGATTGACGATGCCTGTGATCGGCTGAAATAACCGGTTCAAATAATCGACAAACGCGTACAGCACACCGATAGAAACAATCCCGGCCGCATTCAGGCTCGCACCGCCAAAATGCCAGATCAAACAGACGAATGCAAGATTGCGGATGACATTGACCAGATTATGGGACATTAAGGAGTTTAAATTCAGCATCCTGTTTTGGAAATAAAAATGTGATTCATTTAATTCCTCAAATTCTCTCATTGTTTCCTTTTGATGGCGGAAAGCCTGAATAATGGTCATGCCTTGAATTGACTCATTCATTTTTGCGTTAATGTCACTGTTTATCGAGCGGATTTTTTGGTTGTAATATGACGCATATCTCCGGTATATGACCGACCACAGCCAGATAATCGGCACAATTGCCAGACATACAAACGCAAGCTTCACATCAAGCAGAAACAAAGCCGTGAATATCCCGAACATATAGATTCCGCTTGTCACAAATGTTGAAAGCACTGTGACATATAAATCCCTGATAGCCTCCGTATCATTGGTAATCCGCGCAACGACTTTTCCGGCCGGAAGGTTGTCAAAATAGCGAATCGGCATACTCTGTATGTGCGAAAACACGTCCTGCCTCATCTTTTGAATAATCCGATTGGCGCTCATCTGCAGCAGATAATGCTGTCCGTATTGAAAGAATACCGAAAACACAAGCAAGCCCCCATACAGGCAGATCAGTAACACCATTCCCTTTATTTCCGGCTGATAGAACTGGAAAAGTTCCTGCTTAGTCAGCTTTTCGGCAGCATATGCCCGGCTCTTGTCTCCGTTTGTGATCGTCAGCTTCCCGTCAGAAACCGTTCTATTCCCGTCGAAGCTGACAGCCTGATCAACAAAATAGAACGCCATTCCCACTTGATAAATATGCGCTTCTTTTGCTTTTGAAACAGGCTCCTGCAATCGGTCCTCTCTGACATATGAGACGCCGTGAAACTGAACGGCATTTTTATCTTTTTCCGCAGCTTCATACCATGTTTTCTCAATGCCGAGGATATGGTCGTCTATCATTTTTTTGCCAATAAAGGGCCCAGTCAGTTCTGCACCAACGGCAACAGCTAGCAAAAGGACGGCTGTAATCAGCAATTTTCGATAAAGAAGTGCGTATCTCCATAACGTTTTTCCTATTTTCATGCCCCTGCTCCCCCTTCTTCCGCAGTGAACAGCTGCTGTCTTTCATATTGTTCCCGGTACCACCCATTATTGGCCAGCAGTTCTTGATGCGTGCCACTCTCAGCAATGACGCCGCCGTCCATCACAAGGATCAGGTCAGCGTGCTCTACCGCGGATAATCGGTGCGTCAAAATAAATGTCGTTTTTCCTTTGCGGTTTTCTCTGATGTTCTTGATAATTGCAGCCTCTGTTTTGGCATCTACAGCGGAAAGCGAATCATCCAGGATCAAGATTTCCGGATTCGCCATGAGTGCTCTCGCAATCGAAATTCTTTGTTTCTGCCCGCCTGACAGTGCCACGCCTTTTTCACCGACCATTGTCTCCAGACCGGACGGAAGCATGTGCAAATCTTTTTCAAAATGTGCTTCGGCAATCGCTTGCTGAACCTCTTTATCAGTTGCATCCTGTTTTCCGTATAAAATATTTTCTTTTACAGTCCGTGAAAACAGTAAATGATCCTGCGGCACATATCCGATCCACCCGCGGAGCCGGTCAAGAGGGATTTGCTGAATCGGTACGCCTGAAAATGTAATGCTCCCTTCACCTGGAGGGTACTGGCGCAAAAGCTGCTTAATAATTGTCGTTTTTCCGCTCCCGGTTTTACCTGCAATCCCGACAGTCTGCCCTTTTCGCACCGTAAATGAAATATCCTGAAGATTGTCACTTGTTGAGCTTGGATATGTAAAGCTGACATGACTGAAAACGATATCTCCAGGCTCTTTAAGATCAGCGGGCTGTTTTGGATCTGTCACATCCGTTTCATAAGAAAGAGTTTCATTTACCCGGTCTAATGACGCATTGCCGCGCTGCATCACGTTAATGAGTTCACCGATTGCAAACATCGGCCAAATCATCATGCCGAGATAAACGTTAAAGGACACTAACTCTCCAAGCGTCAGCTCGTTCCGGAATACAAGAAACGCTCCGTAGCCGAGCCCAATCAGATAGCTTGCGCCGACAAGCAGTTTCACCGTCGGCTCAAACAGTGAATCAATAAAAGCCACTTTCATATTTTTCTGATAAACATCAGCGGTCATTTCATTAAACCGGCGAACATCGTTTGTTTCCTGAACATACGCGCGAATCACCCGCACGCCTGAAACAGATTCCAGCACTCTGTCATTCAGCGCCCCGAACGCGTTTTGGGCCTCAGTAAACCGCTCATGAATTTTACTTCCATATAGACTGATTGCAATCGCCATGACTGGAAGCGGGATAATGGCGGCGAAGGTCAGCTTCCAGCTGATCAAAAACCCCATCGTCAAAAAGATCGTCATCATAAACATCGTAGAATCGACTAACGTCAAGATGCCAAACCCTGTCGTTAAACTGACGGCCTGAAGATCATTTGTCCCTCGTGCCATTAAATCGCCTGTCCGGTTTTTTTCATAAAACGGCGGCGACATAGTCAGCAAATGCCCCATCAGCTTCGTACGAAGAATTTTCTCCATCAGATTCGCTCCGCCAAACAGCTGATGCATCCAAAAATAAGACATGATATACACGGCCGCCGTCAGCACAAAAAAGATACCGATATAAAACAGCAGTCCTTCCGCAGTAAACGCCCCTGCTTTCATATCATCTATGGCGTTCCCCAAGAGCTTAGGCGGAAACATTTCAATGACATTGACTGCTAATAAAAGGACAATCGCAATCGTATAGCGCAGCCAGTACGCCTTAAAAAACCAGCCAAGCTTTTTCAAAACTGAAAACATCTATCCCCATCTCCTCATCAGCCGCCTTCAATTTTTTCCTTGCAGCTTTTTTCATCCAGTTTGGCACGAACAGCCCTCGCCTCTGTATTTGTCTTCACATCCCATACACCTGTCTTTCCTTAGATTTTGTATATAAAAAAGGCATGAAGCGTCAGCTCCATGCCTTTTTTAACCGATATGTTACGCACAGCGCTTTTCAGCGCGCGGTCCGACCTAAAAAACCGTTCACGAAAACAGAACAAAAGGTTTGCCGCGCCAATATGAAACTGTTTGATAAACATGCAAATTCCTTGGCATAGCAAACCCTCCTTCCATTCTGATTTCATCTTTTTATCATCATATAAACAAAACCTTTTATTGTCAATCATTACTTGAATAGGAAAAGGTTAATTGTGCTCAAATTCGGGTAGTAGTGTTGTAAGACGCTTTGAAAGGGTGAGAAGGATGTTCCATGCTGACCGTATCATCGTTGCGTTTGACGGAAGTGAAAATAGTAAGAAAGCGCTTCAGACAGCCATTGATCTTGCTAAAACCGTAAATGCCGCTATTACCGTCGCCCATTCACATGATATGAAAGACAATCAGACCGTCATCGACCCGCCCAGACCCGCAGCTGAGGCAAGCTATATCAGCGGAGGCATGACAAGTGTTCCTGATCCGCTGATATCGGATGTAACATCACCTGAGCCAATGATCTATGAAGACCGTACGGAAGAAGTCATCGCCGAAGCCAGAATGATGCTGAATGAACAGCAGGCAGATGGAGATATCGATATATTAGAAGGCGATCCGGCTGAATCAATTATCGAGCATGCAAACCGCATTTCTGCCGATATGATCGTAACCGGAAGCAGAGACCAAAACAGGCTGAAAAAGCTAATATTCGGAAGTGTAAGTGAAAAGCTTTCAGCGAAATCGGATATACCCGTCCTGATTGTAAAGTGAGCACGCCCTGTGCTCACTTCTTTTATATTCATAATTGTGAAAAAACATAGATTTTCGTTTTTTTCTGTTATAATGCTTTCGTGCCCAAAAGCACAAAAGCATTAAAGATAAATATGGGGTGTTATTTTGGATTCTCAAAAAAAGCTGACGTTTCCGTTAGCCGTCGGTTTATTTATATTCATGTTATGCATTATTATTTCTTGCTTATTCTTGCTTCATGTAGAACCTCATATCCCGCTGTTTTTAAGTGTTGTCATGCTTTCAGCAGCAGCTTTATGGTTTGGATTTCCCTGGAAGAGCATTGAAAAAGGGATTGTAGACGGGATCAAAAACGGCGTACAGCCGATTATCGTTCTAGCGCTGATCGGCATCTTAATCGGCGCCTGGATGTACAGTGGCGCCATACCGACTGTGACAGTTTATGCCCTATCCTTTATTGAACCAAGCCATCTTCTGTTGACTGCTTTGTTTTCATGTATGATTATCAGCACACTTGTTGGCTCAAGCCTGACAACTGTTAGCACAATCGGGGTAGCGCTGATCGGCGTGGCGAGCGCGGCCGGCGTTCCGCTTGAATGGACAGCAGGCGCAGTCATATGCGGCGCTTGTTTTGGGGATAAAATGTCGCCGATGTCGGACACAACCAACTTTGCAGCCGGAATAGGCGAAATACCGATCTTTGAACACATTCGCCATATGATGGGTACAACCATTCCAGCTTTGCTCATCACTGTCGTTCTGTTTTACTTTCTCGGTTCATCAGTGTCAGCGGACGCTGCTTCAACCGATAATATTCAGCAGGTCATAACCGGAATAAAAGATGCCGCAAACGTGACACCGTGGGCCCTTCTTTCTCCGCTCTTAGTCGTTTTGCTGGCAATTAAACGGGTATCAGTAATCCCCGTTCTGACTGCCGGAATTATTTCCTCGGGAATTTTGACTGCTATTTTTGTACCCGACAGCAGCCTGCAGGCGTTTATGACAGCTTTGCAAAATGGCACAACTTTCGAAACTGACAATGAGGCAGCCGCTAAAATTATCAACAGAGGCGGACTGCAATCCATGATGGGCTCTGTCTCTCTCATTATGATTGCTTTTGCACTCGGCGGATTGATGGAGAAAATCGGATTGATTTCTGCACTATTGGAAGGCGTCATGAAAGGCATCCGCTCAAAAGGCCGTCTTGTTGCAGCAACTGTCTGCTCAAGCATCGGCGTCAACTTGGCAACCGGCGAACAGTATTTATCGATATTAATACCGGGACAATCATTTAAATCCTTATATGACAAACAAAACATCCAGCGAAAATTTCTGACAAGATCATTAGAGGACGGCGGAACATTAATTAACCCATTGATTCCTTGGGGCGTCAGCGGCGCATTTATGGCGAGCGCACTTGGTGTTCCAGTCATAGACTACATCCCGTTTACGTTCTTCCTCTATATATCGCCGATGATCTCCATTTTGATTGGATTTGTTAAAAAATAAAAAGAGCCCCGCTGTAAAAAGCGGGCTCTTTTCTTCGTTCATTTATGAAATGCTAGCAGCCTGGTGAATGCTTTCTTGAAAAGCAGCCTGAAGCTGTTTGGTCACCGGTCCGGGTTTCCCGCTTCCGACCGATTGTCCATCGAGCGTCACGACCGGAATAATTTCTGCCGTCGTTGACGAAATAAAGATCTCTTCCGCCTGTTTCAACTCTTCTTCACTGACAGGAGTCTCATCCAGTTTGATCCCATTCTTTTCAATCAGTCCTAAAATATTCATCCGTGTAATTCCATTGAGAATGAGCCGGTTAGCCGGATGTGTTCGCACCGTGCCGTTGATAACGGCATAAACGTTAGAGGAAGTACCCTCCGTAACAACGCCGTCTCTAAGTAAAATGGCTTCAAATGCTCCCGCTTCATAGGCCTTTTGCTTCGTCATGACATTATACAGTAAATTCAGACTTTTGATATCACATCTTAGCCAGCGAAGATCCTCATCTGTAATGGCCGCCACTCCGTATGCCTGCTCTTGCTCCGGTTTTTTCACCGTAAACGTATAAGCAGTAGTCTGCGGCTCAAGCCCGGCTTCATACTGGTGTTTTCGCGGGGCCACACCTCTTGTTGTCTGAATGTATACCGCTCCCTCACTGACCGCATTTTCCTGTACAAGCTTTTGCAGGTCCCACTCGAGATCTTCTATACTGAATGGAAGTGAAATTCCAATTTCAGCAGCACTTCTGAAAAAACGCTCTGCATGCTCACGTAAGCCGAACAATACTCCTTTGTACACCCTGATCACTTCATAGATGCCGTCACCAAACTGATAACCGCGATCTTCCAAATCGATTGATGCTTCACTGCGCCCAATCAGCCGGCCATTGACTAAAACCTTCATAAAAGCCCTCCCTTTTCGAGATGTCCCTGATGTCATTCAAGCTGTCATTGTCACTAATTCTACCATATTGGACAAGCTGAAAAACAGAAAGATCAAGAGATCTATAGCGGAAAGGAGTTTATTTTTTCCTTAAAATCTGACATTTCGACAAATTTTCTATGTGCTTTCCAGTTTTATTCCTGTATACTTGATTGGTAATACATAGGTTGTAAACATAAGGCATCTTCATAAGCTGCCTGCTGTACAGCATTATGTAGAGATTTTATGCCAATGGAGAGATTGTTATGCGACAAACGAGAGGAGAAGCTTCTCCTTCTGCAGTTTCGCTTGCTTTTAAATTTGCAAGTTTAGCAGTTTTATGTGTGCTGCTTTTGCTTATGGTGATTTTGGGTTATTCTAACAGTTCAACGAAAGCAAAGGAAGTCACTGTCACAACTAACGGACAGCTTCGAGATGAGAAGGAAAGCCTTAAGCTGAAAAACGACTCCCCCGATCTGCTGATAAAACATCTGCAGACAAAGCAGGACATGGGAGATAAAACGGTTTACTTAACCTTCGATGACGGCCCGTCAGCCTTTACAAATCGCTTGCTCGATGTACTGAAAAGCGCTGATGTAAAAGCGACGTTTTTTATGCTGTCACCGCGGATGAACGAATTCAAACAAGCTGTGAAAAGAGCAGAAAAGGAAGGCCACGCACTCGGTTTACATGGCGTTACCCACAATAACAGATTGTTCTATCAATCACCGACATCTCCGTTAAAAGAAATGCAGGAGGCGCGTGACACGCTGCAGGACATTACAGGATATAAAACCGCTCTTGTCAGAACGCCCTACGGAAGCAAGCCGTCACTAACCCCCTCACAAATCCGCAATCTTGAGAAAGACGGTTTTGTGTACTGGGATTGGACGATTGACAGCATGGACTGGAAATACCGAAATTCAAAGTATGTGACGGCCGTGTTAGAGCAGCTTGAAAATATGGAACAAAGCTCTTCAGGCCGCCCGAATGTGATTCTCATGCATGATCTTCCCGCTACCGTAAATGCGCTGCCGGTACTAATCAATAAATTAAAAGAAAAAGGATATTCCTTCGGAGTGTTAGAGGACACAATGGTTCCTGTTCATGAATAAAAAAGTGAGGCGCATAAGGCGGCTCACTTTTTTATGCCCAAACTTCGGGCAAACTCGCCGATTTTTTGATGGATGACCATGTCAAACAAGCTGTCGCAATACGTTGGTTCAAGGTTTATGATGACTTTCTTCATGCCGGGAATCAGGCTTGCATCCTCAGGCACAAATCTAGCCGGAGCCACTTCGAGAGACGTGCCGATAACCAATAAAAGATCTGCTTGATCCAGCTTTTCATAAAGGGTGTCAAAGTGCATGACGGCGTCGCCAAAGAGAACAACATCGGTTTTTAATACCGTTCCGCAAATGTCCCCATTGTTTCCGGCCGCCGTGCACTCCGGCACCTCCCGCTCCAGCAAATGGGGAAGATCATATCGGGCGCCGCATGCCGGACAAGCTGCTGTCTGGATAGAACCATGCAGTTCGTATACATGCCTGTTCCCCGCTTTTTTATGAAGACCGTCAATGTTTTGCGTAAAAATATCGACCTGCTTCCCTTGCTTCTCCAGCTCAGCTAAAAGCAAATGTCCTTCATTCGGTTCAAAGCTGCCGCTCATTTTCATCTGGAACAATTCTTTGAATTTGGGCCAAAACAGACGCGGATGACTTGAGAAATAATCAAGGCTCATCGCTTCCATTCTTGAGGCATCTTCCGTCCAAATGCCCCCTGCTGAACGAAAGTCGGGAATCCCTGATTCTGTGCTCATTCCCGCTCCTGTCAGCACAACAATTCTCTGTGCTTCATGTAGAATATTTTTGAATGCTTCCAACTCAACACCGCCTTTTTCTCTTATTTTACCATGAAAAAGACTCCGCCTCTGTCAGACGAAGTCTCTCTTTTAAGCCCGTTCCTTTTCCTCTTTATTTAGATTCACCTGGAATGGGTCGCTTTCGTGCTTTTGCTTGACAACAACCATTTGGCCGGGATATGCAAACTGGACACCTTCTGCACCTAAAATCTCAATAATTTTATAGTTGATATCCTCTCTAATATTAAGGTTTTCAGCCCAAACTGTCGTTTTTGTATAGAAGTTAAAAAATAAATTGTAGTAGCTGTCGGCAAACGTATCAAAGTTGACCATGATTGTTTCATTATCAACGCCCTCATGCTCTAAAAGCATTGTTCTGAGAGAATGAATGGAGCGTTCAAGGTTCTCAATCGGCGTAGCGTAGGACACATGGATGGAAAACGTAATCTGGCGTTTGGTCATTCTTGTCCAGTTCGTGATCGCTTCCATCGACAGCGTAGAGTTCGGCACCGTTACAAGCGCCCCCTGTGCTGTTCTGAATCTCGTGCTCCTAAAGGTAATATCCTCGACTGATCCTGTTACTGTTGACGTCTCCACCCAGTCACCAATTGTAAACGGCTTTTCAGTAATAATAATAATACCGCCGAAGAAGTTGCTGATGGTATCCTTCGCGGCAAGCGCAAAAGCCAGCCCGCCAAGACCTAGGCCCGCTACAAATCCGTTGACATCATAATTGAATTCCTGAGCGATCACACTGACACTGAGCGCAATGATCACAAAACGGAGCAATTTGGATAAAAACGGGGCCAGAATGTCATCCATGTCAAGCTCGAAGCGCTGATTCACCTTATGGAAGATAAACGACGATGTTGCGGTCAAATTACAAAGACCCCAGCACAAGAGCGCCACAATCAGTGAGCGGTATATTTTGCTGATGACCGGCATTTGCTCATCTAAAAACGGTGAATACCGGATCGCTAAAAACAGCCCAAGGGCAACAAAAAACCATCTGGCCGGCTTATCAAACGCCAGAACCACCTGTTTAAAAATTTCTGTTTTCGGCCGGTTTGTCAAATTAAAAAGCAGGTTAAAGAAATATCTTGTGAATAATTTTCTAAGTATAAGAAACACCAGCAAAATCGCCAAGCTGATGCCGATTTGAATGATGATATCAAGCGTAAAATACTGCTGCAGATAATCCGGCATGACTGTCTCCCCTCTATCCCAATCAATTGTTTATTATACTAAAATATTCGTAAAGATGTTCATTTAAATGTCTTTTGCAGCACAAAACCCCGGCGAAACGCCGGGGTCATTTCTCGATTCATCTATCAGCCAGATTCAATAGGGACAGTCACTTACCTTTTTTCGTTTGTGTCTGATCAAGGAGAGTTGCTTTTTGCATTTCAGCATCCGTTTCGGCTTTAATTCTTTCCTCCACTCTGATTCTCCCTTTTCCCATGATCTCGCCTCCTTTTTTGCTATTATAAAGGATCATATTTTGTTGTGAACATGTCGAAAGACCTAATTTTCTGACGAAATGTGTTCTGATACGCTGAGTGTCTTTTTTTAGTTATACGCATTCCTCAGCCCGGACCATTCCGATATGGCAGAAAAAATTCACCAGTTTGTATCGCGGTGCATATATGGTTTTGATACAATAACAGAAATGCCCATACGAGGAGCTGACTTAGCTTGTACATCATTGCCCATCGCGGAGCATCCGGCTACGCTCCGGAAAATACGATTGCCGCATTTGACCTTGCGGTGAAAATGAATGCAGATATGATTGAACTGGATGTCCAGCTTACAAAAGACAGGCAGATTGTTGTAATACACGATGACAGGGTTGACCGAACAACAAACGGATCGGGCTTTGTTAAGGATTTTACCTTGGAGGAATTGCAAAAACTCGATGCAGGAAGCTGGTACGGCCCCGCTTTTCAAGGAGAGCGTATTCCGACCCTGGAAGCGGTGCTCAAGCGCTACCACAAAAAAATCGGACTTTTAATTGAACTAAAAGGCCATCCGTCTCAAGTCGGAATTGAAAAAGAGGTGGGACAGCTATTAGGGCAATTTTCTTTTTCTATCAATAATATTGTTCAATCCTTTCAGTTCCGCTCCGTCCAAAGGTTCCGCGAGCTTTATCCTTCGATTCCGACAGCGGTCATTACAAGGCCCAACTTTGGCATGCTGTCCAGAAATCAGATGAAGGCCTTCCGCTCTTTTGCAAACTATGTCAATATAAAATACACACGGCTCAACCGTCTGATGATCGGCTCCGTCCATAAAAATGGCTTAAACATATTTGCATGGACTGTCAACAATCAAAAGACAGCGGCAAAATTACAAGCCATGGGCGTGGACGGCATCGTTACAGATTACCCGGATTTCATCATAAAGGATGGCAAACATGAAAATATATAGCGCGGTTTTTATCGGAGGCGCGCTTGGCGCCTGCCTCCGATACGGATTAAACTTATGGATACACACCGGTCAGTTCCCGGCGGCAACCTGGCTGGAAAATGCGGCAGGCAGCCTTCTATTAGGCATTTTGACCGGATTTTTTATGATCGGGGTAAAACGGCCTCTGCTGTCGGCTTTTTTAGGCACCGGCTTTTGCGGAGGCTTCACAACAATGTCCACGTTTTCTAAGGAAACAGTGATGCTTTTGCAAGGACAACCCTCATTGGCTCTTTTATATGTGGCAGCCTCATTGATATCAGGGATCATATTTGCACTGATTGGTGTTTTTTCGGGACGGCGCATAGCAGGCATTCAGCAAAGAAAGGGGCTGCAGGAAAGATGACACTAGCGGGTATTTTCATAGGGGGCGGACTTGGCGCAATGCTTCGCTTCTGGCTTGGCAATGTCATAACCGCCAAAACCAAAGGTCTCAGCCTGCCCATTGCCATACTGACAGTCAATATTCTCGGAGCTCTCGGGCTCGGAATATTTACAGGACTTCACGTTGCAAATGCTTCGGTCTCGCTTATCATCGGCACGGGGTTTTTTGGCGCCTTTACGACCTTTTCCACTTTCAGCGTTGAAAGTATTCAACTCCTTATGGCCAAACGTGTAAAAGAAAGCATCTTGTACATCGCCCTGACACTTTGCGGGTCGCTTTTGGCATTTTGGTGCGGCTGGACAATCACAATGTAAAAAAACCTTGAGCTTATTTCTCGCTCAAGGTTGCACTGTTCAGCATCACAGGCTCGGGCAGCGGCAGCTTGTGGTGCGCCGTAATCCCGGTTGTGTTGCCGGCTTCTTCTTTTATATCGATTTGCTTGATTAATCGGCCGTCCATCTTCAGCACCTTTATCGTATATGAACCGATGCGAATGGATTCACCAGCCTCAATATCGATGTTTTCTTTTAATATCAGCCCGCCGATCGTATCGACGTCTTCTTGAATCGATGCGCCAAGAAGGCTGTTCACCTGATCGATCCGAACCTTTCCATCCATCACATAATGGCCGTCGCCAAGCTTTTGGATCAGCGGCTGTTCATCTTCATCAAATTCATCTCTGATCTCTCCGACAATTTCCTCAAGAATATCCTCTGTCGTCACAAGTCCCGAGGTTCCTCCGTATTCATCCGACAATATAGCCATATGAATGCGCTCGCGCTGCATTTTAATCAGCAAGTCATGAACCGGGATCGTTTCAATCACTTCGATGACCGGCCTCACATACGGATGGATCGTCATCTTCATTCGTTCTTCTTCTGTCATAAACAGCAAATCAGAAAACAAATGCTTCGTATTGACCAAACCGATCACACTGTCTTTGTCTCCATCTGTGACTGGCCAGCGCGTGTATTTTTCCTTCAGCATGACTTCAAGCATCTCGGCCATCGTCATCTCAGTTGACACAGCAGCCATTTCCTTCCGCGGTATCATAATTTCTTTCGCGATCCGATTATCAAATTCAAAAATCTTATTCACATATTTATATTCAGACGGATTAATCTCTCCGTTTTTTAAACTCTCAGATAACAGCATCCTGAGTTCTTCCTCAGAATGGGAACCATCATGTTCTGACGCAGGCTTCAAACCGAACATCCCGCATAAAAGCCGCGCCGATCCATTGAGGATCCAAATAAACGGAAACAGGAGCAAATAGAATAAACGCAAAGGGCCCGCTATCAGTAAAGTCAGCTGTTCTGCCTTTTGAATCGCGACCGTTTTCGGGGCCAGTTCACCTACAACAACGTGCAGGAACGTGATCAAGCCGTACGCGACTGCAAAAGAGGCTGCATGTGAAACCGAGTCCGGCAAGCCGAGCGGTTCAAACAGTGGATGCAGCAGCCGTTCAAAGGCCGGCTCACCCAGTACGCCAAGCCCGATTGATGTCAATGTAATGCCTAGCTGGGATGCGGATAAATATTCATCCAAATCTGTAATGACACGCCTTGCGAGTATCGCCCGTTTGTTTCCTTCTGTGATAAGCTGATCTATTCTGGATCTCCTCACTCTAACAATCGCAAACTCGCTTGCAACGAAAAACGCGGTTAAAGCAATGAGCACGCCAATTAAAATCAGACTGTCAATATCGTCCATTTAACCCTATCCTCTCAACAAAGGATAAGGAGTCACCTCCTGATATAATCATTTTTCCTTAACATTGAGGTACGCGGTGTATTGTTGCCTAAGCAGAGGGCCCCATCATACCACCTCCAAAAGTCAAAGTTTGATTATAAATTGTATATTTTATTGTAACACAACTCATTCCAAAAATGATTTTTAATTTTTAGACTTTTATCATGAGGAAAGCCTTAACTGCATGCCTGCTTGTCAATTCTGCGCCTGTCTGGATTGGAAGAGGAAGGATTTTGCGGATATAAAAAGAAAACAGCCTTGAAAACTGTTTTCTTTTCTTTGCCTTCTTAAGCAAAATCTTTATATAAAGAAATGAAAATGTCCCGTGAGTTTTTAATCTGCTCGATCGGCACACTGAAGGATAATCGGAAATGCCCGCTCATTCCAAAACCGCTGCTCGGCACAATTAATAATTTGTATTTTTGGGCGGCATGCACGCAAAATGCAACTTCATCTTCAATCGGCGATTTCGGAAAAACAAAGAAACCTCCCTTTGGCATTTCAAATTCAAAACCGGCTTCTTTTAAAATGTCTACCATTAAATCCCGGCGCTCTTTATAAGCGCTCGCGTCTACTCTTAAATCATCCATTCGTGCCACAGCCCGCTGCATCATGACAGGGGCATTCACAAATCCAAGCGTTCGATTACAATACACAAAAGCGTTGATCAAAAGGTCCGCATCCGGCATTCGGCTGTCCAATCCGATATATCCGAGCCGCTCCCCGGCTATGCCGAGATCTTTACTGAATGAGCTAGCCAATATCACACGATGGTACGATTGAAACGGATTTGCCAGCTCTTCATCATAGATTAATTGACTGTACGGTTCATCAAACAGCACATAAATCGTCTGGCCGCTCTTCTCTTCTATTTCTTTTAATAAAGCGCCTAAATCGTCTATATTTTTCTGGCTGAGAACCGTGCCTGTGGGGTTATGCGGTGTATTGAGGATCAGCCCTTTCGTCTGTGGAGTGATCGATTGCCTTACCGCTTCAATGTCGATCTCAAACCGGCCTGTCAACGGGCAGCTGACGGCCTTTCCCCCGTAGTTCTCAATATACAACTTATATTCGGCAAAATAAGGTGCGAGAATAATGACCTCTTCCCCAGGGTTTACGATGCTTTTTAACGCAACATTCAAAGCGCCTCCCGCGCCCACCGTCATGACGATACGCTCCGCTGAGAAATCAGCTTCAAAACGCGACCCCAGAAATTGCGCGACTTTTTCTCTCGCTGCAGGAAGCCCTTGGTTTTGTATGTATCCGTGGCTGCCTTTTTCAGCTTCCTCTATTAACGCTCTCTTAAAAGCTTCAGGCGGTTCAACAATCGGGTTGCCGAGTGAAAAATCAAATACCTGGTCTTCTCCGAACTCCTTCTTCAGCCTTGCACCTTCATCAAACAGCTTGCGAATCCATGATCCTTTATTTAAGTTTTCTTCAACTTCCCGGGATAACCCAGCCAATTTCATCTGTCCCTTCCGCATATAAAAATTTGAAAATTCTATCTTCCTATGTTACTTCAATCAGATGATGAATTCCACAACTTCCAATTCCGGTCTAAAAAAACAATAAACTTGTGCAAGACACCGTTCATATATTAAACTATTCTCATAACTATAACGTGATGGTTGGGAGGGATATAGATGGGGCTGAGACTTATCGCATCAGTGAACTAGCGGCACTCGCCGGAGTAACGAAACGGACAGTTGATTATTATACGAATCTCGGTCTGCTTACGCCGGCCAGATCCTGTTCAAATTACCGTTACTACGACGAAAATGCACTCAAACGACTTATATTTATTGTAGATTGCAAGAAGCAGCGATTGGCCCTGTCCGATATTAAAGATCGACTGGAGAACCAGTTTCCCTCTTCAGCTAAACTTGATGATGAAATTGGAAATCTGGCATTAGAAATTGATCATATGAATCAAAACATCTCCGGAATCTTGCATCGGTTTGAACGGCTGAAGCCCGAGGATCGTGACAAGCTGAAAAGCAAACTCCCGCCTGAAAAGCTCGCCGTGTTCCAATCATTTATGCTGCTGTTAAGTTAAAACCATTTTATCTAACAGGAGGTGTTACCTTCATTCTCATTGCTAGAGTGAAGGTTCTAATTGGACATAGTGAATTTGATTTTAGTTGCTGTTTTAATCGCCCTGACGGCATTTTTCGTGGCATCTGAGTTTGCCATTATCAGAATCAGAGGCTCACGGATCGATCAGCTGATCGCGGAAGGAAATAAAGCAGCAATAGCCGTAAAAAAAGTGACCACGCATCTTGATGAATATTTATCTGCGTGTCAGCTCGGAATTACATTGACTTCCATCGGATTAGGGGTTTTAGGTGAATCAACGATCGAAAGGCTGCTTCACCCGCTTTTCGTACAAATGAACGTACCAGGTTCCCTTTCACATGTCATATCGTTTATTTTTGCGTATGCCATTATCACGTTCTTACACGTTGTTGTCGGAGAACTTGCACCTAAGACAGTCGCTATCCAAAAGGCGGAAGCAGTGTCTATGCTGTTTGCGAAACCGCTGATTTGGTTTTACCGCATCGCGTTCCCATTCATTTGGCTTTTGAACAATTCCGCACGGTTATTGACCAAAGCATTTGGCCTGGAGACCGTTTCAGAAAACGAACTGGCACACTCAGAAGAAGAGCTGCGAATCATTTTGTCTGAAAGCTATAAAAGCGGTGAAATCAACCAATCAGAGTTTAAATATGTGAATAAAATCTTTGAATTTGACGACAGGCTCGCGAAAGAAATTATGATTCCGCGGACCGAAATTGTCAGCCTTCCGCATGATATCAAGATTTCTGAAATGATGGACATCATTCAGATTGAAAAATATACCCGCTACCCTGTGGAAGAGGGCGATAAAGATAACATTATCGGAGTTATTAACATTAAAGAAGTGCTGACCGCCTGCATAAGCGGTGAGGTATCTGTTGATTCCACCATTTCTCAATTCGTCAACCCGATCATTCATGTCATTGAATCTGCGCCAATCCAAGACCTGCTTGTCAAAATGCAAAAAGAGAGGGTCCACATGGCCATATTGTCTGATGAATACGGCGGTACTGCCGGGCTTGTGACGGTTGAGGACATCATTGAGGAAATTGTCGGTGAAATCCGCGACGAATTTGATATTGATGAAATTAGCGAAATCCGCAAAATCGGCGAAGGCCATTATATTCTTGACGGAAAAGTGTTAATTGACCAAGTAAACGACCTGCTAGGCATCCATTTAGAGAACGAAGAAGTCGATACGATCGGCGGCTGGTTCCTTACTCAAAAATACGATGTTGAAAAAGATGATTCCATCATCGAAGAGGGCTGCGAATTCATCATTAATGAAATTGACGGCCACCACGTCGCATATATTGAAGTGAAAAAGCTTCAAGAAGAAGAACTTCTGGAGACAGCTAACCAGCAGGAAGCATAATAAGAAAAGCACCTTGTATAAGGTGCTTTTCTTATTTTTACAGTTTCAGGGCAATCTCTCAGAACGCCTTATAGCTGATCAAGTTTATTCTCTAGTTCTTTAATCCGCTGATTCAAAGCCTCTGTCATTGCTGCAAGTCTTTCCTTTGAAGGCAGGTGGGCAAAATCAGCCTGGTGAAGAGGCTCACCGATAATCAGCTTCATTTTTCCTTTTTTGAATAATTCTTTTCCGCTTGAAGGGCCCTGATATGCAGCGGGGACAAGCGGCGCTTTCCCCATTTGCGCAATCGTCACCGCACCTCTTTTCAAAGGCACATCCTCAGAGGTTCTTGTTCCGCTTGGGAAGATACCGACGATCTCTCCTTCTTTCAGCAGCTTAATCGGCGTTTTAATACTGCTTGGCCCGGGATTTTCCCGATCTACCGGAAAGGCATGAATTTTCTTCAGAAACGAACCGATCCATTTATTTTGAAAAAGCTCTTTTTTCGCCATGTAGTGTATTTGATAAGGAAGAATCCCGACTCCGAGTGTAATCACATCAACCCAGCCGGAATGTGTACACGCGATGACAAAACCTGAATCGGCCGGAAGGTTTTCTTTGTTATACACCTTCACTCCTCCGCGAAGAGAAAGAATAACTTTTAAAGCATTTGCACAAAACTTATACATATCGCACTTCCTTTGTCGTAATCAATGATTCTTTCTGTCATCTATTATAACAACATTTTTTATTACCTGGTACTAATTTTTAAGATTTCTCCCGTTAAAACGCCAAAAAGCTGAGAATTCGCCCTCAGCTTTTGTTATATTTCCTCTCTGGTCGGCGGGGCCATAAACTCCGGTCCGACAGGGTCTGATATCGTATTTTCCAATATAGTATTGATATCTTTCTGATCTTCACTGTTCAGCGTCCAGCCTGTAATTTCAGATAGGGCCTCAAGCTGCCCAGGCTTTCTTGCTCCCCAAAGAGCGATATCCGCTCCCGGCTGATCTAAGATCCATCTGACAGCCAAGTGAATCACTGATTTTCCATAACGTGTCTTCGCCAGCTTATCCAATTGATTGACAGCAGAAAGATACTCTTTAAAGCGGGGCTTCTGGAATTTTGGATCGTGATTACGCAGATCATCGCCCTCAAATGTATACTCTTCGGTCATTTTGCCTGTTAACAGCCCTCTGCATAAACTGCCGTATAATAATGTTGTTATCTTGTTATCTTTCGCATAAGGAAGAACACTCTCTTCCATCTCTCTTTCAAACAGATTATATGGAGGCTGAATCGTATGGAGAGGTGCGACGGCGCGAAATGTATCCATTTGCTCAATTGAAAAATTGCTGACGCCAATCGCCCGGATTTTTCCCGCATCATATAATTCCTTCATGACTTCAGCCGTTTCTTCAATTGGCACAAGCGGATCGGGCCAATGCACCTGATAAAGATCAATATAGTCTGTTTGAAGCCGCTTCAAAGAATTCTCAACTTCCTCTACAATTCTCGCTCTGTTCGCATGGCGGAACAGCTGGTTGTTCTTCCAGTCCAGAGCCGTTTTCGTTGCGAGAATCACCTGGTCTCTTTTGCCGTACTCTTTGATTGCCTTTCCGACGATTTCCTCGGACTGCCCGAAGCCGTAAGCCGGCGCGGTGTCAATCAGTGTAATCCCCTGATCAAGAGCGGCTCGGATTGTTTCAATCGATGTTTTTTCATCAGTGCCTCCCCACATCGTTCCGCCAATGGCCCATGTGCCGAGGCCGATTCTGGAGGCTTCTATTCCTGTATCTGCTATACTGGTATATTCCATTGTGCCACTCCTTCACTTTTTCACTATCTTTTCCCCTCTGGAAAAAATGTTAAACATTTCTCCGCACTATCTTTTGCGGGCATTTTTGGGTACTATATAGTAATGGTGTTTGATTAGGTATAAAAAAGCCGTTTGCATGTAATGTGCAACTTTAAACCTTTCTTATGCGTGTATAACATAGAGGGGAGAAAAGGCAGTGACGATCGATGAAATTTACCAAATGTACATGAATGATGTTTACAGGTTCCTGCTCTCCATGACAAAAGACAAGCATCTTGCTGAAGACTTACTGCAGGAAACCTTTATGCGGGCATACATACACATTCACTCCTATGATCACAGCAAAGTAAAGCCCTGGCTTTTTCAAGTGGCGCGAAACGCCTTCATTGATTACGTCAGAAAGCATAAGAAAGAAGTAACCATTTCTGATGACTTAATCGGAAGCCTCTTTCAAAATGCTGTTCAAAGTCCTGCCCATCAGGTAGAGATAAAGGAAGTGCTGACTGGTTATATGTCCGAGCTCCCCGATAATTATCGGGAGGCCTTAACGCTATATTATTTAAAAGAGTTAAACTACAAAGAAGCATCCCATATTATGAATATTTCAGAGGCGAATTTTAAAAGTGTTTTATTTCGTGCCAGACAGCGGCTGAAAGCACTTTATAATAGAGGTGTTAATGATGAATGAAGAATTTAAAAAGCGTTTTGATCAATATAAAAATGGGGAAATGAGCGACCAGGAAATGACTGCATTTGAGGAAGAACTTGAGAAGCTCGAAGTATATCAGGAACTGATTGAAAGCGAACTCGAGGACGATAACGATTGGGATCTCAGCATCAGTCCTGAAAAACAAAAAGCGATTTTAGCCTACGGCAAACGCAAGTCTTATTTGCGAATTTCTGTGCTTGCCGTCATTTCGACATTGATGATTTTGCCGCTTTGTACGCTGGGAAGCTACCTCTATTACGGAATGGGTGGAAAACACAGCACCGGCAATGAGTTTATGGAAACTGCCGCAGTCACTGTAGCCCTGACCATGCCAAATGTTCTTGTTGATACTTCCGGACTGAAAAGCCAAGTGAAGCTATTTGGAATGAATACGGAATTCCCGCTGCAAAAGCAGATTGGCACGAAGACGGCTGCCGTAGGGAATGAACGGGTTGAAATGTTTTATAACAAAGTAAAAGCGCCGGCAGTAAACTACTATGACTTAGAAGTGAATAAAACCGGCCATTACTTTACACATCCTTCAAACAAGTCTGAACAAACGACCGCAAAAGCAGAAAAAACGTTAAGCACATTGCCTGAAGGAACGGTATCAGAGGTCTACCTTTCATATGACCGTGCATATCCGACAAAAGACGTGTATAACAAATTCAAAGGCTATGATGTGAGCTTTTTGTGGAACGCAATCGAAACAGAGAAAAACACAAATAAGACAGCTTCCACAGAACCTCTTGGCTATCCTGGAAAGGATTCAAAGTTCCTGGCCGCCCTTAATACAAAAGGCAAGTCGAATGGCGATCAGTTTATCAACGCCCTGAAATTCATGTCCAAACACGAAAAATGGGCTCAGGTCATTTCAAAACGGAAAGACCTGAATGTAGATAACCGATTAGATTATGTAGAGAAAAACGGTGTCAATGTATACGGTTCGGTCGTTACAGGGCCAACCAAGGAAATCCAGCGCATGCTGAAAAATAAATCTGTAAAATCAGCGAATGTCGGCGAGGTGGAATTATGGAACTGGTAAGAATTTTTAAAGAACACAATGTATTCGGCTGGATCTCTGTCGGGACAGCGGTTCTGTCCCTGCTGTTGCTGAATTTGGCCATTATCAGCAACGTCACGTTTTATTCCTATCAAATGCTTCCGTTCGCCATGGCTGCCGTTCCGTTCGGCGTTGTTGAACTCTTCATCAAGAGAGGGCGCACAGGTCCAGGCCTGCTCGGCGTCATCCTTAATCTCTTTGTGATTATTTGTGTGTATACCATTGTATCTGTAGATACGAATTTACAGTTTGGCTTTTAAAAAAGACGCCTTTTCAGGCGTCTTTTTTTCATTACACCGGTTTTCGGAACAAATAACTTTCTATAGTAAAACCCATTTTATCTGTATAAAATCGATGTGCGTCTTTACGCTGAAGGCCAGATGAAAGACTGACAAAACCAAGTCCGGCTTTTCTCGCCCAGTCTGAGGCATAATCCAAAAGCATTTTGCCGTATCCCTTTGATCGGCAAGGTGCCGTTGTAACAAGATCCGCAATCCACAAGTGCTCTCCTTTATGAATGGAAACTCTCGGCAGAGCCCCGCACAGCGCTCTGATTGCTGTATTTTCATATAAGGCAAACAGCATATACGATTCTTTCTGCACACAGGCTTCAAGCCTTTGTAAATACGTCTCTATATCCAGTTCTGTTCTCAATTCACTCATAATCGGATACGACTCAGCCCATTCTTCTTTCGAGGTTAATTGTTTCATATGGATCATCTTCTCAATCCCCTTTCCTTTCGTTACAATGAGCATAGCTAATAAATGGCATTTTCCAAATAGCCAATCTCAGAAAAAATGACCATGCCAGATACAAAGGAGACATGAGATGGATATTACGCCGTTTCTTGATAAAAAGAGCAAAACACCGCTGTATGAGCAGCTTTATACCTTTTTTAAACAAGAAATTTCACATGCGCGAATAACAAAGGGAACAAGACTTCCGTCAAAACGCAGGCTCTCCAGCTTGCTCGATGTCAGCACGGCAACTATAGAACGGGCTTATGAGCAATTAACTGCTGAGGGCTATGTCAAAAGCAAGCCGAAAATCGGCTGGTTCGCGGCGGAAGTAGAACAAGGATTCCCGACAGCTCCTGACCATTTTCAGCAGTCTGTACAGCCGGGATTACATGAAAAGAACGCACCTGCTATTGACTTCCATCAGGGCAACGTTGATCCGACCCTCTTTCCCTTTAACGCATGGAGAAAAAGCATAGTAAAAAGTCTTGATCACTATTCCGGATCGTTTCACACCTCTGGCGACCCTCAAGGAGAATACGAACTCAGGCACATGATTGCCCGATTCGTCAGGCTGTCTCGGGGAGTAATTTGCGAACCCGGCCAGATTATCATCGGCGCAGGAATCACCGTGCTTCTGCAAATTCTTTGCCTTTCGCTAAAGCCAGGTACAAAAATCGGCTTTGAAGAACCGGGCTTTCACCGTTCAAGAAGGATGTTTGAAGCAAATCACATGGATGTCACTCCGATTTGTTCTGATTCAGAAGGCGTCCTGCCGGATGAGCTCTACCGCCAGAATCCTTATCTCATGTATACGACTCCTTCGCATCAGTTTCCGATTGGGACCATTATGACGATTACCCGCAGACAGGAGCTGCTGGCATGGGCGGCAGAAACAAATTCATTCATTATAGAAGATGATTACGATGGAGAATTTCGCTACAGCGGCCACCCCATTCCGTCTTTACAGGGTCTTGATCCGAATGGCAGAGTCATATATCTGGGCACTTTTTCAAAGTCACTTCTGCCTTCCTTGCGGCTCAGCTTCATGATTGTGCCCCCTGAACTCATGGAACCGATCAAAGACAATGCTCAGTTAATGAAGCAGACCGTCTCTGTTCACTCGCAATTGGCACTGGCAGACTTCATCGAAACCGGAGAGTGGCAAAAACACATAAATAGAATGAGAAGCTTATACCGAAAAAAACACGCTGTCCTGTTAGAAGCCATCCGCTCTGAACTAGGAAACACCGTTGAGATTCTCGGTAAAAACTCGGGGCTTCACATTCTGCTGCGACTATTGTTTCCAGCAAGTGAGGAAGAAGCAATAAAAGCAGCCGCAAACAACGGTGTAACCATCTATCCCGTCTCCCCTTCATATAAAGAACGAACGCCTTTTGTTTCTGTCTTAATCGGTTATGGAGGTTTGTCAGAAGAGGACATCAGGCTCGGCATCCAAAAACTGAAAACGGCATGGGCACCGTTGATATCAACTTATTAAATAAAAACAGGCCCCGGAAACGGAGCCTGTTTTTTAAAATGATAAAATTCCGATTAAATTTAAGAACACGATAATAATGGCAAGCGGCACGATAAAACGAAGCAAATAAAACCATGTGTAAAAGAATGCTTTACCTGCATTTGATCCATTTCGCATTTCAGCCAAGAGTTCGCTTTTCGAAATTTTCAGCGGGATAAATAGAGAAATTAACAGAGCGCCTGAAGGCATCAAAACATTGCTGACGGTAAAATCGGCAATATCAAAAAACGTTTTGCCAAATAGGTGCACATCACTCAAAACGCCATAAGACAAGCAGCATGGGATTCCGACCAAAAAGATCAAAAGCCCGCTCGTCCATGACAGTTTTTTTCTCTTCTTTTCGTCCCCTTTTCCGATTGTGGCAACGATAATTTCAACCATCGAAAATGCTGAGGTTAAGGCTGCAAATAAAAATGCAACGAGAAAGCCGATAAAAAACAACGTGCCGAACGGAAGCTGTTCAAAAACGGCCGGAAGCACTGTAAACAGCAATGTCGGTCCTTCATTTGGCTGAAAACCGAATGAGAAAACCGCCGGAAAAATAGCCAAACCTGCCAAGAGTGTCACAATGATATTCATCAAGACAATGGAGGCTGCCGAACGAGGGATATTTTGTGTTTTCGGCAAATAGGAGCTGTAGGTCACCATCACCGAAACCCCCAGTGTTAACGTAAAGAAGGCCTGTCCCAGCGCGAATAATATGGATTCCGGAGTCAAATCGCCGAAATGAGGCACAAGCAGAAACTTTACGCCTTCCATTGCACCATTAAGCGTAAGAGACCGAAGAACGAGCAGAATAAACAATAAAAACAAAATCGGCATCATCACCGCGCTTACCCGTTCAATCCCTTTTTGAACCCCTCTTGCGACAACGAGTACAGTCAGTGCCATAAAGACAAGCTGAGCCGCGAGCGTCTGCACCGGATTTTGGATAATAGAAGCAAAAAGAGCGCCATACTGTGCTTGAGAAAGCCCGGACAGTGATCCTGACGCTGTTTTCACGATATACAGCAAAATCCATCCCCCGATTACACTGTAAAACGACAGCACTAAGAAACACGCGGCTACACCGATCCACCCTGTAAGAAACCAAGCTGATCGCGGCGCTTCTTTTTTATATGCATCAATGGCATTCGTCTGGTTCCGTCTTCCAAAAATAAATTCCCCCACCAAAAGCGGATAGCCTAAGAGGATGGTAAATAACACGAAGATAAGAAAAAAGGCTCCTCCCCCATTGGTCCCCGCTACGTAAGGGAACTTCCAAATCGCGCCCAAGCCGATAGCCGAGCCGGCGGCTGCCATGACGAAACCGATTTTCGAAGCCCATTGGACTGGTTTTTGCTCAGACAATAAACGTCACTTCCTTTCCAGCCTATATTATCTCTTATTTTTGTCTTCATTTCTATAGATTCATTTGCCAAGAACAGAAAAGAGAGCGGCCTGTATGGCCGCTCTCTTTATCAAAAGGTTATTGATTTAATTTTGAATGCTTTCTTGAATACAGAAAATAGATTACCAAGCCGATTAACAGCCACACTAGGAAGCGGACAATCGTCACCCATCCCAGATTTAAAATCAAGAACAGGCAGAACAGAATCGCCAGGCCTGGGATCACGGGAACTCCCGGGCATTTAAAAGCTCTCGGAAGATCAGGCTGTTTCTTTCTCAAAACGATAACTGCCACAGAAATCAGGACAAATGCCGACAACGTCCCGATGTTTACCAGCTTTGCAAGTTCATCCAGCGGAACAAGTGAGCCGAGAAGCGCCGACATCGTTCCGAAAAACCAAGTGGCTACATAAGGTGTTTTGTGCTTTGGATGCACTTTAGAAAGTGAGCCCGGCACAAGTCCGTCACGCGACATGGCAAACATGACGCGTGTCTGCCCGTAAAGCATCACGAGCATAACTGTTGTCATTCCCAACACGGCGCCAATATCAATGATGCCAGCCACCCAGTTTTGTCCTGCGCTTTGAAGAACTAGAGAAACCGGATGATCCACACCCGCAAATTGAGCAAACGGGATAACCCCAGTCATGATCGCTGATACGGTGACATATAAAATCGTGCAGACCAGTAAAGAGAAAATAATGCCTTTAGGCAGATCTTTCGCAGGATTTTTCGTCTCTTCCGCAGCAGAGGATACAGCGTCAAATCCGATAAAAGCAAAGAATACGAGCGCCGCTGCACTGAATACGCCGCCAAAGCCCATTGGCATAAACGGCTGCCAGTTGTGCGGCTTCACGTAAACGGCTGCCACCGCGATAAACAGCAGAACAACCAGTATCTTCAAGATAACCATGATATTGTTGACTCTTTTTGATTCTTTGATGCCTAAATAAAGCAAATATGTGATCGCCATTACAATGACGAATGCAGGAAGATTAAACAGGGTAAAGGTGCCTTTCACTGCGCCCGGTGCCGCTGTTAAAGCAACCGGAAGATGAATGCCAAGCCCTGATAAAAACGATTGGAAATAACCAGACCAGCCGACCGACACTGCACTTACCGCCAGCATGTATTCTAAAATTAAATCCCACCCGATAATAAAGGCCATAAGCTCTCCCAATGTCGCATAAGTGAATGTATACACCGAACCTGAAACAGGCACACTTGACGCAAATTCCGCGTAAGACAGGGCGGCGAATAAACAAGCCAACGCCGCCACAACAAATGAAATCGTCAGCCCGGGACCGGCCGTGACTGCGCCTGTTCCCGTCAGAACAAAAATCCCTGTGCCAATAATGGCGCCGATTCCAAGCAACGTTAAATCAAATGCTCCTAATTCTCTTTTTAAAGACTTTTCCCCGCTCGTCGCAGCGATTAAATCCTGAATGCTTTTCTTCCTAAAAACGCTCCCTTTCATTCCCCTTCAACTCCCGATCATCTATTTTTATATATATTTTATTTGAATTTTCTGAATTCATGAGCAACAATGGTCATTTTTCTTTTTTTCTACTATATTTGTACTGGTCGCGAATCATTCCTTTCTCCTACTCAATATTATATATAAAATTGCAAAAATGAAAACAAAATTGTTAGAAAAATCGACAAATTTTTTATTTTGAATTTTTTCACCACACAAAAAAACCAGCTCTTGAGCTGGTTTTTCGTTGATTACGTTGAAATAAAACGTCCGCCATTCACATGAATGGTCTGCCCTGTCATATAGGAAGATTCGTCAGACGCCAGCAGAACATAGGCGCCTGCATGCTCAACCGGCTGTCCCGGTCTTCCCATTGGGGTATCCAAGCCGTGCTGTTTCACTTTTTCCTCAGGGAATGTCGCCGGAATAAGCGGTGTCCAAATCGGACCGGGCGCCACCGCATTCACTCTGATGCCTTTATCTGCAAGCGACTTCGCCATGGAACGCGTAAAGGAAACAATCGCACCCTTTGTGCTGGAATAATCAATTAACGCCGTATCCCCTTCATAAGCGGTAATCGATGTCGTATTAATAATGGCACTCCCCTCTTGCAGGTGAGGCAAAGCTTTCTTCGTCATATGAAACATGGAAAAAATATTTGTGCGAAAGGTTTTTTCCAGCTGTTCTGTTGAAATATTGAGAATGCTGTCCTGGGGATGCTGTTCAGCGGCGTTGTTCACTAAGATATCGAGTTTACCAAAATGGTCCACTGTTTGCTGCACAGCTTGTTCACAATGGTTCTCGTCCCCGACATCTCCCGGGATAAGCAGGCAGCGGACATTCTCCTTTTCGATCCGTTTGCGTGTTTCCTCTGCGTCCGAATGCTCGTCTAAGTATAGAATGGAGATATCAGCCCCCTCTTTAGCAAAGGCAATAGCTGCTGCTCTCCCTATTCCGCTGTCGCCTCCGGTAATGATCGCAACTTTTCCTTTCAGTTTTCCGCTTCCTCGATAATCCTCGTCCTCTGACAGCGGCAGCGGATTCATTTTTGACTCAATGCCCGGCTGTCTGTCCTGATGCTGCGGTTCTTGTCCTTCTGTTTGTCTGTCCATTGGGTTCACATTCATCACTCCTAGACATGTGGTTGATACTGAACGTTACCACACGACAGAAATGAATAAACGCCAAAATATGTTATGAAAGAACTTCCTCGGGAATGGCACCGGTATATTGCGCTGACGGGCGGAAAATCATGTTGTTTTCTGCCTGTTCCAGTACATGGGCGCACCACCCTACCATTCGGCTTGCTGAAAAGGTCGGAGTAAACAATTCATCGTCAAAATCGATGGCCTTCATCACTGCAGCTGCGTAAAATTCAACATTTGTGTACAGCTTTCGTCCCGGTTTGTAGATTTCTAGCAAACGAATCGCTTCTGCTTCTACATGCAGCGCAAGATCAAGATCACGGTCATTGCCGGCCACCTCTTCTGCTTTCTGTCTCAAAGCTTCTGCCCGCGGGTCTTTTGTTTTGTACACCCTGTGGCCGAATCCCATCAAGCGCTCTCCTTTTTCGAGTTTTTCTTTCAGATATGCTTCAGCATGTTCCTTTTCTCCAATGTCTTCAAGCATTTTTGTCACCGCAGAAGGAGCACCTCCGTGCAGCGGACCTTTCATCGTACCGAGAGCAGCCGTGACGGCTGATACTAAATCACTCTCTGTAGATAACGTGACCCGTGCCGAAAAAGTGGATGCGTTCATGCCGTGCTCCATGGCCAGAATCATATAGGTTTCAAGCGCTTTCTTTTTTGCCTCTGAAGGCTGTTCACCTGTGAGCATATAATAGTAGTTTTCGACATGTCCGTACTGGGAAGAAGGTGCAATTGCTTGTTCACCGCGCGTCCATCTTTTTCTGTATGCAATGATGGAAGGCGTGATTGCAATCAGCCGGATTGCTTCTTCTGTTTTCGGATGGAATGTGTACGTATTTTCCCCCAATGCTGAAACAACCGTTCTCAGCACCGACATATCGTCCATGTTGTTTGGCAGTGATTGAATCAAGCGCTCAATATGTTCCGGAAGATTCCGTTCCGCAGCCAGCTTATCTTTAAATACCTGCAATTCTTCAGTTGAAGGCAGTTTTCCAAATAAAATCAAATAAGCCGCTTCTTCAAAGCTGTGATTCAGTGCGATGTCTTTTGCATGATGTCCTCTGTAAATCAGACGCCCTTTTTCACCATCAATATGGCTGATGGATGTTTCCACACATGTAATTCCCTTTAATCCGTAATGTACCATTTGTATTCCCCCTATCCTTTTCTGTTATTATAGTAAATATAATATTTAAAAAATAATGAATATTTTAAAGGGAATTAATTAAAAATATTAATCAGAGGGAGAATAGAAATGGATTTCAAATGGCTTCACACCTTTGTGACCGCTGCAAAATATGAGAACTTTCGAAAAACGGCGGAAACGCTTTTCTTATCTCAGCCTACTGTGACCGTACATATCAAGCAATTAGAAAAAGAAATCAGCTGCAAGCTGTTCGAGCGTAAAGGCAGGCAAATCCAGCTGACTGATGAAGGCAGGGCGTATTTGCCGTATGCGCTCAGGCTTCTTGATGATTATGAAAACAGCATGGCAGAGCTTCACAGAGTGAGACAAGGCTACTCTCAAACCTTACAGCTCGCGGTTTCTCCGCTTATTGCAGATACTGTGCTTCCTTCTGTCATGAAGCGGTACACAGCAATGAATACGGAAACAGAAATGGCGGTTACGATTTTCGAATCAGCGGAAATCGCGTCACTGATTAAAGCCGGGGAAGCAGATATCGGACTAAGCTGTTTAAAGGTACAGTCTTCTTCTTTAAGCTGCCACTGCTTATACAAAGACCCTGTCGTCCTTGTTGCCCCGCCCGATAAGCGTTTCATAGAAGACAACGAAATTGATGCCAAAGAGGTGCTCGAACAATACCTGCTTTTGACCCATAATCATCCTGATTACTGGGACGACTTGCTCCGTCAAGTCAGAATGACATTTCCATTTGTGAGAACAATGAAGGTCACTCAAACACATATAACGAAACGGTTTATCAAGGAAGGACTCGGAGTTTCATTTCTGCCTTTATCTACAGTAAAGCGTGAGTTAGCAGAGAAACAGATGATCAGAATTCCTTATCAGTCTGTACAGCTGCCCTATGCCGGCGCTTACGCGATTGCCCTTTATGAAAATAAGAAAGAAAAAAAATTCTTGGATTTTTTATCACATTTTCATTTTTAGAAGCAACCAAAACGCCTGTGCTCCGTCTAATGAAAAAAACCCGTTCCAATGAACGGGTTTTCTCTAAAATTAGAATCTTTTCGCACCGAGGTAACGAGGCTTCCAGTAGCTGTTGTTCAGGCTGCTGATTTGTACGCCGTCAGATCCTGCATGAATGAAACTGTTGTTTCCAATGTAAATCCCCATGTGAGAAGGGCCGGATTTATATGTTGTGAAGAAGACGAAATCACCAACAGACGGGCTGGCAATGCTCTTCATAGAACTCCAGTATCCTGCAGTGCTTGTTCTGCCCACACTTGTTTGTTTATTCAGTACGTACCAAATGAATCCGCTGCAGTCAAAGCCGGAAGTTGTCGTTCCGCCCCATTTATATGGCGTTCCGACTAACGCTTTTGCATCAGAAACCAGTTTGCTCACATTAAGTGATGTAGATGACGTTTTGCTGCTTGAAGATGATGAAGATGAAGCAGGTTTTGAGCTGCTTGTGCTTGTTCCTTTCACCTTCAATACTTGGTTGACATAGATTACATCTGATTTTAAGCCGTTTAAGCTTTTTAATTTGCTAACCGTAGTGCCATATTTGCTCGCAATTTTAGAAAGGCTGTCTCCGCTCTTCACTTTATAAGTAGAAGTTGAAGACGATGACACTTTTGATGAGCTGGAGCTGCTTGAACTAGTTGAACCTTTCAGTTTCAGGACTTGTCCAACACGAAGCAAATCTGATTTTAAGCCATTCAGCTTCTTCAGTTCATTGATTGTCATGCCGTATTTTTTTGAAATTTTCCAAAGGCTGTCCCCGCTCTTTACTTTGTATGTAGAAGAAGAGGAAGAAGAACTGCTGCTTTTTGAACTCGTAGATTTGCCGTTAATCGATAAAGTTTGTCCCACATAAATAATGTCTGAACGAAGGTGGTTCTCTGATTTAATTTTACTGATCGTTGTGTCGTATTTTCTTGAAAGATCCCATAACGTGTCGCCTTTTTTCACCTTAATGCTTTGTGCAGATGCCGCTCCTGCAAATAACGTCGATCCTAAAACAACTGCTGTCGTAGCTGTAATGATTTGCTTTTTCATATTTTCCTCCCCAAATGTTAACTCTCTATATATGTATCTCTTTTTTTAAATTAATCTTATTGATTTCTATTATAAGGATAGATTCCCATCAGAAATAGTCTTGACTTCATGTGACAAATTTCTTAATTATTCGTTCTAAAAAAAAGTTTTTAAGGGTATTAAATATTTCATTTTCGTTGCAAAGGTGACAAAAAACGAGTGCTTTTGTCATGTTTTATGGGATGTTTTTCAACATAAAGGAAATAAATGAAAAACTTTCGGGGTCGGCTCACATACCGGAAAAATGAGTGGTAAAGAATATTCGAGGAGAGCTGCGGTTATCCGCAGTTTTTTTATTTAAACAAACATATCATGCAAAGACAGAGAGGTAAAGATTTTTCTGAAAAATGAATGCTTTACATCAAATAAGGCAAGATAACGAAAAGCGTTTTTTCATTTCCTTACAAGGCTTTACTTATTGTTTACATGATCAACAGCCGCATTTAACAAAATTTCCCTAACATGATAAACGGAATACATTAAAGGAGGCATGAGAAAATGAATTTGTTTCAAAATATGAAATCAAAATTTCTGCCAATCGCTGCTGTTTCTGTCCTTACAGCTGGAATCTTTGCCGGAGTTGAGCTGCAGCAAACAGAAAAGGCCAGCGCCAAAAAACAAGACAAAGCTGAGATCAGAAATGTCATTGTGATGATAGGCGACGGCATGGGGACGCCTTACATAAGAGCCTACCGTTCCATGAAAAATAACGGTGACACACCGAATAACCCGAAGTTAACAGAATTTGACCGGAACCTGACAGGCATGATGATGACGCATCCGGATGACCCTGACTATAATATTACAGATTCAGCAGCAGCCGGAACAGCATTAGCGACAGGCGTTAAGACATATAACAATGCAATTGGTGTCGATAAAAACGGGAAAAAAGTGAAATCAGTACTTGAAGAGGCCAAACAGCAAGGCAAGTCAACAGGGCTTGTCGCCACGTCTGAAATTAACCACGCCACTCCAGCCGCATATGGTGCCCACAATGAATCACGGAAAAACATGGACCAAATCGCCAACAGCTATATGGATGACAAAATAAAAGGCAAACATAAAATAGACGTGCTGCTCGGCGGCGGAAAATCTTATTTTAACCGCAAGGACAGAAACTTGACAAAGGAATTCAAACAAGCCGGCTACAGCTATGTAACAACTAAACAAGCATTGAAGAAAAATAAAGATCAGCAGGTGCTCGGGCTTTTCGCAGATGGAGGGCTTGCTAAGGCGCTCGACCGTGATAGCAAAACACCGTCTCTCAAAGAAATGACGGTTTCAGCAATTGATCGCCTGAACCAAAATAAAAAAGGATTTTTCTTGATGGTCGAAGGGAGCCAGATTGACTGGGCGGCCCATGACAATGATACAGTAGGAGCCATGAGCGAGGTTAAAGATTTTGAACAGGCCTATAAAGCCGCGATTGAATTTGCGAAAAAAGACAAACATACACTTGTGATTGCAACTGCTGACCATACAACCGGCGGCTTTACCATTGGCGCAAACGGGGAAAAGAATTGGCACGCAGAACCGATTCTCTCCGCTAAGAAAACACCTGAATTCATGGCCAAAAAAATCAGTGAAGGCAAGCCGGTTAAAGATGTGCTCGCCCGCTATACTGACCTTGACTTCACGTCTGAAGAAATCAAAAGCGTTGAAGCAGCTGCACAGGCTGACAAAAGCAAAGGGGCCTACAAAGCCATCATCAAGATTTTTAATACTCGCTCCAACAGCGGATGGACGAGTACCGATCATACCGGCGAAGAAGTACCGGTATACGCGTACGGCCCCGGAAAAGAAAAATTCCGCGGATTGATTAACAATACGGACCAGGCAAACATCATATTTAAGATTTTAAAAACTGGAAAATAAAAAGGATGCAGAACGCTGCATCCTCTTTTTTATAAATATCTGCGGTGAACACCTTTTCCGTCGTACGAAAACATGACTTCCTTATCCTCAAGCACAGACTCAATGTGCACGCTTCTACCCCAAAGCTGGAATAAATAAGGAAGCACTTTCTCCAAATATTTCAAATCCAGCTCTATGCCCTCATACCAATGCTTAATATAGAGCTCATTATTTTTCATATAATCGCCGTCGTTTACTGTCAAATATGGAAATCCGCCATTTACCCGCATGCTTACGAGCTGGTCGCGCACCGACTTCCACTGTTTATCGATGATTTTATAATCTCGGCCCTGTTTTTGAAACAAATAAAGATCCTCGCGCATGACTAATTCTTTGGTTAAATAATTGCGGATGAAAGAGATATCGGATTCAATCTCCCTGACCTCAAACATTTTCTCCCGGCCGGAGTCAGGCTGCACGCCCATTTTCTTCATTTCCTCCGTCGGGTTGTTGTACCTCTTTTCAATGTCTTCAAATATTTTCAGCCCTAAATAATAAGGATTAATGCCTGTTTTGGACGGCTGAACGACACCTGCATTCAGCTTGGCGAACTCGATCGCTTCATCAGAGGTCAAATCAAGCTCACGTATAATTCTCTGGTGCCAATAGGAAGCCCAGCCCTCATTCATAATCTTGGTTTCCAGCTGAGGCCAGAAATAAAGCATTTCCTCTCTCATCATCGTTAATATATCACGCTGCCATGGCTCCAGCTCCCGGGAATGCTCCTCGATAAAAAGCAGGATATCTTTTTCAGGCCGCGGCGGGAACGGTTTTTTCGATTTTTTCACTTGTTTTTTCGGTTTCTTTTCATCCAAAGACCATAGATCATCGTAAGGCGTGGCTGCCTCTTCAATCTCCTCTTCCTCATCATCCACACTCCATTGGAGCTTTGGTCGGACCAACGACGGATCGATATGCTCCTGAATCGAAAGGATCGCATCTAAAAAAGATTCGACTTCTTTAATCCCGTGAACCTGCTCATAGTGTTTTATCCGTTCAGCCGTTGCCGCCATGCTTTCCACCATATCGCGCTTCGTGTTTTGGAAACGGCAGTTGTTTTTGAAGAAATCGCAATGGGCAAGAACGTGTGCGACAATCAATTTATTTTGGATCAGTGAGTTGCTGTCCAGCAAAAAAGCGTAGCATGGATCTGAGTTAATGACCAGCTCATAGATCTTACTTAACCCTAGATCATAGTGCAGCTTCATCTTGTGAAACTGCTTGCCGAAGCTCCAGTGGCTGAATCTTGTCGGCATCCCGTACGCGCCAAATGTATAAATAATTTCAGCCGGGCAGATTTCATATCTCATCGGGTAGAAATCAAGGCCGAATCCTTTTGCAATTTCGGTAATTTCCTCAATTGCCCGCTGTAATCCCTTCTTCTCCTCCGCGTTCAACCGAATCCCCCCTACTTGGACTTATCTATAATGTATGAGCCCGCCAGACAAAAGATGATAGTCTCACTCGGGCAAGAAAAAATTCCCCCGGCACATTCATCTGTTTGCTTATTGGATCAGTGGGTAAACACACACCATACTACGAAAAAGGAGCGATACCAATTGAATGTAGCAGACGTGCTTTCTTCTTATCTCAGTAAGCTGCCAAACGTAATCATTGCTTTACTCGTCTTATTAATCGGCTGGGCTATTGCTAAAATCATTGAAAAAGCGGTATACAAAGGACTCAGCAAAACAAAAATCGACGACAAGCTCTTTGCTGGGAAAAAGCCTTCACGCTATTCCTCGGAAAAAGTCATAAGCAAGGTCGTTTATTTTATCGCACTGATCATCGTCTTTATTTTATTCTTTAACATTTTGCACCTGACAACAGTGGCATCGCCGTTTGTCAGTATGCTTTCGGCGATTGCAGCCGCGATCCCAAGCGTGCTGAAAGCCGGACTCATTCTGCTGTTAGGATGGGCTGCAGCCTCTGTTTTGAGCTTCCTTGTCAAAAAAATCGGGATGAAGCTGAACACGAGTGACAAACTGCGCAAGTGGAATTTGGTGTCTGAAGGAAAAGATATTCACCAGGCTGTCAATACCGCTTCACAAATTGTCTTTTATCTCGTGCTGCTTGTTTTTCTGCCAGGGGTCTTATCTTCTTTGAAAATCAGCGGCATTTCAGGTCCTTTTACAAATATGATGGAAAGCGTGCTCGCTTTTCTGCCGAAATTATTTGCAGCGGCGCTTATCGTATTAATCGGCTGGCTTGTTGCCCGCCTTGTTCGTGATATCATTACGAATTTCCTTGCAAGCATCGGCACGGAAAGATTCGCGGCACGTATGGGTTTATCAATTTACTTAAAAGATACAAGCCTTTCAGCAGTCATCGGAACAATCGCTTATGTGCTGATTATGATTCCGGTGGTCATTTCAGCGCTTGATCAGCTGGATGTCGCCGGCATTTCAAAACCGGCTGTCTCTATGCTGAATACGATTTTAAACATGCTTCCGAACATCATGATTGCCATCGTGCTTGTTTTAGCGGGTATCTGGGCAGGAAAATGGGTGAAATCCATGGTGTCCGGACTGCTCCATCGCGCAGGCTTTGATTCTGTCTTAGGGAAAATGGGCATGGATGCCGGAACGCCTGCAAAGCTGTCCTTGTCTCAAGTTGTCGGTATGATTGCGCAAATCATTGTCATTCTGCTCTTTACAGCTGAGGCGCTTCAAATTGTTCGGCTGCACTTCCTCGTAGAAATTGCCACTGGCATCATCGCGTATCTGCCGAATGTCCTTGTCGCAGTATTCATTCTCGGACTCGGCCTTTACGCAGGAGAATTGGTGAGAAAAGTGCTCGCAAGCATGATAAAAGGCCAGGAATTCAAGTCTTTAGCGCCTATTGCTAAATATACGATTATCGCACTTGCTTTCTTTATGGCCCTGGATCAGCTCGGTGTCGCTGCGACAATCGTCAATTCCGCGTTCATCATCGTTCTTAGCGGCTTCGCACTCGCTTTCGGTTTATCCTTCGGCCTTGGCGGTAAGGATTTTGCATCACGTTATCTGTCTACATTTGAACGCAAAATGCAAAACACAGAAATCGAAAAAAACCGTAAAAACCAAAATCCGCCGAATGACATGTAAGCAAAAAACATGCACCCAGCTGGGTGCATGTTTTTTAATTCCTTTTTTTTCATTTTTCAATCGATTATGATAAGATATAGAAAATGTCTTATTCTGAGGTCTTATTATGAAGTTAACCAATTATACAGATTATTCATTAAGAGTGTTGATTTTTCTGGCTGCAGAGCGTCCCGGAGAACTTTCAAATATAAAACAGATTGCCGAAACGTATTCTATTTCAAAAAATCATCTCATGAAAGTCATATACAGGCTCGGCCAGCTCGGCTACGTAGAAACGATACGCGGACGGGGCGGCGGCATACGATTAGGCATGGAACCTGAAGACATCAACATCGGTGAGGTTGTCAGAAAAACGGAGGACGATTTTAATATTGTTGAATGTTTTGATGCGAACAAGAATCTCTGCGTTATTTCCCCGGTTTGCGGCTTAAAACATGTGCTGAATGAAGCGCTTTTGGCCTATCTTGCGGTTTTAGACAAATATACACTGCGCGACCTCGTCAAAAACAAGGAAGATATCATGAAGCTTTTAAAAATGAAGGAATAGATCCATGATTCCTTCTTTTTTTATGCCCTTTTTCCCCCTTATTGTTAAGATAATTTGGCTATTTTTATAAAAAGGCAAAACGATGAGACAAATGTGCCGATATAAAAAAGAAACAGCAAATGCAAAATCATTGGGGGAAAAAGGAGAGCTAAGATGAAAAAGAAATTAGCAGCAGGGCTGACAGCATCTGCGATTGTCGGCACAACTTTAGCAGTGACACCAGCTGAAGCAGCAACGATTAAGGTCAAAAGCGGAGATTCTTTATGGAAACTGGCCCAAACCTATAACACAAGTGTGGCGGCCCTCACATCCGCCAATCATCTTTCGACTACTGTTCTGTCGATCGGCCAGACGCTTACTATTCCAGGCAGCAAATCCAGCACTTCTTCATCTACTTCAAGCTCAACAACCAAGAAGAGCGGAAGTTCTGTTTACACAGTGAAAAGCGGAGATTCACTTTGGCTAATCGCAAATGAGTTTAAAATGACGGTGCAGGAACTGAAAAAATTAAACGGACTAAGCAGCGATTTAATTCGTGCTGGGCAGAAATTAAAGGTGTCCGGTACTGTTTCTTCAAGCTCTAGTTCCAGTAAAAAAAGCAACTCTAATAAGAGTTCAAGCTCCAGTTCAAAAAGCAGTTCTAATAAGAGTTCAAGTTCCTCATCTTCTACGGGAACATATAAGGTGCAGCTTGGAGATTCACTTTGGAAAATTGCAAACAAAGTCAATATGTCCATCGCTGAATTGAAGGTCTTGAACAACTTAAAATCAGACACCATTTACGTGAATCAGGTGTTGAAAACAAAATCAAACGGCTCTGATACGTCTTCTAAAGACACTTCATCCAAATCGAACCAAACTTCAGCAACAACTAAATATACCGTTAAAAGCGGTGATTCACTTTGGAAAATCGCAAACAACTATAACCTGACTGTACAGCAAATCCGAAATATCAACAATCTGAAATCAGATGTGCTTTACGTTGGACAAGTATTGAAGCTGACAGGTAAAGCATCTTCAGGCTCTTCATCATCGTCGTCTTCTTCGTCAAATGCAAGCTCCGGCACGACGACTACATACACGGTGAAAAGCGGTGATTCCTTATGGGTGATTGCTCAAAAATTTAATGTAACAGCTCAGCAGATTCGTGAGAAAAACAATTTAAAAACGGATGTCTTGCAGGTTGGCCAAAAGCTGGTCATTTCCGGAAAAGCTTCATCATCGTCTTCATCCGGTTCTTCAAACACCACCAGCTCAACGAGTGCGAAGATTAACACAATGATTTCGGCCGCTAAAGCGCAGCTTGGGGTTCCGTATCGCTGGGGAGGCACGACACCGTCCGGGTTTGACTGCAGCGGATTCATTTACTATGTACTGAACAAAGTCACTTCCGTATCTAGATTAACGGCAGCGGGATATTGGAACACAATGAAATCAGTTAGCCAGCCTGCTGTCGGAGATTTCGTTTTCTTTACAACATATAAAGCCGGCCCTTCCCACGTCGGAATTTACCTAGGCAACGGGGAATTCATAAATGCCAACGATTCCGGAGTTGTCATTTCCAATATGAACAACTCTTACTGGAAACAGCGCTATCTCGGTGCAAAACGATATTTCTAAAAACAGAAACTGTGCGGCCTTAACGGCTGTACAGTTTTTTATTAGAGCCTAAAGACGTTGATGCTAATCATATGATTTGTCACCGGATGAAAATAGACTTCGGCCCGAACAGAAAAAGTGTCATCTTTTTGTCTGACTGTTACCCGAAAGACATCTTTCGTCTGCTGATCATTCACCTCTGTACGCCCCATATAAGCATAATCAGAAAATGAAGCGCCCTTATATTCATCCTGAATTTTGCTCCAGGCAAGCTGTTCCCACTTTTGAACGGACTCGTTTGTGTCCGTTGAATGACCTTTTGCAGCCATTGACACGATAATCAATCCGCAAAAAAGAAGCGCGATGGTATACGGCAGAGATTTCATTTTTTCAGTCTCCTGTACCCAGAATATGTTCCCTCATAGGTTTACCAAAAGCGATATCTTCATTCAGGCATTTTGATTTTATGTCTCCCTCATATTGCTACCCCTTTACTGCCGCAGACGCCAAGTTTTGCCCCGTCAATTACAGAGGATGCGGCATAAACTAATCATGAACTTCTCACCCAAGAAAGGAGAAGCGATTCATGGATTATGCCGATTACGATAAAGCGCTTTATTACACCCATCGTTCTCAATGGGATAATTTATTAATTTTAATGGTGCGTACAGAGGACGATTTGTTGTCAAAACGAATTGAGCATTTTCTGCATGCGTATCATTTTGAACAGGATTACGCCGTTTTAGAAAAGATGCTGTATTCCCTTCTCCGTTATATTGATCATGCCACAGAGCTGACTTATGAAGATCAAATAGCCCTTCTCACATAAACAAATCCCGGCGTTTAGACGCCGGGATTTCCTGCTTTTGCGAACATGCTGAGTTCTTCAACAAGCTCTTTTAAGCTTTCCTTAATGTTTTCAGCCACTGTAGCATTTTCAACATCAATATGCACCGGATCAAGCACCAGCTGCTTCGGAATGACATTGGCGTAGACACCCCGCATCACAGTTCTCATATTGTTCAGCGCATTGATGCCGCCTTTTCCGCCTCCCGCTACTGCCAATAATGCAACGGGCTTATATTTGAATTGTTCGCTGCTTAGAAAATCCAAGGCATTTTTTAAAGCGCCGCTCATGCCGCTGTGATATTCAGGCGATAATAATACAATCGCATCCGCTTTCGTAACGCGTTGCTTAAGCTCCTGTACCTGCAACAGTTCAGATTGATCCGCTTCACCGTTAAAAACTGGCAATACAAACTCGCTTAGATCAATCAAATCCGTGTGATACAGAGCTGCAATATAGGATGCTGCAATTCTTGTTCTGCCATGTTTTCTTGGCGTGCCATTTATGACTAACATGTTCATTTTGAGATCTCTCCATTCAGATTATATTTCACTGCGAAAAGCGCTGCTTGCGTGCGATCAGCCACTTCAAGTTTTGCTAAAAGATTCGATACATGGGTTTTTACTGTTTTTTCTGAAATAAACAAGGCTGCTGCGATTTCTTTATTGCTTTTCCCGTTTGCTATTTCAGTCAGAACGTCTTTTTCCCTTCTTGTTAATTGATAGTATTTTTCTTTTTCCGGGTCGTGCTGATTTTTCATATGTGTCAGCACATGGGGCATAATAGCTGTAGAAAGCTTGTATTCTCCAGCATGCACTTGTCTTAGTGTTTTCACCAATTCCTCGGGCTCCGTATCCTTTAATTGATACGCCTTCGCGCCTGCCTGAAGCGCGGGGATGACGTGCTCCTGATCAGAGTAGCTCGTCAGCACAATGATATTCGTCTCCGGAAATTGCTGTATTGCTTTTTTAATGGCTTGAATGCCGTCCATCTCGGGCATAGACAGATCCATTAGCACAAGATCCGGCTTTGTCTCTTCGATGACACGGAGAGCTTCTATTCCGGTTGCAGCTTCTCCGACAACTTCAATATCATCCTGGGTGGCAAAGAAAAAACGCAGACCCTTTCTGACAACATGATGATCATCAGCAATGACAATTTTCATACCGCCCCTCCTTTTCGGCTTGTTAGCGGAAGCCTGATGGATAGCTTTGTTCCAGTTCCAAGCGCTGACTCAATCCAAAACTTAGCGCCGGCTTTTTCCGCCCGTTCTTTCATACCCTTGATGCCAAGTGAAGGCAGACCGGCATGCGCTTCATAGCGAAATCCTGCCCCATGATCGATTATATCCAGCTCCGCATGGCACAAAGAAGCAGTCAGACTAACATAAGCCGTATCCGTTCCGGCATGCTTTTTGCAGTTATTTAAAGCTTCCTGTACGACACGCCATAGCATATGCTCCTGCTCATCAGTCAGAACAGGACTGCCTTTTTGTGTAAAAATGATCTTCAATCCAATGAGCGCACCATAACTTTTAATGGCTTCAGCCAGCCCTTTTTCCAATCCTCCGGGGCGAAGCTGCCAAATTAACGCTTTCATTTCTGCGAGCGCGTCCTGTGATAGGTTTTGGATGAAATCAATCATCTGCTGTAAATTCTCATCTTTTGTTAGTGTCTTCGCAGCTTTGGCAGTTAAACTGACGGAAAACAGCATTTGATTGACAGAATCGTGAAGCTCCTGAGCGAGTCGGTTACGCTCCATTAAAAGAGCATTTTTTTGTTGATATTCGGAAAGCCTCATACGCTGGATTGCCGTTCCGATCTGAAAGGCGACAGATTCGAGTAAATGCAGCTCTTCCTCATCAAACATGGTTTTTCCGGCCGCCGCTACATTTAACAATCCGAATCTTCTGTCCCCGTCTTCTAAAGGCACAGTTGCATGATGCGTAATCCCTTCTGTGTCAAAACAATGCAGGTTTTCTGCTGATTCGATGCGTTTGCAGTTCATGATATTTGCAGCTTTTCTAAGCCCTCCGTTATTGAATTTCGTCAGGCAGTAACACTCCCCCTCGCACATCAGCACTTTTTCCTTGCGGCTTAAAGCCGGGGGCAGATAAGCGTCGGCCGCTAACGTATAAGACCCATCTTCTTCGATCAGAAAAATCCATCCGGATTGAAGGTTTGTCAGACTCAGCAACTCTTTTAAAACCTGATCCAATGTTGCTTTGATATCGTGCCCTTGATTTAAGGTTTCCGCAATCGTTTTCAGCGTTTTTAATTTTTCCATCCTCGTTTTGCTCACGTTTCTCACTCCGGCATTGATCTTGTATTTAAGATTATACCAGTTTTTTGTATTTCATTGCTTCACTTGTAGGATGATTTTCTTTCAGACTTTTGAATGAGAAAAAGAAAAAGCTGGATCATTTACAATGACCCAGCTCATACTTGAATTATTTTGCCGTCGACTCAACAATTTCATCCACCGTCTTCATTACATCTTCAGAAAGGGCGGCAAGACGCTGTTCACTGTCTTCCAAAGATGACCCTTTTACGGCAAAATAAAATTTCACCTTCGGCTCAGTTCCAGAAGGACGAAGACAGAACCAAGACCCGTCTTCCAGGAAGTATTTCAATACATTTGATTTTGGCAAGTCGATGGCTTCTTCTTTGTTTTCAGTCAGAAGCGTCCGTTTGCTTACAGCGTAATCTTCTGCTGTGACAACCTGTTTGCCCGCCATTTTCTGCGGCGGATTTTGTCTGAAGGAAGCAAGAATCGCTTCAATTTGCTCTGCTCCTTGTTTGCCTTTCAGCGTCAGGGATTTCAGCCCTTCACGATAAAAACCATACTCGTTAAAGAGATTGATGAGCGCCTCATACAAAGACATTCCCTGTTTTTTATAGAACGCGCAAACTTCAACTGCCAAAAGCGCAGCCTGAATGGCGTCCTTATCGCGGGCAAAATCCCCGATTAAATAACCGTAGCTCTCTTCATAACCGAATTGGAAGGTATACTGGCCTGATGCCTCGTATTCCTTAATCTTTTCACCGATAAACTTAAAGCCTGTCAGCGTATCAATCGTATCAAGGCCGAATGAAGAAGCTACAGCACGGCCGATTTCGCTTGTGACGATCGTTTTGAGAACAACACCGTTATCAGGCAGGATGCCTTGTTTTTTCTTTTCAGAAAGCAGGTAATGAAGCAGCAGCGCTCCGGTTTGGTTTCCTGTCAGCACTGTATATTTGCCTTGATCGTTTTTCACCGCGATGCCGAGGCGGTCAGCATCAGGATCTGTCGCGATGAGAATATCTGCATTCTGCTCCTCCCCAAGCTTAATGGCATATTCGAATGCCGCATGCTCTTCCGGGTTTGGCGATGTAACAGTGGAGAAGTTTGAATCCGGCAGTTCCTGTTCTTTGACAACCGTTACATTTTTGTAGCCGAGTGCTTCAAGTCCGCGTCTGACCGGTTTATTTGCAGTTCCATGCAGCGGTGTGAAAACAACCTTTACATCTACTTCTTCCGATAATTCAGGATGTACAGAAATGGACGTCAGTTTTTCTGTATAAACTTTATCAATATCTTCACCGATGATTTTGATTAAGCCTTTTTCTTTTAACTTATTTTCTTCGTCCACTGTGATCGTCAGCTCATTTTCAATCGCGTTTACCTGCTCAATGACGATGTCCGCTTCCTTTGGAGGCAGCTGGCCGCCATCATCCCCGTATACTTTGTAGCCGTTATATTCAGGCGGGTTATGGCTTGCCGTTACTACAATTCCCCCATAAGCGTTCAGCTGTCTGACAGCGAATGACAGCTCTGGCGTCGGGCGAAGCTCATCAAACACGTATGTTTGGATGCCTTGTGTCGCAAGTGTTTTTGCCGCTTCCATCGCGAACTCCGGAGATTTATGGCGGGAATCATAAGCAATGACAACGCCCCGTTTTTTCGCTTCCTCACCTTGCTTCGAGATGTATGCCGCAAACCCGGCCGATGCTTTGCGCACAGTGTAAATATTCATCCGATTTGTCCCGGCGCCGATTTCCCCGCGCATTCCGCCGGTACCGAATTCAAGGTCTTTATAGAAACAGTCCTCAAGGGCCTGTTCATTCCCCTCTAATTCAATAAGGCGCTCTTTTAATTCCGGGTCTAAATGTTCTGTCTGTTTCCAGCGTTCATAGCTCTTTCTCCAAGTCATATTCGTCCTCCTATGTATCAGCTTATGCCATTATTTTATATGAAGCGGGTGCCTCTGTCACTTGATAACCTGAGATCTGGCCCTTTCTACGTAAAAAGAAATAACGGGCTGCAGACAGCCCGTTATGATTTATTGCTCAAGCGGTACGACCGCATCGTGTAAAAGCTTGTTGAGGTTTTCTGTATGTTTGTTTTTCGCCTGCTCATCCCATTGGAATCGCTCGCTCATAAAATCAATAACGGCATCTTTATATGTTCTTACCCAATTGATATCGAAAAATAAACGTCCCGTTCTGCGGACAAAGAAGTCAGCAGGGGTTGCAGTCATCTCTTCTTCTATACTGTATTCTGCCTCAGCAAGAATATGAACCGGAATGTTGCGTTTCGCGGCCTCATCTTTCAGCGCTTCTACCCGGTCAAAGACGCGATCTACGTTAGAGCCGTATCTGATCGCAAGCTGTTTTGCGTCTTTTTCTGATAAACCGGCTGCAATTCCTTCTTTTGTTTTTGCGGTAACGAAGGACATGAGATTTTTCGAACCGCCGACGTGCCCGCCAGAGATTGGCATGTTTTTCGTTTTACACGGTCCAAAATCCTTTTCGCCTTCTTCTTTTAAGCGATCACGGACAAGATCAACGATGTGCTCCGCCATTTTTCTGTATCCAGTCAATTTTCCGCCGGCAATGGTGATCAGGCCTGAGTCAGATGTCCAAATCTCGTCTTTCCGTGAAATTTCAGAAGGATCTTTGCCTTCTTCATGAATCAGCGGACGCAGCCCCGCCCAGCTGGATTCGATGTCATTCGCAGTGATATTCAGTTCCGGGAACATGTAATTGATTGAATTGATGACATAATCACGATCCTCCGTTGTCATCCGCGGATGCTCCAGCGCCTCTTTGTAAACAGTGTCTGTTGTTCCCACGTATGTTTTGCCTTCACGAGGAATCGCAAATACCATCCGTCCATCAGGTGTATCGAAATATACAGCCTGTTTCAGCGGAAAGACAGACTGGTCAAATACAAGGTGAATGCCTTTTGTATGCTGCAAATGCTTTCCGTTTTTCGAATGGTCTTTTTCTCTGAGCTGATCGACCCAAGGGCCTGTAGCATTGACAATTTTTTTCGCATACACTTTATATTCTTTCTTTGTCAGCACATCTTCAATTAATACGCCGACGGCTTTGCCTTTTTCGTAAAGAAGCTCCTTCACTTTGGAGTAATTCACAGGCTCTGCCCCGAATTTCACCGCTTCCTTCATGACTTCGATGGTCAGTCTCGCATCGTCAGTGCGGTATTCCACATAGTACCCGCCGCCTTTTAAGCCGTCTTTTTTCACCAAAGGCTCTTTTTGCAGCGTTTCTTTTGCTGAAAGCATGCTTCTTCGTTCTGACTTTTTCACACCTGCAAGGAAGTCATAAACTCTTAACCCGATAGATGTTGTAAATGAACCGAATGTGCCGCCTTTATGAAACGGAAGCAGCATCCATTCCGGTGTAGTGACATGCGGGCCGTTTTCATACACAATCGCCCGCTCTTTTCCTACCTCAGCGACCATTTTCACTTCAAATTGTTTTAAATAGCGCAAGCCGCCATGTACCAGCTTCGTTGATCGGCTTGATGTTCCCGCCGCAAAGTCCTGCATTTCGCTTAGTGCGACCTTCATTCCCCTTGATGCCGCGTCAAGAGCTGTTCCGGCTCCTGTAATTCCTCCTCCGATAATAAATAGGTCATATGTTTTTTTCGTCATGTCTGTCAGCATGCGATCTCTTTCAAGACTTGAAAATTGATGTTTCATCATTACGTTTCCTCCTTGTTGTCACGGTAAATAGAAAAAGAGACCACAACAGCCAAAGTGCATGCTTACACTTTGGTGCTGTGGTCTCTCCTCATCTCAGGACCGTTCTTATTAACTTGTAACCATTATACCATAGTATTACTTTATTTGAAAGCCATAGCTGCTTTCACGGCTTTTTGCCAGCCTTTATACAGCTCATTTCGTTTTTCTTCTTCTAATTCAGGCTCAAACCGTTTATCCAGATTCCACTGGTTCGCGATTTCAGAACGGTCCTTCCAGAATCCCACAGCGATACCCGCCAAATAAGCCGCGCCAAGTGCAGTCGTTTCATTAATTTCCGGGCGCTCCACAGGAACATTCAACAGGTCTCCTTGGAACTGCATTAGGAAATTGTTTTTTACAGCTCCTCCGTCTACACGAAGCGTCTTTAATGAAATGTTTGAATCTGCTTCCATTGCGTCAAGCACATCTTTTGTCTGATAAGCCAATGACTCCAGTGTCGCACGGATAAAGTGCTCTTTTGTTGTCCCTCTTGTCAGGCCGAAAACCGAACCGCGCACATCGCTGTCCCAGTAAGGCGTTCCCAGTCCGACAAATGCTGGAACAACATACACGCCGTCAGTTGAATCCACTTTTTCTGCATAAGATTCGCTTAGCGATGAATCCTGGAACATTCTCAAACCGTCTCTAAGCCACTGGATGGCAGAGCCTGCGACAAAAATGCTTCCTTCTAACGCATAGTTCACTTTTCCGTCAATGCCCCAAGCGATTGTTGTCAAAAGCCCATGTTCGGACTTAATTGCTTTTTCCCCGGTATTCATCAGCATGAAACATCCTGTGCCGTAAGTGTTTTTCCCCATGCCTTCTTCAAAGCATGCCTGGCCGAACAGCGCGGACTGCTGGTCGCCTGCCGCTCCAGCAATCGGGATATTTTTTCCGAAGAAGTGATAATCAACAGTCTCCGCATACACATGAGAGGACGGCTTCACTTCAGGGAGCATGGATTTCGGTACGCCTAGAATGTCGAGCAGTTCATCGTCCCATTTTAAATCGTAAATATTAAACATCAGTGTTCTTGAGGCATTGGAGTAATCGGTCACATGCGCTTTTCCGCCTGACATTTTCCAAATGAGCCATGTATCAATCGTTCCAAACAACAGCTCGCCTTTTTCCGCTTTTTCTCTTGCGCCTTCCACATTGTCTAAAATCCACTTCACCTTCGTGCCGGAGAAGTATGGATCGATTAAAAGCCCAGTTTTTTCTCTGAATTTATCATTATATCCTTTTTCACGAAGTTCCTCACAAATGCCGGACGTCTGTCTGGACTGCCAAACGATTGCATTATAGACAGGACTTCCTGTATCTTTATCCCACACAACCGTCGTCTCGCGCTGGTTCGTGATGCCGATGCCGGCAATTTGAGAAGCGCTGATTCCTGATTCAGAGATGACTGAGGCGATAACCGCGAGGACAGAGCCCCAAATTTCATTGGCATTATGCTCAACCCAGCCAGGATGCGGGAAGTATTGTGTAAATTCCTTTTGAGCAGAGTGAACGATTTTGCCTTCTTTATTAAACAGAATCGCTCTTGAACTTGTCGTCCCCTGATCTAAGGATAAAATGTACGTTTCCATAAGATGTCTCCCCTTTGATTAAATATATTTTGAATTTGATAATGTTTTAGCAGAATGTGATTTCGTATAAACATAGAGTCCTAACAATACCACAACCAATATAACGCTTACAATCCAGAAGCTGCTTGTGATGTGCCCTTTAAATGCAGCGTTGTAAAATACGCCGCCGAATGATCCGCCTAAAATCGGGCCGACTACCGGAACCCATGCGTATTTCCAGTTTGATGAGCCCTTCCCCGGAATCGGAAGAAAAGCGTGGGCTATCCGCGGACCTAAGTCACGTGCAGGATTGATAGCATAGCCGGTGGTGCCTCCCAGAGAAATACCGATTGCTACAATGAGGAAACCGACGATTAAAGGATTAAGTCCTTCTGTAAATTGATTTGCCCCAATGGCCAAGATTCCAAGCACAAGGACAAATGTCCCAATCACTTCGCTTAAAACGTTTGCAAATGTATGCGGAATGCTGGGCCCTGTTGAGAAAACACCCAGCTTGGCAGCGGGATCATCCGTTGACTTCCAGTGCGGGAGGTAATGCAGATAGATAATCACCGCACCGATGATCGCTCCGATCATTTGCGCCGCAATATAAACCGGAACCTCTTTCCAAGGAAAATCTCCTACAAATGCAAGCGCTATCGTTAGCGCCGGATTCAAATGGGCACCGCTGATGCCGCCAACCGCGTATGCCGCCATCGCAACACCCAATCCCCATCCAAATACAACAACAATCCAGCCAGACTGAAATGAAAGCGATTTCTTTAAATTGACACCTGCACAAACACCTGCACCAAAAATGATAAGCAGCATCGTACCGATGACTTCTCCCCAAAATGCTGTCATAGCACATTCCTCCTAAAGTCACGATTAAAAAGCATGATAGAGAAGAAGAGAATAAAAAAACCACAACAAACCGCTTTACGGGTGCATAAACATTTGCCGTAAAGAGCTGCTGTGGTCTCCGAGTTCTCCATCACAATGTATTAACCTAGTGCAATTGTATCAGTGCATGAAAGCGGTGTCAATCATTTTCCGTCAAAAAGTTTTCATATTTTTTCCACAATTTGGTATTAGATGTTGTGACAGCTACAGCCCCCGCTTTCAATGCCTGCTCTACATCCTCTTCCGTACGGATGAACCCCCCGGCAAAGATGGGAATCCCTGTTTTCTCTTTTATTTCCTGAATGAGTGACGGAACGATGCCGGGAAGCACTTCGATGAAGTCAGGCTTATGCTTGCCGATAAACTCCATGCTTTTCTCCATCGCGCTTGTATCAAGCAAAAACAGGCGCTGAATGGCATAAATTTTCTTCTGCTTCGCTTTGGCAATCACGTTCGATCTTGTGGAAATAATCCCAGCGGGCTTGATATCCTGACATATAAATTCCGCACCGTATTCGTCATGCTTAATCCCTTGAATGAGATCGACGTGCACCATCATGTTCTTTCCGTGCTTTTGCGCTTCTTTGATCACGCCCTTCAGCTGGCCGAGATGAATATCAAGAATAACACCGTAAGAGAACGAACTGTTCAAAAACTCATCAAATTGCTTCATATTGCGAATAGCCGGTAAAATCGGCTGGTTGTGAAAACTCATCATGTGCTCCTTTAATAAATCACTTTTATATTATATCGTTTGAAAGCTTTCTTTCACCGTTTTCACGATAAAGGAAAGGTCCTCTTCTGTCAGGCAAAATGGCGGTGCGAGCTGGATGACGTTGTTGTAACCGGCGACTGTATCGCCGTTTTTGCCGATGATCAGCCCTTTTTCTTTGCACGCCGCAACCACTTGGTTTACTTTGGCAGCATCAGCCGGCTCTTTAGTCAATTTGTCTTTGACGAGTTCGATTCCGATCAGCAGCCCTTTTCCTCTAACATCCCCGACTGCCGGGTGTTCTCTCAGAGCTTGAAGCTCACCTAAAAGCTTTGCTCCAAGATCGCGGGATCGCTGAATCAGCTGTTCGTCCTCCATAATTTGCAGGTTTTTCAACGCCAAGGCACAGGCAGCCGGGCTTCCGCCGAACGTGTTCACGTGGCGGAAACGGTCATAAGGAGCTTCCCCCTGATACGCTTCGAAAATGTCCCGTTTCACAGCAGTCGCTGACAATGGCAGATACGCGCTTGTGATTCCCTTTGCCATCGTAATGATATCAGGCTTCACACCGTAGTGCATAAACCCGAACGGCTCACCTGTCCGTCCAAATCCGCAGATCACTTCATCGCAAATCAAAAGGGCTCCGTGGCGCCGGCAAATGTCCTCCACCTTTTTCATATATCCGTCCGGCGGCATTAGGATGCCCCCGCCTGTAATGATGGGCTCCATAATGACCCCGGCAATCGTTTCGCTTAATTCCCATGTCATGATGCGGTCGATTTCATTTGCGCTTTCAAGCGTGTCTGCATCATCAGGATTCCGGTATATATCTGGCGGAGCTGCATGCAGAAATCCTTGGCTCAAAGGCTCGTATTTATATTTCCGCTGCGCCTGTCCGGTAGCTGAGAGCGCTCCCAATGTATTGCCGTGGTATGCCCGATATCTTGAGATGAATTTATAACGGCTGTGGTCGCCGTTTTGCAGATGGTACTGGCGGGCAATTTTAAAAGCAGTTTCGTTTGCTTCCGATCCGCTGTTGGAAAAAAAGATAACATAATCGCCGCCAAGCCATTTATTCAGCTTTTCCGCCAGTTGAATTGCGGGTGCGTGACTTTGCGTTAACGGGTAGTAAGGCAGCTCCTTTAGTTGCTCATAGGCAGCCTCCGCAAGCTCCTTTCTGCCGTAACCAATGTTGACGCACCACAAACCGGACATCGCATCCAAATAGCGGCGTCCGTCTATGTCGGTTACCCAGGCCCCCTCGGCCTTCTGGGCGATCAGGCTGTCCGCTTGATGCGCTCCCTTCATGGCATGCCACACAAATTGCTCATCTTTTTGCTTTAATCCCTGATTTTGCTGAATGTTTTCCATCCCCATCATCTCCATTTCATTAGCGTTCCCTATAATGCCAATTCAATTGAAACAGACCTTCTCTTTATGTGATGTCTTGGTGATGATTTCCCTGCCTTCAATATAAAGCCAGACCGGGTCAGAGTCAATAAACCGTGTAAATATAAAACATCCTCTTTCTCAAGAAGAAAGAGGATGCAGCATCCAAAGCAAAACAGGCAAAGTGACAATGCTCAGCATCGTACTGATAAAGGGGTCGCACTCGAAACAACTTGGACAGCCATTGCAATAGCAATGTGAAGCCTAGCCGTTTTCTGTATGATATAGGAAATGGCGAAAATACAGAAACTCCATAAGGCACCTCCACTATACAATTTACTTTTATTTTAAAGAAAGCACCTAAACAATTCCGCTTTTGTTAAAAAAACCCGCCAATTCAGGCGGGTTTTTTGGGAATTATTTTTTATATTGAATATGATAAATATCACGCCGTCTGTCTTTTAGCTGGCGCACTGTACCGTTTTGGCGCTGTCTTCTGAGAATTTCCAGGTCAACATCGCCGATGACGACCATTTCAATATTCGGGTTTGTTTCGCCAACAATGCCGTCTCGGGCGAATTCAAAATCAGACGGGGCAAAGATGCCTGACTGGGCGTATTGGATATCCATGTTTTCCGTTTGCGGAAGGTTTCCAACCGTTCCCGAGATAACCGTATAAATTTGATTTTCAACCGCTCTTGCCTGCGAACAGTATCTGACACGCAGATAGCCTTGACGGTCTTCTGTACAAAATGGCGTAAAGATGATTTTGGCTCCTTTATCAGCCGCAATCCGGGCAAGCTCAGGAAATTCAATGTCATAACAGATCTGGATCGCGATTTTTCCGCAGTCCGTATCAAACACGCGAACCTGGTCACCTGCGCTGATCCCCCACCATTTGCGTTCATTCGGCGTAATATGGAGTTTGTATTGCTTTTCGATTGTTCCGTCCCGTCTGAACAGGTAAGCGATATTATAGATCTTGCCTTCCTCTTCGACGAAATGAGATCCGCCGATAATGTTGACGTTATACTTCACAGCCAAGTCAGTAAACAGGCTGATGTAATCTTCTGTATACTCGGTAATTCTCTGCACCGCCAAGCTCGGTGACCGTTCCTCAAGGAAGGACATCAGCTGGGTTGTGAAAATTTCCGGGAACACCGCAAAATCAGATCTTGCGTCTGAAGCAACATCGACATAGTATTCTACTTGATTCGCAAATTCCTCAAAGGAATAAATTTTCTTCATTTCGTATTGGATCACACAAATTCTAACAGGGAACGCCGATTTATAATAGCGTTTTGTCTGCTGAGGTAGATAATCGACATTATTCCATTCCATCAGCGTCGCATACTTGATCGAAGCTGTATCATCTGGGAGATAATTCGGGTTAATTCGCATAAGGGTAAAGCCGTTCATCAGCTGAAAAGAAAGAACCGGATCGTATATTTGGTGGCGTGTCACCTGTTCAACATACTCTCTCGCTGTCATTTCATCTGCATATTTGTGATAGTTTGGAATCCGTCCGCCTATGATGATGCTTTTCAGGTTTAAGCGTCTGGCTAAGTCCTTTCTCGCCTCGTACAAACGGTGGCCGATCTTCATTCGTCTGTATTTCGGGTGCACCATGACTTCAATTCCGTACATATTCAAGCCGTCAGGATTATGGTTGGTGATATAACCGTCATCTGTAATGTCCTGCCACGTATGGCGGTCATCATATTCATCAAAGTTAATCAGGAGACTTGAGCACGAACCGATAATTTCACCTTCGAATTCTGCACAAAACTGTCCTTCTGGAAAATGCTCCAAATGGCTGATTAAATGCTCTCGCTTCCAAGGTTCCATCCCCGGAAAGCAGTCCTTTTGAAGATCGATAATCTTGTCGATGTCTTTCTCTTCGATATTGCGGATAACCATTTTCTTTTCAAACCGGGTCAAATCTAATTTCTCAGACAACCTACTCGCTCCTTTCTAGTTTTGTGAGTTCAGATGATCAAGCAATAGGGCGAGCTCCATTTCCGCCATTGATTCAAGCCTGTGATCATAGTCTTCAAACATCAAGGTGCCCGTTACTTTATTCGGGACAATGACACACTTCATTCCTGCGCGTTTCGCAGCAATCGAACCATTGACAGAATCCTCAAACGCGAGACATTCCGCTGGCGATACCCCCAGGTTCTTTGCCGCCAATAAATAGAGTTCAGGATTCGGCTTCACCTCTTCCACATCATCAGCCGTTTGAATAACTTCAAAATCATCAAACAGGCCGATTTGCTTCAAATGGCCGGACACCCATTTATAATCAGAGCTGGAGGCAAGGCCTATTTTTAAGCCTAAATCCTTTGCCGCATTCAAATACGCTTCGACACCAGGTCTCGCTTTTTCTGATTCCATGCGTTTGGCAAACCGCTCTCTTCTCAATTGTGTGAGCTCTTCATGGTTCAGCTTTTTCCCGATCTGCTCTTCTAAATATTCAAAAGGCCGGAAACCCGCAGCAGTTCCGATGACCTTTCCCCAGACAGATAGCGGCAGCACTGAGCCGTGCTCTTCAAATATTTCCTGAAGAACCTCATATTCGTGTGTTTCTGTATCTAGAATAAGCCCGTCAAAATCAAAAATTAACGCTTTAATCACTGGGTACAACTCCTTTAGTACGAATTGAGACATATGTATACACTCACTATACCCCGAAACAAGTCTGCTTTCAAAAAGTAAGGTTTTATGTGAAGAAAGAGCCTGCACACTGCAAGCTCTTTCTTATTAATGAATGTTTTGGTGAGAAATGTTTGTCAGCGCTGATCCCGCAGACTCGTTCGACATCTGATTGACTGCCAGGTCTCCAAGCGCAACGATCCCGACTAGATTGTTTTGATCTACAATAGGAAGGCGGCGGATTTGGTGCTGGGCCATCAGCTGCGACGCGTCTTCCAGACTCATATTAGGGTTTCCTGATACGAGTTCTGTTGACATCACTTCTGAAACGGGTGTCTGGCCATCACGGCCCTGAGCTGTAGTTCTTAATGCAATGTCACGGTCAGTCAGCATTCCTTTTAAAACACCTTGCTCTACAACGGGGATCGCCCCGACGTTATGCTGTTTCATTAGAGAAGCCGCTTCCTGAATCGTTTGATTCGGAGAAACGGTTGCCACCTGCGTTGTCATTGTATCTTTAACTGAACTCATTGTCAGCACCCCTTTCAATCATTAGTATGTTCAGACACGAGCCGTTTAAAAAGGGAGTTAGAGGAAAGGTTTTATGATATGATTTCTCTGATACAAAAAGAGCTTTTCTAAAAATAGAAAAGCCCTTGCCGCATGATTATATCAGCCTTCTTTGACCGAAAAAGGCTTTGTTAGTCTTCTTTTGAAAGTCAGAAAAAGCAAACGGAAAATAAATCCCAAAATCATTCAGCATCTTGCTGTTTTTTTCAAAAATCGCCTGATCACTTAAATCAGAGTGCGGCGAAGGCTTGGTCAGGATAATATGTATCATTTGCAGACAAGCCATAATTTGAAATGCTTCTTTTAATGTTCCTTGGTAATAATGGTTATTTAAAGACAGAACGCCTTTCTTTTTAAAGCGCTGAATGTCCAGTTCGGAGAAATAAAGAGGAAATACATCATGGATCAACTCCATAGACAGCTCCTTGATAAAGCTCTCCTGTTCTGCAGTTGCTGCGTTCACAATTCTCACGTCAATCACCTTTCTTGCCATCGAATATCCTAAGTCTTACTCAAGAATAGCACAGAAAAAAACGCGAAAGCTAAGGTAAGTGTTTCCTATGAGAAACAGCAGCCTTCCGCTTCGAAAAGGAGCCATTTAACATGAACCAAAAAGGCAGAGGGCTTGAGATCCTCATCAATGAAAAGCAGGACGGCCAATGGCTGTTTTCCGTACTCAAAACAGCGCTCAAAGCTTCTAAACCAGTGATACAAGACTGGATGTCCCATCAACAGATAAAGGTCAATCACGAATCCGTCTTAAACAATATGATTGTAAAAAAGGGAGACCGCGTGTTCATTGATCTTCAGGAAAGTGAAGCATCTTCGGTCATTCCGGAGTATGGCGAGCTTGATATTTTATATGAGGACAATCATATGCTCATCGTCAATAAACCCGCTGGCATAGCGACGCATCCGAATGAGGATGGGCAAACCGGCACACTGGCTAATTTGATCGCGTATCATTATCAGATAAATGGCGAAACATGTAAGGTGCGCCACGTCCATCGTCTTGATCAGGATACATCTGGCGCTATCATTTTTGCCAAGCATCGTTTGGCACACGCCATCTTAGACCAGCAGTTAGAGAAAAAGACGCTGAAGCGTACGTATACCGCCATCGCTGAAGGTAAGCTACGGACGAAAAAAGGGACAATTAATTCACCGATCGGCAGAGACCGATCACACCCGACAAGACGCCGGGTTTCACCAGGCGGGCAAACAGCCGTCACTCATTTCAAGGTAATGGCCAGCAATGCTAAAGAACGGCTGTCGCTCGTTGAATTAGAGCTGGAAACAGGCAGAACACACCAAATTCGTGTTCATATGGCGAGCCTCGGCTATCCGTTGACAGGAGACTCGCTTTACGGAGGCGGGAGCAAGCTGCTAAACAGGCAGGCGCTGCACGCCAATAAAGTACAAGCGGTTCACCCGATAACAGACGAGCTCATAGTTGCTGAAGCCCCTTTCCCTGCTGATATGGAAAAACTTTGCCGCACATATTTTTCATGAAGAAAAGCCGCAGGCACTGCCTCGGCTTTTTAAGTCACTCGTTTTCCATATATAATATAGCGTTTCGGGGCATTTCCGACGTATGAAAACGGATAGCAGGTCGTCAGAATAAGCTCCTCCTTTTCATGCTGGAGCGTGATAATAGATGTGTCATCCTTATCGACAATTTTTGTTTTTACAATTTCATATGTGAATTCTCCATATGACAGGAGAAGACGGAGCTGATCCCCCTTTTCCAGCTCTCCCGTCCGGCGAAACACGGTATCCCGATGCCCCGACAGCACAATTTGCCCGTTTTCATCAGGATAATAGCTGTCCTTGTAATGCCCGACACCTTTTTCTAAATCATCAGCATCGGTGCCCTCCACGATCGGAAGCTCTGCATTGATTTTCGGTATTTCTAAAATGCCGCTCGCTTGGCCTGTCTCAGGCTTAAATGATGCTTTGTTCTTTGCTTGATCTGTGCTATTTTTCGTCCCCAAAGGTTCCTGCGGCTTTTCAGCCGCAAGTTTTGCTTCTTTTAATGTCTGTTCCGTTTTCATATTCGTATCGATCAATTTAAAGCCTCCATAGCCTGCGATCACTAGGCCGGCAGCAATGATGAATAGTGGAATAACTTTTTTCACGTTCTGGAGGCGCTCCTTTTTCTTCTGACATATAGATAAGTTCCTGACAATGTCACCGCCGCACCGATTACCATAAAGTTATAGTAGCCCGCTGACGTATCCGGAAGCTGATGATCAGACCCGCTTTCCGCAGTCTCGGTTTGTAACGGCAATGTGCTGATGCTATTAGCAGCGTTTTTTGTGTTATTGATAGGTATTTCATCGAATCTCGAAATGGCTGAAGGCGGCAGCTGATGAACCGGTGCTGTTCCCGGAGTTTCTTTTATATCAGGCAAATCTTCACCTGGCCTTGGATCCTCTTTAATCGGATCCTCCGTCCCCGGATCATCTCCAGGCTCTTCCGTAATCGGGTCTTCTGTTACAGGGTCTTCAATATCACTGGCTTCAGCAAGCTTAATTCTTCCCTCTTTTGTATACGCAATTGGCTCATCAAAACTCTTCACGTACTCAACTGTCGCTTCCAAATCCTCAGGCCCTGTCACCGGATTTTTTCCCAGCAGTCCGATTGGCTGATATTTGGCTCCTGTCGCCGTCGCCATAAAGTTGTTGACGGTCAATGTATATGTGGCATCGGGCTGGATCTCGGTGCCATCTGCCATTTTCATATCAACTGCTTTTCCGGTTTCTTTATCCCACGTATACGTAAACCCGCTGATGCTGTAGTCAGGCCCAAAAACCGGCGAGATTTGAGCATTGATAATCTCTCTTAAATCTTTTCCTTTAATCTCAAGCTTCGTTAACACATTTCCAAACGGCTGAATATTGTAAAGATCTCCCCACGTAATCGGGCCCTTCTTCAGCGTTTCACGTATGCCGCCGCCATTCATAAGGGCGAAATCCGTTTTCATGGCAGTTCTCATTCCATCCGCAATCAGGTTTCCAAGAGGTGTATCGCCGTCATTTGAATACCCCCCTTCCATATCAACAGCGGCTTCGCCGACTACCTCGCTGATAATCGGTTCCGCAATAGCTTCGTATTTCTTTAAAATGGCTGACGCGCTGACATCCGGTTCGATTTTACTTTGATCAACATATACGATTTCCGCGGACTTTTTGACAATGTCTTTTGTCGTTTTATCGATCTCTACATCAACGACACCTATCGCTTTTCCATATTCAAACGCTTGAACAATCAGTTTTCCATTCACTTCACCGTTAACAACCTGATGATTATGCGCGGCAAAAATCACGTCAATTTCAGAATCTGTTTTGTTTGCAAGATCAGCAGACTCACCGGTAATGGCGTTGCCGTTTTGTTCAGCTGACATATGTGCGAGAACCGCGATGGCCTTCACGCCTTTTTTCTTGAGCTCTTCGGCCGCCTTATTCACCGCTGTTGCTTCATCTGTAAACTCGATATTTTTTATTCCTTCAGGCATAACCATGCCAGCTGCCGACTGTGTGACAACCCCGATAAAAGCAACGGGTACGCCCTCCACATTTATGATGTCATAAGCCGGCAAAAAGGGCTCTCCAGTTGATTTCATTTTACAATTGGCACATACAAGGGGAAAGTTCTGTCCATCATATCCGCTTGTGCCTTTCGGATGATCACCGCCATTTAAGATCCTCAGAAGTTCATCCGTGCCTTCATCAAATTCGTGGTTTCCCACGGTTCCGACATCAAATCCGATGTCCTCCATCAGTTCTACAGTCGGTTCATCCTGAAGAAGAGAGGAAACTGGAGAGCTTCCGCCGATCATATCTCCCGCGTGCACAATCAGCGAGTTTTTCTTTTCAGCCTTTTTTTCTTTTAAATATGCGGCGGCATAATCCATGCGTCCAAACGTGCCGTCTGCAGTTCCATTTCCATCAAGATCAAGCTCATATTGCTGATCGATTTTGCCATGCAAATCATTCATGCTGAGAATTCTAAGCGGCACATGTTCTTGAGGTGCCGTTTGCCTTTTTTTATATCCCGCGCTCTCCGCTTCACTTGCTGAGGCGAAGAAAATTCTGTTTTCCACAGCTATCTTCTTCCAATCAGCTGGCTGCACATATGTTTTATTCGACGAGTCCCCCACATATCTTGTCAGGCCTTTCCCTTGCTCTCTGGCTCTGAATTCAAACGGCATTTCCATGAGGGGATCGTTTTCATTCCAAATTCCTTTTTGATCTTTTTTTGCAGCGGCTACTGCGGCCTGAAATTGCTGATAATCCTCTTCATTGTCAACCGGCCAAATAAAATACGTCGGAGCATAGCCGTTTTTTACAAGCTCTAAGTTCACGTTTGATCCTGATTCGGTTATGACTTGTCCGAGCAGTCTGCCATAGCTGTCCTTGGCTTCACTCCCGACCTTGACAGTAATTTTATCACCTGGGGACAGAACCGTTTTTAGATAGTCAGATGCTTTTTTGCCAAATCTTAATTGATTTTCATCTGCGTCATTTTTTGGTGTGTGATATGTTTCAGGTGTATCTACATTTACAAACCGGATTTTTGTCGTTCCAAGCACCGGAGATTTGAGATGAATGGTATCGCCGTCAACAACCCGGTCAACAATCCCTTCATATTCTCCCTCTGCAGACGGAGGTGCGGGCTGCTCTTCAAGCAGCTTCAGGTCAGCCGATTTTCGCGGAAGCAGCTGAAAGGTTTGGTATCTGCTTAACACACCGGTAAATTCATACCATTTGCCCTCATCAAGCTCGTTTATCACTGTTTCATTCATAACCCGGAGCGTCATTGCATGATGGTCGTCATCAATCATTGTTACATTGTAACCGCCGCCGGCAGGAGAACTTGGAATTGAGGAAACAAAAGCGGTTAGTTTCACAAGGCTTCCTTCATACTGATCACCTAGGCTGCCGTTAATAAGTTCATTGATTGTTAAGTGTTTGGGGGCGGGGAGGGATTGATTTGACTGGTTGATTTTGATGCCTGATGAGCTTGGAACGATTTCTTTCAGCCCCTGGTAAGACGTGATTTTCCCTGTCACCGTGACATCCATACCCTCTTTTAATTCGGGAAATTGTTCAGGGGATGGCGAATAAATGTTAATGCCTCCGGTTTCATCTTGCAAAAAGGTCGACAGCTTCCCGCCTCCGATTGCGTTTTGATCAGCTGTAATGATCCCTTTTATCGTTACTTCTTCATTCAGCCTTCCCCGTGCTTCATTTATGGTCACTTGCTGTTCAGCCGGCGGAGTTTTCGTGTCATCGGTTACGTTCATCGACTGAACGTTTTTAAGTCCTGTCGTGTTAAAGTAATTTTCAAGCTTTCCTTGAACCGTTATCTTTTTCCCAAGAAGAAGCGGATTGGTTTGCAGCCCAAATTGGCTTCTGAAGGCGGAGGGGATTTGCACAGGAAGGATGTGTTCGGGCGATGTTTCGTTTTTACGGTCTGCCAGCGCAACATTATAATCATTTGAAAAAGGGCTTGTCAGCTTATAATGCTGCGGGGAAACAGCCTGGCCGACTGCATATCCTTCGACAAGCGCCTGTCCTTCTTTTTGCTGTATTGCCTTCTCAATCGATATAGGCTGTTGCGGTTCAGCTGCCTTTACAGCTTCGAACGTGTACATTACATTTAAGAACATTAATGCCGTGATCAACACAATATGCAGAATACGCCTCATCATATTTCCTCCCTTATACACATAATGACAACGATTTTGTCTGCTTATCATTTCGACAGACAGCATATAATTCCTTTCAGGCTTCTGCATAATACACGGCAGACTGACACAAAATACAGCTGATCTGAAAAAAAAGGAGGAATTCGGTTTGGATCAGTTCAATCAGCAGCAGCAATCCCAAATGAACAAAGGTATTCCTGGCAAACCGCATAAAAACCACGGCGGACATGAAATGTTTGATATGCATGAGGTGCTTTCCGGAACACTTACTGTGCTTGATCAGTTTATGATGCTGAGACAATTCTGTAAGGATCAAGAATTACTAAACATCCTTGATCGTCAACATCAATTCATCACATCTCAATACAATATAACTGCAGAATGCTTCAAAACAGGAAGCGAACCTTCACAAAAAACAGCAACTTATATGATGAAGGAAGACAACCAGACTGTTTACGGCATGCAGCCGTCACAGCCTAAAAAACCTGTTCAATCCATGAATGATATTGATGACAGCATCATCAGCCGACAAATGCTTTGCGCGATTAAAGCACAAGCTTCTATGCTGACGATGGCTTCTCTGGAAATGACAAATCCGGCCGTAAGACGCGTACTGTCTGCGCAAATTCAGGAGTATGTTGAAATGGCATTTGAAATTTTCCTATACCAAAACAAACACGGCTATTACCAGGTTCCTCAGCTTGATGCGCAGGATATGGAACAGCTGAGAAATTCATTCGATCCTGCCCAAGGACAAATGCCTCCGACACAAGGCGGAATGGGTCAGCAAGGACTTCACTAATAACAAAGGCATTGGATAGATACTATCCAATGCCGCACTGTTTTTTTCAAATTTTTTCTTAAAATCTTTTTCAAATTGATCAAGACTTTCCTTTGTTGCTGATTTAAACCCTTTTTCAAAGTCCCCTTTTTTTGCCGTTTCCTTAATCATTTCTGAAATAATGTCTTTCCCGTATTTGTCCGTCAGCTCATCGATCATATAAAAGCTTTGCAAATAGACATCAGTGTCATATTCGGCTCTGGCTTCCTGCCAGTCTCGATCAGTCTGCAAACGGTCAAAGGGCACGACAGAAAACGTGATCGGATCTATGAGCAATTCATAGTTCGCAATCCACTCGCTTAACCCTTCATGAAACCATAACGGAAACTCATCGGGATCCGTCTCAAGCTCCTTCAATTTCTGGTGAAACGCATGGTGCGAGTATTCATGAATCAACAATCTCTGGTACAAATAAACCGCTACCTCGTCCCCTTCTAACAGTTTCTTTTTCTCTTCAGGCAACAATCCGATCAGCTGCTCCCGTTCAGAATAAAAACCAACTACATCCAATAAACCGGAGTAAGCCTCCATCTGTTTTTCATTAGGAAAAAAAATAATGTCGATAGGCTTTTGATTCGAATATCCAATCATAATCTGATTAATACTGACCGCATATTCAAGCGTTTCTTTCGTCAATGGCAGTAAGGACTTTTCCTTAGAAGTGTAATAAATATCGGCCTGTTTGAATGACTCTTTCTTCATGTGCTTCGTCACTTGTTCTTTTGTTATTCCAGATGCCTGACCTGGAAAAGACAGGATATACATCGCGCTTGATACGATGGCTGAGCTTACAGCCAGCATCACAAGGACTCCGCACAGGAATAGAGCGGATGCCGCACGCTTTCCTATGCCATCCCGCAAACGTCTCCCTCCCTGAGCCGGTCCGTCTTGTACCTTTTTATTTTTACTCTATGCAGCCTGAGTTCGCAGTGTGTCATTAACGCAAAGAAAAAGCCGCACAAATTGTGCGGCTTTTTTCATTTATTCAGCGTTAGGGAATACGCGCTGTACAGTTTGTGTAAATTCATCAAATAATCCGGCGATTGGGTCACCATTTTGAATACGCTTTCCATATCCTTGCATACGCTCTACAAAATCAGGGTTAGCTGAAACGTAAACATTATCAATGTTTTTGTCAGTAGATCTTACCTTTTTGGCTATTTTTTTCTTCAGATTGTTTTCTACTGCACCTTTATTTCCATTGGTTAAAACGACTGCAACGTAGGCTTGATTTCCAGCCACAATGATATCGGCATGCTTTACTTCTTTTAGGTCTGTTACTTTATCAGCTGCTTCATCAGCAACCTCAAGTTTTCGGTCGTTGTTATTATCGTCATTTACACGATTGTTATTGACATTATCATTAACATTGTTGTCAACGTTATCCCGATTGTTTACATTGCGCATATCGTCATTGGCCGGATTTCGATAATTTACGTTTCTTACATCATTATTATCACGTCTGCCCTCACCTTGGTCGGCCACACCGCAGCCAGTCATAAGCAAAGGGATTAGAAGCATAGACGCAAGGACTTGTTTTTTTCCAAACATGTGAATTCCTCCTTTATCACTTTACTTATAGGTTTTTCTAACTGGGTTTAATTATGCATGCAAATCTGGAGGAAATGCTTTCCCGGGAAATATAACGGTTAATTTGTCTAACGAGGGGGAAAATATGAATACACTGCAAAGGAGGGATCATGTTGTTCAACCAGCGAAGAGGAATCAGCCCCGCAGCATTGATCATAGGATCAACTATGCTTATTGCTGCATTATCACCTCAGATCCGCCAAAGAATCAGCGGGTTTATCACAGGCCAAATGAACAGAAGAAATTCAGAAAATAACACATTTGATGCTTCTAATGTAGGAAACATAGTCAAACAAGCATTTGGCGGAGGCAGCGGGGATAACCAAGACCGTTCGCAACATCAAAGCCAGCGGCAAAATGGCCGTCAGCACCAGCACGCCGGACAGCAGCAACCACTGCATCAGCATACACAGTCTCAAACTAGGCAAACTGAGTCAGCCGCGAAAAAAAGACAGCCGCATTATGCTGAACCCATTCATTTTGAACAAAGCGCAATGAATGTCATGGACGACAACACGATGATGGAAATGCTGGAGGACTTAGAACCCGGCCGTTAAAAAAACGTGTAATCCTCTTTGGATTACACGTTTTCATATGTTACGCTTCTTCAGCTTCAATCACTCTGGATTGATCATGAAATGCCCCTTGATCAATTTCTTTTGTGACCTTACTTGTAATAAGACCGGATGTCATGCTTCCGCTGACATTCAAAGCAGTACGCCCCATGTCGATTAACGGTTCAATTGAGATTAACAAACCGGCGAGCGCGACAGGCATGTTTAATGATGATAAAACAAGAAGCGCCGCGAATGTCGCTCCGCCGCCGACTCCGGCAACCCCGAAGGAGCTGATGGCAACGACTGCGATAACAGTGATAATAAACACCGGGTCAAATGGATTTTGGCCGACAGTCGGAGCAATCATCATCGCCAGCATCGCAGGATAAATGCCGGCACATCCATTTTGGCCGATCGAAAGACCGAACGAACCGGCAAAGTTTGCGATTCCCTCCGGTACACCCATGCTTCTCTGTGTTTTAATATTCAGCGGTAAAGCACCTGCGCTAGACCTTGACGTAAATGCAAATACAAGTACAGGCACCGCTTTTTTCAAATAAATCACCGGATTCAAGCCGCTGAACGTCAGCAGCAGCAAATGAATGATAAACATAGTGATTAACGCGGCATATGATGCAATCACGAACATGCCCAGTTTTAGAATGCTGTCAAGATCACTCGTTGCAATTGTTTTTGTCATGATGGCCAGCACCCCATAAGGCGTCAGTCTCAAAATGAGTGTGACAACACGCATGACAATGGCATAAACGGCATCAACCAGTTTTTTAAATGTTTCTGCCTGTTCCGGCTGTTTGTGTTTTACGCCGAGGAATGCCACTCCAAGGAAAGCGGCAAAAATAACGACAGCGATCGTTGAAGTCGGTCTAGCTCCCGTAAAATCTAAAAACGGGTTTCCAGGCAGCAGTTCAACAATCTGCTGCGGCAGCGTTTTCGCTGTCATATCCTCTGATTTCTGCTGAAGCTCCTGTCCCCGTGAAAGCTCTGTACTTCCTTGGTCAACCTGAATCGCCTGCAGATCAAATGAAAGCGCGGACGCGATACCGACAGCTGCAGCAACTGCTGTTGTTGCTACTAAAATCCCGATAATCAAACCGCTGATTTTCCCAAGATTTTTTGTCAGCTTCAGCTTTGTAAATGCACCGAGAATCGAAATAAAGACGAGCGGCATGACAACCATCTGAAGCAATTTGACATATCCGCCCCCGGCAATATTAAACCAGTCGGCTGTTTGAATGACTATATTTGAAGTCGGGCCGTAAATCAGCTGAAGCGCAAATCCGAATACAATCCCCAGCCCCAGCGCAGTAAATACACGTTTAGAGAAGGAAACATGTTTTTTCTGCATAACAAAGAGCCCTAAGATAAGTAAAAATAAAATAAATACATGTAATACAACCAGTAAAGTCTCCAAAGCAGGTAAACTCTCCCTTCAAATTTTCTCATTTACTATATTACACTAATTCCGATGGGTCAAGTGCGAATTATTTTAACTTATCAATTCAAGTAAAAAAACCTTATATAATGCCTTTTTTGTTCTTTTCTTTCCCTTCCATCTTTAGTACCTTATATAAGGGTGATAATATTTGCTGAAAGAACTGTTTGTAAATTTGACCATTTTAATCACATTTAATTATCTCTTCACCCACCTGTTTAAAGAAAGGCTAGTACATAAAAAAGACAGCATATCTTTTCAAGCTGTTAAAGGACTGGCCTGCGGTTTGCTCGGGGTTATTCTGATGGTTTTTGGATTTACCTATCAGCATTCAATTATTGATCTTCGAAATATCCCTATTATGATTGCCGCTCTTTATGGAGGCTGGGTTTCAACGGCAACGGCCCTGGCCATGATCACTGCAGGCCGCTTGCTGATTACGATGAACACATCTGCACTATACTCGGTTATTATCATTTGTATCGCTGCCATTCCGTCACTCATTGTTTCTAGAAGAAAAAAAGTTCAACTAAAACATGCTTTCTATCTTTTAATAATCACAAATAGCTTGATCTCCTTTTCCTTTTATTTTCTTATAGATTTACATTCATACGAACTTCATTTGTATTTTTGGATCATATCAATAGCGGGCGGCATGCTCAGTTTATATATTATTGATCATGAAACAAATGCACATCTTCTTTTTAAACAATATAAGTTTCAGGCGCACTTTGACTTTTTAACAGGCGTGTATAACCGAAGAAAGTTTGAAGAAACCACGAAAGCTCTGTATCAGCAGGCGGCCGATACCCCGCATTTTCAATTTGCACTGATTTATATGGATATCGATCATTTTAAGACCATCAATGACCAATATGGCCATCATGAAGGAGATCAGGTGCTCAAAGAGCTGGGGTTACGTCTGAAGCAGAGCATCCGAAATACAGATCCTGCCGCTCGGATCGGCGGTGAAGAATTTGCCGTTCTCCTGCCGAACTGTTCTCTTGATAAAGCAGCCCGAATCGCTGAACGGATCAGGAGAACTGTAAGTGATGCACCGATTGTATTAACAAACGGTGAAGAGCTTTCAGTTACGATATCACTAGGGGCCGCTCATTACCCCAATAATACGGAACAGCCAGGATCCTTGCCCATTCTTGCCGATCAAATGCTTTACAAAGCGAAAGAAACGGGACGGAACAGAGTGTGTTTTTCAGAAAAAAAAGAATGAATTCAATGTTCGAATTCATTCTTCCAATCTGAAAGACGTTTCAAAGGCAGAAAAGCCGGGACAAGATCTCCCTGATATTCTTTTTCTATAAATGCCGCTGTATCATCAGCTTGATAAAGCTCAAGAATGGTTTGCAGCGCTTCCCGATCTTGATCCTCCGCTCTGACAACAATCAAATTCATCTCTTCCTCAGACATGGGTCCGCCGCTCTTTAGCGTATGCTTTTTCGGGTTCAGGCCCGCTTTTTTTGCTTCTGATGGTTTCATGACAAACACGTCGGCACCGCTCACTGCATCCTGTTGCCGGACAGCTTTTAATTTCAGGTGTCTCGGATTATCTTTAATCATATCAACTGAACCTGTTCCGTTAAATCCGTTTTTCAGCGTTAGCAAACCCGCTTCCTGGAGCACCGTAAGCGCCCTGCCAAAATCGAACGCTTTATCCGGAACAGAAACGACAGCTCCTCGCGGTATATCTCGGATTCGGTCATATCGTTTTGAATAAATGCCCATGGGCGTTATGTATGTCGTTCCGAGCGGTGCCAAATTAAGTTTGTATTTTTGAGTGAACGACTGAAAATATGAAATGGTTTGAAAGGCGTTGGCATCAATTTCTTTGTTAGCAAGTGCGATATCAGACTCCGCATAATCAGAAAAAGGGATCAGCTGAATATCCAGCCCTGCCTCTTCAGCCTTTTGAGCAATATAGTTCCATATTGCCCCGTCAGACTCAGCAATCCCGATTTTTATCGATTCATGTTCTGCAGACGGTGAACATGCAGTAAATGAAACGAGAAGAACAAGGACAAAACTGCATATAAGCCACTTTTTCATTGTGACCATACTCCTATCTATGTATTAGAGCATGCAAGCAATATCAGACATAAAAATCATACGCTCTCTTAGTTGATAAACGTTGTCATTTGTAATATTGATTAACTTTTACCTTACTCATATCCAATAAGGTTGTCAATTCCTATTACTTATCTTCCCAAAATGAAGAAATACTAAGGCAAACGTATGATCACATATCGAGAAAGCAGATGAATTTCCGCAAATAAATATCAAATTGAAAAATAAATATGGTATTTTCCGAAAAAAGTTTCAATAAGCAGTTGTTTTTTCCGAAGATTACTGGTAGAGTAAAGGTAATTATTTTTGTTCGAACTATCTTTAAGAAGAAAGTTTTGTAAGAGTTTTCGTCTTGAAAGTTTGTTAAGAGCAAGAATAGTGAATTTAAGCGTTATGATCGCTTTAGGAGGAAATTTCATGTTAGAAGGTAAAGTAAAATGGTTCAACTCTGAAAAAGGTTTCGGATTCATCGAAGTAGAAGGTCAAGACGATGTATTCGTTCATTTCTCTGCTATTCAAGGCGAAGGCTTCAAAACTTTAGAAGAAGGCCAAGCTGTTTCTTTTGAAATCGTTGAAGGAAACCGCGGACCACAAGCTGCTAACGTTACTAAAGAAGCGTAAGCATAAATTGATATGAAAAACTGCAGGTGCAAACCTGCAGTTTTTATTTTGACAAAAAAGCTGTTTTGCATAAGCAAAACAGCTTTTTTATTAGTTTGCAATATCCCGCTTCATGAAGATTCCGAAAGCAAGCAACAGGAAGATAATAAAGTATATCGCCAGCATGACGATAGAAAACGTCATAGTCATCCCTTTTATTAACGGTGTGCCATCCACATACTGAGTCAAGTCGACATTAGCAAACAATATATACTTTGCCCAGTCAAATTTCGCTGCAATAAATGCAGTTGCAGTCGTACCGGCAACCAACAAGAAGATGGAAAAACCAACCGCAAGAGAGCTGTTTCTGAATACCGCAGACAGCATAAACGCCATCGTCGCCACCATTAAAGCCGAGACGGATTCAGAAAGATACGTTGTGGCCAAATGCCCCATCATGTTTTGCTCAATGACATGGCCATCCTTATAGATTAAATGAATATTCGCGGCGGTTTCACCACCCGTTCCGAAGAAGATCAACCCTAATAAAGTAGAACCGATAAATAAAATCAACAGCAACAGGAGCCCAAACAGGAGAACTGTAATATATTTGGACATCAAAATTTGAAAACGGCTGAGCGGCCGAATCATTAATAGCTTAATCGTTCCCCAATTAAATTCGTTCGCGACAATTCCGGCCGCGATGATAATAGTAAACAGACCGGTAAGGATGGTAAAGTTTGCTGAATCCGTTACATAAGACCATACCGTATAGCCCGTGTCACTAGGGATATTATGCTCGATGCGATAGTCGTTGAGTGTGATTGTTTCTTTATACCCATCTTTCAGTGAAGGATCTTCTTTGATTTCTTTCTTTAATTCGGCGTTTTGTGCTTGAAGTTCTTGTTTCCAATGGGAATTTGATTCACCAGCAGAAAAATGATTCGCCAAAAATGCAAATCCAACCATTGTCAGCCCCAGAATTCCGATCATCACCCATGTTCCGGCTCGGCTGAAAATTTTGAGCCACTCATTATAAATCAAATTAAGCATGCTGAACCTCCTCTTTTGTTTCACCTGTCATTTCTAAGAAACGGTCCTCTAATGATTTTGTTATGACCTTGACCTCATAAATACGGATTTGCTGCATCACCAGCAATTCAATAACCGCAGGGACTTCCTCTTTAGCCAGTTTGATTTCTACACCATTTGTCTTACTCAGCAAATCGTACTGATTTAAAACAGCAGCGGCTTCACTCGGCTGCTCAACCTGGAAGAAATATGTATCATTCTCATCAATGTTTTCATCTTTTACATTTTGAATATCGATCAGCTTTCCTTTTTGCAGAATCGCAATTCGATCACACATCAGTTCCATTTCTGACAGCAGGTGGCTTGAAACGATGACAGCCATTCCTCTTTCTCGGGTCAGCTTCTTTAAATGATCTCTGATTTCTCTGATCCCCGCCGGATCAAGGCCGTTTGTCGGTTCATCCAAAATCAGCACTTTCGGATCGTGCAGAAGGCATTGTGCCAAGCCAAGACGCTGTCTCATCCCTAGAGAATATGTTTTCACCTTGTCGTGGATTCTGTCTGTTAAACCGACCAGCTCAACAACTTCATCAATTTTTTCCTTCGTGACACCCTTGACCATCCTTGCGTATTGCTGGAGATTTTTATATCCGCTCAAAAATTTATACAGCTCGGGATTCTCAACGATCGCTCCAATATGCTTAATCGCCTTGGCATATTCTTTCGTAATTGATTGGCCGCAAATGAGGACATCACCTTTCGACAGCTTCATTAACCCCACCATCATCCGGATGGTTGTCGTTTTCCCCGCTCCGTTTGGTCCCAAAAAACCGAATACCTCGCCTTCACGAATCGTAAAACTGAGATCATCAATGATCGTTCGGCCTCTGATGTTTTTAGTCACGTTTTTCAATTCCAACACTGTTTTCATCATATTCCTCCTCTTTCTAGCAAACTTCCATTTTTGATTTAAACCATTGCAAAACAGACATGCCTTCCTGTTCACGAATATCTTCTACTTCACGCTGCGCAACTTTTTCTCCATTGGCGAGGATGATTACTTCATCTAACAAAGTCTCAATTTCATCAATTTCATGTGTCGCGATCACGACAATCTGCTGCTCAAAATCAATGTACGACACAAGGCTGTTTACGATGGAATCCCTGACCATCGGATCAAGCCCGGAAAAAGGTTCATCAAGCAAGATGACGTCTGCCCGTCTCGCTAAAGCAAGAACGATTTTCAGCCGGCCCCGATTTCCTTTTGATAGCTTTTTGATCTTTTTTTCCGGATTCAGCTGCATCTCATTCAATAGCTTATAAGCCTGTTCTGTTTGAAAATCAGGAAACTGCGACTGATAAAAATTCACCATATCTTTAACAGTGAAATGCGGATAAAACATATCAAGCTCAGTAAGATAAGCAGTTTGACGCACCATTTCTCTCGTAACCTGCTCTTCATCAACTTTCACAAATCCTGAAGTCGGAAACAGAAGGCCAGCCATCATTTTCAGGGTCGTTGACTTGCCGCTGCCGTTCGGTCCGATCAGGCCATAAATCCGTCCGGATGATAGGGTGATTGACACATCATTGACGGCCGTATGGCGGCCGTATTTTTTTGATACATGTTCTAGCTTGATTTCCATTTTAGCCTCCCTCTGTGAATGTTTTAATCCCTTCTACCATTTCCTCTTTCGTTAGCCCCAGCTCTTTCATTTGCTTGACAAAGCCTTCCAGCACCTCTCGTGTCAGCTTGTCTTTCAGCTCGTCTACGATTTCTGCTTTTTCCGCAATAAACGTCCCTTGACCTCTTCTTGTCTCCACAATACCCAGCCTTTCCATCTCACTGTAAGTTCTTTGAATTGTATTGGGATTTACCTTAGTTTGAATCGCCATTTCTCTTACTGAAGGAAGCTTGTCTCCTGGGAGCAGCTCCTTCCTGACCAGCCTATAAAAGATCTGATCAGCGATCTGCAGATAAATCGGTTTCGAGGATTGGAATTGATTGTCCATATTTACACCTCTACTTTACGATCAAGCAGTTTTGAAGCCATGATGAGCAGCAAGAACGTGATGACTATAGCAATAGGAAACCCTAGCACAGACAGATGGATAGGTTTTAGTTCCAATCTCCAAACGTTATGGAAGTGGAAATCAAAATTGCAATAGACTGTTACAGGCCAGAAATGCTTTTGAGATTCAACCAAAGGGCTTATGATGTATTCATCGAAGAATAACCACATTGCGACCAACAGAACCATCGCAGCCCACCGCATTCCGCGCCAATTTCTGAGAGAGTGAAAAACAGTCCAAAACACAATGACTGTTACTGACATATCTAACGAAGAAATAAGCCCATACATATTCAGCAAAGCCACTGTACTCGTTATATCAACTTGATGCTCCAGCAGATTTTTTACAGAGAGCATATGATACATCCATATGCCATAGGCTGTTAATGCCAACTGAATCACAAATTGATAGAGCAAAGATGCTGCCAATTTAGAAGAAAACAGCCATAAGCCGCCATTTGGATTGTACAGCCAAAGCTGTGATTTCCCTTCCTTGCGAAGGTGATAAAAAACAAAAACAGGAGATAAGAAAAGCAGAAAAAAAGCAACTGCAACAAAAAAACCAAAAATGACTAGAGGTTCTTTCGTGCGAGAAGCTATAATATGGCCTGTTCCCAATAAGAAAATGATTCCGCATATCCATAATAGCAGCCACATTCTTGAAAGCTTGATATCTTTCTTTAATAAACCTAAAAAAGAATTCATGTCTTTACCTCCCGGAAAAAATCCTCGGTGTATGAGTAACATAGTACACTAGATCAAGATGGAATACAACATATTCCATGGATTTATTTGATAAAAACATAATTGATGGAAACAGCAAAAAAGGCAAACCCGCATGAGTAAACGGATTTGCCTTTTTCATTACTTTTTCTTATTTTTCATAGAGAGCAGCGCATCACGATAGCTGCGGTCCTGCATTTTGTCACTTTCCTCAGTGACCTCTTCTTCTGCATGAACTTCATCAGAATGCTTAAACTTTTGCAGCGCCTGCCTGTAAATATCATCACCCATTGTGTCACGCTTCTCTTTTGGAGAATCGTTTTTGACAACGGATGGCGTATGCTCGGCAGCCCTTGCTTCAGCAGGGTAATGCGCTTCGTTTTTTTCCTCTTCTGGAGGTGCGATTCTATCAGTTGCTTCTTGCTTCTCAGGTCCAGGTGAGGCGTTGCGGACGTTAAATGTAATAAGGGCCGCAATGACAATGACAGCAGCAATTATTGCTATAATAATGGCCATTTCAACCTCTCCTTACTGTCCTGCTGTTAGGTTTCCTGTAACTTGGCTGACACGTCTTCCCAACGCGCGTCCAAGCTGAATACCTTCCTCAGACATTAACTCATCACTGTCTACCGGACAAGTGACACCTGCTCCGTAATAAGAGCCATAAAGTGCGTTTTCAGGCACGTTGCCAGGCAGTCCGACAACAATCATGCCTTGGTGGAACATCGGCGTGATTAAATTGTGCATTGTCATTTCCAAGCCGCCGTGTGTTGTTGCCGTTGTGCAGAAGACAGCACCGACTTTGTTGATCAGCTCGCCTTCAGCCCACAAGTAGCCAAGTCTGTCGATCCAAGTTTTAAGACCGGAGCTGATTGTTCCGAAATGCCCTGGGCATCCCCAAATAATCGCATCCATATCTTTAAGCTTGCGGATATCAGCCTGATCTACATGGTCGATGAACACTTCAGCCGCGTCGTTTTCTCGCGCGCCTTCAGCAATTGCTTCTGCAAGCACTTTAGTATGTTCGCCTTCACTATCATACACTACATAAATTTTCATTCAGGAAACCTCCCTGTACAGATTAAGATTCCTTAGCTTCTTTTGGAGCAGGAAGTAATGAAAGCTCCTCTTTTTTCTTCTTACGCAATTTATCTTTTCTGACGTCACGCAGGAAGATACTTAAAATCAAACCTGCTACACAGAATAAGGTTGCCCACATAAAGGCATCATTTATCCCCATGACATTGGAATCGAGTGACGCGTGTTTATAAATATGTGAGTACACATATGTTTTCGCCGTATCATAAGACACATTCATATTCACCATTAAATTCGAAACTGCATTTTGGAACGCATGGAGGAAGTTCGGGTCCGCCGTGCTTGTTTTATCTGCAATTTGTGAATAATGGAATGTCGTCCGGTTTGTATAAATCGTCGTAATTAAACTTGTTCCGATTGATCCGCTGATTTGGCGAAGCGTGTTGCTCATCGCCGTTCCATGGCTGTTCAGACGGGCAGGTAGCTGGTTCATCCCGGCTGTCATGACTGGCATCATTAAGAGAGACATACCAAATGCACGAATTGAATAGATCAGCATGATGTGTGTATATGGTGTATCAATTGTCAATTGCGTGTATTGATAGGTTGTTACCACTGTCACGAGAAGCCCTATAATCGCAAGCGGTCTCGGTCCGAATTTATCGAACAAAATACCTGAGATCGGTGACATAATCAGCATAACGATCGCACCCGGAAGCAGAAGCAGACCGGATTGAAGCGCCGTAAAGCCGACCAGGTTTTGCAGATAGATCGGTAAAAGGAACATACCAGTGTAAAGTGCCACTGTAATAATGATATTAATGACACTCGAGAGTGAGAAAATGTCATATTTAAACACTCTGAAATCAAGCATCGGATCATCATGACGCAATTGCTGAACAACAAAAGCAACAATTGCAATGGCTCCGATAATAACTGTAGACAATACAATCGGGTCGGTCCAGCCGTCAGATCCGGCTTCACTGACCCCGTATAATAAGGAGGCGAATCCGACAATCGAGAGGATTGCGCCAAGAGTATCGAGTTTGATTTTTTGCGGCTCCACCATATTTTTAAAGATGAAGAAAGCCACAATGATAACAATTGCGCCGATCGGCACAAGTCCGTAAAACATAATGCGCCATGTATAATGCTCAATAATCCACCCGGAAAGAGTCGGGCCGACCGCTGGAGCAAACATCATCGCTAGCCCGAAAATCCCCATTCCTTTCCCCCTGCTTTCAGGCGGGAAAATTAACAGAATGGTTGTCATAACGAGCGGCTGCAAGATACCTCCGCCCACGGCCTGAATCAAACGGCCGATCAGCATTGTAGAGAAGTTAGGTGCGATACCGCAGACTAACGTACCGAGCGTAAAACAAAACATCGCGACGAGAAAGAGACTCCGCTGGCCAAATCGTGTAATCAGGAAAGCAGATAACGGAATCAATACACCGTTAACAAGCATGTAACCTGTTGTCAGCCACTGAATCGTCGTTGCACTTACGCCAAATTCAGTCATTAAGTGCGGCATTGCAACATTAAGCAGTGTTTGGTTTAGGATTGCCAAAAATAAACCCGCCATTAGCACAATCAGCAATGACATAGGGTTTTTTGCATTTTTTTCTTTGCCTGTAGCCATCTAAGACAACCTCCTTTCATGGTTTGATGACTGATCTGTTTTACTCAGAAATTTTAACAGATGCATTCATTCCAGGAAGCACCTTATCAGATGGGTTTTTGATTGAAATTTTCACAGGAATTTTTTGTGTTACTTTTGTGTAGTTTCCGCTTGAATTTGTAGATGGAAGCATATCAAAAGTTGAGTTAGTCGCATAGCCAATTTCTTCTACAGTACCGTCAAATGTTGTATCAGGGTCTCCGTCAACTACTACGTCTACACTATTTCCTACTTCAATATCCGCAATATCTGTTTCTTTAATATTTGCTGTGATGTATAGGTTGTCCATGTCAATCGTTTGTGCAATTGTTGTACCAGCTTGTACGGTTTGTCCGTTTTTCACTTCGTTTTTCACAATTGTTCCATCCATAATGGATTTTACGTCAACAGTTTGTTCGCCTTTGATTTTTGCAACTGTGTCGCCTTTTTTCACTGTTTTTCCTTCGTCCAGATCCCAGTCAGATACTTTACCTGCTGCTGGAGCAGTAATAGCAGCCATATCGCCCGCTACTTTTGCTTCATCTGTTTTTACGTAGTTTGTGCTTTGATAATAGTAATAAGCACCTCCAGCTATAATTGCAAGAACAACAATCAAACCGATAATGTTGGTCAGAATTAAACGTCCTCTGTTCATTTTGTTTTCTCCTTTCGTTTCATCCTCTATCATTTTGCGGAAAGCTGGTGAAAATATGTGAGAAGTTTTTAATTACCGCTTTTTTCTGAACAGCCTTCAGCAAGCTTCGTTAAGCTTCCGGCTAGTTTGCGCAAATACTGCAGCTGGGAGGTATCAAGCTTTTGGTACAAGCCAGCACCCATTTTTGCATATTGCACAGCGGCTTTTTCTATCAGTTCTTCCCCCTCTTCGGTTAACTGAATCATGACGATACGGCGGTCATCCGGACTGTCATATCGATTCATCAATTGGCGTTTATACAGAATATCTGTCATCCGCGTCACAGAAGCAGGCTTAAGATCAAGCGACATTGCCAGCTTGCTCAGCGGGGTGCTTCCGCTTTGATGAATTTTAAACATCAGCAAATATTGAAGGACTGTAATATCAAAAGGCTCAAGCACAATCTCCAATATCTTCTTCTGTTTTTTATATATCGCCCGAGACGTATCGAAGAGCTGTTCAAAAGTGAGCAAAGCACGTTCTGATTCAGTCAACTCCTTTTCACCTCATTCCTCAATAATAGTTCACAAGATAAAATATTAATAAATGAAAGAAGATTTGTCAAAGGAAAAATTTCTTTTTCTCCCGTATTTTTTTCGCAAGCGTTTTCTTGCTTTTATTAAATAAAAAAAAGCCCTGAAATGGGCTTTTCATTACGAAAATTGATGGCTTACACCAGACTCTTCATTTCTGAAAAAGTTCTTTAGAGCCTGAAAAACATCAGATTTCTGTTTTAAAATATAGTACTTAAATTTCTCATCTTTTACATTTTTATATGCAGACATTAACGTTGAATGCCTGTTGTACTGATTGACCTCGCCGTAACAGAATAGATTGGCCTTCTTCATAATATCATTGACCAGTTTCACACAGCGCGCGTTATCAGATGTCAGATTGTCACCGTCAGAAAAATGAAACGGGTAAATGTTATAGCGGGCGGGATTGTACTTTTCATCAATAAGCTCAAGCGACTTCCGATATACGGAAGAACAAATTGTTCCGCCGCTTTCTCCCTTTGAGAAAAAATCCTCCTCCGAGACCACTCTTGCTTCTGTATGATGGGCAATAAATTCAATTTCCACAGTCTCGTATTTTGTCCGCAAAAAACGGGTCATCCAGAAAAAGAAGCTTCTGGCCATGTATTTTTCCCAAACCCCCATACTGCCGCTTGTATCCATCATGGCTAAAACGACGGCTTTTGATTCGGGCTTTGTGATGTCATTCCACGTCTTATATTTCAGGTCCTCCGGATAAATTGGATAGAACGACGGTTTTCCTGACATTGCGTTTCGTTTAAAGGCTGACATCATCGTTCTTTTCTTATCAATATTACCGGTTAACCCTGTTTTACGGATATCATTAAACTCGATATCTGTATGAATGATATTGTCCCGCTCTTTTTGCTGGAGATTCGGAAGCTCTAATTCTTTAAAAAGCGCTTCTTCTAAATCCATTAATGAAACTTCCGCTTCATAATAATCCTCGCCTGCCTGATCACCGGCACCCTGCCCTTTTCCAGGCCCTTGTTTTTTGTCTGATCCATCCCGGGCCACAACATCTCCAACCTGGCTCTCGCCGTCTCCTTGCCCTACATGTTTATTTTTATCATAGTTATAACGGATTTTATACTCATCAAGTGAACGGATTGGGATCTTCACTACATCTTTTCCATTAGACATAATAATGCTTTCCTCAGTTACGAGGTCCGGAAGATTGTTTTTGATCGCTTCCTGCACTTTTTTCTGGTGGCGCTGCTGGTCATCGAAGCCTTTGCGATGGAGGGACCAGTTTTCCTCAGAAATCAAAAAATGGCCGCTGTCATTTTGGGACATGAATTCCCCTCCTTAACCATTTGTGGTCGTGATACATACGTATTCCGGCTTGTGCCAGATTATGAAACAAGTCTTTCGAAAAGATTTATATTCATCATATGCATAAAAGCACATTTAATTGACAAACTATTTAGAAAATGGGACAAAATAACCCGCCCTATTCGGACGGGTCACGTTGCTTATCGGTTCAGCAGGCTGCCGACATATTTCAGCAGCTCATTGGCGCTCGTCGAGTTGTAGCCGTGCTCATCAATTAAACGGGCCACGACTTCGTTTACCTTTTTCAGCTGCTGTTCATCCGGCGTTTTTGTTGAAGTCGTAATTTTAACGACATCCTTCAGATCAGCAAACAGCTTTTTCTGAATAGCTTCACGCAGTCTTTCATGGGAATTGTAATCAAACCGCTTGCCTTTTCTCGCATAGGCCGAGATGCGGATTAAAATTTCTTCGCGGAACGCTTTTTTGGCGTTTTCCGAAATGCCGATCTGCTCTTCGATGGATCTCATCAGCTTTTCGTCAGGGTTCATTTCCTCTCCTGTCAAAGGATCACGAAGCTTATTTTTATTGCAATAAGCCTCTACGTTATCGAGGTAATTGTCCATAAGTGTTTTTGCTGATTCTTCATACGAATACACAAACGCTTTTTGAACTTCCTTTTTCGCAATGTCGTCATATTCCTTGCGGGCGGCAGAAATAAAATTCAAATACCGCTCCCTGTCCTCGCTTGAAATTGATGGGTGCTGATCAAGACCTTCTTTTAAGGAGCGAAGGACATCGAGAGAATTAATCGATTCCATATTTTTTCTGATAATCGTTGAAGAAATCCGGTTGATCACGTACCGCGGATCAATGCCGCTCATGCCTTCATCATTATATTCTTTTTTCATATCCTCAACGTCGACAGAATTATATCCTTCCACACTTTCTCCATCATACAGTCTCATTTTCTTGACCAGATCAATATCCGACCGCTTCGGCTCCTTTAACCGGGTAAGGATTGAGAACATCGCGGCGACCTTCAACGTATGCGGGGCAATATGAACATCCGCCACATCGCTTTCTGCGATCATTTTTTCATAAATTCTCTCTTCCTCAGACACTTTTAAATTATAAGGAACCGGCATCACAATGATTCTTGAGTGCAGGGCTTCATTCTTCTTATTAGCAATAAATGAGCGATACTCCGTTTCATTCGTGTGAGCCACGATCAGCTCATCAGCAGAAATTAACGCAAACCGTCCAGCTTTAAAATTCCCTTCCTGTGTCAAGGAAAGCAAATGCCAGAGAAATTTCTCATCACATTTCAGCATCTCCTGAAACTCCATCATCCCGCGGTTCGCTTTATTCAGCTCTCCGTCAAACCGGTAAGCGCGCGGATCCGATTCTGAACCGTACTCGGCGATTGTTGAGAAATCAATACTCCCCGTCAAATCGGCAATATCCTGAGATTTCGGATCAGAGGGACTGAATGTTCCAATTCCCGTACGCTTATCTTCTGAAAAGAAGATGCGTTCCACCTTCACATCCTCAATTCTTCCTCCGTACTCTTCCTCCAGCCTCATGACATTTAAAGGAGAAAGACTTCCTTCTATTCTAATGCCGTATTCTCTGTAAAAGTCATCGCGTAAATGATGGGGGATTAAATGTAGAGGGTCCTCGTGCATCGGGCAGCCTTTAATCGCATATACAGCGCCATTATCTGTCAGCGTGTACGCTTCGAGACCTTTTTTGAGCATCGTGACCAACGTGGATTTACCGCCGCTCACAGGTCCCATCAGCAATAGAATCCGCTTTCTGACATCTAGACGTTTGGCAGCCGGATGAAAATACTCTTCCACTAGACGCTCCAGAGATTCTTCAAGCCCGAACAGCTCGCGGTCAAAAAAACTGTACTTCTTGCGTCCGTCAATCTCCTCTATCCCGCTGTCTTTTATCATATTAAAAACTCGAGAATGAGCAGATTGCGCGACCATCGGATTTTCTTTAATAATCTCCAAATAATCGGCGAAAGTTCCCTCCCATTTCAGCCGCTGCTCTTCCTCTCTGTACTGTTCAATTTTCTTTAATATATCCATAAGGACCTCCTCTATCATGTTTGATACACTATGCAAATAAGGTACTTTGATACAATCTATGCCGCCATCTCGTGATACATGCTTTGGTTTCTTAAAAATAAAGATACTTATACATCGTTGACAAGGCAGACTGCGACCGTTCATAATAAAGAAAAATACAGAATCATCCAGACTCGGACAGCACGGAAAAATTGAAGAGGGGGAGAGACGGTGAAAACAATCATCATGATGGGTGTCATTGTCACTTTTTTAGTATCAATTTTTACCGCAGGATACGAAAGCAAGCCTGGAAAAGAATAAAAAAGGGTGCTCCTGAAAGAGCACCCTTTTTGTATAACAGAACAATGTTTTACAGTTTTGTTTTTTCTTTAATCTGTGAATGCGGATCGCATTCATATTTGTTTTCGTACTCAATTGTTCCGATACTGCATCCCGGCCCGATGATCACTTCTTTTCCCCTGACAACTGCCGCTTCGGTATTCTCCAAATAAACCCGATCTCCTTCTATGACATCGGCGATCAGCTTCACTTTCTTCCGGTTAAAAAAACTCGCGCGTCTTTTCACTGTAATTGTTGTTCCGCCGATTTCCTGCACATGGCTTATATCATGGCTCAATCCCAGCTTGATCTCACCCGAATTTAATAACCCCGATACATCAACACAGCCTGTGACATGGAACATTTCTGTTTCACAATCACCTTTTACGCTGAGCTTCCCTTTCACATCGCAGGATTCTCCAGTCATATTCCCGCCAATTTCAGTCTGGCCTTTCAGATTGAATCGATCAAATTGAAGTGAGCCGCTGACTTTCATTGTCCCATATATATTGATTTTGCCGGCTGTCAGATCGCCTTTACATTCACTTTCTCCGAGCACACGCAACCGCTCAGTCTCTGCTTTTCCGAGAAAAAGGCCCGTTCCGTATATGCGGCAGCCTACAGCAGACAGCCCGTCTCCAACTACACCTTCTCCTTTGATGCTGACATTGTGATACGCGCCTCCTGCGGCATGCCCAGCGCCATATAATTTTAAATTTCCCAGTTTTGTTGTCTCCATTACGATCCTCCTTACAACTTTGTGGATGTTTCAACCGATGCGCTTGGATCACAGGTATAGTCCCCGCTGTATTCGACAGTTTCAATCTGGCAATCCGGGCCGATGACCACTTTATTTCCGCGCACGGTTTTCGCCTTTGTATTTGTCAATTCAATCACGTCACCTTCGATCAGCTCTGCTGTTAGAACAGGCTGCGACATCAATCTGAGCAATGTCAGCATTCCTTTTCTGCAGGTCACTTGAAGATGGCGGCAGCCGATCTCCCGCGCATAGCTTTCCCCTGCAGAAAGCTTAATGATCACCTGGTCTGCATTTAAAAGCCCGCTGATTTTGCATTTCCCTTCTGATTGAAAGGTTTCCGTTTCACAATCTGCTTCCATGACAGCTTTTCCGCTAATGTCAATGCCATCAGCCTTGACAGTGCCGCCAAATGTTGATGATCCAGCGATTTTCAATTGTTTTGCAGATACCTCTCCTTGGATAAAACCAGTGCCATTAATCCGGATAGATTCTGCTTCAACGTCTCCATGTATCTTTCCTGAACCGCTGATGGTTACCGCTTTCGCTTTGACGCTGCCGTCAGCTTTTCCGTTTCCATTAAAAGAAAAAGTATCACACTCCACGTCCCCGGCCACTGTCCCGCTGCCATTAATCTCAACAGATTGAAATGTTCCTCCCTTTGAACTTCCTGATCCGTTTATCACCAGCTTTTCCACTACATCCATTGATGGCCCTCCTGCATAAATGTTGTTTTTAATTCCTCTGAAGCTTTTAATAAATCTACCCGTTCCACAACCTTTACGGATGATTCAAACAAAATGCTGTCCGCCGCAGCCGCTATAAAACAAGTTGTGACACCGAGCTTGCGGAGCACAATCAGCTCCGTCTGTTTTTCAATCTCTTCATTATCATGCTTCTTTAATACCTCTGCAGCCATTTTTGCTTCTGCAAGGCTGACATTTCCAGACTGCAGCAGTCCCTCAAGCACATATAGCGAAAGCAAATCGCTGGATGAAAAAACCGGACTTCCTCCGTCTTCTGAATAGGCTTCAAGAGCAGGCCTTGAAACCAAACCTTTATGAAGCAATTCATCAGCGGTCATGCTGACATCCTTCATTTTCGGCGACAGCATTTCCCTCATTTCATCCAAAGACAAATTTTCTTTCATCTTTTGAATCATTGATATACGTTTTAAAATCTCCTCTCTCGGAAAAAACGTCTCTTGCCCTGTAAATGTGGATTTACGAATAAACCATTCCTCAGGTATTAAGTTTTTCCGCTTCCATCGATACAGCTGACCGTATGAAATCGATGTTCTTTCAAGTAATTCTTTTTTAGAGATTAATTGTTCTTCCATAAGTCCAGCTCCTTTGATGGGTACATTGTAACATAACACTGTTACGTTGTTAAGCCCAAAAACGAAACAAAGCATTTCAACATCCGCAAAAAAACCCGCCCATCATCGATGAGCGGGTTTTTTCACTATTTTAAATCACGGTAATTTTGCTGGCGCAGCGCTTCATAAACAAGAATCGCGGCAGTATTGGACAGATTTAACGATCTGACATGCTCTGTCATCGGAAGACGCAGGCAGCGGTCCATATTATTTTGAATTAAATCCTTTGGCAAACCGCTTGTTTCTCTTCCGAACACGAAGAAATAATCCTCGTCAAGATCAGTGTAATCAAATGATGTATGAGGCTGCTGGCCAAATTTTGTAATAAAGAAAAACTGGCCTTTTTCATATGCCTCAAACAATTCTTCTAACGAATCATGATACACAACGTTAACAAACTCCCAATAATCGAGTCCGGCACGCTTCAGCATTTTATCATCCGTTGAAAAGCCGAGCGGACGAATCAGGTGTAGCGTTGTATTGGTTGCTGCACAAGTACGTGCAATATTCCCTGTGTTAGCGGGAATTTCTGGTTGATATAAAACGACATGTAATGCCACAATGTTCACCTCTGTTTTTCTTATCCGCCCATCATTATAACATTAATTACTCTTTTGTCGTATCATCAACGATATGAAAAAAGGCATATCGTATTGACTGCGTGTATGCCGTAGAATCCTCATATGACCAATACCTCATCCGGCTGTCATAGGTCTGGGCGTTGACAAGCGGCATATTGCCTTTGTCCTTTGCCACGACAATCGTTGTATGATTAAAGCGGCCGTCTCCTTCGAAGTCATAGCAAATCACATCGCCCGGCATCAGTTCTTCCGCTGATTTCACCCGCACCGCACGCAGTCCGGCCTTTGAATTCGACAAATACATTTTCATAGAGTGCGCCACCGTCCAGCTGTAGCTCCATGAGCTTTGTTTCATCCACCAGCCTGATCCCCTGTTCGGATGACCGCGCATCGGCGCGCCTCCTGCATGAAGACACTGAGAAATAAAATTTGTACAGTTATCGCTGAAATTTTTATAAGCAGGATTGCGCTTGTTCCAAAATTTCTCGGCATATTGGACAGCGCCGAGACGATCGTATTGAAAAGCCCTGCCAAACGCTTCTCTTTCCTCTTCAGCTTCAGAATAGTCAATAATACTGGTCCCTTCATGAAATCCAGCCGGCTTTTTCGCAATTTCCTGATCACTAATCAAAATGTGATCATACAGGAAAGCCATTCGCTCCTCTATGTGCTCTTCTATATACAAGCTGTCATCTTGTTCCTTACACACGTATTCGTAATGGATGGTATACGAAAGGCAGGTCGTTCCGTCATCCTCAACCCGCACATGATTAATCACGGCCTTTGCTTTCGCTTTTATGATGTCAACTTTACGTTTTTCCAGAAGCTTTTTCTTACGCTCCATGACTTTAAGGTCTCCGACTTGAGACTCCTGTCTCATAGCATGCCCGTTAACCAGAAAGCCCAGCCGCTCCTCCGCTAATTGTTCTAAAATGTGCTTCAAGCTCACCCCACCCGCCATACTTTTTTATAGAGAAAAAACACTTGGATGATCTCAAGTGTTTTTTCCTTCTGCTCTATACGTATGTCAGGACAGGCCTTGTTTAGTCATGCCTGAAGCTTTTAGCAACTCAATTCCTTTTTCAATTTCCAGCTTTGCCTCTTCATCCTTCTCTTTTCCCAGCGCTTTTTCAAGCTCTTCCGCGTAGGCGGGGTCTCCGATTTTTCCGATTGCCCATGCGGCTGTCCCCCTGATGACAGGACGCGGATCCTTGTGCATCAGTTCCGTCAATTCAGGCAGTGCGGAAGCATCCTTAAAATGCGCAAGCGCGAGAATGGCGTTTCGCTGAATCGGTTTTTTCCCGCGCCAAGAACCTGAGACATGCCCGAATTTCTCCTTAAATTCCCGATTACCGATGGTCAAAAGAGGCTTCAATAACGGTTTGGCAATCTCAGGATCAGGCTCCATTTCCGGATGTAGATGAAAATCCTTCCCTTTATTGAGAGGGCATACCGTTTGGCACGTATCGCACCCGTACAGGCGGTTTCCGATTTTTGTCCGGAATTCATCAGGCAAAAATCCTTTTGTCTGGGTCAGAAAAGAGATGCAGCGCTGCGCATTAAGCTGCCCGGGATTAACCAGTGCTCCCGTCGGACAGGCGTCCAAACATTTCGTGCAGGACCCGCACATATCTTCAATCGGCACATCAGGCTCAAAAGGGATATTTGTGATCATTTCCGCCAAATACACATAAGAGCCATACTCGGGTGTTGTGATCATACAGTTTTTCGCACTGAATCCGATTCCGGCACGTTCCGCAACGGCGCGATCAGACAATTCACCTGTATCAACCATTGACTTCGTTCTGATATCCTCATGCTTGCTTTTTAGAAAATCCTCCAGCAGATCAAGCTTTTCCCTCAGCACATCATGATAGTCTTTTCCCCAGGAAGCTCTGCAAAAAATGCCCCTGCGCTCAGTTCTCGTGCTTCTCGGCGCATCCTTCATTCTGGAAGGATATGCGAGAGCAATTGCCACTATTGATTTCGCTTTCGGCAAAAGAAGCTTCGGCGTCACCCTTTTTTCGATATCTGGCTCTTCAAAGCCGGAGAGATAGCCGAGTGATTCTTGAAGAATCAAACGGTCTTTTAAACTGTCAAAAGTATCAGCGGTCGTAAAACCAATCTTGTCCACGCCAATGCTTTTCGCGTATTCAATTAATTCTTCTTTGAGCTGATAAACGTTCATGTTTTGCACAGCCTCCTTTCTTTGTGATAAAACGATACAGCGTTTATAATAGGTTGATATCACGTAACTGGAGTGAATGCTAGTGAATATCAAACTTGATTCTGTTATTACTGAACGTGCGGCCGGCTTACATGCAGCTGCTGTCATTTATGAGAATATCGAAGTCGGCTCCTCACCGCAAATGCTGAAAGGCAGACTCCGCCTGTTTCAAGAATCCTTGTTTTTCGACTATGCGGACGGCGGTATATCCGATGAATCCTTCGTCAAGGAATGGCAGGAACTCTTTAAACAGCTTAACCCTTCATTTGAGGGAGAAACAACCCCAATGGAGGACATGCTGGTCCCGATATCCAAGGAACAATTCATGGAAAGTAAAGATTCGGCCCATGACACAATCGATTTTTTCGCATTAAAATATTCTCTGCCTATTATGATTTATGATGCCGGAAAGCTTCATGAGCCGGTCCAAATCTCATTGGGAGAAAAAGAAAATATACTGCTTTTCTCTGATGAAAACGGCATTTTTGGCGATTTCAAAAACAGCGTCAACCACTATCCCGTTTCAAACGAGACTAAGAATATGCTGCAAATCATTTTTTTCCCGCCATCTATTGAGAAAAGCAGCGCTGTTAACCTCTTATCATCATTAACGAAAATGTTTGAACAAATTCACGGCGGCACCCATACAGTACATTGGCTTACGTAAAAGAACACGAATGTCGTGTTCTTTTTTACATAAAAAAACGCAATACTTCGTTTATCTGAGAAACGAAACACTGCGTTAATAACGTATGTATGGAGCGGGTGATGAGAATCGAACTCACGACATCAGCTTGGAAGGCTGAGGTTTTACCACTAAACTACACCCGCATTTGTGGTTGTCAGTAACAGTACCGCTCTGACTTTTTTTATATTACATGTTTATTTATTTTTCGTCAAGGGAATATAAAAATTTTGTCGAAAAAAAGTTATCTTTTTGTAAATTTGTTAAGTTTCATTTACATAATGTTAAGTATACTATACAATATAATCAATCGAGAAAGTGAAGGGGACAGACGTCATGATGAAAAATAAAGTAAAAGAGCTGAGGGCACGCTTCGGCTATTCTCAGGAAAAACTCGGAGAAACGGTCGGCGTCACAAGACAGACTGTGGCAGCGATTGAAAAAGGCGATTATGTTCCCTCACTGCTGTTAGCACTGAAAATCTGCAAAGCCTTCTCCATGAAAATGGAGGATGTCTTTTGGTTAGAGGAGGAAAACTAAGATGAGCATGAAAACAAAAGCAGCTTTTCACCTTGTATTATTTGGCCTTGCATGCTGGACGCTGATTTCATACTTTGAAGCCTCAGAAGGCATAGCATCTTTTTTCGGCACAAAGAGCGGCGGGATGGTATTTGAATTAAACCTCACCCCCTTTATTCTGTTTGTTGCGGCGTCTGCGGTTTATTTGTACTTACAGAAAAAAAGCCGCCCTGCCAGAAAGCAGCTTCTTCTGCCTGATGAGTTTGAAGAGCAGGATGAAAGAGAGCAGATGATGACGGCAAAAGCATGCCGCGCGTCATATATCGCTGTCTACTTCTCGCTGCCTGCCGCAGCCGTTCTTCTCATTTTTTATCCGCTTTTTCAATCGCGTATTCCGTTTTTCCCTATTATTATTGTGTTTATCATCATGATCATCCAGCACCTTTCCTACGTCATCTCTTTCAAGAAAAACGAAAAAAACTCCGGCGCGCTGTAATCGGCCGGAGTTTTTTCTTACCAGCTTGCTTTTTTCACACCGGGAATCTGGCCTTTATGGGCCAGCTCCCTGAAAGCGATTCTGGACATTTTAAACTTCCTCATATATGCTCTCGGGCGCCCCGTTACCATGCAGCGGTTGTGAAGCCTTCCCGGTGCTGAATCTCTTGGCAGCTTGCTGAGTGCCTCGTAATCTCCTTTTTCCTTCAACTCGCGTCTAATATCAGCGTATTGTTCAACAAGCTGTTGGCGTTTTAACTCTTTTGCCACTTTTGATTTTTTAGCCAAGTCACATAGCCTCCCTTTTAAATCGAAATTATTACGATTTAAAATGTATCATGCACCATTCAAAAAAGCAAGCATACCGCTTTGTAAAACAGACGGCCTGAAGCCGCCCATTCTAATGATGCAATTCCACATAATACAGTAACGCATCTTGATGCTTAATGAGCTCTTTTTTATGTTCAGAGGTGTGCATTGTCTCGTCAGTCCCTCTAATACTGCTGCCGATCAAAGCAGGCTTCTCGAAAGTAATCGGTTCCGGCGATGAAATATTCTGAGTCATTTCCCGTGTTGTGCTATCGTCGCGTTTCACCGATGAATCAGCCGCTATATTTCCCTGTTTATCCACAATGCCAAAATGAATGGTGGTATGTTTATTCTTTCCTGCCCCCTCTTCATTCTCAAAATAAACAAATTGTATGGTATCGGGTTTTTCCTCTGAATAATCTGCACTAGCCGGTCCTAACCTCTCAACAAGCTTTCCCTTTTGATAATGTTCGATGTACATGTCAGCTGAAGAAATACCTTCACCGATATTGACGGCTTCAGCAGTGAATGCCTGTGAAGCTGCAACATCCATTCTGTTTTTTTCAAGTTCTGATATGTCCGCCGCTTTGATTTCCATCTGTTTTGAATGTCCGCATGCTGACAGCATAGCTATGAGGCAAATGACTGCCGCGCTTCTCAATGTTTTCAGAAAAAAAGCCCCCTTTTTTTGAATATCATACCATGTTCGGGGACTGTATTTTAGTTAAACTCATGCATTTTTCTCTTTGACAAAATAAGTGTTTCCTACCGCTTCTCCCCTTTTGTTCTGAAGCTTTCTCGTCCGATCATTTTCAAACGGCAAAAGCGGAAATACAAGCTCTGCAAAATAATACGCTTCTTCTAAATGCGGATAGCCGGAGAATATAAACGATTCTATGCCGAGTGCCTGATACTCCGCTATCCGGTCGGCAATCGTCTGCGGATCACCGACAAGAGCTGTTCCTGCCCCTCCTCTGACCAGGCCGATCCCCGCCCACAGATTCGGGCTGATTTCAAGTTTCGTCCGATCGCCTTGATGAAGGACGGCCATCCGCTGCTGGCCTGAAGAGTCGTAACGGCTCAAAGCTGCCTGCGCTTTGGCAATGGTGTCATCATCCAAGTGGCTGATCAAGCGCTCTGCCGCTTCCCACGCCTCTCGTTCAGTTTCACGGGCAATGACATGCAACCTAATGCCAAATCGAACGGATCTCCCTTCTTTTGCCGCTTGCTTTTTGACTCTCTCTATCTTTTCTTTTACTTGTTCAGGCGGCTCACCCCATGTCAAGTATACGTCTGTATGCTTTGCGGCAGCTTCAATCCCAGCCTGTGACGAACCACCGAAATAGATGGGCGGATGCGGCTCTTGCTGCGGCGGGAAAAGCAGATTGCTGTTTTCCACTTTTATATGCTTTCCTTCATAGGAAACCGTTTCTCCCTGCAAAAGTCTCCGCCAAACGGTTAAAAATTCGTCTGTTGCTTCATAGCGCTCATCATGGCTGATAAACAGGCCATCGCCTGCCAGCTCATACGGATCGCCCCCAGCCACAACGTTGATCAGCAGCCGGCCGTCTGAAATGCGGTCTAGGGTTGATGTCATTCTGGCTGCCAGAGAAGGCTGCATTAAACCAGGTCTTACCGCGACTAAAAACTTTAAGTCCTTTGTTTCTCCTGCCAGCGCCGACGCTGTAAGCCACGGGTCCTCGCACGATCTTCCCGTTGGCAGAAGAACTCCTGTATATCCCAGCCTGTCTGCCGCCTGCGCGACTTGTTTAAAGTAAAGATGATCCGCAGTCCGTCCATCACTTTCAGATCCTAAATATCTCGCGTCTCCATGAGTCGGTATAAACCAAAGAATTTCCATATTCATCTCCCCTTTATATCTTTTATCCTTCGTAGCTGTTTCTCCACTTTAACAGCTTTCGTTCCAGCAGCCTGACGAAGGAATCCGTCAGCTTTCCAACCACTGCAAAAATGATAATCCCTGCAAAGACTTTATTCGTTTGTGAAAACTGTCTCGCATCCATGATCATATAGCCGACTCCCGAGCTTGAGCCCATCAGCTCTGCCACAACGAGCCCGAGCCATGCAATGCCGAGCGATAAGCGAATGCCTAGCAATATATTGGGCAGGGCTGCCGGCAATATCACTTTGGATATCTGCTGATGCCATTTAAATTCAAGCACCCGGGCGACTTCAAACAGCTTCGCGTCAACCCCGCGGATGCCGTTAAACGTATTGATATAGACAGGAAAGAAGGCACCGAGCGCAATCAGCAAAATTTTAGATACTTCGTCAAATCCGAACCATAAAATAAACAGCGGCGTGACGGCCAGATGAGGTACGGTTCTAAGCATTTGCAACGACGGATCAAGATACAGCTCCGTCCGTTTGGAGAATCCGGCCAAAATCCCGATCATCAATCCAAGCCCCGCGCCAAGCAAAAAACCAAGTGCCGCCCGATAAATGCTGATTTGCAGATGGCCGAACAGTTCGCCGGACAAAATAAGCTCCTTAAAGGTCAGAACAATCGTAACAGGTGTAGGCAGCACTGTAGCGGACACAACCCCCAGCCCGCCGATGACCTGCCAGATGGCAATGATGACAGCGGGCAGTAAAATCCCCTTCATCCAGCCGTATCTCTTCCTTCCGGGCTTTTTTCGCACCGCTTCCGCATTCGTTTTGGGCAGCGAGCCCGCAGCCTCTGCTTTCATCATTGATCACCTCCTGAGGAATGTTCCTTTAATGCTTTTTTGATAAAAGTGTTATCGACAACATCCTTCACATCAATCTTCTTATCTATCGCCTTTGTTCGAAATTGAAAATCTGCTGTTTCCTGCTGCGCTTTCACAATGTCGTCACTGATGACCTCATTCAGAGGTTCAGTATTTTTCAGCACATTTTCGACGACCTTTTTATCGAGATCTTTAATGTCAGAATACAAGTCCGCTGCTTCATCCAGATGTTCCTTTTGCCATACAACGGCTTTATTAAACACCTTCAGAAAACGGACCACTTCGTCTGGATGCTCTTCTGAAAACTTTGTTCTTACTAAAGTAAAACCCGGTGAATATAAATCTGTGCTTTCTCCGTTCACAAGGATTTTTGCTCCGTGTTTCATTGTTTCTAAGGACAAGTACGGCTCCCAAATGGACCAGGCATCAACAGATCCATTTTCAAATGCGGAAGCTGCTTCATCAGGCTGAAGCTGAATAATTGTCACATCGTTAGCTGACAACCCCACTTGATCAAGCGCTTTATACAAAAAATCAAACCCGCTGCTGCCTTTGGCGACTGCAATTTTCTTTCCCTTTAAGTCCTTAACGTCTTGAATGCCGCTGTTTTGATTGACAAGGATGCCGTTTGCTTTCAAACCGTCCTGAGACAAACCGATTTCTTTAAAGTCAATGCCTGCCGCCTGTCCAGCAATCACAGGCGAATTACCGACTTGAGAAAAATCAAGTTTGTCTGCCGCAAGGCCTTCAAATTGGGGCGGACCGCTTTGAAACTCCACCCATTTCACTTTGATGCCTTCTTTTTCAAATGCATCTTCGAACCAGCCTTTTTCCTTTGCGATCAAAAGCGGGCTTAAGCTTTGCTGAATACCAATACGAATTTCCTTCAATTGTTTGTGGTCACCGCTGGCTCCATTTGCTCCACAGCCTGCGAGCAGAAAAATAACGGCAACCAATACAATGAGTCCTTTTTTCATTTCCGCTTCCGCCCTTTCTATATCCCTGATCCTTCTGCGTACTCCAAATCTTCTGTTTTCTCGAATTCCGACAGCACTCTCTGTCTGATCGCCTGGAAATCCGGAGTCGTCCGGTTCCGCGGATACGTCAGGTGAATGGGCATCAGCTTATGGATTTTCCCCGGTTTGGCCTTAAGGATCGCAAGCTCATTTCCTAAATAAACAGATTCATCTATATCATGAGTCACGAGAATCATCGTTGTTTTTTTCCTCCTCCATATATCCAGCAGCACGTCCTGCAAGTGTTTTCTTGTAAATGCGTCGAGTGCACCAAACGGTTCATCTAAAAGCAGCACCTCAGGCTCCCGCAGAAGGGCCCGGGCGATGGCTACTCTTTGTGACATGCCGCCTGACAGCTCGCGCGGATATGCTTTTTCCGATCCTTTCAATCTGACAATCTCGATCAGTTCATTCACCTTTTGTTTGACTTTTGGGTCCTTCAAATTCAAGTCGGCGGCAATATTCTGCTCAACAGTCAGCCAAGGAAAGAGGCGGTGTTCCTGAAAAATAAATCCTTGCTGAATACCCGGAGCTGTTACGCTGCGGCCGTTAATTTCAACACTCCCGTCATATTCAGAATCAAGCCCTGCAATAATCTTTAACAGGGTGCTTTTTCCGCACCCGCTCGGTCCGATAAGCGTTAGAAATTCGCCTGGTGCGATTGATAATTCTATGTTCTCTAAGACCGTGTTTTTGCGGCCCTCTTGAACAAATGCCTTTTCTTTGATGCTGATGGTCACAGCCACTTTTATCCCTCTCTTTCTGCCAACCCCGCCTTCAAAAAAAACAAAAAGGCCCCCATCTCTGTTCTTGTAGAGATGAGAGCCTTCGGCGGTCCGATCAGCTGCCCAATTGTTTTTTTGTTTGAATAACATGTTAATTCAAATTATTCCGATATGTCAACTCTTTTTTAAATACGATTTTTGATATCCTTGTTTATCACTTACTCTGCTTATTTCGCAAATAGAGAAGAAAAAATTATTTCTTCAAAAATTACCAAGTACCATAAAAAGCTGTTCCAACAAGGTTTCTCCACACTTTCAATACTAGATATCGCTTAATAGAGATAACTATTTTATAATAATTATAAAATAATATTGACTTTTTACTTAGAGATGATATTATGTTCTTATAAATTCCAAGAGGTGATAACATGAGTTCAAATAAACTGACAACTAGCTGGGGCGCTCCGGTTGGAGATAATCAAAACTCAATGACTGCCGGTTCTCGCGGACCAACTTTAATTCAAGATGTACATCTACTCGAAAAATTGGCCCATTTCAACCGAGAACGTGTTCCTGAACGTGTTGTTCACGCCAAAGGAGCAGGCGCACACGGATATTTTGAAGTGACAAACGACGTAACAAAATACACGAAAGCCGCTTTCCTTTCTGAAGTCGGCAAACGCACACCGTTGTTCATCCGTTTCTCAACAGTTGCCGGTGAACTTGGCTCTGCTGACACAGTTCGCGACCCGCGCGGATTTGCTGTTAAATTTTATACTGAAGAAGGAAACTACGACATCGTCGGCAACAATACGCCTGTATTCTTTATCCGCGATGCGATTAAGTTCCCTGATTTCATCCATACACAAAAAAGAGATCCTAAAACACACCTGAAAAACCCTACGGCTGTATGGGATTTCTGGTCACTTTCACCAGAGTCACTTCACCAAGTGACAATCCTGATGTCTGACCGCGGAATTCCTGCAACACTTCGCCACATGCACGGCTTCGGAAGCCATACATTCAAATGGACAAATGCCGAAGGCGAAGGCGTATGGATTAAATATCACTTTAAAACGGAACAAGGCGTGAAAAACCTTGATGTCAATACGGCAGCAAAAATTGCTGGTGAAAACCCTGATTACCATACAGAAGACCTTTTCAATGCAATCGAAAACGGTGATTATCCTGCATGGAAACTATATGTGCAAATCATGCCTTTAGAAGATGCAAACACGTATCGTTTCGATCCGTTTGATGTCACAAAAGTTTGGTCTCAAAAAGACTACCCGTTAATCGAGGTCGGACGCATGGTTCTAGACAGGAATCCGGAAAACTACTTTGCAGAGGTAGAACAAGCGACATTTTCACCTGGAACACTCGTGCCTGGTATTGATGTTTCACCGGATAAAATGCTTCAAGGCCGACTGTTTGCTTATCATGATGCACACCGCTACCGTGTCGGTGCAAACCATCAAGCGCTGCCAATCAACCGCGCACGCAACAAAGTAAACAATTATCAGCGTGATGGACAAATGCGTTTTGACGATAACGGCGGCGGATCTGTGTATTACGAGCCTAACAGCTTCGGCGGTCCAAAAGAGTCACCTGAGGATAAGCAAGCAGCATATCCGGTACAAGGTATCGCTGACAGCGTAAGCTACGATCACAACGATCACTACACTCAAGCCGGTGATCTGTATCGTTTAATGAGTGAAGATGAACGTACCCGCCTTGTTGAAAATATCGTTAATGCTATGAAGCCGGTAGAAAAAGAAGAAATCAAGCTTCGTCAAATCGAGCACTTCTACAAAGCGGATCCTGAATACGGAAAACGCGTGGCAGAAGGCCTTGGATTGCCGATTAAAAAAGATGCTTAATGTAGAAATGCAAAAACCCGCTGTAATCAGCGGGTTTTTTTATATTTAGTTACACATTGCGTATGCTTCTCATCAATCTTCATATAAATTTCTTCCATGAGCTCCGCGCTGTTTATAATCTCTCGTTTGTTTTTTTCAATCAGCAGCTCAAGCGGCAAAATCTGATTCCCGTAGGTTTTTCGCTTCCTGAATCGTTTTCTCCCCTTTTCTTTTTTGACTCCCATCAATAATCCCTCCTTTTTCATACAAAAAAGGCCCTTATCTAAACGATAAGAGCCTTCGGTGTTCCGATCAGCGCGATAAATTTGAAAAATTTGTACTGACCATGTTAATTCATACAATACCGACCTGTCAACTATTTTTTGAGGGTGTTGACACTGTATCAGATTGCATCCCCGCTTTTTCCTTATACACTCTTTTCCCCTGACGCATAAGCTAGAGAAACTAGAATACGAGAGAAAGAGATGTGGGAGTGTGGAAAAAACAAAATTGACCGGACGTATCGTGACACGGGATGATCCGGACTATAACGAAGCAAGAACCAATATTAACCTAAGCTTAGAAAGGTATCCTGACATCATTGTGTTTTGCCAAAACAAACAGGATGCACTCAATGCGCTGAAATGGGCGCGTGAAAACCGTGTGCCTTTCCGTATTAGAGGCGGCAGACACAGCTATGAGAACTTTTCCCTTTTAAATAACGGTCTTGTTATTGATTTAAGCGAAATGAAAAAAATAACTGTGAATCAGGATAAAAAGCTGGCCTATATTGAAGCGGGGGCTGAATTGGGAGAAGTCTATCGGACACTCTGGCAATACGGCCTGACGCTTCCCGCAGGCACCATTGCTAATGTAGGGCTCACAGGTTTAACTCTCGGAGGGGGAATTGGACTTTTAACAAGGGCTGCCGGCCTTACTTGCGACAGCCTCGTGCAGCTTGAGATGATCGTAGCAGACGAAAAAGAGGGCGCTGATCTGATTACAGTCAGCTGTTCAAATCATCCAGACTTATTTTGGGCGTCTCAGGGAGGCGGAGGAGGCAATTTCGGCATAGTCACCTCCATGACATTTAAAGCAGTGCCCATCTCTCAAGTGTCGATTTTTTCTATAACATGGGGATGGGATGATTTTGAGGAAGTATTTAACACGTGGCAGCACTGGGCCCCGTATACAGATGACCGGCTTACATCATCAATAGAGTTTTGGCCTAAAGAAGTAAACCGCATAGAAGCCCTCGGCCAATTTGTCGGGCCAAAAACAGAGTTAAAAAAACTGTTAAAGCCTTTATTGAAAGCAGGAAGCCCAACAAGCGGAATGGTAAAAACAATGCCGTTCATCGAAGCGGTAACCTTTTTTAACAGCCCGGGAGGCAATCAGCCTCAAAAAATGAAACGCTCCGGCTCTTTCATTGAAAAGCCATTATCAGAACGTGCGATTTCAACAATAAAACACTTTTTAGAGCACGCTCCGAATCAAAACGCCAGTGTCTGGCAGCAAGCACTCGGCGGGGCAGCCGGACGGATCGCTCCCGACCAAACGGCATTTTATTATCGTGATGCAATCATCGCCCAGGAATACTTAACAAACTGGACATCCCCTGGAGAAAAAAGACAAAACGTCCGCTGGATTGAGGGGCTGAGAACGTCCCTTTCGAGAGAAACGATGGGAGACTACGTAAATTGGCCAGATATCGAAATCAGAAACTGGCCAAGAACATATTACGGCGAAAACGTTGAACGACTCCGCCGTGTCAAAACGAAATATGATCCCGAAAATGTATTCCGTTTTGAACAGAGCATTCCGCCGCTTCGACGCTCTCTGTTTTTCTAAAAAAATGAAGATGGAGCATTCTCCATCTTCATCTTTTTTATTGATATAAATTGCTTCCCGTCTCAACAAACTCTTTTGCTTTTTCTTTTAATCCTTTATTTATGGCTTCTGCTTCACTGAGATCGTTTTTCTTCGCATAATCCCGAATATCCTGTGAAATTCTCATGCTGCAAAATTTCGGACCGCACATGGAACAAAAGTGAGCGGTTTTTGCTCCTTCAGCAGGCAGGGTTTCATCATGGTATTCAAGGGCTCTCTCCGGATCAAGAGATAAATTAAACTGATCCCGCCAGCGGAATTCAAAACGGGCTTTCGATAACGCATCATCCCGGATTTGCGCTCCGGGATGCCCTTTTGCAAGGTCCGCAGCGTGCGCAGCGATCTTATATGTAATGACTCCTTCACGAACATCATCACGGTTTGGCAGCCCCAAATGCTCCTTCGGCGTTACATAACAAAGCATTGCTGTCCCATACCAACCGATCATCGCCGCTCCGATCGCTGAAGTAATATGGTCATATCCCGGAGCAATATCCGTTGTCAACGGCCCCAATGTGTAAAAAGGCGCTTCTTTACAAATGTCCATTTGTTTATCGACGTTCTCTTTGATTTTATGCATCGGAACATGTCCAGGACCCTCAATCATCACCTGAACATCATGCTTCCAGGCAATTTGCGTCAGCTCTCCAAGCGTCTCTAATTCAGCAAACTGCGCTTCGTCATTGGCATCAGCAATTGATCCGGGACGCAAACCATCCCCAAGAGAGAAAGCAATATCATACGTTTTCATAATCTCACAGATTTCTTCAAAATGTGTGTATAAAAAGCTTTCTTGATGATGAGCCAGACACCACTGCGCCATAATCGCTCCCCCGCGTGACACAATACCAGTTGTCCGTTTGGCAGTCAGCGGTACATACCTAAGCAAAACACCCGCGTGAATCGTAAAATAATCCACTCCCTGCTCTGCCTGCTCGATTAGCGTATCACGATAAATCTCCCACGTTAAATCCTCCGCTACGCCGTTTACTTTTTCAAGCGCCTGATAAATCGGAACAGTTCCCACAGGCACGGGGCAATTGCGGATAATCCATTCACGCGTCGTATGAATATCTTTTCCGGTAGAGAGATCCATCATTGTATCTGCTCCCCAGCGGATGGCCCACGTCATTTTTTCCACTTCTTCTTCAATGGATGACGTAACCGCTGAATTCCCGATATTCGCATTAATCTTCACATGAAAATTCCGGCCGATAATCATTGGCTCACTTTCAGGGTGATTAATGTTTGAAGGAATAATCGCCCGGCCGCTGGCTACCTCGTCTCTGACGAATTCAGGAGACACATGCTCACGAATGGCGATAAATTCCATCTCAGGTGTAATGATCCCCTTTTTTGCATAGTGCATTTGAGTGACATTTTGACCTGCCTTCGCCCTCAGCGGTTTCCGCTTTAATCCTGGGTAGCTTACGTTTGGATTTGCTTTTTTATAACCGTTATCTTCTGGTTTTATAGCCCGACCTTCATACTCTTCCACGTCACCGCGCTCTGTGATCCATTTTTGGCGGAGCGGCTTTAATCCTTCTTGAATATTAATGGTTACTTCAGGGTCCGTATACGGTCCGCTTGTATCATAGACACGCACAGGCGCGTTTTCCTCTTCGCCGAACGATCCCGTCGTCGGACTCAATGCAATCTCCCTCATCGGCACTTGGATGTCCGAAGAAGAACCCTCCACGTATACCTTCTTGCTGCCTGAAAAACTTGACATAATGGAAATGTTGGCTTGCTGCACTGAATTGTTTTGCATTACTTTTCCTTCCCCTCTCTACGTTTGAAAGGACAAAATCAAGCCCATAACCAGCACAAAAAACCGGATTCATATAAATGAACCCGGTTACAGTCAGAAAGAAACATATTATTGCCCAGCACGACAATAACAAAAACAATTCCTCTACTTCCCCACGCTGGTACGAACCAGATCAGGTCCAAAGGGTTAAGAAGCTTACCTTCTCTCTCAGCCCGAAAGCGGGCACCCCCAGTAACTATTGATTTCGCACTCATCTTATCATAAAATCAATCTGAAAAAAAGAGGAATATAGATAATATTCAGCCAATTTCACCCTAAATATTTGGCCGGCAACGGGATTTCAGCTATTTCATGTTCAGCCATCATCACCCGATATGCCTTTGCACCCGACCTTGAACTCACAGTCTGAAACAGCTGATCATTTATGAAATGGAGAGCAGCCCCATCATCCGCTGCATAGCCACTGCATAAGAACTTGTTAGATATCAGCTGGTGGTATGCCGGTCTCCGATCCTTTTCCCCGTCATAATGGGGACAAAAGCTCCCTTGCAAAAAACCTAAACTTTTCAAACTTGTCAGCGGTCCGGCTGAATCTGTCACCCCTTCTTCAAACCAGCAGATCGCACCGGCACTTAATCCAGCTACAACCACACCGTTCTTCCATGCTTCCCTGAGAATATGATCCAGCCCCCACTCTTTCCATAACACAAGTAAATTCCGCGTATTTCCACCGCCAACATAAATCACGTCCATTTCCATAACAAAAGAAGCTAAATCTGTTGATGACGGCTTAAACAAAGATAAGTGAGACAGCACACAATCCAATGTTTGAAATGCATGATAAAACCGCTGAATATAGTTTTGGGAATCTCCGCTCGCCGTCGGCAAAAAACAAATACGAGGCTGCTCTCGTTTTGATTGATTGAGGATATATTGATCGAGGGACAAATTATCCGGCTCCATCGAAAAACCCCCGCCCCCCATCGCAATAATCTGCTTCATCATCACACCCCCCAACAAAATTTGTTGCTTATTATAGCATTTTGTATAGAAGCAAGAAACAAAGTCAAATACTTTCTTATCAGGAGCTGCTAAAAAACAAAGGAGGTGGTTTCCCATTGAACAAAGTCTTTGTCCCAAAGATATTCTTGATTTGTTAACAACAATAAAAACCAGCATTAACAAATACACTGTCGCAATAACAGAAGCCGAAAATCCCCACATCAGAAGAGCATTGCATGATCAATTAGAAACAACTGTTTATCTCCATGATGAACTGTCAGATCTTCTGTTAGAAAAGGGGTGGCTCGGGTGAGCAATTACGCTTTTATCTTGCAGTAAAGACCACAAAAAGAGACGGGATCTCAAAGATGAGATGCCGTCTCTTTTTTATTGCTCCACTCTTCTTAAAGCCTCGTTTACCGTTTCTTTTATAAACGCGTCTTCACCGCTTAATCGGTCTAAACTGAGATCACAGTTTCTCAGCCTTTCGGAAATACTGTTTATATCCTCCTCTACTGTGATTTGCAGCTCACCGGCCAAAAACATTCTGTGTAATTCATCTGCAACCAAACTTTCTTTATTCACTTCCATCCACTCCTTTATTTTCAATATTATTCTTAGTCTGTCCCTAGGCCGAGACGAATAATAGGAAAAAAGTATGGATCGAATGAATCTTTTTTCCTCCTTCTTACGTATATCTGTTGAGAAAAAAGAAAAAGGGGAAGATCTAACATGTCACTTTTTAAGAAGCTTGCGGCAAGTGCCGGAATTGGAGCAGCAAAAGTTGATACTATTTTAGAGAAAGACGCATATTTTCCTGGAGAAGAAGTACAGGGAACGATACATGTCAAAGGCGGAAAAATCGCTCAGGACATCCGTTATATCGATTTACAGCTTATTACACGGTATGTCATTGTAAAAGACGATGAAGAGCACCGGAAATACGCTACAATTCATTCTTTCCGGGTCACTGGTTCATTTACCATTCAGCCTGGTGAAGAGCATCAATTTCCGTTCACATTCACTCTGCCTCTAGATACGCCGATCACTGTAGGGAAAGTAGAGGTTGCCGTGGTGACAGACCTTGACATTCAAGGCGGTATCGATAAATCCGATCATGACCGCATTTTCGTTGAAGCGCACCCTTGGATTGAAAATGTGCTTGAAGCAATCGAAAACCTGGGCTTCCGTCTTAACGAAGCAGACTGCGAACAAGCGCCCTACTTCCAGCGTCGTCTTCCGTTCGTTCAGGAATTCGAATTCGTTCCGACTTCCGGATATTATCGTCAGATGCTTGATGAATTAGAGCTCATTTTCCTTTTAGACGAAGACGGTTTGGAAATCATTTTCGAAGTCGACCGCAGAGCAAGAGGACTCCGAGGGTGGCTGGAAGAGATGTATAATGACGGAGAACAGCTTGTACGCGTCCGTTTCAGCCAATCAGAGCTTGAAGATACAGAAGAGCTAGAAGAGGTGCTAGAAGAGATCCTAGACCAATACGCTGAGTAAGTATAAAAAGGAGCCGAGGCTCCTTTTCTTTAATAAAAAATAAAAACCCGTTTCTGTTAAGAAACGGGTTTTTCAGTATACCGGTGGTCGGGGTCGAACCGACACTCCAGAAGGAACACGATTTTGAGTCGTGCGCGTCTGCCAATTCCGCCACACCGGCAAGTTTTACGTCGTATCTAACCGACGAATATAAATATATCATGGATCTCATAAAGTGTCAACGTATTTCAAAAAAGTTTTTTTGGAAATATAAAATAAAAGTGTTGAGAGACTAGTTCAACAGCCGCTTTATAATAGGCCTCGGAACTTAGCTTGTTATGATAAATCAAAGCATTAAAAAATGATCTACTTATGTAGATCATTAATATGATTAGTTATAATGATAAAACACAAACACCAATTCAACTTACCATGTAAGTAAAATTGGTGCCGAGGGCCGGACTTGAACCGGCACGGTAGTCACCTACCGCAGGATTTTAAGTCCTGTGTGTCTGCCAATTCCACCACCCCGGCAATAAGAAGGCGACACCCGGATTCGAACCGGGGATAAAGGTTTTGCAGACCTCTGCCTTACCACTTGGCTATGCCGCCGTAATTGGAGCGGAAGACGGGATTCGAACCCGCGACCCCCACCTTGGCAAGGTGATGTTCTACCACTGAACTACTTCCGCATTTTTAATGGACTTAATACACTATATGCAGTTGATATAAAAAGTTAGACTGGGCTAGCTGGATTCGAACCAACGCATGACGGAGTCAAAGTCCGTTGCCTTACCGCTTGGCTATAGCCCAATGATAATATGGGGCGATTGATGGGAATCGAACCCACGAGTGCCAGAGCCACAATCTGGTGCGTTAACCACTTCGCCACAACCGCCATAATCTCAAGATGTCATAAATTTGGCAGGGGCAGTAGGAATCGAACCCACACCGGAGGTTTTGGAGACCTCTGTTCTACCGTTAAACTATGCCCCTATAAATGGTGGAGGGGGGCAGATTCGAACTGCCGAACCCTGAGGGAGCGGATTTACAGTCCGCCGCGTTTAGCCACTTCGCTACCCCTCCACATTAAATTTTGAAAAAACAGTGCCGGCAAGAGGACTTGAACCCCCAACCTACTGATTACAAGTCAGTTGCTCTACCAATTGAGCTACACCGGCATAGGTGGTGGCTCGGGACGGAATCGAACCGCCGACACACGGATTTTCAGTCCGTTGCTCTACCAACTGAGCTACCGAGCCTAAGTATTTAAATGGCGGTCCGGACGGGACTCGAACCCGCGACCTCCTGCGTGACAGGCAGGCATTCTAACCAACTGAACTACCGGACCATTTTAAAATTTGGTTGCGGGGGCAGGATTTGAACCTGCGACCTTCGGGTTATGAGCCCGACGAGCTACCGAACTGCTCCACCCCGCGATGATATAATGGTGGAGGATGACGGGCTCGAACCGCCGACCCTCTGCTTGTAAGGCAGATGCTCTCCCAGCTGAGCTAATCCTCCATCATATAATGACCCGTACGGGATTCGAACCCGTGTTACCGCCGTGAAAGGGCGGTGTCTTAACCGCTTGACCAACGGGCCCAGACTTTCAATTGTAATTATGTATAAGTATCAGTGGCGGAGAGCAAGGGATTCGAACCCTTGAGACGGAGTTGACCGCCTACACGATTTCCAATCGTGCTCCTTCGACCACTCGGACAGCTCTCCAATAATGGCTCCGCAGGTAGGATTCGAACCTACGACCGATCGGTTAACAGCCGATAGCTCTACCACTGAGCTACTGCGGAATGAAGTCTGCCTGGCGATGTCCTACTCTCACAGGGGGAAACCCCCGACTACCATCGGCGCTGAAGAGCTTAACTTCCGTGTTCGGCATGGGAACGGGTGTGACCTCTTCGCCATCATCACCAGACAATTTCAGTGACATTTAACATTATACTATGTATTCTTGAGAAAATCAAGTGTTTTTTGAAAAAACTTATTCTCTCAAAACTAGATAACAGGTGTGACATCATTCAAAAATATGGTTAAGTCCTCGATCGATTAGTATCTGTCAGCTCCATGTGTCGCCACACTTCCACCTCAGACCTATCAACCTGATCATCTTT
>NZ_PJCT01000019.1:0-605 GCF_002837495.1 Bacillus sp. SN32 | reverse complement strand
GCGTTCGTCCTGAGCCAGGATCAAACTCTCCGATAAAGTAGTTTGACTGACTACGCACATCACTGTGCGATTTTTAAAAACTGAATTAACAGGTACGTTTTGTCTTGTTTAGTTTTCAAAGATCATTTTGTTTGTCCGCTTTGTTAAAGCAACTTTATTATTATACAACGTCACTTCTTCAAAGTCAACAACTTTTTTAAAAACTTTTGGTGGAGCCTAGCGGGATCGAACCGCTGACCTCCTGCGTGCAAAGCAGGCGCTCTCCCAGCTGAGCTAAGGCCCCATAAAAAATGGTCGGGAAGACAGGATTCGAACCTGCGACCCCATGGTCCCAAACCATGTGCTCTACCAAGCTGAGCTACTTCCCGATTCCCTATCTATTCTATTAAAAGATATGGCGCGCCCGAGAGGAGTCGAACCCCTAACCTTTTGATCCGTAGTCAAACGCTCTATCCAATTGAGCTACGGGCGCAAAACATAATGCCGAGGGCCGGACTTGAACCGGCACGGTAGTCACCTACCGCAGGATTTTAAGTCCTGTGTGTCTGCCAATTCCACCACCCCGGCGTGGATGGTATAGTTGGAGCGGAAGACGGGATTCGAAC
>NZ_PJCT01000018.1:0-612 GCF_002837495.1 Bacillus sp. SN32 | reverse complement strand
ACCAAGCTGAGCTACTTCCCGATTCCCTATCTATTCTATTAAAAGATATGGCGCGCCCGAGAGGAGTCGAACCCCTAACCTTTTGATCCGTAGTCAAACGCTCTATCCAATTGAGCTACGGGCGCAATTCAATTTACAATATCCCGTTGGGATAAATGGAGCGGAAGACGGGATTCGAACCCGCGACCCCCACCTTGGCAAGGTGGTGTTCTACCACTGAACTACTTCCGCATATCGCAATAAAAAAAGCTTTCTCCTTATGAGAAACCTTGGTAATAATACATTTAATAAAGCTTCCAAGCGGGATCGAACCGCTGACCTCTTCCTTACCATGGAAGTGCTCTACCTGCTGAGCTATGGAAGCAATGGCTCCGCAGGTAGGATTCGAACCTACGACCGATCGGTTAACAGCCGATAGCTCTACCACTGAGCTACTGCGGAATAATATAAAGCTTCATAAACAAACATGGTAGAATTAATAAATCTGCTTGGCGGCGTCCTACTCTCACAGGGGGAAACCCCCGACTACCATCGGCGCTGAAGAGCTTAACTTCCGTGTTCGGTATGGGAACGGGTGTGACCTCTTCGCTATCGCCACCAAACAAATTGAGA
>NZ_PJCT01000014.1:2046-4691 GCF_002837495.1 Bacillus sp. SN32 | reverse complement strand
TTCTCTCAAAACTAGATAACAGGTGTGACATCATTCAAAAATATGGTTAAGTCCTCGATCGATTAGTATCTGTCAGCTCCATGTGTCGCCACACTTCCACCTCAGACCTATCAACCTGATCATCTTTCAGGGATCTTACTTCCTTGCGGAATGGGAAATCTCATCTTGAGGGGGGCTTCATGCTTAGATGCTTTCAGCACTTATCCCGTCCGCACATAGCTACCCAGCGATGCCCTTGGCAGAACAACTGGTACACCAGCGGTGCGTCCATCCCGGTCCTCTCGTACTAAGGACAGCTCCTCTCAAATTTCCTGCGCCCGCGACGGATAGGGACCGAACTGTCTCACGACGTTCTGAACCCAGCTCGCGTACCGCTTTAATGGGCGAACAGCCCAACCCTTGGGACCGACTACAGCCCCAGGATGCGATGAGCCGACATCGAGGTGCCAAACCTCCCCGTCGATGTGGACTCTTGGGGGAGATAAGCCTGTTATCCCCGGGGTAGCTTTTATCCGTTGAGCGATGGCCCTTCCATGCGGAACCACCGGATCACTAAGCCCGACTTTCGTCCCTGCTCGACTTGTAGGTCTCGCAGTCAAGCTCCCTTGTGCCTTTACACTCTGCGAATGATTTCCAACCATTCTGAGGGAACCTTTGGGCGCCTCCGTTACCTTTTAGGAGGCGACCGCCCCAGTCAAACTGCCCACCTGACACTGTCTCCCCGCCCGATAAGGGCGGCGGGTTAGAAGGTCAATACAGCCAGGGTAGTATCCCACCGATGCCTCCACCGAAGCTGGCGCTCCGGTTTCCAAGGCTCCTACCTATCCTGTACAAGCTGTACCAACATTCAATATCAGGCTGCAGTAAAGCTCCACGGGGTCTTTCCGTCCTGTCGCGGGTAACCTGCATCTTCACAGGTACTATAATTTCACCGAGTCTCTCGTTGAGACAGTGCCCAGATCGTTGCGCCTTTCGTGCGGGTCGGAACTTACCCGACAAGGAATTTCGCTACCTTAGGACCGTTATAGTTACGGCCGCCGTTTACTGGGGCTTCAATTCGCACCTTCGCTTACGCTAAGCGCTCCTCTTAACCTTCCAGCACCGGGCAGGCGTCAGCCCCTATACTTCGCCTTACGGCTTCGCAGAGACCTGTGTTTTTGCTAAACAGTCGCCTGGGCCTATTCACTGCGGCTCTCTCGGGCTTGCACCCTAACAGAGCACCCCTTCTCCCGAAGTTACGGGGTCATTTTGCCGAGTTCCTTAACGAGAGTTCTCTCGATCACCTTAGGATTCTCTCCTCGCCTACCTGTGTCGGTTTGCGGTACGGGCACCTCTCACCTCGCTAGAGGCTTTTCTTGGCAGTGTGGAATCAGGAACTTCGCTACTATATTTCGCTCGCCATCACAGCTCAGCCTTATGGGAAACGGATTTGCCTATTTCCCAGCCTAACTGCTTGGACGCGGATATCCAATACCGCGCTTACCCTATCCTCCTGCGTCCCCCCATTGCTCAAATGGTGAGGAGGTGGTACAGGAATATCAACCTGTTGTCCATCGCCTACGCCTTTCGGCCTCGGCTTAGGTCCCGACTAACCCTGAGCGGACGAGCCTTCCTCAGGAAACCTTAGGCATTCGGTGGAGGGGATTCTCACCCCTCTTTCGCTACTCATACCGGCATTCTCACTTCTAAGCGCTCCACCAGTCCTTCCGGTCTGGCTTCACAGCCCTTAGAACGCTCTCCTACCACTGTTCGAAGAACAGTCCGCAGCTTCGGTGATACGTTTAGCCCCGGTACATTTTCGGCGCAGAGTCACTCGACCAGTGAGCTATTACGCACTCTTTAAATGGTGGCTGCTTCTAAGCCAACATCCTGGTTGTCTAAGCAACTCCACATCCTTTTCCACTTAACGTATACTTTGGGACCTTAGCTGGCGGTCTGGGCTGTTTCCCTTTCGACTACGGATCTTATCACTCGCAGTCTGACTCCCAAGGATAAGTCATTGGCATTCGGAGTTTGACTGAATTCGGTAACCCGGTAGGGGCCCCTAGTCCAATCAGTGCTCTACCTCCAAGACTCTTACCTTGAGGCTAGCCCTAAAGCTATTTCGGAGAGAACCAGCTATCTCCAGGTTCGATTGGCATTTCACCCCTACCCACACCTCATCCCCGCACTTTTCAACGTGCGTGGGTTCGGGCCTCCATTCAGTGTTACCTGAACTTCACCCTGGACATGGGTAGATCACCTGGTTTCGGGTCTACGACCACGTACTCATGCGCCCTATTCAGACTCGCTTTCGCTGCGGCTCCGCATCTTCTGCTTAACCTTGCACGGGATCGTAACTCGCCGGTTCATTCTACAAAAGGCACGCCATCACCCGTTAACGGGCTCTGACTACTTGTAGGCACACGGTTTCAGGATCTCTTTCACTCCCCTTCCGGGGTGCTTTTCACCTTTCCCTCACGGTACTGGTTCACTATCGGTCACTAGGGAGTATTTAGCCTTGGGAGATGGTCCTCCCGGATTCCGACGGAATTTCACGTGTTCCGCCGTACTCAGGATCCACTCAGGAGAGAACGAAGTTTTGACTACAGGGCTGTTACCTCCTATGGCGGGCCTTTCCAGACCTCTTCATCTACCTCGTTCCT
>NZ_PJCT01000013.1:0-10074 GCF_002837495.1 Bacillus sp. SN32 | reverse complement strand
ACGGCGTAACGATCACGTTCCTGCCGACACAGCTTGCGGAACAGTTCATGGAGCTTGAGAACACATCACTTCGCGTCCTCTTGACCGGAGGAGACAAGCTGAAGCGCGCAGTGAAAAAGCCGTACACGCTCGTCAACAACTACGGGCCGACAGAAAACACGGTTGTTGCCACAAGCACAGAAATCCATCCGGAGGAAGGCTCGCTTTCCATCGGACGGGCCATTGCCAATACGAGAGTATACATTCTCGGCGAGGGCAATCAGGTGCAGCCGGAAGGCGTAGCCGGAGAGCTTTGCGTGGCGGGGCGCGGACTGGCACGCGGCTATCTGAATCGAGAAGACGAAACCGCGAAGCGGTTTGTCGCTGATCCGTTTGTGCCGGGTGAGCGCATGTACCGCACCGGCGATTTGGTGAAATGGACGGGCGGCGGCATCGAATACATTGGCCGGATCGACCAGCAGGTCAAGGTCCGCGGCTACCGGATCGAGCTTTCAGAAATTGAAGTCCAGCTCGCCCAGCTTTCTGAGGTGCAGGATGCGGCGGTGACAGCTGTCAAGGATAAAGGCGGCAATACAGCAATCGCGGCGTATGTCACACCGGAAACAGCTGACATAGAAGCACTAAAATCAGCACTGAAGGAAACCCTGCCGGATTACATGATCCCGGCGTTCTGGGTGACGCTGAACGAGCTTCCGGTTACGGCAAACGGCAAAGTGGACCGCAAAGCCTTGCCTGAGCCGGACATCGAAGCGGGAAGCGGAGAATACAAAGCGCCAACGACCGACATGGAAGAGCTGCTTGCCGGCATCTGGCAGGACGTGCTTGGAATGTCTGAAGTCGGTGTCACCGACAATTTCTTCTCGCTTGGCGGAGATTCCATCAAAGGAATTCAAATGGCGAGCCGCTTGAACCAGCACGGCTGGAAGCTGGAAATGAAAGATCTCTTCCAGCATCCGACGATCGAGGAGCTTACCCAATATGTAGAGCGTGCCGAAGGCAAACAGGCAGACCAAGGCCCGGTGGAGGGCGAAGTCATCCTGACGCCGATCCAGCGCTGGTTCTTTGAAAAGAACTTCACGAACAAGCACCACTGGAACCAATCTGTGATGCTTCACGCCAAGAAGGGCTTTGATCCTGAACGGGTGGAGAAAACATTGCAGGCGCTGATCGAGCATCATGACGCGCTCCGCATGGTCTATCGTGAGGGACAGGAAGACGTCATTCAATACAACAGAGGTCTTGAAGCTGCTTCAGCTCAATTGGAAGTCATCCAGATTGAGGGCCAAGCTGCAGATTACGAAGACCGAATAGAGAGAGAAGCGGAGCGTTTGCAAAGCAGCATCGACTTGCAGGAAGGCGGCTTGTTAAAAGCAGGCTTGTTCCAAGCGGAAGACGGAGACCACTTGCTGCTTGCCATTCACCACTTAGTGGTTGACGGCGTGTCGTGGCGGATTCTACTGGAGGATTTCGCCGCAGTATATACACAGCTTGAGCAAGGCAATGAACCGGTTCTCCCGCAGAAAACACATTCATTTGCAGAGTATGCAGAGAGATTGCAAGACTTCGCGAACTCCAAAGCCTTTTTGAAAGAAAAAGAGTATTGGAGACAGCTTGAAGAACAAGCTGTTGCGGCAAAGCTTCCGAAAGACCGCGAATCTGGTGATCAGCGAATGAAACATACAAAGACAATTGAATTCTCGCTGACTGCTGAAGAGACAGAACAGCTCACCACAAAGGTGCATGAGGCATATCACACAGAAATGAATGATATTTTGCTGACGGCATTCGGATTGGCAATGAAGGAGTGGACGGGTCAAGATCGAGTAAGTGTTCATTTAGAGGGGCATGGACGTGAAGAAATCATAGAAGACCTGACCATTTCCCGCACAGTCGGCTGGTTTACAAGTATGTACCCCATGGTGCTCGATATGAAGCATGCGGATGATCTGGGCTACCAGCTGAAGCAAATGAAAGAAGATATCAGACATGTGCCGAATAAGGGAGTCGGATACGGTATTCTGCGCTATCTGACGGCACCGGAACATAAAGAAGATGTGGCGTTCTCGATTCAGCCGGATGTCAGCTTCAACTATTTAGGTCAGTTTGACGAAATGTCGGATGCAGGTTTGTTTACGAGATCAGAGCTGCCGTCAGGACAGTCATTAAGCCCTGAAACAGAAAAACCGAATGCGCTGGATGTTGTCGGATATATCGAAAACGGAAAACTGACGATGTCACTGGCCTATCATTCTCTTGAATTTCATGAAAAAACAGTACAAACATTCAGTGACAGCTTTAAAGCGCATCTTCTCAGAATCATTGAACATTGCCTATCTCAAGACGGTACGGAACTGACCCCGAGTGATCTTGGTGACGACGATTTGACGCTGGATGAGCTGGATAAATTAATGGAAATTTTCTAATAGAGGTGGCATATGAGCAAAAAATCGATTCAAAAGGTGTACGCACTGACACCAATGCAGGAGGGAATGCTGTATCATGCGATGCTTGATCCGCATTCTTCCTCGTACTTCACACAATTAGAGCTTGGGATTCACGGCGCTTTTGATCTTGAAATCTTTGAGAAAAGCGTCAATGAACTGATTCGGTCATACGATATTCTCCGTACGGTATTTGTGCATCAGCAGCTGCAAAAACCGCGTCAGGTCGTGTTAGCGGAACGCAAAACAAAGGTGCATTATGAGGATATCAGTCATGCAGACGAGAACCGCCAGAAAGAGCACATTGAGCGTTACAAACAAGACGTTCAGCGCCAAGGCTTTAACCTGGCAAAAGACATATTGTTCAAGGTAGCGGTTTTCCGCCTTGATGCAGATCAGCTGTATCTTGTCTGGAGCAATCATCATATTATGATGGACGGCTGGAGCATGGGCGTCCTCATGAAAAGCCTGTTCCAAAACTATGAAGCGCTCAGAGCAGGAAGGACACCTGCAAACGGTCAAGGCAAGCCTTACTCCGACTACATCAAATGGCTTGGAAAACAGGACAATGAAGAAGCGGAGAGCTACTGGAGCGAGCGCTTGGCGGGTTTTGAACAGCCAAGCGTGCTCCCGGGCCGCCTGCCTGTGAAAAAAGACGAATACGTCAATAAAGAATATTCCTTTACATGGGACGAAACATTGGTTGCCCGTATTCAGCAAACCGCAAATCTCCATCAAGTGACAGGGCCTAACCTATTTCAGGCCGTTTGGGGCATTGTTCTCAGCAAATACAACTTTACGGATGATGTTGTCTTCGGAACGGTCGTCTCAGGAAGGCCGTCTGAAATCAACGGAATTGAAACGATGGCGGGGCTGTTTATCAACACCATTCCGGTGCGGGTAAAAGTTGAACGAGATGCTGCATTCGCTGATATTTTCACAGCTGTTCAGCAGCATGCAGTAGAGGCAGAGCGTTACGATTACGTGCCGCTCTATGAGATTCAAAAACGCTCAGCCCTTGATGGCAATCTCTTAAACCATCTGGTCGCGTTTGAAAATTATCCGCTTGATCAAGAGCTTGAAAACGGCAGCATGGAAGACCGCCTCGGGTTTTCGATTAAGGTAGAAAGCGCATTTGAACAAACGAGCTTCGATTTCAACCTGATTGTGTATCCGGGCAAAACGTGGACCGTCAAAATTAAATATAACGGAGCCGCCTTTGATTCCGCTTTTATCGAACGGACAGCGGAGCACCTTACCCGCATGATGGAAGCAGCTGTCGATCAGCCGGCCGCTTTTGTGCGTGAGTACGGGCTTGTGGGAGACGAAGAGCAGCGGCAAATTGTCGAGGTGTTTAACAGCACGAAAGCCGAACTCCCTGAAGGAATGGCTGTTCATCAGGTGTTTGAAGAGCAAGCGAAACGGACGCCGGCGAGCACTGCCGTCGTATATGAAGGAACCGAGCTGACGTACCGCGAGCTGAATGCAGCGGCTAACCGTCTGGCGAAAAAGCTTGTCGAACAAGGGCTTCAAAAAGGGGAAACAGCAGCGATTATGAACGACCGCTCAGTAGAAACCGTTGTCGGCATGCTGGCTGTTTTAAAAGCAGGCGCCGCATATGTGCCGCTTGATCCAGCGCTTCCTGGGGATCGTCTTCGTTTCATGGCAGAGGACAGCTCCGTTCGAATGGTTTTGACCGGAAATTCTTATACAGGGCAGGCACATCAGCTGCAAGTGCCGGTTCTTACACTGGACATAGGTTTTGAAGAGAGTGAAGTGGCTGACAATCTCAGCCTGCCATCCGCCCCGTCCGACTTGGCGTACATCATGTACACATCTGGTTCAACGGGCAAACCGAAAGGCGTCATGATCGAACATAAAAGCATTCTGCGCCTCGTCAAAAATGCCGGGTACGTTCCTGTTACTGAAGAGGACCGCATGGCGCAAACGGGAGCTGTCAGCTTTGATGCCGGAACGTTTGAGGTATTCGGCGCACTGTTGAATGGCGCAGCGCTTTATCCGGTCAAAAAAGAGACGCTGCTTGATGCGAAACAATTTGCTGCATTCCTGCGTGAGCAAAGAATCTCGACGATGTGGCTGACATCACCTTTATTCAACCAGCTTGCCGCAAAGGATGCGGGTATGTTCGGCACACTGCGCCATTTAATCATCGGCGGAGATGCCCTTGTCCCTCATATTGTCAGCAAAGTAAAACAGGCATCTCCGTCGCTTTCATTGTGGAACGGATACGGCCCGACAGAAAACACGACGTTTTCAACCAGTTTTCTGATCGACCGTGAGTATGGCGGCTCTATCCCAATCGGGAAGCCGATCGGAAATTCCACTGCCTACATCATGGATGAGCAGCAATGCCTGCAGCCAATCGGCGCGCCTGGTGAGCTTTGCGTAGGCGGAATCGGTGTAGCGCGTGGGTATGTCAATCTCACTGAGCTGACAGAAAAGCAATTTCTCGAAGACCCGTTCAGACCGGGTGAGAGAATTTATTGCACTGGTGACTTGGCAAGATGGCTGCCGGACGGCAATATCGAATTTTTAGGCAGAATCGACAACCAAGTGAAGGTGCGCGGCTTCCGAATTGAGCTTGGCGAAATTGAAACAAAACTGAACATGGCTGAGCATGTGACAGAGGCTGCGGTGATCATCCGCAAGAACAAAGCGGATGAAAATGAAATTTGCGCGTACTTCACAGCGGATCGTGAAGTGGCTGTGAGTGAGCTGAGAAAAACACTGTCTCAGTCTTTGCCTGACTATATGGTCCCTGCCCACCTGATTCAAATGGACAGCCTGCCGCTTACGCCAAACGGGAAAATCAACAAAAAGGAACTGCCTGCACCGCAATCAGAAGCCGTGCAGCCGGAATACGCAGCACCAAAAACAGAGAGTGAAAAGAAATTAGCGGAGATCTGGGAAGGAATACTCGGCGTCAAAGCAGGCGTTACCGATAACTTCTTTATGATCGGCGGCCATTCTTTGAAAGCGATGATGATGACGGCGAAAATTCAAGAGCATTTTCATAAGGAAGTTCCGATAAAAGTGCTTTTTGAAAAGCCGACTATTCAAGAACTGGCACTGTATTTGGAAGAGAACGAAAGCAAGGAGGAGCAGACGTTTGAATCGATCAGGCAAGCATCTTATCAGCAGCATTATCCTGTATCCCCGGCCCAGCGGAGAATGTATATTCTCAATCAGCTTGGACAAGCAAACACAAGCTACAACGTCCCCGCTGTACTTCTGCTGGAGGGAGAAGTAGATAAAGACCGGCTTGAAAACGCGATTCAGCAATTAATCAACCGGCACGAAATCCTCCGTACATCGTTTGACATGATCGACGGAGAGGTTGTGCAAACCGTTCATAAAAACATATCGTTCCAGCTGGAGGCTGCCAAGGGACGGGAAGAAGACGCGGAAGAGATAATCAAAGAATTTGTTCAGCCGTTTGAATTAAACCGCGCGCCGCTCGTCCGTTCGAAGCTTGTCCAGCTGGAAGAAAAACGCTACCTGCTGCTCATTGATATGCATCATATTATTACTGACGGAAGTTCAACAGGCATTCTAATCGGTGATCTTGCCAAAATATATCAAGGCGCAGATCTGGAACTGCCACAAATTCACTATAAAGATTACGCAGTTTGGCACAAAGAACAAACTAATTATCAAAAAGATGAGGAATACTGGCTCGATGTCTTTAAAGGCGAACTGCCAATACTGGATCTTCCCGCGGATTTCGAGCGGCCTGCTGAACGGAGCTTTGCGGGAGAGCGCGTGATGTTTGGGCTTGATAAGCAAATCACGGCTCAAATCAAATCACTCATGGCAGAAACAGATACGACAATGTACATGTTTTTGCTGGCGGCGTTCAATGTACTCCTTTCCAAGTACGCGTCACAGGATGATATCATTGTCGGCTCGCCGACAGCTGGCAGAACACATCCTGATCTGCAAGGTGTGCCGGGTATGTTTGTCAACACGGTGGCACTCAGAACGGCACCAACGGGAGATAAAACCTTCGCGCAATTCCTTGAAGAGGTCAAAACAGCCAGCCTTCAAGCATTCGAGCACCAGAGCTATCCGCTTGAGGAGCTGATTGAAAAGCTTCCGCTTACAAGGGATACAAGCAGAAGTCCGCTGTTCAGCGTGATGTTCAACATGCAGAATATGGAGATTCCTTCATTAAGATTAGGAGATTTGAAGATTTCCTCGTATTCCATGCTTCATCATGTTGCGAAATTTGATCTTTCCTTGGAAGCGGTCGAGCGTGAAGAGGATATCGGCCTAAGCTTTGACTATGCGACTGCCTTGTTTAAGGACGAGACGATCCGCCGCTGGAGCCGCCACTTTGTCAATATCATCAAAGCGGCCGCGGCTAATCCAAACGTTCGGCTGTCTGATGTAGATCTGCTTTCATCTGCAGAAACGGCTGCTTTGCTAGAAGAAAGACATATGACTCAAATTACCGAAACCTTTGCAGCACTTTTTGAAAAACAGGCCCAGCAAACACCTGACCATTCTGCGGTGAAGGCTGGCGGAAATCTGCTGACCTATCGCGAGCTTGATGAACAGGCGAACCAGCTGGCGCATCATCTTCGTGCCCAAGGGGCAGGAAATGAAGACATCGTCGCGATTGTTATGGACCGGTCAGCTGAAGTCATGATATCGATTCTCGGTATCATGAAGGCGGGGGCAGCTTTCCTTCCGATTGATCCTGATACACCCGAAGAACGAATCCGTTATTCATTAGAGGACAGCGGAGCAAAATTTGCGGTCGTGAATGAAAGAAACATGACGGCTATTGGGCAATATGAAGGGACAATCGTCAGCCTTGATGACGGTAAATGGAGAAATGAAAGCAAGGAGCGCCCATCATCCATTTCCGGGTCTCGCAATCTTGCATACGTCATTTATACGTCCGGTACGACCGGAAAGCCAAAGGGCGTGCAGATTGAGCATCGCAATCTGACAAACTATGTCTCTTGGTTTAGTAAAGAGGCGAGCCTGACGGAAAATGATAAGACTGTATTGCTTTCATCTTACGCATTTGACCTTGGCTATACGAGCATGTTCCCCGTACTTCTGGGCGGTGGCGAGCTCCATATCGTCCAGAAGGAAACCTATACGGCGCCGGATGAAATAGCGCACTATATCAAGGAGCATGGGATCACTTATATCAAGCTGACACCGTCTCTGTTCCATACAATAGTGAACACCGCCAGTTTTGCAAAAGATGCGAACTTTGAATCCTTGCGCTTGATCGTCTTGGGAGGAGAAAAAATCATCCCGACTGATGTTATCGCCTTCCGTAAGATGTATGGACATACCGAATTTATCAATCACTACGGCCCGACAGAAGCAACGATCGGCGCCATTGCCGGGCGGGTTGATCTGTCTGAGCCGGATGCATTTGCGAAACGCCCGACAATCGGACGGCCGATTACGAATGCCGGCGCGCTTGTCTTAAATGAAGCATTGAAGCTTGTGCCGCCGGGAGCGAGCGGACAGCTCTATATCACGGGACAGGGGCTTGCGAGAGGGTATCTCAACAGGCCTCAGCTGACAGCCGAGAGATTTGTAGAAAATCCATATTCGCCGGGAAGCCTCATGTACAAAACCGGAGATGTCGTACGAAGACTTTCTGACGGTACGCTTGCATTTATCGGCCGGGCTGATGATCAGGTGAAAATCCGCGGCTACCGTATTGAGCCGATAGAAATTGAAACGGTCATGCTCAGCCTCAGCGGAATTCAAGAAGCGGTTGTACTAGCAGTTTCCGAGGGCGGTCTTCAAGAGCTTTGCGCGTATTATACGTCGGATCAAGCTATTGAAAAAGCAGAGCTCCGGAACCAGCTTTCCCTAACACTGCCGTCTCATATGATTCCTGCTTTCTTTGTGCAGGTTGACGCGATTCCGCTGACGGCAAACGGAAAAACCGACAGAAACGCTTTGCCGAAGCCGAACGCGGCACAATCCGGAGGCAAGGCATTGGCCGCACCGGAGACAGCGCTTGAAGAAAGCTTATGCCGCATTTGGCAGAAAACGCTTGGCATAGAAGCCATCGGCATTGATGACAATTTTTTCGATTTAGGCGGCCATTCATTAAAAGGGATGATGCTGATTGCCAACATTCAGGCGGAATTGGAGAAAAGCGTACCGCTTAAAGCACTGTTCGAGCAGCCAACTGTTCGCCAGCTGGCGGCTTATATGGAGGCGTCTGCCGTTTCAGGCGGCCATCAAGTCCTCAAACCGGCTGACAAGCAGGCTATGTATCCATTGTCTTCCGCACAGAAACGGATGTACGTGCTCAATCAGCTTGACCGCCAGACGATAAGCTATAACATGCCATCTGTTCTTCTAATGGAAGGAGAGCTTGATATTTCGCGCCTGCGCGACTCACTCAATCAGCTCGTGAACCGTCACGAATCATTGCGGACGTCATTTATGGAAGCCAATGGTGAGCCTGTTCAGTGCATCATTGAGAAGGCGGAGGTTGATCTTCATGTGTTTGAAGCCAAAGAAGACGAAGCGGACCAAAAGATTAAGGAATTTATCCGGCCATTCGACTTAACCGACGCACCGCTCATTCGCGCAGCTTTGCTTCGAATAGAAGCGAAAAAACATTTGCTGCTTTTAGATATGCATCATATCATCGCAGACGGCGTCTCAAGAGGCATTTTTGTAAAAGAATTGGCGCTGCTTTACAAAGGAGAGCAGCTTCCGGAGCCGGCGCTTCATTATAAAGATTTCGCCGTTTGGCAAAATGAAGCTGAGCAAAAAGAACGGATGAAGGAGCATGAGGCGTACTGGCTGTCAGTTCTTTCAGGCGAGCTGCCAGAGCTTGATCTCCCGCTCGATTACGCCCGTCCGCCTGTGCAAAGCTTTAAAGGAGATACGATCCGTTTCCGTACGGGAAGTGAGACGGCAAAGGCGGTAGAAAAACTGCTTGCCGAAACCGGAACGACCTTGCACATGGTGCTCCATGCTGTTTTCCACGTCTTTTTAAGCAAAATTTCCGGACAGCGGGATATCGTCATCGGCTCCGTTACTGCCGGCCGGACGAATGCTGATGTTCAGGACATGCCGGGAATGTTCGTCAATACACTTGCCCTGAGAATGGAAGCGAAAGAACAGCAAACATTTGCGGAGCTTTTGGAGCAAGCAAAGCAGACGAACTTGTCAGCGCTTGAGCATCAGGAGTATCCGTTTGAAGATCTGGTTAATCAGCTTGATCTCCCTCGGGATATGAGCCGAAACCCATTGTTTAATGTGATGGTGACGACAGAAAACCCTGATAAAGAACAGCTTACATTGCAAAATCTGAGCATTTCACCTTATGAGGCTCATCAGGGAACTTCTAAGTTTGATCTGACACTGGGCGGATTTACTGATGAAAATGGCATTGGCTTGCAGCTCGAATATGCGACAGATCTGTTCGCAAAAGAAACAGCTGAAAAATGGAGCGAATACGTTCTGCGGCTACTAAAGGCTGTTGCGGATAACCCGAACCAGCCGCTTTCCAGCCTGTCACTGGTCACCGAGACAGAAAAGCAAGCGCTTCTTGAGGCATGGAAGGGCAAAGCGCTGCCTGTGCCGACAGACAAAACGGTTCATCAGCTATTCG
>NZ_PJCT01000012.1:0-15597 GCF_002837495.1 Bacillus sp. SN32 | reverse complement strand
GTTCGTCCTGAGCCAGGATCAAACTCTCCGATAAAGTAGTTTGACTGACTACGCACATCGCTGTGCGATTTATAAAAAATGAATTAACAGGTACGTTTTGTCTTGTTTAGTTTTCAAAGAACTTTGTTTACCGCTCGTTTAAGCGACTTTATTATCATAACATTTACCGCCGCTACTGTCAACAACTTTTTAGCATTTTCTTTTCAAAAAAGCTGTTCGTCATCAGCGACGTATATTAGAATAACACCTTCAGTTGTCTAAGTCAATACATAATATCAATTAAATGATAAATTGCTTAATAACGACTAACGCAGCTATTCCGGGTATCCCTAAAATTCCGCTGATAGCTGTTGTAACCAGATTAATCGGCACATGAATGCCAAGACTGCCGCCAAACATATTTACACAAACCAGCAGCAAAGCACCTGCCACAAATTTAACAGCTGTGATGCCCATCCACTTTAAAGGCTTCGCAGCTGAACCTGATAAAAAAAGAAGAATAACCAGTCCTAAAATAATCCCAATAATAAAAATAGGCTCCATGAATCTTCTCATCTCCTTCGCTTGTTCTAGTACAAGCTTATGAGAAGATCCAGGAGTTTAGACCACTTACTTCCACCGGCTGATTTTTAAATTTCGCTGCTTCGCTTCCCTTAAGTAAAAAAAATACTTCGCTTCAGCTACTTTCAGTTCGTATAACACTTCAGCAGACGGTTCTAAGCTTTTTTCAACCAGCTTTTTTTGCCTGTTCCACTCTTCCTTTTGCTTAAAAAGCTGCTCGGTTAGTTTTTCATCAAACTCTCTTCTTAATGTTTTCTTGCGAAGAAAACCCATGGATCGCTTTTTCCTCCTTACAATTCACGTCTTCCTTCAAGTGCTTTAGAAAGAGTAACCTCGTCAGCATATTCCAAGTCACCACCGACGGGCAGTCCGTGGGCAATACGGGAGAGCTTAATACCAGACGGCTTGAGGAGCCTTGATATATACATCGCCGTTGCTTCCCCTTCTATATTAGGGTTTGTCGCGAGGATCACTTCTGTCACTTGATCATCCTGTAATCGTTTTAACAATTCTGGTATTTTAATATCCTCCGGTCCGATGCCGTCCATTGGAGAAATAGCGCCGTGAAGAACGTGATACTGTCCGTTGTATTCCTTCATTTTCTCCATAGCGATAACATCCTTAGGGTCTTGCACAACACAGATAACAGACTTATCCCTGCGCGTATCTTCACATATATAGCAAGGGTCCTGATCTGTAATATGCCCGCAAACTGAACAATATGTCAGATTGCGTTTCGCATTTACTAATGCTTTCGCAAAATCTAATACTACATCTTCTTTCATACCTAGAACAAAAAAAGCCAGACGAACCGCTGTTTTCGGTCCGATCCCTGGCAATTTCATAAAGCTGTCAATCAGCTTTGATATTGGTTCAGGATATTGCATGTTCTTTTATCCCCCTAGAATAAACCTGGCATGTTCATTCCCTTTGTAAATTGACCCATTGTTTCGTTTGTGATTTCGTCAACTTTTTTCAAAGCTTCATTCGTTGCAGCAAGCACTAAATCTTGAAGCATATCAATATCTTCTGGATCAACGACTTCTTCTTTGATGATAACATCCAGGATTTCTTTTTGGCCGTTTGCTTTTACTGTTACCATACCGCCGCCTGCAGTTCCTTCAACAACCTTTTCTGCAAGCTCTTCTTGAGCCTTCGCCATGTCCTTTTGCATTTTTTGCATTTGTTTCATCATTTTTTGCATATTACCCATTCCGCCACGCATAGCATTCACTCTCTTTCATTTTGTTAGTCTTTTATTTCAATTAAATCCGCTCCAACAAGCTTTTTCGCTTCGGCAATAAGCGGGTCTTCTTCAGCCGGTTCATTTGATCCTTCATTTTCCTGCTGATGATCTTCTAAAAATTCTTCTCTTATTTTACCCCATTGTGCTTCTGGAACGCCAATCAAATCCATTCTTTTTCCGAGCATCGATTCTAAAATCTGCTCAAGATTAGTCCGGACTCCGTTGTTATCCTCAGCGACCATTTTACAATGAATTTCATATTTGAATTTCAGAACAAATGCCGCCGATCCGGCAGCCACAGGTTCACTGTCATTCAGCAAAGCGGCATGTGATACTTTGTTTTGCTGTTTGAGATGAGCAAGAAGCTTGCCCCAACTGTTTCTGAGCAGATCAAGATCCGGTCTTGTGGCTTCCTTCAAAATCTCATGAATTCTGCCTACTGGCGCTTTGTAATTGGATTTCCCGCCCTTTGGCACACGCGGCGCTTCTTTTTTCGGGCTTTCCGCAGCTGCTTTTATGCCCGTTGTTTTGAGCCGCTCTACTTCCTGTTCGAGCTGCTGGATTTTTTTCATCAGCATATCCACTTCCGGGAGATCAGCAGCAGATTGATGTGAGGTTTGGCAAATCTTCACAACGGCCACTTCGAAAAAGATACGCGGATGATTTGTCCATTTCATTTCCTGATGGCTCTTGTTCAGAATATCAATCATTTCATATAGGGCCTGAGCCGGAATTTGTTCACTTAGTTCCCGGAACGTTTCATCGACTTTTACTTTCTCAAGCACTCCCTCTAAGCCAGGGGCTGTTTTGTACAGCAGCATGTCCCTGAAATAGAAAATCATATCTTCTATCAGCTTAGCTGGATCTTTTCCTTGCTGAAGCAATTCATTTAATGTTTCCAGTGCGTCAGAAACGTTTTTATCATGCAGGGATTTTGCAAGCTTCCCGATATATAATTGAGAAACAGCACCCGTAATTAAAAGCGCATCTTCGACTTTCAGGATATCGCCGCTGAATGATATGGCCTGATCAAGAAGGCTCAGGGCATCCCTCATCCCTCCGTCTGCAGCACTCGCGATGATTTCCAGCGATCCTTCCTCCACTTGCAGCTGTTCAGCATCAACAATTTTATTCATGCGGCCTACAATCGCTTGGGAGGTAATTCGTTTAAAGTCAAAACGCTGACATCTAGAGATAATGGTTAAAGGAATTTTGTGCGGTTCAGTTGTTGCTAATATGAAAATACAATGCTCAGGCGGCTCTTCTAATGTTTTTAGTAATGCATTAAAAGCGCCGATAGAAAGCATATGCACCTCATCTATGATATATACCTTATATGTTACGGCCGATGGGGCAAACTTCACTTTATCACGAATGTCACGAATCTCATCAACACCGTTATTAGAAGCGGCGTCAATTTCTATGACATCGGATATTGACCCGTTTGTTATCCCTTTACAGGCCGCACATTCGTTGCATGGCTCATCAACAGGAGCATGTTCACAGTTGACAGCCTTAGCAAATATTTTGGCTGCACTGGTTTTTCCGGTTCCTCTTGGCCCGGAAAACAGATAGGCGTGAGAAAACTTTTTTTGCAAAAGGGCATTTTGCAGCGTTTTTGTAATGTGTTCTTGTCCGACCACATCTTCAAAGCGCTGAGGCCTGAATACTCGATATAAAGCTTGGTAACTCACGGGTTTGCCCTCCTCCGTTATTCATCATTCCCATTATACATGAACCTTGTTTCGATTCCAAAAGCTCTTTTTACATAACAAAAAAACTCACCTAATGTTAGGTGAGTCTGAAAATTTGATGATTGATTTACCGTGCACCTTCTGTCGATTCGCTACCCTAAGCGTTACTTAAGCAGTTAGCTCGGCCCAGGCAACCCTGCGGCACATGAGAGGTTTCACTTAATGCTGCTTCCTTCCGGACCTGACATGGTTCATGAATTCCCATTGCGCAGGACCCAAACGTCAACACCACTTACTTAAGGCAGGCCTTAAAGTAAACGAACCTCGAGAAGGGATTCGGCCCTGCTAGAGCGGATTGCAGGTACAGGGCACCGCTACCTCCCCGCTTAGCACGGCAAAATAAATATCAAATTTTATGTTGCATCTATTACGATGCACACTTAAGTATATCTGTTTCCCCTAAAAATTGCAACCGTACTATTCAGACAAGTTTTTCCTGGCGGCTTTCTTCTTTTTTCTTAGTTCTCTGAAAAACGCACTGAGCATTCCGCCGCATTCTTCCTCAAGTACACCGCTCACCACTTCAGCCTGATGATTAAAGCGTTCCTCCTGAAGAAGGTTCATTAGCGTGCCTGAACAGCCGCCTTTCGGATCAAATGCGCCAAAAACCACTTTTTCCACTCGAGAAAGTACGACTGCACCAGCACACATTGGACAAGGCTCAAGCGTCACATAAAGAGTCGCACCTTCCAGCCGCCATGTTCCCAGTGCCTTACACGCTTCATCAATCACAAGCATTTCTGCATGGGCAATAGATCGTTGCTCAGTCTCTCTTAAATTATGTGCACGCGCTATAATTTCATCATTAACGACAAGCACCGCACCTATTGGCACTTCACCTTTCTCTTCAGCCTTTTTCGCTTCTTTAATTGCTTCTTTCATATAAAGTTCATCTTGTGTCATAAGGATAAGCTCTCTTTTCAAAGTTTTTTCATTGCCTAAAAAGGCTACATATTAACTATAACTGAAACGGAAAGGAGACTGTCGATTGTCCAAAGCAGATACAGCTCTTCTCATTGTAGACATGATCAATAATTTTGAATTCGATATGGGAGAAACCCTCGCTAAAAAAACAGAAAAAATCGTTCCTCATATTTTATCATTAAAAGAGCACGCGAGACAAAATGAATGGCCGATTATTTACATCAATGATCATTATGGACTTTGGCAAGCTGACATTAAAAACATTCAGCAAGAATGCACAAATGAAAGAAGCAAGGATATCATCACAAAGATAGCCCCGGAAGATGCTGATTATTTTTTAATCAAACCAAAACATTCCGCTTTCTACGAAACTGCACTTCACACCCTTCTTACTGAGTTGCAGGTGAGACATATTATCTTAACAGGTATAGCCGGCAATATATGTGTGCTGTTTACCGCTAATGACGCTTATATGAGGGAATACAGCATCACGATTCCTAAGGACTGTATCGCGTCAAACAGTGACGAAGATAACGAATTCGCCTTAACTATGATGGAGAATGTTCTTTTCGCAGAAATTACGACGGAAGAACAAATTACAGAAAAATAAACATGATCAGCGCTTTTCTTTCATACATTGATAGCGATATGAAAGGAGGCGTTTTTCATTCAAATTTATGTGGTAAAACAAGGCGACACTCTTTCTGCTATCGCTTCACAATACAGAACAACCGTAAGTGAGATCACTGAAACGAATGAAATACCGAATCCCGACAGCCTTGTTGTCGGACAAACCATTGTCATTCCAATAGCTGGCCAGTTCTATGATGTGAAGCGAGGTGATACCCTGACATCCATCGCCCGGCAGTTCAATACAACGGCAGCCGAGCTCGCAAGGGTTAACCGCATCCAGTTAAATACCGTGCTTCAGATTGGTTTCCGTTTATACATCCCACCAGCCCCTAAACGAGACATCGAATCAAATGCTTATTTGGAGCCCCGAGGAAATCAAGTCAGCGAAAATCTCCAGCAGGCGGCCAGAGAAGCGTCACCCTACTTAACGTACCTTGGCGCATTCAGCTTCCAGGCACAGCGCAATGGAACCTTAGTCGCACCGCCTTTAACGAATTTAAGGAGCATTACAGAAAGTCAAAATACAACATTGATGATGATTATAACGAACCTAGAAAACCAGGCATTTAGCGATGAACTTGGCCGGATCCTTTTGAACGACGAAACTGTAAAAAGAAGGCTTCTAAATGAAATAGTGGAGAATGCCAAGAGATATGGCTTCCGTGACATTCATTTCGACTTTGAATATTTGCGGCCCCAGGATAGAGAGGCCTATAATCAATTCCTCCGCGAAGCAAGGGATCTTTTTCATCGAGAGGGCTTAGAAATTTCTACGGCTCTTGCTCCTAAAACAAGTGCAACACAGCAGGGCAGATGGTATGAAGCTCATGATTACAGGGCACATGGCCAAATTGTCGACTTTGTTGTTCTCATGACATATGAATGGGGCTATAGCGGCGGGCCGCCTCAAGCGGTTTCTCCAATTGGACCTGTCCGTGATGTCATAGAATATGCTTTGACTGAAATGCCTGCGAACAAAATTGTCATGGGCCAGAATTTATATGGATATGACTGGACGCTGCCATATACAGCAGGGGGAACTCCAGCAAGAGCAGTAAGCCCTCAGCAAGCCATTGTCATAGCTGATCAGAACAATGCTTCCATTCAGTATGACCAAACCGCTCAAGCTCCTTTCTTCCGCTATACTGATGCAGAAAACAGAAGGCACGAGGTATGGTTCGAGGATGCCCGCTCGATTCAAGCAAAATTCAATTTGATTAAAGAGCTGAATTTAAGAGGCATCAGCTATTGGAAGTTGGGTCTTTCCTTTCCACAAAACTGGCTGCTGCTGTCTGATCAATTTAATGTTGTCAAAAAGACGTTTCGATAATTTGGAAACGTCTTTTTTTCATGGGGGCACCCAAGGGTTGTGATACAATATGAAGGTCGGTAACTGACGCACGTTTTTCAGATATAAGGAGGATTCCGATGAATACAGCCCCTTTTATTGCAATAGAAGGTCCTATCGGGGCAGGAAAAACAACTCTCGCAACGATGCTCTCACAAGAGTTCGGATTCCCTATGATCAATGAGATTGTAGAGGATAACCCGTACCTTGATAAGTTTTATGACAATATAGAGGAATGGAGCTTCCAGCTCGAGATGTTTTTTCTTTGTCACAGATACAAACAGCTTGAAGACACCAGTGATCATTTTTTAAAAAAGGGACAGCCTGTAATAGCTGATTATCATATTTATAAAAATGTGATTTTTGCGGAACGCACCTTGTCTCCACATCAGCTGGAAAAATACAAAAAGATATATCACCTGCTAACGGATGATCTGCCAAAGCCGAATTTCATCATTTACATAAAGGCTAGTCTGCCTACATTGCTACACCGCATTGAAAAACGCGGGCGCCCCTTTGAGAAAAAAATTGAAACTAGCTATTTGGAGCAGCTGATTTCAGATTATGAAGTCGCCATCAAGCAGCTGCAGGAAGCAGACCCTGAACTTACAGTGTTAACCGTAGATGGTGATTCAAAGGATTTCGTTTTGAATAAGAGCGACTTTGAACGCATTGCCGCCCATGTAAAGGAGCTTATCGTATGAAGGAACATCATATCCCTAAGAATTCAATTATTACAGTAGCAGGAACAGTAGGTGTCGGAAAATCGACTTTAACAAAAACTTTAGCTAAACGGCTTGGATTTAAAACATCTTTGGAGGAAGTCGATCATAATCCATACTTGGAAAAGTTCTATCATGATTTTGAACGTTGGAGCTTTCACCTTCAAATTTATTTCTTAGCTGAACGCTTCAAAGAACAGAAAACAATTTTTGAAGCCGGCGGAGGTTTTGTACAGGATCGTTCGATTTATGAAGATACAGGGATTTTCGCAAAAATGCATGCTGATAAAGGGACAATGTCAAAGGTTGATTATAAGACTTACACAAGCCTTTTCGAAGCAATGGTAATGACACCGTATTTCCCACACCCAGATGTGTTGATCTATTTAGAAGGAGATCTGGAGAACATTTTAAACCGGATTGAACAACGCGGCCGCGAGATGGAGCTTCAGACAAGCAGGTCTTATTGGGAAGAAATGCATACACGCTACGAGAACTGGATAAGCGGTTTTAATGCTTGCCCTGTTTTAAAACTTCGCATTGAAGATTATGATCTTCTGAACGACGAAAACTCGATTGAAAATATTGTAGATCAAATTGCTTCAGTTATTCATGATAATCAAAAAAAGTGAATCTCAGTCGAGATTCACTTTTTCTTTAAAATAAAAAATCCGCCGCACCGAATGCAACGGACAAAACAATCTCCAATATATGCTTGTGTTTCATTAGAATTAAAATCAATATGGCGGAGGAAGAGGGATTCGAACCCCCGCGGGCTTTGACACCCCTGTCGGTTTTCAAGACCGATCCCTTCAGCCGGACTTGGGTATTCCTCCGTATCGACAAGACTTACTATATCACGTATGTTCTCGTGTGGTCAAGCATTTTTAAAAACTTTTTTTGTTTTTATGAAAATGCCATGTTTACATAAGCAAAAAGGCGCACCTTGTCAGGCACGCCTTTCCATAATTTACGGTTTTATTACTTCTCTATTCCCCATATAAGGACGAAGCACTTTCGGAATCACAACGCTTCCGTCTTCCTGCTGATAATTTTCTAAGATTGCGGCAACTGTTCTTCCAACCGCCAGTCCTGAACCGTTCAGTGTGTGTACATGCTCAGGCTTGCCTTTCGCTTCACGTCTGAAACGAATATTCGCACGTCTCGCCTGAAACGCTTCGAAGTTGCTGCAAGAAGAGATTTCTCGATATGTGTCTTGGCTCGGAATCCAAACTTCGATATCGTATTTTTTCGCAGCCGTAAAGCCTAAGTCACTCGTACACATGCTCATGACACGGTATGGAAGCTCAAGCAGCTGAAGAACCCGTTCTGCTTGGTTTGTAAGCTTCTCTAATTCTTCATAAGAATCTTCAGGCTTCACAAACTTTACAAGCTCAACTTTATTAAATTGGTGCTGACGAATTAATCCGCGTGTGTCACGTCCTGCTGAACCAGCTTCAGAACGGAAGCAAGCACTGAATGCCGCATAGTTGATCGGCAGGCTGTCACCTGAAAGGATTTCATCGCGATGCATGTTTGTAATCGGCACTTCCGCCGTTGGAATTAAGAAATAATCTTCTTCTCTGATTTTAAATGCATCCTCTTCAAATTTAGGAAGCTGTCCTGTTCCCGTCATGCTTGCGCGGTTTACCATATATGGCGGGATCACTTCAGTGTAGTTATACTCATCCACATGCAGATCAAGCATAAAGTTATAAAGTGCACGCTCCAGACGAGCACCTAAGCCTTTATAGAACACGAAACGGCTTCCTGTTACTTTGGCAGCACGTTCAAAATCCAGAATGCCCAGCTCATCCGCAATATCCCAGTGCGGCTTCGGCTCGTAAGAAAATGAAGGCTTTTCACCCCATTTACGCACTTCTACGTTGTCGTCTTCTGTTTCACCGACAGGTACAGACTCATGCGGAATATTTGGGATTGAGAGCAGGATTGTATCAAGCTCAGCTTCCACTGTCCGTAATTCTTCATCAAGCTTTTTAATTTCCTCGCCGACTTCACGCATTTCTTTAATAATGTGATCCGCGTCTTTTTTCTCACGCTTCAGCACAGCGACCTGCTGAGAAACTTCATTTCGTTTTCCTTTTAACTCTTCAACCTTGCCGATGAGCTCTCTTCGTCTATCATCCAGCGCCTCAAACTTATCAAAATCAGTTAAGTCTTCGCCTTTGTGTACAAGCTTTGCTTTAATTTCTTGAAAATTTGCTCTCAGCATTTTCGTATCAAGCATGCGAAACACTCCTTTTTTTATTGATTTGTCGAAAATAAAAAGAGCCCTCATCCCCATAAAGGGACGAGAGCTCTCGCGTTGCCACCCTGATTGAAAACAAATCAAAGACTCGTTTTCCACTTTCAAACATAACGGTTATCCCGTAAATGCCTACTTGTTTCAGCATTTCGCTCAAGGATGGATTCAGACAGCATCTTTCACCGATTCGCACCAACCATCGGCTCTCTTAGAAAGAGAGGCTCCCTACTAGTTCCTATCAACGCTTTTCGATCTTTATTTGTGCTTATAATGTACTATAAGTTTCCACAGCTTTCAACTGTTTTATACAAGTGCCTTCTGCTTATATTCCTCAACCATTTCAACAAACAGCTGTGTCACTCGGTGATCTTCTGTCAGCTCCGGATGGAATGAGCAGCCAAGGAATTGCCCCTGTTTCGCGGCTACAATACGACCATTATGCTCCGATAGAACTTCAACATTTTCACCAGCTTCTAAAATATGCGGAGCACGGATGAATACCCCTGTAAAAGGCTCGTCCAAGCCTTTAATTGTTAAATCAGCTTCAAAGCTGTCAACCTGCCGGCCAAATGAATTACGTTCTACAACCACATTCAGAAGACCTAAATGAGGATTATCTGAACCGGCAATTTCTTTTGCTAATATAATTAATCCGGCACATGTTCCAAACATCGGTTTGCCCTGAGCAGCGAATTCACGAAGCGGCTCCATGAATTGATACGTATCGATCAAACGGCGCATCGTCGTGCTCTCACCGCCCGGCAAAATCAACCCGTCAACTTCGTTCAGCTGCTCCGGACGTTTTACGACAAGACCAGCCGCGCCGCATGCTTCAATCGCATGGATGTGCTCTCTAACTGCTCCTTGAAGTCCTAGTACACCTATTGTTAACATGTCAGCAGCGCTCCTATGTTCTTACCAGCCGCGTTCTTGCATACGCTGTTCTGGAAGTAAGTTTGAGATTTCAATCCCTTTCATTGCAGTACCAAGCTCTTTTGATAGCTCAGCGATCAATTTGTAATCAGTAAAGTGAGTTGTTGCTTCCACAATTGCTTTCGCAAATTTAGCAGGGTTGTCTGATTTGAAAATACCAGAACCAACAAATACTCCGTCAGCACCGAGCTGCATCATGAGAGCAGCATCAGCTGGAGTTGCTACGCCGCCAGCGGCAAAGTTAACGACAGGAAGCTTGCCGTCTTTTTTAATTTGAAGAAGAAGCTCGTAAGGAGCACCTAGATTTTTCGCTTCTGTCATTAGCTCATCCTCACTCATCGCAACTACTTTGCGCACTTGAGCGTTAACTTTGCGCATATGGCGAACAGCCTCAACAATATTACCTGTTCCAGGCTCACCTTTTGTGCGAAGCATAGAAGCACCTTCCGCAATACGGCGTGTTGCTTCACCAAGATCACGGCAGCCACAGACAAAAGGAACTGTGTATTCATTTTTATTTAAATGAAATTCTTCGTCAGCCGGCGTCAGAACTTCACTTTCATCAATATAGTCAACACCCATAGCTTCAAGCACACGCGCTTCAACAATATGTCCGATACGCGCTTTTGCCATTACCGGGATAGATACTGCATTCATTACTTCTTCCACGATTGTAGGGTCAGCCATACGGGCAACTCCTCCAGCCGCACGAATATCTGCTGGCACACGTTCTAGCGCCATTACAGCGACAGCTCCAGCTTCTTCAGCGATTTTCGCTTGTTCCGCATTGATGACGTCCATGATGACGCCGCCTTTTTGCATTTCTGCCATTCCGCGTTTTACACGTTCAGTACCTGTTTGAGCCATTTCTTGGTCCCCCTAATCAAGGTATAGTTATATGATTTCTAATCCTTATTGTATCCTAGAAATCCAATAATTCATATGGATATATACTATTTTATTCGGTTTTTAGCGCTTTGAAAATCATTTTTTATTAAAAATTGGGTTTTTTCAGTATATTACGCGAAAGAGCCCTAACTTCCATCAGAGCTCTTTCAATTGATTAAAACCAGCCGGTTACCGTATCAACAATACTTCCCCAAATTCCGGCAAAAAATCCGCCGATACTGCGCATTGTCAAAACAAACCAGTTTGCTTTTTCTACATTTTCTTTTGTAACAAGGTCTACGCCAGCCAGGTCGCTGTTAATGAATCCGTAATCCTTTTCATCACCTGTGTATTCCGCAGTCAGCTTCCCAACCTTGGTTCCCTTTTTCACAGGAGCAGTTAAGTTGTCTTTATTCAGTGTGACCTTCGCTTTGTAATTCTTTTCTTCACCATTTTTGACAGGAAGAGAGAACGCCTTGTTTGTCACAATGCCTACTTCTTTCTCTTTACCCTTATCAACTGAAATTGTTTTATGGCCTTTTACTTGATCGCCTTCAGCATAAATTTCTTTCATGGAGAAATTGTCGAAAGCATAATCAAACATTTTTTTCGTTTCATCGAAACGGCCTGTATGAAGATTGCCCTTTGCGTTTAAAACAACAGTGATGACACGCATACCGTTGCGTTCAGCTGTTCCTGTAAAGCATGAACCCGCAGAGTCAGTAGAACCTGTTTTCAGTCCGTCTACAGTCGCTTTTTTATACTCGCTGACAAGTCCCTTCAGCATAAAGTTCCAGTTCGGCATGTCCATTTCATCATCGGTGCCTTCTCTGAATTTCGTTTTGGCGATACTGGAAGTCTCCAGTATCTCAGGGTAGTCAGTAATCAAGTGATCCGCAAGAACCGCCATATCCTTTGCAGAAACTTCACTTTCTTCATTTACGCTTGTCCCCTCAGGCTGATGCCCGTGAAGATCTTTGTTTTCAAGACCTGTTGCGTTAACAAATTTGTAATCTGTTAAGCCTAGTTCTTTTGCTTTTGCATTCATTTTTTCAACAAACTTAGTTTCAGAACCGGCAACGATTTCTGCAATCGCAATAGCAGCAGCATTTGCAGAATAAATTGCTGTAGCTTGATATAATTCTTTTACTGTGTATTTCCCGTCTTTCCGAAGAGGAACGTTTGATAAGCTGTTATCTTGGGAAATTTCATACACATAGTCATCAGGCGTATAGGTTTGGTCCCATTTCACTTTACCTTGATCAATTGCTTCCAATAACAGATACTCTGTCATCATTTTTGTCATACTCGCAATTGGCAGTCTCTTATCTGCATTTTTACTGTAAAGAATTTTACCTGAAGAAGCTTCGATCATAATAGCAGCAGATGCATTGATATCAATTGGATCGCTGGCTGCTTTTGCTTTTGACATTGGAGCCAGACACGTGACAGCTAGAGTTAACACAACCAATGACATCAGTAGCTGTTTACATTTCTTGATGTTCAATCGTACGACCTCCGTATTTCATTTTCTTCATCTATAATTAAGCCGTTAAGGACATTTTCAATGCACAACAGTATAAATTTTATCATAATCAGTATAAAAAAAATAGACAGAGTCAGAGACCCTGTCAAATGTTTTTAATTTGTAACAATTTATTATGAAATTGTATAGTTAGGTGATTCTTTTGTAATCTGTACGTCATGCGGATGGCTTTCGCGAAGTCCTGCGCCAGTCATGCGAATGAACTGAGCTTCTTCTCTTAGCGCACGCAGATCTTTGGACCCGCAATACCCCATACCAGAACGAAGGCCTCCGACTAGCTGATAAACGGTTTCTTCAACTGGTCCTTTGTAAGGTGTGCGTCCTTCAATTCCTTCAGGAACAAATTTTTTGTTTTCTTCTTGGAAGTAACGGTCTTTACTTCCTTTTTCCATTGCAGCAACTGATCCCATGCCACGGTATACCTTAAATCTTCTGCCTTGGTAGATTTCAGTTTCACCAGGGCTTTCTGATGTGCCTGCAAGCAAGCTTCCGAGCATAACAGCATGTCCGCCGGCTGCCAATGCTTTAGTGATATCGCCAGAGAATTTAATCCCACCGTCGGCGATGATTGTTTTGCCGTGTTTTCTTGCTTCAGTCGCACAATCATAAATTGCTGTAATTTGCGGAACACCGACGCCGGCTACAACACGTGTAGTACAAATTGAACCAGGTCCTATTCCAACTTTGACAACGTCTGCTCCAGCTTCGATAAGCGCTCTTGTCGCTTCAGCTGTTGCCACGTTTCCAGCAATAATGTTTAATTCGGGATACGTTTCACGGATTTTTGTGACTGTGTTTAAAACGCCTTGAGAGTGTCCGTGAGCTGTATCGATAACAATCACATCAACATTGGCTTCAACAAGCTTTTTGACGCGAGTCATTGTATCGCCAGTTACACCAACTGCCGCGCCAACGATCAGGCGGCCGTGAATGTCTTTAGATGAGTTCGGGAACTCAATGACTTTTTCAATGTCTTTAATTGTGATAAGACCTTTTAATTTATTCTGGTCGTCTACGAGAGGAAGCTTTTCAATTTTATGTTTCTGCAAAATCTTTTCAGCTTCATCCAGAGTAGTTCCTACAGATGCAGTAACTAGCTCTTCTTTCGTCATGACATCGCTGATTTTCATTGAGTAGTCAGAAATAAAACGAAGGTCACGGTTTGTAATAATTCCAACAAGCTTCTGGTCTTCTTCGTTATTTACAATCGGAACACCGGAAATTCTGTATTTCCCCATCAAATGCTCCGCATCAAATACTTGGTGATCAGGAGTTAAAAAGAAGGGATTTGTGATAACGCCGCGCTCAGAACGCTTTACTTTATCAACTTGTTCAGCCTGCTGTTCAATGGACATATTTTTGTGAATGATGCCCAAGCCGCCCTGTCTTGCCATTGCAATTGCCATTGCTGATTCTGTTACAGTGTCCATACCTGCGCTGATGACAGGAATATTTAGCTTTAACGTTTTTGTAAGTTCTACAGATAAATCCACATCACGCGGAAGTACCTCAGACTTTGCTGGCACAAGCAGCACATCGTCGAACGTTAAGCCTTCTTTTGAAAATTTACTTTCCCACATTAGTAAATCCCCCTCTTTTCGGCAAAATATTATATGTAGATTATCAACTAGCCAAGAGCATGTCAAGGAAGCGGGAAAGAGTTGAAATATTTAGATAACGGAAAGGATTAAGAAATATACATGACATATCATGAGTGGAAAGACTTAGCGCTATTTTACTCCGTTGAATCAACCCAGAAATTTCTAGAAAAGGTTTATACCTTAAACGGTATTGACGATGCGAAAAAAAACTCTTTTAAAAACAGTGAACGGTTTATTTATTTCTTAAAGCATGCCGAATCGTTTTATAAACAAGCCGCATATTCTCCCTTAGAAATCAAACCGATTCTTTTATTTTATGGAATGGCACAGCTTATCAAAGCATGCTTAATTACACGTGATCCTCATTATCCAAGCCATACATCAGTACTGGCACATGGCGTAACAACAAGAAAACGAAAGAAACAAAATTATTGTTTTAGCGATGATGAAGTGAAAATACAACGGAATGGCCTATGCGTACATTTTATGAAACATTTATTCGGACAATCGGATATAGTAGATGAACGGTATACCATGAAAAAATTATTAATGGCCATTCCAGAACTGAGCGATATTTTCTACTTTCAGCAGAAAGAACGATTTATGACAAAAGTTGAGAAGGATAGGAACGAAATTTTTGTACCGGAGGAAGTAGTAATCAATTACAAAATGTCTGATTCAAGGTTTGCCGAATACATGTCCCATCATTTTCAATGGTCTTTTACAAAAAAAAATGAACACGGGCTGCTGTTCGAAGTTTCGCCACAAGACAAGGAGCCATGGACATCGACCAGCTTATTGTTTGACATGGAAAAGAACCAATATTATATCCCTTCTCAAAGGGAGCAATTTCTGAGGCTTCCCGAAATGACAATTCATTATTTGATTTTGTATAACGTTGGGATGATTGCAAGGTATGAAACAGAATGGTGGTATGAGTTATTAACACAGCATATAAGTAATGACTACGTGTTAATTCAGCAGTTTTTATTAGTATCAGAAAAGAAATTCCCTAAATACGCTTCACAGTTTCTTCTTCATTTTTGACAAACAAAAAACCCAGCTCAATGAGCTGGGTTTAAGCTTGCTTGGCGGCGTCCTACTCTCACAGGGGGAAACCCCCGACTACCATCGGCGCTGAAGAGCTTAACTTCCGTGTTCGGTATGGGAACGGG
>NZ_PJCT01000017.1:0-652 GCF_002837495.1 Bacillus sp. SN32 | reverse complement strand
AAGTCCTGTGTGTCTGCCAATTCCACCACCCCGGCGTGGATGGTATAGTTGGAGCGGAAGACGGGATTCGAACCCGCGACCCCCACCTTGGCAAGGTGGTGTTCTACCACTGAACTACTTCCGCAGACAGGATGTCCAGTTTTTCTAACTGTTATCCTATATAATGCGGGTGAAGGGACTTGAACCCCCACGTCATAAAGACACTAGATCCTAAGTCTAGCGCGTCTGCCAATTCCGCCACACCCGCGTAAAATGGTGAGCCATGAAGGACTCGAACCTTCGACCCTCTGATTAAAAGTCAGATGCTCTACCAACTGAGCTAATGGCTCTTCTACAAGAGACTTGAGTATTATATCACATAAAAGTGGTGCCGGCAAGAGGACTTGAACCCCCAACCTACTGATTACAAGTCAGTTGCTCTACCAATTGAGCTACACCGGCATAATGGTGGAGGATGACGGGCTCGAACCGCCGACCCTCTGCTTGTAAGGCAGATGCTCTCCCAGCTGAGCTAATCCTCCATAATTGCACTAACGTGCAATTGCTTGGCGGCGTCCTACTCTCACAGGGGGAAACCCCCGACTACCATCGGCGCTGAAGAGCTTAACTTCCGTGTTCGGTATGGGAACGGGTGTGACCTCTTCGCTATCGC
>NZ_PJCT01000011.1:0-39167 GCF_002837495.1 Bacillus sp. SN32 | reverse complement strand
AGCTCCCATCTGTCCGCTCGACTTGCATGTATTAGGCACGCCGCCAGCGTTCGTCCTGAGCCAGGATCAAACTCTCCGATAAAGTAGTTTGACTGACTACGCACATCGCTGTGCGATTTATAAAAAATGAATTAACAGGTACGTTTTGTCTTGTTTAGTTTTCAAAGAACTTTGTGTGCTTCTCTCGAAGCGACTACTTAATAGTAACATTTTTAGTTAACTAGGTCAATACTTTTTTGAAAAAGTTTTTACTAGTCATAATGGTCATGTTTGTGTCTTTTAAAAGACAACAGAAATGATTATACCATAATTTTTATGACTGTAAAGGGTTATGACACAAAAAAGCGCAGCTATTTCAGCTGCGCTTTTTCTCACACTTCTTCTTGTTCTTCTTCATTCTCATCTTCTTCGTTTTTCTCTACTAAAGCTACTGTAGCAACATGCTCTTCTTCTGCCATTCTGATGAGACGCACACCTTGAGTGACACGTCCGGTGATGGAGATATCATTGATGTCCATTCTGATGAGTACGCCGCTAGCTGTAATAATCATTAGATCCTCTTCACCTTTAGTAGCTTTCACCGCTACTAGTTGACCGTTGTTCTCGGTGATTTTCGCTGTTTTGAGTCCTTTTCCGCCCCGGCTTTGGGTTCTGTACTCTTCAGCCGGAGTTCGTTTTCCGTACCCTTTTTCAGTTACGATAAGGACGTGTGATTCTTCCTCTAAAATTTCCATGCCGACAACAACGTCGTCATCCGTCAGGGTGATGCCTTTTACGCCCGCCGCAGTTCTTCCCATCTCCCGGACATCTGTTTCAGGGAAACGGATCAGTAAACCGTTTTTCGTTCCAATGATGATTTGTTTTGTGCCGTCAGTCAGACGTACACCCATCAGTTCATCATCTTCACGAAGACTCAGAGCAATTAGACCATTGTTGCGGATATTAGCGAATTGAGATAGCGATGTTCGTTTTGAAACCCCATGCTTTGTAGTGAAGAAAAGGTAAAGCTCCGCATTGAATTCCGTGACTGGAATAATCGCGTTGATCCACTCACCCTTTTCTACCTCCAGCAGGTTAATAATCGGGATTCCTTTTGCCGTTCTGCCGTATTCAGGGATTTCATACCCTTTTGCACGATACACTTTCCCCTTGTTCGAGAAGAAGAGAATCGTGTCATGAGTTGACGTAGAGATCAAATGTTCAACGAAATCATCTTCGTTTGTTCCCATACCTTGTACACCTTTTCCGCCCCGTTTTTGACTGCGGTAAGTTGATGCAGGAAGACGTTTGACGTATCCGTTGTGCGTCAGAGTAACTACGATATTTTCTCTCTCGATGAGATCTTCATCTTCAATTGTCTCCAGTCCAGAAGTGACGATCTCAGTACGTCTTTCATCGTTAAAACGCTCTTTGATTTCCGTGAGTTCTTCACGAATGATCTCAAGCACTTTATATTCATTTGCCAAGATGTCTTTTAGCTCTGCAATTAATTTAACAAGAGATTGGTATTCTTCTTCTATCTTTTCACGTTCCAGTCCCGTTAAACGCTGGAGCCTCATATCAAGGATCGCTTGTGCTTGCTTCTCTGTCAGTGAGAATTGTTCAATTAAGCCTGTTCTCGCAATTTCAGCCGTTTGAGAATTACGGATAAGGGAGATAACTGCATCGAGATGATCCAGTGCAACTCTCAATCCTTCCAAGATATGAGCTCTCGCTTCTGCTTTACGCAATTCATAAGCAGTACGGCGTCTAATGACAACTTTTTGATGGTCAAGGTAATGCTCCAGGCATTGCTTAAGCGTTAAAACTTTCGGCTGGCCATCAACAAGTGCAAGCAGGTTGATGCCAAAAGATGTTTGTAGAGCAGTTTGTTTGTACAGATTGTTTAAGATGACATTTGCATTGGCGTCGCGTCTGATTTCAATGACAATTCTCATACCTGTACGATCTGACTCATCACGCAGATCTGTGATACCCTCTATCTTTTTGTCCCTTACGAGATCAGCAATTTTCTCAATTAATTTCGCCTTATTTACTTGGTAAGGTAACTCTGTAACGATAATTCTTTCTTTACCCGAAGATGTTTGTTCGATCTCAGCTTTTGCCCGGATCGTGATAGAGCCTCGGCCTGATTCGTATGCTTTCCGGATACCGCTGCGTCCCAAGATTTGACCCGCAGTCGGGAAATCAGGCCCTGGAATGACTTCCATAAGCTCTGGAATTGTAATGTCCGGATTCTCACTGACAGCAAGTACACCGTCAATGATTTCTCCCAGCTGGTGCGGAGGAATGTTTGTTGCCATACCTACCGCAATGCCGGCAGCACCGTTCACGAGCAGATTCGGGAACCTTGAAGGCATAACGACAGGTTCTCTTTCTGACCCGTCATAGTTATCCTGGTAATCGATTGTGTCTTTTGTGATGTCGCGAAGAATCTCCATTGAGATTTTAGACATTCTTGCTTCTGTATAACGCATGGCCGCCGCTGAGTCTCCGTCAACAGAACCGAAGTTTCCGTGACCGTCAACGAGCATATAACGGTAGTTGAAATCCTGAGCCATTCTGACCATGGATTCATATACCGCTGAATCACCGTGCGGGTGGTATTTCCCGATAACTTCTCCAACGATACGCGCGGATTTTTTATAAGGCTTGTCACTTGTCATGCCTAAATCATTCATTGCATACAAAATCCGTCTATGAACCGGTTTTAAACCGTCTCGAACATCCGGAAGAGCACGGGACACGATAACGCTCATTGCATAATCCAAGAAGGACGTACGCATTTCCTGACTGATATTTATTTCACGAACTTGTGGTGTGTTTTGTTCACTCATTAAAAAACCTCCCTGAAGTATCACATGAAATATGTGGGAGTAGATTGTCCATTATGACCTTCAATACGATTTCACTATTCTCCATTATATCAATAAACTTATGATTATACACATTAAATTGCTAGAATATATAGGTACTGCAAGCATTGCTGCATCTGATCTTGTTCAGAAAAAAGCCTTATTTCTTATTGGAAATAAGGCTTTTTATGATTAGATGTCAAGATTTTTAACGTATCTCGCATTCGCTTCTATGAAGTTTCGGCGCGGTTCTACCTTGTCGCCCATAAGCATTTCAAAAGTCTCGTCCGCATCCATTGCATCTTCAAGAGTTACCTGAAGAAGTGTTCTGGAACTAGGATCCATGGTTGTCTCCCATAGCTGGGTGGCATTCATTTCACCAAGACCTTTGTAACGCTGCAGTCCAGGCTTAGGCGTTTGAGGAAGAGTTTTTAACAGCTCTTCAAGCTCCTTGTCATTGTACGCATATTCAACGCGTTTCCCCTGTTGAACCTTGTAGAGCGGCGGCTGCGCAATGTACACGTAGCCATTTTCGATAATTTGGCGCATATATCTGTAAAAGAACGTTAACAGCAGTGTTCTGATGTGCGCGCCGTCAACATCGGCATCTGTCATAATGACAACTTTGTGGTAACGGGCTTTCTCAAGGTTGAAGTCTTCCCCAATACCTGTGCCGAGCGCTGTGATCATAGAGCGAACTTCGTTGTTAGAAAGGATTTTATCCAGTCTGGCCTTTTCAACGTTTAGGATTTTACCTCTAAGCGGCAAAATGGCTTGGAAATGTCTGTCGCGTCCTTGTTTAGCAGATCCTCCGGCAGAGTCACCCTCTACGATATATAACTCGGAGATGCTCGGATCTTTTGAAGAGCAGTCCGCTAACTTACCGGGCAGGTTTGAAATTTCCAAAGCACTCTTACGACGTGTTAGTTCACGGGCTTTTTTCGCAGCCATTCTTGCTCTTGCCGCCATTAAGCCTTTATCGACAATTTTTTTGGCTGCATCTGGATTTTCCAGCATAAATGTTTCCATCGCTGTAGAAAATAACGTATCGGTGATTGTCCGTGCTTCTGAGTTGCCCAGCTTTGTTTTCGTTTGGCCCTCAAACTGCGGATCAGGGTGTTTGATTGAAATAATCGCTGTCAGCCCTTCCCTTACGTCATCTCCGCTTAGGTTTGGATCATTTTCTTTAATAAGCCCTTTTTTTCTGGCGTAATCGTTGATAACACGAGTCAGGCCCGTTTTGAAGCCAGCTTCATGGGTACCGCCTTCGTACGTGTTAATGTTGTTTGTAAACGAGTAAATGTTGCTTGTGTAGCTGTCATTGTATTGCAAAGCCACTTCAACCGTAATGCCGTCCTTTTCGCCTTCAATGTAAATCGGCTCTTCATGGACAACCTCTTTAGAGCGGTTTAAATACTCTACATAACTTTTAATTCCGCCTTCGTAATGGTATTCATTTTTGCGCTCTTGTCCTTCACGTTTATCTTCAATCGTGATGTTTACACCCTTTGTTAAAAAGGCTAATTCACGCACGCGGTTGGCAAGCAGATCATAATCATACTCGGTTGTTTCTGAGAAAATTTCAGGGTCCGGGACAAAATGTGTCGTCGTTCCTGTATGATCCGTTTCGCCAATGATTTCAAGGTCTGTAACCGGAACTCCGCGCTTATAGGTTTGGCGATGAATTTTACCGTCACGGTGAACCGTCACATCAAGCTCTGTGGATAGTGCGTTTACGACGGAAGCACCTACACCGTGTAATCCTCCGGATACTTTATAGCCGCTTCCGTCAAATTTTCCTCCGGCATGAAGCACCGTCATAATGACTTCTACCGCAGGACGGCCCATTTTTTCATGAATACCGACTGGAATACCGCGGCCATTATCTACAACCGTGATACTGTTGTCTTTTTCGATTTGGATATTGATATCCGTACAATAACCGGCGAGGGCTTCGTCAATACTATTGTCGACAATCTCCCATACCAGGTGGTGAAGGCCTTTGCTGTTTGTCGAACCGATATACATCCCCGGTCTTTTACGAACAGCTTCCAATCCTTCTAGTACCTGTATCTGATTTTCATCATAACTGTTTTGCTGCTGTTCCATAGCCACGTCATTCACCTACACTTTTCTAAACGATATATTCGTGATAAAAAATTTCTAAGAATCTATTTCAAACATAAATTGCGCACGTTTTTTTAATGTGCTGGAAGATAAGGGAGAGTAATATATATTCTGAACCGTGACTACGATAGATTTGGGCGTGCCGTTTACGGAAGGCACCACCTTGTGTTTCTGTTTTTTCAGAAATTCTTCAACAATAGGCGACATGTTGGCTTTAAAGTCAAAAATGCCGACAATATCTCGTGTTGAAACCACAAAGTCATCACCTAAATGAATATACAATTGCTCACCTCATTTCTTCACTTCACTAACGCACCATTTTGCACACGGAACATTCCTGCTTGACGTAAGGTTTCGTGATCAATGCCATCAACGCTTGTCGTTGTGACAAACGTTTGTACACGGCCTTGGATCGTATGAAGCAAGTGTGACTGGCGATAATCATCCAGTTCACTCAGTACATCATCCAATAGTAAAATGGGATATTCTCCGATTTCTTCATGGATCAGGTCAATCTCCGCCAGCTTAAGGGACAACGCCGTCGTTCGCTGCTGTCCTTGAGAACCATACGTCTGCACATCGCGTCCGTTCACATAGAAAAGAACATCATCGCGATGAGGCCCTGACAGCGTCACACCACGCTCAATTTCTTTTTCTCTTAATTTAGAAAACGCTTCTTGATAGCTATCTCCTATTTTCGACAAATCTAGGGGATCTGATACATCAAGAGCTGTATGGTATTTCAGGGTCAGTTCTTCAAGCCCTCTTGAGATGCCTGCATGGATGGGCTGCGCCCATTTCTCGAGCTGTGCTGTAAACTGCAGGCGTTTTACGACGACTTTTGCTGCAACTTCTACAAGCTGATCGGTCAGAACATCGAGCATCGTCCGGTCAGTTTGTTTTCTTGTTTGCAGCTGTTTCAAAAAATGATTCCGCTGGGAAAGGATTTTCTGGTAAAGAGAAAGATCATGAAGGTAGACGGGAGAAACCTGTCCGATTTCCATGTCAAGAAACCGCCTTCTCACTTGAGGGCTTCCCTTTACAAGATTTAAATCTTCCGGCGCGAACATAATGGTGTTGAGGGCCCCGACATACTGGCTGAGCTTTTGCTGTTCAATATGATTGACCTTGCCCTTTTTACCCTTTTTGGAGATGACGAGCTGCATCGGGATCGCCCCGTTTTGCTTCATCACTCTTCCCTCTATTTTAGCATAGTCTTTGTCCCACCGTATAAGTTCTTTGTCATTTGATGTCCGGTGCGATTTCGCCATGGACAAGACATAGATCGCCTCCATGAGGTTTGTCTTCCCCTGGGCGTTTTCTCCGATGATCACATTTACTTTATTTTCAAATTGAAGTTCAGCATGGTCGTAGTTGCGGTAAGATGTCAGTTCTAAGTTCTGGATATACAATCAGTGTCACCCGCTTTAATTGACGACTTGAAATGAACCAAATCCTTCAATCTCTACCACATCTCCAACATACAGCTTTCTGCCCCGGCGGTTGTCCGGCTCATCGTTCACAAGCACTTCATGCTCACTTAAAAACCACTTCGCCATACCGCCAGACTGAATCACATCGGCTAATTTTAAGAATTGTCCGAGTGTAATCATCTCTGTATCAATTGAAATCGGATTTGCCATTATATCGACCTCTTTCAAATATCACTAATATCTAATTGTACTAAAAAAAAACGAATTAGGGAAAGGGAAAACTTGTCGGAGCAGATACCGAATAGAAAAGCTGCCGACAAGTCGGCAGCAGTGTATCGGATTAATAGGTTCTGACAGGGAGGATAAGCTGTACAATCGTTTCATCATTCGGCGTGCGAATTAAGAAAGGTCTCATTGCACCTGTAAAGCTTACGCGTATTTCTGCTCCTTCAAGCACCTTTAGTGCATCCAGCATATATTTTGGACTAAAAGAGATATTTAATTCCTCACCTTCAATTTGATCCGCAGCAATTGCTTCCACAACTTTACCGATTTCCGGTGAATTGGAAGAAATTTCAATGGATTCAGCCGGTTTTGCAGACAGTTTTACAACGTTGTTGCGTCCCTCTCTAGCTAAAAGAGATGCACGATCAATGGCCTGAAGGAATTCTTTTGTGTTCACAATGATTTCTGTTTTGCTGTCTTGCGGAATCAGGCTGGTTGTGTCTGGATAATTCCCGTCCAGAAGCCGTGAGAAGAATAAGACGTTTTTCGCTTTAAACAGAACTTGGGTTTCTGTGATGACGATATCTACAAGTTCCTGGTTGTCATCTAAAATCTTGCTGAGTTCAGTTAAACTTTTTCCCGGAATCACGACGTTATAAGATCTGTCTTCTGGAATATCAAGTTTCGCCTTTCTTAATGCAAGACGGTGGCTATCCGTTGCAGTGCATAATAATTCACTTTGCTCCACTTTCCAGTTTACACCTGTCAAGATAGGGCGTGTTTCTGAGGTGGACACTGCAAATACTGTTTGTCTGATTAGATTTTTTAACAAATCAGTTGGGATCTGAATCGCATGATGCTCTTCAATCTGCGGCAAGTGCGGATACTCGTCAGCATCCAGTCCGTTTAGATTAAATTCAGCTTTACCAGAACGGATAATCGTCAAATACTGATTTTGGACTTCGATTTCTACAGTTGCCATCGGCAATTTTTTTACAATTTCACTAAAAAAGCGAGCCTGTAAAACGATGCTTCCGGGCTGTTCAATAGTGACGATTTCTTTATCTCCTTCTTCTTTTGGAATGAAGGATTCAATAGAAATATCTGAGTCACTCCCTGTAAAGGATACTCCATCATCTGATGCAACAATTTTAATACCAGTCAGAATGGGAATCGTGGTTCTGGATGAAACTGCTTTTAATACATCTTGGACACTTTCAACAAGACGATCTTTTTGAATCGTGAATTTCATTTTTATCCTCCTAACGGATAATGTATTAATATATATATTTATAAAAAATAGTAGAAGTAATAGTAGGGCCTGTGGATTTGTGGATAAGTTGTGAAAAAGACAGGAAACACAGCCTATCCACATGTGGACAGACTGTGTATGACTTCTGAAAAGTTATTCACACTTTCCCCGATTGATCCCTGGTCCTGCTATTTAAGCTGTTCTTTAATTTCTTTTACATGCTGCTGAAGCTGTTCATCATCTGCCAGCAGTTTTGAAATTTTTTCATGCGCATGAATAACGGTCGTATGATCACGTCCTCCAAACTCTTCACCGATTTTAGGAAGAGAGGAATCAGTCATTTCCCTTGATAAGTACATGGCGATTTGACGCGGAAAAGCTACTGACTTTGTCCGTTTTTTTGCTTTGAAATCCTCGAGTTTAATATTAAATTGCTGGCCTACTACCCTCTGAATTTCCTTTATCGTAATGACTTTCGGTTTTGAGGAAGGAATAATATCTTTCAACGCCTCAGCGGCCAGATCAGCATTAATATCTTTATTAATTAAAGATGAATAAGCGACAACTCTGATTAATGCTCCTTCGAGTTCCCGAATATTGCTGTCGATTTGATTCGCGATGTAAAGCATAACCTCGTTCGGAATATCGAGGCCTTCTGCTTTGGCTTTTTTTCTTAAAATTGCAATTCTCGTTTCTAGATCAGGCGGTGTGATATCTGTAATAAGTCCCCATTCAAAACGTGAGCGCAATCTGTCCTCAAGTGTCGGAATTTCCTTTGGCGGTCGGTCACTTGAAATGACGATTTGTTTGCTTTCTTCGTGCAATGTGTTAAATGTATGGAAAAATTCTTCCTGGGTTTGTTCTTTCCCCGCTAAAAATTGAATATCATCTATCAAAAGCACATCAACATTTCGATAGCGATTGCGGAAGTCGACGGCTTTATTATCTCGGATAGAGTTGATGAATTCGTTTGTAAATTTCTCAGAAGACAGATAAACCACTTTGGCAGAAGGATTATGATCTATTACATAATGGCCGATCGCATGCATTAAGTGCGTTTTCCCTAAGCCGACGCCCCCATAGATAAATAAAGGGTTATAAGCTTTCGCGGGTGCTTCCGCTACTGCGAGGGAAGCAGCGTGTGCAAATCGGTTTCCAGATCCGATGACAAAAGTATCAAAAGTATATTTTGGATTGAGCATATTTTGAGGAAAATCAGATGTATCTTCTTTGACCGCTTTTTTGACTTGCGGTTTCGGCATAAAGTCCTCAACATCTTGATTTTGAGGAATGACAAACTTAATGCTCAATTCTTCCCCGGTTAATTCATATATAGTATCTGCAATCAGATGCAAGTATCTGGACTCCAGCCAGTCTCTGGCAAATTCATTGGGAGCCGTGATCGTTAATGTATCGCCTTGCAGTGAGTGGGCTTTGGTTGACTTCATCCAAGTCTCAAAACTCGGTTTGCTCAACTTTTTTTCGATTTGAGCAAGGGCTTGGCTCCACAGGTCTAATATATTTTCCATCTTCCGGCACGTCCCTCCTTTTCATAGAAAATGTTGTCTTTCTCTGTTATAGAACACAAAAAAAGAGCAAATGGCGCTTACCATTCGTACACATTAAATGTTGAAAACATATAATATAGTAGATAAATAGCTTTTCGACAAATTTCACAACTTGTGGACAACCTTCTACACAAGCTGTGTGAAATCAATCCACAACTTATCCACACTTTGTGGATAAAGAGGAAAGGTAGTATTAGTAATCAAGAGTTAAAACACAAATATAATACCAAAATAAACGAGAGCTTGCAATGGTTGTCACAATCTTATCCACAAAGCGGACAACCTGTTGAAAAAACCTTGTCCACAGGGGTTGGTAATGTGAAAATGTTGTCGATAACCTCTGTGGATACTAAAAAAAGCCGAAAAAGATATCCACATGCGTGATTTTAGGGGCAAATTATTTGGATTTGTCTTTTTTCCGTAAAATTAAGGAATCTAAAAAATAAGGTTTCGAAAGTTGAAAAGGTATGGTATCCTATTATGGTTGCAAGAAATAAAAGCACTAGTGAAGTTGACAATGAATAGGTAACGCAAATATAATAAGTAAGACTGTCTTTAACAGCTATTCCTCGAGGGAGGTGTCATAAATGAAAAGAACATTCCAACCGAATAACCGTAAACGCAGCAAAGTTCATGGCTTCAGAAGCCGTATGAGTTCAAAAAACGGTCGTCTAGTTTTAGCACGCCGTCGCCGCAAAGGCAGAAAAGTATTATCAGCTTAGGCCACTGAATAATGTCAGTGGTCTTTTTTCACGTTATGGGAAAAGATAGATGTGATGCGTAATGAACCGGGGCATACTTCCTGGTTCAGATGCATCTCATGTTCATAATAAATTTTAAAAGTTTCTGCCAGCCAGTATCGGAGTGAGTCATTTGAAGAAGCGAAATCGTTTAAAGAAAAATGAAGATTTTCAAAAAGTGTTTAAACATGGGACATCAGTTGCAAACCGCCAGTTTGTCTTATATACGCTTGATCAGCCTGAAAATGATGAACTGCGTGTCGGGCTTTCCGTCAGCAAAAAAATTGGCAATGCTGTGATGCGAAATCGGATCAAACGTTTGATTCGGCAGGCCTTTCTTGAAGAGAAAGAGAGACTGAAGGAAAAGGATTACATCATTATTGCCAGAAAACCGGCGAGCCAGCTGACATATGAGGAAACGAAAAAAAGTCTGCAGCATCTATTCAGAAAGTCTTCATTATATAAGAAATCTTCGTCAAAGTAGGCATCACCACTGCTTTCTTACAACTTTTAAAAGCGCTTCCTTTCTGGTTGATCAGAAAAAGACACCATTTAAAACTGAAAGATGCTAAAATACATACAAGTATGCTTTGCAATAAAAGAGTGTAAAGATTAATTATAGGAGGAAATGTTGTTGAAAAGGAGAATAGGGTTGCTATTAAGTATGGTTGGCGTATTCATGCTTTTGGCTGGATGCTCGAGTGTGAAAGAGCCGATCACTGCAGATAGTCCGCATTTCTGGGACAAGTACGTAGTATATCCATTGTCTGAGCTCATTACGTATGTAGCGAAATTGACGGGAGATAACTACGGGCTTTCAATTATTCTAGTTACCATTTTAATTCGTTTATTAATTTTACCGCTGATGATTAAGCAGCTGAGAAGTTCGAAAGCGATGCAGGCTTTACAGCCGGAAATGCAAAAGCTTAAAGAAAAATACAGCTCAAAGGATCAAAAAACGCAGCAAAAGCTTCAGCAGGAAACAATGGCTTTATTCCAAAAGCATGGTGTCAATCCATTGGCGGGATGTTTCCCGATTTTGATCCAGATGCCGATTTTAATTGGATTCTATCATGCGATCATGAGAACCCAGGCGATTTCAGAGCATAGCTTCTTATGGTTTGACTTAGGAGAAAAAGATCCTTACTATATTCTTCCTATCGTTGCCGGTGTCGCTACATTTGTTCAGCAAAAACTGATGATGGCGGGCAATGCGCAGCAAAATCCGCAAATGGCGATGATGCTTTGGATTATGCCAATTATGATTATCGTATTTGCGATCAACTTCCCGGCGGCTCTTTCTCTTTATTGGGTAGTCGGTAACTTGTTTATGATTGCGCAAACTTTCCTCATTAAAGGACCTGATATTAAAAAAAATCCTGAGCCGCAAAAAGCCGGGGGAAAGAAAAAGTGAGGAATGTGACTGCTGCAGGGCGAAATGTCGATGAAGCAGTACAGTCCGGATTGCAAGAGCTGGGATTAACGAAGGATAAGGTAGAAATTACTGTTATTGAAGAGGGAAACAAAGGGTTTCTCGGCATTTTCGGCAAAAAGCCTGCGATCGTAAAGCTGGTTGAAAAGATTGATCCGATTCAGCAAGCGAAGTTATATCTTCAAACGATCGCCGAAGCCATTGCCGGGAAGTCTGATGTGACTGTTCAAGAAAGCAAAAAGACAGTGAGATATCATATAACAGGTGAAAAGGCAGCATTGTTGATTGGGAAAAGAGGACAAACCTTAAACGCCCTTGAAACTTTGACACAGCTTGCCCTTAACCGTTATCCAGGCCAATACAAAAATGTGACGGTGGATGCAGAAAACTATCGTTTGAAAAGAAAAGAAACACTGAGCCAGCTGGCCATCAAGCTTGCTGACCAAGTTTTGAAAACGAAAAAATCCATCCAGCTTGAGCCTATGCCGTCCAGCGAAAGAAAAATTATTCACGATACTCTTTCTGGATATGCAAACCACCAGATCAAAACATATTCAATGGGTGAAGGCGAAAATCGTCATCTCGTTATTTCCCATAAAAGATAGCATAAAACCGAAGTCCGATAAAAATTGGATTTCGGTTTTTTTGTATCCGAAAAATCTACTTTTCCTAGTAATATCAAGGTTTTGCCGTTTAAGTTTTTTCTTTTTAGGTGTATCCTGTTGATAAAAAGGAAGTTCAGGAAATAAAATTAATTGTTATTCACATGTGGATAAGTTAAAGTAATAAGGGACGAATTTCTATTTCTGTGGATAACAAATCTTCCACTTCGAACCAAACTATGTTATCTTTTAGTTTTGGCATAATAAATATTTTTTTATATAGATGAAGTATAAGTAAAGAGAGGTGAACAACATGGATACAATTGCGGCAATTTCCACACCGATGGGAGAAGGCGCGATTGCGATTGTACGGTTGAGCGGACCAGAAGCCATTCAAATCGCAGATAAAATTTATAAGGGACCGAAGGGGAAAACACTCAGCTCGGTCGAATCACATACGATTCATTATGGTCATATCGTAGACAGACCTTCGGATCGTGTCGTTGAGGAAGTAATGGTATCAGTGTTAAAAGCGCCGAGAACTTTTACACGAGAAGATGTCATCGAGATTAACTGTCACGGGGGAATTGTGACTGTGAACCAAGTGCTTCAGCTTGCATTGAGAGAGGGAGCGAGACTGGCAGAGCCTGGTGAATTTACGAAACGTGCGTTTTTAAACGGCCGAATCGATCTTTCACAGGCGGAAGCGGTTATGGACTTAATCAGAGCGAAAACGGACCGGGCAATGAACGTTGCTATGAATCAAATGGAAGGGCGTCTTTCTGCTTTGGTGCGCCGTTTGCGCAGTGAGATTTTAGAAACACTGGCCCATGTTGAGGTGAATATCGATTATCCGGAGTATGATGATGTAGAGGAAATGACGCATCAGATTTTAGTTGAAAAGGCAACCGCCGTGAAAAAGGAAATTGAGGCGCTGCTGAGGACTTCTGAGCAAGGGAAAATCTTGCGTGAAGGTCTTTCTACCGTCATTATCGGCCGGCCAAACGTAGGAAAATCATCTCTTCTGAACAGCCTCGTTCATGAGGCAAAAGCCATTGTAACCGATATTCCCGGAACGACACGGGATGTGATTGAGGAATACGTGAATGTAAGGGGCGTCCCGCTTCGTCTGGTTGATACAGCAGGTATTCGTGAAACAGAGGATATTGTTGAGCGAATCGGTGTTGAACGTTCTCGCCAGGTTCTAAAGGAAGCGGACCTGATTTTACTTGTGCTTAATTATAGTGAAGAGCTTTCTGAAGAAGACGTGAAGCTTTTTGAAGCCGTTGAGGGCATGGATGTTATCGTGATTTTGAATAAGACTGACCTTGAGGCGAAGATTGACACTGAACGTGTCCGTGAGCTTGCCAATGGACGTCCAGTTGTTACGACATCTCTTTTAAAAGAGGAAGGCATCAATGATCTGGAAGAAGCGATTCAATCGCTGTTCTACACGGGTGCCATTGAAGGCGGAGATCTGACTTATGTCAGCAACACACGTCACATCTCTATTTTACAGCAAGCAAAACGCGCCATTGAAGATGCGCTTAGCGGCATCGAACAGGATGTCCCGATCGACATGGTGCAAATTGACCTTACAAGATGCTGGGAGCTTTTAGGGGAAATCATTGGAGATTCTGTCCACGAAAGCTTAATTGATCAGCTCTTTTCTCAATTCTGTTTAGGAAAATAATAAAAGGAGGAACTAGAATCATGGGGTATGAAGCAGGCCAATACGATGTGATTGTGATTGGCGCCGGGCATGCCGGTGTTGAGGCTGCCCTCGCATCTGCACGTCAAGGCGCCAAAACGCTTGTCTTGACCATCAACCTAGATATGGTTGCATTTATGCCATGTAATCCGTCTGTCGGCGGCCCCGCAAAAGGGATTGTCGTCCGCGAAATTGACGCGCTCGGCGGAGAAATGGGAAGAAACATCGATAAAACGCATATTCAAATGAGAATGCTGAATACAGGAAAAGGTCCTGCGGTTCGTGCATTGCGTGCGCAAGCAGACAAATTCCAATATCAGTACGAAATGAAAAATACGCTTGAAAAAGAACCAAACTTAACATTGCTGCAAGGAATTGTGGAGCGGCTGATCGTTGAAGACGGCGAATGCCGAGGCGTTATTACACAAACCGGTGCACATTATCGTGCGAAAGCAGTTGTCATGACGACAGGGACATATTTAAGAGGACGTATTATTCTTGGCGATCTGTCTTACTCAAGCGGCCCAAATAACCAGCAGCCTTCTATTAAGCTTTCTGAGCATTTGGAGGAACTTGGTTTTGACCTTGTTCGTTTTAAAACAGGTACGCCGCCTCGCGTTAAAAGCGACACGATTGATTACAGCAAAACGGAAATTCAGCCTGGTGACGATGTGCCTCGCGCTTTCTCATATGAAACAGTGGAATATATCACAGATCAGCTCCCTTGCTGGTTGACATATACAAGCCCTGAGACACATGAGATTATTGACAGCAACCTGCACCGTTCACCGATGTATTCCGGTATGATCAAAGGTACGGGCCCAAGATACTGCCCATCCATTGAAGATAAAGTTGTCCGTTTTAATGATAAACCGCGTCACCAAATCTTCCTTGAGCCGGAAGGCAGAAATACACAGGAAGTCTATGTCCAAGGTTTATCTACAAGTCTTCCAGAAGACGTACAGCAAAGAATGCTTGCAACGATTCCTGGACTTGAAAACGTGCAAATGATGAGAGCCGGCTATGCGATCGAGTATGATGCAATCGTACCGACACAGCTCTGGCCGACACTTGAAACAAAAAAAATCACAAACCTTTACACTGCAGGCCAAATTAACGGAACATCCGGTTATGAAGAAGCTGCGGGACAAGGGATTATGGCGGGAATCAATGCAGGACGAAAAGCGCTTGGAAAAGAAGAAGTAATTCTAAGCCGTTCTGACGCCTATATTGGTGTTCTGATTGATGACCTTGTGACAAAAGGTACCAATGAGCCATATCGTCTTTTGACATCACGTGCTGAATACAGATTGCTGCTTCGACATGACAATGCTGATTTGCGTCTGACAGAAATCGGACACCGCATTGGATTGATTTCTGATGAGCGCTATGCGGCTTTTGAGAAGAAAAAAGCGGCGATCGAGGCGGAGAAAAAACGTCTTCATTCTGTAATTATCAAGCCGTCTCCGGAAAATCAAGAATATATCCGTTCTCTTGGCGGAAGCGAATTGAAAGATGGAGTTCGCGGCACAGACTTGATGAAGCGTCCTGAAATGAACTATGAAACAGTCACAAAACTGGCGCCGCCAGAAGTGCCGGTTCCTCAAGACGTGGCAGAACAAGTAGAAATCCAAGTGAAATATGAAGGATATATTGAAAAATCTCTTCAGCAAGTGGAAAAACTGAAGAAGATGGAAAATAAAAAAATTCCAGATCGAATTGATTATGACGCAATTAAGGGGATTGCGACCGAGGCGCGTCAAAAACTGAAAAATGTACGGCCTTTGTCTGTTGCCCAAGCTTCCCGCATTTCCGGTGTAAACCCGGCGGACATTTCAATTCTATTGGTGTATTTAGAGCAGGGACGCATTGCGAAGATAGCCGAATAGAAAGGATGACGGCATGAATATTGAAGAATTTACTTCTGGTTTGGCGGAAAAAGGGATCTCCCTTTCTCCCCGTCAGCTAGAGCAATTTGAGCTGTATTACGACATGCTGGTTGAATGGAACGAAAAAATCAATCTGACTTCAATAACAGAGAAAAAAGAAGTGTATTTAAAGCATTTTTATGATTCCATTACAGCTGCTTTTTATGTCGACTTCAATCAGGTGAACACGATTTGTGATGTCGGAGCGGGAGCGGGTTTTCCAAGTCTGCCGATAAAAATATGCTTTCCGCACCTCAATGTCACAATCGTAGATTCACTGAATAAACGGATCACGTTTTTAGAAAAGCTATCTGAGGCTTTGCAATTGGAGAATACAACATTCTGCCATGACAGAGCTGAAACGTTCGGGCAACGGAAAGACGTGCGTGAAAGCTATGATATTGTGACAGCGCGAGCAGTTGCGAGATTATCTGTTTTGAGTGAGCTTTGCTTGCCTCTGGTGAAGAAAAACGGTTCATTTGTTGCTTTAAAAGCCGCATCAGCTGAAGAAGAACTGAATGCAGGCAAAAAAGCAATCACGACGCTTGGAGGAGAACTTGAGAATATCCATTCTTTTAAGCTGCCTATTGAAGAAAGCGATCGTAATATTATGGTGATACGCAAAATAAAAAATACGCCTAAGAAGTATCCAAGAAAACCGGGAACTCCTAATAAATCGCCAATTGAAGGGTAATTTAGACAGCCTGATATGACAATACCATCATATTTTCATCAAAATTGATGGATGTACAGCAGGAAAAACCATGAGAAAATAGAATTATAAAAATGGCAGTTTTTAAAGGTGGTGTAGGTACATGAAGCATTCATTCTCTCGTTTCTTCGGGCTTGGTGAGAAGGAACAGGAGCCGGAGATTGCTGAACATGATACAAACAAAGAAGAGATTCTGGAAATACCGGTAAATGCTATCGTTCCCAACCGTTTTCAGCCACGCACCATTTTCTCAGATGAAAAAATCAAAGAGTTAGCAATGACCATTCATACACACGGCATTATTCAGCCGATTGTTGTTAGGCATACAGAAGAAGAAGGCCAATACGAACTCATTGCAGGTGAAAGACGCTGGAGAGCGGTGCAATCGCTTGAGTGGGAAAAGATTCCGGCAATTATTAAGGATTTTTCCGACACGGAAACCGCTTCTGTGGCGTTAATCGAAAACTTGCAGCGGGAAGAACTGTCTTCTATTGAGGAAGCGCATGCTTATGCTAGGCTGCTTGAGCTGCATGATTTAACACAGGAGGCACTCGCACAGCGCTTAGGAAAAGGGCAGTCTACAATCGCGAATAAGCTTCGGTTATTAAAGCTGCCTCAGCCGGTCCAAGAGGCGATTATGGAGAAGAAAATCACCGAGCGCCACGCCAGAGCGCTGATTCCGCTGAAACAGCCTGAGCTCCAAGTCACACTGCTCACAGAGATTATTGAGAAAAGTTTAAATGTAAAGCAGACGGAAGACCGCGTGGTGAAAATGCTGGAGCAAGGCAAGAGAAAGCCAAAGCCGAGACGCAAAGCATTCAGCAGAGATACAAGAATTGCGATGAACACGATTCGCCAGTCACTATCAATGGTGGAAGACAGCGGTGTAAAATTGAATACGGAAGAAGAAGAATTTGAAGAATATATTCAATTAACGATTCGCATACCAAAATAGAAGCTCTCCTGAAAAGCAGGAGAGCTTTTTATATTTTCAATAAAAGGTAATCACTTACTTTTAGTGAATATCATTATATTAGAATTCTTTTCTTTGAGTTTGTGGATAAACTCTTCAGATTTTTGCGGTGAAATTACTGCATGTCCCCATCCCCCCTGATAATATATTGTGATGGCATGGCGAGAGCCGATCAGACGAAAACCGGACCATAGTTTCTTTTTTTGAACGACTTTATCGATTTTTTCATAAGGAATTTGATGTTTGATCAATCCGGCGTTAATGATCAGATGGTGTTCCTTCAATACATATTTTAGGTCAATAAAGCTCCAAATGATGAGTCCATTTAAAAGAGTCAGCAGAATAAAAATGATCCAGCCGGAAACTCTCATATTTCCCAGCACAAAAGGAACAATGGCATCTGCTTGTATCAGTAATATGAGAAACACAATCATCAGCGTAACGGGTACATCTCTCTTCGTTTGATAAACCATTTTCTCACCATCCTGTTTCTACGTTCTGTAGTGTGACTTCTTCTTTTTTTCTTTAAGAAATTCCTTTTTTAAGTCAAAAAAACATAGAAATTGTAGAATTTATAAGAGAAAGCATAAAGCGTGCTTGAATTTTCAATTATTTCCCTTCTGATTCGGAACAAAATGATGAAAAAAATGAAACGCTTTAATCTTTTTTTGATAGAATAGAAGCAAGATAGTACATGTTCATGTGAAAGTAGGTGACATCGTGGGAAAAATCATAGCAATTACGAACCAAAAAGGCGGGGTCGGCAAAACAACGACGTCTGTCAACCTTGGGGCATGTTTGGCTTACATAGGGAAAAGGGTTCTGCTGGTAGATATTGATCCGCAGGGAAATGCGACAAGCGGATTAGGGATTGAAAAAGCCGATGTAGAGCAGTGTGTGTACGATATTTTAGTAGATGATGCAGATGTAATAGATATTATTAAAGCAACGACAGTAGAGAACTTGGATGTGATTCCTGCGACGATTCAGCTTGCAGGAGCTGAGATCGAGCTGGTTCCTACAATATCAAGAGAAGTGAGATTGAAGAGAGCGCTTGAAGCAGTAAAGCAAAATTATGATTATATTATCATTGATTGTCCGCCGTCATTGGGCTTGCTGACGATTAACGCCCTTACTGCCTCGGATTCCGTTGTGATTCCTGTACAGTGCGAATATTATGCCTTGGAGGGTCTCAGCCAGTTATTAAATACAGTACGTCTTGTGCAAAAGCATTTGAATACTGATTTAATGATTGAAGGTGTATTGCTGACAATGCTTGATGCCCGGACAAACCTTGGCATTCAAGTGATTGAAGAGGTTAAAAAGTATTTTAGGGATAAAGTATATAAGACAGTTATTCCGCGTAATGTCCGTCTGAGTGAGGCACCGAGTCACGGAAAACCCATCATTTTATACGATCCGCGGTCAAGAGGTGCGGAAGTATATTTAGATTTAGCAAAGGAAGTGGCTGCGAATGGCTAAAGGCCTTGGAAAAGGGATTAATGCGTTATTTAATCAGGTAGATTTGTCTGAAGAGACAGTTGAAGAAATTAAAATTGCCGATTTACGCCCTAATCCTTATCAGCCAAGAAAACACTTTGATGACGAGGCATTAGCTGAACTAAAAGAATCTGTGTTGCAGCATGGCATTCTTCAGCCGCTTATCGTCAGAAAATCTTTAAAAGGCTATGATATTGTTGCGGGTGAACGGCGTTTTCGAGCGGCAAAGCTGGCAGGTTTAGATACAGTTCCGGCCATTGTCCGTGAATTATCAGAGGCGTTAATGAGGGAAATTGCTTTATTAGAAAACCTTCAGCGTGAAGATTTATCTCCGCTTGAAGAGGCTCAGGCATATGATTCCTTGTTGAAACACTTAGATCTCACACAAGAGCAGCTTGCCAAACGTCTTGGGAAAAGCAGACCGCATATTGCGAATCATTTAAGACTGCTGACACTGCCAGAAAATATTCAGCAGCTTATTGCCGAAGGTACGCTTTCTATGGGACATGGACGCACGCTTCTTGGCTTAAAAAACAAAAATAAGCTTGAACCGCTGGTACAAAAAGTGATTGCGGAGCAGCTCAATGTTCGCCAGCTTGAGCAGCTGATTCAGCAGTTGAATCAGAATGTTCCACGTGAAACAAAGAAAAAAGAACCTGTGAAAGATGCGGTTCTAAAAGAACGGGAATCCTATCTCCAAAATTATTTTGGAACAACAGTTAATATTAAAAGACAGAAGAAAAAAGGCAAAATCGAAATTGAATTTTTCTCTAATGAAGACCTTGACCGGATTTTAGAGCTTTTGTCTGAACGAGAATCGTAAATGAAGAAACCATCTTTCAAGCGAAGATGGTTTTTGTTTTATATGCGCCCAGTGAGCCTTTGCAACGGGTTAAGGCGTTCTTGCCTCCACTCTGTCCGATCTGTTAAACTCAATCCTTCCGCGAGAACATTGGCCATATTCATGACCAAGTTGAGTCTTGTATTTTGCAATACAAAATATTCCATGAAACCGCTAACATTCACGATTCCGTTAATATGAAGATCTCCCACTTCAGGAAGGTCTTTTTGTACACCGGCTCCGGGCTTTAATGGCCCGTCCCCGATTTGAAATGAACCCACACTCTTAACGCGGCCTAAGCATGCATCGACTGCTATAACAAATGGGTTTTTATGTAATTTATGAATGTCATTGATTTTATCCTTCATGTTCACAGCATGGACGGGGTCAGATAAGGTTCCGTAGACATGGAATCTGGTGAGCTTCATCTGTTTGAGTTTCATTCCTACGAGCGGGCCCAATGAATCACCGGTTGAACGGTCTGTTCCGATACAAACCACAACAATTGGTTTGCCGGCAGCTTTACGTAAGGATGAAGAAAGGATGGTTTGGATTTGTTTTGCCGCTGCAGCATCTGTATGTGAAACATATTGCTTTACTCGTTCCTGAGAGGAAAAAAGCCCGCCTTTTCGATTCATGGGTTTCACTTCCTTGTTATAGTAGGTAACAGAATTGCTATGGTGTGTGTTTCGTTATGTAAGGTTGTTTACAGTATATCCAGCAGTACGGTTTTTTATGCTTTGTGTATGACACCGGAGATTTTAAAAAAGTAGAGGTTATTATGAATGGTTAGTGGGTGAATTATAAATATTGTCCCCCATTGCCTCGATCATGATCAAGCTACGGTCTGCTTACAAAACACTTTATAGATAGGAATGGTTAATGAGGTTCATTCCTTCATTCCACTGCAAAATGATATATTTTTAGACTGCCTCCATTAGCAGTCTTTTTTTATGAGTATTTCGTATGATAATTTCAACTTGTGTTCAAATGTCTATGAAAATATGGCATTTTTGCTTTCCTTTATTTATATAGTAACAATAACGGGAACAAGCTGAACTTTGTCTATGAGGTGATAGTGTTGTGGAGAGCCGGAATGAAGTGGATGCTGCTCATATTAGGGAGCCTGATCGGGGCCGGATATGCGAGCGGTCAGGAGATATGGCAGTTTTTTGGGGCGGAAAGCGGACTTGCTATTGTGCTGTTTACAATTATGTTCATTTTCTCGTCTTATATTGTGATGAAAATCAGTTTTAAGGTTCAATCCACTCATTTTCTGCCGGTTCTGGAGCATTTAATGGGGCCATGGCTGGCGAAAATTTATGATGTCCTCATCATTTTTTATTTGTTTTCGACGACTATGGTGATGATTGCCGGAGGCGGTGTGACCCTGCAAATGTACAAGCTTCCTTTCTGGTGGGGAATCACGCTGATTTGCATCGTGACAGTGTGTTTGTTTTTGTGGGATGTGAAAGGAATATTATCTATAAATAGTATTTTGATTCCTGTGTTAGTAGCGGGGCTTTTATATGCGTTGATCTCCTTTCAGAGCACACATCACCATACGTGGACGATTGATTTGTCCCAGCAGTATAACTGGCCTGCGAGCATTACGTTTACCTCTTTAAACATCCTTTCAGTTGTTGCGATTTTATCCTCTGTTGGGAAAGAGATGAAAGGGCTCGGAGAAGCAAAAATCGCAAGTGTGGCAAGCGGTCTTATTTTTGGCGTGATCTCATTTGTTTATAATGAAACGTTGGTGGAGCTGGCGGGCTCCCTTTCTCAGTTTGAAATACCGCTGTTTGCCGTTCTGGAGGGTGCGCCTTATTTCCTTTTTTTATGTATGACGGCGGTGCTGTGCCTGGCGATTTACACGACGACGGTAGCTGGTTTGCTGGGGCTGTCCAGCCGGCTGATGGCGTTTATTCATATGCCGAGATGGATGATTGTGTTGATTTTGTTAGTGTTAATGGTACCTTTTACTTCTTTCGGATTTTCTGATTTGATCGCGTTCTTGTATCCGATATATGGGATGCTCAATTTGTATTTGTTAGTTTGTCTGCTCTTATATCCTATTTTGAGTAAATGGAAATAAGAGGATGTATTTCTTTTCGGGTATCTTGATTGCTCTTATGATCAGTTTTTTTGTACAATAGATACAGCAGTTTAGGAAAAGAGGTGAAGGGTCTTGGCGGATAAAGACTTTGGCCTGAATGATATCGTAGAAATGAAAAAACCGCATCCATGCGGAGCGAACAGCTGGAAAATTATACGCATGGGAATGGATATTCGAATTAAGTGTGAGGGATGCTCTCACAGTGTTATGATTCCGAGAAGAGAATTTGAAAGAAAACTAAAAAAAGTACTAGTCAAGCATGAGGAGCCTACTTCATAAATAGGCCGACACTCATGCTTTTTCATATAGAAGGTAAGGAGAAGACGGCGATGAGCAAAGTGCATCAGTCGGCATGTCCGCTGAATTGTTGGGACAGCTGCGGCTTTTTGGTGACTGTTGATGATGGAAAGGTAACAAAAGTGGACGGAGATCCAAACCATCCGATTACGGAAGGTAAAATCTGCGGCCGCGGCAGAATGCTTGAGACAAAAACAAATTCTCCTGATCGGCTTCGCTATCCAATGAAAAAACAAAATGGCGAGTTTGTGCGGATTTCTTGGGAGCAGGCACTTGATGAAATTGCCGATAAACTTCGGGAAATCAAGGAAACGTCGGAGACGACTGCTGTTTTGCACAGCCATGATTATGCGAATAACGGTCTGTTAAAAGCGCTTGATCAGCGTTTTTTTAATGGATATGGAGGCGTGACTGAAATCGTCGGAAGCATATGCTGGGGCTCCGGCATCGAGGCGCAAAGCTGGGATTTTGGCCGTTCGTACGGTCACGGCCCGCTTGATATTTACAACAGCAAGCATGTTGTTGTGTGGGGAAGAAATGTATCCAGAACAAATATGCACTTATACCATCACTTGCAGCAGGTGAAAAAGAAGGGCGCCACGATTACGGTGATTGATCCGATCTTCAACCCGACTGCAAAGCTTGCTGACCGCTATATCTCTGTAAAGCCTGGAATGGACGGCTGGCTTGCGGCAGCCGTTTTGAAGGTTCTGATTGAGACGGGAAGAACGGATGAAACGTTTATTTCTGAGCATTCTGTCGGTTTTGATGATGTGAAAGAGCTTTTGAAAACTGTTTCTCTGGAAGAGTTTATTGTGAAAACAGAAACTTCTATGGAGGAGCTGGAGTATCTGGCCGGTTTGTATGCTGATGGTCCGGTGTCTACTTTTATGGGGCTTGGCATGCAGCGATATAAAAACGGCGGCGGAACGATTCGTTGGATTGATGCACTCGTTGCGGCAAGCGGAAATGTCGGAATTAAGGGCGGCGGCGCGAATTTCGGAAATGTCCAGATTGGCGAGAGCTTTGCAAAAACAAAGCTGACGTTGCCGGAATTAAAAACAACATCACGTTCTTTTTCAATGATGACGCAGGCTGAAGAAGTGTTGACCGCTGCTGATCCTGCGATTGAGATGATTATTGTGACGTGCGGAAATCCGCTGACTCAGGTGCCGAATACAAATAAGGTGAGACAAGCTTTTGAAAAGGTTCCCATGACGGTTGCGATTGATTCCATTATGACAGATACCGCAAAGCTGTGTGATTATGTTTTGCCGACTGCCACTGTTTTTGAAGAAGAAGATATCTACTATTCCAGTATGTATCATCATTATGTTCAGTACGGGAAGAAGCTTGTGGAGCCGCAGGGTGAAGCGAAGTCGGACAGCTGGATCTGGTCAGAGCTTGCAAAACGCCTTGGATTTGGCGATCTGTTTGAATACAGCACTCAAGAATTTTTAGAGATGGGGCTTTCTTCATTGGAAGCAGAGGGTGTGACACTCGAGCGTTTAAAAGAAAAAGGCCACCTCCCTCTTCCAGTAAAACAGGTGCCGTGGGATGATTATCAGTTTTTGACGCCGAGTGGAAAATTTGAATTTACTTCGTCGCTAGCTGAGCAAAAGGGATTTAGCGGCTCGCTTCAATTAAATGTGCCCGAAGAATCTGTTTTCCATAATGAGGAGTTAGCTGAAAAGTACCCTTATACGCTGTTATCCATTCATCCGCAGCGTTCCAACCATTCACAGCATGTGCCGTTTATTGAAAAGCTTCAGCACGTTCAGGTCGATATTTCTCCAGATATAGCGGCTGAGCAGAATCTTCAGGATGGAGACGAGGTTGTCATCTTTAATGACCGCGGACGCTTGAAGGGCAAGGTGAAAGTGATGAAACAGGCTCATGCGAAGACGATTAATATAGATGAAGGCATGTGGGCGGCTTTTGGAGGGTCAGTCAATGCACTGACAAATGATACAAATTCTGATAATGGAATGGGAAGTACGCTTTTTGACTGTTTAGTAGGCTTGAAAAAAGCATAATCAAAGGGATTGGCAGGCTGAAAATGCTTTTTTGTCAGCTTGTCTTTTCCAGTGAACCTCCTTATAATTGCTCTAGGTTCAAAATACGCTCATACAATGACGGTTTTATATAGAGGAGATGAAAGAATGGCTTTAACAGCTGGAATTGTTGGTTTGCCGAACGTCGGAAAATCAACACTATTTAACGCAATTACACAGGCCGGTGCCGAATCAGCCAACTACCCGTTCTGTACAATTGATCCGAACGTGGGAATTGTAGAGGTGCCGGATGATCGTCTGCAAAAGCTGACTGAGCTGGTCAACCCGAAGAAGACTGTGCCGACTGCTTTTGAATTCACTGATATTGCAGGGATTGTAAAGGGCGCATCTAAAGGAGAAGGACTCGGCAACAAGTTCCTATCTCATATTCGCCAAGTTGACGCGATTTGCCACGTTGTCCGTGCTTTTTCCGATGACAACATTACACACGTTTCCGGAAAGGTTGATCCGATTGATGACATTGAAACGATCAACCTTGAGCTGATCCTCGCTGATATGGAAACGGTTGAAAAGCGGATTACACGCGTCAGCAAGCTTGCGAAGCAAAAAGATAAAGACGCTGTATTTGAGTTTGAGATTTTATCTAAACTGAAAGAAGCGTTTGAGAGTGAAAAGCCTGCTCGATCTGTAGAATTCACTGAAGAGCAGCAAAAGCTTGTGAAGCAGCTCCATTTACTGACTTCGAAGCCTATTTTGTACGTGGCCAACGTAAGTGAAGATGAAGTTGCTGATCCATCTGGCAATGAAAATGTAGCGAAGATTCGCGAGTACGCTGCCGGCGAAAACGCAGAAGTTATCGTTGTGTGTGCAAAAATCGAATCTGAAATCGCTGAGCTTGAAGGCGAAGAAAAGCAAATGTTCTTGGAAGAGCTGGGCATTCAAGAATCAGGTCTTGATCAGCTGATCAAAGCGTCTTACTCTCTTCTCGGCCTCGCAACATATTTCACAGCAGGGGAACAGGAAGTCAGAGCTTGGACATTCAAAAAAGGCATGAAAGCCCCTGAGTGTGCAGGAATTATTCATAGTGACTTTGAGCGGGGCTTCATTCGTGCTGAGACAGTTGCTTATGAGGATCTTCTTGCGGGCGGCGGTATGGCAGGAGCTAAAGAGGCAGGAAAAGTCCGCCTTGAAGGGAAAGAATATGTGGTCCAAGACGGAGATGTTATTCATTTCCGATTTAATGTATAGGATGCAGTTGTAAAGGGACAAGAGCTTTGGTATAATATAAAATTGTGAGTAATAGAATTATTGCTCCTTGCCCATTATGGGCCGCTTAGTCCAAAAGGAGGTGCAAACAGATGAGAAAGTACGAAGTTATGTACATTATCCGCCCAAACATTGACGAAGAGTCTAAAAAAGCAGTTATCGAGCGTTTCAACAACGTTCTGACTTCTAACGGTGCGGAGATCACTGGAACAAAGGATTGGGGTAAACGTCGTCTTGCTTACGAAATCAATGATTTCCGCGACGGTTTCTACCAAATCTTAAACGTTCAAGCTGACGCTGCGGCAGTTCAAGAATTTGACCGTCTAGCTAAGATCAGTGACGATATCATTCGCCACATTGTTGTTAAAGAAGAAGAATAAGCAATTTTGAAATATATAATGGTAAAAGGTGGTCTTTCTTATGCTTAACCGAGTTGTATTAGTCGGAAGACTGACAAAAGACCCAGAGCTTCGTTATACGCCAAACGGTGCGGCTGTTGCTACGTTTACTCTTGCTGTGAATCGTACATTTACGAACCAGTCCGGAGAACGTGAGGCCGATTTCATTAATTGTGTCACTTGGAGAAGACAAGCCGAAAACGTTGCAAACTTCTTGAAAAAAGGAAGCCTTGCAGGCGTAGATGGCCGTTTACAAACAAGAAACTATGAAAACCAGCAAGGACAGCGTGTCTTCGTGACAGAGGTCCAAGCTGAAAGTGTTCAATTTCTTGAGCCGAAAAACGGCGGCGGTTCTGGTTCAGGTGGATATAACGAAGGAAACAGCGGCGGAGGCCAGTACTTTGGCGGAGGCCAAAATGATAATCCATTTGGGGGAAATCAAAACAACCAGAGACGCAATCAGGGGAACAGCTTTAATGATGACCCATTTGCCAACGACGGCAAACCGATTGACATCTCGGATGATGATCTTCCATTCTAATGTGATTATCGCCTAAAATGAAAAAGAAAGGAGGGAAATGACAATGGCAGGAGGACGCAGAGGCGGTCGTGCGAAACGCCGTAAAGTGTGTTATTTCACTTCTAACGGTATCACGCACATCGACTACAAAGATGTAGATCTTCTTAAAAAGTTTGTTTCTGAGCGCGGTAAAATTTTACCACGTCGTGTAACTGGAACAAACGCTAAATACCAACGTAAATTGACTGCAGCGATCAAACGCGCACGTCAAATGGCTTTACTTCCATACGTAAGCGGTGAGTAAGCTGATACGTAAAGAGCAAGGACCTTCGGGTTCTTGCTCTTTTTTATAGGGGGAGGATGAAACATGAAGTTGATTTCATGGAATGTAAACGGCCTGCGGGCTGTGATGAGAAAAATGGATTTCCTCTCTTATTTGAAAGAAGAGGATGCAGATATTATATGTCTTCAGGAAACGAAGATACAGGACGGCCAGGTTGATCTCCAGCCTGAAGGCTATCATGTGTATTGGAATTATGCAGTGAAAAAAGGATATTCCGGCACAGCTGTTTTTTCTAAGCAAGAACCGCTGCAGGTCATCTACGGTATCGGAGTAGAAGAGCATGACCAAGAAGGCAGAGTGATTACGCTGGAATTTGAAAACGTGTTTGTGATGACTGTTTACACGCCCAATTCCAGAAGGGGATTAGAGCGGATTGATTACCGCATGCAATGGGAAGAGGCTTTATTGTCTTATATTCTTGAATTGGATCAGAAAAAACCAGTGATTTTATGCGGTGATTTGAATGTAGCCCATCAGGAGATTGATTTGAAAAATCCAAAGGCGAACCGGAATAACGCTGGATTTTCAGATCAAGAAAGAGGGGCATTCACTCGTTTCTTAGAAGCTGGCTTTGTTGATTCTTTTCGTCATGTTTATCCTGATCTTGAAGGCGCTTATTCCTGGTGGTCGTATCGTGCCGGCGCCCGGGACAGAAATATTGGATGGCGGATTGATTATTTTGTTGTTTCTGAAAGACTTAAGGAACAGATTGAAGATGCCAGCATATCAGCGGATGTCATGGGTTCCGACCATTGTCCTGTTGAACTTATCATCAATATATGATGAGATAGCAGTAAGGATTTTACACTTACTGCTTTTTTTATATGAAAAAGGAGAAAGAGATGGCAAATATAAAAGAGATCGCAAGACTGGCAAATGTATCTGTTTCGACTGTCTCGCGTGTATTGAATCATCATCCGTATGTGTCTGAAGAAAAGAGAAAGCTTGTTCAACAAGTCATGAAGGATTTGGATTATACACCAAATCGAACCGCAATCGATCTCATTCGCGGGAAAACCCATACGGTCGGTGTGATTCTGCCTTATAGCGATCATCCCTGCTTTGATAAAATCGTTAACGGAATCACCAAGGCGGCTTTTCAGCATGAGTATGCAACGACCCTCCTCTCCACCAATTATAACCCCGCTATTGAAATCAAATATTTAGAGCTGTTAAGAACGAAGAAAATAGACGGTCTCATCATTACTTCCCGCGCCAATCATTGGGACAGCATTTTAGCTTATCAGGAATATGGGCCGATCATCGCTTGTGAGGATACCGGAGACATTGATGTCCCTTGTGCTTTTAATGACAGAAAAGCTGCTTATGTAGAGAGTTTTCGCTATTTAAAGAGCCGCGGACATGAGAATATTGCTTTTACGTGTGTCAGAGAAGCTGATAGGAGCCCGAGCACGGCTGATAAAGCTGCGGCCTATAAAGCTGTCTGCGGAAGGTTGGAAGACCGCCATATGCTGTCCGGGTGCAACGATATGAATGATGGTGAGCTGGCAGCTGAACATTTTTATATGAGCGGACGGGTTCCGACTGCTATTTATGCAAATAGTGATGAAGTGGCAGCTGGAATTCATCTATTTGCCAAAAAGAATAATTGGGATGTTGAAATCATAGGCGAGGGGAATACTTCTATCAGCCGTGTTCTTGGTTTTCCGTCGCTTGATTTGAATCTTGAGCAGCTCGGCATCGCAGCATTTTCTCTATTTTTGCAGGATGAGCCCGCTGATATCAAAATTCAGCATAAATTTAAGAAAAAAGCTTGAACTGAAATGCATTTCATACCTTATAACTTCATTGAAGGCGAAGGAGGAGGAAGAAATGCAGATTGAACATATAGCGGTCTGGGTCAATGATTTAGAGCGAATGAAATCTTTTTATGAAACGTATTTTAATGGCGAAGCGAATGATTTGTATCATAATGAGAAAAAAGATTTTAAGTCTTATTTTATTACGTTTGATTCCGGAGCAAGGCTGGAAATTATGAAAAAAGGGAATGTGACCGATCCGCCCTCACAAACAATGACAGGCTGGGCACATATTGCCTTTTCCGTTGGGAGCCGGGAGAAAGTTGACGAACTGACTGACCGATTGAAGGCGGATGGTTTCGCAGTAGTAAACGGCCCGAGGACAACAGGAGACGGCTACTATGAAAGTGTGATTGAGGATGATGAAGGAAATTTGATCGAGATTACAATCTGACATGGAGTGACTTAAATGCTGAGGACAGAAAAAGAAAAAATGGCAGCCGGAGAATTATACAATTCGGAAGATCAACAACTATTACTAGAACGCAAGCATGCGAGACAGCTGATTAGACAATATAACGAAACACCGGAAGATGATGCAGTGCGGACGGAGCTTTTGAAGGAGCTTCTCGGTTCGGTTGGGGATCAAGTCACGATTTTGCCGACATTCCGCTGTGATTATGGCTATCACATTCATATCGGAGATCATACATTTGTTAATTTTGACTGTGTCATTTTAGATGTGTGTGAGGTGCGTATCGGCCGTCATTGTTTGATTGCGCCAGGTGTACATATCTACACGGCAGGTCATCCTCTTGATCCGATCGAAAGGAAATCCGGGAAGGAGTTCGGTAAGCCTGTGACAATTGGAGATCAAGTTTGGATTGGAGGCCGGGCGGTGATTAACCCGGGAGTGACAATCGGTGATAACGCAGTGATTGCGTCTGGATCTGTTGTCACTAAGGATGTACCAGCTAATACTGTTGTAGGCGGAAACCCCGCGAGGATTTTGAAGCAATTGTAATGAGATCAGTGCGGCAGATCCGCACTGACTTTTTTAAATCTGTTTCGCATTCGTATTAGGACCGAAGAAGATTAACAGCAAGGAGCACGCGAGCCAGCAGCCCCCAATAAATAAGAAGACGCTGATATAGCCGAGCTGAACGGCAATAAATCCGACAAGCAATGAGCCAAAAATGTTTGAAAAACGGCCAAGACCATAGGCTAAACCGCTGCCAGATGAGCGGTATTCAGTCGGATAAGGTTCAGATGTATAGGCGTATAAGTTCGAGGTAAAGACCCGTTCTGTGATATTCACGATAAAACCAAATACAATGATCATGATGGGAATAAAAGTCATACCATATAAGAGCCCGGCGATGGCCGTCAGAAACGCACTCGCAGCTAAAATCCATTTTCTTTGAAATCTTTCGGAAATCATGGAGCCGAGCAGTGCGCCAAGCGGAGCGCCGACGGAATGCAATACGTTATACCACAATGTATTTTCCATGGTGACGCCATTGCTTTTTAGCAGGCTTGGAACCCATGAGGCAAATCCGTAAAACCCAAACGTTTCAAAAATCCATACAGCAGATAATACGATGGTGATTTTAAGGTTTCTGCCTTTCAATAAGCCTGCGTAACCTGCATGCTGCTTAACAGTTTCGCTTACTTTAGGCTGGGATGCTGCCGGAAGCGGACCTTTCTCCTTTTCAACCTGTGCCTCAATTCGGTTGAGGATCGCATCGGCTTTCGCATATTCCCCGCGATTTTCGTGCCACCGAGGCGACTCTTCCAGCCGTCGAATAAAGAAAAAATAAATAAGGCCGACGGCACCCCATACAAACACAAGCCTCCATCCCCATGAACCAAGCGGAATGACAAAGGCAGACACAATGTTGGTGATCGGCACCCCGATCAATCCAATCATGGCACAAAAAGAAATATATTTTCCACGAACACTTGAAGGGAAAAATTCCGCCAAATAGCTATTCGTAATGACCATGGCGGCTGCAACGCCAAATCCGGTGAGGAAACGGAATGTCATTAAAGATGGAATGTCCCATGCCGCAGCATTGCATAGCGATGCGATTGAGAAAACAAAGACAAATAGATTTAAGGCTTTTTTGCGGCCGATTCTATCGGACAGCCGTCCGCCCAGTGAAGCGCCTAAAAACATGCCTAAAAACGAAGCGGCCGTTACGTTAGCAATAGTTGAAAGCGGGATGCCCCAATGCTCGATCAGTGCCGGCGCTACGTTGCTGAGGGTAAATAAATCTGCGAGATCAAAGAAATAAACAATGCCGAGAGCGGTTAACACTTGGAAATGAACGCGTGAAATCGGAAGGCGGTCTAAACGATTCGCTGCGTTTGAGAAAGGATGTGTATTCTTTTGTTTGAAGATCGTATTCATAAAAAACCCCCTTTTGAGTAGTAAGAAAAGACTGAAAATTCCCCTCTTGGGACTATTATAAGTATCTTGGTTCATTGGCAACAGAGTTCAAATCACTAGATGTAAGAACTAAATTCACACTTTATATTTTAATTTTGCTTAAAAGATTTCCAAAACAGTAGATTCATAGACCAATTTATGCAAATATATAGTAATATTCTCATTGAAAGGAAGAGACATAGAAGGAATGAATTCATTTATCCGTCCTATAGAAGGAAACAATACGTTGTGGAGATATTTTTTCGCTTTTTTGGTGATGGTAGGGCTATATGTATTCGGGAATATAGCTTACCTTTTCGCTATACTGTTCACGGTTATTGTGAATCCCAATATCACGTTTGATTTGGATGAAGCTGTGCTGAGTGATCCCCTCGTAGATCTTTATTTGTCCCATGTGATTTATTTATTCGCCATTCCGGGAGTTTGGCTGGCTGTACGCTTTATTTTGAAGCGGCCTTTCCGAACGGTGATAACACCAAATTCAAAGATGAATTGGCGGAGAATTTCCTTTGGCTTTATTGCTTATTTCTTGCTGATGATCGCCGTACAATTGATTGATTTTGTGATTCATCCAGGCAATTATTCAATGCAAGCCTTTGATACATCACGATTTATCTGGCTGCTAGCGGCTGCCCTCATTTTGGTTCCGATTCAGACATCAGCTGAGGAACTGTTTTTCAGGGGATTTTTGCTTCAAGCTTTCGGGAGATTGACGAAAAATCCTCTATTTTTGACACTGATTGTTGGAGGATTGTTTGGCGTATTGCATTTTGCGAATCCAGAAATGAACAACGGCGCTGTCTGGGCAGGAATTGAGTATTTAACATTTGGGTTTGTGTGGACCTATTACACGATTAAAACTGGAAGCATCGAAATATCACTTGGCGCCCATGCCGCGAATAATATGTTTTTGTGTATGTTTATTACAGAAAAAAACAGTGTGTATGGAGGAATTCCTTCTCTCTTTACGGTTACGCGGGGGAACCCGATGTGGGAGGCTTTCTTTACGATAGCGGTCAACCTTGTGTTTGCGGGGATCGCTTTATGGTACCATAAGAAATCAAAAAGTAAGCAGCAAGGATCTTAATCCCTGCTGCTTATTAACGTGTGGATGGCTTCTTCGATATTCGTTGTCGGCTGCTGGCAGGCGAAGTTTTCACAAATATACACGGTTGTTTTGCCGTCTATGATGCGGTAGTCTGCTGCAAATGGCGCAATGTCTTTGCATTGATCAGGATGCTCTGCTACCAGAATGGAGTCGTTAGGCTTAAAGGCTTTTTGGAGCTCTGTTATGATTTGTTTTCTGGCTGGATCGTCTGCGTTGCCAAAAATAACGATTTCTTTCTTAGGCATCAGATGTCTTAACACACTTTGCATAAAGAAAGCATGGCCGCTCGGATACGCGTCGATGTCCAGCTTGAACACGGAAAACATCGTTTCTGCTTTTTCGATCAGTGATAAGTCGCCTGTAACTTGGCCGAGACGCAGCAGCTGCACGGCTGCCACACTGTTTCCTGAAGGCACAGCGCCGTCGTACACTTCTTTTTCCCGGACGATTAAGGCCTCAGCATCGTGTCCGGTGAAGTAGAATCCGCCATGCTCCTCATCCCAAAATAAGCTGATCATATCGTCTGTCAGTTTCTTCGCTTTTTGTAAAAAAGATAGATCAAACGAAGCTTCATAGAGATCCAGATAAGCCCATAGGAGAAAAGCGTAATCGTCGATAAAGCCTTTGTTTTTCACTTCGCCATCACGATATCGGACCATCACACGGCCGTCGATGATTAATTTGTTTTCAATAAATGTGATGGCGTCTTTCGCTAGGCTGAGATATTTCGGCTCCTGGTATACCTTTGCCGCTTTCGCAAGACCCGCGATCATCAGCGCGTTCCATGAGGTGAGCACTTTATCATCGACATGCGGATAGGTTCTTTCCTCGCGTGTCTTCAAGAGCTGCTGTCTTGCGTCTTCGAGTTTGAGACTGAGCTTTTTTTCGGTTAACCCGGCATCGGCTTTGATTTGTTCCCACTTTGTGTGAATGAGGTTAGGAATATTTTTGCCTTCAAAGTTTCCTTCTTCAGTGATGTCATACACTTGGCAATACAGCGTTCCGAGATCGTCCCCGAGCGTTTTCAGAATTTCTTCGTTTGACCACACGTAGTACTTTCCTTCTTCTCCTTCTGTATCCGCGTCTAAAGCAGAGAAAAAGCTTCCGTCTTCATGAGTCATTTCCCTCTGAATGAACGTAATGATCTGCTCACAAATCTCTTTATAACGGCTGTTTTGCGTGACCTGATAGGCTTCTGTATAAGCAGTCAGCAGCAGCGCATTGTCGTACAGCATTTTTTCAAAGTGGGGAACGAGCCACTCGTCATCGGTCGAATAGCGGGCGAACCCATAGCCGATATGATCGTAAATGCCGCCATTCGCCATGCTGTCCAGCGTTTTCGTCACGTTGTATAAAGCGTTATCCTGCCCCGTATTGTGATGATAACGAAGCAAATACATCAGCATATGGGGCATCGGAAATTTCGGTGCCTGCCCGAAACCGCCGTAGATCGTATCAAACCCGCTGGCAAGCTGCTGGAATGTCCGGGAAATCGCTGACTCGCTAAGGCCTTCGCCTGATTTGGCGGTTGTTTTGGTCTGCAAATGTTTAGCGGCGTTCTCCGCAATATCCTCGACATGCTCACGGTCGTTCGCAAACGTCTCAGACAGATGCTCAAGCACATCAACAAAACCGGGACGATTGAATTTGCTCGTCTTTGGAAAATATGTACCCGCGTAAAACGGCTTCTGATCAGGCGTGATAAACACATTCAGCGGCCAGCCGCCCTGCCCGGTCATCAGCTGGCAGATTCTCATATAAACAGAATCCACATCCGGCCGCTCTTCCCGGTCGACTTTAATCGCCACAAACCGTTCATTGAGAAGACGCGCGATTTCTTCGTCTTCAAAGCTTTCGTGAGCCATAACGTGGCACCAATGGCAAGTCGAATAACCGATGCTGACCAGAACCGGCTTGTTTTCACGTTTTGCTTTTTCAAATGCTTCTTCTCCCCACGGGAACCAGTCCACAGGGTTGTGGGCGTGTTGGAGTAAATATGGTGATTTCTCATTGATTAATCTATTGGGTTTACTTTTGTTTGGCATGGGATCACCTTCTTTCGTAGTAAAATTATTATTTAATCTATTATGTGTGATCTTCCTAATTTTATAACGTAATTCCAACGATAACTTTCCTGAGGGTAATCTATACTTAAATCTTTGCATATTGTGTCTAATAGCGAGAAAGTTTTTCTATAAGTAAATTTCCAATAAAATTTACTGAAAAAAAGCATTCTAAAATTGAGGATACTTTTTTCCTCTGGTCTTAAAAAGGATTACTTTTCAGAAGAGTTACCAAAACTAATTCTTAAACCAATTCCCATAATAATAATTGCAATTAGTCCAATAATATTAACTATTGTTGAAATAGATTCATTATCTACAAAAATATTAACAATAAACGAGCCTGCAACGATCAATAGTATCAAAAAATATAAACTTTTTTTCATAAACACACTCCTATTTTTTAAAAAATATGTTATTATTTTCATCGGAAAATAATTCTACAAAAATATTGTAAAGGAGTTTTATCGTGAAGAAAAGCATTAAACAATTGGTCATTGTAATCTGTTTCTCTCTAATTTTCACCACTATAACAATACCAATAGCTAACGCTAAAGAAAATTCTAATGAAGTTTCTTCTGAGCAAGTTAATGTAGAAGCTCAGAACATGAAAAGAACTCTTGAACCTCTATTAGAATTAATTGATCAAATGCCAGAGGATATTGCTGAACAAGGAATAAACTCCGGTGTTGAATGGTTAAACGTACATAAAGGTAACGAATTTGAAGGTTATGAATTTGTTGCTGATGGAGAAAACCTGACTGCTGTTAAAACCGTACAGGATAATATCGGACCCTTTATAGTATTGAATGCATGGAGTTGCATTTCTAGTGCTGCTAAAGCTATAGCAGTAAATGCTATCCCATGGGCAAAGATCTTAAAGGTTAAAAAAGCCGCAAAATTAATGGGCGGACTAAATTCCATGACAAAAACAATTATCAGAGCTTATAAACATCAAAGAAACCTAGGACTTTCTAGAACAAATGCTATAAAAAAAGCCGTAAAAGTATCTACTAAAGCACTACCAGGTGAAACTCAAAAAGCTGTACTAGAATTCTTTAGTTTAGGTGACGTTGTTAATAATTGTTTCTAATTGTTTTAAAAACAGAAATACAAACAGGTTTAAATTATCAAGACCTAAATTATATAAAACATTAAAATAAAGGAGAAAACTTATTAGACATATATGTTTTCTCCTTCGTAATTGATTACAGTCACAGTCAAGATATTGTTGAGTAGTCCATGTGTGTTTACTCCTCTTTTTTTGTGTATATAATTTTGGAGTAATCTTTGCAACGTTAATCTATCCATTCTATATTTAATGATGGTGGTTTATTGCTACCTTTGGGATAATGTCATATCACTTTACTTATAAATGATGTTAATCCTTCATTTAGTTTCGTATCATCGAGCTGTTTCCAATTGTTAAGAAAGTGATCTAGTCGCTCAACGAGGGATTCTTTTGCCCTTATCTCATCTTCTTGTGTTATGTTTTCTGTTTCTTGTAATTCTAACTGAAGCTTATCTAATTCTCGTGAACGTATTTTTTTTCTTTCTTTAAATTCTTCTAAACTAATTAAGTCTTCCTCTAATTGTATTTGAAGCATTTTCAGTGCTTTTTCAACTTTTTTCATTCGTACTTCAATCATTTGTATTTTGATAGCTTTAGAATCAAAAGGTTGGGATTCTTCTTTTAAATTTTGAAGTTCAGCAATTATTTCTTCCCGCCTAATTTTTATTCTGTTGATTATAAGATCCATCATAGAATTATAATTTAAGCCCCTGTTATAGCATCTGTTGCCTAAAGGGTCTTTTCTATTGCAAGGTTTAAGTTCCTTTTTTTGTTTTCGATCTTTTCTAATGGTCACTGAGTGAGTTCTTCCGCATAAGGCACATTTAATCAAATTTGATAAACCGTGTCTTCGTTGTCTTGCTCTAGGGGCAAGGCTTTGTCTCTGGGTCAATTTTTCATTGGCTAAGTCCCACGTTTTTTCATCAATAATGCAAGTTTTTTTTGCATCCTTAACAATAATCCATTGTTCTTTAGGTCTTATTTTTCCTTGGTGAGTATTCCTTCCTTTTAGACGGTTGGACACTATCCAACCTTTGTAAATTTCAGAACGGATCATTCTTTCAATGCTTTTTCCACTAAATAAATTCCCTCTTTTAGTTCGATAACCCAACTGGTTTAGATTTATAGCGATATTATCAACACCTATTCCCTCTAAAACCAACTGAAAAGCTAACTTCACACCCTTTGCCTGTTCTTTATCAATTTCCACTCTTTTTTCTAAAGGGTTATAAATATATCCAAATGGAGGTGTTCCGTTAGACCACCTACCCAACTTTGCACTATCCTTTTTCCCTTTCCTTAGCTGCGCTTTTATATTTTCATACTCCCAGTTATTTACGAACCCAGTGAACTTTAACGCTTGCCAATCTTCTTGGATTTCTAAGTCATATATACGTTCACTATCAGTAACAAAGAGGACATCTTCTTGTCTTAATAAACTCATAAATTTAGGTGTTTCAGCATCGTCTCTAGTAACACGTGCAAGGTTAACAGATAAAACAGCATCAAAAAGGTTTTCTTTAATTTCGCAGATCATTTTTTGATACTCTGGTCGATTTTCATCCATTGAACTTCCGACTTCTTGAAATAATTTGCTCTCCCAGTTGTTTTTTTCTGCAATATCTAACAAGCGTTTTCTGTGTTTTGCTAGTGTTTCTTCGGTCTCCTCGCCTTCGTTATTGCGTGATTTTCTAAGGTATATGGCGACTCTTTTTATTTTGTTTTTAAGCTCCTTATCATAACACCTTCATATCTAATATAATATTATAATAAAAGAATTCCTTAAAACGTAATGAAAAGAAACTGAAGGAAAAAATGGATAAAGAATCTTTAAAGATAGAATACCTAGTTTTTATTGACACGGGCAACGCCTTTTGTGCAGATATCAATGCATTTAACAGTTTGTTACAATCTAATGCAAAAATTTGTATAGATAATAATCAAATGTTATTCAGAGATTTAAAGGTTGAATATAATGTGCAAATGCAAAATTCGGCTCAAGAGAATAAAAAGTTTTTCCATGTCATTTTAGAATGTAATGATATACAAGAAATAGATAAATTTGAGGATCTTCTCAGATTGGTAAGAGATATTTTATATAAGGTATGTAAAAGAGACCAATTGCAAAAATTATGGGATGATGTTAGTTACTATTATTCCTGTAGAGCCTATCCACTTATAAATGAGTTAGAAAATTTAATGAGAAAACTTATAACAAAGTTTATGTTAACAAACGTAGGTTTAGCCTGGGCAAAACACAGCACTCCAAAAGAAGTCAGAGATTCTGTAAAAGGCTCTAAAATAGATGGTTCAATAGATTATTTATATAATATTGATTTTATTCAGTTAACAGATTATCTGTTTAGACCTTATTCACCCCATTCCAATATAGAAATGTTTAACAAGTTAAGGGAAGCTAAAGAAATAAATGATTTAAATCTTGATGACATGAAGTCGTATATTCCTAAATCTAACTGGGAGAGATATTTTTCTGATCTAGTTCAATGTGAAGCAGCTTACTTAGAAAAAAAGTGGCAGAGACTTTATGAACTTAGAAATAAAGTTGCTCATAATAACTTTTTTAATAAAAATGACTATGAAGAGATCATTAATAATTACAAAGAAGTCAAAAAAATAATAGAAGAAGCTATTCAAATTCTAGATCAGGTTCAGGTCCCAGAAGAGGATAAGGAAATTGTAGCTGAAAATATAGGAGACCACGTAAGTATTCGTGAAACATTAGCAATCTATGTTAGCCAGATAGAAAGAGTTTTAGCTGAAATTGTATATATAGAGAGTAAAGAAACAAGTAATTCAATTGTTACTATCGATGATTTATTAAAATATAAAATAATAGATATGGATACTGTAAATAATATAGAAGCACTCTCATATATTTTGAAGAATAGTGATGTAGATAAGTCAGATTTAGAACTTGCAGCTAGTCTCCTAGTTCAACTGAACTTTATATTAAAAACTTTATCTTCGAAATACAGTTAGTTTATATTTTTGTAGGTATTAAAAGATACATGACACCAACGCAAGTCATGATTTACTTCCTTTTTTGAGGATTCCTTATTTCGAAACCTATTTTTGGTCGATAACGTAGACTTTTAATAACATAACGTTTTGTTATTGATTCTGGAAGGAGAGTTAAAATGGATTACATCTATAAGGAAAAGAAAAATGGCAATCGTATAATATCAATCAGAGATAAATGGGAGAATGCACTTATTGAGTTTGAACAAAAAGGTAATCAAATTGATATAGTGATCAATTATCGTAACGAGAAAACAACTAAGTTTTCGCTACCAATCGAGACTTTTGAGAAAGTGTATCAGGATATTAAAAATAAGTAGGAGAGATAGATAATAAAAATTCGGTTTGAAAATAATACTGAGGAAAGATCAAATTGTTTATAAAACTATAGATAATATAGAGTCATAAAAGATCTATTATGGTTATTCTAATAGACATGGCACCAATGGCAAGTCGAATAACCGATGCTGACAAGAACCGGCTTGTTTTCGCGTTTTGCTTTTTCAAATGCTTCTTCTCCCCACGGGAACCAGTCCACAGGGTTATGAGCATGTTGAAGTAAATAAGGAGACTTCTCAGCGATTAATCTATTGGGTTTATTGTTAGTGGGCATGGGATCACCTTCTTTCTTGAATCAATACTTTACCTTAGCATATGTAAAAGCGATTTTTTTAAATCGCTTTTTTTTTGCTCAAAATAATGTTAACCTCTAACTTCTTTATCAGTAAGAACTTTTAAAGCATCTCTTACTTTTAATGCGAAGTTGATAGGTTTATCAATTGATTCGAAATGAATATACATCAGTCTTGGTTTATCAAA
>NZ_PJCT01000016.1:0-667 GCF_002837495.1 Bacillus sp. SN32 | reverse complement strand
CCGCTGTCATGCTGAACGCGTCGTGGTGCCAGAAGCACAGGTTCACAAGCGCATGGTGCTCGACCATGACACCCTTCGGCTGTCCGGTCGTTCCAGACGTGTAAATCATGTACGCCAAGTTCTCCGCGGTTACAGCGGTTTCTGGATTTCCCTCGTCGTTTTCATCAAGCGGCAGGCTTAGAATCGTGCGGCTTCCGTCGAGAAGAATGACATCTCCCGTATAGCTGTCCGGCACTGAAATGCCTTCCTGTTTCAAGAGAAGCTTCGCGCCGCTGTCCTGTAAAATATACTCAATCCGCTGATCCGGGTAGTCAGGATCAATCGGCACAAACGCCGCTCCGGCTTTCAAGACACCGAGCACCGCGGCGGACATTTCAAGCGACGGCTTCGTGAGAACGCCGACGCGGTCATCCGGGCTGATGCCGCAGTCCATCAGAATCCGCGCGAGACGGTTTGCCTTCGCATTCAGCTCGCCGTACGTCCAAGACTGGCCGTTGTATGTGACAGCCGGGCGGTCTTTGTGGCGCTGGACAGTCTCTTCGAATAGCTGATGAACCGTTTTGTCTGTCGGCACAGGCAGCGCTTTGCCCTTCCATGCCTCAAGAAGCGCTTGCTTTTCTGTCTCGGTGACCAGTGACAGGCTGGAAAGCGGCTGGTTCGGGTTATC
>NZ_PJCT01000010.1:0-55364 GCF_002837495.1 Bacillus sp. SN32 | reverse complement strand
AGGGAGCAAGCTCCCATCTGTCCGCTCGACTTGCATGTATTAGGCACGCCGCCAGCGTTCGTCCTGAGCCAGGATCAAACTCTCCGATAAAGTAGTTTGACTGACTACGCACATCGCTGTGCGATTTTTAAAAACTGAATTAACAGGTACGTTTTGTCTTGTTTAGTTTTCAAAGATCATTTTGTTCACTTCGTTCAAGCGACTTTATTATTATAACTCGTTGACTCAGTGAAGTCAATAACTTTTTTTAAGTTATTTTTTCGTTATCGCCTTGTTTAGCGGCAACGAATAATAATATACCACCTAGTAAATAATAGTGCAATAGTTTTTTTGAAGAAATACTAAGGAATTTAAAAAGAGCGGCATCCTTTCCCTATGGAGGATACCGCTCTTCTTTATTAGCGTTGTCTCATTTGCGGGAATAACAGCACATCGCGAATAGAAGGGGCATTCGTCAGCAGCATAACCAGACGGTCGATACCGATGCCTAAACCTCCTGTTGGCGGCATACCGTATTCCAGAGCTTCAACAAAGTCTTCATCCATTAGATGAGCTTCATCATTACCGGCTTCACGCTCTTTTAATTGCGCTTCAAAGCGTTCTCTTTGATCAATAGGATCATTCAGCTCTGTAAACGCGTTGGCATGTTCACGGCCAACGATAAACAGCTCAAAACGGTCTGTAAAACGCGGGTCCTCAGGGTTTTTCTTAGCAAGAGGAGAAATTTCTACAGGATGCCCGTAAATAAACGTTGGCTGAATAAGCGTTTCTTCAATTTTTTGTTCGAAGAATTCGTTGATGATATGCCCTACTGTCATAGAATCTTTAATTTCTACACCATGTTCTTTTGCATATTCACGCGCCTGCTCAACAGTAACCTCTTCCCAGAAATCAACGCCGGTCGCTTCTTTGACTGCGTCAACCATATGGATTCTTTTCCACTCCGGTTTAAGGTCGATTTGCTCTTCCCCGTATTGAATCGTAGTTGTCCCAAGCACTTCTTGGGCGATATGAGCGACAAGGTTTTCAGTTAAGCTCATGATATCTTTATAGTCCGCATATGCTTCATATAACTCAATCATTGTAAATTCAGGGTTATGGCGTGTAGAGACTCCTTCGTTACGGAAAACACGGCCGATTTCATATACTTTTTCTAAACCGCCGACAATTAGACGTTTTAGGTGCAGTTCGATAGCAATACGCATATAGAGTGGAATGTCTAACGCGTTGTGGTGAGTGATAAACGGGCGTGCAGAAGCTCCCCCAGGAATGCTGTGCATTGTAGGTGTTTCTACTTCTAAGTATCCATGATCATCAAGGTATCTTCTCATAGCTTGAATGATCTTGCTTCGTGTAATGAACGTATGTTTGCTGTCTGGGTTTACGATAAGATCCAGGTAGCGCTGACGGTAGCGCTGCTCAACGTCTTTTAAACCATGGTATTTGTCAGGAAGCGGACGAAGCGCTTTTGTCAGCAATTCAAAGGAAGTTGCTTTAACAGACAATTCGCCTACATTTGTTTTGAAGACTTTTCCGGTTACGCCGATAAGATCACCGAGGTCAGAAGACTTGAAGATTTCATATTGGTCGTCACCGACACTGTCTTTTCTTACGTAGATTTGGATTTGGCCTTCTAAATCCTGAAGATGGGCAAAGCCGGCTTTTCCTTTGCCGCGTTTTGTCATCATGCGGCCTGCGATTGTAACTTCAATCGCTTTTTCTTCTAACTCTTCTTTGGTTAGATCTTGATATGCCGAAATAACTTCTTGAGACTGATGAGTTCTTTCAAAACGTGCGCCGAATGGATCGATGCCGTTATCTCTCAGCTGATTCATTTTATCGCGTCTGACTTGCAGCTGATCATTCAATTCTTCATGGTTATGCTCTTCTTGACTCATTGTTATCACTCCATTACAGATATTGTTTCATGAAAAAAGCAGAAAAACTGCCAGCGTAAAACTAGCAGTGAGCAGCAAATAGAGGTGAGTATTATCCTACTTTTGCATTTTGAAGCTCTTTTGCCTCAACTTCAACCGTAAACGCATCTAAAAGCTGTACAAACTCTTCTCTCGTCTCGCAATGATTGATTTCATTACGAACGTTCGCATTGCCTTTCACGCCTTTCAGATACCATGCAGCATGCTTTCTCATTTCTCTTACCGCTACGTTTTCACCTTTTAAGTCAATCAGGCGGTCAAGATGCAGTTTGCATACGGCCATTTTTTCGCGTACTTGCGGCTCTTCTTTTAATTCACCTGTTTCAAGATACTGAACCGTACGGTAAATCATCCACGGATTGCCCAATGCAGCGCGTCCGATCATGACCCCGTCTACTCCTGTCTCATCGAGCATACGCTTAGCATCCTGCGGTGTCTTAACATCGCCGTTTCCGATAACCGGAATCGATACTGATTGTTTTACTTCTTTGATGATATCCCAGTTTGCCGTTCCTTCGTACATCTGCACTCTCGTACGGCCGTGAAGTGCAACTGCTTTACCGCCCGCACGTTCTACAGCCTGTGCATTTTTCACTGCGAAAATGTGGTCTTCATCCCAGCCCATTCTCATTTTCACTGTAACTGGCTTATTAACAGCATCCACTACTGCAGAAACCATTTCGTAAATCTTATCAGGGTCGAGAAGCCATTTGGCTCCCGCATCGCATTTTGTAATCTTCGGCACGGGACATCCCATGTTAATATCAATGATATCAGCAGTTGTGTTTTGGTCTACAAACTTCGCCGCTTCCACAAGGGTTTCCTTTTTTCCTCCGAAAATTTGAAGGCTCAGTGGTTTCTCACGTTCATCAATATAAAGCATACCCATTGTTCTTGCATTGTTGTAAAGGATCGCTTTGTCACTGACCATTTCAGCGCATACCAATCCGGCTCCGAATTCCTTTACAGTCAATCTGAACGCAGAGTTGCAGACACCAGCCATAGGTGCGAGCACAACCCGGTTTTTCAATTGAATATCTCCGATTTTGAACAATTTTTCTCCTCCTTTCATTTGTTCTATTTTTCTGGCGGCGCCAATTCGTCCGCACTTATATTTAAAACATCTGCTGCATCTTGAATGATGGCAGCTGACGGCAATCGGTTTCCGCGTTCAATTTCGCCGAGAATAGAAACTGATATACCTAATGCTTTTGCAAATCCTTCTTGAGTATAACCTTTCAGCTTTCTGAATGCACGAATTCGTCTACCCCAGATTTCTGCTTCCATACTCTTACACCTTCTTGGTCTGTTTCGGCGCTTGTAGCCTCTTTTTCAACCTGCTGGCAAATTTCCGCAAGCGGCGCAAGGACAAACAAACGCTCATACATTCTCGGATGCGGAACAATTAGTTGCTCTGTTTCAATATTTTCACGATTAAATAACAAAATGTCAAGGTCTGCCGTCCGCGGCCCCCATCTTACTTCCCTTGTTCTGCCTAATTCATTTTCTATCTGCTGCGTCAGTTCAAGGAGTTCAAAAGGGTTCAGTGATGTCTTGATTTCAACAGCCATATTCAAAAATTCAGCTTGATCTTCGTATCCGACCGGTTCAGTTTCGTAAATAGACGACACTTTAGTGACTGTCACCGCAGCATGCTGATGCAGTAAAGCCACTGCTTGCCTTAAATACGTTTCTCTATCTCCAATATTAGATCCAAGTGCAATATAAGCTATGTTGTTCATGACTTTTTTCTCGTGATTTCAATTGCTACTGATTTATAGTGTCCGGGAATTGGCGGGTCTGGCTTAATCACTTTCACCGTACATTGCTGAACCGGCTGAAATTTTTCGAGAACAGTGTCAGCAATACGTTCTGCCAGCGTTTCCACCAATTTTACAGGCTCCCCTTCCACGATATCTTTACATACGTGATAGAGCTCAGCATAGTTGATTGTTTGTTCAAGGTCGTCTGTTTGTCCGGCCTTGCTTAAATCCAGCTCAGCGGTTAAATCGACTTTAAACCGCTGGCCAAGTTTGTTTTCTTCTTTGAACACACCGTGATATCCGTAAAACTCCATACCTTCTACATAAACTTTATCCATGGTGCACCCCTCCCTTATTCAGCATCGCGTCCATCATTTTCGCCATTCTGGCAATTTGTTTTACATCATGGACCCTGACAATGTCACAGCCTTTTTGAATGCCGAGACACACAGTCGCGCCTGTGCCCTCAGCCCGCTCCTCAGGCGGAAGATCCAGAACACGTCCGATGAATCTTTTTCGGGAGGTTGCCAGAAGAACCGGATATCCCAGCCCGCTGAAAATCTCTAGTTTGTTCATCACTGCCAAGTTATCGTGATAGGTTTTCGCGAAACCGATACCGGGATCAAGAATAATGTTCTTCTCGTCTACTCCGGCCTCAACAGCAATTTTTACACTCTCCATTAAGTCCGTCAGCATATCCGGCAATAAGTCATTGTAGTTTCTTTCAGGGCGGTTATGCATGAGAACAATTGGAACATTATGTTCAGCTGCAACGGAAGCCATCTTCGGATCATGTTTGGCTCCCCAAATATCATTGATAATGGATGCGCCGGCTTTCACTGCTTCATCTGCGACAGAAGCCTTGTACGTGTCTACAGAAATAGGAACACCAAGCTCTTTCGTAATCCGCTCAATCACCGGAATGACTCTGGACATCTCCTCATCCTCAGATACGCACTCAGCGCCAGGCCTTGTCGATTCCCCTCCGATATCAATGATATGGGCACCATCATCGATCATCTCTTTCGCGTGCAGCAGCGCCTTGTCCAAGCTGTCATATTTCCCACCGTCCGAGAAAGAGTCAGGCGTTACGTTTAAAATTCCCATCACCAGCGTCTTCTCTTTATATGATAAAGCGCTGGGCTTAGTGTGGATTACTTGTGTTTGATCTATTGTGTGCTGCGCCATGCTCTTCCTCCCTTTTCATACATCATGTTCTTTATTTCTTTTTTGTATAACAATTGAAGAGCGGAGGTTGCTTCTCCGCTTTGGCTTCCATAGTTTACTTCTTCTATTTTAGTAAACGGGATGATTTCAAGAACCGAGTTCGTCATCCACGCTTCGTCAGCTGTCAAGAGAGCTTCTAGCTCATATCGGCCCGTTTTGAGCTCCAGGCCGATATTCTTTGCATTTTCTATGATAAAACGTCTCGTGACGCCGTCCAGAATACCGGTATCAAGCGATGGCGTATAGATACAGCGAGCTTTTCTCCAGAAGACATTAGATATGATACCCTCTGCAACAGCTCCATCCTCCGTTAAGAAAATTCCCTCGACACGCGGATCATTTCCAATTTCCCGTTTCGCATACATATTATTTAGATAATGATGAGATTTTAACCGGAACGATCCCTCTGGAGTGTTTCTCCGTATCGATAAAACCTTTCCTTCTTTTTGCAAAGGAAGACTTTCTGGTTTCAGCTGATTCACAAAGCATAAAACGGTCGGCTTATCGTACGTCTGGGCGACAAAGCCTTTATCGCTGATTCCCGCTGATATGTTCAGTCTGACGCGGGCATTGCCATCCTTGATATCATTTAGCTTAAGCAGCTTGTCCAGCATCTCAAGGATCTCATGCTTTGAAACAGTATATTCGATTTGCAGATCCTTAAGCGCGCGTTCAAGCCTTTCTATATGCCAATCAAGCAAAAACGGGCAGCCTTCGTAGAGCCTGAAGGTTTCGAAAACACCGATCCCATATAAAAACCCATGGTCAAAAGGAGAAAGAACTGCATCTTTCTCCTCCATATACCGGCCGTTCACATATATCATCACGCAATAACTTCCTTGCGATATGTCTCAATAAAATTTCTGAGCATTTCTTTCCCAAAGGAGGTCATAATAGACTCTGGGTGAAATTGCACGCCCTCTATCGGGAGGTCATTGTGGCGAATAGCCATGATTTCTCCTTCTTTCGTTTGTGCTGTTACTGTAAAACAGTTTGGCAGCGTCTCAGGTTTTACGATCAGCGAGTGGTATCGCGTCGCAACAAGGGGGTTTTTCAACCCTTCAAAAATGGTTTTGCCGTCATGCTCGATATCCGAGGTTTTCCCGTGCATAAGCCGTTCTGCCCTAACAACATCACCACCGAACACTTGTGCGATGGACTGATGTCCGAGACATACACCGAAAATAGGAATTTTCCCTGCGAAATGTTTAATTGCTTCGAGGCTGATTCCCGCCTCATCAGGGCTGCACGGTCCGGGAGATATCATCAGAAAGTCCGGAGACAGTTCTTCAATTTCTTCGATTGTGATGCTATCATTGCGTTTCACAACCAGCTCTTCCCCAAGCTCGCCCAAATACTGTACCAAGTTGTACGTGAATGAATCGTAGTTATCAATCATTAAAATCATTTCTCCGCTCACCTCATCTAATTTTTGTCTCTTCTTTGCTCAGCTCTAATGCTCTTTGCATCGCAAAAGCTTTTTTGAATGATTCCTTGTATTCGTGCTTCGGAACAGAATCAATCACAACTCCTGCGCCGGACTGCATAAATGCCTGCCCTCCGGTTGCATAAATGGTTCGAATGACGATATTAAACTGCAGATCGTGATTATATCCAAACCATCCTATAGATCCAGTATAAAGCCCTCGGCGTGTCGGCTCAAGTTCTTCTATAATTTCCATCGTTCTTACTTTCGGTGCACCAGTAATGGTTCCTCCGGGAAACACAGCATGAATAATATCTACAGCATCATACCCATCCTGAAGTTCACCTTGGACATTAGACACAATGTGCATCACATGCGAGTATTTTTCAATTGCCATGAATTCATTTACGCGCACAGACCCGTAACGTGATACTCTTCCCAGATCATTTCGCTCAAGATCAACCAGCATGACATGTTCCGCGCGTTCTTTTTCATTGTGTATCAATTCGTTTGCAAGCGCCTCGTCTTCTTCATTTGTTTTCCCTCTGGAACGGGTGCCCGCAATCGGTCTTGTCTCTAATAGCTTGCCCTTTTTGCTGACAAGCAGTTCAGGCGATCCGCAAATGATTTGGAAATCAGGTGTTTCTAAATACGCCATATAAGGAGAAGGATTTACTTCTCTCAAGGTTTTGTAAATTTGATATGGGTGGGCAGACAGTGACTGTGACTGCCTTATTGATAGATTGACTTGAAACACATCTCCGCTGGCAATGTATTGTTTGATTTTCTCTACAGCTTGTGAGAACCCATCCTCGGTAAATGGCGCCGCGAAAGAACCATCTGTTTCAGGGTTCATCTCTCGCGAAGAGACAGCGGGAAGCTCAGTCAGCCACATCTGCTCTAACTCAGATAGCTTCACATCCGCTGTTTCCTGATCAGAACCATTAACATGAGTAATCAGCCATAGAGACTCTTCTTGATGGTCATAAACTGCTATATCATCAAAAACAAGAAAATAAATATCTGGTGTTTCTAGATCATCTAATGAGAGCATTTTAAAATTTTCAATGTACCGTGCGTAATCATAGCTGAGAAACCCGATTGCCCCGCCTTGAAAGTCAGGGAACTCATGATTCGTTTCTGTTTCCAGTGTTTTAAACCAGCTGTGGAAGGCCCGTAATGGATCACCTTCTTTAAACAGCATCTCATCACCATGCTTAATTGTAGTTATTCCGTCTTTTCCTTTCACAGTCGCAATTGGATCAAGACCGGCTATACTATATCTGCCGCCTCTTGCACTTTCGAGAAGTACATGATGTTTCCGGGATTGCGCAAGTTTCTCAAATTGTTGTAAGAATGAGTCTTTTTGATAAGGTATTTTTTTGCCTGCCGGTCTGCGTTGTGCCATTTGTATCATTCCTCTATTTTCTTTTTTACTTGTTTTTAATTGTAAAGCAATGTTGTTAGTGAAAAAAGTGAATTTCTCTTCCAAGAATAACATTCGTCGCAGACATGGCATATTTGATGCACGAAATATAAAAAAACTCCCGGCGAACCGGGAGTTTTGGCTTTTTTTAATCGAATTGGTACAGCGGCGTGCTTAGATAACGTTCGCCGTTACTTGGAATGATGGCCAATACTTTTTTGCCTTTTCCGAGTTTTTTTGCTACTTGAAGAGCAGCATAAATTGCCGCACCTGATGAGATGCCTCCGAGAATTCCTTCTTCACGTGCAGCTCTGCGGGCATATTCGAATGCTTCTTCATTCTTCACAGGGAAGATTTCATCATATACTTCAGTGTTTAAGATGTCCGGCACGAATCCCGCTCCGATTCCCTGAATTTTGTGGGGGCCTGGTTTTCCTCCTGAAAGCACTGGGGAATCTGACGGTTCAACAGCATAAATCTTGATGGAAGGGTATGCTTCCTTCAGCACTTCGCCCGCTCCCGTAATCGTTCCGCCCGTTCCGATTCCGGCTACAAATGCGTCAAGCTGATCATCACCGAATTGCTCAACGATTTCTTTACCCGTTGTTTGGCGGTGAATTTCTGGGTTAGAAGGGTTGTTAAACTGCTGCGGCACAAAGTATCCGTGCTTTTCAGCAAGCTCTTCAGCTTTCTTAATGGCACCTTTCATGCCTTCCGCACCAGGAGTCAGCACAAGCTCAGCACCGTATGCGCGAAGAAGGTTGCGGCGCTCCATGCTCATTGTATCAGGCATAACCAAAATGGCTTTTAATCCTTTAGCAGCAGCAACCATTGCAAGCCCGATTCCAGTATTTCCGCTTGTCGGTTCAATGATTGTATCACCGGCTTTTAATTTTCCTTCTTTTTCAGCCGCTTCAATCATGGCTAAACCGATACGGTCTTTTACACTGCTTCCAGGGTTCATGTATTCAAGTTTTAGATATACATCCGCACTGTTTTCATCTGCAAGGCGATTTAATTTAACGATTGGCGTATTCCCAATTAATTCAGTAATGGAGTTTGCTACACGTACCATTCTCGACACCTCAATTTCCGACTATTTGTATTGGTATTATGTATATAATCTATCAATTTCAAAATTTTTTGTCAATCACTTAGTACTTTTTTCCCCATAAAACCAAGATACATCGGCTTCTTTCCAAAGTGTCTTAACTGTCGCTTTATCGCCTAGCTGATCCATTGCGATTTGCCGTCTGATCTGGTCCTTTACTTCATCAAATGAGAACGTTCTTGCCTTTAGTTTTTCTTTCAGCTGGATAATGGCATATCCGTTGCTGACCTTTATTGGTTCCTGAGACCATTCATCCTCTTTGAGTGTTTTCGCCTCTTCAATGTATGCTGATGGAATGTTGTCTGATGCCTCTGTGACAAAACCTAAATCTCCGCCGTATGGTGATGTATATCTGTCTGTAGATCTTTCGGCAGCGACAGCTTCAAAGCTTGATCCGCCTTTCAGTTCTTTTAGGACTTCTCTCGCTTCTTCTTCATCTTTTACAACAATGTGCCGAATTCGATACGAATCATCAAACTGATATAGTTCCTTATTTTTATTATAGAATGATTCCAATTCTTTGTTTGAGATATCGATATCCCTTGTTAACAATTCCTCAAGGAGGATATTATAACGAATTTGGTCTTTCCACTCTTTCTCCGTCGTATGTTCATCTTCGTAAAAGGAATTATTGACCGCTTTAATCAGCAAAAACTCACGATCAACTTCGCTTTTGGATATTTTAAGGTTGTTCTTTTTAGCCAGCTGCTCAACAACTCGGACATTGATCATATCTTCAAGCGTTGACTTACCATACTGATCTTCCATTTCTTTCAGCCATTCTTCTCTTGTCACACTCTTGCCTCCGATAGTCGCAATAGACTCACCGGATGACGATGCGCCAGCTTGGGATTTCGTCAGCGTATATGCAACAGCAATACAGCAAACCAACAGCGCCCCTAAAATAATGGTCCAGATTGTTCTTGATTTCAAACCTGCTTTCAGCCCCTTTTCTCAAATTAAAAACCCGCTAAAGAGCTTAGCGGGTAGTTTGGTCACGAAGCCCTTCCAGCTCTTCTTTTGTAAATAAGTACTTTTCATTACAAAAATGGCATACTGCTTCGGCTTGTCCATCTTCTTCTATCATATCTTGAATTTCTTTTTTGCCTAGTCCTAAAATGGCTGTTTCGAACCGTTCTTTTGAACAAGGGCAATGGAATCTGACAGGCATCGTTTCCAAAATCTCAGGTTTCTCGCCTAGGACTTCTTCTAAAATTTCTTCTGGTGTCAGCCCTTTTTGGATGAGCTTAGAAATCGGCTCTACTTGAGATAGACGCTGTTCAATTTTTGTGATTGTTTCATCATCTGTTCCCGGCATCAGCTGAATAATAAAGCCCCCTGCCGCAAGAATGGTATTGTCAGGATTTACGAGCACACCTACGCCCACTGATGAAGGAACCTGCTCAGATGACACAAGATAGTAAGTGAAATCATCGCCTAATTCTCCTGAAACGATTTCTACTTGTCCTGTGAAGAACTCGCGCAAACCTAAATCTTTTACGACACTTAACGTTCCGTTTGTTCCAACCGCACGTCTGACATCAAGCTTGCCTTGTTCATTTAAATCAAAATGAACTTGCGGGTTAGAGACATAGGCTCTGACTTCTCCTTTGGCATTGGCATCAGCTACAATAGCTCCGATCGGACCTCCGCCCTCGATTTTCACGGTCAGCTTATCATCGCCCTTCAGCATAGCGCCGAGCATAAGTGAAGCTGTCATTGTGCGGCCCAATGCAGCGGATGCTGTCGGCCACGTACCATGGCGTCTCTGCCCCTCATTTACCATATCAGTCGTTCTCGCTGCATAAGCCCGAACTTTTCCGTCATACGCAAGTGCTTTTACTAAATAATCCATTACTAAACCTCCTATACACTTCCTACGCGGTTTCTTTCATAAATCAATTCCAGCCCTTTTAGGGTTAAGAATGGATCAACGATGTCTATACAATCTGATTCGTTCGCAATGAGCGGCGCCAGGCCTCCTGTCGCAATGACCTTTGGTTCCTGTTTTGCCTGCCATTTCATTCGCTTAACGATTCCTTCCACTTGGCCGACATAGCCAAATAAAATTCCAGATTGCATCGCGCTAACAGTGTTTTTTCCGATAATATTGTCGGGTCGGGTGATTTCGATACGCGGAAGCTTTGCTGCACGCGAGTAAAGCGCCTCTGTCGAAATTGTAATCCCAGGGGCAATCGCCCCGCCCATGTATTGTTTGTTTTCATCAATATAGCAGTACGTTGTGGCGGTTCCGAAATCGACAACAATTAATGGATTGCCGTATAAGTGTATCGCAGCGACAGCATTTACGATTCTGTCTGCCCCCACTTCTTTCGGATTGTCATATTTTATATTTAAACCGGTTTTCATACCCGGACCAACAATTTGCGGCTCGATATGAAAGTATTTTGTGCACATTCTTTCTAACGCAAACATGATTGGCGGCACTACTGATGAAATAATAATGCCATCTATCTGTTCAAACATAAGCCCGGAGTGATCAAATAAGGAGCGCAAAATCATCCCAAACTCATCTTCTGTTTTATGCCTGCTTGTTTCTATACGCCAGTGATATTCTAATTTTCCATCATGATATACACCAAGTACAGTATTGGTGTTCCCCACATCGATAACCAGTAACAACCTCTATCACCACTTTTGAATAGTTTCTCTACTTTACTTTTTACAAACATTCTACAATACCATACACGATCAGCGGCTCATTTGTAAACAAATCGATACCAGAATTGGATGATTGTAAAAGCCGCACCTGAGCCCATAATTTACATAAAAAAACTGCCAGCGTCAGCCGGCAGTTTTTTTAGAAAGAAAGCGAATTACTCTTTCGTATCGTCTTTCTTTTCTTCTGTTTTTGTCAGAATGTTTACTTTCACATCATCGTTCTTTTCATCATCTGAGAAATTACGCTCAGGTAATGTTCCATGATCGATAAGGTGTTTGATCTGTTCAGCGTCAAGCGTTTCAACTTTCAGAAGCGTTTGGGCAATCAATTCAAGCTTGTCACGATTTTCAGTCAGGATTTGTTTCGCACGCTCATAACATTCTTTGATGATGCGCTGAATTTCCTGATCAATTTCGTAAGCGATTTGATCACTGTAGTTCTGTTCGTTGTTGAAATCACGGCCTAAGAATACCTGACCGCCCTGAGACTGTCCAAATTGCAACGGTCCCAGTTTTTCTGACATACCGAATTCCGTAACCATTCGTCTTGCAATATTCGTCGCACGCTGGAAGTCATTGTGCGCCCCTGTGCTGACTTCACCGAAGATAATCTCTTCAGCAACACGTCCGCCCAAGAGGCCGACAATTTTATCAAGCAGCTCCGGCTTTGTTTGGAAATAACGGTCTTCTCTTGGCAGCATAACAGCATAACCGCCAGCCTGGCCCCGAGGAACAATCGTTACTTTATGAACCATATCTGCCTCATCTAAAACGAGTCCGATAACGGTGTGTCCGCCTTCGTGATAAGCCACGATATTGCGTTCTTTCTTGGAGATAACGCGGCTCTTCTTAGCAGGTCCGGCAATTACACGGTCCGTCGCTTCGTCAATATCACGCGCATCGATTTTTTTCTTGTTTTGACGAGCCGCCACAAGTGCAGCTTCATTCAAGAGATTTTCTAAGTCAGCGCCTGAGAAGCCTGGTGTTCTCATGGCAATTGATTTTAGGTTAACCGTTTCATCCAGCGGTTTGTTTCTCGCATGGACTTTCAATACAGCTTCACGGCCAATGACATCTGGGCGGTCCACTGTGATTTGACGGTCAAAACGTCCCGGACGAAGTAAGGCTGGGTCCAAGATGTCCGCACGGTTCGTCGCAGCAATGATGATAATTCCTTCATTAGCGCTGAATCCGTCCATTTCAACAAGCAATTGGTTTAGCGTCTGTTCACGTTCATCGTGTCCACCGCCGAGACCAGCGCCACGCTGGCGTCCGACTGCGTCAATTTCATCAATGAAGATCAAACAAGGCGCATTCTTTTTCGCATTTTCAAACAAGTCACGCACACGGGAAGCACCGACCCCTACAAACATTTCAACGAAATCAGATCCGCTGATGCTGAAGAAAGGTACGCCGGCTTCACCTGCACAAGCCTTGGCAAGCAATGTTTTACCGGTACCCGGAGGTCCGACTAAAAGCACGCCTTTCGGTATTCTGGCGCCAAGCTCGGCAAACTTGCGGGGATCTTTCAGAAACTCAACAACTTCAACAAGTTCTTGCTTTTCTTCGTCAGCCCCTGCAACGTCTTTAAATTTGACGCGTTTCTTTTCCTCTGTATACAGCTTCGCTTTACTCTTGCCAAAGTTCATCACACGGCTGCCGCCGCCTTGAGCCTGATTGAGCAGGAAGAAAAACAGAATAAAGATAATGACAAATGGGATAATGGTCGTCAGGAACGTCACCCATCCGCTTGTTTCTTGAGCGGGCTCAACCTTTACGTCTGTCTTTTTCAAAGCGTTAAATATCTGGTCTGCTCCCTTTCCTTCAGGAACATGAGTCAAAAAGTATTGATCTTTGTCGTAGTTTTTCAGCTGCCCTTTTACCTCATAAACACCTCTGACAGGCTGAACCGATACGCTATCAACTTTCCCGTCATCCAGGTTTTTGATGAACGTACTGTACGACATATTTTCTGTTTTCGGATTTGAGGTCTGGAAGTAGCTCACAACCCCGATTACTACTAATAAAATAAGTAAATAAAAAATGGTATTACGGAAGACCCGATTCATTCCTTACCTCCTCCCACAGTAAGCACAACTATGTTCAATAGTACCATAGAAAATCATTCCAATACAAACAATAACCATCTCGGAAGCAGGCTGCCGATCAGCTTTCATAAACTGCCGGTTTTAACACTCCGATATAAGGCAGATTGCGATAGCGCTCAGCATAATCAAGTCCGTAACCCACTACAAACGCGTCAGGAACTTCAAAACCGACAAAGTCTGCTTTGATGTCCGCTTTTCTTCCGCTCGGTTTATCCAAAAGGGTAACAATCTTAATTGATTTTGCTTTACGGTATCGGAAGAGCTCTACGAGATAACTTAAGGTTAACCCACTGTCGATGATATCTTCAATAATTAAGATGTCCCGGCCCTCTACAGATGTATCCAAATCTTTAATGATTTTTACTTCTCCAGAAGAAACCGTAGAATTTCCGTAGCTTGATACATCCATGAAATCCATTTCCAAATATGTATCAATATGCTTGATAAGATCCGCCATAAAAGGAAGTGCTCCTTTTAACACACCGATTGCCAACGGAAATGTATCTTGATACTCGCTCGTTAATTCTGCACCTAACTCTTTTACTTTCTTTTGTATCTCTTCCTCTGAGATCAGTACTTTCTCGATATCATGTTTCATCATGATTTTGCTTGCCCCCTACACTTTTCATGCTGTCTATATTGTAATACAATGCGGTCGCTGTTTGGAATCACAAGATCTTCAAAAATTGATTTTTTCAAGCCAGGTATCCAGATAATTTCACCGCTTGCGTCCGTCACAATCGGCCAGTTGTCTCTTTCTTGGAGAGGCAGTTTCTTATCAATAAATATATCCTTTACCTTTTTTGAGCCGTTCATCCCTTTTAGTTTGATCCGGTCTCCAGCTTTTCTCGTCCGGATTGTTAAGGGAAACCGCACCTTTTTTTCACTTGTGATAAAAACAGCATTCCCATGTTCTTCAGGCGAGTCCGCATAATGCTTTGCCTCTATCAGATATCCATTAGGGAGCACTGCCGTTTCATCAGCAGCTCCGCTAATTTGGTATTCAAAGGGAACATTTTTGCACTGCCATTGTTCAAATGTAAACAAACATGTCTGATATGATTTGACCACCTTCAGCCCTTTCGGAAAGTCCAGTACTCCTGAAGGACCGCCATTTTCCGCCCAATCGAGAAACTGCTGAATGTGATGGGCCGAAAAGGATGATGGAACGTTTTCATAAAGATAGTTTAATATTAGTTGAACTCCTCTTCTTTGTAAAGGCATCGGGAGGGCAAGCAATTGAGAGGAATTGATTTCAACTGATGTATTAGACTGGCTTGTGATTACTTTATTCATTTCATCTTTCGTTAATGACTGTAAGAATTGCTCATCTTCCGTCAGTGCTTCACTCACTTTCTGAAACCTTTTATGCACATCCGGAGATTCCTGCTTCAAAAACGGGAGCACTGTTTTTCTGAATCTGTTTCTTGTGTAGTCATCTTTGGCGTTGCTTTCATCCGTCCGGTAGCTCAAGCCGTTTTCACGGCAATAGTGAAGGATCTCTTCCTTTGTAATGGTTAAGAACGGCCTGATGATCCGCCCCGTGCCAAAACGTCTAACCGGCTGCATTCCCGCAAGTCCCGTTCCAAGCGTACCCTTAGCCAGTTTCATAAGCATTGTTTCAACCTGATCATCACCATGATGCGCAAGAGCCAGATAGTCCGCTTGGTGCTTCGACATGATTTCCTCAAAAAACTGGTAGCGGCAATCGCGTGCTGCAGCCTGCTTATTGAGTCCTTTTTCCTGTGCATATGCGGTTACATTGATTTGAGCCGTTTCGCACACGAGCTGTTCAGCTTTACAATAAGCTTGGACAAAACGCATGTCCTCCTCGGATTCCGCACCTCTGAACCGATGGTCAACGTGAGCTGCAATAACATTCGCTGAACGGCCGCATAACGTATGCAACGCGTGAAGAAGAGCCATTGAGTCCGGACCGCCGGAAACGCCTACAATGATTGTCGCCCCTTTTAACGTAAGATTGTGTTTGTTTAAAAAATCTTTGACACTTTTCACAATGTCCTCCTCACAATGAGCAGGTATTTTAAAGATATTCATATCCTAACACTTTCAACCCCTCCAAGCAAAGAAGAAGCATAGGCTCTGCAGTTTGCACCATTCAGATTAAGAAAAAGATAATATAGGCGAAATAAAGCGCTAAAACACTGATCACAATCAGCGTTGTTTCAAATAACCCCCCTGACTTAGCTGGTTTCTGTTTTGGGGTATATCGCGTCTTCGTTATTTTTCCTTGGCGCGGTTTTTGCTGTCTTTGTCGTGTGGCAGGCTGCGGTGATGCTTTTATAGGCTGTTTTCTTTGTGCTGCTTTTTGCCCCGCGTCTAGCATATCCTTTTTCATTTCATCTGCGGATTGATAATCTCCGTTCAAGGCTGAAAAAAGCACTTTTTTATACTTTTGAAGCAGCGGGTTTCCTTCGATGAGAGACCTAAGCTGTTCTTTGGGCTGGTTCGTTTTCTTAAATTCTTTTTTATGCACACTGTTGATCATAATCATGGCAACTGCGAACAGATCATAGGATGGCTCTGCCTTCCTTGTTCCATACCCCCAATAGCCTCTGTCATAAAACTCCGTATACTCTTTTATCGCCCGGCCTTCCTTTGTCGTGCCGCCCACATCAATGCAGCGGATCCTTGCGGGCGGACCAGTTACGATCAGATTATCAGGTTTAAGATCGCCGAATATCCATCCTTGCTGGTGAAGCACCGATAAGCTGGATAACAGCTGAATCATTAATACAGGTATCCACTCTGCTCCTTTATCACTGACATACTTCAAAAGCAGCGGCCCTTTTATGTATTCCATTGCATAAAATGAAACTTTCGTATTGGTACCGGGAATATAAGCATCATCCGTATCAAAAAAAGAAGGCCCCATCGTAACGGACTGGGCCTTTGAGAAAGATTTCAAGACATTCACTTCAGAAGTAATAGACAGGCTGTCATCACTCACCTTTAAGGCAACATGTCCATCTGATGCTTCTGCCAAATACACAATTCCATTGGCCCCTTTACCAAGCTGTTTACGCAATGTATAAGTGTTTCCATTCCACTTGCCTTTGATTGTCGTACCCGGCTTGAGGCTACATGCCAAACTCGTCAAAGCGTCGTTCATCATCTGCCAGCATGCCCCTTCTTGAGCGTATTTTTTCAAACTGCAGTGTCGCTTCACGAATTGCCGGACCTGTCGGCGTGATGCCGCCTGTCGAAAGCTTTGCAAAGAGTGTGGAAAGAGATTGCAGCTTCGGTGTCCAGTTCAGCACAAGCTCGACCTCTTGTTTTTTCCCGGGAAATATACACATCGCAAATTCGTTATTCCCGATTCGAGAATTGAGGCTTACAGACAAATCAATCAGTGCCTCTTTTACTGTTGGAAGCTTTGGCGCCATACTTGCACTTGTATCAACAAGAACCAAAACCTGAAGATGCACCGTTTCTCCAAGCTCGTCTACCACTTCCATGACTTCGCCGCGTTTTTCTGGAGAAAGCTCTTCCATTTCCACATTCTTTCCGAGAATCTGTTTCAGTTCTTGATTGACTACACCTTGTAAGGTTTGCGTCATCGCTTTTTTTGTTACCATTTGAACAGTTTGTGAAAGCTGAGATGCATAAACGACTTGGTGCACGCCTCCTCCGGCAAGTGCAATCCCTTCGACTTCCTTCATTGCCTCAGGGTCAATTTGATTTTCTTCCATTATACCAATGACATTTACCGTAATCCCCTGCTCTTTAGCAAAAGCAGCCATTGCAAGCGGGTCTTCCCCATGGTTTGAGCAGCCATCCGTTATCAGCAAAATTTGATTTAAATGTCCGTTGTTCACATTCATTCCTCCTGGAGAATACGAGGATTCTCAGATTCATATATTCCCATCTTCGCCAGAAGAAATTTGATTTATACGGAAGCGTTATGAAATTTCTTGTTTGTTTTGAAAGATTGCCGGAACAGGAATGGATGCCCACTTCGGTGTATTGTGATCAATCCGGACAACAACAACAGTCATATCGTCCTCAATTTGGCCGGATCTTGTGCGGATGACTTCTTCCATAAGCAAATCGGCAATCTCCTGCGGGTCATTTGTTTTCAACCCTTTCATTTTACGTTTCATCCATAAGTCGTGATTTTCCACATGCTTAGGCCCCTCAAAAATGCCATCACTCATCATAATTAAGAGGTCACCCGCTTTCAGCTGTTCACTCACAACCTCCACATCGAATTCATTAATAATACCGATTGGCAGATTGCTCGCTTGAACTTTCATGACCTGGTCACCCCGTTTGATAAAGCTAGGCGTCGATCCAACCTTCAAAAATTTACAGCTGGCATCTTGAAGATCGATAATAGACAGGTCAAGCGTGGAATATATTTCGTCAGTTGTCCTTAGAGACAGTATGCTGTTGATCGTTTTAATTGCTATTTTTTCATCAATTCCCGATTCAAGGATTTTTTCAAGAAGCTTGATCGTTTCATTGCTTTCAAAGTGCGCTCTTGCGCCATTGCCCATTCCGTCACTGATTGCTGCAGCATATTTTCTGGCTCCAAGCTCCATCATGCTGTAGCTGTCGCCGGAGACAAGGCCGCCGCCCTTCGCAGCGTGAGCAGCTCCCGTGGACACCCTGTATGATTTTGTTGATCCAAAGGCGACATGGCTGTATCCATTCGGATGCGGAGAGTGCTGTTCGGCTTTCACAAGAATTTGTTCTTCCAGAATGTCAGACAGCATAGGGGCAATGATTTTTTCACTTTCTCCATGTCCGCTGAACGGAATGGTCATTTCAATATCGATATTTCCTTGTTCAAGACTATAGATCTCGACATGCTGAATCTCAATTCCGAAATGCTGAAGCGCTTCTATGATTTGCTCTTCCTGCAAAAAGTGCTGTTCTCGCTCTCTTTTTATTTCCCGAGAAAAGTCGGCCATAACCTCAGAAACGCCTAAAAGCTGTTCAGCAACAAGGCGTCTGCTGTCCTGGACTTTTTTCTTGAGAGTCAAATGGGCATGGTGATGTGCGAGCTCATCCTCAATCAGCTCTTCAACCTGCTTGGATTTAGAACAATACTGTTGAAACTCTTTTTTCAGCCTTCGGTTTGATGCATATTCTTTTTCCTCTGTTTCAAGCATAACTTGTTTCATTAAATCATATGTTTTATCAAAGTTCTGTACCCAGCACCTGTTTTTCTTGTAGCACGTCTGACAGGAATGCTCCGTGATTTTGCTTAAGAACAGATCAACTTCGCTGTCATCTGTCTGTTCGTCTGACGCTTGGTAAAAGGTTGCAAAGCTTTCAGACAGCGCGTGAAATACATTGGAGAACTGGTCTACCTTCTGAGCAGTGACATCTCGGATTTTTCTAGCGTATTGCTGTTGCTCTTGAAGATGCTCGACAGTTCCCGGAATATATCTCGCCACTTTCCTTGTAATAGATTGAGGTGTGAGCAAAAACAGGCCGACTGCGATTAATGACTCATAGAGCGTTGTCATCAGACCGGCAGAGCCTTCACCATATAAAGATATAAGAAGTGATCCAACGATAAGACCGATTGCTGCACCCGCTTTTTTTCCTTCCTTCAGCAAACCGCCCAATAAACCGGAAAAAGCAAGCAGACTCATTTGATATAGGTTTCCGATATTCGCCAAGCCAAGAATCAGGCCGGTCACAACACCAACCGTACAGCCGATGCTTGCTCCGCCAATAAAGGAAAAACTCAATACAACATAACGAGCCAATATATGTTCTGCCTGCATCCCTTGGTAGGACAAGCCGGCCAGCCCCGTTAAAACAGAGGCAATAAGAATCATAAAGCAAATGATTTCCTCTATTTTTAATGATTGTTTCACTTTTTTCACAGTAAAAATCGGAAGGCTCTGAAGGAAAATCAGTGTTAAGATAAACGACAGTCCAGCCTCAACGATAGCCATTACATAATCATAGGTTGTAAATACGCCATTTTGGGCATAAACAAACCCGGCTCTTGCTGCAGCCATCGAGAAGAACACGACAATCGGGAGTGCTTTTACACGATCGTCGGTAATGAAGGCAGCCACTTTAGAAAATACAAAGAATGCCAGCAATGCCGCCAGTATGAGCAATGAGTGCTTTGGAGATATGGTCAGCGCACCTGCAAGCACAGCCAAAACCGCATAAAACGCTTTGTCTCTTCTGATGAGAAGCATCGCTCCAAAGAAAGGAAGTGCGAAAGGAAGCACCTCGGATAATATGAAAGCCCGTCCAAGCAAAAATCCGATAACAACATAAATGAATCCTTTATAGAAAAACAGTGAATGCAAATGATGAGTCACCAGCTTCGTGCCCCTGTTAAAAAACGATTGGAGTTTTTCCAAAGCTTGTCCCGCCATTGGCCCGTTCACTCTTCTTTCTGCTTTTTCCATTCCTCTCATCTCCCACCTGTTATATTCGTTGCCTGTCATTATAGCGAAAGCACAGATAGGATTTTGTCAAAAGAAGGTAACAATACCAAAGAAATCTTCGACGGTTTCTGCCTTGATATTCGTTTATGAAAAGAATTTCTGGAATGTTGTCTAAAAATGAAAAAAATCGGCTTCTGCAAGAGAAACCGATTTTTTAGGATGACCCGTACGGGATTCGAACCCGTGTTACCGCCGTGAAAGGGCGGTGTCTTAACCGCTTGACCAACGGGCCAAACAAATATGGTAGCGGCGGAGGGGATCGAACCCCCGACCTCACGGGTATGAACCGTACGCTCTAGCCAGCTGAGCTACACCGCCATATTGTTTTGTGCTTCTAAGCACAAGTTATATAATACAAAGGTTTGTCTCTTTCGTCAACAGAAACTTTAATGTTGTAATTTTCTGACTCTTAAAGAGAATGAGGATAATAAAAAAGCATCCGTCGGGATGAACGGATGCTTCATTTATTTTATAGAAAGCAGCAAGTTATCCTCTTCTTGCTCCGCGCCCTCCACGTTTTGATTCCGTATTGCGTTTTAAAGATGACAAGCGATCTTCGCTGTCTTTTAAAAACTTATTCATTTTCTGTTCAAAAGATTCTTTCGGACGGAAATCATTTCTAGGTCTGGCTTGCGGACGGTCTTTAGCTTTTTTAATAGATAAACCAATTTTCCCGTCTTTTTCAACGTTGATGACTTTCACTTCAACTTGGTCGCCGACTTTTAAGTGGTCGTTAATGTCTTTGACATAATTATCAGCTACCTCACTAATGTGAACGAGACCGGTTGAGCCTCCAGGCAATTCAACAAATGCTCCAAAATTTGTAATACCTGTAATTTTCCCTTGCAACTTGCTGCCAACTTCAATCGACATAAAAAAAGTGCTCCTCCTTAGGCTTATAAAAAGATCGTTTGCTTAATTATACCTAAATAAAAATTTAAGTGTCAACAAGGCTACTTACTCTTCTTCTCCACATTGAAGATAATTTCTCCGTCTCCAGACATGAATAAGTCCCTTCTGGCAAGCTCTGTGACGTAATCTTCATCCTTCAATTTGGATATTTCTTCTTTTAAATCCGTTTGTTTTGTCTTTAAACTTTTGAGTTCTTTTTCAAGCTGTTCTTTCTTTTCTTCTTTTGCACTAAGGGAAGATGTTTGGGACCATACAGAGCTTGCCAGCACAATTGCCGTCAGGAATACTAGGGCGCCGAATACAGTTAACCGTCTGTACAGCCCTTTGCGTCTTCGTTTCTTCAGCTGATTTTGCCGTTCTACTTGTTCTTTATAGTCGTTTTGTATTTCAGTTATCGTTCGTTCCCTGGAAAAATTCAAACCAGACGGTCCTCCTTTCATTTCTTCAAAAACCGTGTAATGGTCGTTCTTATGGTTATCAATAGTTTCTTCTTCTTTTTGAGAAATCCTGCACCTTTTTCAAAATAACGTCTAAAAGTTAGACGCATTTTCACAGGAAGAAGTTTCAAACATTGTTTCGCGATAAAACGGATCGGAAAACACAGAACCATGACTATTTTATATAGACACAGCAGGAGAAAACCTATCAGGCTGTATGTTTTCTTGAATAAAAATGCCGCCAGCCAGATGATCGCTCCGCATGTCCACACAATAGGACGAAATAACACGTGCTGAATGAGTTTTTTGAAGAATTGATAAACAGAAACAACAAGGTAAATGAAGAATTTCAGTATTTTTATATAGATTCGTTTGCAAAGGCTCTGATACGTCGCAACGCCCAGCAGAACCGCTAAAAAGATGTAAATCCTGAATTCTCCCTCATTTACATGAAGCAAGACATAAAAGAAAAGCAGCCCTTGCACAATCCAGAAAAGAATATCATGAATAAATAATAGCCATCTGGCTGTTTTGGCACGAATGACAAAGAGCCGGTATGTATCAAGCGAAGCACCAAGCCAGAGACCCATACCGGACATCGCCAGCATTGTATAGAATTGTGTCGTCAGCGTCATTTAAACAACTTGCTAAAAAACCCTTTAGCTTTATCCCCTTGTTGTTCATCTAAGTACACTAAATCAAATACCCTGCCTTTAATCGAAACAATCCCTTTTTCCACATCAAGATTTTTCATCTGCAGGTTTTGGCCTCTGACGGAGAGCATTCCCATCACCGTTTCCAGCAGGAATTCTTCGTTATCAAAACTCTCCACATGCTTAACCCCAGAAATATCTAAATGCTTCCGGCCTTTCATTGTCACATCATGCTGTTCCGGAACAGACGAAGAACCTTTTTGATCATAATATGAATTCATCTATTCAGCCCCCATATCCTCGATACTTTTAGCATTATTACTGCATTGTATGAGGAGGGGGATTTTTTTAGAACAAGCCTATTCGCCGAGTTTTTCTTCTTTTAGAATCGTGTACATGTTTGCAGCTTCTTCTTTTTTCGTCGTGTCTTTCAATTCATTAACTTGAACCGTTACAAGCTTTTGGCCGAAGCGGACCGTTAGTTCATCTCCCGGTTTTACGTCAGAGCTAGCTTTAGCTTGGTTTCCGTTAATAGAGATTCGTCCTTGGTCAGCTACTTCCTTCGCTAGTGTACGCCGTTTGATCAGCCGTGATACTTTCAAAAATTTATCTAATCTCATATCTATGATCTCCTCTCAGTTTCTTTTGCTTCATTCCACAGTTTGTCCATGTCCTCAAGGGACATATCAGCCAGCTCGACTCCCTCTTCCTTCGCTGTTTCCTCAATGTATGAGAACCGTCTCCGGAATTTGTCATTAGTCATGGCCAGCGCTTCCTCTGGCTCTATTTTGTAGAAGCGGGCTACATTCACCAGCGCGAATAAAATGTCGCCAAACTCAGCTTTAAGATTGTGTTCGTGAGGAGCTTCAGAAACCTCAGAAGAAAATTCCTTCATTTCCTCACTTACCTTTTCCCAAATATCGCTGACGTCTTCCCAGTCAAAACCGACCTTCGCTGCTTTTTTCTGCAATTTAGCAGCTTTCGAAAGAGCTGGAAGGGTTTTCGGTACGCTGTCTAGTAACGATGATTCAGATGTATTTTTTTCGGCCTTTTTTATATCTTCCCAATTGGCCAAAACATCGTTTTCATCCCGAACCTTAACATCTTTAAACACATGGGGATGTCTTCTGACCATTTTTTCACTGATTCCTTTTATGACATCATCAATTGTGAAATAACCTTCATCTTCACCAATTTGCGCGTGAAGCAAGACCTGAAGCAAAACGTCGCCAAGCTCTTCGATCATATGGTCTGTGTCTTCTTCGTCAATAGCTTCGAGAAGCTCATAACATTCTTCAATCATGTACTGCTTTAATGACTGATGCGTCTGCTTTTTATCCCACGGACATCCATTAGGTCCGCGAAGCTCTCTGATGATGCTTCGGAACGTGGAGAATTCGTGATAAAGCAGCTTCTCTTCTTTAATCGGCGGAATATACACACTTGTTAAGTTGTTCAAGGCGACATTGCGGTCCAGCTCAAATAATGGCACTGTCCTGATCTCCTCGCCACGGCTGCCTGCTGCAGTCACAATGACGACCTCATAATCATCAGGCAGCTTCTCCATCAATGTCAGCTTGACTTCAGAAGCCGTCATTTGGTCGTAAACCTGACATATGATCAGATGATGTCTGAGCTCAAGCTCATCCGCGGACAATGTGCCGGCATCCACAAATTGAAAACCTTCAATCGGGTCAATTTGCAAGGCATTGAATGTGGCATCAAGGAAACTTTGTCCCCCCGTGACTTTCACTTGAACGTTTTCCTTTTCCTGCCGCTCCGTCAGCAGCTGAACTGTTTTTTCTGCGACAAACGGATGTCCCGGCACAGCATAAACCACGTCCTCACGCCGCGCCGCTTCAAAGAGGGTATCTGCAATTTCTTCATATACCGCCTTGAACTGATCATGTTTCTCATATATATCATCAAAGAAACGGATGTTCTTCGTTTCTTTTTCAAGCTCCTCAATTAAAGGATGATCCTTGGTTCTGACATACAGCGTATCTGCCTTCGTCAGCAGCTTGTGTATACCAATTGTCAACTGGTCCATGTCTCCGGCACCAAGTCCCACGACTGTAATTTTACCCGCCATTTTGTTCTCTCCTTCTCATGAATTTGCTTAACTTGCTGCCGAATGGCACACTGTTCAGCTCTTCATCTGTAAATATTCCCAATCTCATCATACAATAAATAAACACCGCGCCACCAATGGCAACAGCAGAAAGACTCTCAATCACAGCCGCTCCTCTTCCTGTTGCAGGAAACAAGAAAGTCCAGAGACGCGTATACGCAAGCAAAACAGCTGACATCAAAAGAGCAGATCCAATAATCGGAATCAAAACGCCTCTAAGCTTATCGAGCCATTCCTTTTGCCGAAGCTGATACAAGTTAAGGCCGGCGACAGCCGCAAAGGAAGCAGCTGTCGCAAACGATGCGCCTTCAATCCCATAGCGCGGAACCAAAAGTGTGTTTAACACCCATTTCACCGCAACACCCGCGCCCACCGCTATCGCTGGAAAAACTGTGTACCCCGCTCCCTGTAAGACTGCCGCTGCCGTTACCGCCATAGATGCAAACAAAATGGAGCAGCTAAATACTTGTAACGCACCTGTCCCTTCTCCATTTTGAAACAGCATGATATTTACCGGCTTTAGAATGCAAATCAACCCAACCGATGCGCCTGTACCGAGCACAAGGCATAGTTTCAAAGATGACGTGATTTTTTCTTTCATGATCTTCAGCTCATTGTTTTTTACGGCCATAGAAATATACGGAACGAGTGACGTCGCAATGCTTACCGCGAAAATTGAACCGAGCTGCAGCAAGGGTTGTCCCCGATCATAGATCCCCTTTAGGCGTTTTGCTTCTTCGCTTGCCTCACCACCCGAAAGCAATGCATATAAATTCAAAGCATCAACAAGCTGGATAAACAAAAGCAGCAAACTGCTTACACAAATTGTAACCGAATATAAAAGCAGTTTTTTCGTCAATTCTTTTGTTGTGATGACATTTTCATTTTGCCTATCCGTTTGGTTGTCTCTATTCGTTTTAAACCAAAAAAATCCCAGTATCATCAATGCAACCAAACTTCCGGCAAGAGAGCCTGAAGCGGCTGCCGCTCCCGCGGTATAAAGCGAGGCTCCCTTTTTCACGAGCCAAAATGATAAACCCAAGAGCACTGCAACACGCAGAAACTGCTCTGTCATCTGTGATAAGGCTGAAGGGAGCATTTCGTGCCGCCCCTGAAAACCGCCTCTAAGCAACGCGACAAATGGGAAAAGCAGAAACGCATATGCGGCCACTTGAATTAACACGGCTAGATGCGAATCTCCCATAAAGAGTGCAATAGGAACAGCACCCAGATATAAACAAAGAAATAATAAAATACCGATTAAAGACAAAAACAACGCAGATATTTTTAATATGGTGTGATGATTTTTTTCACTATAATCATTCATCAGCTTTGAAATAATGACTGGAAATCCTGATGTGGACAGCATGACCGCAATACCAAGAAAGGGATATACCTGCTGATATATATAAAATCCAACATCGCCGACAATGTTTTGAAATGGGACTCTGTAAACAGCGCTTAAAATTTTTGTGATGACGCCTGCCAGAATTAAAACAAAAGCCCCCTGCCAAATCCAATGCCGTTTAACGCCTATTGAATCGTCCATCCAAAAGCTCCTTCCCAACGTCAGGGGCAATACAGTTCACGTATTACCGCGGCACAAATAAAAACGAGGTTATTATACCATATCCCAACCCTTGGATTCCTTTTTCGGCACGCATGAAAAAGAACAGCGTCCCAAGGAGAGCTGTTCTTTACATACCTATTTTCGAAGAAAGGAATAAGACCTACTGTTCCATTTGACGAGCCAAAAATCCAGCTGCTGTTTCAACGGCTTTATGCTCTACTTCACCCATTGTCTGATCTTTTGAAAAGATCACCACAGCACCTATCGGATCACCGTTCGCCACAATTGGGCCGACAGTATAAGAATTCATGTCCTCATCAATTCCATTCACAAGCTGTACTGATTTCGCATCACTCTCAAGCACGGAGCTGCGCTGATCCATTGTTCTTTCCAGCATTTCGCTGATTGACTTGTTTAAGTAATCTTTTTTGGAGCTGCCGGACACGGCAATATATACATCACGATCACAAATCAGCACTGAATGGCCGAGGCTGTCGTAAAGCGCGTCTGCATACTCCTTTGCAAAGTCTCCAAGCTCACTGATCGGAGAGTACTTTTTCAAAATCACTTCTCCATCACGATCTACAAAAATCTCAAGCGGATCGCCTTCCCTGATTCTCAGAGTTCTTCGAATTTCTTTAGGAATCACGACCCGACCTAAGTCATCAATACGACGTACGATACCGGTTGCTTTCATCTCTGGTGCCTCTCTTTCATTTGATGGTATATACATGTGGGAAAGACCTAAAGCAGTTACTTTATGTACCTTCCGCCTCGCTTGAAATTAGTATCCGTCACATCAAATGTAATATACACCAGAGAGTAACAAAATTTACGTTGATGAAATGGTTTGCTTTTTCACATCTTTTAAGCCCTTCAGCATGCCCAGCACGGTGTCGAGCCATTCATCGGCACTACGGCCTTTCGTCTGTATGGAGATTTTGAGTTTTTTCCCTTCCATTCCCAGTCCGATTTGTCTGCCATATTGATTGCCAAGCTCAAACAGCTTCTGTCCGTCAATTTCAGCACTTGCTTCTTCAGAAATCGTCAATCTGACAGCATCTTTATCCTGCTTAATCAGCTCGACACGTTCCTGTCTCGCATAGACCTTCATTTCTGCAACAGTAAACAAGTATTCGACTTCTTTTGGATAGTTTCCAAAGCGGTCGATCATTTCATCTTGAAGCTCATTCTTCTCTTCGATTGTCGCCACAGACCTGAAGCGTTTATACATATCAATTTTCTGTTTGCCGTCTTGAATATAAGTTTCCGGAATATACGCATCAAGCTCGACATCAATTTCTGTTTCAAACTGCTCTGTCTTCGCTGTGTCTCCTTTACGCTCCTCAATGGCCTCCTTCAGCATTTGTGAATAGAGGTCAAATCCGACCGAATCGATGAAGCCATGCTGCTGGGCACCAAGAAGATTCCCGGCTCCGCGAATCGTTAAGTCACGCATTGCGATTTTAAAACCGGAACCTAGCTCTGTGAATTCTTTAATAGCCTGCAGCCTTTTTTCAGCCACTTCTGTCAGCACTTTATCCCGGCGATACGTGAAGTACGCATACGCCACACGGTTAGAACGACCGACACGCCCCCGCAGCTGGTAAAGCTGAGAAAGTCCCATCTTGTCGGCGTCAAATACGATCAACGTATTGACGTTCGGGATGTCCACGCCAGTTTCGATAATGGTTGTGCTGACGAGAACGTCTGATTCTCCTTCAAGGAAACTTAGCATAACGGTTTCTAATTCATTTTCTGTCATTTTCCCATGCGCATATGCTACCTTCGCGTCAGGGACTAGCATTGAAATTTCATCCGCTTTCCGCTCAATGTCTTCTACCCGGTTGTACAAGAAATAGACCTGGCCTCCGCGTGCAAGCTCACGTTCAATCGCCTCTCTGACAAGAGCGCCGTTATATTCCACAACATACGTCTGTACGGGGAAGCGATTTTCCGGCGGAGTCTCGATGACTGAAAGATCCCTTACGCCAAGCATAGACATATGCAGCGTACGCGGAATCGGCGTTGCTGTTAACGTTAATACATCAACATTGGCTTTTATTTGCTTGATCTTTTCTTTATGGGTTACACCGAAACGCTGCTCTTCATCAATGATGAGGAGCCCTAAGTCTTTATACACGACATCCTTTGATAGCAGCCGATGCGTCCCGATGACGATATCAACCGTTCCGTTTTTCAGCCCTTTGATTGTTTCGTTTGCTTCTTTTCTCGTTCTGAACCTGCTGAGAAGGCCGATATTAATCGGATAGTCCTGGAAGCGCTCTTTTATGGTTTCATAGTGCTGCTGTGCCAAAATTGTTGTCGGAACGAGCAGAGCTACCTGCTTTCCGTCACCGATCGCCTTAAACGCGGCACGTATGGCAACCTCTGTTTTACCGTAGCCCACATCTCCGCACAGCAAGCGGTCCATCGGACGTTCTCTTTCCATGTCTTTTTTGATTTCGTGAATAGAACGGAGCTGATCCTCAGTCTCTTGATAAGGGAAAGCCGATTCGAATTCCCGCTGCATCTCATGGTCAGGAGAAAACGCATAGCCCTTGCTCGCTTCTCTTTCGGCATACAGCTTAATTAAGTCATCAGCAATATCCTGAACGGATGTTTCTACTTTTTTCTTGACCCGCTTCCATTCACTTCCGCCTAATTTATACAGCTTTGGCTCTTTTCCTTCGGAGCCGACATATTTTTGAACCTGATCAATTTGTTCTACAGGGACGTAAAGCTTGTCACTTCCCTGATAATGTATATTTAAATAGTCTTTATGAATGCCGTTGATTTCAAGAGTTTCGATCCCCAGGTATTTTCCGATCCCGTGATTAATATGAACGACATAATCTCCAATTTGAAGCTCAGAATAGCTTTTGATGCGCTCTGCATTGGTAAGCTTCTGTTTTCGCGGCTTCTTCTTTACACGGTTTTTGAACAGTTCTTCTTCCGTAATAACGGCAAGCTTCATTAACGGCAGCTCAAATCCCGATTGGAGCTCGCCTTCCATGATATAGACCTGTCCCTGAACAAGCGCTTTTTTGCTGTCTGTCACGGCGGCCTCGATATCATAATCAGCCAAAACAGATGACAATTTCTGTGTACGTTCCTTGTTTGCTCCTAAGAACACAACAGTGAAATTTGATTTTTTAAAACGCTCCATTTCGCCCGCAAGCACGTTCATTTGGCCATGGAAACTCTGCATTTGCCGACCTGACACATTGACGATATTTTGCGGGCTCGTATGGTGTACATGCCGTAAAAATAAAGAGTAGTACAGCAGAGGCCGTTTTTGCTCAGCCACTATTTTTTGGAAGCTGAATGACAAACGAATGTCATGCAAAATCTTCCCTTCCTCAAGAAGATTTGTTATAAACTCCGCTTCTTCTTTTTGAAGCTGTTCTTCCATCTCATGAATCCGACTGACTTCATCCAAAATCAGAAGTGTATTATCAGGTGTATAATCTAGTAAACTAGCAGGCTTTTCATAGAAATATGAGAGATACTTCACGAGCTCCTGGCCTGTCTGGCCTTCAGACAAGCGTTCTTTATCGTGAGAAATATTCGCATGAAGTATTTCTTTTTGTTTGTCAGCCTTTAATTTTTTCAAGCTCCCGGCAAGACCACTATCGATTTTCTCCATCGCCCGCGCTTTTTCTTCCGGTCTGATAATTAATTCCTTCGCGGGACCGATATTGATCGAGGTAAGGGTCTCAATTGACCGCTGATCATCTGAATTAAAGCTGCGGATTGAATCCACCTCGGTGTCAAAAAGTTCAATTCTCACCGGATTCTCTGAAGTCAACGGATAAATGTCAATGATTCCACCGCGAATACTGAATTCCCCGGGCGCAGAAACCATATCAGACCGCTCATACCCTACCTCTACCAGCCGTGAGGCAAGCTGGTCAGGTTCGATATCATGGCCTACTTGAATGAGCATCTGGCTGCTTTTCCACACCTCTACAGGCGGCAGCATTCTTCTGATTGCAGCTACCGGAGCAACGACAATTGGCGCTTCTCCATTCGTTAGTCTATTAATGACATCTAATCGCTGCGCCCGCAATTCAGGGCTTGCAACTGCGATTTCTGATGAAATGAGTTCATTGACGGGGTACAAAAGGACAGACCGATCCTCTAGAAGTGAAGTCAGATCATCTGTTACTTTCTGGGCTTGATATAAGTTATGGGTGATTAGAAAGATAGGCTTATTCGTTTCATTAGCCAGAGCAGAAGTAAAAACAGAACGCGCGGAACCCGACAGACCCGCGAGCAGCTGTTCCTTCAGGCCCTCGTGTAAACCGTTGATGATGGATTTAAAGTCATCGCTTTCTTTTATAAAGGTTTGAATGTTGTCCATATGGCCCCTCCTCTCTGTTTCCTGTGAGAACAGAAAAACGCTTTGGTCTAGTGACTACACCAAAGCTTTTTATTGAATAAATGTGTGATATTCGTGGTAATGCGGATTTCGGTCAAGCGCCTCTTGGCAGTCTTCACATATCGTCAAAACATGGACGTCTCCATTTTCTTTATAAGAAATCATATCGTTTCTTTCCTCATTTGTTAAGTGCTGAAATCCAAGTGAGTCTGTCGATACCATTGAAGATTCGAGACTGCCTACTTTCACTCCGCAATGACGACAATAATAATGCAAAGCCATACAAGGGACCTCCTGATGAAAAAGTCATTTTGGTGTAGTATGGACTTTGTTGTTACATTTTATACCTTTGCGTTAAATTCGTTCATGACTTCTAAAAACGGTTTACTCAAAGAAGCCTCACAAGCCTTCACAGATTTATCAACCGCTTCTTCGATCTCAGGTGCCTCCTCCTTGGTAAAGGAGCCTAACACATAATCAACGACCTTCATGCCGTTTACAGGCCGGCCGATTCCGATGCGGATACGGTCAAACTCGGATGTTCCAAGATGCTGGATCAGTGATTTAATGCCATTGTGCCCTCCGGCGCTTCCTTTCGTTCTTAAACGGATCTTGCCAGTCGGAAGGTCAAGGTCGTCGTAAATGACTGTCAAATCTTCATTATCGACATCATAGTAGTCCATTAAAGGCCGCAAACATTCTCCTGATAAATTCATATATGTAAGCGGTTTAACAAGTAGAACCTTTTTGCCGGAAACAAATCCGATTCCGTATAATCCGTTAAATTTATTTTGATTCAGCTCTATATTCCATTCCTTTGCAAGCTGATCTATCACCATAAATCCGACATTATGCCGTGTATTTTCATAGTTCTTTCCCGGGTTTCCGAGACCGGCAATCACAAGCATGGCGAATCCTCCCTTAGTCACATAACTCCCGTCTTCATAAACGGGCTATAATTCTTCTCATTCTAGCACAAAAGACGTAACCGCGGGAGGGTTACGCCTTAAGCTATTATTGTTCGTTTTCACCTTCTGGCTGAGCATCGGCAGATTCCTCTTCATCGACCTCAGCTGCTTCCTGCTGCTGCGGAGGAAGGATTGAAGCCACAACCTCATCTGACTCATGATTAAAGGAGTAGTCACCGCCAGCAGGCAAATCCGCAATCGTCAGTACTTCATTTACATCGAGGCTTGAAATATCGGCCTCGATCGTTTGCGGAATGGCTTTTGGCTTGGCCTTTACAGTAAGTGCATATAACGGCTGCTGCAGTACGCCTCCGTTTTTCACTCCAATGGCTTCTCCGGTCAGATGAATCGGAACTTCCACTTCAATGTCCTCACTCATATTAACTACTTGAAAATCAGCATGAGTGATTTCATTTTTCAACGGGTCCGTCTGCAGGTCTGTTACCATGACTGAGTGTTTTTCTCCGCTGACCTCAAGCGTAATGACTGCATTTTTGCCTTCGTCCCTCAGCGTTTTGATGAGCTCCACACTGTCTAATGACACAGGTTTGTTGCCCGTATCCTTCCCATATATGATACCTGGAACATGTCCTGAAGTACGGATATTCCGAAGAGACGAACGAGTAAAGTCCGTTCTTTCTTTTGCCGTTAAAGTTGCCATATTCAGCACCATCCTATTGTCGTTTTAGTTGTCCTATTACAAACAATACCCATAACGATAAGGATTTAAACCTCGAAAAATGGTTTAGCTGAACAGATAGCTGACTGATTGCTGCTCATGAACGCGAATAATCGCTTCGGCCAGAAGCGGTCCGACTGAAAGCTGCTTAAAGCGTTCAATTTTCTTTTCTTCAGGAAGCTTGATGCTGTTTGTCACAACAAGCTCTTTAATTGTTGAATTATTAATCCGTTCAACCGCAGGGCCTGATAGTACAGGGTGTGTACAGCATGCATATACTTCTTTCGCTCCGTTTTCAACGAGCGCATTAGCAGCAAGTGTAATCGTACCTGCAGTATCAATAATGTCATCGATGAGGATAGCAGTCTTCCCTTCAATGTTACCTACAATATTCATGACTTCCGCCACGTTTGGACGCGGACGGCGTTTATCGATAATCGCAATTGGCGCTTTTAGTCGGTCAGCCAGTTTGCGGGCACGTGTCACACCGCCATGGTCTGGTGAAACAATGACGATATCTTCAAGATTTTTGCCTTCAAAATATTCTCCTAAAATCGGAACACCCATTAAGTGGTCAATCGGTATATCAAAGAATCCTTGAATTTGCGGCGCATGCAGGTCAAGTGCAATCACACGAGTCGCACCGGCTGTTTCAAGCAGGTTAGCGAAAAGTTTAGCTGTGATTGGCTCACGGGATCTTGCTTTTCTGTCTTGACGCGCATAACCGTAATAAGGAATAACAATGTTAATCGTTTTTGCAGAAGCGCGTTTTAACGCATCTACCATAATCAGCAGTTCCATAATATGCTCGTTAACGGGGTCACTTGTAGACTGGATGATGTAACAATCACATCCGCGAATACTTTCTTCGATATTAATTTGGACTTCCCCGTCACTAAATCTTGTGACAGAACATTTCCCTAATTGAACTCCAACTATATCTGCGATTTCTTTTGCAAGCTCTGGATTCGAATTCAAAGAAAAAATCTTTAAATTCTTATCTCCGTATTGATTAGACATGGATAAACCTCCGAATTTAGGATTATTTTTTATGAATATTTTTCACATAATCGTCTTTATTTACTTGTCTCGCTCTGGCAATAGCAAGTGCTTTTCCAGGTACATCTTCCGTAACAGTTGAACCTGCCGCCACATAAGCGCCTTCTCCGACTGTGACAGGGGCAACCAAGTTGGAATTGCAGCCGATAAACGCGCCATCTTCAATTTTTGTCAAATACTTATTCTTTCCATCATAATTGACAGTAATTGAACCGCAGCCCAGGTTTACATCAGTGCCTACCTCAGCATCGCCGACATAGCTTAGATGAGATGCCTTGCTTCGGTCTCCGAATTGAGTCTTTTTAATTTCTACAAAATTCCCGATCTTCACTTCATTCCCGATGACAGAATCAGGTCTGATGTGAGCAAAAGGTCCTATGTTTACATCATTCCCCACTTTACTGTGATTGACTACCGATTGTTTAATAACCGTACGGCTGCCAATGGCACTATTCATAATCTCCGTATGAGGGCCAATAATCGTATCTTCTCCGATTTGCACCTCACCTTTAATTACAGTTCCAGGGTAAATCACAGTATCGCTTCCGATAACAGCGTCAGGAGAAATATACGTATTCATCGGGTCGATCAACGTCACGCCATTTTGCATATGCCGTTTATTAATGCGCTCTTTCATAAATTGTTCTGCCTGAGAAAGAGCAACTCTATCATTAACTCCGAGCGTTTCTTGGAAATTACCAGTCTGGTAAGCGGCAACAGTTTCGCCTTCATTTTTAAGAATCTCTATGACATCCGGCAAATAATACTCGCCTTGGGCATTATCATTAGACACCTGATCAATAGCCCGAAATAGCGCTTCATTGTCAAAACAATACGTACCGGTGTTGATCTCAGTTACAAGACGTTCTTCTTCAGAGGCGTCCTTATGCTCAACGATTTTTTGAACCGCTCCGTTTTCGCTGCGAATAATGCGGCCGTATCCGGTTGGATCTTCTGCAACCGCAGTTAAAATCGTAGCTTTCGCTTCTCTTTGTGTATGTTCTTTCAGCATCTGTTCCATCGTCTCTGCTGTCAAAAGCGGCGTATCTCCGCAAATGACAATTGTGACGCCTTTTTCGTCAGCAAGAAATGGCTGTGCCTGTTTTACAGCATGAGCAGTGCCAAGCTGTTCTGCTTGAAGCGCGTACTCGCTTTTATCACCAAGCTGCTTTTTCACTTCTTCCGCACCATGTCCGACAATCGTGACAAGCTTCGATAAAGATAATTTTAAGGCTTCGTCCACGACGTGCTCTACCATAGGCTTACCGCAAACTGGATGAAGGACTTTATAAAGCTTCGATTTCATTCTCGTTCCTTGTCCAGCCGCTAAAACAACTGCAAACCGCTTATCCATTTATTGGCCTCCAATATCCCTTTTATCCATAGAAAAATATATCCTAAATATCTTCTGATTTCAAGGAGACTTCATGAAGTGCAAGAATTTTCTATTGAGTGCAACTAAGTTTGAAAAATCAGAATTAAAAAAGGACCGCCGGCAAAAGGCTTATGTCAGCCCTTTCAGCAGTCCTTGCTTTTTGGTTATTTTTTAAGAAGCTCCAGCTTCTTCGAATTCTAATGCTTCAGTGTCACCCAGACGATGATACTCATTTAACACGGCATCTTGAATCTTTCCTCGCGTGCTTGAATTAATAGGATGAGCAATATCGCGGAACTCTCCATCAGGGGTGCGTTTACTCGGCATCGCAACGAAAAGACCATTGTTTCCATCAATCACACGAATATCATGTACAACAAATTCGTGATCCAGCGTGATGGATGCAATCGCTCTCATGCGACCATCGGTATTCACGCGGCGTAATCTTACGTCAGTAACTTCCACAGTAGTTCACCACCTTTTCCCTATATAAAAGCATTAGTGTATCAATTCCACGATTTTTTCTGAAATCCTGCTCGTTTTTAAAATATTTTTTGAAAAAATAGGATATAGTTACACAATTAGGTCATAAAGCTTTCATTTCGGGCATAAGGTAAATAAAAAAGTGATCCCGGGCTCTCCCAGAATCACTTTTCTTATTATTTCACCAGTGCAATAACTTCAATCTCGACTAACGCATCCTTCGGTAGTCTCGCGACTTCAACACAAGATCTCGCTGGTTTGTGAGTGTCAAAGTATTGTCCGTACACTTCGTTTACTTCCGCAAACTGTTCCATATCCGCGATAAATACAGTTGCTTTGACAACTGTTTCAAAAGAAGCACCCGCTTCTTCCAGAACCGCCTTTAAATTGCTGAATACTTGATGAGTCTGCTCCTTAATATCGCCGTTCACCATTTCGCCTGAAGGAGTCAAAGGGATTTGGCCTGAGCTGTAAAACATATTGTTGACGATAATCCCTTGTGAATAAGGCCCGATTGCCGCTGGGGCATGTTTTGTGTGGACTGCTTTTGTCATGATTCTGTCTCTCCATTCTTTAAAAGATTGTCTTTAAAAAAACGCAGAAAATTGCCATTCTGAATTTCAATGGACTTCTCTTTCATGTTGATGGTTGAAAGAGTAAGAAGTGACATATATTCATCAACAAGACGTTCATCTACTCCTTCGGCTTCAACTAAGACGCCGATTCCCGCCACATTTGCGTTAAACTCATCCAACAGGTTAATCATACCATTAATTGTGCCGCCTGCTTTCATAAAGTCATCAATAATGAGTACGTTTGAACCCGTTTTCATGCTTCTTTTCGCAAGTGACATTGTTTGAATGCGGTTTGAGGAGCCTGAAACGTAATTAATGCTGACTGTGGAGCCCTCTGTTACCTTATTGTCTTTACGAACGATCACAACAGGCACATTCAAATAGCTTGCAGCTGCGTACGCAAGAGGGATGCCTTTCGTGGCAACGGTCATGACAACATCAATTTCGCGCTCTGCAAACACGGAAGCAAACAGCTTCCCTACCTTGGAGAGTACAGATGGCTTTCCTAAGATATCCGTTAAATATACATAACCGCCCGGAAGGATACGCTCAGGATTTGCCAGCGACTGTCCAAGTGTCTGCACAAACTCTTCAGCTTCAGCCTGCTTCATTTTCGGAATATATTTAACGCCTCCGGCAGCTCCAGGAACAGTAAGCAAAGTACCAATCCCCTGCTGTTCAAAGGTTTGTTTAATAATTGTTAAATCTTCACTGATCGATGATTTTGCAGATTCATACCGCTCAGAGAAAAAGGTTAGCGGTATTAACTCGTGCGGATGGGTTAACAAATAATTTGTTAAGTCCACCAATCTGCCGCTGCGACGAAACTTCATGAACTTACCCCCAAAATCCGAATATTTTAAGATCAATATAACTTAACATACGGATTTAATCAAGAGCGTTCTGTTCGCCGATCATTCTCACCGCATAAACTTGATCGCAGAAGCCTCTTAACCCGTTATAAATTCTCTGCACCTTCGACTCATACTGAACCAGTCCAAACACTGTCGGGCCGCTCCCGCTCATTAACACGGCATCTGCACCAAAGCGTTTCATCTGGTTTTTGATCATCGCAACTTCAGGATGCATATCGAGTGTAACAGATTCAAGCACATTGCCTAAACGGCTGCACATCTTCTGAAAACTCTTTTCTTCTATCGCCTCGATCATGCCTTGTACATCAGGATGCTCTATACCATCCAGTTTCAGCGCTCTGTACACTTCAGCAGTTGAAACACCGATTGTCGGCTTCGCTAAAATGACCCAGCAGTGCGGAGGCGTGCTGATATGTTTAATTTTCTCGCCGCGCCCTGTTGCTAGTGCAGTTCCGCCATAGACACAAAATGAAACGTCAGAGCCAATTTCCGCTCCAAGCTCAGCAAGCGTTTCCGCAGACAGATTTAAATTCCACAGTCTGTTCAGCCCTCTGAGCGTCGCCGCCGCATCACTGCTTCCGCCGGCAAGACCGGCAGCCACCGGAATTACCTTCGTAATCATGATGGAAACTCCCTTTTTTACGTTGTATCTGTCCTTGATCAGCTTGGCAGCCTGATAAGCTAAGTTTCTTTGGTCATCAGGCACAAATCGGTTGTGGGAGGAAACCCTCACTTCATCCTCTGCAAGCTCCGTCAATTCAATTCGATCAGCTAAATCAATTGTCGTCATGATCATTTCGACTTCATGATAGCCATCCGGGCGTTTTCGGGTGACGTCAAGTGACAGATTGATCTTAGCTGGCGCTTTTTCTAAAATACGCATAGCTTTCACCTACTTCTCCATCTAAACATAAGTATGAACATTGTATCACATTTGAAGTACAGGATGAACATATCCATATTCAGCCCATTATGTATTTATATCCAAAATAAAAAAACCAGGGAACAGCACGTCCCCCGGGTCACATCCTTATCGGTTATTCTGATTCTGAGCCATTTGCTGTTCGGCGATTTCAATAGCACGCTTCACCATGTTACCGGCATCGCGAGCCCGAATTTCGCCCCAGCCGCCATTTTTTACTGTGTCATAAAAACCAAGGTCTTTAGCCAGCTCATATTTAAACTCATCTGACATAACTCCACGACGTCTGCCCAAACGAAACAACCCCTTTTTTAGAAGTGATAGCCATTCGTGCACGTCACGATAATATGTGACTGTTTTATCTTTTGTTAAATCAGATGGAACTTTCGTTAAAATTATTGGAAACCAAAAAAGGGCAAAACAAAAAGCAGTAAACAAAAGGTTCACTGCCCGTTAAAATGCCACTGAGCTTGCGGCGTCATCATTAAATGTCAGCTCAACAGTCTCAGTCAAAATATCAGCATAACTGTATGAAACTCTTTCAAACGAGTTCTCGTCTTGATCTAGTTGTATCACAAAAACAGAAGGGTACGTCTCAGCTAAAATGCCCGAACGCTCAATCGTTTTTCGGCGGCCACCGTTTGCTTTTAACGTCAGCCTTTTACCTAAATTCCCATCAAGCGATCTTTTAATATCGGACAACGTCTTCGCCATTGCATCCACCTCACTACATTTATTGTACAACACGAGCCCATTTTTGTCAAATAAAATTTAAATTATATCAACGTTAATAAGACGTTGTCAATAAAATTATTTTGACAAAATTCTATGATTCCTCAATTATGTTCCGCAAGTTTCGGTAAATTATGTATCATTATGCAAAATAAAAAACCCGCATAGATCTACTATGCAGGTTTTCAACTGTTAATTGGACTTATAAGGCATGCCAATTCTCAGTACTCCTCTTGTTTCAATACCTCCAAGCCCTTTCTCTCGTGTCAGCGTATTACGGAGCACTTCCCATACATTGATCCGTTCCATAAACGGCGTAAAGCTGATCTTCGCGACGATATATACCGGATCAAGCGCATGAATATTGACTCTTGACGGCGAACTCGCAAAATTCGCACCCGCTCTGATGAGTGATTCAAAATGGGATTGGCAAGCCCCCGCAAAAATAACAAGCTGATCTAAGTGAGGGATCTTTTTTCGGGCTGTTTGAACTGTTTCAACAAAGTGCTTAGAATGTCTGTACGCATTCAAATCATCAATACCGCCCTTTTGCTTTGAGTAAGCATCATGCCCTGTGATCACCAGGATGTCAGGTCGATATTTGTCGAGCAATTCTTCAATAGAAGCAGACATTTTCTTTTCATGGCAATGGATGCCATAGACCGGCACTCCAATTTTTTTATAGACATTCAGGCATTTTTTCAGATATGCTTCGTCACCATCCAGATGAAGCACTTTGCCCGGCATATGGAAATAATGCTCCTGATGCTGATATTGGCTTGTCGCATAGTACTCCTGCTTTTCTCTGAGCAGCTTATAATCCTGGCGGAGCAATTCGAGCGACTCATTCATTCTGCTCTCATCTTTCTTTTTCCGCGTCATCTGCTCATCTTTTTTCACTGCTACCAGATCAGAAAAATCCGAATCAGCAATCAGCCTGACTTCATCTCCATGCAAAATGGCAATTGAATTTCCTTTGCTTGTTTGCTCTATTCCTATAATTCGAAACAAAACATCCATCTGATAGGATTTTCTGGCTACCATATCCCCTATTTGAAATTGCACATTCCTCACTCCACACATAGACTAAGCCTCATCATGAAAGAAAGAGCCTTGAGAAAGCGCCTTTTTTCGCTGAGTCCAAGTTTTTCTTATCATTGAATGAAAGGTCCTTCTCTAGCCTATGTAGCGGCAGTCCATGTGGTGCGCAAAACAAAAAGCCCTTTTAGAAAAGGGCTTTATACAATCCGTTAGACAGCGCTGCGAACTCCTCAATAGACAGGGATTCACCTCGGCGCTTACCGTCAATATTTGTTTCTTCGAGCACTTGTTCAATCGTTGATTTTTGTGCTTTTCCTCCAGGCAGATTGTTAACTAAGTTATTGAGCAGCGTTTTACGGCGCTGTGCAAAGCTTGCCTTGATGAGCTGAAAGAAAAAGGATTCGTTTTCCACGTCCACTGCCGGGCCGTCTCGGAGAACCAGACGGATAACTGCGGAATCGACATTAGGCTGAGGAACAAATACGGTTTTCGGAACGATCATCACCGTTTTGGCTTCTGTATAAAACTGCACCGCGATTGAAAGCGAGCCGTACTCCTTAGATGAAGGATCAGCCGCCATGCGCTCAGCCACTTCTTTTTGCAACATGACCACAATTCCTTTCAGCGGAAGATGTTCTTCAAGCAGTTTCATGATAATCGGTGTTGTTACGTAATAAGGAAGGTTGGCAACTACCATGATCTCATCACAATCTTGAAATTGTTCTTCAATGACCGATTTGACATCAGCCTTTAACACGTCCTGATGAATGACAGTGACATTGTCGTAAGGTGACAGTGTATCCTTCAGAATCGGCAATAATCGCTGGTCAATCTCAAATGCCACGACCTTTTTCGCCCGCTTGGCAAGCTGTTCGGTTAAAGCCCCGATTCCCGGGCCGATTTCAATGACACCTGTTTTCTCCGTCACTTCCGCGTGATCGACAATTCTGTTTAAAATGTTCGTATCAATTAAGAAATTCTGTCCTAAGCTCTTTTTAAAAGAAAAACCGTATTTCTTCAGTATCTCTTTCGTTCTAATCGGTGTCGCAATATCTTTATTCATTCTGTTCCTCCCGCATAACGGTATCGAGCGCACTCATAAAATCACTTTTTTTAATTTGAAACATTTGCAGCCGTTTTTGAAGCTGTTTGCCATTTGTATAGCCGATTTTCAACAGATCACCCAGTCGTTCCCGGCGGCGTTTGGCCGCAGGTCCGCCTATTAGTCCGGCATGAATCAAATCCTCAGCTGAAATGTCACTCGGCTGCGCTTCCATCTCCTCATGCACATTTTCTAAACATGCCCTAATGCTTTCAACCGATGCATGCTCCACACCAATTCCCCGCTTGTTTTTAGGTTTGGCAAGATGTTTTGGCAAAAATGCATGCTTACAGCCGGGTACAGCCTCTGAGATGGTTTTGCGAATCTTCTCTCCCGGAAAGTCCGGATCCGTTAAAATAATGACGCCTCTGGTCTTCTGGGCCAAACGGATTTGGTCAATCACATGATCATCGATGGCTGAACCATTTGTTTCAATTGTGTCTGCATCAACAGCCAATTTGATGCGGGCCGTATCGTCACGCCCCTCGACCACAATGATCTCTTTAATTTTCATTATTTCCTCCAAGACAAAATAAAAACTTTTGTATATTCATGAAACTTTTTCTTATGTCGAGCGTCTAATAAGCAGAAAATGCACTTTGTCTATTATAACGAAAAAAACAGAGGGCGCAAAACCCTCTGAATACATAAGTACATATTAATTTAAGATTTTAATTTTGACTGTTTTATTTCCCCATCGGTACGCCGATGATTTCTCTGGGAAAAAGACGTCTATCTTGTTCCCTTTAATCGCTGAACCGGTATCTGCAGCAATGGCATATCCATAGCCTTCCACGTGGACTTTGGAGCCTAGCGGAATGACATTTGGATCCACAGCGATGACTTTGGCATTCGGATTATTTTTTAAATTGACGCCTGTCGCTGTATGTCCTGAACAACCGCTGCAGCTTGCCGTATAAGCCGTAGATGATACAGTCATGACTTTGCCTGTTGATTCATTGCTGCGGGACACAACTGTTTTTGAATCACCTGAAGCACTGACCGTTTCAACTTTTGGACTGCTTTGCTTTGTGCCGACAGCAATCACTTTATCTTTGCTTTGTTCAGCTGTTTCTTCTTTTACAAGCTCTCTGGACACTTCTTTACCGTTTTCTTTAACGACTTCGAAATGTTTTTTTAGCTTGCCTTCTTTTCCTTTTTGGACGACCTTTTCTTTCCCTTTTTCAAGAGAAGCGTCTTCTTGCTTTTTCACATCGAACGCAATCTTCTCTTCAACTACATCGGTGACCTTTTCGATACGAGTAATTGTAATATCAGCCTTTCCTTTCGTCAGCTTTGCATCTAACGCAGGCTTGATTTTATCTTCGTCTTTTATGTTCATCTTTTGCTGTTTTAAAAAGTCAGCGACCGTAGTCGAAGTCGTCCAGATCTTCTTTTGTTTCCCTGCATCATTCACAGTAACCTGAAATGCGGGCTCTATGTTAATCTTCATGTCTTTCGAAATATCTGTATCTATTGCAGGATCAATTTGATCTTGTTCTTTCACATCAACATCTTGTTCGTCCAGTAATGCACCGACCGTTTTTGCTGTTGACCATAATGTCTTTTCTTCCCCGTTTATTGTAAGCTTCACAGGTTTTGCAGCCTCATACACAACGTCCATGTCTGCTGTTATCTTTGTCTGTTTAGCAGGTGTGATCTTGTCTTCGTCTCTTGTCTTTATATCAAGCGTCTCCAAAAGATCACCGACTGTATTTGCATGTGTGCGTATATGTTTCTTTTTGCCATTGATAGAAACTGAGACTGATTGTTTCGTCAGCTCATGAGCCGCGTACGCAGTCCCGCTTCCTGCCAAAAGCAAACAAGCAGCAACCAGAATGACTTTGCTTTTGCTAAGCTTTACGGAAAACAGCTTTTTCATTTTTTGTGTGATGAAAAACGCCTCCTTCTCCTCGGAGAGATTATATAGAGTATCTAAAAGGCTGTCAACCCTCCCTTCTCTTTCTCCCAAAAGCTCAGTGTCTTCTTCATTATCCTGAAATACACTGAGAAACGGAAGAAAGACTTGTCGACAAACCTATCCTATGAGGAGAAGAAAGCATGTAGAACTTTTATAGAAAAACGCTGTAAGGGACAAGCTCTTACAAAACCCGCTAGCATTTTTTGTCAGTTTATACGGAAAAGTCTTTTCGCATTTTCAGTCGTGATTGACGCAATCTCTTCAAAGGTCATTTCTTTTAATTCGGCGATTTGTTCTGCCACATATTTCACATAGCTTGGCTCATTTCTTTTCCCGCGGAAAGGGTGCGGTGTGAGAAACGGGCAGTCAGTTTCAATCAGCAACCGGTCATTGGGAATTTCCTTCACTACTTCCTTCGGTTTCTTCGCATTTTTAAATGTCACCGGTCCTCCAAATGATAAATAAAAATTCATTTTCATGCATTCTCTTGCCACTTCCGCACTTCCTGTAAAGCAGTGCATGATTCCGCCCACAGCTTCTGCGCCTTCCTCTTTCAAAATGGTCACGACATCCTCCGTTGCATCACGGTTATGAATGATAATAGGCAAATTGACCTCTTTCGCTAAGGCGATTTGTTTTCTAAACACCTCTTTTTGAATATCTTTAGGTGATTTATCCCAATGATAATCCAGTCCCATTTCCCCTATCGCTACCACTTTCTCATGAGCAGAAAGCTCTTTAATCCACGCTAAGTCTTCCTCTGTCATGTCAATAGCGTCAACAGGGTGCCAGCCAATGGCTGCATAAATAAAATCATATTCCTCAATCATTTCCATCGCACGGGTAATCGTCGGACGGTCAAAACCAACTACGACAATTCGTTCAACTTTTTCAGCTTTTGCCCGTTCAATAACCTCATCCAGATCAGTATCATATTGTTCTGCATTTAAATGCGCGTGAGTGTCAAACAACATAAGTGAAAAAACTCCTTTCTTGTCGAAACACAAAAGGTGTTCGACGAATTGTTACACGTGAAACACCTTTTGTTTATCATTATTTAATTCTTGTGCCTTTTGGTAACGACTGATCGATAGATACGACCTTTAAAACGCCGTCTGCTTCTCCTGCAAGGATCATACCTTGAGAAAGCTCTCCTCTGAGTTTAACCGGTTTTAGATTTGTTACACAAACGAGTTTTTTTCCAACAAGCTCTTCAGGCGTATAATGCTTCGCAATGCCGGATACCACTTGGCGCTTTTCAAAACCAAGATCAAGCTGCAGCTTCAATAAACGGTCTGCTTTTTTCACTGGTTCTGCCTCAATGACCTCAGCTACGCGAAGCTCTACATCCATAAATTGATCAATCGTAATTTCAGGTAAACGATCGACCTCTTGCGGCTCTTCTTCTTTTGTTTCTTCTTTCGCTGGTGCCGAACCTTGCATTTTCCCTTTGATGTAAGCAATTTCTTCTTCTGCCTCTAAACGAGGGAACAATGGCTCGCCTTTTTGTACTTTTGTATCTTTCAGCTGGCCGAAAGTTGTAATGCTGTCCCAAGCTTTTAGAGATTCATCGGTAATGCCCAGCTGCTCGAACATTTTTTCCGGTGTTTTTGTTAAGAATGGCTGAAGCAGTACCGCTGAAATACGCAATGATTCAGCGAGATGATACATAACTGATCGCAATTCTTCTTCTTTTGCCGGATCTTTCGCAAGCACCCATGGAGCTGTCTCATCAATGTATTTGTTTGTGCGGCTGATGAGCTGCCATAAAGTCGAAAGTGCTACCGAGAACTCCATATTTTCCATTGCTTTCTCATAAGCTTTCACTGTTTCTTCAGCAACCGAAGTGAGCGTTTGGTCAAATTCCGTAACAGCACCTTTGTAAGAACCGATTTGTCCGTCAAAATACTTATTAATCATCGCAACAGTACGATTCAATAGATTTCCTAAATCATTCGCTAAATCATAGTTAATCCGCTCAACAAATCCTTCCGGCGTGAATACACCGTCAGATCCGAACGGCACTTCGCGAAGCAGGTAATAGCGAAGCTCGTCTAAACCATAGCGCTCAATTAATGTAACCGGATCTACAACGTTTCCTTTTGATTTCGACATTTTTCCGTCTTTCATCAAAAGCCAGCCATGCGCGAATACTTGCTTCGGCAGCGGAAGATCCAGCGCCATCAGCATAATTGGCCAGTAAATAGTATGGAACCGTACAATCTCCTTACCGACTAAATGAACATCGGCAGGCCAATATTTTTGATAAAGCTCATCATTTTCTGTATCATAACCGAGTGCCGTTAAATAGTTAAATAGTGCGTCAATCCAAACATATACAACATGCTTTGGATTTTCCGGCACCTTCACGCCCCAATCAAAAGTGGTACGTGATACTGCTAAATCCTCAAGTCCAGGTTTGATAAAGTTATTAATCATTTCGTTTTTGCGTGATTCTGGCTGAATGAATGTCGGGTTTTCTTCATAGTATTTCAGAAGGCGATCCGCGTATTTTCCCATGCGGAAGAAATAAGATTCCTCTTTGATCAATTCAACTGGGTGACCGCTGTCAGGGCTTTTTCCGCCGATGACCTCTCCCTTTTCATTCCGCTCAATATCAACGAGCTGAGTTTCCGTGTAGAACGTTTCATCAGGGATGCTGTACCAGCCTTCATACTCATCAAGATAGATGTCCCCGTTATCAAGAAGCTTTTGAAACACCTTTTCAATGACAACTTTATGCCGTTTTTCTGTCGTGCGGATAAAGTCGTCGTTTGAGATTTCAAGCTGCTTCCACAGTTTTTGAATATCTGCCGCTGCGCGATCCACATACTCCTGAGGTGTAATGTTTTCCTGTTCAGCTTTTTGCTGGATCTTTTGTCCATGCTCGTCCGTTCCCGTTAAATAGCGAACATCGAACCCTTTTAATCTTTTGTAACGTGCCATTGCATCTCCTGCGACTGTCGTATATGCATGGCCGATATGTAATTTTCCGCTCGGATAATAAATCGGTGTTGTAATGTAAAATGTATTGTTTTCTTGCGGCATCTTGAAACCTCCTAATCAGAATGTCAAAAAGCTCCCGCCCAAAGGACGAGAGCGGCGATAAGTGCAAATCATATATGAATATTATTTATATTTATCCTTTATCTATGATACCATCTTAGCCTTTAAGATCAAGAATATATACATACACCCTGAAAAAGAATAATTAAAATTAAAAATCTTTAATGAAAATAAAAAAAGTCTGTTCGTGTCGAATTTTGTCGTATATAATCAAATGAAATAAAAAACTTTAGTTCGAAAGTCTTGATTTAAAAGGATTTTTAGTAGGATAATAGCTTTATTAAATATTTATAAAATGCTGTTATTTCGGTAGTTTCCAAGACATTACTGACTATAAGAACTAATTCTTACAATCAATAGTAAACAAAATGATTGACGATTATTGGAAACCTTGTTATGCTATGAAGGTAAGGATTTTGTCGAATAATGACGAAGAAAAATATAATTTAAACAAATAAGTATCTCTTGGGAGGAGAATGTTTATGAAATCTACTGGTATTGTACGTAAAGTTGATGAATTAGGACGTGTAGTTATTCCTATCGAACTGCGTCGTACTCTTGGAATCGCAGAAAAAGATGCTCTTGAAATCTATGTTGATGATGAAAAAATCATCCTTAAAAAATATAAACCAAACATGACTTGCCAAGTAACTGGTGAAGTTTCTGATGATAACCTTAAACTTGCAGGCGGTAAATTGGTTCTTAGTAAAGAAGGCGCTGAGCAAATCATCAGCGAAATCCAAAACCAGCTTCAAAACCTTAAATAATCATTTCTTGTACAAAAAACGTTCTTGTTATGACACAAGAACGTTTTTTTATTGCTTAATATGGTAAGCATCGTACACTTCACGCTTTGGTACATTGCGATCGACTGCTGCTTTTTTAATAGCTTCTTTAGACGTAGCGCCTTTCGAAATGTAATGCTCGACATGTTCTTTCGCAGTGAGGGTTTCCCACCATTGTTCTTCCTCATCTACCTCTTCATTATTACTTCCTTCTACGACAAGACAAAACTCGCCGCGTATCTGATCCTCGTTTGCCCATCCAATGACCTCAGATATGGTTCCTCGGATAAACTCTTCATATTTCTTAGTGAGTTCACGCGTTACAGCAATTTCCCGATCTCCTAATATCTCTGCCATCGCTGACAAGGTTTCCTTCAATCTGTGAGGCGCTTCATAAAAAATGATTGTTTCCTGCCGTTTTTTAAGGGCTTCAAGCTCCTTCTTCTTTTCTTTTTTCTGTCTGTTGAGAAAACCGTAAAAGAAAAAAGGCTGCGGTACAATACCTGAAGCAATAAGAGCTGTTAATGCGGCATTTGCTCCCGGCAACGGAACAACATAACCGCCTATATCCGTAAAATCCTTTACAATTTCCGCTCCGGGATCAGAAATCGTCGGCAGACCGGCATCACTGACAAGAGCAATGTTTTTTCCCGACTTCAGCCATTCAATAATTTTGTGCCCACTGCTTTCTTTATTGTGTTCGTGATAGCTGACGAGCGGTGTTTCAATTTCATATACATGACAAAGCTTTTTCGTTTGCCTCGTATCTTCCGCAGCAATCGCATCCACTGATTTCAGCGTGTCGATCGCCCGGAATGTCATATCCTCTAGATTTCCGATTGGGGTTGGGACCAAGTAAAGAATCCCCATGTCCGACTTTCCATTAAAGCTCATTTGGCGCCTTAACATATACAGCCTCCTTGCTGTTCCGCTTTTCTTCTATATAAAGCTCTTTTTTCTTCCGAGTTAGTTTTTTGAAATAATATTCCGCCTGCATAGCTTCCCGCTTTGTTGAAAAGCTCTCGGCAAAAATTAATTCAACCGGACGTCTTACTTTTGTGTACTTTGCGCCCTTTCCATCATTGTGCGTTTTCACTCGTTTATGCAGATCGTTGGTATATCCGGCATACCAGCTATTGTCCTTACATTTCACGACGTAGAAGAAATGGTTATTTGTCTCCATATAAAATGGTCCTGATTTCTTTTGTATATTCATTTTGTTCATCATAAACGAATAAGGGAGGAAGAATTTTCAAATCTGGGCGCCCGCCTTTGATACCTTCAACCAGAATGGTATTGGCTTCTTTCCCTTGCTTCGGATAGACAAATTGTACACGTTTCGGCTCGATTTGATAAGCCTTCATCAGTTCAAAAATCTCCAGAAGCCTTCCCGGCCGGTGAACAAGAGCTGCTTTTCCCCCTTGCTTGAGCAGTTTGCTGCTGACTGAAATGACATCCTCCAGCGTGCAGTGGATTTCATGTCTTGCGATTCGGAGATGCTCGTTCATGTTTTGTTCAGTTTGTTTCGGCGTTTTAAAATACGGCGGATTGCAGGTGACAACATCATATCGATTATGTCCAAGTTTCTCCGGCATGTTTTTCAGGTCATCATGTATGATCTGGATCTGATCGTCCAACTTATTATACTCCACGCTGCGAACAGCCATATCATGCAGCCTTTCTTGAATTTCGACTCCCAGAATGTCTGCTTTTGATCTTGTACTGAGCAGCAGCGGCACAATACCATTGCCGGTGCATAAATCAACAATTTTCCCTTTTTGAATCGGAACGTACGCAAATTTGGACAGAAGCACAGCGTCCAACGAAAAAGCAAACACTGTTGGGCTTTGTATGATTTTCATGTCCTCTGCCAGCAAATAATCTAATCTTTCATCATCATGTAATGAAACCATCTTCTTATCCTTTCAGTACCTTTGAAAAAGGCTCCCGTCTTATGCGGAAGCCTTTTCCCTATTTTTTATTTAAGAATGACAGACAGAAAAGACAATCCTCTTTTCGAACACTTCCATAGTGGACATTGCATATATGAAATCCTTCTTGATACAGACGTGCCAGATTATCATATCCTTCCCCTATATCAGTTTGCTCTGTCTTCTGTGTTTTTGATTCTTTTTTATCAGCTTTGAACTTTTCAATCTGCTGCGTCGTATCGTCCAGCCGTTTGCGCAAATGCTTGTTTTCAAGCTGTAAATGATGATTTTCCTCAATCATCTCACCGATATGCTGCTTCAAATCTCCCAGCTGCCGGTACAGTGAGCCAATTTGTTCTTCTAAGTTAATGACTGTATCAAATAACTCTTTTTTATCCAAGGTTCCACACCTCGTTAATCTGTGGTTTGTGCGGATACGACGCCCTCTTCCAAGAGCTCTTCCCAAGTATATTCTATCACTTTTTCACGGTTTATCAGTTCCACCTGAAGCACCCGTTCCAGAATATTTAGTCCGACGACCTTCGCGGGACCGTTTGCTGTCGTAATCATTTCTCCTATATCCGGAAGCTGTTCTTTTGCCGTCTCATACTCATCGTTCTCATATTTTAGACAGCACATCAATCGTCCGCAAAGACCTGAAATCTTCGTAGGATTTAAAGACAAGTTCTGATCCTTGGCCATTTTAATGGAAACGGGTTCAAAATCTCCAAGGAACGTTGAACAGCAAAGCATTCTTCCGCAAGGACCGATTCCTCCGAGCATTTTTGCCTCATCCCTTACTCCGATTTGGCGCAGCTCAATTCTTGTCTTAAAGATAGAAGCCAAATCCTTTACAAGCTCTCTAAAGTCGACTCGGCCGTCAGCAGTGAAGTAAAAAATGACTTTATTGCGATCAAACGTGAATTCAACATCGACCAGCTTCATATCCAAGCCATGCTCAATCACTTTCTTTTGGCAGATATCAAATGCTGATAGTGCTTCCTGTTTATTTTCTTCTACAATGAGAAGATCGCGCTCGTCAGCCACACGTATCACTTTTCGAAGGGGAAGCACCACATCATGCTCATCCACCTGTTTATTTGCAATTACGACCTGGCCGTACTCAACGCCTCTGACAGTTTCTACAATTACGCAGCTGTCATGTTCTATATGAAATCCATTCGGATCAAAATAATATATTTTACCCGCTTTCTTAAAGCGGACACCAATTACATTGTACAAGCTTATCCCTCCTGCAACATTAACACCAAGTGCTCCATTAATCCTTGTACATTCACATTGGAATGAAGCCGTTTCTTTGCTTCTAAAACAGCAAGTATCTGATTCGTAACGCTTTGTTGTGTTGATTGTAGCGCATGCTGTTTTATTGATTGGAATAAGTCTTGATAAATCAATTTATCTTCATTTCCTATTTGGATGGACAACACATCACGATATATCAATAAGAGCATATCAAGACCCATTTCTTGATGGGTTTTTTCTTTGAAAAAGGGCATCCATTGATCTTGAATAAAGAAAAAAGCATGTCCTTTCCGCTGGTGTAGGACTTCATACAATTTTATCACTTTCGCTCTAGACTCTGCAAACTCATCATTTCGACTTAATTCGACTGCTTCTGCTACATTATTAGTCATGTTGGCCAGAAGCCTTGCCATATGAGGCGAGACGTCCTGTTCGATCAGTCTGTCTTCAATTGCTTTCGGCTGCAAAGGCTGAAAAGGAAGGGTTTGGCATCTTGAAATGATGGTATCCAATAACCTTTGGGGCTGCTCAGTGATGAGGACGGCCATTGTGTCTTTGTTCGGTTCTTCTAAAAATTTCAGCAGGCTGTTCGCCGCATTTGCTGTCATTTGATCTGCGTGCGAAATAATATACAGCTTTTTATGCGATTCAAGTCCTGTCTTAGAAAACTCTTCTTGGAGCGCTTGAATTTGCGCCTTTTTGATTGATAAGCCATCAGGCTGAACAAGATGGAGATCAGGATGGTTCCCTGACTCTATCCGTTTACAGTTTCGGCAGCTCTCACAAGGCTCCGCGCCATCCTCCAGACAAAAGAAGCTTTTTGCAAGAAGCAGCGCGGCATCAAGCTTGCCTGTTCCTTTTTTCCCCTCAAACAAATAAGCGTGTGATAGTCTGTCCTTCTCAATACTATTATATAAAAGCTTCATCACTCTGGGCTGAAGCTCGTTCATTTCCTTCCAGGATATTGCCATTGTATCACTCTCTATGTGTAAAGGTTAATTAATAAACCTTTTATTTCGCCAATACGCTCCAGCAAATCAATTGCCGGTTTTTCCTGATCCATCATCTCTTCCGTAAGCTGTATCAATTTGTCATCTATTTCTTTCACAAGTCCCAGCGTTCTGCTGTTCCCGTAAAGGTCAAAGCTTTTCGATGTTTCATGTGAAAGACCGCTGTCCACAGCTTCTTTGACAAAACGTTTCACAAGTCCTTTAAATCTCGCTAAGTCTTTAAAATTCCGAGATTTCGTTAGCCTTTTTCCAAATGCTTCTATATCAGATAACAGCCTGGTAAGCTGATCAAGCTTCATTTTGCTGCTTTGGTTTTCCATTGATGTTTTAAACGATGCTGTGATCTCTGATGTTTTCACAGAGGGAATCTGCTTATTATCTATAAATGTACGTATATCTTTATTAATTTTCACAGTTTCAGATCCTTAAAATTGATGAAATTCATCGACTGGAAGGACAAATACTGTCGCTCCGCCAACTTCAACTTCGACTGGATAAGGGACATAGGAATCAGCATTTCCGCCCATTGGAGATACAGGGGCAATCATCTGATCACGTTTCTGCCCGTTTTCTTTAATGAGACTCAACGCTTTATTGACGCGTATATCCTCGACACCGATCATAAACGTTGTATTGCCTGATTTAAGAAATCCTCCTGTCGTTGCAAGCTTTGTGACTCTGAAGTTGTGATCCGTTAAGGTTTTCAAAAGTCTGTTGCTGTCCTGATCTTGTACAACTGCCACTATCAATTTCATCTGTGAAGGCCTCCTTTAGATTGGAAACAACGTGATCTCGTTTACATTATTATATCAACTATTGGGAAACAGGTCACAATTGAATTTTTTTCAACGCTTCATCGATCACCTTTAGAACATCCTGAACGACGAGGTCTTTGGATTGCCCGGCATCAACTGAATGAAATCTTTCCGGAAATCGCTTCATCAGCTCTTGATAACCTTCTTGTACTTTTGTATGAAAGTCCAGTTTTTCTAAATCGAGCCTGTTTTTCTCCCGTGAGCCGTTTGCGTAAATACGCTTCAGTCCTTCTTCCGGATCAATTGAAAAATAAACCGTTACATGGGGCATCATATCTCCAATGGCAAATTCATTAATGGACAGAACCTCATCAATTCCAAGCCCTCTTGCATATCCTTGATACGCAAGAGAACTGTCTATGAATCTGTCGCAAAGAACGATAAACCCCTGTTCTAAAGCAGGTTTTACTTTTTCAACTAAATGCTGGCGTCTTGCAGCCGCATATAAGAGAGCTTCTGTTTTTGGGTCCATTAATATATTGTTCTCATTCAGAATAACCTCTCGAATTTGTTCTGCAATATCTATTCCGCCTGGCTCTCGAGTTGCCATAACCTGAAGGCCTTCTGCTGTCAGTATGTTTTTGATCTCCTGCAGAACAGTCGTTTTCCCTGCACCTTCAGGACCTTCGAATGTAATAAATAAACCGCTCATGATTTCTCCTCTTCTATATAAACAAGTAGTTGTTTCTCTTTGATTTTCATATTCCCTTGAACATGCGTTTTCATGCTGATCAAGCGGCTGAGCTTTTGCACACTTTCTTTTGTTATTCTTTCTCCCGCCATAATCATCGGGATACCCGGAGGATAAGGGATGATATCTTCTGCATTCAGCCGGCCAGCTGCTTCCTCAAAGTCCACATATTCTTTCTTAAACGAATGTAAGACCTTTTTTGGATAAGGCAAGACAGTAACAGGCTGCACACCCCATTCTGCAGAAACAAACGTCTGATCCGGAGGCGTTTTCTCAATCTCTTCATCGATGCTTCTAATGGTTTCAGCGTTTATTCTCCGTTTTCCTCCCAATGGGAGAACGAGCAGAACTTGATTTTCATCAGCAAGCTCAGTGAATATGTTGGCACGCTCTAATATGCTTTGCAGCGTATAGCCAGAATGCCCGCGTTTTGAACGAATTGTGAGCTTCAGCGGGTCCGTGATGATCAGTGGATTAGCAGGGTTAACAGCTTCAGCATTTGTAAGTGAATCAAACGTTTGTTTAAGTGTTTGTATCCGCTGCAGAATGTCAGAAAGCTTTTGTTCTTCTATAATATGCTGTACATAAGCGCGGGCAATATCTAACGAAGCCATAATCGGATAAGACGGGCTGCTGCTTTGTAATCGGTTTAAATACTCTGCCACCCGATCCCTGTTAATCCTGCAGCTGCTGTTGAGATGCAAATAAGAACCCATCGTCATGGCAGGCAACGTTTTGTGGGCCGACTGAACAACAATATCTGCCCCCATTTTTAAAGCTGAGACCGGAAAAGGCTCACCTAAAATAAAATGTGCGCCATGCGCTTCATCGACCAAAACAGGAATCCCGTAATGATGGGCTTCAGTAATGATCTCAGTCAAATCAGCACTATGTCCGTAATATGTCGGATTGGTCAGTACCAAGCCTTTCGCATCTGGATATGCTTCCAGGGCCTCTTTAATTGTTCCAAGCGGAACATGCGTAGGCACATGCATCGCTGAATCAACGTCAGGTGCAAGATAAACCGGCTCAGCACCGGCCAAATCAACAGCATGAAATACAGATTTATGACAGTTTCTTTGAACCAGAATTGTATCACCAGGTTCACAAACAGATAAAATCATCGCTAAGTTTCCGACAGTCGTACCATTTACCAGAAAAAAACTTTCCGCCGATCCATATAATTGACTGGCAAGCTCCTGAGCTTCCTTAATCACCCCGGAAGGATGATGGAGATCATCCAGTCCTGCCAGTTCAGTTACATCAATGGTGAGAAGCGGATCGAATATTGACTTAGCGTCATCAAAAAAGACATCTCCATTGTGATGTCCCGGAACATGAAATGAATGAGAATTTCTTCTCGCATGTTGAATTAATGCTTTATATAAAGGTGTGTTCATGAAAACAATCCTTTGAATGTGTCTTCTTACACCTTATTATATCGTGCCTCTGAGAGAACTTAAAGCCAGACTTACTGGTAACTATCTTTCCTTTATTGTAAGCAGCTTTTGCTTCAGGTCGCCTTCCATCATCATAAGCTCTTCTTCTGCCTGACGGCGTTTGATTCGTCCTTCTTCTTGTATAGTCAGTGTTTCTTCAAGCGTGCTTATTAAGCTTTCCTGCACCTTCTTCAAGGTATCTATATCAACCAGGCCCCGTTCATTTGCCCGTGCAGTTTCAATTGTATTGGTTTTTAAAAGCTCCGCATTTTTCAACAAAAGTTCATTGGTTGTATCAGATACTTTCTGTTGTGCATCCACTGCATTGCGCTGCCTTAAAAGCGTCAGTGCAATGGCAACTTGATTTTTCCATAGAGGAATCGCTGTCACAATGGATGACTGAATCTTTTCAGCTAACGCTTGGTTTGTATTTTGAATCAGTCTGATTTGCGGTGCACTTTGGATTGTAATTTGCCTGCTCAGCAGCAAATCATGCACCCTTTTATCTAACCGGTCAGCAAATTGAATTAAATCATTCACCTCTTGAACTGCCATTTGGTTATGATCACTCGATTCAGCCTGTTGCTTCAGTTTAGGAATTGTTTTTGTTTTTAATTCCTCCAGCTTCAGTTCTCCTGCAGCGATATAAACATTCAGCGCGGCAAAATATTCTTTATTTTTTTCATATAACTGCTCTAACAGCTTGTTGTCACTGATTAAAGCATTTTTAGAGTGCTCCAGCTTCAAGCTGATTCTGTCTATCTGCACACTGGTCTTTTGGTATTTAGACAGCACCTCTTGAAGAGAACTTGATACTCTTCCAAACATGCGTGCCAAAAAACCCTTTTTCTTAGATTGGAGATCATCAGGATTTACTTGCTCCAGCTTTTTCATCAGCTCTCCAAGTATTTCGCCAATCTCCCCGACATCCTTCTTTTGAACATGATTAATCATATCATGAGAAAAGTTCAGCAGTTTAGATTGAGCTTGTGAACCGTATAAGACAATGCTTTGCATATTTTTATGATCAATCTGTCCGGCAAGCTGAATTGCTTTTTCCTTGTTTTCCTCAGGAAGAACATCAACAAGCCGTACTTGCTCTTTCTCTGCTTTTACAGCCTCCGAACCTGGTATCTCTATGTTACCACCAAAAGGATCTGCCAATAATTCATCTATATGAAGGTCGCTTTGGTCTCGGTTCATCGCTCTTACCCTCTTCCCTTATTTCTTTAATGAATGTTTTGCTGCGTCTAATTCAAACTGCAACTCGTCAATTTCATCACCCATTACTTGAGTTAAATCTTCCTCTAAACGCTTGGTCAATTCAGTAAGAGTGATGCGTGTCTCACTTAACGACATCGACAGTTCTTTGCTTTTTTTTGGGTGAGATGATAGAAAAGCATACTTCTCTGTCAATTCAACAACCGAATCGAGAGTTTGATAAAAAAATCGTTCTGCCTGATAAAACCGTTTTGGCTCTTTTTTGGTGAGGAGATAAATCCTTCTCACAATCCTTAGCATTTCTGCATTTTGCTTAAACATTTGAATGCTTTTAGCCTGAAACAAGGCTTTCCTAAGACGGATCATTTTCTGCCTTGCTTCCTCTAAGTTTTTCTTAATGTAAGCATACTCTCTTCCTGTCAATTCATGCTTTTTAAGAAATAACCGTCTTGCATTCCAGATGCCAGCTATATATACGGCTGCTCCAGAAGCAAGCCCATAAACAAAAGATAAAAAAAGCGACTGGTTTAAACCGAAAAAGCTCAATATTCCTATGAAAACAAAAGTCGCACTGCTAGTTAAACTCCACATCAAAAAGTGAAAAAATCTCTGCATGAGATAATCGACTCCTGTGTCTATACTCAGTTTTAATATTATTATCTACTACGTTCAATCCTTAAACAAGTTTCATCTTCTTTTTATTATTAAGAGTACAAAAAAAGACCTTTTCAGGTCTATGAATATAATGGCGGTGTATGAATGCTCTTTAATTTTTTTACGTAAAAGGCATAGTCAGGATCAGAAGTTGATGTAGAAATTACTTTTCTCTCACAATCTAAGCATATGAATTTCGTATAAAGATGAATGCCTCTATTCTTCTCTTGATCACAAATCACACATGTATGATTAAGTTTAACTGTTTCGTCCATCTTCTCCACCTCCGTACAATTAGCCTCCCCTTAAAACGGATATTGTATACACTATTTAGATCTTTTTGAAACTTTAAATCAGTATATGGGCTATATAAGCCCTCGGTGTTTGTATTTGTTTGATTTTCTCGATCTTGAGTAAACAAAAAACCCAGCTCAATGAGCTGGGTTTAAGCTTGCTTGGCGGCGTCCTACTCTCACAGGGGGAAACCCCCGACTACCATCGGCGCTGAAGAGCTTAACTTCCGTGTTCGGTATGGGAACGGGTG